>NZ_OY781872.1:0-1200000 GCF_963677065.1 uncultured Methanoregula sp.
TTTGCCCGTGAACGGACCCAGTACCCCCTCCAATCCATAAACCGCGCGCATGTCCTCGGGCACGCCCGCCACCACCAGAAAGCCGCCGCCCGGAACCACCGTGCCCGCCGGGAAAGTGAACGCGATGTCCCCCCCGATTTGCCACCCGCTTATGTCCTCATAATAAGGCTGCGGGTTGTACAGCTCGACAAACTCGACGTTCTTCCCGTCCGTCCGGGTGGCCGGATGGTACATGATCTCGGTGATCGTCATCGCCGAACGCCGCGATGAAGGCCCCAAGGGCTCGATTTCCACCCGGACTGGTTCATTCACCGCGTTTTCCACCACGCTCAGGTCGCGGAACTCGGCCATGGTCGCGTTGGTGCTGTGACTCGTCACCGCCAGCCCCAGGTAACCGTTCGTCCCCAAAGCGAGCGTTTTCGTTCCCAAAAGACTCCACCGGTGGCCGTCGTATCCGGCGAAACCGCTCACCACCTCCCCTTCCCGGCGCAGCCGCAACCAGCCAAACGGCTGATTGGCCGGAAAATACCCCTGATTGGCCGCGTTGCCCCCGCTGCTGTCGCGCGCCTGGAACAGGCAGCCGGCGCCCGCCGGCGTGGTCATCACCGCCGCAAACGCGGCGCCCGCGGAACGTTCCGCCCGGAGCATCAGCCCGGCTTTGGCCCAAATATCCGAATTTTTCAACGCCGACACCCGCACCCGCACATCGAAATCGCCCGGTTCCGACACCGCCGCAAAATGAAATCCATCGCTCTTGAACCCGATGCCCCCACCTCCCGCGGTCACCGTGATGGCCTCCGTCGTCACCACCGTCGCGCCGGCCACGCTCGGCGTGCCCACGTCCCCCGCCGCCAAACCCGACGGATCGATCCCGGCCCCCAGGGCGAAGTTGGCCAAACCCAGCAGGAGGGCGCCGCTCAAGCGGGCGAATCCGGGGCGGCTCATAAAAGACGGATGCTGGTGAACAATGCTCATCATAGGTGAATGGTCTGGTTTTCGAGGGGAACCTGCGGCTTTTCGGGGTGGTCTGGTGAGAATGCCATCACGTCAACAAAGGGGGTGGTGATTCGGCGGCGCGGCCGCCGAGTCAGGCTCGCTAGACTCAACTGAGAAGGTCCTCATGCCCCTAACCTACAGGAGCACCGATTAAGATTACATTAAGATGTCACCGCTTTGTCACCTGGGCGTAACTTGCCGCCAATCCTCCGGCCTTTCGGTTATTCCCGGCGCCCCGCCGCCCGCCGGTTTCCGCGCCCGCCGATTTCGGCTCTCTTTGCCGCAACGCCCCTGGCACGCTCCGTGCTTCCCAATCGCGCGGGCCTGGGACGCCACCTTTGTCCAGGTCCGTGACGGATTCGGGAACCGGGCGCCGGATAATGAGACAGTCGCGGGCGCGCCGGGGGGTCTCGCATCCGCTCCCGCCGGGGCGGGGATGGGGGTGTGATGAGCATGCAAATGGAGTCCATCTCATTGACGAGGGAACAAACCCGAACGGCAACCCCGTGGCTGGGCGCCCCGCGGGGGGCGGCCCGCGCGGCCCGCGCGGACGAGGCCTTTCACGGCGCGACCTGCCCGCACTTCCGGCGCGTGCTGGCCGACCTGGCCCCCGCCAAACCGGCGGACGTCGAGTTGCGCCGCCTTTACGAGCAAACCCGGGAGGATGCCGAGACGAAGACCGAACTGCTGCGCGAGATCAACCACCGGGTCAAAAACAATCTCATCAGCATCCTGGGCCTGATTCGGGCCGAGCAACTCTACACCCCCAACCGGGAAGACCGCCCCGTGGTGCGGGATGCCCTCGAACATTTGAACCAGCGGGTGCGGGGCCTCATCGAGGTGCATCAAATGCTCTCCGAAACCCAGTGGCGTCCCATGCGCCTGTCCGAGTTGGCGGAGCGGATCATCAGCGCGGTGGCCGATTCGCTCGGCCCCAGCAAGCAGATCGCCGTGGCCGTCACCCCGTCCCCGGTGCTCGTGTCCCCGCGGCAGGCCAACAGCTTGGCCTTGGCGCTCAACGAACTGGCCACCAACACCCTCAAATACGGCGCCGCCGGACGCATGATGACGCGGGTGACCGTGCGCCTGGACCCCGAGGATGAATTCATCCGCCTCGAGTACCGGGACGACGGCCCGGGGTTTCCCGCCGACATCCTCAACCGCCAGCGCCAGGGCGTGGGGCTCGTGTTGCTGCAACAGTTGACCACCGGCGCCTTTCGCGGCTCCTTGACCCTGGCCAACGACCACGGCGCCGTGGCCGTCCTGCGCATCAAGTCCGAGGAAGTCCATCGCACCTGAAACTATGAAAGGCATGGCAACTCACGGCGTCCGCGCCCTTATCGCCGAGGACGAACCTCTCGTCGCCACCGTGATCGAGAGCGAGCTCGAACTGATCGGCGTCGAGGTCGTCGGGAAGGCCGCCGACGGCCGGCAAGCCGTGTGCCTGGCCCATTCCCTGGAACCCGACGTCGTGATGATGGACATCGAGATGCCCGAAATGAACGGCCTCGACGCCGCCAGGCAGATTCAGGACTGGCACCCCACCCCCATCGTCATGCTCACGGTCTATTCCGCCCAGCCCACCATCCGCGAAGCCGCGGCCGTGGGCGCCGGGGCCTACCTCATCAAACCGCCCCGCGCCCATGAAATGGAGCGCGCCATCCTCATCGCCCGCGCCCGCTTCCACGACCTCATGGAACTGCGCCGCGTCAACGCCGAGCTCAAAAACGCCCTGGCCCATGTCAAACGCCTCCAAGGCCTGCTGCCCATCTGCATGTATTGCCACAAAATCCGCACCGATCGCACCTCCTGGGAGCAACTCGAGATCTACCTCAGCGAGCACACCGACGCCACCTTTACCCACGGCATCTGCCCCGGATGCCTGCATCAACATTTCCCCGAGCTCTGAACCCGCGAGGCCGCGACGAAAGTCTTTGGTAGCGTTCTTGATCCAACCGTTTTTCTCAATTTCCTGTGGCGGGATGATTTCGATCGTGCTAATCATGGGACCGAACGATCACGGGATATGTCCTTATTTGGGGCGAAAACTCAAGACTCCGACGGCGGACCGAAGGCCAACACTTTCGGGCCCTACCGCCTGCATGAATTGATCAACAGCGGCGGCATGGCCGATTTATGGCTCGCCACCAGCCAAAAAGAGGAAACCTTCGCCCTGCGCCTGATGCATGAAAAGTTGAAGTACAACTTCCTCGCCAAACGGCGCTTCCTGCGCGGCTGTGAGATCCTGGCCAAGATCCATAACCACGAGCAGATCATCCGTTATTATGACCACGGCAAGTTGGACGGCCGGCTCTACCTCCTCATGGAATACGTCGAGGGCGCCAATCTGCGGGAGATGTTCGCCCAAAACGACCCCATCCTCGTCGAGAAAGTCTGGAGCATCCTCCTCGATATGGCCCTAGCCCTCGAATACGTCCACGAATCGGGCTTCATGCACCTGGATTTCAAGCCCGAGAACCTCATGATCACCCGCAACGGCCAGCTGCGCCTCGTCGATTTCGACCTCTCCCTCCCCCGGCCCGACAAACCCGAAAAGCTCTGGAAATACGCCGGCACCCCGGCCTATATGGCCCCCGAACAACTCCTCCACAAGCCCATCGACCACCGCGCCGACATCTTCGCCTTCGGCGTCGTCGCCTATGAACTGCTCACCTGGAAACGGCCCTTCGTCGGCGAGACCGCCGAAGAGGTCATGCGCCGCCAATTGGACCCCAACTCCCCGTTGACCCCCCCGCGCGAGCACAATCCCCAACTCTCCGTCCCCCTCGAGAAAGCCATCCTCAAATGCCTCGAACGCGAGCCCGACAAGCGCTACCCCTTCATGAGCGTCCTCATCCGCGATCTCCAGGCCGCCCCGTAGGGGTGTCATGGCGGGCCGGGGCCGTGAATAGAACCCCGCGCCAAAACGTCTGTGGATGGACTGCGCACGGGAAACGTTTCGCCACCATATGCATATAAGGAGCAAGAAACTCTTCGGCTTTACGCTGATTGAGCTGTTGGTCGTCATCGCCATCATCGCCATCCTGGCTGGATTGCTGCTGCCCGCCCTGGCCAAAGCCAAAGACAAGGCCAAATCCATCGCCTGCACCAACAACCTCCGCCAACTCGCCCAAGGCTGGGTCCTCTATTGCGACGACTTCAGCGACCGCCTCGTCAACAACCACAACCGCGCCGAAACCACCGCCATGCGGCAAAGCTGGGTCAATAACATCGAGGACTGGGACATCACCGACGACAACACCAACGTCGCCCTGCTCCTCAGCGGCAAACTCTCCTCCTACGTCAACCAGGCCACCGCCATCTACAAATGCCCGTCCGACACCTCGAAAGCCGGCAACGGCTTCCGCATCCGCACCTACTCCATGAACTCCCTCGTGGGCGATCCCAGCCAAGCCCTCGATCAATTCAATCCCGCCTACCAGCAAGTCTTCAAAATGTCCCAATTCATCCGCCCCTCCGAAACCTTTGTGCTTCTGGAAGAACATCCCGACACCATCAACGACGGTTTCTTTGTCAATACCCTGGAGGACACCAAGTGGGGCAACTTGCCCGCCTCCTACCATAACGGCTCGGCCAACCTCCAGTATTCCGACGGCCACATCGAAAGCCATCGGTGGGCGGTTCAGGACACCATCCGCCCCGCGCTCAAAGGCGGCGCCGGCGGTGGTTTCGTCCCCAAGCCCACCACCGACTGGGACTGGCTCAAATACCGCGCCGGCGTGCGCAAGCAATAGGTCCAAAAGCTCACCCGGCAAATGGGCCTTCCCCTCAACCAGCGGGCCGAAGTCTGGCTCAAGGGCGGCATCCGCCTGCGCGGCGTGCTCAAACTCAAGGAGGAACAGTTGTTCGTCGCCGAAAAACGCGATCCACGCCTGGAACTCGCCGTCGATGGCGTCTCCTTCCTGGCCGCCGAGATCGAATCCTGGGTGCGCCTATCCTGATCCGTGCCCGCTTTCACCACCACGAATGCACACGAATTCACACGAATTATCGATTACGCGGGACCGACCCCAGGTCCATGAAGAGAGAAGAGTGAATTAAGAAGAGTGAAGAGCGAATTAAGAAGAGCGAAGAGCGAATTAAGAAGAGCGAAGAGTGAATTAAGAAGAGCGAAGAGAGAATTAAGAAGAGCGAAGAGAGAATTAAGAAGAGCGAAGAGAGAAATAGGAAGCGTAAAATGGAACCGATTTCACCATTCAATCTTCTCCCTTCTCCATTCTTCCGGTCTGCCTTTCGGCTCGGCCTGTTCCCTCTTCGTTTCGTTCGTTAACTTCTGTGACGCCTCCCTTTCGGTCCCCTCCTCACCTCCAAAATCTCACACCAAGCTAACGAAGCTGACGAAGGTTACTCTCCGCCGTCGTGATTGTGCGCCAACTCCGTGCTCCCGCACTACGGGCCACGCGGCCGAGGAATCTCCCTCTCCCTGAGCGGGAGAGGGCCGGGGTGAGGGCGGGCGTTCCTCCCCAGCCACGGCGCACCCATGCATGAACTCGTGTCATGGACCGCCCCCCTCGCCAAATCTTTGTCGCCAACTTTGTCGCCAACTATCTTCCCCGGAAAACGCGCCGCAAAAGAGCGCAAAGAGCGCAAAGAAAACGCTCCCTCCTCCCCGCTTTCACCACCACGAATGCACACGAATTATCGATTACGCGGGACCGACCCCAGGTCCATGAAGAGAGAAGAGTGAATTAAGAAGAGTGAATTAAGAAGAGCGAAGAGCGAATTAAGAAGAGCGAATTAAGAAGAGTGAATTAAGAAGAGAGAAGAGTGAATTAAGAAGAGCGAAGAGTGAATTAAGAAGAGCGAAGAGAGAAATAGGAAGCGTAAAATGGAACCGATTTCACCATTCAATCTTCTCCCTTCTCCATTCTTCCGGTCTGCCTTTCGGCTCGGCCTGTTCCCCCTTCGTTTCGTTCGTTAACTTCTGTGACGCCTCCCCTTCGGTCCCCTCCTCACCTCCAAAATCTCACACCAAGCTAACGAAGCTGACGAAGGTTACTCTCCGCCGTCGTGATTGTGCGCCAACCCCGTGCTCCCGCATTACCACCACGCGGCCGAGGACTCTCCCTCTCCCTGAGCGGGAGAGGGCCGGGGTGAGGGCGGGCGTTCCTCCCCAGCCACGGCGCACCCATGCATGAACTCGTGTCATGGACCGCCCCCTCGCCAAATCTTTGTCGCCAACTTTGTCGCCAACTATCTTCCCCGGAAAACGCGCCGCAAAAGAGCGCAAAGAGCGCAAAGAAAACGCTCCCTCCTCCCCGCTTTCACCACCACGAATGCACACGAATTCACACGAATTATCGATTACGCGGGACCGACCCCAGGTCCATGAAGAGAGAAGAGTGAATTAAGAAGAGTGAATTAAGAAGAGCGAAGAGCGAATTAAGAAGAGCGAATTAAGAAGAGCGAATTAAGAAGAGTGAAGAGCGAATTAAGAAGAGTGAATTAAGAAGAGAGAAGAGTGAATTAAGAAGAGAGAAGAGTGAATTAAGAAGAGTGAAGAGTGAATTAAGAAGAGTGAAGAGTGAAATAGGAAGCGTAAAATGGAACCGATTTCACCATTCAATCTTCTCCCTTCTCCATTCTTCCGGTCTGCCTTTCGGCTCGGCCTGTTCCCTCTTCGTTTCCTTCGTTACCTTCTGTGACGCCTCCCCTTCGGTCCCCTCCTCACCTCCAAAATCTCACACCAAGCTAACGAAGCTGACGAAGGTTACTCTCCGCCGTCGTGATTGTGCGCCAACCCCGTGCTCCCGCATTACCACCACGCGGCCGAGGACTCTCCCTCTCCCTGAGCGGGAGAGGGCCGGGGTGAGGGCGGGCGTTCCTCCCCAGCCACGGCGCACCCATGCATGAACTCGTGTCATGGACCGCCCCCTCGCCAAATCTTTGTCGCCAACTTTGTCGCCAACTACCTTCCCCGGAAAACGCGCCGCAAAAGAGCGCAAAGAGCGCAAAGAAAACGCTCCCTCCTCCCCGCTTTCACCACCACGAATGCACACGAATTCACACGAATTATCGATTACGCGGGACCGACCCCAGGTCCATGAAGAGAGAAGAGTGAATTAAGAAGAGTGAATTAAGAAGAGCGAATTAAGAAGAGTGAATTAAGAAGAGTGAATTAAGAAGAGTGAATTAAGAAGAGCGAAGAGAGAAATAGGAAGCGTAAAATGGAACCGATTTCACCATTCAATCTTCTCCATTCTCCATTCTTCATTACCAGCCAAAGCAGCGCGCAGGTGTCCAGGAGCGCATTCATCGGTATTCCCCGGGGATTTCGTCCTCCGACAACGGCTCGGTGGGATCGTAGCGCAACGTGACCCGCAGGGCGGGATCGGGCGTGAGTCGGTCCGCGTCGGGCGCAAAGCGAACGATCCTGGCGACCGGTTTGCCGCGCCGACAAATGGTGACCGCGTCCGTGTTTTTCTCCACCGCATCGACCAGTTGGCTCAGCCGCGTCTTGGCCTCATGCATATTCACTTTGATCATCCTTAGCTAAGTTAGCTAATGAGGCGGGATTCGGCGAGCGTTACCGTGCCCTAGCCCAAACCCGTCGAGGCGTCCCCGCCAAACGGAAATCCGTGGCCCTTGGCGGTGAAGAGAGAAGAGCGAATTGGGAAGAGTGAAGAGTGAAATGGGAGGTCACCGATTTTACCATTCAATCCTCACTTTTCACCATTCCTCCGGTGAGGGCGGGCGTTCCTCCCCAGCCACCGAGCACCACCAATAGTCACTTTTCTAGGACCCCTTGACGTCCCCTTGACGTATGTATTGGCCTGAACAGAAAGCGGAACGCGACCTAATCTATGGCCTCCCCGTCGTTCATGCGCGCGAGGAGGTTCAGGAAGAAGTCCCCGCTCCACGCGCGGAGTCCCTCCTGCTCGCGCAGGGGCAGGAAGCGCTGAACATCAGCCCGGACGTAGGCCCAATCCAGGCGCCGGATGGCCGATTCCATGTTTTCCCGCACCCAAGGCGGGGTCACCGTGAGCGGTTGGCCGGCCCATGGTCCCTGCTGGTGCAAGGCCCTGGCCAGCAGACTCAGATCGGGCCGGGTTTTGCGCGCGACGTACCACACGAAGTCATACCAGTCGCGACCTTTGACATAGGAGCGGCAGAGCAAGGCGTGCAGTTTCAGGGCGAAACCCGATTCCAGGGACTGCGTGGTCATGGACGTCGTCACGGGGAACGTGATGTAGCTGGTCGAGAAGGTCGAGCCCGCGGGAGGATTGGTGTCGATCTCCAACTTGATGCGGATCTTGCGCGCCTGATACCGCTCGAAAGGCAGGTCGAGCGTTAGAATCTTGCCGATGGAATCGGTCTTCAAGAACGCTTTCTGAACCGCCTTTCCCGCTTGGGACTTATCCTGCGCCCCAAACGCAATGCCTTCGCCGGCACAGTCTTTCCGAACGGATTCAAGGTAACCTTGCCAGCGGAAGCGCGGATTGGGTTGCTTGAGCAGAAAATCCAGGTCCTCCGAAAACCGGTTCATCCCGTGAACGATCCGCAGGCAGGTGCCGCCGTGAAACATGGCTTGCGCGAACAGGCCCGCGCGCGCGAGGCTGGCCAGCACATAGTGCTGCATGAGTTCCTGGAGCACGTTCTCCTGCTCAACGGTGTTCGCCGGCGCATATTCCCGGATTTTCGCGCTCAATACTTTATCCAGCATGGTTCATGGCTCCCTTCAACCCCTCGAGGTACGCCCGCACGCGCCGACTGCGGATGCTCTCGACGATTTCGTCCATCGCTTCAAAGTCGAGCGGGCGCAGATCGTCCTCCTCGATGCGGAGCGATTCCGTCAAGTAGCCCAGGCCATGGCGATTCCAGGAGATCTCCTGGTTAAGGTAAACCGCATCGGCAATGGCGCGCAGGGGCGAGGCGATAAACGCCCAGGCGTTGCGCGCGACCGCCACCGCCTCGACCCCGGCCCGCGGCGCGCGCGCCGGCACCCGGCGAAAACTGAACACCCCCAGCGGCGTGGCATACTCCCGACTGCGCCCGACCGTGACACTGCTCACCTGGTAGACCGCCTCAGGGATCAGCCCGTGGTGCGCCAAGGCGGATTCCAGACTAATATGGGACGGGGCGTGCAGCGCACTGGCCAACACGAACGGATGCGGCTCGGACTTCCGATAAAGCGGCCCGAGCACGTACCGGCCGGGTTTCAGACGCAAGATTTCACCCGCCTGCCAAGCCCGATGCACCAACAAAGCGCGGGCGCCCGCACTGCTGTCCGGAAACAGATTGTGGATGACGGTCTCATCGAACAACCCGCCCGGCGGCGTCAGTTGGAAAACCCTTTCGGTAAGGCTTTGCATTTATGCTCACACATTACGCTATTCGTAATCTTGATGCAAGAATATGCGCAGCCGCGCGAGCGTTTTCCGGGCCCGGCGCTTGCGGTAAAGAGAGAAGAGCGAATTGGGAAGAGTGAAACGGAACCGATCCAATCACCGGTTTCACCATTCAATCTTCACCCTTCACCATTTCTTTGTTCCGCCCTTCGGCTGGGTCCGTTCACCGCCAAAAACCATGGCAGAAAAATGAACCGGCAGAAATATGTCTCCATTGGCTCCGTTCTTCATTTTTCTGCCCCCCATCTTTCTGCCAGGATTTTCAAGCCTCCCTTCCTCCGGCCCGCCTTTCGGCAAATACCGTCCCTACGGTAAAGAGCGAAGAGTGAATTAGGAAGAGTGAATTAGGAAGAGTGAAATGGGACCGATCCATTCACCGGTTTCTCCATTCAATCTTCACTTTTCTCCATTTCTTTGTTCTGCCTTTCGGCTCGCTCCGTCCTTTAGCATTTAGCCTTCAGCCTTGAGCCTTATTTGTCGAACTCCCGCACCACCACCACGCGGCCGAGGACTCCCCCTCTCCCCGAGCGGGAGAGGGCCGGGGTGAGGGCGGGTGTTCCTTCCATACTCTGCAAATAGAGCTCGTATTCTCTCCCGCGCATGCTCGGTCCCCGCTGGGGCTGGCATGTCCTCAAAGCCGCCAAGGCCATCCAGCTGGCCGAATACCGCTCCGGAGTCCACGCCTTCCTGGACGGGGTCATCACCCACGAGGGCATCGAGGAAGGGGTGTTACCCATTCCGCTGGTCAACCTCGCCCCGTTTTGGCTCCGTTCGTCGCACATGGACGACTCCTGGAACGCCGCCCAGGTCATTTCTGCAATATGCAAGGACTGACACTTTTACGGTGAAGAGAGAAGAGTGAATTATGAAGAGTGAAACGGAACCCGGTTTCTGCATTCAATCTTCACTTTTCACCATTCCTTCGGTCCGCCTTTCGGCGTTCACCGATTCCACGACTGGCAAAACCTACCATTAGCATCTCGGTTGTCGGAGCGTTGTCTCCATTGCCTTTCGGCGTTCACCGATTCCACGACCATGAAAGGTCGCCAAGCGGTGACCGATTATCTCGTCAGTCTCCATTGCCTTTCGGCGTTCACCGATTCCACGACCCAGAAATGGCGCACCGAGGCAAATGGTTGGCTGAGAGTTAGTCTCCATTGCCTTTCGGCGTTCACCGATTCCACGACAACAGTTTCAATGGTGAAACTGTTCCACTGTTTCCATCGTTGTCTCCATTGCCTTTCGGCGTTCACCGATTCCACGACGAAATCCTTGGAAACGGTGGTGAGGCCAACGCTTGAGGTCTCCATTGCCTTTCGGCGTTCACCGATTCCACGACAAAGTTTTATGGAAAAACTACAAGACATTTCGGATTCGGAGTCTCCATTGCCTTTCGGCGTTCACCGATTCCACGACTAGAAGCTGGTTTCGAACGTATTAACAAGCAGCTGTGGTCTCCATTGCCTTTCGGCGTCTACCGATTCCCCGACCGGCTTCCGTTGCGTCCGCCCCGTCAACAAATGACGGGTCTCCATTGCCTTTCGGCGTCTACCGATTCCCCGACCGGCTTCCGTTGCGTCCGCCCCGTCAACAAATGACGGGTCTCCATTGCCTTTCGGCGTCTACCGATTCCCCGACACGTCGCAGAATCAGAACGCCGACACCACGAGCCCCGTCTCCATTGCCTTTCGGCGTCTACCGATTCCCCGACTAGAAGCTGGTTTCGAACGTATTAACAAGCAGCTGTGGTCTCCATTGCCTTTCGGCGTCTACCGATTCCCCGACCGGCTTCCGTTGCGTCCGCCCCGTCAACAAATGACGGGTCTCCATTGCCTTTCGGCGTCTACCGATTCCCCGACACGTCGCAGAATCAGAACGCCGACACCACGAGCCCCGTCTCCATTGCCTTTCGGCGTCTACCGATTCCCCGACAATGAACAAAAGGCTAGGGTTCTAGCCAGAATAGGAGTCTCCATTGCCTTTCGGCGTCTACCGATTCCCCAGCTGAATAGCGAAGAGTGAAATAGGAAGAGTGAAGTGGGACCGATCCATTCACCGGTTTCTCCATTCAATCTTCACCCTTCACCATTCCTCCGGTCTGCCTTTCGGCGTTCACCACTTCCGGCACGGTAAAGAGAGAAGAGTGAAATAGGAAGAGTGAAATGGGACAGCTTCATTCGCCCTTCAATCTTCACTTTTCACCATTCCTCCGGTCCGCCTTTCGGCAAATACCGTCCCTACGGTAAAGAGCGAAGAGTGAATTAGGAAGAGTGAAATGGGACCGATCCATTCACCGGTTTCTCCATTCAATCTTCACTTTTCTCCATTTCTTTGTTCTGCCTTTCGGCTCGCTCCGTCCTTTAGCATTTAGCCTTCAGCCTTGAGCCTTATTTGTCGAACTCCCGCACCACCACCACGCGGCCGAGGACTCTCCCTCTCCCCGAGCGGGAGAGGGCCGGGGTGAGGGCGGGCGTTCCTCCCCAGTCACGGCGCATCCATGCATGAACTCGTGTCAAGGACCGCCCCCAGCTCCAAAACTTTGTCGCCAACTACCTTCCCCAGCCCAATGTCTTTCGCCGCTAGCCCACGCCAACCCCGTGCTCCCGCACCACCACCACGCGGCCGAGGACTCTCCCTCTCCCTGAGCGGGAGAGGGCCGGGGTGAGGGCGGGCGTTCCTTCCATACTCTGCAAATAGAGCTCGTATTCTCTCCCGCGCATGCTCGGTCCCCGCTGGGGCTGGCATGTCCTCAAAGCCGCCAGGGCCATCCAGCTGGCCGAATACCGCTCCGGAGTCCACGCCTTCCTGGACGGGGTCATCACCCACGAGGGCATCGAGGAAGGGGTGTTACCCATTCCGCTGGTCAACCTCGCCCCGTTTTGGCTCCGTTCGTCGCACATGGACGACTCCTGGAACGCCGCCCAGGTCATTTCTGCAATATGCAAGGACTGACACTTTTACGGGGCGATGGAACCGGAGACACTGGTGGATTACGTTGACACAAGTTTCAATCCGCGCCCCGCGTCGAGACGCGGGGCGATTCGCCTGTTCCAACGCCGGCCCCGTCACTCCAATGTTTCAATCCGCGCCCCGCGTCGAGACGCGGGGCGATCCACGCTACGTACCCGGCCCCGCCGACCACGAACACGTTTCAATCCGCGCCCCGCGTCGAGACGCGGGGCGATCAAGGCGCCAAATCTTGGCGGACGCCAGCGACTTGTTTCAATCCGCGCCCCGCGTCGAGACGCGGGGCGATACGGCCTACGCCGACGTGCCCGTCCACAAGGACAAGTTTCAATCCGCGCCCCGCGTCGAGACGCGGGGCGATTTTAACGCGCAAGATTTCATTAAAACTCTGGACACGGTTTCAATCCGCGCCCCGCGTCGAGACGCGGGGCGATACCAATATATCCGTCCAGACGACATTCGCAGGATGTTTCAATCCGCGCCCCGCGTCGAGACGCGGGGCGATTCCGTCTGGCTAAACATGCGCGTTTCCATCGTTACGTTTCAATCCGCGCCCCGCGTCGAGACGCGGGGCGATAACTGACGCGGTCGCAGTTTGGAGCGTGTACCCCTGTTTCAATCCGCGCCCCGCGTCGAGACGCGGGGCGATAGGCGCGCTCGGGTGTGATCGCCGTCCCGCTGTTGTTTCAATCCGCGCCCCGCGTCGAGACGCGGGGCGATGAGGACGTAAGCGTTCGTGGCCGGGTTACCGAGGTTTCAATCCGCGCCCCGCGTCGAGACGCGGGGCGATATGGGGATGTGGTCGAGGGGCGCCGGCCTGTACATGTTTCAATCCGCGCCCCGCGTCGAGACGCGGGGCGATGATATGGATCTTGAATCCCTGGCCGGAAGCGTCCGGTTTCAATCCGCGCCCCGCGTCGAGACGCGGGGCGATCCGATGTGGACGTCCTGAACCTGAGCCCGTGAGGTGTTTCAATCCGCGCCCCGCGTCGAGACGCGGGGCGATAACGCGCTAGATTGCCCAAGAAAGCCGAATAAATCGTTTCAATCCGCGCCCCGCGTCGAGACGCGGGGCGATTACAACTCCGCCAGGGAATTTCGCTTATAAGCGCAGTTTCAATCCGCGCCCCGCGTCGAGACGCGGGGCGATCTATCGCGTCGAAGACCGTAAAGAAAAGCGCGACTGGATTTCAATCCGCGCCCCGCGTCGAGACGCGGGGCGATTAGGGACGCCGCGCCGCGCCGCCCAGGCGACGGCGTATTTCAATCCGCGCCCCGCGTCGAGACGCGGGGCGATTGGGACGGTGAGAAAATCCTATCGATGGGCAAGATTTCAATCCGCGCCCCGCGTCGAGACGCGGGGCGATCCTCGCCCAGGGTGACCTTGCCGCGAACGAATTGCGATTTCAATCCGCGCCCCGCGTCGAGACGCGGGGCGATGAGAGGGCCTTGACAGCATGCCAGGACTCGGCGCATTTCAATCCGCGCCCCGCGTCGAGACGCGGGGCGATGTGGAAGAACTCGCGGAGCTGGCGAGCGCGAAAGCATTTCAATCCGCGCCCCGCGTCGAGACGCGGGGCGATTTGGTCCAACGGACTTGCGCCCAGAGGCCGTCGGATTTCAATCCGCGCCCCGCGTCGAGACGCGGGGCGATGGGGTTGTGGACGCCGGGAAAATGGACAGTTCGGGATTTCAATCCGCGCCCCGCGTCGAGACGCGGGGCGATTCGACATCGAACGTGGCCAGCTTGGCTTGCGCGTCATTTCAATCCGCGCCCCGCGTCGAGACGCGGGGCGATCCGTAGTAAGGAAACCGTTCGCACTCTGGATCGTATTTCAATCCGCGCCCCGCGTCGAGACGCGGGGCGATAAGCTTACACCGGAAACAGTCGAGGCGATTCGTGCATTTCAATCCGCGCCCCGCGTCGAGACGCGGGGCGATGCGGGGTGAAAACGATAGCTGGTGACTTCGACTCATTTCAATCCGCGCCCCGCGTCGAGACGCGGGGCGATTTTACGCGCACGGGAGGCACACAGCCGCCGGCGAAATTTCAATCCGCGCCCCGCGTCGAGACGCGGGGCGATCACGGCGGGGCAAGCAATCGCGCGATTCACTCAGATTTCAATCCGCGCCCCGCGTCGAGACGCGGGGCGATGTTCGCGGGAATCGTGAGCCATTTGACGCGCTTTTATTTCAATCCGCGCCCCGCGTCGAGACGCGGGGCGATACTTGGCTCTCAAGCTCCTTCACCCGGTTGGTAATGATTTCAATCCGCGCCCCGCGTCGAGACGCGGGGCGATGCGGGCCAGTATGGCCAGCTCCCCACCCATTACATTTCAATCCGCGCCCCGCGTCGAGACGCGGGGCGATCCAAATATCAAGGGGATGGTCCCACTCTCAAATCATTTCAATCCGCGCCCCGCGTCGAGACGCGGGGCGATCTCAACGTCCTCACCAGCGGCACCCCCGTCGTCTATTTCAATCCGCGCCCCGCGTCGAGACGCGGGGCGATGATCACGCGGGCCTTATCGGCCATCAGCGGCAAAATTTCAATCCGCGCCCCGCGTCGAGACGCGGGGCGATTTGCCGGGTGGAATATTGGGCGGGCCGATGATGGTATTTCAATCCGCGCCCCGCGTCGAGACGCGGGGCGATAACTGGACTTGGGGGCGCGAACGCTCGATCCTGAATTTCAATCCGCGCCCCGCGTCGAGACGCGGGGCGATGCTCAGTTTCGGACAGCTCCATGAAGTTGTTGATATTTCAATCCGCGCCCCGCGTCGAGACGCGGGGCGATTCGGTCTTGAGCTGTGCCATTTCCGCCTTCGCCTTATTTCAATCCGCGCCCCGCGTCGAGACGCGGGGCGATCTCGCCGAGTGCATCCAGCCCCGGCGGAGTAACGATTTCAATCCGCGCCCCGCGTCGAGACGCGGGGCGATACGCGCTTTCGCGGGTGGCTGCTGACAATCTCGAAATTTCAATCCGCGCCCCGCGTCGAGACGCGGGGCGATAACAAAGCCGGGGATAGCGGGATATGGACTGAACTATTTCAATCCGCGCCCCGCGTCGAGACGCGGGGCGATAAGCATAATTGAAATCGGAATCGGCCTCATACTTATTTCAATCCGCGCCCCGCGTCGAGACGCGGGGCGATCACGCGCAAGCTCCTGGCTCGACTCTACGAGCCGATTTCAATCCGCGCCCCGCGTCGAGACGCGGGGCGATGGGATGGCCGCATCGTCGGCGGTGGCAACATTCATATTTCAATCCGCGCCCCGCGTCGAGACGCGGGGCGATCTGTGATGACGGTTTCAATCTACCCGAATTGCGCTATTTCAATCCGCGCCCCGCGTCGAGACGCGGGGCGATAAGAATCGATCACGAAGACTATCCGCGAAAAAATATTTCAATCCGCGCCCCGCGTCGAGACGCGGGGCGATCCGCTATTTGATTGGCAAATTAGGGTTGTGGAATGATTTCAATCCGCGCCCCGCGTCGAGACGCGGGGCGATCGAGCCAATCAAGACGCACAAGCCCCGAGGTGAATTTCAATCCGCGCCCCGCGTCGAGACGCGGGGCGATGTCAGAGATGGAAATTACCAAGGTGAATTGCGAGTTTCAATCCGCGCCCCGCGTCGAGACGCGGGGCGATACAAAACCAGGGATCGCGGGCTATGGGCTAAATTGTTTCAATCCGCGCCCCGCGTCGAGACGCGGGGCGATACGCGAAGACCCCAACGGTGTTCTCGGGGATAGATGTTTCAATCCGCGCCCCGCGTCGAGACGCGGGGCGATCCGGCCCGTGCGGCGAGGCGGTCGAGCTTGAGCAGTTTCAATCCGCGCCCCGCGTCGAGACGCGGGGCGATTTTAGGTAAACCCATCGTAACCAGCATGGTAACCGGGTTTCAATCCGCGCCCCGCGTCGAGACGCGGGGCGATACGGTGTGATGGCCACCCCTTGGTCCTTACGGATGTTTCAATCCGCGCCCCGCGTCGAGACGCGGGGCGATGCTCACCGGGCACTTAGCGAGTGTCGGCACCGCCTGTTTCAATCCGCGCCCCGCGTCGAGACGCGGGGCGATGACACGCCATCATCTGCGCTGTCGTCTACACCGAGTTTCAATCCGCGCCCCGCGTCGAGACGCGGGGCGATCTGGAGCCCATCCTGTCCGGCGCCGTTCAGCGTGTTTCAATCCGCGCCCCGCGTCGAGACGCGGGGCGATCCGCGACGCCGGCGCCCCGGGTGGAATTCCTCCTGTTTCAATCCGCGCCCCGCGTCGAGACGCGGGGCGATGCCCGCCCAACGTCGGATGCTGATCCTGGATTGGTGTTTCAATCCGCGCCCCGCGTCGAGACGCGGGGCGATAAACACGCTCAGGTTGGTGGAGTTGGGATGGTATTGTTTCAATCCGCGCCCCGCGTCGAGACGCGGGGCGATCAGCCACCTCCTCTTCCATCGCGGCCGTCAATTTGTTTCAATCCGCGCCCCGCGTCGAGACGCGGGGCGATCAAGCGCCCGGCGGTCGGCGCGGCCCATGAGCTTGTTTCAATCCGCGCCCCGCGTCGAGACGCGGGGCGATTCTCCGCCCACGGCTCGGCGTCAACGATCTCGCGCAGTTTCAATCCGCGCCCCGCGTCGAGACGCGGGGCGATTTGACTAATCGCGGTCGGCGGCGCTGATCATTTGTGTTTCAATCCGCGCCCCGCGTCGAGACGCGGGGCGATTCTTGGCCAACGTCTCAACGACCAACGTCGCCATGTTTCAATCCGCGCCCCGCGTCGAGACGCGGGGCGATGTGACGATCTGCTTGTCGATGCGCCCGGCATTGTGTTTCAATCCGCGCCCCGCGTCGAGACGCGGGGCGATAGTCCGCCCGTATTCGGTTTGTGGGGCCAGTGAAGTTTCAATCCGCGCCCCGCGTCGAGACGCGGGGCGATATCCGGCGCACATAAGCCAGGAGGCCACCGAGAAGTTTCAATCCGCGCCCCGCGTCGAGACGCGGGGCGATGAGCCGTGTAAACCCAAGCCCGTGCTGTTTGTTTGTTTCAATCCGCGCCCCGCGTCGAGACGCGGGGCGATCCAACTCAGACCCCTCCGCGTTGGTGGGAACGGTGTTTCAATCCGCGCCCCGCGTCGAGACGCGGGGCGATTCCAATTCCACCGCCTCCCATCTTCATTTTGTATGTTTCAATCCGCGCCCCGCGTCGAGACGCGGGGCGATCTTGCCGATCTGCTCATAGATCAGCACGTCAACGGTTTCAATCCGCGCCCCGCGTCGAGACGCGGGGCGATCGATTACAAACGCGACTTCTTTTGTAACCACCACTTGTTTCAATCCGCGCCCCGCGTCGAGACGCGGGGCGATCTCCCACGAATCCCGATCGACGCGGCCGCAATACGGTTTCAATCCGCGCCCCGCGTCGAGACGCGGGGCGATCCGGGACCACATGAGCGTGCTGCTCACCGGTTGGATGTTTCAATCCGCGCCCCGCGTCGAGACGCGGGGCGATATCATTCCTCGAATGAAGTTTCGATCTGAAAGCGGTTTCAATCCGCGCCCCGCGTCGAGACGCGGGGCGATTCGTCAACCCTTGTGAAGTCGGAGAATATTGCTTTGTTTCAATCCGCGCCCCGCGTCGAGACGCGGGGCGATTGGCGGATTCCCCGGTATACAGGCCGGGGAGGCGGTTTCAATCCGCGCCCCGCGTCGAGACGCGGGGCGATGGTGGCCAATGCAAACTCAATGGCCGCAAGGTCTTAATAGTGGCCTATCGCGAAGCCGGACGCAAGAGGCGGCTGGAAAAAATGGATATGTCAAAGAACGACCGCAAAAGGCTTTATTCATCGCGGATTGCGCCGTCCGCGAACCCAAGGGGAGCGGCCCGGCGCTGGGGGTTCGCGGGGGGCACGATGGAGGGGCATGAGATGCGAGGCAAAAGGAATCACAGGACGAGCGGTTCGGTCAAATCCACCGGTT
Source organism: uncultured Methanoregula sp. (assembly GCF_963677065.1). Classification (NCBI taxonomy): domain Archaea; kingdom Methanobacteriati; phylum Methanobacteriota; class Methanomicrobia; order Methanomicrobiales; family Methanoregulaceae; genus Methanoregula; species uncultured Methanoregula sp. The sequence goes on from NZ_OY781872.1 coordinate 18,312, forward strand.
CATGGACGCCGTGATGTTCAATGCCTTGGACGGCCTTCTGGTCCAGGAAATAGAAGCGCAGGGAGTCGGCGCCGGGATCCATTTCCTTCAGGAGCCGGTCGCGCAATTGAACCCATTCCTTTTGGCCGACTTGGCATTCAAAGACAGATTTCTGCACGCGGGTGCCGTAGTCCTGGCAGGCGAGCGCGACCCGGCGCAGGCGCCGCCGGCCCGGCTTGTCAACGGTGCTCACGTCGTAGGTGACGATAATAAACATGGCCCGAATATTTCAGATTTCACATCTCAAATTAGCGGCCTCGTCTGCGCTGGAGTGTTCACGGATCATCTTTCATTTGAAATTTGCGATGTTACTTCGCCTTTTTGAGATCTGAAAATTGAAATTTGCGATTTTAACGCTCATTTGGGGACAAACGGCAGGTAGGCGGGCAGGTCGCCGCGCAGGTGGCGGGCGAGCAGGCGGGCCTGGACATGGGGCAGCTGGGCCAGCCGCAGGTTTTGGTCGAGAATCGGGTGGGTCAGGGTCTCCTGTTTGCGTTCCTGGTAGGAGGTGATGGCCAGTTTGCGGCCCGCGTCGGTGAGTTCGACCGCGCCGCCCTCCCGCGCCGCAAAATGGGATTTGCCGATCTGCTGCCGGTTGATGAGAGTGATGGCCAGGCGATCGGCCAGCCAGGGCCGGAACTCCTCCATTAGATCCAGTGCCAACGACGGACGGTTCGGGCGGTCCACATGCAGGAAGCCCACGAACGGGTCCAGGCCGGCGGCGGTCAGGGCGGCGACGCAATCGTGCCGGACCAGGGCGTAGAGAAACGAGAGCAAGCAGTTGATCGGGTCCCGTGGGGGCCGGCGGTTGCGCGTGACGAGGTTGAAATCGGCCCGTTGCTGTTTGAGCAGGAGGGCGAACACGGAAAAATAGGTCTGTGCCGCCGCGCCTTCCGCCCCGCGGATCCTATCCAGCGTGGTCGTGGCGTCGCCGTCCGGGTGGGCCAAGTCGCGCAGTTGGCGCGCCAAAGCCTCGGCGGCCGCGTCCAGCTGGAGTTGTTCGCCGGGGTCGCCATTCTCGCGTGCGGCCCGGAGGACGCTGTTGCGGGAGTTTTGGAGCTTGCCCGCCACGACGTGGCGGGCGATGGCGGCGCAGCGGGCGGGATCGTCCGCGGCGCGGAACTGGGTGCGGCGGAGCATGACGCTGGTGTCGGCCACGCCCGTCATGCGGGCCTGGAAATGGCCGAATTCGCTCAGGAAATTCACGGCCACGCCGTGTTCCCAACACAGCTCGAGCGCGGGCGGGGTGAGAGTGCTGGGGCCGAATACGCAGATGGATTCGAGGTGATGGATGGGGATCGAGAGTTTCTTCCAGTCCACCACGGTTTCCCGGCGGCGCTCCGCGGCGGGCAGGTCCGGCGGATACAGCGGGACCTCCACCCGCAAGGTCAGATGATCCCGGTTCACAAACGTGCCGGTCGTAAGCAGGTAGAGCGTGTTTTGTAGGATCTCAGGCATGGCTAAATCTCAAAGAGCGCTTGCGCGATCCGGGCGAGCCGCGGGTCGCCGGAGGTCGCCTTGGGGAGGCAGATGTCGAAGAGGGAGCATTCGGCGCAGGCGGGTTTATCGACGGCGGGCGGGGCGTGGTCGGCCCGGGCCAACTGGCACAGGGCGGCGGCGGCTTGGGTGAACTCGCGCAACTCGGGCGTGAACGCCACCTCCCGGCGGCGTTTGCTGTCGGCGTGAAAAATCGCGCCGGTGGGGATGGCGATACCGAACATCTCCTCGAGGCAAAGCGCCTGGGCGCAAAGTTGGGCGTCGTCGTTCTCGAACTGCCGGCGCTTGCCCACCTTGAACTCCACCGGCTTCATATATTTCAGATCGCAGATCGCAGATTTCATATTGGGCAAGTCCGAGGCGATCGCGGCGTTTTGAACTTGGATTTGAGATATTTGATCTGCGATTGCCGTTTTAAAATATGAGATTTGAGATTTGCAATGTGAGATATTAGGGGAAACCTCCACGATATCGCACTTGCCGTTGAGGCCGAGAAGCTCGGAAAAAACGGGCAGGGCGCGCAGGAGAGTGACCCCCTTGGCGACCTCATAGCCAGGGAGGTCGGCGTGTTCATGGACAATATCCCCGCGCGCGGTGTGCTCGTTGGCGCTCCGCCACCCTTCGATGAGCTTCAACCCCGCCCGCCGCGGGCAGTAGAGATAATCGTTCAGGAGCGAGAGCGGCAAGAGCTCCCGCTCCTCGGGACTGGCCAGGGGCGAATGGGGGTTGTCGGTGAGGGTCACAATGCAGACTTCATTGATGGAATCTCCCAAATGATTCTCTGGGTAGTGACGATCGGAACCGAATTATTGCCTGCTGTGTTCTCTTGCTTCCTTTCACCCAAAGTTCCGTCTGGATATCGGCAAATCGCGCCTTCGGGGCACGTTCCGTGGTAATCAACGATCCTGCCGGCGTCACCGGCGCGCGGAAACTCGCTGCCGGAGGATTCAAAGACTTCCTTCCCTTCAAGCGTAACTTTCTTGCCCTTCACGTCGACAAGCTCGAACAACTTATGTGCAGGGGCATTGCCAAGCGCCGATTGGTGCTGGAAGTCCACTAAGCCAACGACACGGAGAAATCGGCCCGCAGCCTGGTCGTCCCGGAACATGTTCGCGAGCGCGAACAAGAAGTTGTCCAGATCATAATAGGTGAAGCCGGTCTTGGCAGCGAAAGCGGGCGAGAAGTGGATGTGACAGCGATAAAGGCCGTAATCGATGCCGTGTTTGCGCCCCATGGTCCGATTTCCGCCGCTCTCTTCGTCCGGTTCCTTTTGCTGGTTGTCCTTCACGCTTGCCACCGCACAGCGAGTGATCGTCGTGTCGAGTTGGAGAACCTTGTCCAGGCTTTCCGCAAACGTGAATTGAATCGGTCCACGGATTTGGCCATAAAAACTTCCCTTGAGCGGACCTTCGGTGGAGATTACTCCGCCGAAGGCGCGGAGATCAAAGAAGGTGCGGAGCAACGCGCGGCGGTATGCCTGCTTCTTAAAGTCCTCGGCTGGACTGACTTCCTCTTTCTCCGTTTGATCTGCCTGTTCGGGCTCTGGCTTTTCTTGTTTCTTACCCTTCCCGCCTTTTCTCTTGCTCTTCGAATCCCAAGCCTCAGGGTTTTGCCCCAACTCTCCACTAAATATTTGCCGAGCGAGCGTTTCGATTTCGGGTGCCTTCATTGACTCTTCGAGCACAGCATTCTCGCGGATGAATATCTGGTAGCCGGGTGCGGTTACACCCTCTGGGCGAGGCGTGCCGTCAGGATTATACAGACTGAAAAAATTGCGGACCTTGCGTTTCTGGCAAACGTCCGTGACCAACCCCTTCAGCGAGTCCGGTTGGATGCGCGGCATGTTGGCTGTGTCGGGGTCGCCGTTGGGATTCGACTTGGAGCAATCAAATAGGAAAACAATGTCGTGGCGCTCGGCGACAACGTCTGATGCCCCCTTACCGGTGGGGAGCACAATGTGATGCAAGTGAGTTTCGTCTTTCATAGATCAAACGATTGGGGTTGGGGTTTCGGATTGTTTGTTGGTCTTTTCGCGCTTCTTGAAGTGGGGCCAGTTCCCACAGCGTTTGCGCTCGTGATAGAAGCCGATTGCGAAGATGCCTTGTTCCTCCAGGGAGAGCATACGGGGAAACGCACCACGAGCAGTTTCCTTGAATTGAGCGACGACAGTCGATAGACCATCAAAGTCCTCGGCCATTCCATCAGCCCTTTCTGCGGCTGGCACCCCTGTTTCGAAGCGGCGGCGGTCGTACAATGAGAGTTTGTCCAGGTGGTAGCGGACCAGCTGGCAGAGTTGTGGAAAAGCCAGCGCGGGAGTTTTTGAAGCCGCGCCATAGAGGCGCGTGGCCGGCGACGAGGCCGACTTTCCCTCATGCGCCTTGTTGTGGATGTGATCGAGCATAGCGAGCAAGCGCCCGCAGAGAAAAGCCGTGCTGTGCTCGGGTCGAACGGATGTCCTGTCGTAGTTTTCGTTCATGCTGATGCCTTTATTGAGGGTGAAATACACCCGAATCAAACTGGTGCGGGCGCGTAGGCGCTCCCCGAAGAGTTTCTCGGTGTGATCCTGGCCAGCCATCTCAACTTCTTGCCTGGAGATGGCGGCGGCGAGGATTTGATGCGGCAGCGGTTTGCCGAAGAGCGCCGATTCGAACAGCGCAGAATATGTGGCAGGGGCGGGCTTTGACTTTTGGCGCTTTGCCTTAGAGATCGTGGCTTCCGCGAGTTGGTTCAGCGTCGGACACCCTTCTTCCAATGAATCCAAGCTCGTGGCGGCGAACCATTGTCTCAGGTGTTCTTGTGCGCGTGGAAGCGTATCCGTGTGCCAGGAGCGAACAGAGAAGCGTCCTTGGCCGGGGAGTATTGTTGCGGCGTAAAATCGGCCGGAATCTATCTGGACCGCCCGAGTGCCCCAAATACCCCGAAGAAAATCCCGCACCGCCAAGGAGTCGGATTGTTCCAACAGTCGGACGAAGGGCGCCGCTGAGGCTCGTGTTTTGCCCGCTTCGCCGTTGATTGGGAGTACCCAGAAGACAGCTGTTTCATCGCCGAGGTTCAATCGTGTGTCTTTACGCGACAGAAGCCAATTCAATCCAGCTGAGGTTTTTTCTGCCGTTTCCACGCGCATAGTCGATGTCTGCCGGCCCAGCCCGTAGCTGGTAAAGGGAGCCGAATTGAAGGAGGCAAATGGGATGCTGGAGAACACCGTGGGGAAGTATTCGGTAATCCGCCCCTCACCAGCCTGATACGCGTCTCGGCCAGGAGGAAGATGCTCCATGACCTCGGCCCTTTGCTTGCGCACTCGCTCGACCCACCATCGGCGCAGTTCGGAATCCGCGATCGCAATTCGACCGTTGACGCGGAAGGAGAGTGTTTCTCCCTCCTGACTCGGTCGTTTACGAAAGCAATCGAGATTCTGACGAATCTGCGCCGGTAGAGGGAGATTCAGGAATCTGGGGCGTGAGCCTAGAAAGAGCCAGATCGAGCGAATTAGCCTGTTCTGCGGATTTTCCGAACGCGCTTTGAAAACGAGTTGCCAGAATTGCCTCCTTTTATGGCGAAACTTGTTTTCGCCATCAACACCATCATTGAATAGCTCATCCACCGGGCCGGTGAGGAAGTCAGGAAGCCAGTTGTGCTGATTCGTACCGACCGATTGAAGTTCAGAGCGTCCCTTTGATTTAACCAAGGCCCACTGCATGTAGTAATTTGCCGAAACTTCGAATTCCTTGCCCCGTATTTCTTTGAGTTCGTCCGCTTTAGTTCGTTCGACGACTTTGGTTGTAGGACTAACGCCCAGGACCTCACCTTCCAGATCCAAATCAATGAACCAATGGATCGGCCGGCGACGCATCGCCTCCCAGCCCGTGATGTCGTTCAGTTCTGCGATACGAATGAGTTCGCTGATCATACCGTCACCACCTTCCCATTCTCGATGCGGTTGACAACGATCCATCCGGAGTTCGCTTTGGCACACAGTGACTGTGCGGCACTCAGTTTGGGCATACCCGTCTCGACATCGAAGACCCGCCCATCGAAGTCGTTCCAGAATTTGCCAAAATCGAAATCACGGAACGTAAACCCGAAATGGTCGTTCATCTTCGCCATTTCGGCCTGCTCCATGTTGGGCAATCGCCAAATGCACTTTCCGTCCGCATCCAAGCCATTCCGTTCCTCGATGAGATCCCAAGCGCCCACCGAAAACTCGCGGCAACCGAAGAACGGTTGATAAAAGCATTGGCCAGCGCGGGCACGGCGGAGGAACATCTGATGGTATTTGGCTAAGACGTGTACCGCTTTCCAGCGCGGCTGGAGATGGCGCACGCCACCGGGCCCGAGATCGTCCTCAATTTCAAGGCAGGCCTCGATCAGGTAGTCCACGTTTTTGAGAATGAGGCTGTGCCGTTGGGCGCGTTTCTCTGTGATGTCGAAGCCGCGCGCGTTGCCGTAAGCAGGATGGCTTTCATAGCCAAGTTCGTTACGAAGCAGCGGCACGAAGAAGCCCTTGCGGATGATACCCAGCCGCAGGATTTGCCAACGGAATCCTACCTTGTTGTGGCGGTTCGCCGCACCTGCTTTTTCGACTGGCTTCATGAGGATAGCCTCGAGGATTCCCCGCGCGGCGGAGGGTGTGATGACCGGGTAGCTCACGCGTTCGACGTGGAACTCCGGCATCGTGAAACAGGCGAAAGGGCCTTTGACACGAAGACAAATGGGGTCGGAAAGCATATTCACAATAATCCGGTAATAAGTTCGGCAGTAGTTTGACTCAGATCCTCGAAGTTGATTCCGGTTCCGTTGAGGCCACCAAGGTAGCCGGCGTTGCCGGCTTGCCAGATACGGAGATCGAGACCGTCGTCTGGGGCAAAGACGGGCTCTGTGTAGGGACGCAGCGTTGCCTGCACGGTTTTGGAGCGGGAGTCCAAGGCCACTATCCACGGTTGAATTCTGCGCCAGTCCTCACGGGTGAACCATCCATGGCTGGCTTCTCCAGGGATTCGGCGCATACGAGCTGCCTCGTGAATGGCGCGGGCTGGCGTTGAGACCGGTTTCCCATCGATCACTTGATCCAGGACAAGCAAGGGCACACTATAGTCCTCAATCAATCTGAACAATTTGCTGACCTCCTCAAAGTGGAGCGCGGCGCGGTGCTCTTGAATCGGACATTCGTCCGGCATGCTGATTTGGTAAAGAAGCCGGAAATATTCGCCAAAGGAACTTGGATCTTCAGGAAGAGCACGGCCCATCTTGCGGAGTAGGGTCGTTTGAGCCGTGGCCGTGCCGTAGATTCCGGAACGGCCTTCAGGATCATCACCCTCCAAACGGAAGACACGGACGTTGCCCAAGCCTTTGAGCTTGCCCTCCCGGTTGCAGCGCCCTGCGGCCTGCACAATGGAATCGTAGGGGCCGTAAGCTCGCCAGACTTCTGGAAAATCTACGTCCACCCCTGCCTCAATGCACTGGGTGCTCACGAGGAAACACGGCTCGTTGACGGACAAACGGCGGCGGACCTCTTCGAGAACCTGAAGGCGATGGGCGGGGACCATCCAAGTGGACAAATGGAAGGTGGCATCAGATAGTCCCATCGCCATGGTTTTTGCCTGAACCGACGCGAATAAACGGCGGGCAGAATTTCGGGTGTTTACCACGATGAGACACTGCTTTTGTTCCTGAGCTGTGGCTTGGCTGGCGACTTGATCTGGAGTGAGCGTCTCGGGTTCCGCGTCTTTCTGAATCCCGGAATAAGTTACGCGCTTGAGAGTCTTGAAATGCCTTTCGGCGGTTTCTGGAGGAACGATATGCCGTATGTTTCGCAAGCCATGAGGAAATTCCTCTTGGTCGTGGCTAAGCGCCGGTTGAGTGGCGGTGCAAAAGACAGCCGAGCAGCCGTAGGGGCGATCGGGGCTGGTCAGTTGCCCCAGAACCTCCAGGATCGGCTGGAGCAGGTGCGGCGGAAGTGTTTGCACCTCATCAAAAATGATGACCGACTGCGCGATGTTGTGGAGTTTCCGGGCATCTGCTGGCCTTCGTGAAAACATGGAATCAAAAAATTGCACGCTGGTGGTAACGACAATAGGAGCATCCCAGTTTTCAGCAGCCAGTTGGCGGAGTGACCGGGCCGGGGAGTAGTCGCCGTCCTTAGCTTGGCCTCCTTTCCGCTCGACCAGCAGGGGGTCCGCAGCGCCGCTGTGATGTTCCAAGACGACTCGTGTATGATTTGGGTCGTTGTTTTCCACCCACGCGCCTTCCTCGCCGGTTTCGGGATGCTTTACTTTTCGCCCAGTCTGTGGATCGGTGGCATCCTTGGCCCATACCAGGTCACCGAAGACTTTCCGCAATTCGAATGCCGTCTGTTGGATGATGCTTAGATAGGGAATAACGACAATTATGCGACGAATGGGGCGCCGATGAATCCCGTCGCAGTCGGCTTCATCTCGCGCGTGGGCATGCGCGTGACACAAGGCGAAAAGCAGGGATGCGAGCGTCTTTCCTCCGCCTGTTGGGACCGCAAGGGAGAAAAGTCCACGCGGCAGGCTTGCCGCAGTTTTACAGAGATCGCCGACCTCATCCCGAACGACTTGGACATCCCTTTGGCGCCCAGCCAGCGTCTCAGATACATTCCTTTTCGCCGTGATGAATTCTGTGGTCAGTTTGAGGAGCGCCCGGGCGTCAAAACTGCTCCATGCCTTGCGGTTCATCGAAGCATCTCGAGCTTCCGGGTCATTTTCTTCGGTGTCCAATCGGTCGGCGTCCACGAGTGCGCTGAAAAGGAAGCGGGTGTAAAGATCCACCGCAAGTAACTGCTCGTCCGAATCACCGGACATGCTTTCAATGTACTTAGGCAGAACGGAGCCGAAGTCGGATTGGAACGTAGTGCCAGTACTGTGCGCGAGTCGGATGCAACACCAGTCGGTTGCACGCTGAGAATAGTATCCACGCCGACCGTGCATGGAATCTAGGTCGTGGCGATTGTGAAGTCCAGCATGGTGTCCGGCGATAGCGAAGGCGACAGGCCACTGATCGTGCTTTAGCGCCAAGGCCGCGCCATGAAGAGCGTGCGGTTGCTTCTCGCCATCATCGTTGCCTCTTCCTGCGGCAAAATCTAACCGCTTCTGGAATTCAGGCTCCGCTTTCCCAACGTCGTGCAGCAAACCCGCCAAATGGGCGTGCTCTTCAGCGCTGAAATGAGCCGCGAATTCTTCGGCCCGGCGCGCCACCCCCGAAAGGTGATCGATGAGCAATTGATTCGGGTGGGCGAGGATTGTTGCGGCACTCATGGCTTGGTCAATTTAGGAGACGTCTCATGTTAACTTAAGACAAATAACTAGTCATTGGCACTACAGTACTTCTCGGCTCTGCCGAAGTCAAGGAGTCCGGGTGCGATTTTTTCTGGAGCGGGGCAGTATTGGATTTATAGTCTGTCTACGCCTCACGGCGCGGATTGAAACGATGATTAGTTTTTTGTGAGAAAACACCCTCTCCGGCTGCAAGGCCGGGCAGGGCGTTTTTCTGGCGGTCGTTGGTCCAGATAAGGAGGTCACGGGAACCAACCGGTTTCGCTGCCTTGGAACGTACCGGTCGATCAAAGCTCCCCAGCTGCAATCGGCGTTTTCTGGTGGCGTTCTGGAAACCAGTTTGATTACCTCCCCAAGATCCTGACGGATCTCGGAAATCACCTCGTCCCTCCCGAGGCCGCGTCGAGCCACCGACATCCTCGTGCTATCCGGCCCCCGGCGCCGGAGCGCCGGTGTTGACTGGCCGACCGAGGCCCGGGCGGGTTGGCCGTTCCGGGATTGCCACAGATGCGCGTAAGAATTCATAAAAGCCCTCAGGCCGGGGAAAACGCGTTGAAATCATGTTTACAGAGGCTCATATTAGAACGCAACGCCTTTTTTGAGTTATTCGCGTCCGCAAACCCTCGCGGGTTCTTCCCGTCACGCGGGCCTAATGCCGGTTTCATGCCAGGAATCCTACCCCCCAGGGTGGGACATCTACGGGCCTACCCTTCGGCAGGGCTCGCCCTGCACCCCACACCGCCTTCGGCGGGTCTCCGCTCCGCATCCACCAGGAACGTCTAGCCACGAATGCACACGAATGGCCACGAATCAGACGAATTGCGTGGAGTGCGGCGACTCGTCGCCGCTTTTTCCCTGGTGGCTTGCCGACGGGTTGGGGTGAAGGGTTGACCACGCCGAATGGGTGTCAACCCATGGATTGGTTCGAGAACCGACGGCGCTCTCCCCACTGTAGCGGCGTTCGTGAGAACGCCGGTGACCTCGCGTCGCGCGCTGGCCATCCGAATGCCTCTCCCAATCGAGAAGGCGGCGCTCTCCCTATTGTAGCGGCGTTCGTGAGAACGCCGGTGATATTGTCCTCGCGCGCTGGCCATCCGAATGCCTCACCCAATCGAGAATGCGGCGATCTCACGAGTTGCCGCTACAGGGGCTTTGTATATATTAGTGTGGATTAGTGTGGATTAGTGGCTAAATATAAAGGTATGGTAATCATTTCGACCTGTTTTACCCCTCTTAATATAAAGGTTTCGACTTCGATCGCGACACGGGAAAAGGCAAGATAGGGTGAGGAAGCATCAATAAACAGTCATCAGTCAACAGTCATCAGTCATCAGTCAACAGTCATCAGTCATCAGTCATCAGTCAACAGGCAACAGGCAACAGTCATCAGTCATCAGTCAACAGGCAACAGGCAACAGTCAACAGTCATCAGCAGGTAAGAAACAGTGATGATTATTTCAGTCTTCAGTGGCCGGACGCAGCTGTTTCGTGTTCAGCGTAAGACGCTCATACGCAATGACGAATACTGCTCGCTGCTGATGACTGGTGACTGTTCACTGTTTACTGATCACTTCTTCACCGGACCACATCGATCCATATCGGACCATTTCGGACCATTTCGGACCATATCGGACCATTTCGGACCATATCGGACCATATCGGACCATTTCGGACCATATCGGACCATTTCGGACCATTTCGGACCATTTCGGACCACATCGATCCATTTCGATCCAATACGATCCACTTGAGTATTTGCCGGGGGAAGGGAAATGGGGAGAAGATGGAATGGTGAGGAGTGAAGAGTGAAACGTGAAGAGTGAAACGTGAAGCGTGAAACGTGAAACGTGAAACGTGAAACGTGAAACGTGAAACGTGAAATTCTGAAATGGAGGAGTGAATATGAGTGCGGATCCTGAGGCGGGACGTGAGGAGCCCAAGAAACGCGGGGCGAAGTCGCCGTACGCGGAGGAGATGTTCGAGCGGGTGCGCAGCCGGGTGGCGGAGGGCATGCCGGTGCCGACGGCGATCCAGGCCGCCGGGATGTGCGTTTCCCAGTTCTACGCGACGGTGGCCGAACACCCGGAATGGAAGGTGGCGCTCCAGAAGGCGCGTCTGGAGCGGAGGGTCGAACGGCTCGAGGATGAGTCGTGCCGGCGGATTTTCATCGGCGACTCCCGACTGGTTTTCTGGAAGGGAGAGCAGGTGGGCGAGATCCGGGAGCCGTCGATTGGGATGCTGATTTTCATGATGAAGACTTTGTCGCCCGAGCGGTACGCGAACACGAAGGCCGCCGCCAAACGCCGCGCCCAACTCGATGGCCTCGAGGCCTCGCGCGCCCGCGTGCTGGTCAATGCCCAGCGCGGCGTCAAGATCATGCAGGGCCATTATCGCGATTACCTGAAGAGGTGCGGCGTCCCGGTCCCGCCGGGGGATAGTGATCAGTCGTCAGTGAACAGTGATCAGTCATCGGTAAACAGTGATCAGTCATCGGTAAACAGTGATCAGTCATCAGTAAACAGTGATCAGTCGTCAGTGAACAGTGATCAGTCATCAGTGAACAGTGATCAGTTATCAGTGAACAGTGATCAGTCGTCAGGGAACGGTGATCAGTCATCGGTAAACAGTGATCAGTCATCAGTGAACAGTGATCAGTTATCAGGGGACAGCGGTCAGAGGGCAGAGGACAGCGGTCAGAGGGCAGAAGACAGCGGTCAGAAGGCAGAGGACAGCGGTCAGTTATCAGGGGAAAACCCGGAGGCGGGGCAGGGGGGTGATTATGATTGCGATCCGGATTATAATCCTGAGCCTAAGCTGCCGCCACCCTACGAACCGTGGTGGCGGCCGGGTATGGATGTGACGGTGACGATGCTCGAGGACGAGGCGTATCGGCTCGCGATCGAGGGGGTGTTGAAACCGATTTATCAGCGGGGCACCGAGGTGGGCGAGCGGCGGGTGCGGTCGGAGCGCCTGCTCCAGTTCTTGCTGATCACCAGCGCGTTCAAGAAGTACGGACGGCGCGAGGTGGGTCCGCTGCAAGCCGAGGAGGAACCCGGCCGGCCGGAGTTCATGGCGAAGCTCAACGCGATCTACGGACAGGATGAGGAGTTGCACCGGAAGTTCACGGAGGTTTTTGAGCGGAATAACGCCCGCCGCCACGCCGAACGCCTCGCCGATCTCGAGCGCAAAAACCGCGCCAGCAAGGCTCCGCCCTGCACCCATGGCGCCTTCGGCGCGGAAGACACCGCGGCTGGGCAAAAGGGAAATCGTACTCTTGATCATGATCTTGATCTTGTTCCGTCCGGCAGCAAGGCTCCGCACTGGGGGGAAGACAGGGAGACTGGGAGACGCGGAGACACGGAGACGGGGCAGAGGAAGAGGGACCAGTTATCAGTGAGCAGTCAGCAGTCAGCAGTGAACAGTCAGCAGTCAGCAGTGAACAGTGAGTGGGATGTTCTCGATTTTGATCAATTCAGTGCCGCCGTGGCTGCGGCCCGGGGGGAAGACGCGGCGACGGGGAGACACGGAGACACGGAGAGCAAGACTCCGCCGGCCACCCCAGTCGAAACTCCGGAATGTTCGGAATCGGGACGACAATCTCGTGCGCAAATGGTTGATAATGAGACGATAGCGAGACAAGAAAACCCGGCGGAGAGGGGTAGTAATCAGTCATCGGTGAGCAGTGATCAGTTATCAGTAAACAGTGATCAGTTATCAGTGAGCAAGGCTCCGCCCTGCACCCACGGCGCCTCCGGCGCGGAAGACACGGCGGGGACGGTGAACAGAGGTCAGAAGGCAGAGGACAGCGGTCAGTTATCAGGGGAAGGGGGAAGTGATCGGTCATCAGTGCCCCCCAGCGGTGAAGACACCGCGACCGGGCAGAGGGGGAATCTTACTCTTGATCATGACCCGTCCTCCGTAGCAGAGCCACTGCGGAGGGGGGATCTTAATCATAATCTTGATCTTGTTCCGTCCGGTTCCGCCGGGGTGTACCGGCCCGGACCGGCGGCGAATAAGCCGGCGGCGGGGACGGCGGAAAACCAGGGGGTGCCGCCGCCGGAGCACGACGCGGCTTGGTACAGTCCGAGCGCGCGGGCGGCGAGGATTACCCAGAGCATGATCGAGCATCGATTGCGCCGGAGACGGGTCGAGATGTGAGGAATGAACGCGAAAGGCAAACGTGAGGCGGGGACGAAGAAGGTGAATTCGCGAATTTCGGGCGCGGACGGACGGACGCCGTTACCTGTCGAGCGCGGGGTCAAAGCGGTCGCCCTTTACCTCGGGGAAACGGCTGGGCGCTCCCTCGTTGTCGGACAGAAAATCTGGGGAGCAACGTTGGTGGGCACGGTTCTGGGAATTCGCGCGTCTGAGCCAGCCGGTGACGCCGACGCAGGCCAGGATCTGAAAATCGAACAATGTAACGCCAAATATCTGGTCGATCCCGCGACGGAGGCGTGGTCGGATGGCAGTGTAAAAAAGCTGGTACTTGATGGTTTGTTCGGTAGCGATGCGCTCAGGACCGGGAAATCCCAGCCAACCGCTGGTCCAACGGTGCGGTTCGGCGAGATCGTCGTGGCCGCAAACGGTGCGTCGGTGAACCTAACCGTCGTGCCAAGCGGTTTGGCCCTGGCGGTGCGCTTGAATGGAAGGATGGAAATTGTTGAGGCCACCCAAGGGGGGTTGGTATGGCCCGTGGTCCATTCCACTTTCGGAGCCACAAGCGAATGCGGACTGTGGTTTCCACCCAGCGAATTAAGACTGCCATCGCCACGAGGCGCGGTGATTGCCTTACGTTTTCTCCGTTTTTTCACCGCCCCCGGCGATTCCGGTGAACAGGGTATCACGCTGGGGAGCGGCTATCGAGGGCGTGGATCTTGCGCTTGGGGCAGGGCTCTCCCGCTTCGTCCTTGCCCCCGGATGGTCGTGGCCATTTCTGGACCCGGCGACACCGAGGGACTTCTCCGGGCGTGGGGGTTGAATTCCGGGCGGGCGGGAGATTGGGGGCGGAGCGAGCTGCGTTTCCTTGCCGCCGATCACCCCCATGAGTTGGGCGATCGCGTCTTTGACAGAGGCGGCCTGGCTGGTCAGTTCGGTGGCGGCGCTCGCGATTTCCTCGGCGTTGGCGGCGTTGGATTGGGTGACCGTGTCCATCTGGCTGACCGCGCTGTTCAACTGGTCGATGCCCTGGCTTTGTTCATGGGATGCCTCGGCGACTTTGACCACCAATTCGTCGACCTGGCGCACCTTGCCCACGATCTCCAGCAAGCCGGCGGCGACCTTGGCGCTGATCTGGACCCCTTGCGCGGTTTTGGCGATGGCGCCCTGAATTTTCTCCGTGGTCTCCCGGGCGGCCAGGGCACTGCGTTGCGCGAGGTGGCGCACTTCCTCGGCGACGACCGCAAAGCCCAGTCCCGCTTCGCCCGCGCGCGCGGCCTCGACGGCGGCGTTGAGGGCCAGGATATTCGTTTGGAACGCGATTTCGTCGATCGTTTTGATGATCTTGGCCACGTCTTCGCTGGCCGACTTGATCTCGGTCATGGCGCCGCTCATGGTCCGCATATCCTGGGCGCCGATGTCCGCGGCGTGATGGGCTTGATTGGCCAGTTCTTTGGCTTGTTGCGCGCTTTCCGCGTTGCGCCGGGTCATGCTCGACATTTCCTCGAGCGACGCCCCGGTTTCCTCGAGCGAAGCGGCTTGTTCATTGGCGCCCTCGGCCAGCAAAGTGCTGTGGCTATTGAGAGTTTTGGCGGAGAGACTCAGGCTATCGGCCTCGGCATGCAAACTGTAAACCACCCGGCCCAGCGGACGCACCAGATTACGCTGGATCACCCAGAGCAAGGAGGGAATGATGCAAACGAGAAGGACCAGTATGCGCACCAGATTTTGCGTCAAGGTGTCCCGGAGTTGCCGCCGCAACGAAGCGTCGGAAAGTCCAATGCTGGCCGCGCCAATGGGTTTGCCCTCATGCACGATGTCCTTGGAGAGGGAAATCCCGCTCGCGGGGCCATCGTTGGTACTGACATTGATCCGGCCCTGGGGGTCACGGACGACGGATTTGGCGATCTTGGTTTCCTTGCCGGCGCCTTCATGGATGACCAGACTCTCCAAATCCGGATCGTTCATTTCCGCTTTGAGCACCGCTTCCAGGCTCTGGGCATCCACATTCCACAGGGCTTGCTCGACGCTCAGGGCGATGCGATCGATGATCAGACCGGCCTTGTCTTGCAGTTGTTTTTTGCACGCCCGAGCTTCGGTGGCATACTCCCAAATCCCCAATCCCAGGAGCACCACGAGGATGATCGCGGCGATGGAAAGGCTCGTGACCAAGAGCCCCGTGCGGGTCGAATGGTGTCTCATAGGATGATTTTAAAGGGCCTGTGGAAAGCTCCCCGCAAACCCTGCGGGGGCGGGGGTAAAACTTGTGGACTCACGAATGCCGGCACGAACATGGCGAGGACAATCACTTGATCCAATCCTTGACTCCGTACTTGGCGATGACGCGGCCCAGTTCTCCGGACTTGCGCAACGCGCGAATCCCTTCACTAAAGGTTTTGGCCAATTCCTTGGATTCCGGTTTGGCCGGAGAAAAAGCCACATACAAAGGCTCGGGTTCGCCCATCATCCCGGCGTCCACGAAGCTGTCGCGGCTGATCCCCATGCGATCGACCCGGGTCCAGAACACGATGGAGGCCTCGACATAGATATCCACGCGATCGGCCTGGAGTTTCTTGATCCCGAGTTCCAGGGGTTGGTCGCCCGCCGATTCATTAATCAACCGGGCGTTACCCGCGTTGGCTTTGAGGTACGGGCCGAGGGGATCTTCGTAAGCGTAACCGGCGCTGACGCCCAGGCATTTGCCTTGGAACGAATCGATTCCAGCGTATTTCCAGGTCGATCCTTTTTTGATAAAAAACGTGGTATCCGAAACCCCCGTCGGCTCTTCGGGAAAAACGAAGGTCGGCGCGTCGGATTTGATCGCGCCGATGATCCCATGGATGGCTCCTTTTTCGCCTTCGGCAATGGCGCGTTTCCAGGGCATGATTTGGTAATCCAGAGTGTAGCCCTTGGGCTCAAATATCAATTTCAGGGTTTCCACCACGTAGCCGGGCTTGGCATCATCCGGTTTGTCATTGAAGGGATACCAGCTATCCGAGCGGATGCTGATCACGGGTTGGGCGGCCAAAGCGGGGGACCCGAAACCGGCGCAGAACAGGTACAGGCTCAAGGCGAGGAACCCGGCCGTGGCACTTTTCTGACCGGCAATCCACCCGTAAGATGTATGGAGCTTCATTAATGTGATTTTTGTTTTCGACACCTATGAGCGGATATCGGCACAAAGGGAAATTGACTTGAGCGTTATTTATAAATAACGCATGAGCGTCAAAAGTATTTGATGGGGTGGTGGTCATGAGGTTGGCATGCCACACCGCGCGGGAGGAACTGGCCGCGATACGCCGCCGCCTTCCCCAACCCGGCGCGCGGTTTCCACACCACCGGATCGACCGCCGGAACAGCTGAGGATGAAATAAACGATGGCCCCGGAGCGGGCCTATGACGTAACGTGCATCGCTCCTTCAGGGCTAATAGCGCGGGGCGCGATTGCCCAGGGCGTTGTCCGGGCTGATGAATGACCGCGCCTTTGGGGCGCGGGCGGATTAGCAGCGGACTTGGCTCCCGGCGGCAGCTAAGGCCGGCTGCATGGCGGCGTGGTCGAGAGGAGGGGAGGTCTTCGAAGAACTGGCGCGGTAATCACCGTGGTCGCGAATGGCGATGAAAATGGCGGCGAAGCCGGAGGAAACGCGGCAGCGCAGGTTCTTGGGCTGCATGAAAAAGGCGGTGACGCCTTCGAGCACCAAGGCGGCGGAGACCTTCCGAAGGTCTTGGGCGTCGGCACAGGCGAGGCAAGCGGTTTCGACGTAGGCGCGGCGTTCGTTGGGTCGGGCGAGAATCCAGTCTTGTCCCACAGAATCGACAGTGAGCATGATCTTAAATATCCTTTAACGTTAAAATGGCCCCGATCTTAACCAGGGGCGACCAAAGGGTCTGCTAACAGACCCGTAAACAGGCTGTAAGATACCAAGACTAACGCTTTGGCTGGCGGATGTCCAATGCAATTGAGGAGGTTTTTGCGCTTGGTTCTTACGGCTTGGCGTGGAGCAGTTCGCGGATGACGGGCATGAGGACGGCTTCGGCCTCGGGTCCCACATTCGAGGCTTCGGGGCTGGCTTCATAGCCACCTTGTTGGTAGGCGATGGCGGTGCCGATGTAGCCGGGACCGTAGTCGCCGTAGGCAGCCATGGCGACGAAGCGGTCGGGGCGCTCGGCCTTGGCGGCCAGTTGGTATTCGACAAACAACTCGCCGGGAAGGTGGAGGATCCGGGCGCGGCCGAGGGCAAGGCACGCGACATCGAGACGATGGCCTTCCTGGCAGCGGCGCAGCCAGGCGAGTTTCAGCGGGTTATCCGCTTTGAGGATGGTGGCGTCCTTGGCCTGGAGTCGGGCTTGCATCGGTTCAAGGCTCTTGGCGGGCGGCAGGGCGACCGCTGCGACCGTCCAGGCCACCGCCTCGGGGGTGATCGGCTCCCGCCGGGTGCTTTCCCAAGCGCGTTTCATGCCGTCGGCCAGGCGTTCGGCGAGCCGGAGGCGGTTTTCGGGGGAGCCATCGTTGTATTTGCCGGCGCCGAGATTGCCGCCCGCGCCATTGAAGTGAACGTGCAGGGCCGCCGGCACGGCGAGCTGGCGAAAAAACCGGGCGACTCCCGGGAAATCGGGGTTGGCCACCCCGGTGCGGTAATAACTCTGGGGGTGGACGGCGTAGTAGCTGAGGACGGCGACGGGCTGTTCGCCGTTCCAGAAACTGACCAGCGAGAGCATGGGATCGATGGTGCCCTCGGGCTCCGCGCGCAGGTCCGGATCCTTGCAGGTCGTGTAGCGGGTGGCGCGCACGCGTCCGTCCGCGCCCAGGATGCGCCGGTTCGAGGCGACCTCGATCACCCGGGCCTCGCCCAAGCCAAGATGGGTGATGGGTTGCGCGCGGCCCAGCGATTGCCGCACGGCGGTTTCGAGCCGGTGGATGACCTCGCGGGCGAAGGCGCTTTCGTAATTCAAGGGCGGGAGCCCGGCCTCAAGCAGGATCCGCTCGGCCGCGAAGTCGCATTCGGGGGCGTCGTGCTGGTGGAGGGTGTGGACGGCGGTCCGCTCGGGAACGGTGCCCGCGGCGGCGGCGAGCGCGCGGCGGAAGGCGTCGTGGCCCTCGTTGGCGATGCCGATCCAATCGATGGCGCACAACACGATCGGTTGTCCGGCGCCCAACACGACCACGCCCCGGGCCCGCAAGCCCAAGTCCCACACGTTGGTGACGGGATCGTAGGCCATGCGGCTGCCCACCGGCGGGGTGGCGTCGACGTCGAACGTCGCCAACCGCAGGCCGGTTGGCTTAAGGTCCGGGGCCGGGGCCACTTCCGCGGCGGACGCGGTAAGGGCCAGGAACAAGCCGGCGCAGAGGCATCCCAGCCAGGTTGGGGTCCGGTCCATCATATCGCCCCCAGTTTGTCCTTGTTCTCGTAGACCTTGAGGATGGCATCGGCCACCTCATCCATGTCTTCCTTGGTTCCGAGCAGGGGACCCGAAGCCCAGAGCATGGCCATTTCCTCGCAAACCTGGTCGCATTGGGGGCAAGGCAACTCGTCGCGGTAGCGCCGCAAACGCTCCGGAGAATACATTTTCCGGTAGACCTTCGAGTTTAAGACTTGGTCGACCCAGGGTTCCTTGTGCAGACCGCGATCGATATACGGGCTCAAGCCAACCCCCTCGGCCTGGAGGGCTTTGAGGAAGCGGGCGCGGTCGGCGTTGTTGAAGTGTTCCTTGTGGTAACTCATGGCGTAGAGGTAAAAGGAACCGCTGGCCGTGCCGGGATACAACTTCTGCGGGGTCACTCCGGGAAAGCCCTTGAGACGGGAACTCAGGTGGGCGGCGTTGGCGTTGCGGCGGGCGAAGCGGGCTTTGACGCCGCTCAGCTGGCCCAGCAGCACGGCGGCCTCGAATTCGTTCATCCGGTATTTGGGACCGATCCGGTCGGTGCGGCCGCGGCGGTTGGTGCCGTGGTTGTGGACGGTATAGCACTTGTCCATCAGTTCCTCATTGTCGCCGATGATCGCGCCGCCCTCGCCGCAAGCGATGGTTTTGCTGGTTTGAAAGCTAAAGCAGCCCAGATCGCCGATGAGACCCAACTTCTTGCCTTGGTATTCCCCGAGATGGGCTTGGCAGGCGTCTTCGATCACTTTCAACTGATGGTCCTTGGCGAGCTTCATGATCGCCTCCAGGTGGCAAGGCTGGCCCATGATGTGAACCGGCATGATGGCCTTGGTGTTCTCGGTGATCTTCCGCGCCACATCGGCGGGGTCGAGTTGGTACGACTCGCGATCCAGATCCGCAAACACCGGCAGCGCCCGGCTGGACAAAATGCCGGAAATCGTGCCCGGGTCGGTGTAGGGGGAAGTGATCACTTCGTCGCCCGGCCCGATGTCCAGCGCCTCGACGCAAGTGTGCAACGCCTGGGTTCCCGCGCCGGTGGCCACGCAATACTTGCTCCCGAGCAAGTCGCAGTACTCCTTCTCGAAGGTCGCGACCGTGCCGGTGGCGGACTGGATGCGGCACCAGACGCCGCTCTTGGTGGTCTTCAGGATCGCGTCGACGACCTTTTCGTCGATGTGCGGCCACGTGGGCCAAGTCTTGTTCTTCCGGACGGGTTCGCCGCCCAGGATCGCCAGTTTGCCGGCTTTTCCGGTGATGTCCGCGTAGGCGGGAATGGCTTTGGAGGCGACCGCGACCAGGGAACTCGCGGACACCGCCGCCAGGAAACGGCGCCGGGTAAGATCATTCGTGTTCATGTCCGAACCTTTCGATGGATGCTGTGGATTTCGACGGCCATGGACCCTATCATCGGCGAAACGAGCGGAACCGGCAATGGAAAAGAAACGGGGGAAAAGACACACGATCGTAACCGAGACGTAACAGAACGTAACTTTCCACGGCCATTCAGTGCTGCTACAAAGGGGGTGGAGTCAGAGAATGGTGGGCGATCGAGCGGCCGGCAAAGAGCCGGCAGGGAGCACGCCGAACGCGGCGTGGAGCAGGGTTCCCAACCCGCCGTCATAGTCAGACTCCTGCTCTCGACGAGTGGAAGGCGTGTTTTGCCGGGCGCGGGGCCAGTTCGGATTGAGCTTGGGCGGCGCGAAGCGGAATCCGGGGGAAAATGGTGGCTTGTGGTGGCGCGGTTCCCAGGTATCCTGTCGCATGGTGGAATATTGGGCGGAGGGATCCACCGCCCGGCAACAACCGCGATAGTGGGATCCCAGGGAAGCATCGACATGTGAATACGAAGCATTTTGAGGACAGTCTGCGGCGGGACCTCGACCGGCTGCGCGAGCGCATTCTTTGGATGGGGAGCCTCACCGAGAACGCCGTGCGTCAATCCATTCGCGCCTTGGTGGAAAAGAACCGGGAACTCGCCTATGCCGTGATCTTGCGCGACCAGTATATCGACGAATGCGAGAAGGAGATCGACCGCCTGTGCCTCGAGTTCCTGGTCCGTCAGCAGCCCGTGGCGAACCCGCTGCGCTTTGCCTATAGCGCCATCAAGATCAATTTGGAGCTCGAAAGGGTGGGGGACTACGCCGAGAGTATCGCTCGCCAAGCGCTCAAATTGAGCCGCGTGGCCGTGCCCTTGCCCCTGGATCGATTCGAGGAGATGGCGGCCTTGAGCATTCCCATGGTGCGGGACGCCGTGCATGCTTTCGTGGATCAGGACGTGGAATTGGCGCAGAAAACGATCGAAACGGAACGTACGGTGGACGTGCTCAAGAGCCGCGTCAACCAGGATTTGATCCGGATGTTCCGCGAGAACGCGTTTCCGCTGGAGGCGCTTAACCCGCTGATCATGGTGGCGCGACGGTTGGAGCGGGTGTCGGATCAAGCGCGGAACATGTGCATGGAGACGATCTACACCCGCACGGGCGATTACGCCAAGCACCTGGGAACGGATGTATTCCGGTTGCTCTTCGTGGATGAGCACAACGCCTGCCGCAGCCAGATGGCCGAGGCCATTGCCAACGCGCTGCAACAGAGCCGCTTTGTCTTTAACAGCGCGGGGTTGGACCCCCGGCCATTGGACGCCCAAACGATCGCCTTCATGAAAGGCAAGGGCTTCGATATCTCGCGCATGACCCCCAAGCTGCTGACCCAAGTGCCCAATCTGGATCATTACAAGGTCGTCATCGCGCTGGCCAAGGGTGTCGAACGGGCCTTTCCCACGCGCCCCCAGAAAGTGGTGGTGGTGGACTGGAATATCGAGGATCCCTCGGAGACCCCAGGCGGCGTGGCCGAGGTGCAAGCGGCTTACGAAAGCACCTTCCAGTTCATCCAGGAACACATCACCGATTTAGTCCGTGCCATCGCGGAAACCTCAACTATTGAAATCGAAAAACCTAACCCAAAGATATGATACGAACCTCCATTAGGATCCTCGGTCTCGGTATGCTGGCCGGAGCTCTGCTCGCCGGCTGTGGCAAGAAATCGGAAGGGGGCGCGGATGCGGCGCCCGGTGCGGGTGGCGCGGCGGCGCCCAAAACGGTGATCCAGAACATCGGATCGGATACGATGGTGAACCTAGCCCAGGCCTGGGCGGAGGAATACGCCAAAGTCGAGCCGGGAGTTTCGGTCGAGGTGTCCGGCGGGGGGTCGGGCATCGGCATCGCCGCGCTGCTCAATAAAACGGCGGACCTCGCCAATGCCAGCCGCAAGCTCGAGCCCGAGGAGCTCGAGAAGGCCAAGAAAGAGGGGGAAGATCCCAAGGAATACATGGTGGGTTACGACGCCCTATCGATCTTTGTGAACAAGAGCAATCCAATTAACGAAATCAGCATGGAAGAATTGGGCGAGATCTACCGGGAAGGCGGCAAGATCGCCAAATGGTCCGAATTGGGCGTGACGATTCCGGGCGTCCGCGACGACAAGATCGTGCGGGTGAGCCGGCAGAACAACTCGGGCACGTACCACTATTTCCGCGAGGCGGTGTTGGGCAAAAAGAGCGATTACCGAGCGGGGTCAATGGATATGAACGGGTCAAAGGACGTGGTGGAACTGATCTCCAAAACGCCGACCGCGATTGGGTATTGCGGGATGGGCTATGCGACGCCCGAGGTCAAAGTGGTGAAGGTCAGCAAGAAGAAAGGCGAACCCAGCGTGGCCCCCTCGATCGCCACCACCCTGGACAAGACTTACCCCATCGCGCGCCCCATGTTCATGTACACCCCGGGCGAACCGCCGCCCCACGTGAAAAAATACCTGGATTGGATCCATTCGGACGCCGGGCAGAAGATCGTGGAAACGACCGGCTACGTGCCGTTACCCAAGAAGTAACGCGAGCCTGCCGCGTGAGTCGGGGGGCCGTGGCCGCTCAACGCGGCCCGCCCGAAGCCCGCGATCACCACAAACCGATATTGTTCGAGCCATGCCCGAACCCATACCCATAGTTGCCGAGACCCGGCCCCGCCCCGTCCCGCCATCCGCGACGCTATGGCGCCAGCGTTGGCAGCGCGTGAGCGAACCGGTCATCGAAGGGACGATCCGCCTGTGCGGCATCAGCGCGATCCTCTTTGTCTTCGGCATCTTCTTTTTTGTGTTTCGCGAGGGCGCCGGTTTTTTGTTCAAAGGGCTGAACCTATCCCAGTTTCTGTTTAGCATCGAGTGGGTGCCGACGTCCCAAAGCAACGTGCGCTACGGGGTGCTGGCCCTGATCGCGGGCACGATGAGCGTCACCGCGCTGGCGATGGCGATCGCGGTGCCCTTCGGGCTGGGGGCGGCGGTGTTTGTGTCCGAGTTTTGCGGTCCGAGGTTGAAGGAAGGGTTAAAAATAACCATCGAGCTCCTGGCGGCGATCCCCTCCGTGGTCTGGGGGTTCATCGGTCTGAGCGTGATGAACCCGATCATTCAAGACGTGTTCCACGTGCCCGTCGGGCTGAACGTGCTCAACGGGGCGATCCTGCTGGCGCTCATGAGCGTGCCCATCATCGTGTCGATCGGGGAGGACTCGCTCAAGGCCGTGCCCGACTCGTATCGCGAGGCGGCCCTGGCGCTGGGCGCCACGCGCTGGCAATTGGTCTATCGCGTGCTCTTTCCGGCGGCGAAAAACGGGCTCCTGGCGGCGGTGCTGCTGGGCGTGGGGCGGGCGGTGGGGGAGACGATGGCGGTGCTCATGGCCACGGGCCACGCGGTGAACATCCCCCATAGCGTGTTCGATCCGGTCCGCACCCTCACGGCGACGATCGCGGCGGAGTTGGGCGAGGCTTCGGTGGGGTCGGATCATTACCAGGTGCTCTTCATCATCGGGATCTTGTTGTTCACGATCACCTTTGCCGTAAACCTGGCGGCGGACTTGGTGGTCAAAGGCATCCGCCGGAAGTAATCCCGCATGTTTACCGAAACCCCATTCGTCCGCAAGAAGCTGCGCCGGGAACGCGCCGCGCAGTGGCTCTTTGGCGCAATGGCCATGGCCATGGTGGTGCCCCTGCTGGTCATCGTGGGCTATTTGGTCTACCGCGCTTTTCCGTTGCTGACCTGGAATTTTTTGGTGACCAATCCCACGAATGGCATGCGGCAGGGCGGGATTTGGTCGGCCTTTTTGGGCACGATCTACCTAGTGGGCATATCGCTGTGTATTTCCGCGCCGATTGGCGTGCTGGCGGCCGTGTATCTGAACGAGTACGCCCGCGAGAATTGGTACACGCGCCTCATCAACCTGGCGGTGGTGAACCTGGCCGGCGTCCCGAGCATCGTGCATGCCCTCTTCGGCTTGGGGGCGTTCGTGCTCTTCGCGGGCCTGGGGCGGTCCATCCTCGCCGCCTCCCTGACGTTGGCGATCATGACTCTGCCGGTGATCATCGCCAGCACCAAAGAGGCGCTGGCCGCGGTGCCGGTGAGTTTTCGCGAGGCCTGCTGGAACGTGGGCGCCACCCGCTGGCAGACGATCCGCCACATCGTCCTGCCCAACTCGATCAGCGGCATCCTTACCGGGGTGATCTTGCAGGTGTCCCGCACGGCCGGCGAGACGGCGCCGATCATGTTCACCGGCGCGGTGTTCTTCAAGAAGATCGCCGAAGGCGACCTTTTCGCTTACCACCTCAAGGACCAGTGCATGGCGCTCTCGATGCACCTGTACACGGTGACGACTCAGGTCACCAACGCCCCGGCGGCGCTGCCTTACGCCATCGCGGTGGTGCTGTTGGGGACGGTCCTGGCGGTGAACGCCCTTTCCATCATCCTGCGGGTTTACCTGCGTGCCCGGAAAAAGTGGTGACCCTATGCCGGAGCTGAACAAAATCGAGGTGCGGGATCTGCGGGTGGCCTATGGCGTTCGCGAGGTCATTCACGGCATTTCCTTCGACGTCCGGCCCAATGAGATCCTCGGGGTCATCGGGCCGGCGCAATCGGGCAAGACCTCGCTGCTGCGCTGCCTCAACCGCACCATCGAGTTCACCCCCGGCGTGACCGTTACCGGCTCGATCAAGGTCGATGGCCAGGAGGTGCGCGAGATGCGCAATGTGTACGAGTTGCGCCGCAAGATCGGCATGGTCGCCCCCTTGCCGGTCGGGTTGCCGCTCTCGATCTACGATAACGTGGCGTTCGCGCCGCGGGCGGCGGGCCTGCGCGCGAAGAGCGACCTCGACGGCTTGGTTGAGCGGTGCCTGCGCCAGGCGGCGCTCTGGGACGAGGTGAAAGAGCGCCTCGATAGCCTGGGTACCAAGCTTTCCGGGGGCCAGCAGCAGCGCCTGACCATCGCCCGCGCGCTTTCGCACCAGCCGGAGATCCTCTGCCTGGACGAGTTCTCCATCGCGATCGACCCGGTGACCACGATGCGAATCGAGGACGTGCTGAAGGAGCTCAAGCGGGAAATGACCATCATCCTGGTGACGAATCTGGTGCAGCAGGCCCGCCGCCTGGCCTCGCACACGATGTTCCTCATGAACGGCGAGGTGGTCGAGTTCGGCGCGAATGACGTCATCTTCTCGAACCGACCGGCCAACCGCAAAACCTACGACTACGTGAACGGCATATTCGGATGAGCAGCCCCTTGGCCTACAGTCTGACGACCCGGAACCTGAACCTGTGGTACGGGAAATTCCAGGCGTTGAAGAACATTGATGTCAACATCAAGCGGGGCATCATCACCTCGCTGATCGGACCCTCGGGTTGCGGCAAAACGACCTTGCTGCGCTGTTTCAACCGTGTCAACGAGCGGTACGGCTACGTCACCACCACCGGGGAGATCGTCCTGCTGGGCAAGAACATCTACGATCCGGACATCTCGCTCATCGAACTGCGCAAGTCGGTGGGCATGGTGTTCCAGCGGCCCAATCCGCTGCCCCTGTCCGTGTACGAGAACGTCGTGTTCGGCTTGCGCATCCATCGCGAGCGCGGCGCCCTGACCCGCGCGGAAATGGACGAGGCGGTGGAAACAGCCCTGACGGAGGTCGGCCTCTGGCGCGACTTGAAGGACCGCCTCGGCCAGCGCGCCATCGGCCTGCAATTGGAGCAGCAGCAGAAGCTCTGCATCGCCCGCCTGCTCCCGCTCAAGCCGGAGATCATCCTCATGGACGAACCGTGTTCGGCCCTGGACGTGGAAGGCACCCGGGCGATCGAGGAACTCATGTTTGAGCTCAAAGGGCGCTACACCATGGTGATTGTGACCCACAACATGGCCCAGGCCCGCCGCGCCAGCGACGAGTGCATCTTCATGCTCCTGGGTGAAATGATCGAGCACGCCCGCACCGAGGATCTTTTCCTCAACCCTAAACACCCCAAAACCGGCGAGTATATCGAGGGCCGCTACGGTTGACGGGCGCGACGGGTTCCTGTTCCTAATCTTGATCATGCCCCGTCCTCTCCATCCTCCGTAGCAGAGCCACTGCGGAGGACGGGCGGAGTCCCGCATGCGGGACGGAGGGTGGATCATGATCATGATCGCTTTCCAGATTTATCAAGTCCCGGCTTCATGGGGAGGGGCTGGGGTGAGGGCGGACGCTCCTCCCACACCAAACATAAAACCCGCGTGGACTTATCTGGTCAAGAGCGCGATCACCTCAACACCTTACCCCAGGGCTGACGCCCCGATGCGCCGCTGGCGCCACCATCAGCGCCCGTCCACGCTTCCCGCTTTCATCCACGCCTGAAAACCCGCGTTCGCAAACGCTTGTTTCGCCAGTTGCTCATAGCCGGCGGTCAACGGATGGCTGGCGTCGGCGAAGAGCTCCCGGGGCAAGGGATCCGGCGCCCAATAATTCAACTTGTTCTCGGTGAACCAAGCCGCCGCGCCGTCGCGCAACTTGCGATACGCCGGACGGCTCTCCTCCGCCACGAGATGTTCGTTGAAGGGACCCAGGATGATGAACACCTCGTTGCCCCGGTCCCGCAAGGAACCCACCAGCCGCTTGAAAGCCTGCCACTGCAGCGATGTCTCCAACCCCACCCATTCAAACTGGCTCGGCCCGCCGCTGTTCTTGAACCACGGCACGTGCCGGGGACTGCTCGGCCCCCGCATCGGGTCATCGCCGGGCGCCACGGGCACCTCGAGTGTTATCCGCGCCAGCGGGTTGCGGTAACTGTTCGGATACCGCGGCGGGTCGGCCCCGTCATCTTGCAGGGTCCAGTTCAGAATGCTCTTGCTCTCGAAATAGGCCTGCTGCAGGTGGTTGACCCACGACACCAAGCCCAGATTGCGCTCGATCACCGCCGCCAAACGCTCGTTGGCATCGGCTCGATAGCACGGAATGCGCGGCGTAAATTGAGGGATCAGCCGCGCGTGATTGATCTTCTCCTCCTTGGCCGCCTGCAAGTCCGCCTTGGGACTGCTCAGCCACAGGAGATTGCAGTGCAACAGCACCCGCTTATGCCGCAGGCCCTGCCCGTAATAGGTCTCGAGACCCTCGAGCGCCAGGGGAAACAGCCCGTTCATGCCCAGGTTGACGAACCGGTTCGTTTGTCCGGCCTCCCGGTTCAGAAAATGCGGCAGGGTGCCCTCGGGCCGCACGTATTCCCCCCACACCACCGAGTCGCCCACCACCAGGATCTTCCCGGCCTCCGGGTTGCGGTCCAACCACCGCTCATAGAGCCAATAATCCTGGCTTAACGCGTACGGAATGCGGTAATCCGGGCCGGTCTCGAAACGTTCGATTGCCTTCCAGATTCGCGGCGTCAACGCCAGGGCCAGCAACACGATCACCCCCACGGCGACCCACTGCCCGAGGGTCAGCCGCATCGCGTTGACCCCAAAGGGCACTTCCCGGCGGGCCGGTGTGGGCGAAGGCGCGAGGGCGGCGAGTGGGTTCATTGTTTAGTTATACGGGTTCAGAATTGAAAGTAGATAAATGTTCCACCTCCCGATGAGAAGATGAACATGTAGAGGATCATCACCACCGCCAGACCCACCCGCGCCGCACCCGTTTCCAGCAGTGTCCGCAATTTGGACTCGTAGAGGAACTGATACAGCCACACCACCAGCGCGAGCCCCACCATCAGGGCCGGGATTTGCGGGTCGCTCCAGGCCGCCGTGAAGAGCCGGCGCACGATCAACAGCGCGTCCGGCAGCGAGTTCGCCCGGAAGAAGATCCACGTGAAGCACACGAACGCGAAGACCCCGAGCTGCTTGAGCAAGCGGGGCACCCGCTCGCGGTAATAGGCCGAACGCTCCAACTCGCGCGTGATCATCACCCCCAGGGCGTGCAGCGCGCCCCAAATGGCGAACGTCCACGCCGCCCCATGCCACACGCCCGAGATGAAAAACGTGATGAACAGGTTGCGGTACGTCTGGAAAGCCCCGTTGCGGTTGCCCCCCAGCGGGATATACACATAATCCCGGAACCAGGACGAGAGGCTGATATGCCAGCGCGTCCAAAACTCGCCCAGGCCGGTGGCCAGATAGGGATTGTTGAAATTGAGGATCAAGTGGAACCCCATCAGCCGCGCCAACCCCCGCGCCATATCCGTGTAGCCGCTGAAATCGAAAAAGATCTGCCAGGCAAACGCGAACGTGGCCATCGCCAGCGCCGGCGCGCCGAAAGCCTTCGGGTTGTCGTACACCCGCTCGACATACAGCGAGAGATAATTCGCCAGGGCCAGTTTCTTGAACAAACCCACCAGAAACAGCGAGAGACCGTCGGTGAAGTTCTGCAGCTTGATCGGCGGGAACTGCTGGAACTGCGGCAGCAAATGCTTCGCCCGTTCGATCGGCCCCGCCATCAGCTGCGGAAAGAAACACACAAACGTCGCGAACCGCAGAAAATTCCGCTCCCGTTGCACGTTCCCCAAATAGAAATCGATCGTGTAACTCAGCGATTGGAACGTGAAAAACGAGATCCCCACCGGCAGCACATAGGAAAACCCGAACGGCATCAGGGACGCCGGATCGGTCAGATGAATCGGCACATGCGCCCAGGCAAACACCGCGCTGAGGTTCTCCACCACAAACCGCGCGTACTTGAAAAAGAGCAGCAGCGCCAGGTTGTTGAAGAGGCTGATCACCAGCCACACCCGCCGGCTGCTGAAGAGCGCCCCGCACGCCATGAGCAGGAAGATCAGCCCCAGCATCCCCATGGTCGGCCGCAACGTCGGCGGCCCGGCCACCGCCACGCCCAAAATCCCCAGCGTTGCCACCGCCGACGTGATAAACGCCCCGCTCAGCACCCCATCGTTAAAACGCAGCCGCGTCAGCCGCCCCCACACATCGACCCGTTCGCCCGAGCGCGGGCAGTGGTCCATGAACGTCACCAGAAAGTAATCCAGCGCGGTGGAATACACCACCAGCAGCAGGTAATACGGGTTCCACCACCCGTAAAAGAAATACGAGGCCGCCATCAGCCAGGGAATCCACAGCCGGGTTTTCCGCAACGCGTAGAACACCGGCAGCACGATCACCAGGAACACCAAAAACGGCCAGGTATGAAACAGCATAGCGCGCGCTCCCCGGTTAAGTTGTGAAGCCCCAGCCGCGTTTCATTTCGGTTTGGCCTTGAGTTGCTCGATTTCCTCGGGGCTCGCGCGCCGCACGCAGCGAAAGCCGCAATAATCCGTGTAAAAACAGGCGTCGGTGTCCCCCGTCCGCTGGCCCTGCCGGAAGGTGGCCCGGCACATGTCCGCGCTGGCCTTCCAGGACCCGCCCCGCATCACGCGCTTGGTGTCCTTGCCCACGCTCGGCGGCCCCGGCGGGTCCACCGGCGCGCTGGCCTGGTAATAGTTGGTGCTGTAGACGTCCTCGCACCATTCGGCCACATTCCCGTACATGTCGTGAAGTCCCCAGCGATTTGGCTTCTTTTGCCCCACCGGATGCGTCTTCTCATCCGCGTTTTCGGCGAACCAAGCGTTCTGGCGCAACTTGTCCGCCGCGCCGAAGTCATACGCGCCCTCCATCCCCGCGCGGCAGGCATATTCCCATTCCGCCTCGGTGGGTAGCCGATATCCGTTGGCCGTGTAATCGCACGTCCATTCCGGCGTCTTTTCGTTGTAACACGGTTTGAGCCCCTCGAGTGCCGAACGCTCGTTGCAATACTGCTTGGCGTCCCGCCACCGCAGCCGCTCCACCGGCTTCTTGGGGCTCTCGTTCCAATGCGACGGATTGGGCAGTTGAACCTTCGCGAGCAGCTCCTGCGTCACCTCGTATTTGTCCATCAGGAAACCCGTCAACTTCACCTGGTGCGGCGGCGCCTCGTCCGGATTGCCCTGGCTGGTGCCCATGGTGAACTCGCCTCCGGGCAACCCCACCAACTCCACCCCCGATTTGGACACCACCTCGAACGGTTCGCCCGCCGGCCCTTTGGCCGCCACCGCCGCGCCCTCGCCGGTCTTCCCGGGTTCGGAACCCGCCGGGCCGCAGCCGCCGAGCAAAACCGCGGGCGCCACCAATGCGAGCCAGTAATATCGTCTCCTCACGGTCTATTCCTTTGCTTTGCCCGGCAAGAACCACGCCGACTCCTTGTTGCTCCAACCGTTGGTCGTCAGCATCGAGAAATCGCTCTCCTTGGCCGTGTTGAGATCCAGGGTGCCGTCCCGCTCCGCCGACACCGCCGCCAGATTCCAACCCTGGGCGTGCACCCCGACAATTTCACACGCCGCCTGGAACGTGCCCGGCTTGCTCAAGTCCCCCTCGCCGTCCGGCCCCCGGCTGATGCACAGAAAGCGGCAGTCCGGCGACCAGTCCACATGGTAAATCTTGTTCTTCTCGTCCACAATCCGCACCCGCCACGGGCCGACCACCGGAGTCTCCGCCTCCGTATCCAGCGGCGCCGCCGCGATCTCGTGGTCGCCTGCCCCCCAGGCGATCTGTTTGCGTCCGGGCTCAACCACGGCCGGCAACCCGGGATCTTCAGATTGATGATCTTGTCCCCCTTCGCCTCGATCAGCAGAATCGCGTGATCCACCCCCATCCCCGCGTGTACCGTCGCCGCGATCCATTTCCCGTTCTTCGAGAAACTCGGGTTATACAGATGAAACAACTTCTCCGTATTCGGATGCGCCTCGATCTTGCCGCTATCCAGGTGATAGAAACTCATCCCCTTCGTCGAGAAATCCACCACATTGAACTTCGGGTATTCCTGGGGCAGAAAACCGATCACCTTGCCGTCCGGGCTCCAGAACGGTTCGCGCGCGCTATCCACCAACTTCTTGCGGTTCTTCCCATCGACATCCATCACCCACAAACTCCGCACCGTATCGCGGCCCTCCCCCGTATCCACCGAAAACGCGATCCGCGTCCCGTCCGGCGACACCTGCGGATAATGCTCCTGCACCTTGGGCGTCCGCGTCAGGTTGACCGGGTTGGATCCATCCGCGTTCATCACCCAGATTTCCCAATTATCGGCCACATAACTCTCGAACGCGATTTTATAGGGCAGCGCCTTCAAGCGCTCCCGGAACGGAGATTGGGCCTGGGCCACCCCTGGGGTCGCCTCGAGAAGCACCGACACCGCCAGCAATCCTGGCCATATTGATCGTTTCATAATCATAACTGGGCTTAAGAGCACGCCGCTTTTGCTTGACTGACGCGCAGGCTAAGTTTGCCTCTCCGCAGCGTCAAGCCTTATGATCAAGATCCAAATTTCCCCTTGATCACTAATTACTGTTCACTGATGATCACTGTCCCCAGTCTCATCACCGTCCGATCCGCTTCGCCCACCCGCTGGCGAAGTCTCCAAGAATGCTCGCCATGCTCAAGACCGCCACGGCGTCCGCGAGGGCGACTGCGCTCCCGATGCATCGGGAGCGCTTTGACCCCGCCCCGTGCATGCTCCGGACAATCTCGCACTCTTACCGATTCGCCACCAGCACCATGCAAAACGAAACCACCCCCCGATTTCGGTGTTCCATGCCTTCGAATCTGCGGAGTTCCAATGCCCCGACCGACGTTACCGCGCCCACGCCCGTGTCCGAGCTCCGCCGCCGGCGCCGAACTTGGCCAGGGCAAAGCAACGGCGGTCTCAAGCGGTCGGACGTGGCACCCCGCGGTGCCGGTCGCCAAAACCACCCGATAGCTCGCGCTTTCTCCGCACGTTACCATTTTGTTCCCAGCACCTTGCGATATTGCCGTCCAAACCCATTCTGGATATTCCGGAGTTTCAAATAGGGTCCAGTCCTCCCTCCGTAGCCCGTCCTCCGTAGCAGAGCCACTGCGGAGGGTGGACAGAGCCACTGCGGAGGACGGGGGCGGAGCCTTGCCCGCCGCTGAAGTCCCGCAGGGACGACCGATAATAGCCCACCGTTTCCAACGGTGGGTTGGCCGAAGGTAACGGGACAAGTCCCGGCAGGGACGAAAGAAACGCCCCGCGATTCGTCCCCCGTCCCCACCGCGATACCTAATATTTCAGTTTTCCCCATTCCGCTTCTCCCCCTCCAATCTCCGGACATTTGCATCGTATTACCAATTCGCCATCAGCACCTTGTGAAACGAAACCTCCCCTCCATATCGTCACCTCGGATGATCCCAACATTTCGGACCGAACATCGCTGGCAGACTGTTCGCTGATCACCGATGACTGATGACTCCGCCCCATTCCTATTTCAATCTTCATCATTCCCCTTTCTCATCCCCGCGCCGGCTGATTTCGGCGCTCTACCACTCGGTATTCACTTCTTTCAATGTGCATTACACATTCTCCCTGAGCATCTTGTAACATCGTCGTCCCAACCCATTCCAGGAATTCCGGAGTTAGTTATCCCCACCGGCGTCGCCGGTTTGAGGTGGTTGGAGGCTTCCCAGCGTCCTCGTTCCACGCCCCTATCATCCCAGTTGGAACCTTCTGGAAGCTTGCCGGCTCGGTTGCCAAAACTCCGGACATTTCAATCGCATTAGCATCTCACCTCCAAAATCTTGCGAACTGAAACCGCCCCTAGATACCAGCAACTCGGATGATCCCAACATTTCGGAACGAACACCGCCGGATCCCGGTTCGCTGATCACCGCTGACTGATGACTCCCTATTTCGACCTTCATCATTCCCTTTTGCCCATCCCCGCCCCAGGCGGATAGGGTGCAGTCCACCCTCCGTAGGAGGACGGGGGCGGAGCCTTGCCCGCCGCTGAAGTCCCGCAGGGACGACCGATAATAGCCCACCGTTTCCAACGGTGGGTTGTCCGGAAGACCCCGGCGCCAGTCCCGTCAGGGACGAAAGAAACGCCCCATCCTTCGTCCTCGCCGCGTTGCCCTCGGTCCTCTAAGGTCTTCACTACAATTTCAATTTTCAAAACTCCTCTTTTCCTTTCACCGCCCCCTCCAATCTCCGGACAATCTTGCGCTCTTACCGCTTTGTCATCAGTATCTTGCGAATTGAAACCGCCCCGCGTTTTCAGCGGTTTCCGCCTTCCCGTTACGGCGCATCCTGGAGCGATGCCAGACGGTAGCCGGCAGTTGAGTGAAACGACACTGCCAGATTGCGATTTCAGAACACCTCCCACCCCGGCGGGGTGGCAGCATTCAGTCCGATTTCGGAAAAGATCCGGACCAAGATCAGGGCAACTCCCGACATTCATGGCGTCTACAGTTGAATATGTTCTTGTCGCGGGCGCCCGGCGCCCGGCTGGTTTTTCGAACCCGTCCCCTCCGAGTCTTCCCCGCCGTAGGCGGTGTGGGTGCAGTCCACCCTCCGTAGCCCGTCCTCCGTAGCAGAGCCACTGCGGAGGGTGGACGGAGCCACTGCGGAGGACGGGGGCGGAGCCTTGCTGCACGGCGGAGCCTTGCCGGACGGATCAAGATCAAGATTCCCCTTTTGCCCGGTCGTGGTGGGTTCGGTCGCTCATCACCGATGGTCACCGATCACTGATTACCGATCACTGGTCACCGATCACTGGTCACCGATCACTGGTCACCGATCACTGGTCACCGATCACTGGTCACCGATCACTGGTCACCGATCACTGGTCACCGATCACTGGTCACCGATCACTGGTCACCGATCACTGGTCACCGATCACTGGTCACCGATCACTGGTCACCGATCACTGGTCACCGATCACTGGTCACCGATCACTGGTCACCGATCACTGGTCACCGATCACTGGTCACCGATCACTGCTTACCGATCACTGCTTACCGATCACTGCTTACCGATCACTGCTTACCGATCACTGCTTACCGATCACTGCTTACCGATCACTGCTTACCGATCACTGCTTACCGATCACTGCTTACCGATCACTACTTACCGATCACTGCTTACCGATCACTACTTACCGATCACTGCTTACCGATCACTGCTTACCGATCACTGCTTACCGATCACTGCTTACCGTCCGTCCTCTCCGAGGCGTTCTCACTCATGGCGGCGTGTACGCCGCTCATGGTCACCAAGATACATCATTCCAGTGCAACTATGCAAGAACAGAATGAATGCATTTCGCTTGGCGATGGATTCACTTATCCCACCAACCGCCGCCAGCACACAACCCCGGCCAAGGTCCCTCGACGTCCTCGCGCGCGAACGCCATGCCCCGGACCGTCTGAAGGCGGAACTCCGAGCGAGAGGGCCAGCGCACGGGCCAAGCGCCCGTGATCCAGAAGAGGCGACTGGAAGTTTCCCAAACCCTCCCCCGAACGGGAGAGAATTCTCCCAAGCCAAATTTCGTGCTTTTAACCCCTGAACCCCGCCAGGAGACTGCGTTTCTTACTCTTGATCTTACTCTTACTCATACTCTTGTCTTGTTACGGGTTTCGGGGCACGGGGCACGGAGCGTCGGACACGCAGGCACGCAGCCACGGACCAACAAAACAAGAGTAAGATTATGAGTATGATCAAGAGTATGAAGAAACCGACAACGCCGGCACTTCACGCCGGTGATTTCGCTCCGCGCGCCGGCAATCCGGATGCCTCACCCGCTCGCGAGTGCGGCGCTCGATCCCCTGGTAGCGGCGTTCGTGAGCACGCCGGTGAAATTGTCCTCATCCCCTCCCAATCGGCCCCGTTCCGATCTGGAATGCGGCGCTCTCCCGAGTCGCCGCTACAGAGGCTTATTTACCTGTAGCGGCGTTCGTGAGAACGCCGGTGACTTCCCTTCGCGCGCACGCCAATTCCAGGCTGCCGCACCGCACGCTCGTAGCCGAAAACTCTCCCTCTCCCTGAGCGGGAGAGGGTTGGGGTGAGGGCGAACGTTCCTCCCAGATCGACCATAAAACCGGAGTGGACTTGTGTGATCCAAAACATGATCGATGCAACCCCCTGCTCCCGGGCTCGTCGCCCACATCTCGCCCGATGACGAGAACGCGGAAAAGTCATCGGACACGACCCGCCGCCCGCTTCTCAACCCATGAACCTGGAAGCACCACTTTACAGGATCCCCAAGCAAACGAAGCCAATAACTGGCTGGATAGAATGGCCGTCCCTATCATTCACCCTGGCGGTGAGAGGTTGGAATCAGCGCCATGATCCGAAACTCGTGGTTTTTCGGACGAAATAAAACCTTCTTTGTCTCGGCCCCCAACACTTGCGTATTCGGTCCCATCTGGCTGGCGACAATTTGAATTCCCCATCGCATCGATTAATCGACGTTTCCCCGCCCCCCCGTTCCCGGGGCTGAAAGCCACCCATGTGATAGCCTGGGCTGGAGCGAGTTACACGAGCGGAGGCCCAGGGAGCCCCCCACAAATCTTCAGAGCTCTGAAAGAGCGAAACCTGACGCCGCGAGGAAAACCCGGACCTCCAGGCAAACGATCACAGAAGCAAACCAAGGAAACAAAGCCAACCACTTGCCGGGGATACAGGCCGTTCCTCACATGAACCGCCGCCGCCATCGTGCCGGCGCTCGCTGTCGGCCGATTGTAGCCTTCAGCATTGAGAATAGGTTGGTTAAATAATTCCTTGTCCATGTGTTCTTTAAGTTCCATCGCGGCACAGGGGAGGGCGCCGTAAAAGGGCGCAAAGGAATGAAAGAAAGGAGGGACACGAAAGCCGCGCGCTTAGTCGTCCCGGATAGGTTTGTCTTCATGGTGGGGTGCAGGGCGAGCCCTGCTTCGCGACGAAGTTCACCCTCCGGTCCGTCCGGCCATGGACTGCGGCGACTTGTCGCCGCTTTCGCCCCTGAAGCTTGCCGAGGGGGATGTGGCGGACGATTGCCACGGCGTCCTGCGGTCGGCGACCAGTCGCCGACGGGAAAAAGCGGTGACAAGTCCCCGCAGCCCCCGCAACTCCTGCCGCCGCCCTTCCCTGTAGCGCAGACTGCCTAGTCTGCTGTATCGCCGACTGCCTAGTCGGCAGCCCCACCCTCGGCCGGACGGATCCTCGTTTCACCCGCGTCACTCGCCCCGCGAACCTCTCGCCGGCTAAGCAGCCTGCGGCAACGCAGACTAGAGTCCTTGAAACTCAAAGTTCGGGGTCAAACCATAGTTTGGGTTGGCGTTTTACATCGTGGGCCGTCTTCTTATCATGTTATCTAATTACCATCGCGTCAATCACATATACGAACCAAACTATGGGTTGACCCGCTTTTCAACGCACCAATCTGTATATCAACCCCGAGACGCAAACGTATTACACCCAGCCCCACCGTATCCGGGTGACGGATAATCTCCAACAGATGAACGAGTATTTCTTCCACGCCTTCGACGACATGGGGCCGGTCACCGTCACCGACAAGACCGGCAACCGCTGGTTGTATGGGATCACCAACAGCACCACCAACCCGCGGATCTATGCCGACGTCGTCGATGCCACCGTGCCCGGGTTCGAGGTCGATGGCAACCAATGGGAATTCCGCGCCTATGACGTGAACCTGAACTTGGTCCAACGCGACTTGGCCACCAGTCCCGCCGCCAACCCGGTGCAAATAGGTTTTAACGACTTGTGGGGGGATTTTCGCCATGACCAGATCCGCATGACTTACCAATACGACACCCGCCACAACCTGACTCAAGCCCGGGTTTATGACAACACGACGCAACTGGGCGCCTGGAATTACGGCTATGACACCCGCGATAACCTCACCTCCACGCAAAACCCGCTGAACCAGACCACCCAGTTCGGTTACGACACCCACGACCGGCTCACCTCTGTCCAGAACGCCTTGAATCAGACCACGACCCTGGCTTACGACGGCCAGGGCAATCTGACGCAGCTCACCGATCCCCTCAATCATTGGGTTCAATGGGTCTACAACGCCAACGGCTTCAACACCGAGGTCCGTTATCAAGACGGTCTGGTGCTTTACCAAACCCCGGATGCCCTCGGCCGGGTCAGTACCGCGCGCAACGGCGCCACCGGCCTCCTCCTGCAATATGCGTATGATAATCTGGACCGCGTCACCCAGGTCCTCTTTCCCGACATGACCGCCTTTCAGATGAACTACGCGTGTTGCGGCCTGGAAAGCGCCACCGACCGCCTCGGGCGGACCACGGTCTATGGTCATGATGCCTTGGGGCGCGTCAATCAGGTCACCGACCCGCTCAGCCGCGCGGTCAACTTCGAGTACAACGGCGGCAACCAGATCACCAAACTCACCACCCACGTGGGGACGACCGCCCGCGAGAAACGATTCCAATATGAATCCGAGCACGGCACCAGCCGCCTCAAACACATCCTGTCGCCCCTGAACAAGCCGTTGGATTTCACCTACACGTTCCGGGGCAACCTGCAGACCATGGTCAACACCTACGGCACGGTTCAATATGGTTATGATAACCTGCAACGGCTCACTTCGGCCACCTTCCCCAATGGCGGCATCACCGTCAGTTATTGGGATGTCCTGGGCAACGTGAACACGGCCGCCCGCACCACCACCGACGGCCAGAATTGCTCCTACACCTACGACCAATACGACGCCCTCAACCGCGTCACCCACCTCAACGCGTCCCTGGCCGTCCCCGGTTTTACCAACGCTTCCTATACCTTGGGCTATCAATACGACGCCGACGGCAAGGTCACCCAACGCATCTTCACGCGACTTGCCACCACGATCACCGCCACGTATGGTTATGACACCATGGACCGCTTGACCAGCGTCAGCGAAAGCGCCGGTGGCGCCCTCACCGCCACCGCCGGCTACCAGTATGATAGCGCCGGAAGGCTCTGGTTGACCGGCTACGGCAACGCGGACCAGGTCGAGCGCCTCTACGACGCCGAGTCGCGCCTGCGCAACCTGACGGTCCGGAACGGCGCCACGACGGTGAAAACCCTCGTTTACGTCCCCGATGCCATGGGAAACCTGCAATCCATTACCGCCGACGGGGCGCAGACCGCTTACGCCTACGACGCCGGCTACCAGTTGATCCGGGAGGCCCTGCCCAACGGCGGCGACGTCAACGAATGGGATTACGATGGCGCCGGGAACCTGGTCACCGCCCGCCGTCCGGGCGTTTCGACCGGTTACCTCGTCAACAACGATGACGAACTAACCGAGGCCAGCGGCGCCACCACCGTCACCGGCCAGGTG
This sequence comes from uncultured Methanoregula sp., assembly GCF_963677065.1. Lineage (NCBI taxonomy): Archaea > Methanobacteriati > Methanobacteriota > Methanomicrobia > Methanomicrobiales > Methanoregulaceae > Methanoregula > uncultured Methanoregula sp. The sequence continues at coordinate 56,099 of NZ_OY781872.1, forward strand.
ACGGGTGGCCCGAACAACAACAAATGGTACAATTCGTGGGCCGAATGCCGGGGCGTGCGGGCGCGAGTAAGTACGGTGAACGGCAGTTTCACCCTGGCCGGGGTCCCGGTGTACGCCGGAGCCAACGACCTCCAGGTCACGGTCACCGACGCGTCGGGCAACCAGACCACTCAAACCCGTAACGTCACCAACACTTTGAGTTATGCCGCGGTTTACGACGGCAACGGGAACCTCACGTCCCGCGCCAGCGCCCAAGGCTCCAGGGTGTACACCTGGAACGCGCTCAACCAACTGGTGAGCGCGAGCCTCGGTGGCGCCACTGTCCTGCAAAACTGGTACGACGCCTACGGCCGCCGCATCGCCAAGCAAGAGGTGATCGGCGGCGCCACCAACAAATGGTATTACGTCTACGACGGCTGGGTGGTGATCGCGGTCCTCAACGGCACGAACGGCGCCCTCGTCGAGAGCTACACGCGCGGCGTAGGCCTCGCCGGCGATGTCGGCACCCTGATCGCCGCCCGCCACCACGCCGGCACTTACAACAACCAGGTCATTTACCTGCACTCGAATCATCGCGGAGACGTCATCCTCGCCCGCAGCGGCGCCACCACCATCGGCGCCTGCGACTACGCCCCCTACGGCGCCCTCCGGAGCACCAGCGGCGCGTACGATTCCCGGTTCAAATTCTCCTCCAAGGAGCGCGACGCCTCCGCCGAAATCTACTACTTCGGTTTCCGCTTCTACGACCCCAACCTCCAACGGTGGCTAAATAGAGATCCGTTATTCGAAGAAGGAGGCGTCAATCTGTACCAGTTCGCCGGGAACAATCCGATCAACAATATTGATCCAGACGGCGAAAGCTGGAAGGACCGCTTTGGCTCCTCAATGACGGCGGTCGGAGTAGCCATTAAGGTATTCATGTTTGGCGACCCTAATCTGCCGCCCGTCCCTACGCCTCCGGAAGCAAAGCGAATGGAACAAGAGCGAAATGTCAAAAAGGGACCGAATCGAAGCAAACCCTTAACGCCGGGAGGTTCTGGTTCTAAGCCACCAGAGCCATGCTTTAAATTTAAAGGCAAATTCCCTACTCGCGTGCCCGGTATATTGCCACTTGTCCCGGGATTCATCGAGGACATCGACCGAGCCCGCAGGGGAAGAGAAAATCACCGTTCATGGTACGAACAACTCAAGGAAGATTTTAAACATGATCCGTACATCAGAACACCATATGGGCCTTCGCTTAATCCTTGGTATGACATAAACAAGGATATCACTGACGCTTAACGGTTTTGCTACATTCAACTCGATATCCTGTTTGCAGATGACAAACATCATAAACGCTCCTGGGTACAAGCAAACAGCTACACGAGTAGGTCTATTATATATCACATGTGGAATATTGATTGCACATATTATATAGATAACAATAACAAGTGTATATATATGTTGTTATTCAAATCAATTATCGCACGTATAATATCATCTGGAGTGCGAGTATGGATGATATTAAGTTTCAAATTGCGAGGATATAAGCAGGCGCGTATCGGTAAATGTTGGTTTTGGGGACCTGGCGATTTCCTGGAATCCGCCGACGAGGCCATGAAGAGGCTGGCTGATCTCGACGAGCAACTGTATAGTGAAGTGATTAGTACTACCGTCGCCGTTTATTGGTATCATACTGATGATTTGATCGAAGACAGGATCAGTAAATGTTATAGCATCACACAGAATTGCGTAGGCTGGGGACCTGAGGGAATAATAATGCGCGTCGTATCTACGTTCTTTTTGAATCGGCGCCTTGGTTTTACAGCCTATTCCAAGGAAGATAATATTACACTTCACAACGAAATAAGAAGAACGACGTTTCAATGGCTCGTGGAGCACAAGTTCCCGCAGGAACTCTGCAATTCCTTTAACACGATGCTGGCTAAGGTATGAAATGGCCTGTCAAAGGGGTCAAACTAGTACATTTGCATATAAATCCGATGCCGCTAAGAAAAATCCCGCCACCTTCGCCATGGTAAAACCCGCCACACTATCAGCGTGAGGGGGGGAGTGTTGTTCTTTCCAAGGAGTGCCCCTCGGGACAAAGAGGATCAGTTAAAGAATGTTACGGAGCCAAAAAAGACCTCGTCCCACCCTGGACACTGGCGTGTCGATCAGATAAGACGAGGCTATCAAACTACAGTTTAGTATTGTAAGCGAGAGCCTGGGTTTTTAACAATTCAGATCCAAGGGTATTTCGAGTTTTGTCCAGATTGGTATCGCGGCGCGGTGGTGGGCGATCTGGTAAAGGAATACTATTGGGTGTTGCGCGGGGCGCTCCGCACGCATCCCCATCTGCGCCCCTGCCTGACCCCCTGCCGGCATTGCCATATTTTCTTCCTCACCCATCCATGGAAAGGGGTCAGACCAACACAAACGGAAGTGTTTATTGATAGCCGAACTTAATAGTGTAATGTGTTGGTCTGACCCCTAGACGAACTGCATGAGGGCTGCTACCACAAATTCAATCAGGAATTCGATGCCGCCGAGGAGCGCTATTTGTCGCTGCTCCGCAAATATCCCAACGAGTCGGGCATGTGGCACAAAGTCCTGCATTACCTGCCGCATCTGTACTTCGAAACCGGGCGTTACCAGACGGCCTTGGATGCCCTGGACAAGTTCCAGGAGCTTTCCCTCGCCTGGACGGAAGACCAATTCGCCGAGAACTACCGCCGGCTTTTCTGGAGCGCCTGGCAAGGGGACCGGCTGGAGCGCCTTTGTGGTACGAAAGCCTTGGCCTTGGTCTTGGCGGCGCAACAGGGCCAGCTGCTCAACCAGCCCCTGGATGCCGTCTATGCCCGCCACGCCTGGGCCGGCCAAAAGGCCAAGAATCCCGACGGCTATTCCCTGCAGGAGCTGGCCGACTTGGCGGGCGGTTCGGCGGTCGAGATGAGCCTCGCGGAACTCCGCGCCGCCGCCACCGCGGACGCACCCGTTTTGGTCTATCTCTCTCCCCCGGCGCCGCCGCAATGCTTTTCGGTCTGGGAACGCCAGGCCAAAAACGCCCCCGCCCCGTTGACGGGCCATTTCCTGGCGGTAATCCAGGTGGCGGACAATTATGTCGATGTCTTGGACCCCAGCGGGGGCCGCGGCCGCTGGCCGTTGGGCCGGTTTCTCTATCGGTGGTCGGGCAAGGGCCTGCAAATGCCGGGACAAACCATCGGCCAGGGCCGCCCGTTGCCCCCGGGAGCCGTCGGGCAATTGCGGGGCGGTTGTTGCGGCTCGCCGCCGCGGGATCCTTCCGATGATCCCGGCCGCCAAGCCGACGCCAACGGCATCGCCAACGCCGCCGGCGGTTGTATCACCTGTACGACGTGTCCGACGCGCCAGGCGCCCTTATACCGGTTCGGCTTGGCTTCCGCCGATTTCGTGCTCCAGGACAGCCCCATGTGGTTGCCCCCGGCCAAGGGCCCCGCCATGGCCATCGAACTCGCTTATCACCGGGTGGCCACCAGTCGCATGGCCCAGTACAGCAATGTCAACTACAATTCCTTTGGCAACAAATGGACGATGAATTACTCCTGTTACCTCACCGTCGCCCCCGGGAACTTGGTGGAAATCATCCTGCCCGGCGGCCGCGTGGAGGCCTTTGTGTACACCAACAGCGTCTGTACCGCCGCGGATCCCTGGAATGAAAACACCTTGGTCAAGACCGCCGACAACGCCTTTTTCCGGCTGACCTTCAAAAACACCCGGGAAACCTGGGTCTTCAACGCCAACACGAACCCGGGGCAGCGCTTGGAACGGATTGAGGACCGCTACGGCCTGACCGTGACCCTGAATTATGACGCTTCCGGACGCCTCGCCTATGTCACCGACCCCAGCGGACGCTTCTTCCATTGCTTCTACAACGCGGACGGTTTCGTGACCCGCATTGAAGATAGTCAGGGCCGGCATTGCGATTTCGGTTATCTCAACAGCAATTTGGTCTCCCTAACGGATATGGGCGGCTTGACCACGGCCATCGAATACGACGCCAATTGTTGGGTCACCCGACTCACCTACCCCAATAACTCGGTCTACGACATCGCCCACCAACGCACCAATCTGTATTGGGATCAGAATACGCAAACGTATTACACCCAGCCCCACCGGATGCGCGTGACGGATAATCTCCAACAGATGAACGAGTATTTCTTCCACGCCTTCGACGACATGGGGCCGGTCACCGTCACCGACAAGACCGGCAACCGCTGGTTGTATGGGATCACCAACAGCACCACCAACCCGCGGATCTATGCCGACGTCGTCGATGCCACCGTGCCCGGGTTCGAGGTCGATGGCAACCAATGGGAATTCCGCGCCTATGACGTGAACCTGAACTTGGTCCAACGCGACTTGGCCACCAGTCCCGCCGCCAACCCGGTGCAAATAGGTTTTAACGACTTGTGGGGGGATTTTCGCCATGACCAGATCCGCATGACTTACCAATACGACACCCGCCACAACCTGACTCAAGCCCGGGTTTATGACAACACGACGCAACTGGGCGCCTGGAATTACGGCTATGACACCCGCGATAACCTCACCTCCACGCAAAACCCGCTGAACCAGACCACCCAGTTCGGTTACGACACCCACGACCGGCTCACCTCTGTCCAGAACGCCTTGAATCAGACCACGACCCTGGCTTACGACGGCCAGGGCAATCTGACGCAGCTCACCGATCCCCTCAATCATTGGGTGCAATGGGTCTACAACGCCAACGGCTTCAACACCGAGGTCCGTTATCAAAACGGTCTGGTGCTTTACCAAACCCCGGATGCCCTCGGCCGGGTCAGTATCGCGCGCAACGGCGCCACCGGCCTCCTCCTGCAATATGCGTATGATAATCTGGACCGCGTCACCCAGGTCCTCTTTCCCGACATGACCGCCTTTCAGATGAACTACGCGTGTTGCGGCCTGGAAAGCGCCACCGACCGCCTCGGGCGGACCACGGTCTATGGTCATGATGCCTTGGGGCGCGTCAACCAGGTGACCGACGCGCTCAGCCGCGCGGTCAACTTCGAGTACAACGGCGGCAACCAGATCACCAAACTCACCACCCACGTCGGCACGACGGCGCGCGAGAAACGATTCCAATATGAATCCGAGCACGGCACCAGCCGCCTCAAACACATCCTGTCGCCCCTGAACAAGCCGTTGGATTTCACCTACACGTTCCGGGGCAACCTGCAGACCATGGTCAACACCTACGGCACGGTTCAATATGGTTATGATAACCTGCAACGGCTCACTTCGGCCACCTTCCCCAATGGCGGCATCACCGTCAGTTATTGGGATGTCCTGGGCAACGTGAACACGGCCGCCCGCACCACCACCGACGGCCAGAATTGCTCCTACACCTACGACCAATACGACGCCCTCAACCGCGTCACCCACCTCAACGCGTCCCTGGCCGTCCCCGGTTTTGCCAACGTCAGCTACGGATTGGGCTATGTCTACGACGCCGCCGGTAATGTAACCCAGCGGACGTTAACGGGCCTTGCCACCACGATCACCGCCACGTATGGTTATGACACCATGGACCGCTTGACCAGCGTCAGCGAAAGCGCCGGTGGCGCCCTCACCGCCACCGCCGGCTACCAGTATGATAGCGCCGGAAGGCTCTGGTTGACCGGCTACGGCAACGCGGACCAGGTCGAGCGCCTCTACGACGCCGAGTCGCGCCTGCGCAACCTGACGGTCCGGAACGGCGCCACGACGGTGAAAACCCTCGTTTACGTCCCCGATGCCATGGGGAACCTGCAATCCATTACCGCCGACGGGGCGCAGACCGCTTACGCCTACGACGCCGGCTACCAGCTGATCCGGGAGGTCCTGCCCAACGGCGGCGACGTCAACGAATGGGATTACGATGGCGCCGGGAACCTGGTCACCGCCCGCCGTCCGGGCGTTTCGACCGGTTACCTCGTCAACAACGATGACGAACTAACCGAGGCCAGCGGCGCCACCACCGTCACCGGCCAGGTGACGGGTGGCCCGAACAACAACAAATGGTACAATTCGTGGGCCGAATGCCGGGGCGTGCGGGCGCGAGTAAGTACGGTGAACGGCAGTTTCACCCTGGCCGGGGTCCCGGTGTACGCCGGAGCCAACGACCTCCAGGTCACGGTCACCGACGCGTCGGGCAACCAGACCACTCAAACCCGTAACGTCACCAACACTTTGAGTTATGCCGCGGTTTACGACGGCAACGGGAACCTCACGTCCCGCGCCAACGCCCAAGGCTCCAGGGTGTACACCTGGAACGCGCTCAACCAACTGGTGAGCGCGAGCCTCGGCGGCGCCACAGTCCTCCAGAACTGGTACGACGCTTACGGCCGCCGCATCGCCAAGCAAGAGGTGATCGGCGGCGCCACCAACAAATGGTATTACGTCTACGACGGCTGGGCGGTGATCGCCGTGTTGGACGGCAGCAACGGCGCCCTGCTCGAAAGTTACACCCGCGGCATAGGCCTCGCCGGCGATGTCGGCACGCTCATTGCCGCCCGCCACCACGCCGGCACCTACAACAACCAAGTCATTTACCTGCACTCGAATCATCGCGGAGACGTCATCCTCGCCCGCAGCGGCGCCACCACCATCGGCGCCTGCGACTACGCCCCCTACGGCGCCCTCCGGAGCACCAGCGGCGCGTACGATTCCCGGTTCAAATTCTCCTCCAAAGAACGCGACGCTTCCGCCGATATCTACTACTTCGGTTACCGCTTCTACGACCCCAACCTGCAACGGTGGCTAAATAAAGATCCTATCGGGGAGGCGGGGGGAATCAACCTCTATGGTTTTTGTGGGAATGACCCCGTTAACGTAGTGGACCCGCTGGGGCTTTTTACAGCCGTTGCTATAGGGTTGCCCACATCAGATAATCCGTTCGGACACGCGGCTATTGCAACTACCGGAAATGGAGTGGTCAGCTTTGGCACAGGAACCACATATGGTTCCAGCTTTACCGATTACGTTAATAAGCAATCTACGTACCGTAGCAGTCGGATATACATTATTGACACCACTCCTGAGCAAGAAAACGCAATAAATAACTACCTCAAAACGCAGAAAGGGAAACCGATAAATACTTTTCCTGACAACTGTGCATATCGCACCTCCTCAGCGTTATCGGCTGCTGGATTTGATTTGACCGTACCAGCTCCTGCTGCACCATCAGTTGGTATTCCGATTCAGTCCCCCATAAACGGCAGTTTGCCTTTATCCCTTAGCTCTGCGCTGAATCTTAATCCAAATGCTTTGCAGATATCAATTCCTCAGGGGACGACGCTGCCAGGGAATTTCTTGAAGGGATTTAATCCAAAGCCATGAAGTATCGACCTTACATTACTCTTGTAGTTATTCTCTCCATCGGGTTTTGTACCTTTTGGGTTTATCGTAGCTTGTTTGCAGGAGAGGAGCTTGTTTCAAAGGTTGAGTGGTCGGTTGTTCAGGCCGTGCAATATCAACACAGGGACGAAACCAGTGATCGAGTCCGTATTGTGAAAATGGACGGGTATTCCCTTGTTGGAATTCCAGTTCATGACGCACGAAAGGAAATATGGATAATGCTGAATACTCGAAACTCACCGTATTACAAGCAACTTCCAAAAGGAAACTACACATTATCCGCAAATGATCTCAAAACGATATTAGCATCCGGTGTGGTGGTTTCGACCGTGGCAAACTGTCTTGAATCCCATGTTAACGACTTGAATCAGGCAGACGCCCGTAGCAGGTGAGCCCAGGTCATGGTGAGCAAGCAGGAGCTATTTGGAGCAGCTCTATAGGTGCGCCCACCCCCTTTGCCGAGACTGGCGGGTTGGATTCCCCTTAAAAGACGACGCCTCCAACCCGCCAGACTCGGCTTCGCCCCGTGAAGTCAGCCTGGCCGAGATCGTGGCGGTCCCCGGAACTGCCGCCCCTAAAGCCCCTGGCAGTTCCGAGGCCCGCCTCGCCACCGCCAGGAGGATAACGATTGCGGCTCCGCTGGCGCTCCGCCGCTCGCTGTAAACGCCGCCCCGCGCCCCCCTTGATTAGTTCGCTTCGCTCAGCCGATCGGTAGACTTCGCTCTCGCTTCTTCTCCCTCGGTTTTCCGGCACGGTTTTCCTGGCCGGGTGTTTCGGGGTTCAGATCCATTCTCCGTGTCGTCCTCTCGTCCATCGCCCCTGGCCAGACTTCGGCAGGGGGCAAAGAGCGTGGTGCCCTCCGTAGATGCCTCCCACGCGCCGCCCTGCCTGCGCTGGCTCCAACCGGGCGAGGCGATGGATGAGAGGACGGGCACTTCGGTTAAAAAAAAGATCATGAACCCCGACACAAACCCTAGGAAAACCGCGACGGAAAACCCGGAAACGACGAGGCTCCGGAATCCAGAACATGCTGGCACTTCCCATCCCGAACCGGGCCTCACCGCAGAGCAGATCACCCGCGCCTTCGAGCTTTTCGGTTCGATTATTCCCGCCTCGACCGAGGACACCACCCGCCGCCGCACCGCTTACTTTTACCGCCAGCAAGCCATTGCCTGGGCACGGATGGGCCGCCAATACTGGCCGGGCAGTGGCGATATGCAAGGGACCTGCCGCCGCCTGGCCAAGCATTACCTGGCCGCCTACCGGCAGATGAAATCAGCCCAAGGATGACTCCGAGGAAGCCTTCCACTCGCCGCCGCGATCCGCCGCCTGGCCGGTCGAAAAAGGCGACAGAGCAACCGGTGTTCAGCAAACCGCCACAGCTCAAAGGCTGTGGCGGTTTTGTTGTCCCAACCAGTGCAATCCTTGCTATACTGGAAGGAGCGACGACAACATGAGAACTATCTTAGCATATCTCCGGCCAGGCAAGCACGCCTGGGAAGAAATGTCTGCGGCGCGGGCCGCATGAGCGTTTTTTCCACCCACGACCATATCCGGCACGTGCAGGACCGTAGCGAGGGCGGCCTGGTTTTGCTCTCGGACGGCAAGCAAGCCCCCTTGCGGAAGATGAGGTTTTATCAGGGGCAAAGGGCGGACTACTTCATCAACGCGGTTTGGCCGCCGGACATTCTGCAACGGGAGCGGCGAAAAGCCGAATACAGCCTGCGTCCGGGGTGGCGGCTGGATGTGACCCTGGATTTTGAGAAGAAACGCAAGGTTCAGCAGGGCAAGAAGGAAGTGGAGGTGAAAGATTTGGCATGCTCCCAAGAGGAGAAGCAGGCCTTGGTGGAGGTTTTGGCTCGAACCGCCTATGTGGCCTGGGCGGGGTTTACGCCCCATGGGGTGCATGCAGGCATCTATTTTTCGGATTGGTTGCCGGTGGGATTGACCCATGGCGTTTTGCGGCGGTTGCGGTCCGACCTCGCGGCGTTGGGCTATGCGGGGCCTGTAAAACTGGACTGGCCCGCCTCGGTCAACAAGAACCGGCCCAGCCGGTTTCTGGACCGGTTCGAAAAGAGGGTCAACCCATAGTTTGGTTCGTTCCTGGATGATATCCCCAGCGAAAATAGCCCTGATTCAAGATCAAACGTTCGTGGGGCATATCCAACGAAGCGATGCCGAAGCGACCCAAACTATGGTTTGATGCACCCGTTTTTCGAGCAACGCCGTCGGCTGCCTCCAGCGCACCCTTTACGATATCTACGACCGCCCCGCGCTGGTCACCGATGCCAACGGCATCACCCTCACCAACACCTACGATCCCGCCGGCCGCATTCTCACCCGCGCGTATCCCCCCGGCGGCGGCGTCGAGCAATACGGCTACTCCACCAACGTCGCCGCCCTGACCTCGTACACGAACCAGATCGGTAACGTCACCCGCTACGCCTACGACGCCCTCGGGCGCAAGACCAATACGGTGGCCGGTGCCGGCACCGCCGATGCCGTCACCAACAGTTTTGTCTACAACGGGGCGGGGGACCTGCTGACGTTGCGCGACGGGCGCGGCCACGCCACCTCGGCCTGTTATGACGCCTACGGGTGCGTCACCAGCCGGCGCGACGCCAACGACACGGAAATCTCTCGTTACCAATATGATCCGCTCAACCACCTGACCAACCGCTGGAGCGCCGCCAAGGGGACCACCACGTACGTCTACGATCCCCTGGGCAATCTCCTCAACACCATTTATCCCGACCGGACGATTCAGTTCGCCTACGATGAGCTGAACCGGCTCACCAACATGGTGGACGCCGTGGGCGCCACCCGGTATAGTTACGACCAAGCCGGGCTCCTCCTGACCGAGGACGGGCCTTGGGCGTATGACACCGTGACGAGCATCTATACCAATCGCCTGCGCGCCAGCCTGACGCTCCAGCAACCGGGGGCGCCGGTGGCTTGGCAATATGGCTACGACACGGCCCACCGGCTCGACACGCTGGTGTCCGCGGCGGGGATGTTCAGCTACCGGTATCCCGCCGCCGGCGCCACGCTGGCCCGGGCCTCGCGGCTGCCGGTCCAGGTGGACCTGCCCGTTGGGGCGATCGTCAACAGCTACGACGGCATGGCCCGCGTCACCAACAATATCCTGCGCAATCTCGCCCAAACGACCCTCAACGCCCACGCCTACGCCTATAACGAAGCGAGCCAGCGCACCCGGATGACCTCGACATCCGCCGGCAATTACGTCGATTATGGTTATGACGCCCTGGGCCAGTTGACCAATGCCGCGGGCCGGGAACTCTCCGGCGGCGCCCTTCGGGTGCAGGAGCAGTGGGCCAACACCTACGACAAAGCCGGGAACCTCGCCCAGCGCGTCAAGAACCAGTTGACCGAAACCTTCGTCGCGGACGCCAACGACCAATTGACCTCCGTCAGCAGCGCCGGCACGCTGACGGTGGGGGGAACGGCCACGCCCGCCGCCACCCAGGTGAGCGTCAACGGCCAGACCGCCGCCCTGTACGCGGACAAGACGTTCGCCGTGCCCAACGTCCCGTTGTCCGCCACCGCCCTCACCGCCGTGGCCAACGATGGCCAGGGCCACAGCGCCAGCAACACGATCGCCGTCAGCCTGTCCACCCCCACCGCCCCGCAATACGACCTGAACGGGAACCTGTTGACCGACGGTTGGCGCACGTTCAGTTACGACACCGACAACCAACTTGTCGGCATCGTGGTCACCAACGCCAACGGCACCATCACCCAGACCGGTTTCGTCTACGACGGCAAAGCCCGCCGCCGCATCCGCACCGAAGCGACGCTCCAAGCCGGCGCCTGGGTGACCAACCAGACCTTCCGTTACCTTTACGACGGCCAGCGCGTGATCCAGGAGCGCGACGCCAACAACACGGTGCTGGCCACCTACACCCGTGGCCTCGACCTGAGCCAATCCCTCGACGGCGCCGGCGGCATCGGCGGCTTATTGGCCCGCACCCACCTCGGAAACCACCACTTTTACTACCACAGCGACGCCAACGGCAACGTCACCGCCCTCATCAACCAGTCCACCAACCTCGTCGCCCAATACCGCTACGACCCCTTCGGCAACTTGGTCGCCCAAACGGGCCCCCTCGCCGAGGGCAATTTGTACCGCTTCTCCAGCAAGGAATTCCACCAGGCCTCCGGCCTGTACTATTACGGCTACCGCTTTTATGACCCCAATTTGCAACGGTGGGTGAATCGTGACCCTTCCGGCTCCAAGGACGGGCCGAATCTCCATGCCTTCTGCCACAATGGGGCGGTGAACGCGTTTGATACCGATGGGCAGCTCAGTTTTCCTGGATACGACCTTGCAGCAAATATTTGGCTAGCCTTCCAGGAGCAACTGCATGCTCTGAGGGTTTTCACCGCGACATGGGCAAAATATGACTATAACATGTCCATGTCTGATCGGATGGGGATAAGGGCTGACGTGCAAAAGGATTGTTTTCTGGCTTATCTGATGGCCGCCGCCACAGGGAATGCAAATAGCGGTGGTGAATGGGCCAAATCAGCAGATGACGACCACATCACCTCTTATCAGCTTGGATACCAATTTGTTTTTGGCACAGGCGAATCGACGCACAATTTTACTGAGAAAAGCGTGGTTGGAAGCGAGATTCTGAACGCCGATTTTGTAAGGCAAGGCATCTTTGACACGTACAAGGATGCTCTGGCTGGGAATACAAAGCCACACCCCATCGAGAATAAACTCAAAGACATCCCTCGATCAGACTATCTGCTCGGACTGATAAATAACGTGGGTGGTGACAATCCTTCCTTGGCTTATATGGGAACGATTGGAGGAAACGTTCAGGCAGGAGCTGTGGTCCAGCAAAATGGCATATCCTTTTTGACGTTGACGGTGACTATGCAAAACATTACCTCAGCGGAATCGGCAACTCGAATGCCGCCACCAATAGGCTACGCTGGTACTGACTGGCGGGCGGCATTCATTCAACAGAATCCCTTCGGGGCGAACGCTCCCTTTAGGACGGTCGTTGAAAACTTTAATCTGACGGTGCTCCTCCCAATTCCCACAGTCAGACCATGAACTCGAAACCTGTGGCAATATTTGGTCTATCCTTCCTAATGGCTTGGTTGGCTACGGGTTGCGGTGCCCCTCCCCTAACCAATCCGACCCAAGCCGTCGGTGAGTACGCCTTTAAATACAAGTCCGGAGAAATCGAGGTCCTGCAATTGTTTGGGGATCTGACATATAAGCAGGAATTCTACCAGGATTTCGCCACTTATCAGGGGCATGCCACTCCAGTCTACACTAACAGCGGTGTGTGGACGAATAACGGAAACAACTTGAAATTCAAAAATCTCATGGGATTCTGCGAGCTATTCAATCCTAACCGCCGGATTAATCCGCCGATAGAATACGGACCATGTGAAAAATCCTGGATGGGACCAAAAGAGGGTCAACCCATAGTTTGGTTCGTTCCTGGATGATATCCCCAGCGAAAATAGCCCTGGTTCAAGACCAAACGTTCGTGGGGCATAGCCAACGAAGCGATGCCGAAGCGACCTAAACTGATTCGGCTGAATGGGAGGGGGTTTTTCAGCAGGCTTCAGAGTTGATCGCAGAATGGTAAATAGCAACTATATACAAAACAGAGTGTTGTGCTATAGCTATATCATGTTATGTATCCATCATGCTCCTCTTCGCCAATCGCGGCGCGGCTTTTTTGACTTGCGGCCCGCTCACGCGCCTGCGAACGGCCTTGGTTTTGAGTCCGCGCCTCGCCGCTTAGGCCTTTTAGTTGGCCGCGGGCGCGGTGGCCGCCGTCGTGGCCGACACCCCTCGCCGCAGATTCCAGATGTGCCGGCGAATCCACCGTTTCACATTGCACGCCGCCCCCGCCAGGTAATTCTGCAGGCGCACCTTGCTCAGGCCCCGATAGCGAGCGCGCCGCAAACCATGAGCCCGGACTAACTCGCTCTGGGTGCCCTCAATGGCGTTACGGTGTTTCATGCGTTGCTTAAACTCCGGCGTGACTTGCTCCCGGCGTCGGGCCTGGAAAGCGGGTCAACCCATAGTTTGGTTCGTTCCTGGATAAAAAAATCCCCAGCGAAAATAGCCCTCGTTCCAGATCTAGCGTTCGTGGGGCATAGCCAACGAAGCGATGCCTAAGCGACCCAAACTATGGTTTGACCCGCTTTCCGTCACGGCCCTCGCCCAACCAGAGGGTGATGTCCTGGACTACTCGGAGATGGCCGCGCGCGCGGTCCAGTTCGAGGCCGCCAGGGCGTGGGCCAGAACCAATCCGCCCGTTCCCGTCCTCGACGACGGGGCGGACAATCCGCGTGACCACGGCACCAATGCCCTTGCCGGACCCTCGCCGGACGGCGCCGACCCCGGGCTCCGCACCACGTTCGTCCCCCGGAACAAGGTCGAAATCACCGTCGATGAGGGCGGCGCGCACGGACGCGGCGCGGGCCATCGCCTCGACCTGGACGGCAACTTGAATCTCGAGGATTCGGTCGTGCTCACGCTGCCAGGCGGGGAACTATTCCAAGCCCACGTCGTCGCCATCGCCTGGGCTGACGATGCCGGCCACACGACTTGGTCAGGTCGGCTTAAGGACTGCCAGGGATCCAAGCTCGGTGACGCCGATGACCAAGTGATCTATCTTGATGCATTTGAAGGACATAAGGCGAATGTTCGGCTCACCTACCGAGCCACGTTTTACGAGCAGGACATCATCCTGAAGGAAGCTCCCCAGCTGCCTCCGGGCATCGATTCAGAGTCGGCCAGGATTGAGGTATGGACAGAACTGTTCCAAGCCCCCGCGCCGAAAATCACCTACAAAAAATCCACCCGTCAGGTCAAAGGCCAGACCGTCGAGCGCGAGGACGCCGCCTTCCTCCAATTCGGCCAGATGCGCATCGCCGAGGGCCGGGCCTTTCTCCTGCCCGTCGCGGAAGCCCCTGGCCCCACCAACCGCTTGGATCGTCTGCCGATACAAAAACGGTGGGTCGAAGAACAGGGCCGCCGGTTCCTGGTCGAATCGATCGACCTTGCGGTGGTCCGCGCGTCCCTGGAGAAGCTGCCCCCGCAGACTGCCGCGGTGGAGCGTCGCGGATCCCTGCCCTCACCCGCCTCGCGGCGTCTGGCCGCCACCCCGTTCAAGAAGCCAGCGGAGCATGAGTTGGCGGCCTTGGGCGGTGTGGGCTCGGGTCGCCCGGGCCCGACCCCAGGCCTCCTCCTCGATTTCCTGCTCGTGAACAACGCCATCATTAACGTGGATTTTGGCGGGGTAGCGGCCGATACGGGCCCTGCGGTGGTCGGGAATGGGAGCGGGGACTTTTGGAATCTGTACCACTACCCAGGCAACAACGACTGCACCCTCACGGGTCTGAAATATACGGACAGCACGGTATCGGGGGTGAGCCTCCGGGTCCAAAATATCTTGTACGATTACTACGGGGCCTCCGGCAATACCACGGGCGACCCGATGTACGATTCCTGGTGCTCGTGTTACGGGGCTATCACACTGACTATAAGTAACCTCAGCACCGGCCTATATGATTTCTACGTCTATAGCCATTCGCCATCGGATGACGGATATTACGCCATTCAGATGAATGGGCAAACGAAGTATACGGGCAACGGACCGTATTGGAACGGGAACCAACTCACCAACCACGCCTTCATCGAAAACGCCCATTATGTGGCCTTCCGTGCGGTGCAAGTCAACGTTGGTTCGCCGGTCGTTATGTATGTTCGCGGTTCTTCCTTGGGGGGGTACGCGGCGATCAACGGACTCCAGTTCCTTGCCACACCCAATCAAGCGCCCCAGGTGAATGCGGGTTTCGACCGCACCACGCGCATCCCTTACACCGACTTTCTCAGTGCCACCGTCACCGACGACGGCCTGCCGCTCGGCTCGACGCTCAGCTACACCTGGAGCCAGCTCAGCGGGCCGGTCCCGGTAGCGATCAACAATATTCATGCCCTCTCGCCCAGCGCGACGTTCACCACCCCGGGCACTTACCTTCTCCGCCTGACCGCCAGCGACGGCCAATTGAGTGGTAGCGACGATGTCGTCTTCAACGTGTTGCCGGAAACCGGCCTGCTGCCGATCAACAAGTTATTGAATATTAACTTTGCCGGCTTGGGCGGACCCGCCAAAACGGGATTCGCCGCCACCGGCCAGACGGTTAGCGATTACTGGAATGTGTTCCTGGCTCCCTGGTCCCAGGATATCTGGGTCAATAATCTCCTGTGGTCGGATGGCAGCGCCTCTGGAGTTCAACTCAATGTGCGAGGCGCGTGGGGAGGCGGAACCAATTACAGCGGGGATGCCATGTATGACCGATTCAACGTTGCGTACTATACGGGGTGCATCTATTTAACATTTAGCAATTTACCTTCCGGAAATTACGACGCGCTGATGTACGGCCATGGCCCCGGCGATAATCAATACAGCTACTGTGGCGTAAACGGGTTGCCCCACAAACTAACGGGATTCGGCCCTTATTGGACCACTAACAACCTCGCCGGCGGCGGCTTCGTCGAAGACGGACATTATGTGGCTTTCCGCGACGTTCCCGTAAGCAACGGATCGCTGACCGCATGGGTCGGGACGTCTGGAAACTACGGGTACTTGAACGGCATCCAGCTGGTGAATAAGTCGTTCGTGCCTCCGCAGATCAACACCCCGCCCACCCTGTCTCATATCTCCGACCGGTACACGACCGTTAACGTGAACCTCCCCACGATCCCGTTCACGGTGGGGGACGCGACTACTCCGGCGGGGAATCTCATCGTCACCGCCACCTCGGGCGACCAAACCATCGTTCCCGACAGCCATCTGGTCTTGGGCGGTAGCGGGGCCACGCGCACGCTCTCACTCACCGCCGCCCCCACCGTGCCCGGTGTTGCCACGATCACCCTCTCCGTCCAGGACGGAGAGCTCCTCACCACCACCAACTTCAACCTGACCGTCGTTAATTCCACCGCCAGCGACCCCGTCGCCTGGTGGCCGTTGGATGACACCTGCGGCACCGCCGCCATGGACGCCTCCGGTCGCCAGCACACCGGCACCGTGGTGGGCGGTCCCGCCTGGGTAGCTGCTTCGGGTCCCGGCTCGGGCTTGGTTTTCGATGGCGTCGATGACCTAGTGACGACGCCGGACGCACCGGACCTCCAGCTCACCGGTAACCTGACTTTGGCGCTTTGGCTCAAACTTCAGGCCTATGGCGATCCAAATAAATGGACTGTGGTATGCAGCAAAGGTGCCAGTGACCCGCGTAGCGAGGAGTATGCCTTTTATCTCAACAACGGATCGAACCGACTCCGCTTTCAGCAACGCTACAATTATAGCAACTACTTCACCTTGGACACGCCGGCCGCAATCCCTTTGAATCAATGGACGCATGCGGTCATTACCGTCAGCGACGCATTGGTGACCCTTTACCTGAATGGCTCGCCAGCGGCGTCTGCGACGCGTAGCGGCCTGCAAGATAGCAGTTCCGAACCTTTCAAGTTGGGGCACTGCTACCAAGGAACGGTTTTCGACCATTTCAACGGCACCCTCTCCGACGTGCGCCTCTACAACCGCCCGCTGTCCGCCGCCGAAATCGCCTCCCTCTTCGATGCCGACCAGGACGGCCTCCCCGACGCCTGGGAACGGCAATACTTCGGCAACCTGAGCCGTGGCCCGGATGAGGACTACGATGGCGACGGCCTGACCAACCTGCAAGAGTATCTGGCCGGCTCGAACCCCAATCCGGACGTGGACGCCGACGGCCTCCCCGACTCCCCGGCCCTGCGGGTCCTCATCACCACCCCCCGCAACAACGCCATCATCCCGTAAGGAGGATTCGTGCAAAAAGCCACTCTCTGTCCGGGCGCCATCGACGACCGCTGGCACGCCGCCCTTCCCTGTAGCGCAGACTGCCTAGTCTGCTGTATCGCAGGCTGCCGAGCCTGCGAGGGGTTCGCTGGTGCAAGGATGGTCACGTCATTATCGGAGTCGGTCCGGCAGTTGGCGGCCCGGCCGACTGGGCAGTCGGCGAAACAGCAGACTAGGCAGTCTGCGCTACCACCGCAGGGATTCGCGACCGTACGTCTTGGCCTGACCCGCATGGGCTGCCGAGCCTGCGGGGCTGTCAATCGGGACCGCGTCGCGCGATCCGCGCCACGGCGGAATACCGCCTTCCGTGTTGATCATCCGGTGTGCCCCTCCGCCGCTCCCGTCCCGGTTTTCCCCCTTTAATCCCTCAACCATGAGAACTATCATGATAAACCAACGCCAGCCCCGGACTTCAGGTTTAATGGGTCTCCTCGATCATCAGCCCCCGCGCCGCCTCGTCGCACGGCTGATCGCCCTGGCCGCCGCCCTCCTCCTCACGGGCCCCGCCGCCGCCCAGCTGGCGGACCCCGCGCCGCTCCCGGACCGTTCGAAATCCACGAACAGCCTGCCCGAGCGCATCACCCAAGCCTTGGTGTTTCCCCAGCGGATCGTCTGGGTGGGCAAACAGGCTCCGTCCGATGCCGACAGCTTGGCCCTCCTGGACGCCATCGCCCAATTTCAACCCACCAACATCACCACCGGCTTGACCGCCCTCGAACGTTTCATCTCCGAGCACCCGGCCTCGCCGTGGACCCCGAGTTTGCACCAGAATCTCGCCGAGCACTACCGTGAGCGCGGCCGCCTTACGCTCGCGCTGCAACACGGGCAATCCGCCTGGGACCTCGCCCAAGACCTGCCCGGCGAAGCGGCCCAACACGTGGCGGACGCCGCGCTGGCCAATCAGGCCCGGCTGCGGGCCGTCCTTGGCCATACCGATCAAGTCGAAGCGTTGGCCGCCCAGGCCAAGGACCGCCGCCTGGAAGGCGTGGCGCTCGTCCAGACCTTCCAGAGCGCCCAGGAACGCGCCGCCCTGACGCGTCAACGGCCCCAGGACTTCGTCTCTTGCGGACCCTCCGCCCTCCGTGAAGTCAGCCGCGTCTTGCAGGCCGAGTTCCGGGAATCCAAGACCATGTTGAAGCCCCAATCGTCCGCGGGCTATTCCCTGACCGAGCTCGGCACCCTGGCCAAAGCCAATAACCTCGACATGGTCCCCGTCCAATGGCCCCGCGGGGAGCCCCTGCCGGTGCCCTGCGTCCTGCATTGGCAACTCGGCCATTATGCCGCAATCCTGTCCGGGCATGACGATATCTTTCTGGTCGCCGACCCGGTCTTCGATCACCCCCTGTTGATGGACCGCGCCACCCTCGAGGCCGAGTCTAGCGGCTTTCTGCTCGTGCCCGCCACCCAGACCCCGGCGACCTGGGCCGCGCTGCCGGCGACGGTCACCGATCAAGTGCGGGGCAATGCCCAGGCCAACAGTTACTTGCCCGACGCCAAGGACAGCCTCCTGGACAAGGGCTGGTGTCCCCGCTATATGATGAGCTGGCAGCTCACCGAACCTTACCTGAATCTCTGGCTCTCGGATTCGCCCTTGACCTATCAGCCGGCCCTGGGCCCCCGTGTCGGCGTCGAGGTCTACTGCAAACAGCGCAGTCAAACCCCGCGCAACCCCCGGATCTTCGATATCGGCTGCGCCTACTCCACCAACTCGAACTGGAACCTCAATTGGCAAACCTATCTGGAGGTGAATAGCTACTGCGCTGATCCAGCTTACCTTTACTTTAACATTACCTTCCATCTTGGGGACGGTGGCACGCGCAATTACATCTTTATGTCTAGCTCAGGCCTGGAGGATTGGAGAGGCTTCGATTACGACAGCAGGACCCGAGCCGAATTACTGCCGTATTTGCCCGACGGCCCGGGCTACCGCATCACCTATCCCGACGGCCGGCAGGATTATTTCACCAACGTCGTGGTTTTCGCCGACGGCAAGCGGCTGGCCTTTCGCACCCTTGAGGCCGATCCTCAAGGACACGCCCTCGTCTATCGGTATCAGCGGGTTGGTGACGTCGTGCAACTCATTTCGGTCATCGACGCCGATGGGCATACCAACGCGGTTAATTACTACGACACCACCACCAATCTCATCAAAGAAATCGTCGATCCCTCTGGTCATACGAACCGCTACCAACATGCCTCTGGGGGCTCTCTCACTAATATTACCGATATGGCCGGGCTCAGCAGCGCCGTAACCTACGACTACCAAGGTTGGGTCACCAGTTTGACCACGCCCTACGGCACAACCGGCTTCAAGTACCTGGGCGGATCGGATGGCACCGTTCCGAACAACAACACGATCAATCGCGCGGTGTTGGTCACCGAACCTAACGGTGGGAGTCAAATGTTCATGTTTCGCGGTTGCTCGGCGGCGTTGAATTCCAGCCAGTCCAGTCCCCCGTTGATCCAGAATTATCCGGACAATCAAATCCCGACGAACACGCCCTTGGGCTCTCTGGACACGTTCGACACCGCGTATCGCAACACCTTTCACTGGGATCAGCGCCAATTTGCGGCGCTATCTCTGACCGCTCGTACCAACCTTTGCTCCCCCAATAATCTCACCGAGTACACCTTTTGGAACCTGACCACCAACGATTACTTCAAGGCGCGCATGAGCCACTGGCTCTTCAACAGCGTGGGTGTGAGTTCCTCGGTGTCCTTGGTGCGCGCGGGCAGTCCCGACGGCGTCACCGCCGGGCCCACCAGTTGGTTCGACTATGTCGGAAAATCCCCTTCTGTTGAGGGATACCCCGGAGTGGCGGGGATCATTTCAGTGCCCAGCGTCATCGCCCAGGTGCTGCCGGATGGCTCCACCGCTTATTCCTACACCCGGTATAACCCTTTGCTCCATCCCACCAACGTGCTGACGACTTACACGACGACCGCTGGCGCCGTGGCCACCCGCTCGAACGCCATCGTCTATGCCGACAACCAGATCGATGTCCTCCGGGTCACCGGCCCGGACGGCACCGTGCTGGCCCGTTTTGGCGTGGACACCAATTATCACCTCGTCACCGCCCAAACCAACGCCATCGGCGTCACCCGCTACTTCTACGACTCCGCCCGGCGCCTCACCGGCACCCTCACCCCCAGCGGCCTGTGCATCAGCAATCTTTATTACGACACGTCCGCCGACCTCAACCGCCTCCAGGCGATCGTAGTGTACGATGCGGTCGGCGGCACCCCGCTCGCCACCAACTCCTACACCTATTACCCCAATGGCACGGTTTACACCCACACCGACGAGCGGAACCTCACCACCGTCAATACCTGGGACGCCCTTTCCCGCCTCACCGGCACCACCTATCCGGACGGCACGTACGTCTCGAATGTGTATTCCCGGCTCGACCTGACCGCCAGCCGGGATCGCCAGGGCCACTGGACTTATTTCGGTTTCGACAGCCTCCGCCGCCCCATCGCCACCACTAACGCCCTGAACCAGGTTACCACCACCTACTACGGGCCCGGGGGATCGCCCGTGGTCGTTTCGAACGCGGCCGGCCTCACCACGATGAGCTACGACCTCGCCGGGCGCTTGGTCACCCAAACATCGCCCGACACCCTCGCGGTCACGAATACCTACAACGCCATCGGCCAGTTGTATGCGGTCACCGATTCCAGCGGCTATCGCGTCACGAACGCATACAATAATCAGGGCCTGGTGTACGCCTCGAGCAACGCCGTCGGCTGCCTCCAGCGCACCCTCTACGATATCTACGACCGACCCGCGCTGGTCACCGATGCCAACGGCATCACCCTCACCAACACCTACGATCCCGCCGGCCGCATTCTCACCCGCGCGTATCCCCCCGGCGGCGGCGTCGAGCAATACGGCTACTCCACCAACGTCGCCGCCCTGACCTCGTACACGAACCAGATCGGTAACGTCACCCGCTACGCCTACGACGCCCTCGGGCGCAAGACCAATACGGTGGCCGGTGCCGGCACCGCCGATGCCGTCACCAACAGTTTTGTCTACAACGGGGCGGGGGACCTGCTGACGTTGCGCGACGGGCGCGGCCACGTCACCTCGGCCTGTTATGACGCCTACGGGCGCGTCACCAGCCGGCGCGACGCCAACGACACGGAAATCTCTCGTTACCAATATGATCCGCTCAACCACCTGACCAACCGCTGGAGCGCCGCCAAGGGGACCACCACGTATGTCTACGATCCCCTGGGCAACCTCCTCAACACCATCTATCCCGAGCGGACGATTCAGTTCGCCTACGATGAGCTGAACCGGCTCACCAACATGGTGGACGCCGTGGGCGCCACCCGGTATAGTTACGACCGAGCCGGGCTCCTCCTGACCGAGGACGGGCCCTGGGCGTATGACACCGTGACGAGCATCTATACCAATCGCCTGCGCGCCAGCCTGACGCTCCAGCAACCGGGGGCGCCGGTGGCTTGGCAATATCGCTACGATACGGCCCACCGGCTCGACACCCTGGTGTCCCCGGCGGGGATGTTCAGTTACCGGTATCCCGCCGCCGGCGCCACGCTGGCCCGGGCCTCGCGGCTGCCGGTCCAGGTGGACCTGCCGGTCGGGGCGATCGTCAACAGCTACGACGGCATGGCGCGTGTCACCAACAACATCCTGCGCAATCTCGCCCAAGCGACGCTCAACGCTCACGCGTACGCCTATAACAACGCGAGCCAGCGCACCCGGATGACCTCGACGTCCGCCGGCAATTACGTCGATTACGGCTATGACGCCCTGGGCCAATTGACCAATGCCGCGGGCCGGGAACTCGCCGGCGGCGCCCCGCGGGTGCAGGAGCAGTGGGCCAACACCTACGACAAAGCCGGGAACCTCGCCCAGCGCGTCAAGAACCAGTTGACCGAAACCTTCGTCGCGGACGCCAACAACCAATTAACCTCCGTCAGCAGCGCCGGCACCCTGACGGTGGGGGGAACGGCCACGCCCGCCGCCACCCAGGTCACGGTCAACGGCCAAACCGCCGCCCTCTACGCCGACAAGACGTTCGCCGTGGCGAACGTGCCCCTCACCACCACGACCGTGGCCGCCATCGCCACCGACGGCGCCGGCCACAGCGCCACCGACCATATCAACCTCAACGCGACCAGCGCCGCCGGTCAGTTCCACTACGCCAACCTCGCCAGTCCGGTGGTCTTGGCGGCCAACACCGCGTATTACCTGGTGAGCGAGGAAACGGTCGGCGGAGACACCTGGGGGCATTCCGATACAACCGTTACCACGATGACAGTGGCCACCGAGACCACGTCAGTGTTCGGAAGCGGTCCCGGAAATTGGTACCAGGAAGGGGGACCAGGCCTGACCTTTGGCCCGCTGAATTTTAAATATGCGATTTCCGGGTCTGAGGCGCCGTATGTGACTGGCCAGGTGGCCGGCACGCTGCGTAACAACTGGAGCGGCTATGTGGGCATGCGGATCGTGGTCGGAACCACCCCAGTGACCGTGACGGCCTTGGGGCGGATGATGCTCAGTGGGAACACGGGCACTCATACGGTGAAACTGGTGCGGGAAAGTGACGGCACCGATGTGCCCGGCGGCAGCGTGTCCATCGCCATGGCCGGCGGCACCGTGAGCCCGCAGTATGACCTGAACGGCAACCTCCTCACCGATGGGCGTCGCACCTTTAGTTACGACTCCGACAACCAGTTGACCGGCATCGTCGTCACCAACGCCAACGGCACCATCACCCAGACCGGCTTTGTCTACGACGGCAAAGCCCGCCGCCGCATCCGCACCGAGGCGTCGTGGCAATCCGGCGCCTGGGTCACCAACCAGACCTTCCGCTACCTCTACGACGGCCAGCGCGTGATCCAGGAGCGCGACGCCAACAACCATATCCTGGTCACCTACACCCGCGGCCTGGATTTGAGCCAAACCCTCGACGGCGCCGGCGGCATCGGCGGCCTGCTTGCGCGGACGCATCCGGGCAACCACCACTTTTACTATCACAGCGATGGCAACGGCAACGTAACGGCCATCGTGAACCAGAGCCAAACCCTGGTCGCCCAATACCGTTACGACCCCTTCGGCGGCTTGGTCTCCCAGTCCGGCCCCCTGGCCGAAATCAACCTCTACCGTTTCTCCAGCAAGGAGTTCCACCACCCCTCCGGCCTTTATTACTACGGCTATCGCTTTTACGACCCCAATTTGCAGCGGTGGCTAAACCGCGACCCCAGCGGCACGAAGGATGGGCCGAACTTGTTTGCGTTCTGTCACAATGGACCGGTGAATGGGTTTGATGCGTGGGGACTGGACTTCGCTGCCACCACGGACCTGAACTTGTCCTATAAGTACGGCTGGTCCTATATCGATTCCGTGTACGTACACTTGATGGGTGCGTCTGCCAGTTTCATTGGCCGGATGCCTGGAATTCTTGATAAGAACGGCAGTTGGACGATGGGTGATTTGTACAGTATACCGGACAAGTACGCTAGCGTAGCAATTAGTGGGGTAACAGTTCGAGAGAAATTGCTGGAGGCGGCTGCGATAGAATATGAGCGCAGTGGTGTGATAAACGATGTAACCATCGACATGGCGAGTGCCGCCATGACTATTTTGGGGACCGCCTCTGGGCTCAACATCGCCCGCCAATTAGCCATATCACTCGGTGAAAAGATGCTACCAAGCGCGCTTGAGGCGGGGCTCTTCGGATCACGTGCTGCCCTTCTTGCCGCGAAACAGGGTGGATTGACAACGTTTAAGGTTGCTTGGCGCTCGACTGGAAATGGACTTTTGGATTCGCTGGGGATCGAGAATGCAACGATCAGTAAATTGACCACCTCAATCAGCCCGGACCTCGCGGGAGCTGAGCTTGCGAACGTCATGGCTCACGAGGGTTTTCATGTGAGTGTAGCGCTGAACTTCCCGAATTTCGCGGCTTCGGCTGGCCGGCTGGGTTACGTTGGAGCGTTTCCTCTTTATGCCGAGGAAGTTGCAGCCTACGGATATGGCGCGGTTAAAGCGGGGCAATATGGACAAGCCTTGTTTGCGCCGATAAGCGCGTTTGGGTCGCTATCTGCAGGCCAAGCGGCATCTGTTTTAGGAACAGGCGGAACGCTTGCTGGTCTTTCCTATTATATTTATTCGCACTAAACACCAAATACTACAGTTATGTGGATCTGCATTTGTGTGATTGTGGTCTGCGGTTTCGCCGTGATAGTGCGGAAGTACGTTCGGGGGCTAGATCGACGACGAGAATTAGAGAGGGCAGGCCGTGTGACCGATTGGCTGGATCTTCGAAAGAGGCCTTTGCCCCTTGAAAAAATTGTTCAAACGGATTTTGGTTTTGGAAAGGAGATTTGGGCAATCAGAACGGGAGGAGAGGAAATTGATCTCAGTTTGAGCGCATTTCAAAGTGGGCTTTTGATCCATCCCCGTCCGAGGCATCGCGAGTTGCAGGAATTTTGCCGGTCTCACCAAGTCGAACTTGTACAGATGCGAGTGAAATCGAAGCGGGGCAGCCCTAGCCTGGATTCCCATGCGAGGAGCGGGACCTAACAAGACGGGGGGGCTTTCAGCCGAGAACCAGGTTTAAGGGCCGGTTATCGAGCCAGGGAACCTTGATGGTTTTCTTGTCGAAGCCGGCCTGTGAAGGGGTCATCCATTAGGGCTTGTCATCCATTAGGGCTTGTCATCCATTAGGGCTTGTCATCCATTAGGGCTTGTCATCCATTAGGGCTTGTCATCCATTAGGGCTTGTCATCCATTAGGGCTTGTCAAGTGCGGACAAAAAATTCCTGTTCCCGTCTCTCGTTTTTGTCCAAACGGGCGTCCGAACGTCGTCGGGCTCCCGATCTTGCAGCCGCTTTCGAGCCTGCGTTTTTCTCTATAAACTCGAACCCTTCTTTGCTAGAAGGCATTCGTTCAGTCATCCATCTGGTTCTAGCCGGCTCGCCGTGCCACTGGGGCCGCGGCGGTTTTCTTGAGCCCTGGAACCGAAGCTCGCAGGGCTCGGGCCCAACCCGTCAGTGACGGGTCCAGAAAAACGTCAGTTCCGTCCGGGGTTCATTCAATTTGTATAGAACTGTAGTTCCTGAGCGACCTGCGCCCAGTCTAACCTTGTCTTGACTCCCAGGCCGGTCGAATGGCCTCAAAATCGTTTCGCCCGCCGCTCTAGTGCTGGGCTATGTTTAGTCTTTAGCGGGTGATGAGTGGCCTCCAATCAGTCCCCTGGCTCGAGGTCCAACCCCTTCCCTGGCTGACCACTCAACCCCCAAATTCTAGTTCGCCTTTTTGGCCGCGGGTTGCCGCAAGAACGGGAACACCCGTTGCGGATCGTAAGGCTCGTTCTTGCTCATCACATGCCAGGGCGCTTTCGAGAGTTTGCTCGCCAGGGCCTTGGTGGCCACCATCGTGTTGGTCTTGGCTTTCTTGTGCTCATAAAACCGCTGGCTGGGCGGGTCGTAGCGCCGGGCGAAATGCGCCGCTTCGATATAGGCCCAGGCCAGGTACTGATTGCCGCATTTGCCGTTGTTTTCGCCTTTGCTCTTGCCGTTACTTTCCCGCTCCGTCGGCACGCAACGGCAATAACTGGCGTACCGCCCGTCCTCGGGAAACCGCGCGATCGGTCCGGTTTCCATCGAAATGGTCAGCCCCAAAATGCGTCCGATGCCCGGCAGTTGCTGGATATACTGGTAGCACGGCAGTTGGCCGGCCACCGCCTCCACCTCTTTCTCCAACGCGCGGATGCTCTCGTTGTACTCCCGGATTAACTTGGCCTCGTGGCCCGCGATCAATTGATCGGCCGGATGGTCGAACCATTCCGCGACGGTTTCCGGCTCCAAGGCTTTGGCTTCGCCCTGCGAGAGCTTGGCCCCGGTGGTGCGCGAATAGAGGCTCTTCACGCTGAGCAGCAGGCTGGTGCGCTGATGCACCAGGAGCTGCCGCCGCCGGAGGAGATCGCGATACGGACGCAGCTTGGCGTCGTAAATGAAAAGTGGGTCAAAAAGTGGGTCAACCCATAGTTTGGTTCGTTTAGGAGTTTGACATGAAAGCGGATCAAAGCATAGTATGGTTCATATATCTGATTGACGCGATGGTAATTAGATAACATGATAAGAAGACGGTCCGCGATGTAAAATGCCAACCCAAACTATGGTTTGACCCCGAACTGGCGACGCCTTCTCCGGCCAGCCCGCCTGGACCGACTATGCCGCCGCTTGGTACGTGCCCTCGTGGTTCAAGGTCACGTCCCCCAATGTCCCCTTTTCGACGTATTCCTGGCAGACCGGCGATGTCATCGTCCACTCCGCCAACACCGCGCCCCTGGCCAACGTGGTTTGGACCGCGCCGACCGCCGGCACCGTCAATATCGCCGGCAGTATCTGGATGGTTTACTCGGCCCTGGGCCGGCTCCAGCAATGGACGCTCTACAAGAACGGCACCGTGTTGACCTCGGGCAATCTGGCCCTCACGCAGAACCGGGCCAATCCCTGCAACGTGGCGGCCGGGCTCAACAGCATCCCGGTCGCCGCCAACGACACCATCCAGCTCGAAATTTCCCACCTCGCCGGCTATGACGGCCACTACGTCGGCGTCAACCTCACCATCACCGCTGTGTCGTCCGGGAACACTCCGCCCACCATTTCGCCCATCGCCAACCAAACCACCCTCATCAACACGCCCGTCGGTCCCGTGGGTTTCACCGTGGGCGACGCCGAACCCCCCGCCGCCAACTTGACGCTCAGCGCCTCCTCCTCCAACCCAACCCTGGTGCCCAACGCCAGCGTTGGCTTGGGCGGGAGCGGGTCCAGCCGCACCGTCACCGTCACGCCCATCGCGGGTCAAACCGGATCCGCCGCCATTACCCTGACCGTCAGCGACGGCGCCGCCACCGCGAGCACCTCCTTCACCGTCACCGTGAACGCCTCGGGCTCGGGCACCACGTGGGACCTCAAAACCGATTGGAGCGACAGCGCCAATCCCCACGGGGTGTGGGCCTATCGGCGCGGGACGACGCCCCTCACCCTCATGAACGGCTACCCGCAGGGCCATGGCGACGCCTTCTCCGGCCAGCCCGCTTGGACGGATTATTCCGTCTATTGGTACGTGCCCACTTGGTTCAAGGTCACGTCCCCCAATGTCCCCTTTTCGACGTACTCCTGGCAGACCGGCGATGTCATCGTCCACTCCGCCAACACCGCGCCCCTGGCCAACGTGGTTTGGACCGCGCCGACCGCCGGCACCGTCAATATCGCCGGCAGTATCTGGATGGTTTACTCGGCCCTGGGCCGGCTCCAGCAATGGACGCTCTACAAGAACGGCACCGTGTTGACCTCGGGCAATCTGGCCCTCACGCAGAACCGGGCCAATCCCTGCAACGTGGCGGCCGGGCTCAACAGCATCCCGGTCGCCGCCAACGACACCATCCAGCTCGAAATTTCCCACCTCGCCGGCTATGACGGCCACTACGTCGGCGTCAACCTCACCATCACCGCTGTGTCGTCCGGGAACACTCCGCCCACCATTTCGCCCATCGCCAACCAAACCACCCTCATCAACACGCCCGTCGGTCCCGTGGGTTTCACCGTGGGCGACGCCGAAACCCCCGCCGCCAACTTGACGCTCAGCGCCTCCTCCTCCAACCCAACCCTGGTGCCCAACGCCAGCGTTGGCTTGGGCGGGAGCGGGTCCAGCCGCACCGTCACCGTCACGCCCACCGCGGGTCAAACCGGATCCGCCGCCATTACCCTGACCGTCAGCGACGGCGCCGCCACCGCGAGCACCTCCTTCACCGTCACCGTGAACGCCTCGGGCTCGGGCACCACGTGGGACCTCAAAACCGATTGGAGCGACAGCGCCAATCCCCACGGGGTGTGGGCCTATCGGCGCGGGACGACGGCCCTGTCCCTCATGAACGGCTTTCCCCAGGGCCATGGCGACGCCTTCTCCGGCCAGCCCGCCTGGATGGATTATTCCGTGTATTGGTACGTGCCCGCGTGGTTCAAGGTCACCTCCCCCAATGTCCCCTTTTCGACGTACTCCTGGCAGACCGGCGATGTCATCGTCCACTCCGCCAACACCGCGCCCCTGGCCAACGTGGTCTGGACCGCGCCGACCGCCGGCACCGTCAATATCGCCGGCAGTATCTGGATGGTTTACTCGGCCCTGGGCCGGCTCCAGCAATGGACGCTCTACAAGAACGGCACCGTGTTGACCTCGGGCAATCTGGCCCTCACGCAGAACCGGGCCAATCCCTGCAACGTGGCGGCCGGGCTCAACAACATTCCGGTCGCCGCCAACGACACCATCCAGCTCGAAATTTCCCACCTCGCCGGCTATGACGGCCACTACGTCGGCGTCAACCTCACCATCACCGCCACCACTCCGCCCCCCAACCCCGACTCCGACGGCGACGGTCTCCCCGATGCCTGGGAAATGCAGTACTTCGGCAACCTCTCCCATACCGCCGCCGAGGATTACGACGGCGACGGCTTGACCAATCTCCAGGAATATCAACCGGGCACCGATCCCACCAATCCGGACTCCGATGGTGATGGACTCTCCGATGGTTACGAGGTCAACGTCTCGAGCTCCAATCCCTTGAACGCCTTCTCTCATCCGAACGGCAATGCCAACATTGCCGACGGTTTCTATTATTTGTGCGCGAAATCTGGCCAGACAGGCACCAAGGTAACTTTGAGCGGCCCGGTCGGGGTAAATAGCCTTCAACTCACCATCTCCGGCGCCGGGACGGGAGACGCGTACGATTTGTATTACCACCAGACGGGCAGCGATTACTGGTCGCTCTCGGCCCGCGGAATCGCCGGCCAGACCCAATTCGTCGTGCCCAACCCGGGCGGCACGCCCGAATTCGCCGTCGGTAAGAACGTGGACGCCGACAATGACGGCTTGCCCGATGGCTTCGAAATCCTGGGCAGCTTTTCGGTGGTCGGCGCGGCCCATTCCTTGTCGCCCACTTTGACCGGTTTGAACGATGGCGCTTATGATTCGGATGGCGACGGCGTCTCTAATGCCGCCGAATTCAATGCGGGCACCGACCCGCTTTCCAATGGCTCTCTGCCTCAAGGCGCCAGCATGGAAAACCTCCTCCGCTCGATTCAGGTGCGACACCAGTTTTTGAACCCCAATGCGAGCCCTCTACAGTGGCCTGCAAATTCCTGTGGTTGCACTGCGTCGCCATTCCCCATCGACGGATTCTATGGCGATCTTTCCCAGAACCAGGGCAAGGCCTTTGAGGTGTTGGCAGCGGCGCGCACCCGCGTGGTCGCGCTATGCGGCTCGTTTGTCGCGAGCGGCTTGGGCAATGATCTGGGTGGGCTTCCTTTCGATGGGCCGGTGCCGATGTTCGACACGGCGTCATTCGCATCAGTGTTTGCCAACAACCCCAATTGGCCCACTGATCCTCTCACTCCGGACAATTATTCGCTCTATCAAACTCGACTGGTTAAAGTAATTAACCTATTGACTTGTCTCAAGCGCCCCCTGGAATGCTACCACCCTACCGATAATAACAACCAGTTCGAAAAGGAAAAGCGCGGCGGAGCTACGCTTCCTCAGTTTGTCGGCGATGTTCAAAATCCTGGCGCTGTTGACGTTGGCTTCCCGAACTATACCGGCTCGGCGTGGGTAACAAAAACTGAGAATGCTTGGCCACAGGTGAAGGAAGATATTGGTCTGGACAACAGCGGTGCGTCCAGGTACTCGGTTGGTTATTGGAACCTAGCCGGAAGGCTGCGGGGGGATTTCACCGGCTTCACGGGTTCCGCGTTCATTTATGTCTCGGCCACTGGTGACGAAAAATGGGAATCGCCTCTTAGCCAGTCACAAATGACCAGCGGCGCTTATTACCTGATGGAAACTACCTCAGGGAGTCAGATGTATTATTCTCGGCCGCTGGGCACGCATGAAATCGACGACCCCAAAAGAGCCCTAGCAGCCATCCCCTGGACGATCCCTGCCCCCCCCAACGGTGGTTGGCTGTACTCAGGTGGCTGGCAAATGCGCGGCGCCTTCGCCATCATCAAACCCGACTTCACTGTTCCCGTCGGCTCCGATGCCAGTTGTGGCTGTATCGCGTCCTGCATCCCCGGTGGTTTGAATCCGGGCGTTGGCTCGATCCATTTCACGATTAAACTCGGCCAAACCCCCTTCGAAGAGGAGGTCGGCTATCTGCTGGTCCAACAAGCCAAGCCCAGCCCCGAGCTCTACACCCGCAAAACCCTCTGGAGCATGGCCAAGGGAGGCCTTCTCGTCGAACGTGACTCGGGTGGGCTCAAGCGCATCGACACCGGCCGCATCGTCGCCCAAATCACCGACCTGCCGGCGGGCGGCTACGCCGTCGATTTCTTCACCGACACCAACGCGCCGGCCTACAAGCGCATCACCCTCGAGCCCCGCAACGGCGACCTCAACCAGCCGCGCCTCACCGAGTTCGAATACACCGAGAACGCCCAGCGCGTCTCCGATTACCGCTACTATCCCGAGTCCGACACCTGGGAACTGCGCACCGGCAACGGCGAGCGCGTCCAATCCCGCGCGACCGTCTGGAACGCCGACCATACCGAACGCGTCGAAACCGACCAAATCCGCGGCGCCGATGGCCAATTGGTGGCCCAAACCGCCGAGAAGATCCACGTCTTCCCCTGGGGCGAGCAGCGCATCGAGAAGACCGAGGGCGCCGGCGCCACGACGCGGACCACCCGCTGGTCCTATTACGAGCAGCCCGCCGATGGCCGCGCCTTTGGCCAGCTCAAACAAGTCGTCGAACCCACCGGACGTTGGGAACGCTACGAATATGACGCCAAGGGGCGTTCCGCCAAAACCATCCGCCAGTTGGGCAACCAGCCGATCGGCAGTGCCGAAAGCCTGAACCGCGTCCAAATTCGCGCCTTCAGCCCCGATAACCGCACCATCACGCTCTCCGAAGAGGTTCAGGGCAGCGAAGTCTCCCGCCGCTACCTCGTCTTCGGCGACCTCGAGAAGCGCGAGATCGTAGCCCAACCCGGCGCGGCCATCGACGATCCGGCCAACTCGGTCACCGTCACCCGTTACCAACCGGGCCTGCCCGAGAACAAGCCCGCCGCGGTTTTGCACCCCGACGGCACCCTCGACGCGTACACGTACAACCCGCACCAGCAGCTCCTGACCACCGTCTCAGGCCAGCCCGACGCTTCCGGCACCAACGTGCTTAACGGCACCCGCCATCGCGTCGTTCGCGACCCCGGCGCCCTCAAGGTCACCGAGGAAACCCGCGTCGTCGCCAATGGCCAGGAAACCCTCCAGATCGCCTGGCAGGAAACCACCCAGGACGCTTTCGGTCGCGCCAAAACCACGCGCCACCTCAACGGCACCCAAACGACCCAGGATTACGATTGCTGCGGCCTGGGCGCGGAAACCGATACCGAAGGCACCCCCACCGGCCACAGTCACGACGCCCTCAAACGCCCGCAATCGGTGACCCGCCAGAACATCGTCACCTCGTACCGGTACGACGCCGCCGGCCACCGCTTGGCCACTTATCGCCAGGGCACCAACGGCAACGTCATTACCCTCGAAACCGCCGCGTACGACCTCCTCGGACGGACCCGCCTCCAGGTCAACGCCCAGAACGGCACGAACCGGATGGATTATGCCTTCGACGCCGCCGGCCAGAGCGTCGTCACCACCACCTACCCCGACGGCGGCACCCGCGTCGAGACCTATTACCAGGACGGCACCCTGCGCGCCGTCGCCGGCACCGCCGCCGCCCCCGTCCGCTACGAATACGGTGTCGAGCCTTTCAACGGGGTGAGCCGCTCTTTCACCCGCGAAATCAAGCTCGACGCCCAGGGCCAGGATACCGACGAATGGGTCAAAACCTACGCCGACGCCCAGGACCGCACCATTGCCGTGGTGTACCCGGACCACGCCGCGCGCCTCAGCGAGTACGATGCCCAGGGCCATCTGGTCAAGGAAACCGATCCCGACGGCGTGGTCGTGCTCCACCAGTACAACGCCCTCGGCGAGGAGGAGTACACCGCCGTGGATGTGAATAAAAACGGGCGCATCGACCTCGCTGGTCCCGACCGCGTCACCCGCGCCGTGCGCGATTACGCCCAACGCGACGGCTACACCGTCCAGCGCCACCAGAGCTTCGAATGGCCGGAGTTCGGACAAGCCGAGCCGCGGCTGGCGAGTACCCGCGAAACCACGTTGAACGCCGAGAAAGCCACCTTGACCTGGGACATCCGCTATGGCCTGACCAATCGATCCCGCGTGGACTATCCCGGGAACGGCGCGCGCGTGGCCACCACCATCGCCCCCGACGGTTCCCAAGCGGTCAGCGTCTACCAGGAAGGCCGACTCCTCACCGCTTCCCGCCGCGACGCCACCGGCGCGGCCCTGGGCCGGACCACCTTCGAGTACGACCCCCATGGCCGCCAAGCCTTCGTCAGCGACGCCCGCAACGGGCGCACCGGATACGAGTACAATGACGCTGACCAACCCGTCCGCGTCACCACGCCGCCGCCCGCCGAGGGCCTGCCCCCGCAAGTCACCCAAACCCAGTATGACGCCATGGGCCGCGTGTTCACCGTCACCTATCCCGACTTGGCCACCGTCACCAACGAATACCACCCCACCGGCGCCCTCAAAGCCAAGTACGGCGCCCGCACCTATCCGGTGGCCTACACCTACGATCCCCAGGGCCGGATGCAAACCATGACCACCTGGGGCGATTTCGCCAAAAACGCGGGCGCGCGCGTCACCACCTGGCAATACCATCCCCAACGCGGCTGGCTCACCGCCAAGCTGTACCCCGACCAAAAAGGCCCCAGCTACGATTACTGGCCCTCCGGCAAGATCAAAACCCGCCAATGGGTCCGCGACATCGCGACGAACTATCGCTACGACGAATCCGGCCGGGTCAAGAACGTCGATTACACCGACACCAACACCCCGCCCGTGGCCTATGCCTACGACCGCCTCGGCCGCCCATCCAAAATCACCCAAGGCGACTCCGTCACCGAGCGCGCCTACGGTCCCGCCGGCCAGATGCTGGGCGAATCCTACACCGGTGGCCCCCTCGACGGCCTGACCGTCGCCAACGCCTATGACGCCTACCTCCGCCGGACGAACTTGGTGGCCCGGTCCACCTCACCCGGCGGCAAGCAGAAAGCCGACGACGCCCCGTTCGCCGCCACTTCTTACGCATACGACGCCGCCTCGCGCCTGCAAACCGTGAGCGACGGCCAATACTCCGCCGAATACCATTATCTTGCCAATAGCCCGTTGGTGGAGCAAATTGATTACCGGAATGGCGAGGTTACGCGGATGACTACGCTAAAGAAACACGACCACCTGAACCGGCTCGAGTCGATCGAATCCCAACCCTCGACCGATAAGCGGATCGCTTACACCTACCGCTACAACCTGGCCAACCAACGCACCAACGCCGTCCTCGCCGACAATACCGCGTGGAATTACGGTTATGATGACTTGGGCCAACTCACCAATGGCGTGAAAATGGACCCCCAATCCAAGCCAGTCGATAGCGCCGCTTTCCAGTATTCCTACGATACGATCGGGAATCGGAAAACCGCCGTGGCCGGTGGCATCCAGGTGGATTATAAAGTCGATGCCCTGAACCGTTACACCAACGCGGTGGCTGTGGCCCGGGGCGGTGACGGCAAACCCACCGATCCGAACGCCATCTCCTCTCCAGGAGGCATTGACCAAACCGATGGCGGGCTCCTCGCTCGCACCGGCGCGTCGCAGTATGACGCCGACGGCAACCTGAAATCCGACGCCAACTGGGTGTACACCTGGGACGCCGAGAACCGTCTGATTGCCATGGAAACTGGCGCGGGTGTCTCGTCGGCGAACCGTAAACGCTTGGAATTCCAATACGATGCTCAATCCCGCCGTATCGCCAAGCGAGTCTACACCTGGACCGCTGACCGCAAACCGCTGACCTCTGGCTCCTGGTCTTTGACCTTTGAGGTCTTCTTCCTGTACGACGGTTGGAACCTCATGGCGGAACTTACCCGCGATGCCATATCAAAAGGCGCGATTAAGGCCAATGCATACGCCGTGCTTCGCTCCTACCTCTGGGGTCTGGACCTAAGCGGCTCCCTTCAAGGTGCGGGCGGGGTAGGCGGGCTCTTGGGTATCGCCGATTACTCATCGCAATCCACTCATCACTTTGTCACTTACGACGGCAACGGGAACGTGGTCAGTTTGGTTGACGCCGCTTCCGGCACAGTCATGGACCGTTACGAATACGATCCCTTCGGGAACGAAGTCGCCTCCGCCAAAGGCCACAGCTTGGCCAATCCATTCCGGTTCTCAACGAAATACACCGATGAGGACACTGGTTTGGTGTATTACGGCTACAGATATTACTGTCCCGCCACGGGCAAGTGGCTATCCAGAGATCCAATCGCAGAAAAGGGAGGTAATAACCTCTACGGGTTTGTAAATAACGGACCGGTTACCCAAACCGATAAGCTTGGACAGATTCCGCAGCAGCCATGCACGTTTAACGGGAGTCCTTTGACGCTGGTCTTTAACGGACTGACAGTCTCGGGTGGCGGGCTGAGCCTTCGGGCCGCGTCAGGAGTGCCGACAACGAGAGATGTGGGTGACTGGAGCAACTGGTCTC
The DNA here is from genome assembly GCF_963677065.1 of uncultured Methanoregula sp. Taxonomy (NCBI): domain Archaea; kingdom Methanobacteriati; phylum Methanobacteriota; class Methanomicrobia; order Methanomicrobiales; family Methanoregulaceae; genus Methanoregula; species uncultured Methanoregula sp. The sequence continues at coordinate 91,044 of NZ_OY781872.1, forward strand.
CCAACGGTGCGGGGGTGGGCGGGGATGTTATTGAATTCACTTTTGACTACACAGTCGCCAATCAGCAACGGCAGAATTCAGGACCAATTCCTGCCGGTCTTTATCGCATCAATGCGGCGGAGGAGCGAAGCTCGCTGAAAGACCCCATGATTCATATTATTGGCCGCAATTCTTGGGGCCGCTTTAGTTGGAGTTTACACCCAGATGCCTCGAATACTATGTATGGGCGAAGTGGATTCTATCTGCATGGAAGCAGTTATTGGGGGTCTTTGGGATGTATCGATCTTAAGGGTGGAGATACCGATGTACATAACCTGATAAAGACGGCCCGAACGCAAACCGGTGGCTGTGAGTGCTATGTGACTTTTCAAGTGCTATACTCCGTAACCCAAAATGTGTTTAACGATAACGTTATTACATGGGCTGTTCCGGGAACTGTTCCCAATTAACCTAATGGTTACTCCATAACCTGCCCTGAGTTGTAAGGTGAGCTCGTGCAACACCAGGACCGCAATACCAGTGCGGTGAGCTTTTTAAACGCCGAACAGATATGTCAGTGAGAAAGAAAAGCCCTAAACCTGTGGTTTTAGTGTTGTGCCTCACGGTGATTGCCATACTTGTTGGGGTAGCCTGGAGAATTAACTTTTTCAGCCGTCCGGCGGAGGTTCTGACAAAGTTCCATGAGGATAATGACGCTCCCGAGTTTCTCCAAGCCGATGTCTTGATCCGTGCGGGAACGAGGGTCGAAGGAACGGTATTGGAGGAGGTGCGGAAACCGAATGCTCCCAAACGCCGATCACTGTTCCAGTACCTTACTGTGCTCAGGTCGATGAGAGCATTGCCGGCGCTCCAAGGAATCGCCGAAGATGCCAGCGAGCCGGAGTACATCCGCATCGATGCGCTCGCAACGACTTACGCGATCGACGCGAACAGCGCGAGGATTATTGCCACGAGATATCGTCAAGACAAAACGGAATTTGGCAAATATTGCGTCAGTGTTCTGAGTGGATCACCGAGGCAGGGTCCACCACGAACGTTTTGGGATGCGTTTTGGGGCCGGATGCCGGAGTTTTCGATGGATGCGAAGACAGGAGGTTATATTCGTCCATAGCAGCTGTTAGGTTCGGAAGGGCGAATTCTTGTGGATGACGTGTTAAGGAAACCGATCCCGACGTCGTGGTTGTCCTCCACCAGTACAACACCCTCGGCGAGGAGGAGTACACCGCCGTGGATGTGAATAAAAACGGGCGTATCGACCTAGCCGGACCCGACCGCGTCACCCGCGCCGTAAGCGATTACGCCCAACGCGACGGCTACACCGTCCAGCGCCACCAGAGCTTCGAATGGCCGGAGTTTGGGCAAGCCGAGCCCCGGCTGGCTTCGACCCGCGAAACCACGTTGAACGCCGAGAAGGCCACCTTGACCTGGGACATCCGTTATGGCCTGACCAACCTATCCCGCGTGGACTTCCCCGGGAACGGCGCGCGCGTGGCCACCACCATCGCCCCCGACGGCTCGCAATCGGTCAGCGTCTACCAGGAAGGCCGGCTGCTTGACGCCGTTCGCCGCGACGCCACCGGCGCGGCCCTGGGCCGGACCACCTTCGAGTACGACCCCCACGGCCGCCAAGCCTTCGCCAGCGACGCCCGCAACGGGCGCACCGGCTACGAGTACAATGGCGCCGACCAGCCCGTCCGCGTCACCACGCCGCCGCCCGCCGAGGGCCAGCCCCCGCAAGTCACCCAAACGCAGTACGACGCCATGGGCCGCGTGTTCACCGTCACCTATCCCGACCAAGCCACCGTCACCAACGAATACCACCCCACCGGCGCCCTCAAAGCCAAATACGGCGCCCGCACGTACCCGGTGGCCTATACCTACGACCCCCAGGGCCGGATGCAAACCATGACCACCTGGGGCGATTTCGCCAAAAACGCGGGCGCCCGCGTCACCACCTGGCAATACCATCCCCAACGCGGCTGGCTCACCGCCAAGCTGTACCCCGACCAAAAAGGCCCCAGCTACGATTACTGGCCCTCCGGCAAGATCAAAACCCGCCAATGGGTCCGCGACATCGCGACGAACTATCGCTACGACGAATCCGGCCGGGTCAAGAACGTCGATTACACCGACACCAACACCCCGCCCGTGGCCTATGCCTACGACCGCCTCGGCCGCCCATCCAAAATCACCCAAGGCGACTCCGTCACCGAGCGCGCCTACGGTCCCGCCGGCCAGATGCTGGGCGAATCCTACACCGGTGGCCCCCTCGACGGCCTGACCGTCGCCAACGCCTATGACGCCTACCTCCGCCGGACGAACTTGCTGGCCCGTTCCACCTCGCCCGGCGGCAAGAAGAAAGCCGACGACGCTCCGCTGGCCGCCACCTGGTATGGCTACGACGCCGCTTCCCGCCTGCAAACCGTCAGCGACGGCCAATACGCCGCCGAATACCATTATCTTGCCAACAGCCCGTTGGTGGAGCAAATTGCTTACCGGAATGGCGAGGTCCTGCGGATGACAACGCTCAAAAAACACGACCACCTGAACCGGCTCGAATCGATCGAATCCCAACCCTCGACCGATAAGCGGATCGCTTACACCTACCGGTACAACCTGGCCAATCAACGCACGAACGCCGTCCTGGCTGATAATACGGCCTGGAATTACGGTTATGATGACTTGGGCCAACTCACCAATGGCGTGAAAATGGACCCCCAATCCAAGCCAGTCGATAGCGCCGCTTTCCAGTATTCCTACGATACGATCGGGAATCGGAAAAGCACCGTAAGCGCCGGTGTGGAAGTCGATTATCAAGTGGACGCCCTGAATCGCTACACCAACGCGGTGGCCGTGGCCCGGGGCGGTGACGGCAAACCCACCGATCCGAATTCGATATCGCTTCGAACCGGCTCGTCGCAGTATGACGCCGACGGCAACCTGAAATCCGACGCCAACTGGGTGTACACCTGGGACGCCGAGAACCGCCTGATTGCCATGGAAACTGGCGCGGGCGTCTCGCCTGCGAACCGTAAACGTCTCGAGTTCCAGTACGACACCCAAAGCCGCCGTATCGCAAAGCGAGTCTACACCTGGACCGCTGACCGCAAGCCTCTGACCTCTGGCTCCTGGTCACTGGTCGCTGACCTCCGTTTCGTCTACGAAGGGTGGAACCTGATTGCCGAGTTTCAATCAACTTCTTCCAATTTGAATTCTGAGATTTCAAATTTGAGATCTTACCTGTGGGGCCTGGATCTCAGTGGCTCCCTTCAAGGCGCCGGTGGTGTAGGCGGCCTGCTGGCCGTTGCCGACCACTCAAGCCAAACCGCCCATCACTTCGTGAATTACGACGGCAACGGGAACGTGGTCAGTTTGGTCGATGCCGCTTCCGGCACGGTTTCGGATCATTACGAATACGATCCCTTCGGAAACGAAATCACCCCCGCCAAAGGCCACAGCTTGACAAACCCATTCCGGTTCTCCACGAAGTACTCGGATGAGGAAACGGGTTTGGTGTATTACGGCTACAGATATTACAGTCCCGCCACCGGCAAATGGGTCAGTCGGGATCCTATTGAGGAAAGCGGAGATAACCAATTATATTGTTTTGCGCGCAATTCCGCACTCAATTATATCGATGCGCATGGTCTGGCAGCAATGGATGATGTATTTGCTGCTATGGGTAGAATTGAAGATTTCCTTATTCACAACCAAGCGGCTGTAATAAGTGGTTTATATCAAATGTCGGTAAACGTAAGTCAAACGTTGGGAAACATAAACAGATTCACTTATTATACTAGTACAACGACAACCGCAGAATTCGAATACCCGCAAATATGGAATGCATACACATCGACAATGAGAATCCAACAAACGTATCAAGATTCTGATGTGTTTCATGAGGCCGTGCATGCACGTAATTACTACGTCAATCATTTGACTGATTATGACAGAGTCGATGAAGGGGTGGCCTATCTTGCCGAAGCTCATCTGGCTTTTATCCGGCAGGAGGATGTTTTGGAAAAGGCCTTTTCTCAGCCCAATCCGTGCGCTCAAAAAGAAACCTTTCGAAGAAATTGGAAACTCCTATGGGCGCAGTATGGCAAGGTAAAGGATTGGTCGCAGGTTGCTTGGCAATACCCGGAGATCGGCATGGAAAGCACTCAAGAAATGGACTTTAATAATTTGCATAAATACTATAACGTAGGCATCAGTGCTGAAACCGTTGCGAATATCCTGAACGGCAAATCGATAATCGCCGGGTGCTGTTTTCAGTTCACCTGTGGGAGTGATGCGGGCAATGAGACTGCGATATCAGCACAAACAGTGATTGACATGCGTTTGAGGTAATATATCATGAATGTGTTAATATACTGCTATTATGTAATAATATGCATATTCGTAAGCGGTTGTATAAAGCGTAAGGATCCAGATGTGTGGGCGCGGGCTTTTACGTTGAGAGAGATGAAGGATGCATCTTTTCGGATTCAGGTCGGTATTGAGGATGGTCGACTGCATATCCTCAATGACGGAAGTATCAATGTAATTGAACTGCTTCACCTAATTAGAGAAAACGACGAAACGTGGATGTTTAGAAATTATACTAATTGGGTCAATCACAACAAGATAACCGATATATATGGGCATGTATATAAAATAAATCTCTATACTAATAGAGACCAACAAACATGTATAAGGATGGTGAGTGCGGGAAAGAACCGAAAGGACGAGGCGGGTCTGGGTGACGATGCCGTATATGAGCGCGTATTTGAGAAAATGGTGATGCGCGAAGGCCGCGTGAAAAGGGACCATAAACGGGGCCAGACCAAAACAAACGGAAGTGTTTATAATGAATTGAATTAAATGGGTAATGTGTTGGTCTGACCCCGGCACGGAAACCGATACCGAAGGCACCCCCACCGGCCACAGTCACGACGCCCTCAAACGCCCGCAATCGGTGACCCGCCAGAACATCGTCACCTCGTACCGGTACGACGCCGCCGGCCACCGCTTGGCCACTTATCGCCAGGGCACCAACGGCAACGTCATCACCCTCGAAACCGCCGCGTACGACCTCCTCGGACGGACCCGCCTCCAGGTCAACGCCCAGAACGGCGCCACCCGGATGGATTACGCCTTCGCCGCCGCCGGCCAGAGCGTTGTCACCACCACCTACCCCGACGGCGGCACCCGTGTCGAAACCTATTACCAGGACGGCACCCTGCGCGCCCTCGCCGGCACCGCCGTTGCCCCCGTCCGTTACGAATACGGCGTCGAGCCTTTCAACGGGGTGAGTCGCGCCTTCACCCGCGAAATCAAGCTCGACGCCCAAGGCCAGGACACCGACGAATGGGTCAAAACCTACGCCGACGCCCAGGACCGCACCATTGCAGTGGTGTACCCGGACCACGCCGCGCGCCTCAGCGAGTACGATGCCCAGGGCCATCTGGTCAAGGAAACCGATCCCGACGGCGTGGTCGTGCTCCACCAGTACAACGCCCTCGGCGAGGAGGAGTACACCGCCGTGGATGTGAATAAAAACGGGCGCATCGACCTCGCTGGTCCCGACCGCGTCACCCGCGCCGTGCGCGATTACGCCCAACGCGACGGCTACACCGTCCAGCGCCACCAGAGCTTCGAATGGCCGGAGTTCGGACAAGCCGAGCCGCGGCTGGCGAGTACCCGCGAAACCACGTTGAACGCCGAGAAAGCCACCTTGACCTGGGACATCCGCTATGGCCTGACCAATCGATCCCGCGTGGACTATCCCGGGAACGGCGCGCGCGTGGCCACCACCATCGCCCCCGACGGTTCCCAAGCGGTCAGCGTCTACCAGGAAGGCCGACTCCTCACCGCTTCCCGCCGCGACGCCACCGGCGCGGCCCTGGGCCGGACCACCTTCGAGTACGACCCCCATGGCCGCCAAGCCTTCGTCAGCGACGCCCGCAACGGGCGCACCGGATACGAGTACAATGACGCTGACCAACCCGTCCGCGTCACCACGCCGCCGCCCGCCGAGGGCCTGCCCCCGCAAGTCACCCAAACCCAGTATGACGCCATGGGCCGCGTGTTCACCGTCACCTATCCCGACTTGGCCACCGTCACCAACGAATACCACTCCACCGGCGCCCTCAAAGCCAAGTACGGCGCCCGCACCTATCCGGTGGCCTACACCTACGATCCCCAGGGCCGGATGCAAACCATGACCACCTGGGGCGATTTCGCCAAAAACGCGGGCGCGCGCGTCACCACCTGGCAATACCATCCCCAACGCGGCTGGCTCACCGCCAAGCTGTACCCCGACCAAAAAGGCCCCAGCTACGATTACTGGCCCTCCGGCAAGATCAAAACCCGCCAATGGGTCCGCGACATCGCGACGAACTATCGCTACGACGAATCCGGCCGGGTCAAGAACGTCGATTACACCGACACCAACACCCCGCCCGTGGCCTATGCCTACGACCGCCTCGGCCGCCCATCCAAAATCACCCAAGGCGACTCCGTCACCGAGCGCGCCTACGGTCCCGCCGGCCAGATGCTGGGCGAATCCTACACCGGTGGCCCCCTCGACGGCCTGACCGTCGCCAACGCCTATGACGCCTACCTCCGTCGGACGAACTTGCTGGCCCGAACCACCGCGCCCGGCGGCAAGAAGCAAGCCGACGACCTCCCGTTGGCCGCCACCTGGTATGGTTACGACGCCGCCTCCCGCCTGCAAACCGTGAGCGACGGCCAATACTCCGCCCAATACCATTATCTTGCCAACAGCCCGTTGGTGGAGCAAATTGATTACCGGAATGGCGAGGTCCTGCGGATGACAACGCTCAAGAAACACGACCACCTGAACCGGCTCGAATCGATCGAATCCCAACCCTCGACCGATAAGCGGATCGCTTACACCTACCGGTACAACCAAGCCAACCAGCGCACGAACGCCGTCCTGGCTGATAATACGGCCTGGAATTATGGCTATGATGATCTCGGCCAACTCACCAACGGCGTGAAGGTGGACCCCCAGTCCAAACCGGTGGACACCGCTGCTTACCAATACTCGTATGACACCATCGGCAACCGGAAAACCGCCGTGGCCGGTGGCATCCAGGTGGATTACCAAGTCGATGCCCTGAACCGCTACACCAACGCGGTAGCGGTGGTCCGGGGTGGTGACGTCAAACCCAGCGATCCGAACGCCATCTCCTCTCCAGGAGGCATTGACCAAAACGATGGCGGGCTCCTCGCTCGCACCGGCGCGTCTCAGTTTGACGCTGACGGCAATCTGAAATCCGACGCCAACTGGGTCTACACGTGGGACGCCGAAAACCGCCTGATTGCCATGGAAAGTGGCGCGGGCATCTCGCCTGCGAACCGTAAACGCCTCGAGTTCCAGTACGACTCCCAGAGCCGCCGTATCGCCAAACGAGTCTACAGCTGGACCGCCGACCGCCGACCGCTGACCTCGGGCCTCTGGTCTCTGACATCTGACCTCCGCTTCGTCTACGATGGTTGGAACCTCATGGCGGAACTTACCCGCGATGCCATATCAAAAGGCGCGGTTAAGGGCAATGCTTACGCCGTGCTTCGCTCCTATCTCTGGGGCATGGATTTGAGCGGTTCCCTCCAGGGTGCCGGCGGGATTGGCGGTCTCTTGGCTGTTGCTGACCATTCAAGCCAGACCGCACGCCACTTCGTGAGTTACGACGGCAACGGGAACGTTGTCGGTCTCACGGACGCCAACGATGGCACCGTCGCCGATCGTTACGAATACGATCCCTTCGGGAACGAAATCACCACCGCCAAAGGCCACAGCTTGGCCAACCCATTCCGGTTTTCCACGAAATACACCGATGAGGAGACCGGTTTGGTTTACTACGGCTACAGATATTACTGCCCTGCCAACGGCAAGTGGGTTTCCAGGGATCCTCTCGAAGAGAAAGGTGGCCTGAATCTCCAGGGGTTTGTCGCAAATGACCCCGTTCACTCCGTTGACCGACTTGGACTTGATCCGACCCAACTTGCGACTTATAAGGCATCGCTAGCACAGGATAAACAGAGATTCGTTACGAGGTTAGAGTTGCTATGTCCGGATCAGAATGACATCTCGGTCGGCGAGGGGAAATGTGCCCAAACGTGCAAGCCGCTTAGTTGCTACGAACAGGCGCAGGCTCTCGCCGACAGGCTTGCGGCCGACTATGAGACCGTATTCACAACCGAATTCAACAGGTTCGGGAACATCGTGACTGGTTGGAATGCGGGAAATGGTCGCGCCGATTTAGCGCCCAACCATGGCGAAATGGCCCCGGACTATGATAAAGGTTATGGATTGAAGTGCCTCGGGTGGCAAGAGTTAACAACCGACGCGTTCTATGCTGTGATTCGGCCGTATCGTCGGGCTGGCACCCAGTGCTTTCGAGGTGCTGCAGTGGGTAAACCAACCGCGCGAAATTCCTACGCGAACCATTCTTGGTTTCTTATTTATGGGCCATCGAGGGGGAAGCTCACGAAAACTATGTACCACCAAGGTGAGTATGACATTGCGGTTGATCCGTGGCCCTTCGCGGGCAGCCTAATCATTAACCCTAATCCTTATGTTGCTCAAAGACTGGATGCGTCGGTTTTATGGTAGGTCCGCATTGTGCATTACGATATGTGTCCTAGTCATATCATGCAACTCTGATGAGATCCATCGTCGTGATGTAGAGGATCATGTGATATACACACACATTAAGTATGGTTTCTTGGAGCTATCCTACAATCTAAAGACGGTCCGGGATAAAGGTGCCTCAAAAGCAAAGACGATCGAGGAATTGTGTGCTGCGGTGAATAAGGAGTTTGCCGGAAATATGAGGTTGATCAATGATCATGAGCTGTCTTCGCCTGTTCTTGGCACGAACGAATGTCATTGTGCGTATGCTTGGGAGAGAATGATGAATAGTGATGATTTGCCAGTTATATGGATAAAGATTCGCTATAAAGGGGATAAGGGCCGCGCAATTTTATTTCTGTAAAATGATACATCTTGCCAAACGCGGGTAGTATGGTTACAGGTTTATTGCTTTCATGGTGAGATAAGTTTTCTCGGTTTCCCATTGATCGCTTTGCTCGACGAGGAGAGCCGTGACCAAGCGCAGGAGTGAGGCGTCATTGGGGAAGACGCGCACGACACGGGTCCGGCGTTTGAGTTCCTGATTGAGCCGCTCAGCCGAGTTGGAAGTGCGCATGCGACGCTGATGGCTCTGAGGCAGACCAAAAACGGCCAACCCTTCGGGCACATTGTTTTCGATCCACTCGGCCAATTTGGGGGCTTTGCTTTGAAACTGTTTGACGACGTCCTTGAGGCGCTCCTGGGCCTTGGCCTGATCGGGGGCATCAAAGATGGAGCGGATGGCCTGAGCCGCCTCGTTGCGCATGTCGATCTTGGGGACGTAGGCCTGCGCGTTCTGTTGGAGATGAAACTGGCAGCGTTGCCAGGGCGCGCCGGGAAAGCAGGCTTGGCGGGCTTGGCGTAATCCGGCATGGTCGTCGCTGACGATAAAAGTAACCCCACGCAGGCCGCGGGCAATCAGGCCGTTGAAGAACTCCCGCCAATGGACTTCGGCCTCGCTGAGGGAGACGCTGACGCCCAGGATGGTACGCTGGCCCGTCAGGCTGATGCCGATGGTGATCAGCACGGCGCAATCGCGCACGCGCCCGTCCACGCGCACTTTTTCGTAGCGGGCATCCACGACCAGGTAAGGGAAGGTGCCCAAAGGCCGCTGGCGCCAGGCTTCAAACTGAACGTCGAGCTTGGCGGTCGCCTGGCTGACCTGCGAAGAGCTGATTTCCAAACCGCACAACTGCTCCAGGATGGCGGTGGTCTTGCGAGTGGAGACGCCTTGAACGTACATTTCGGCCAGGGCCGCCGTGAGCGCTTGTTCGCTGCGTTGGCCTTTTCCCAAGGCGGAGGGATAAAATTTAACCGGGCCGCGCACTTGGGGAATGTCCAGTTTAATCGTGCCGATGCGTGTATGGAAGTCTTTGTCCTTAAACCCATTAGCATGGCCAAGACGCTGCTCAGTGCGCTCATAAGGCTGCGCTTGCAGGGCCTGGGATCTTTCAATCGCCATCGCTTCATTCATGAGAATGCGCATGGCCTCGGGCAGACCGTCCAGGCCGTTGTCGACTAAGAGTTGCACGACGGGGTGTGAGAGTTTATGTTCAGTTAAGTTTTCCATTTGGTGGGTCATTTTTGGTTTTCCTGTTTTTCTTTGCTAAATCAACAACAGGTAACCAGACTTGGCCCGCCTTGGCTAGATTTTGGCGCGCTCGCCCTTCGGGCTTTGGCTGCGTTCAGGCTCGCTACGCTCGCCTTCACTCCGCCAAAGCCCGAAGGGCGAGAAGACTCTCGCCTCTCGATTCCCTCCCAAGGGAACCGAGCTTTTACAGAAAGAAGATTACACCGGCGGGATAAGGTCCTCTTTCTAGAAATGAATGGGAAGATCGACGTGAAGGATGAGAATGTCTTTTTACGACGTTTGAGAGAGGAAGTTAGCCGCGGTGCGGATATAAGACCTCCCTATTTGTGAACTGTTTTCAGAGCCCGTGAGGAATCGCTTGACGTCGCCTCGCGGCTCATTGATTACCGGAATGGCGAGGTCCTGCGGATGACAATGCTCAAGAAACACGACCACCTGAACCGGCTCGAATCGATCGAATCCCAACCCTCGACCGATAAGCGGATCGCTTACACCTACCGGTACAACCTGGCCAATCAGCGTACCAACGCCGTCTTGGCTGATAATACCGCGTGGAATTACGCCTATGACGATCTGGGCCAACTGACGAGCGGCGTGAAAGTGGACCCTCAGTCCAAACCGGTAGACACCGCTGCTTACCAATACTCGTATGACACCATCGGCAACCGGAAAAGTGCTGTGGCCGGTGGCATCCAGGTGGATTATCAAGTCGATGCGCTCAACCGATATACCAATGCGGTGGCCGTGGCCCGGGGCGGTGACGGCAAAACCACCGATCCGAGCGCTATTTCCTCTCGAACCGGCGCCTCCCAATACGACGCCGACGGTAACCTTAAGTCCGATGGAACCTGGGTTTATACCTGGGACGCCGAAAACCGCCTGATTGCCATGGAAAGTGGCGCAGGCGTCTCGCCTGCGAATCGGAAAAGACTGGAATTCCAATACGATTCCGAGAGCCGCCGTATCGCCAAGCGCGTTAACACCTGGACCGCAGATCGCAGACCACAGACCTCCGGTTCTTGGTCCCTGGCCTCCGACCTCCGTTTCGTCTACGATGGGTGGAATCTGGTCGCCGAATTACAGTCGAATGGGTCCCATCTGAAATCTGAGATTTCAAATCTGAGATCTTATCTCTGGGGCCTGGACCTCAGCGGCTCCCTCCAAGGTGCCGGTGGCGTGGGCGGCTTGCTCGCGGTGGTTAATCCTGGCAACCGTGCCGCCGTCTCTTTCGTCAGCTACGACGGGAACGGAAACGTGGTCAGTTTGGTCGATGCCGCTTCCGGCACGGTTTCGGATCGTTACGAATACGATCCGTTTGGCAATGAAATCGCCACCGCCAAAACCCACCAGCTGATTAACCCGTTCCGTTTCTCGACGAAGTTCATCGACGATGAAACCGGGTTGGTTTATTACGGTTACAGATATTATTGCCCCGGCGAGGGGAAATGGTTATCCAGAGATCCGATTGAAGAGCAGGGAGGTGTGAATATATATGGGTTTGTGTATAATGCTCCAACCCAGAACCTGGACAGTGACGGACGAGAAGTGGTCGAAAAGGTGGTGTATGAATCGGTATCCCAGACATTTACAGACGTTCCGCCCGGAGAACAATATCGAAATGGTACTTTTAATTGGAAATCCAAATTCGTCATCAAATTCGATAGCGAGGCCTGCAAGGCAGATATCGTTTTGAGCCTTTGGACGACGGTTTCTGCCGATGTCTGGTCCCTTTGGAGTAGCGCCATCAACCAGCGGTGGAATGGACAATTCAAACTTTGTTGCCCAGGGAAATGCTGTGGCGCGGAAGGCAATGGAATAACTATGACCATCGTACCAGAGAAGAAAGAGGGAACCACATTCAATTCCGCGTGGTACGCTATGAAGAGCCGGAACACAACTGAGAACATGACCACATGGAGTACGTCCGATGTCACAGACATTCCCCACGAAGTGGGTCATATGCTTGGGAACAAGGATGAGTACTACACCGTCGACGGAGTGGCATATGGGACCGCGGGCAGCGGAACAATCATGGGTTCCCACCTTGGGGCTCCGCAAGCAAAACACTATAACATGATATCAAAACATCTTGGGGATAAATGTAAGGTTATTGGAATTAACGAAACCTGCACCTCAACCCCTTGACGACCAGTGTATGTGGAACCAACTAGGAATAATCATACTTGTTTGGTGCATTGTTGGTTGTGCTACCAACATAAAACAAAACACTAGTAATGATAATAATAGTATTGAAATAGAGTTAACCGCCGCGTCAACAAAACATGAGTCCGCGCCTGAACTTGCCAACGCCGAGTATGTTTTATGCATCAGTAATAAAACCCCTCAAATCATTTGTCTCGATTGGCGATTGTTGAATATTGCCGCAGGACTGGAGATTCGCAAGGAAGACGGGGGCCGAGTGGCGAAGATGCCGATTTCCCTTCCGCGCCCGTTCGCTGTGGCTGAACTGGCCACTTTGCAGCCCTTCTCAACCACCAACCTCACGTTCACGTTAATGGAAGTCACATTTGATGATTTGAATCACGGGTCGTACGACGTCGGATTTTATTACGATTCCTCCCAAGTGGAGTATCCCGCTGGATTCAACGTCTTCAAGGGCAAAGTGAGCTCCAATGTGATCCACTGTTCCAGAACGAACCGCGGATGGAAGTTGGTTCGCAAGCCTGCCGCGAGTAATCCAACGCGCAGACGCTGAATATGTCCCGCGATGAATTCATGTGGGCGGTTAAGGGGGCGCAGTGATAACTGCAGCCCATCAACATCGGCAAGATGATAAACATTCTGCATGCGGAATAAAGGTGTCAGTCCTTGCATATTGCAGAATTGATTTGCGTCGCGGCGCAAGAGAGTTCATCTTTGGGAGCATGGCCCGAGGCTAAAGGATCGGGAAAGGGATCAACGGGTACATCTGCATGAAGAGCACGGCCAAGGTGGAAATGTACCGGTTTGACCCTTTATCGCTGCCGCCGCTGGGCGATCGTCCTTTTTTCCGGATCGCCATTGCGCCGCGCGACTAAATCCTCCGACTGCAAGTTGCAAGGACTGATGCACATTAAGGGCGAAATAAGCGACAAGTGCGAACACCATGGACATAATATGAAAAAGAAGAATATAGTTCGCAATACAAAAACGAAAGCAAAACGCTTGCCTGCGTCGCCCGCCAACGGTAAAAGTACGGTGCCTAGAAAAGGGAGCCGGAAAGAGCCGAGACTGGATTCCATCCCTCCGGATCTTTTCGGTTCCTCAATCTCATCCCCGGCGGGGAAAAAATCGAGTGGTCAGAAGGGGTCTCCTCCCAGTAAACCCAGCATCGGGAAACTCCCGTTGGAGTCGTCCCCGATAAAAACAGAAAGCACGGAAAGGAGACCCGAAGTGAGTATATATGTTGGGATGGATTTGCATAGCGATAACGTCATGCTGGGATGGATGGACGCGGAGGGCAAACGGCTCAAACACCAACGTTTGCCCAACGATATCGACTTGATCCTGTCATGTCTTGAACCATACATGGATCAGATTGTCCAGATCGGAGTGGAAGTCACCTATAACTGGTATTGGCTCGTGGATGCCTTGCTGGAGGCCCAGTATCCGGTCGTGCTGGCCCACGCGGCCGGGATGCAACAATACTCCGGACTCAAATACACCAACGATGTTTCCGATGCGTTCTGGGTGACCGAGCTGATGCGTTTGAAGCTTCTGCCCACCGGGCACATTTACGACGCCAAGCTGCGTCCGTATCTGAGACTGATCTAGATAATTGATGGAGCTCGCCGCGAGGTAATTCATGGAATCGGGGCGCAGAGCGTGAGCGAGAGGTTGAAGACTGGGGGACGCTGTCCCCCAAACCCCCTGGGATTTAACGCTTTGACCTTGCTCCAGCAGACACTAGCCGGGCGGTCCTCACTTTGAAGGACCGCCCGGCCTGCTGTCTGCAAGGCCCCAGTCGGCGCTCGGGTTGCGTCCCCGCAGAGCCCTATCCTCCGCTGGGGCAAAGGGAGAAAGAAAACTGAGGCGCCTACGCGGAGGGTTTCCCGTTTCCGTTTCCCGGGGGGTCTATAGGGGCGGAAAGGGAAACGGGGGGCGTGAGCGGCGTGGGGCGCAGTTGATAACCTTCGGCGGTATGGGTCAGTTCGTGGCGTTGTTCGAGTTGATCCAGACAGTCACACAAGGTCGCCGTGCGCATGGCGCAGAGTTTGCGCAACTGCTGTCCGGTAACCGGGGCCTGGAGTTGGGCGAGTGTTTGGCGCACCTTTTCCAGGGGCGAGGGTTCGCTCGGGGTTGACGCGTCCGCCGGGGCATTGACCAGCGCGAGCGCCAGGGCCTTGTCGGTTTGGGTCAACTGCAAGGGGATGTGATCTTGGGAAGGGGCGGCGCGATGCTCGGTGGTTAAGGTGAGTTGGTCGCCCCGGCGGCGCATGTAGAGGTTGGAGTCGCCCCAACCATGGAGTTCACTGGAACCGCGCAAGGCTTGGCCGGGCCGGGTGTTGTGAGCGTCTTTACGCGCGTGATGCACCAGCAGGACAGCCAGTTCGAACTGGCGCTGAAGCCCGCGCAAATAGGAGAGCAAGGCGGCGATCTGCGAGGCGTCGTTTTCATCGACCCGATGCAATCGGATCAACGGATCCAAGATCAACAAGCGCGGGCGCAGCGTTTCGACGGTCTGCGCCAAGCGCAGACAGTCGGCCGGGGTGTCCAAGCGCAGCGTGGGCGTGGTGATGACCTCCACGGGCAAAGAGTCAAAATCCACCGCGGCGGCGGCGCAGATGCCGGCCAGGCGCTCCCGCACGATGGCCAGAGAGTCTTCGGCGGGGAACAGGAGCACCGTGCCGGTGTGGCGGACGGGGAACTGGCGCAGGCAAGGCGCGCCGGAAGCCACGCTGACGGCGAGGTCCAATGCCAGGAAGGATTTGCAGCATTTGGGTTCGCCGCCCAGGATGCCCACCGCTTGATCGGACCAGAGGCCTTCGACGAGCCAGCGGGTGAGGGCGGCGTCAGCGGAGAGTTGGCTGGCGCGCTGAATCGGGAGTGGGTTCATGGGCGTTTGGGGTTGGGTTTGGGATCCATCTGAAAGACTTCCAAGAAGAGCTTTTCGTCGAGGGGGTCGCGTTCCTGCTGCAGGCCGGCGTTGAGCAGGTCGTTGGCCAGATTCATGAGCAGACGCAGGTTGCCCGCGGCATGTTCGGCCAGGGTTTGCACCAAGGTCGCGGTCATGAGTTTGGGATTACCCGCGCTCTTGAGCACGTGGTTGAGCCCGTCACGGAGTTGGGCTGGCGGCCAGGGTTCGGCCCGGAAACGACTGCGAATGCGGCTGGCCAGGGGCAGGAGTTCGGGCGTGCCGAGTTTGACGCCTAAGCGGGCATCGCCCGCCAGAATGACGGTGAGGATGGAACGGGAGTCCAGGTCGGCGCTGGCCAGCAAGCGCAGCTCGCTGAAGACCGGGAGGTTCATTTCCTGAGCTTCATCGATCAGCAAAATCGGCCGATAGAGCGAGGTTTCCAGGTGGCGATGCCATTTTTCCCGCAGGACCTTGGCGCTGGCCCAGCGGTTGCTCGGCGCCAGGGGCACGCCGAAGAGCGCGCCCAGTTCGCGGTAGAAGTCCGACAAGGAGGCTTGGGGCCGGGTCAGGACGCCCACGGTGACCTCGCGCAAGTTGCCGAGGCGTTCGGCCAGCAGGCGCAGGGTCGCGCTTTTGCCGGTGCCCGCGTCGCCCATCGCCAAGGCGAAGCCGCCTTCGCCCACCTGTTGCTCGATGCGCCAGCAGAAGTTTTCCATGGCGGGCGAGGGCCAGAGGGCCGCGGTGGGGATTTCCGGGGAGAAGGGGTTAAACTTGAGGCTATAGAGGGCTTGGAGTTTTTTGTTCATGGGGTTTTGGGAGTGGAGATTTCATCTTTGGGTAAATAAGCCGGGGGTAAACCCGTGAGGGCATATTGTTGGAGGATTTTTTGCAGCAGCGGGGCCATGCCCGGGGCCGGCGCCGACGCGGCCGCCGGGGCGTTCGGAGCCTGGGGGCCTTCCCGCAAGGCGCGCCGGCCATCGGCGTTTTTATGTTTATCCAACGGAAAGAGCCGGCACAGCACGGCCCCCGTGGTGGGATCGCATAAATAGACTTGGCTCAAATCCCACGCGGCATAGCGCACGCGCAAGGAGTCCAGATGGCCATAGCGCGAGGGAACCTCATAACGCCGGCCCTCCAGGCTGAGGGTGCCATCGCTCCGGCGCTGGGTCCGGCCGGCTTCGGCCATGAACGCCAACTGCAGTTGTTGGCTGGAGGGACACGGGCGGCCGACATCTTTGACTTGGAGGAACTTCTCCAAGGGAGAGCACTTCAGTTCGGAGTGGAGCTTGCGGTTGTATTCCACCTCGACAAAGGCCAGGGTGGCCTCGTTGAGCTGGCGCAGATCCAGGTCCGCCACGCCTTCGAGCATGGGCAAGAGGCGGCCTTCGATTTGGTTCCAAAAATACTCTTCTTTTCCATTCTGGTAAGGGCTGTACGGCAGGGTGGCTTCATGCAGGATGCCCAAGCGCTGGAGCCCGCCGCGCGTCTCCCGGGCCACCATGGCCGAGCCGTTGTCGGTCATGAGCGCGCGGGGCAATTGGCGTTTTTGAAAGGCCTGGCCCAGCCCGTGACAGAGTTCCTCGGCGCCTTCGGCCCAGTACCATTGGGCATGGCAACAGAGCCGGGAACAGTCGTCCAACTGGGCGAGCAACAAGGGATACGCCCAGGCGCCGTCGGGGAGCAGCACGCGCAAGGAGCCGTGATGAAAGTCCAGATGCCAGAGGGCATTGACGTATTCGCTTTCATAACTGCGGATCTCGCGCTGTTGAAACCGGATTTGGGCTTGTTGCGCGCCCGGGCTGTGGGCCGGACCGCGGCGGCGCTGTTTGCGCAGCCCTTGGGCTTTCATGTAGCGGAGCACCACCGAATAGGAGGGCATCGGTCCCAGCGCGGGCTGCCGCTCGGCCTCCACCGCCAGATTGTCGACATGCAGTTGGTAACTCCAACAAGGGTGCTGGCCATATTGCGTCCGGAGCACTTCGCGCAGCGGGGAACTCAGCGCCGGATGCTGGCCCTGATCGGAGCGAATCCGGCGGGCGAGCGCGCCCACCGGATCGTGTTTTTCGTGGAGGGCCCGATAATACCAGCCCTCGATCGTCGAGGCGCCAAACTTCACCGGTTGGTGCTGGATCGGATGGGACCATTCCTGGTCGGCCAACCCCTGGAGTTGGAGTTGCAGTTGACCCCGCGGAGGCGGGGCCGCCAACAGGGGGCCGATGACGCTGAAGCGAAAATGCGCCCACCGTTCGTGGGGCCGAGGCAAGAGAGGTTCATGAGACATCGTGTCAATCTTTCTTTTGGTTGTTGAGAACCGATTTTTAACGGTTCGCCTTAACGATGTCCTACCCACTACCAAGACCCGGCCTGCTCGCCTAGCGGCAGAGTCTGCGGAGGAAAACCGAGCCTCACATAGCCCGGCTTTCCGCCCTCGCGGGCACGGTGAGCGGCGCCAGAAATTTCAAGGCCGCCAGGAGGTGGTCGCGCCACGGCAGCCCGAAAGCCTGGAGCAAAGATCGCGGCAGGATGAACTCGCTCAGGAGCGGCATGAAACGGGCGCGGGCTTCCTTCCAGAAAGCGCTGCCCACAAAGTTTTCCAACCACCATTGCCGCCACCGGGCCAAGGTATGGCGATCGACGCCGAAAATTTCGCTCAGGCGTCTGACCCGGGCGGGCGTCAAGCCCTGGTTCAGGGCCGAGACCAACAGGAAGAACGGAGCCACATAAGCACGGCGGCCAAAAAAGCGGACGGAGGCGGGCGTCAAACGGCGTCGGCAACCGTCGCTGGAGCAGCACAGACTATAGCGCTTATCCCAGTGGGCCGGCCCGCCGTTGGGCTTGCGGTCGTAGTCGCCCCGATGCAGGGGCGCCCCGCAAAAAGGGCAAAGGCCTTGCTGCGCTTTTTCGAGCATTTCGAGATCGTATTTTTCGAGCAGCTCGAGTACCTTTTCGTGCGCCAGTTGTTTCTGGCACCAATCTTCCCGTTTTTGTTTCACACATAAAGAAGGAAGAAAAAGCCCCCGAAGTGCAAGCACTCCGGGGGCCCATGCCTACCGCCAAGTGGATCAACTTAATTGAGGGATTCCCGCCTTTTCCCTGGCCCACTTTGACAAAACCTACGGTCCATTCCCGTTCCTACCCAGCTCAGGCTCAATCGCGATCTCCTCCGGCGGCGGCAGCTCCTGGTGCATCAGCGCACCAGCCTGCTGCTCAGCGTGAAGAGCCTCTATTCGCGCACCACCGGGGCCAAGCTCTCGCAGGGCGAAGCCAAAGCCTTGGAGCCGGAAACCGTCGCGGAATGGTTCGACCATCCGGCCGATCAATTGATCGCGGGCCACGAGGCCAAGTTAATCCGGGAGTACAACGAGAGCATCCGCGCGTTGGAGAAAGAGGTGGAGGCGGTGGCCGGCCAACTGCCGTGCTACCAGTATATCCAGCAACTGCCGGGCATCGGACGCATTTTGGGGCTGACCATTTCGATGGAAACCGGACCGATCGCGCGGTTTCCCGAGGACGGGCGGTACGCCAGTTATTGCCGTTGCGTGCCGACGGAGCGGGAAAGTAACGGCAAGAGCAAAGGCGAAAACAACGGCAAATGCGGCAATCAGTACCTGGCCTGGGCCTATATCGAAGCGGCGCATTTCGCCCGGCGCTACGACCCGCCCAGCCAGCGGTTTTATGAGCACAAGAAAGCCAAGACCAACACGATGGTGGCCACCAAGGCCCTGGCGAGCAAACTCTCGAAAGCGGGCTGGCATGTGATGAGCAAGAACGAGCCTTACGATCCGCAACGGGTGTTCCCGTTCTTGCGGCAACCCGCGGCCAAAAAGGCGAACTAGAATTTGGGGGGTGAGTGGTCAGCCAGGGAAGGGGTTGGACCTCGAGCCAGGGGACTGATTGGAGGCCACTCATCACCCGCTAAACCAAGCCCAGCAGCAGAGCGGAGGGCGAAGCGATTTTGAGGCCATTCGACCGGATTGGGAGCCAATGGAAGGTTAGACTGAGCGCTTGCCGCCCAGGAACTACAGTTCTATAGAAACTAAATGGACCCAGGACGGAACTGAGGTTTTTCTGGACCCGCCAACGGCGGGTTGGGCCCGAGCCCTGCGAGCTTCGGTTCCAGGGCTCAAGAAAACCGCCGTAGCCCAAGTGGCACGGCGAGCCGGCTAGAACCAGATGGATGACTGAACGAATGCCTTCTAGCAAAGAAGGGTTCGAGTTTATAGAGAAAAACGCAGGCTCGAAAGCGGCGGCAAGATCGGGAGCCCGACGACGTTCGGACGCCCGTTTGGACAAAAACGAGAGACGGGAACAGGAATTTTTTGTCCGCACTTGACAAGCCCTAATGGATGACACCTATTCCGGCCGCATTCTCACCCGCGCGTATCCCCCCGGCGGCGGTGTCGAGCAATACGGCTACTCCACCAACGTCGCCGCCCTGACCTCGTACACGAACCAGATCGGTAACGTCACCCGCTACGCCTACGACGCCCTCGGGCGCAAGACCAATACGGTGGCCGGTGCCGGCACCGCCGATGCCGTCACCAACAGTTTTGTCTACAACGGGGCGGGGGACCTGCTGACGTTGCGCGACGGGCGCGGCCACGTCACCTCGGCCTGTTATGACGCCTACGGGCGCGTCACCAGCCGGCGCGACGCCAACGACACGGAAATCTCTCGTTACCAATATGATCCGCTCAACCACCTGACCAACCGCTGGAGCGCCGCCAAGGGGACCACCACGTATGTCTACGATCCCCTGGGCAACCTCCTCAACACCATCTATCCCGAGCGGACGATTCAGTTCGCCTACGATGAGCTGAACCGGCTCACCAACATGGTGGACGCCGTGGGCGCCACCCGGTATAGTTACGACCAAGCCGGGCTCCTCCTGACCGAGGACGGGCCCTGGGCGTATGACACCGTGACGAGCATCTATACCAATCGCCTGCGCGCCAGCCTGACGCTCCAGCAACCGGGGGCGCCGGTGGCTTGGCAATATCGCTACGATACGGCCCACCGGCTCGACACCCTGGTGTCCCCGGCGGGGATGTTCAGTTACCGGTATCCCGCCGCCGGCGCCACGCTGGCCCGGGCCTCGCGGCTGCCGGTCCAGGTGGACCTGCCGGTCGGGGCGATCGTCAACAGCTACGACGGCATGGCGCGTGTCACCAACAATATCCTGCGCAATCTCGCCCAAGCGACGCTCAACGCTCACGCGTACGCCTATAACAACGCGAGCCAACGCACCCGGATGACCTCGACGTCCGCCGGCAATTACGTCGATTACGGGTATGACGCCCTCGGCCAATTGACCAATGCCGCCGGTCGGGAACTCTCCGGCGGCGCCCTCCGGGTGCAGGAGCAGTGGGCCAACACCTACGACAAAGCCGGGAACCTCGCCCAGCGCGTCAAGAACCAGTTGACCGAAACCTTCGTCGCGGACGCCAACGACCAATTAACCTCCGTCAGCAGCGCCGGCACGCTGACGGTGGGGGGGACCGCCACGCCCGCCGCCACCCAGGTCACCGTCAACGGACAAAACGCCACCCTGTACGCGGACAAAACGTTCGCCGTGGCGAACGTCCCCCTGTCCACCACGACCGTGACCGCCACCGCCACCGACGGCCAGGGCCATAGCGCCAGCGACAATATCAATCTCAACGCGACCAGCGCCGTCGGTCAATTCCACTACGCCAACCTGGCCAGTCCGGTGGTGTTAGCGGCGGGCGCGGCGTATTACCTGGTGAGCCAGGAAACGGCCGGCGGAGACACGTGGTATGATTATTGTGACACCGCCGTGACGACGACAGCGGTCGCGAACGCGAGCGGTTGCGTTAACGGGACCGGTTCTGGCGTTTGGTATTCGGGAGGAAGCGCAAGCCAAACCTATGTTCCGGTAGATTTTCGGTATGTGAATGGTCCCTCGGCAACGACCGCCTACGTGACGTCGCTAACGCTGGGGAGCCCGCGCAATGAGTGGTCCGGGTATGTCGGAATGAAAGTGGTGGTGGGCGCCGCGCCGGTGACCGTGACGGCCTTGGGACGGATGATGCTCAGCGGGAACACGGGCACCCATACCGTGAAGCTAGTGCGGGCCAGTGACGGGATGGACGTGCCCGGAGGTAGCGTGTCGATCGCCATGGCTGGCGGCACCCTGAGCCCGCAGTACGACCTGAACGGCAACCTGTTGACCGACGGCTGGCGTACCTTCACCTACGACACCGACAACCAATTGACCGGCATCGTGGTCACCAACGCCAACGGCACCATCACCCAGACCGGTTTCGTCTATGACGGCAAAGCCCGCCGCCGCATCCGTACCGAGGCGTCCTGGCAATCCGGCGCCTGGGTCACCAACCAGACCTTCCGGTATCTTTACGACGGCCAGCGCGTGATCCAGGAGCGCGACGCCAACAACACGGTGCTGGCCACCTACACCCGTGGCCTCGACCTGAGCCAATCCCTCGACGGCGCCGGCGGCATCGGCGGTCTCCTCGCCCGCACCCACCCCGGCGCCAAGCATTTCTACTACCACGCCGACGCCAACGGCAACGTGACGGCCATCGTGAACCAGAACCAAACCCTGGTTGCCCAATACCGCTACGACCCCTTCGGCGGCCTGGTTTCCCAATCCGGCCCCCTGGCCGAAATCAACCTCTACCGTTTCTCGAGCAAAGAGTTCCACCCGCCCTCCGGCCTGTACTACTACGGCTACCGCTTCTACGATCCCAATTTGCAGCGCTGGCTAAATCGTGACCCCAGCGGCTCCAAGGACGGGCCGAACTTGCATGCATTCTGCCACAATCGATCCATCAACGCATTTGATGCGTGGGGGTTGTTCGTAAATGTGGAGAATTCACCAATCGTAAAAGTTCCCGCATGGCAGACGTTCGATTATCCCCCCAAGCTTGAGGACATCCTTGCCACTCTTGGTATCTATGCAGGGATAGCAGCTGTGCCTATAGCAATTACTGTAGCCGCCGATTCGACGGCTGTACTTACCTGGTTGGGGGTTAGTACTGGTATTGCTGTCAGCCCACCAGCCCGGCCCCTTTACGATCGGGCCGTTACCGCAATGGAATTCTGGGAAAAGGCTGTGACTATAACTCGGGACGTCATTAGGTCCACTACGTCAGCTCTGCCTAAAGCAGAGGAAGCTTGGCAATCCGCCTACAAATATTACGGTCCCAATGCCACTCAGACGCAGAATGCTCTAAAGCAAATAACATCATTGGAGGACGACTTATGGGCTTATGAGAAAGCCTTAGTGACTGCTGAGAAGAATTACAATAATGCTCTTGATGCACTTAATCGTATTGGTGGGAGTCGCTAATTATGGTTACAAATGAGTACATTGTTTAAACAGGAGAATGTGATATCGTTACGTACTGCCGGCGTTTGCGATGATGGCAACACGGCGTCATTATCATTATTTCCAGCAGACTTAATTCGCGTTGCCTCAAAGAACTTGGATTGGGTTCATAAGGACTTTATTTGGTTATATAGGCATCTGAGACTTCCTGCAGAAGAAAGAAAACTACGGGATGTTTACCCGCCAATCTTAGAACAAGACCTTAGACCAATGGAGTTTTCGGGGTCCCCAAACTTTAGATTGATTTGGACGGACTCAGGCAATGGTTTAGCGCTTTGCATCAATGAAGAGCCCTGGGCATTCATTGATGAGGTAACCCATTTCGGATATAGCAAAGGAGTTCTTAAATCGGGGGTCAATGACAATACCATGAATATGTGGAATGAAGAGCTCTTCGTAAGAGAATATGGTTCTCAGATATAGGTAATGCGGCTCTATTAAGCGCTTGGAACCGATTGGTCGAGCCCCCGCAACAATCCATAAAATCTTTGGAACGACAAATGTATCCGGGTACATGGGCAAAAAGCTTCGCTGATCTGGATCAAACCAAGGGGCACGCGTCGCTTCCACCGAAGCAAGGTGAGGAGCTGCCGCTGCCACAATGGTATCGATCGGTGTATCATACGCCGTTGGCCGAACTCACCGATTGGGATTTAGCCAGAGCTTGTCAGCAGCGAATCCATATTGAAGAAATTGTTCCGATCGTGCTCGAACGATTGCGAGTCGATCCGCTTGTGGGTGAAATGTTCGATGGGCAATTACTTGTTTCTCTGCGATCTCTGGGCGCAACCTATTGGCAGGCTCACCCGAAGGATACTGAAACCGTGAAAATGATCGTCAAGAAATCTTGGAGCGACTTGCCGGAAGACGTCCGAACGGACGCGCAAGAAATCCTGCAAGCGGCGGGTTAAGCGCTTGTGTCGCCAGAAGAAAATCCAGTTTAGCTTTGGTCCGTTGGCAATTTATCCCATGAAAGAGCGTGAATTTGAAAAGGCGTATCAATTTCTTAGCTGTTATTTTCATCAAGACTGGGGCCTTGAATATGGGGATGCCAATGAGGCCATTGGGTCATTCATTAATGGGAGCAGTCAAAATCCTCGTGCGGAAGTTGCCAGAGAGTTACGCCAAATTCTCGCCCAGGTGCCCGAGGAAGAGTTAGATCGGGCGATCTTTAGCCTAGGCTGCTATTACGATCCTGCAACGCTAGAAGGGATCAGCATGAAAGCGTGGCTTGAAAAAGTAATAGCCCAAATATCCCGATCTTTAGACTCTAAATGTTGAACAAAAGCGAAGCGATCGAGTTTGGGTCATGCAACCGAAATCAGTCTCACCCCTCTTCTCCGAGACTGGCGGGTTGAATTCCCCTTAAAAGACGACGCCTCCAACCCGCCAGACTCGGCTGCGCCCATGGAAATCAGCCTGGCCGTGATCGTGGCGGTCCCCGGAACTGCCGCCCCAAAGCACCCGGCAGCCCCGAGGCCCGCCCCGCCACCGCCAGGGGTAAAACGAGTGCGGCTCCGCTGGCGCTCCGCCGCTGGCTTTAAAGGCTCCCCCCTTCGCCCCTTTGATTAGTTCGCTTCGCTCAGCAGATCGGTAGACTTCGCTGTTCGCTTCTTCTCCCTGGTTTTCCGGCACGGTTTTCCTGGCCGGGTGTGTCGGTGTTCAGATCCATTCTTCGTGTCGTCCTCTCCTCCCTCGCCCCTGGCCAGACTTCGGCAGGGGGCCAAGAGCGTGGTGCCCTCCGTAGATGCCTCCCACGCGCCGCCCTGCCTGCGCTGGCTCCAACCGGGCGAGGCGATGGATGAGAGGACGGGCACTTCGTGCAAAAAAAAGATCATGAACCCCGACAAAAACCCTATGAAAACCGCGACGGAAAACCCCGAAACGACGAGGCTCCGGAATCCAGAACATGCTGGCACTTCTACCCATCCTGAACCAGGGTTGACCACCGAGCAAATCAACCGCGCCTTCAAACTCTTTGGCACGATCATTCCCGCAGCCACCGCCGACATCACCCGCCGCCGCACCGCCTATTTTTATCGCCAGCAAGCCATTGCCTGGGCTCGCATGGGCCGCCAGTACTGGCCGGGCGGTGGCGACATGCAAGGGACCTGCTGCCGCCTGGCCAAGCATTACCTGGCCGCCTACCGGCAAATGATAACCACCCGAGGATAACGACCAGGGAAACCGTCTACCACGACCATCGATAACCACCAACACCCAACAAGAAAGGTTCAAGTATGTATCTCCGTAACCAACTCCGTAACCAACGCAGTCATAACCACCAGATCGAATTAACCGACGAAGGCTTGCTGAAAGCGGCCCCGTCCATCTTTGCCCGCCCGCCCAAAAGTGGGTCAACCCATAGTTTGGTTCGTTCAGGAACTTGACATGGGCGACAAGCGGTGACAATATCCTGGGATGCCGCGCCAACTGCGAATCGAGTATCCGGGTGCCATTTACCATGTGATGAGTCGCGGGGACCGCAGCGAGCCGATATTTCTGGATGATGTGGACCGGCAGGACTGGGTGAAGAAACTTGCGGAGAGTTGCCAGAAGACCGGCTGGCAGGTGCATGCGTATTGCCTGATGCACAACCACTTTCACCTGGTGGTGGAAACCCCTAACGCCAATCTGGTGGCGGGAATGCGCTGGCTGTTGAGCGCCTATACTATTGGCTTGAATCACCGGCATAAGCTCTTTGGCCACGTGTTCAGCGGCCGCTATAAGGCCTTGCTCGTGGACGGTAGCGGCACCGGGTATCTGAAAACGGTTTGTGACTACGTCCATTTGAATCCCGTGCGGGCCAAATTGCTCCGTCCGGAGGAGCGCTTGTTGGCCTATCCCTGGAGCAGCCTGGGGTGGTATGTGGCGGCGCGGGAGCATCGACCGCGCTGGATGCGGGTGGACCGCCTGCTGGGCGAACACGGCATACCAAAGGATACGGCCGCGGGCCGGCAGGCATTTGAGCGCCACCTGGAAGCACGCCGGAGAGAGGAGACCGACCCGGAGTCATTAAAGTCGCTGCGTCGGGGTTGGTTTTTAGGCGGCGAGGAGTTCAAACGGGAGTTGATGGAGCGGATGGAGGGGCGGCTGGGAGAGCACCATGCGGGCGAATTGCGCCTGGAGACCGCGGAGGCCAAAGCCGAGCGTATTATTGGCGAGGAGTTGCGGCGCTTGAGATGGGCGGAGCAGGACCTGACTGGCCGAACTAAGAATGATCCGGAGAAACTGGCGATCGCGGCGCGACTGCGAAACGAAACGACCCTCTCCATCAAGGCGATCGCCGCCCGCGTGAAATTGGGAAGTTCCAAGAGTGCCAATGCGAAACTGCATTCCTGGATGAAATCCCACGCGAAATCACCTCGGAGCCCAACTCATGCATTAGTACGACAAACTCACCGAAGCGATACCACGACGACCCAAACTATGGTTTGACCCTGTTTCCAGCAATGCAATGGCTTTCGAAGTATCATCCTGAGCTTGCGAATGCTGGTTTACGGCCTGTAGGCATACCGGGTATACAATTTCTGGGCGCTTATGGAATGCAACTCGGTCCGATTACAATTGTTGATTCAGTGCTGGATGTGGATCAGATGTTGGAAACAATAGCCCACGAGAAAATGCACGCTCTAGACGGCCCTAAATGGCAGCTTTTCCATCCTGCATTGGGTCTACATCATGCGCTTATTGGATATGATGCACTTCAAATTAAACAACAATATTTAGCGGATCCTAACGGGACAAAGCCACCATGTGATAAAGCGAGCGCTCACACTCACGTAGGTGGTGCTGGTTTTAATGACCGCGGATATGCGCCATTGGATCCGCATTCAGGCCTGGAGTTGCAGTCGACGCTGTTTCCCTAATGATTGGGCTGATATGGAACGTAAACGTGATTCAATCGCTTTACCGATAGGGGTTTTGTTGGTAATTGTCTGTTCGTTTCTATTGTATCGAGAGTTAAATATACAGTCGAACGCTTGCCATGCATTGTATGCTCACATTCCGGAACAATATGCTAGTCAACTCGTTTCAGTGATAGAACCGAATGACGTTATCCGTATTATATTAGGCGTTCAAGCGCTTCTCCTGACGCTGGTTGTTTATGTTCTGTCTCGGGCTTCTTGTGGCGCTAGAGGGATATGGCTAACGCTGTTAATTGTCTCGGCGTTAACCGCGTTTTTGTTTATTTTCGGACAAACTTGACAAGCATCCTTATAAACGGGGTCAGACCATAGATTGGATTCTGCTGAAAAAGCTCCTTTACCTTTTCTTAGGAGTGGATGAGGGTGGAAAGCGGGTCAACCCATAGTTTGGTTCGTTCCTGGATAAAAAAATCCCCAGCGAAAATAGCCCTCGTTCCAGATCTAGCGTTCGTGGGGCATAGCCAACGAAGCGATGCCTAAGCGACCCAAACTATGGTTTGACCCGCTTTTCGAGGGGGCTAATCTCCCCTGACCCGAGACCATCGTATCCAGGCTACCGCTACCGTATCGGCCTTGCGCCTTTGAAACCCGCTCATCCATGAAAACAAAAATGCTCGCCCTGGTCGCTTTGGCCGGGCTCCTTCTGCCCACCGCCGCCGCCGAGATCGGCGCGCGCGTCGCGCCCCCTTCGGAGCGCGGCTACACGGTGGATTCCATCCGCGAATCCGGCGAACGCGGCGGCTTGCTCCATGCCGTGGGCACGAACTTCACTGCCGCGGACAACCGGGAAATGGGGGACGCCATGGAACTCTGGAACGCCCATCGCTATCCCGAAGCCCGGCAGGCCTTCCAGGCCATCCGCCAGAATCATCCCACGAGTCCCTGGGCCGCCGAGGCCGAACTGCATGAGGGCTGCTACCACAAATTCAATCAGGAATTCGATGCCGCCGAGGAGCGCTATTTGTCGCTGCTCCGCAAATATCCCAACGAGTCGGGCATGTGGCACAAAGTCCTGCATTACCTGCCGCATCTGTACTTCGAAACCGGGCGTTACCAGACGGCCTTGGATGCCCTGGACAAGTTCCAGGAGCTTTCCCTCGCCTGGACGGAAGACCAATTCGCCGAGAACTACCGCCGGCTTTTCTGGAGCGCCTGGCAAGGGGACCGGCTGGAGCGCCTTTGTGGTACGAAAGCCTTGGCCTTGGTCTTGGCGGCGCAACAGGGCCAGCTGCTCAACCAGCCCCTGGATGCCGTCTATGCCCGCCACGCCTGGGCCGGCCAAAAGGCCAAGAATCCCGACGGCTATTCCCTGCAGGAGCTGGCCGACTTGGCGGGCGGTTCGGCGGTCGAGATGAGCCTCGCGGAACTCCGCGCCGCCGCCACCGCGGACGCACCCGTTTTGGTCTATCTCTCTCCCCCGGCGCCGCCGCAATGCTTTTCGGTCTGGGAACGCCAGGCCAAAAACGCCCCCGCCCCGTTGACGGGCCATTTCCTGGCGGTAATCCAGGTGGCGGACAATTATGTCGATGTCTTGGACCCCAGCGGGGGCCGCGGCCGCTGGCCGTTGGGCCGGTTTCTCTATCGGTGGTCGGGCAAGGGCCTGCAAATGCCGGGACAAACCATCGGCCAGGGCCGCCCGTTGCCCCCGGGAGCCGCCGGGCAATTGCGGGGCGGTTGTTGCGGCTCGCCGCCGCGGGATCCTTCCGATGATCCCGGCCGCCAAGCCGACGCCAACGGCATCGCCAACGCCGCCGGCGGTTGTATCACCTGTACGACGTGTCCGACGCGCCAGGCGCCCTTATACCGGTTCGGCTTGGCTTCCGCCGATTTCGTGCTCCAGGACAGCCCCATGTGGTTGCCCCCGGCCAAGGGCCCCGCCATGGCCATCGAACTCGCTTATCACCGGGTGGCCACCAGTCGCATGGCCCAGTACAGCAATGTCAACTACAATTCCTTTGGCAACAAATGGACGATGAATTACTCCTGTTACCTCACCGTCGCCCCCGGGAACTTGGTGGAAATCATCCTGCCCGGCGGCCGCGTGGAGGCCTTTGTGTACACCAACAGCGTCTGTACCGCCGCGGATCCCTGGAATGAAAACACCTTGGTCAAGACCGCCGACAACGCCTTTTTCCGGCTGACCTTCAAAAACACCCGGGAAACCTGGGTCTTCAACGCCAACACGAACCCGGGGCAGCGCTTGGAACGGATTGAGGACCGCTACGGCCTGACCGTGACCCTGAATTATGACGCTTCCGGACACCTCGCCTACGTCACCGACCCCAGCGGACGCTTCTTCCATTGCTTCTACAACGCGGACGGTTTCGTGACCCGCATTGAAGATAGTCAGGGCCGGCATTGCGATTTCGGTTATCTCAACAGCAATTTGGTCTCCCTAACGGATATGGGCGGCTTGACCACGGCCATCGAATACGACGCCAATTGTTGGGTCACCCGACTCACCTACCCCAATAACTCGGTCTATGACATCGCCCACCAACGCACCAATCTGTATATCAACCCCGAGACGCAAACGTATTACACCCAGCCCCACCGTATCCGGGTGACGGATAATCTCCAACAGATGAACGAGTATTTCTTCCACGCCTTCGACGACATGGGGCCGGTCACCGTCACCGACAAGACCGGCAACCGGTGGGCCTACGGCATCACCAACAGCACCACCAACCCGCGGATCTATGCCGACGTGGTCGATGCCACCGTGCCCGGGTTCGAGGTCGATGGCAACCAATGGGAATTCCGCGCCTACGACGTGAACCTGAACTTGGTCCAACGCGACTTGGCCACCAGTCCCGCCGCCAACCCGGTGCAAATAGGTTTTAACGACTTGTGGGGGGATTTTCGCCATGACCAGATCCGCATGACTTACCAATACGACACCCGCCACAACCTGACCCAAGCCCGGGTTTATGACAACACGACGCAACTGGGCGCCTGGAATTACGGCTATGACACCCGCGATAACCTCATCTCCGCGCAAAACCCGCTGAACCAGACCACCCAGTTCGGTTACGACACCCACGACCGGCTGACCTCCGTCCAGAACGCCTTGAATCAGACCACGACCCTGGCTTACGACGGCCAGGGCAATCTGACGCAGCTCACCGATCCCCTCAATCATTGGGTGCAATGGGTCTACAACGCCAACGGCTTCAACACCGAGGTCCGTTATCAAAACGGTCTGGTGCTTTACCAAACCCCGGATGCCCTCGGCCGGGTCAGTACCGCGCGCAACGGCGCCACCGGCCTCCTCCTGCAATATGCGTATGATAATCTGGACCGCGTCACCCAGGTCCTCTTTCCCGACATGACCACCTTTCAGATGAACTACGCGTGTTGCGGCCTGGAAAGCGCCACCGACCGCCTCGGGCGGACCACGGTCTATGGTCATGATGCCTTGGGGCGCGTCAACCAGGTGACCGACGCGCTCAGCCGCGCGGTCAACTTCGAGTACAACGGCGGCAACCAGATCACCAAACTCACCACCCACGTCGGCACGACGGCGCGCGAGAAACGATTCCAATATGAATCCGAGCACGGCACCAGCCGCCTCAAACACATCCTGTCGCCCCTGAACAAGCCGTTGGATTTCACCTACACGTTCCGGGGCAACCTGCAGACCATGGTCAACACCTACGGCACGGTTCAATATGGTTATGATAACCTGCAACGGCTCACTTCGGCCACCTTCCCCAATGGCGGCATCACCGTCAGTTATTGGGATGTCCTGGGCAACGTGAACACGGCCGCCCGCACCACCACCGACGGCCAGAATTGCTCCTACACCTACGACCAATACGACGCCCTCAACCGCGTCACCCACCTCAACGCGTCCCTGGCCGTCCCCGGTTTTGCCAACGTCAGCTACGGATTGGGCTATGTCTACGACGCCGCCGGTAATGTAACCCAGCGGACGTTAACGGGCCTTGCCAACACGATCACCGCCACGTATGGTTATGACACCATGGACCGCTTGACCAGCGTCAGCGAAAGCGCCGGTGGCGCCCTCACCGCCACCGCCGGCTACCAGTATGATAGCGCCGGAAGGCTCTTGTTGACCGGCTACGGCAACGGGGACCAGGTCGAGCGCCTCTACGACGCCGAGTCGCGCCTGCGCAACCTGACGGTCCGGAACGGCGCCACGCCGGTGAAAACCCTCGTTTACGTCCCCGATGCCATGGGGAACCTCCAAGCGATCACCGCCGATGGGGCGCAGACCGCTTACGCCTACGACGCCGGCTACCAGCTGATTCGGGAGGTCCTGCCCAACGGCGGCGACGTCAACGAATGGGATTACGATAGCGCCGGGAACCTGGTCACCGCCCGCCGTCCGGGCGTTTCGACCGGTTACCTCGTCAACAACGATGATGAGCTCACCGAAGCCAGCGGCACCACGACGGTCACCGGCCAGGTGACGGGCGGACCGAACAACAACAAATGGTACAATTCGTGGGCCGAATGCCGGGGCGTCCGCGCCCGCGTCAGCACGGTGAACGGCAGTTTCACCCTGGCCGGGGTCCCGGTGTACGCGGGCGCCAACGCCCTCCAGGTCAAGGTCACCGACGTTTCCGGCAACCAGAGCACCCAAACCCGCAACGTCACCAAAGCCACGGGTTATCCCGCGGTTTACGACGGCAACGGGAACCTCACGTCCCGCTCCAGCGCCCAAGGCTCCAGGGTGTACACCTGGAACGCGCTCAACCAACTGGTGAGCGCGAGCCTCGGCGGCGCCACTGTCCTGCAAAACTGGTACGACGCCTACGGCCGCCGCATCGCCAAGCAAGAGGTGATCGGCGGCGTAACCAACAAATGGTATTACGTTTACGATGGTTGGTTGGTGATCGCGGTCCTCAACGGCACGAACGGCGCCCTCGTCGAGAGCTACACGCGCGGCGTAGGCCTCGCCGGCGATGTCGGCACCCTGATCGCCGCCCGCCACCACGCCGGCACCTACAACAACCAAGTCATTTACCTGCACTCGAATCATCGCGGCGACGTCATCCTCGCCCGCAATAGCACCACCACCATCGGCGCCTACGACTACGCCCCCTACGGCGCCCTCCGGAGCACCAGCGGCGCGTACGATTCCCGGTTCAAATTCTCCTCCAAAGAACGCGACGCCTCCGCCGATGTTTACTACTTCGGTTTCCGCTTCTACGATCCCAACCTGCAACGCTGGCTAAATAGGGACCCGATCGGGGAAAAAGGAGACATTAACCTATATCGGTTCGTCGGGAATAATCCAATAACGACGTTCGATCCAGATGGCAGGGAGGCTGGGTATACCTACGAATCGAGTGGAAGGATGTCAATCCCCTTAGAGGATCCAGCAGCGGCGGTCCAAGCCTTGGCCACAGGGTACAAGGGAATGCGTGATGCAAACGTGATTGGCGCCGATAAATGGTTTCACTGTATGGCCAATTGCATGGCTTACAAGAAAGGCTCAACCATAACTGTCGTGGCTGCGTTTGGTAGAGAAATTGGCGATAATATAAAGAATCTTTTCGGCGGACCTAATTCAGTAGGCGACCAATACCGTGATAGCCTGTCCGACATGTCAGCCAATCGACAAGGTTGGGGGTGTCCATCGAACGGGAGTTGCCAAGAGAAGTGCTCCCAATATGCAATTCCCGGATTGACTAATAGCAAATGGTGGAAAGCAAACATGACCGGGAAAACCCCCTGGGGAGGCAAATGACTAAATATCTTGTGATGGGTTTCTCGTTGACTGTTCTTGCTGGAATGATGCTAAGTGCTTGCATTAAACTCGAGACGCCGACATCGACATTTCCCACACTTGAAGATGCCAAACGCAGTGGGGTTTTCGAGAGAGGATGGATTCCTTGTCAACTTCCGACTTCGGCGATCAATATTTGCGAGTCCCATAATCTTGATGTCAATCGTGGCATTGTGGCATTTTCTGCCTCATCGAATGAACTCTTTCAGTTTGCTGAGCGGTACACGGTGGTTCCGGTGGGCGATTACGCCAAAATCGGTCCCTTCCTGAAAAGCGCCGATCCCTATTGGCCTGACTACCTGCGTAAAGGTGCCTTACGGGATTTGGTCGTTAAAGAGCACTTTGTTCTCCTGAGTGGAAAGACGTCAGGACCCGGGAGTTCCATTCGATCCGATTTTTATATGGCGATCAAAGCTGAGACGGGAAGAGCATTTATATGGTACTAGCAAAAATGTCCTTTCGCCAGGAGTTGGGGGGACTTTCATAGGTGGTCATCGAGTCATAAGACCAGATCGATTCCCATTCCCATTATCTAGGCGGATCAGGCCATGGTGTCAGAAGTGCCAAAAGGCCTCTTTGAGACCGAGCGGTGGCCAGGTGCCATAACCCTTTAGGGTATGGCACTGGCACCAGTGGGGGAGAAACGAGAAAAACCCTTGGCACCTGAAAAAACGGGTGAAGTTATGCTCGATACGTAAACTTGCTCCTGGGTTTTGACCGCCCCCTACGCCGAGACTAGCGGGTTGGATTCCCCTTAAAAGACTTCGCCTCAAACCCGCCAGACTCGGCTTCGCCCCAGGAAGTCAGCCTGGCCGAGATCGGGGCGGTCCCCGGAACTGCCGCCCCTTGGCCCCAGGCAGTTCCGAGGCCCGCCCCGCCACCGCCACGTGGTAGAATGGGTGCGGCTCCGCTGGCGCTCCGCCTCTGGCTGTAAACGCCCCCTTCGCCCCCTTTGATTAGTTCGCTTCGCTCAGCAGGCTGGTAGACTTCGCTTTCGCTTCTTCTCCCTCGGTTTTCCGGCACGGTTTTCCTGGCCGGGTGTGTCGGTGTTCAGATCCTTTCTCCGTGTCGTCCTCTCCTCCCTCGCCCCTGGCCAGACTTCGGCAGGGGGCAAATCCAGCGTGGTGCCCTCTGAAGATTACTCCCACGCGCCGCCCTGCCTACGCTGGCTCTGCCGGGCGAGGCGATGGATGAGAGGACGGGCACTTCGTTTAAAAAAAAGATCATGAACCCCAACACAAACCCTAGGAAAACCGCGACGGAAACCCCGGCAACGAAGAGGCTCCGGAATCAAGAACATGCTGGCACTTCCCACCTCGAACCAGGGTTGACCGCAGAGCAAATCAACCGCGCCTTCCAACTCTTTGGCACGATCATCCCCGCATCCACCGAGGACACCACCCGCCGCCGCACGGCCTATTTTTACCGCCAGCAAGCTGTTACGAACTTTTTTAACATCGTAGTTTGGACCTTATTGGCATCGTAGGCTTTTTGCCGATTTGCCAGGGTGGCGTCGTATTATGTGGCCCAATTGCCGCGCTGGTGTCGTCTTGTACCGCCGTAGTCCCGCCTGCGGGACGAAGGCGGAAGGGGAGCCGACCGCTTTGTCATCGTATTTGCGCCACCATGGCATCGCCTTTTGGAGCCAAATTACCGTGCTGGGGTCGCAGGGCTACGACGGGAACGGCCAGTTTTTGGGGTAGAGTTCGGAAGGGAACCGGGAAGGGCGCCGCTTTCGCATCGTCGGGGCTGGATGGCTGGCTGATTTGGGGTCGCCGCCGAACTAGCCTCGCAGCGAATGCCGAGCGCGATGTTTTAAGCCGCGCTCGGGTTGTAGGGCGCCGACGCCCCGCGTTAGGTTGAGGGCCTATGGCAGGCCGGTAATTTGGCGCATGGCATCGTTAAACGAGAGGCCGAGGACCTGGACGAAAAAGTCGATCGTGTTGCCAGCGAGTTCGCGTTGGGGCCACCGCCAATAGCTCTCTTTAATGAGCAGCCCTTTGGCGGTGGCCAGTTCGAAGTTGCCCTCGGATCGTTCGATGAGCGCCAGTCCCCGTTGTTGCAGCAAAGGCAGGATCGGAGCCATGCGGGCGGTGCGGATCTGTTCACGCGACCAGCGGGTGGTAGGGGTACGCGTGGGTTTAGGGGATGGGGTTGTCACAGTCTTTCCTCCAGTGCAGTTGAATGAGGACGCGATTGACCTGCTTGAGATCGACGGTGCGGGTCTGGTCGCGCACGGTTTCGATAAGGGAAGCCACGCAGAGATTGCGGGCGCGGCGCAAGAGACCTTCGGCCGAGCGCACGATGAGCGCCAGGGCGTCCTGGGTGCCGCCCTTTCAGGGCTTGATCGTGTTGTTGAGGAGATTACCCAGGCTGGCGCTCGCGGACTCGCTCGGAGTTCCGCCTTCAGGCGGTCCGGAGTATGGCGGTCCGGCTTAAGTTGGTTCGGGCACCGAGCCGCCTGAAGGCGGAAATCCGAACAAGGAAACTTCCAGCCGCCTCTTCTGGGCCATGGGCCCTTGGCCCTGGGGGGGGGGGGCTCCGCATTGGTGTGAATTCATGTTCCTTCGTGGTTTCATGATAGGGGCCAGACCCACAAATTACGAAGTTTTTGGGGTATGACGGCAGGTGTGCGTTGAAACGCACACTCCCCAGAGGTGCGAACTGGGGTAAAGTTCATCTGAATCCCTTGCAGCACCAGGAAACCCTATGAAACCGCCACCGAGTTCTTCGACGCCTCATGCCGCTCTCCGCTTAGGCCGATCAGGGCACCATCGCCGCCGGCAAGCCGCGTTCACTTTGATCGAGCTGCTGGTGGTCATCGCCATCATCGCGATCCTCGCCGGCATGCTCCTGCCGGCTTTGTCCAAAGCCAAGGAGAAGGCCAGCCGGTCGATCTGCATGAACAACCAAAAGCAATTGCTCCTGGCGCACCTGATGTATTTGGGCGACGCGAACGACCAGATCGAACCGCCCAATTGCGGCGGCGAGGACGGTTCGCGCAATGCCAAACTGCCGGCCGGCTGGCTTTACAAACCCGGGGAATGCCTGACGGGCGGAGCCAATGGCACCAATTATTATGGACCCAGCCGCGGGTTGTTCTATGCCTCGATGCAAAGTTGGGCGATGTATATGTGTCCGCTGCACCGGACCAATACTTCGGCCTCGAAATTGAGCAACATCAAGTTTACCAGTTATTTGATGAACGGGTGCGTGATCAATGGCTCCGGGGCTTTCGACTGGACGTCCGGCGCGCAAGGCAAAACCTATAAGAGCACTTCATTCCAGCCGACCGACCTGTTGTTTTGGGAGACCGATGAGAAAGATCCCGGTTATTTCAACGATGGCGCCAGCGATCCGAGCGAAGGCTTAACCAAGCGCCATGCCTTGGGCGCCGTGATCGGCTTGATGGGCGGGCATGTGGAATTCATTCGCTGGGAAAAATATTTCAAACTGGTGGCGGATCCGAACAAAAACAACCTCTGGTGTTACCCGGGGTCGACGAAGGGACGATGAGCGCCAAACGACTTCCGACCGGGCGTTTCACCGCGTTGCTGCCGCTTTGCGCCGCGTTGGTTTTCACCCTGAGTGGTTGCGGCAAGCAAGCCGAGATCAAGGCTAAAACCTCCGCATTGGAGCGGGCCTTTGCCGCCGCGGCGGCCGCGGAGGCGCAGGTTTATGTCAAGGCCGCGTTGGCGGCCGTGCGCACCAACGACTACGCGGCCGGAATCATAGTGCTCGATAGCTTGGTGCTCATCCCCGGCCTGACCCCCGAACAGCTTATGGCCGCGCAAAACGCCAAGCAGTCCTTATTGAACGACTTGGTCGATCGGGCCGCCAATGGCGATGTCAAAGCCAGGGCCATGCTTGACGCTCGCGAGAAAACGCGCTCGCAATAGGGAGGGTTCCGCCTTCAGGCGGTCCGGGGTAGGGAGTTCCGGCTTCAGCCGGTTCGGCCACCGTGCCGCCTGCAGGCGGAACTCCAAACCGGGAAACTCCCAGCCGCCGCTTCTGGATGGCTGGCCTTGGCCCTGGGTGGTGTTCTGAATTTGTGTCAATTAGTGTTCGCATGACCCGAGGTTGCGCGCAAACCGTCGGGCAGGCAAGCTATGGTCAGGTGGTCATACTAAAGGAAAAACGGGTATGCGCATAATCGACTGTCTCAGCTTAATCATGTGGTCCGGCATGGTAGGCGTCGTCCTGGGTCAAACGGACAGCGGCAATCGCCGGGAGGCGGACAAAACAGGCGTCACGGCCACGGCCAGCCAGGGAGCATCGGCTTTGGACTTGGTTCCCTTTGGCTATGAGTTCCGCGCCGGCTGGCCGGCGGCGCAAAATCCGCCGGAAACGCAGTGGCTCAACGACGGACGGAAAGACGTGTTGGCGGGAGTGATGTGGGAAGAACATCGTCCCATACGGCAAGTCGAGATCGAATTCACTTCCCCGGCGCCTGATCCCGCGCGGCTGGTCCTCGAAGTAACCACCAGCACCCCGACGCAAAAACAAGACAATCGGCCCACGTGGTGGACCCGAAAATACGAGCGGTTTCCCGGCCCGGCCACCCGAAGCGCTGACGGCCGCCGACTGATTTACCGGACCGACCGGGCGGCCATCATCGAGCGGCTTGGTCAATATCCGAAGGGTTCCGGTATGAGGCGGATCCCCAAGGCTTGATTTTGGTCGATAAAATCCGGCTATGTTGTCCGGGCGCGGAAACCCCTCCTCCGGTGGTTTCTTTCCAGGCTCGAGGCACTGCCTCCACGATCAGCCGGCGCCTCGAAATCGAATGGGACTTTCGGCCCGGACAGCGGGGTCTGTCTTGCGATGGCCGCCTCGAAATCTACAATGGATGCGTGGGCGCCGTGACCCCATTGAAAGAGGGTCAACCCATAGTTTGGTTCGTTCCTGGATGATATCCCCAGCGAAAATAGCCCTGATTCAAGATCAAACGTTCGTGGGGCATATCCAACGAAGCGATGCCGAAGCGACCCAAACTATGGTTTGATGCACCCGTTTTCGAGCAACGCCGTCGGCTGCCTCCAGCGCACCCTTTACGATATCTACGACCGCCCCGCGCTGGTCACCGATGCCAACGGCATCACCCTCACCAACACCTACGATCCCGCCGGCCGCATTCTCACCCGCGCGTATCCCCCCGGCGGCGGCGTCGAGCAATACGGCTACTCCACCAACGTCGCCGCCCTGACCTCGTACACGAACCAGATCGGTAACGTCACCCGCTACGCCTACGACGCCCTCGGGCGCAAGACCAATACGGTGGCCGGTGCCGGCACCGCCGATGCCGTCACCAACAGTTTTGTCTACAACGGGGCGGGGGACCTGCTGACGTTGCGCGACGGGCGCGGCCACGCCACCTCGGCCTGTTATGACGCCTACGGGTGCGTCACCAGCCGGCGCGACGCCAACGACACGGAAATCTCTCGTTACCAATATGATCCGCTCAATCACCTGACCAACCGCTGGAGCGCCGCCAAGGGGACCACCACGTATGTCTACGATCCCCTGGGCAACCTCCTCAACACCATCTATCCCGAGCGGACGATTCAGTTCGCCTACGATGAGCTGAACCGGCTCACCAACATGGTGGACGCCGTGGGTGCCACCCGGTATAGTTACGACCAAGCCGGGCTCCTCCTGACCGAGGCTGGAGCATCCGAACCCTGCAGGCAAAAATCCAGGGGATGTTATTCGAACGTACCGCCCTCTCTAAGAAACCGGAAGAGCTTGCCCGAAAGGAACTTGCAGCGCTCCGTGATGAAGACCGGATAACACCGGACCTTGTCTTCAAGAGCCCGTACTTCCTGGAATTCCTCGGGTTGTCCGATACATTTTCAGAAAAAGATCTGGAGAATTCCATTCTCCGGGATCTGGAGCGTTTCATCCTCGAACTCGGTACGGATTTCTCATTTGTCGCACGGCAAAAAAGGATCACGGTGGATGGTGAGGACTTCTACATCGATCTGCTCTTCTATCACCGGAAACTTCGCAGGCTTGTCGTGATCGATCTCAAGCTGGGGAAGTTTAAGGCAGCGGACAAGGGGCAGATTGAACTCTACCTGCGCTGGCTGGACAAGTACGATCGTCAGCCGGGCGAAGAAGCGCCTATCGGTCTTGTCCTCTGTGCGGGGTCTTCTGCGGAACATGTCGAACTCCTCGAACTCGAAGCGAGCAGCATACGCGTTGCCGAGTATCTCACTGAACTCCCGCCCCGCGAAGTGCTCGAGAAGAAACTCAAGGCCGCGGTGGAGATTGCACGGGAACGGCTTGCGGCGAGGAAGGCCGGGGAATGATACCACGTATGCCCCGGGAAGCCCCCCCAACGGAAAACTCCATCCTTTATCTGGGAAGTCACATCCCGGAGACGGTATGTCTCCCAAATTATTTCTCCGACGGAGAGTTTTTTGGAGGATCCGGCCCGGAAATTCGGCAGTGGAAATGGTGCCAACAACTTTTTTGATTCTTCGTTTAAACGAATATTTTCGCAAAAGAACCCTTTTAATCAGGAAAAAACCGTGCAATTTAGCGGGCAGAGAAAAAGCGCAAAAAATCGGACAACCAGCAGTATATCCGGGGCCGAAGTCCTGGCCGGCGCCCGCTATGGACGAAAATTTCACTGAGCTCATGAGGGGGTGAAAAAAGGGATCTTTTTCCGGCGGAAAAATGGTGTATCGGCCCTGCAATACAACCGGTGGCAGTATGGGGGGTATTTCCTGCACACTCACCCCTTTTCGTCTGGTCAGACCCCTGTTCAGCCAGGATGCATCCGCCCGGTTCTGCGATGAGTGCCGCAACGGTGAGGGAGGTGATCGCCCGGTGCAGCTTATTCCACACGGTCTCAGAACAATGCGAGCGTTGACTCTTGCGTGAGGATCGTAATCGATGGCGAGTGCGGAAATGTCCCGGACTTTCTGGCAGAACTGTTTCTCCGATACCAAATATCCCGGATACGTCCAGGTAGTTCATGGAAATAGTTTGCACCGATAGTGCGGTGATCAGGTGTCAGTTTGTTGTCAGAAAATACAGAGGTGAGTTATATTATGGGAGCTGAGCAGGGAGTTATAAGCGTGGATACTGGTTGGAAGTATGATTATCTGTAGGAAAATGTGTCAATTAAGGTCACGTATACTATGACTGTGAAGGATGTTGGGAATGGGTTAGGGAATTTTTTTCATAAATCAATATCAGCTTATCAGGTTACAGAATTATCTCATGTTCATATAATATTCAGGTACAAATAATAAAAACAAAAGTTCAATATATAATCGAGTGATATTTTTCTCGTATGAAAAATATCGATACGAGTATTCAATCCGATGATTCAAAAATTACAAGAAAAATTTCTATTAGAGGCTATAAGTCATTTGCTGACGAAAGATCGATTGAAATTCGTAATTTAACTATCCTCGCTGGTTCAAATAGTTCTGGAAAATCAAGTATTTTTCAGCCGCTCCTTCTTATGAAACAAACATTAGAGGAGTCGTTTGATCCAGGCGCCCTTTTTTTTGACGGCCCACATGTAAAATTTAGTAGAATCGATCAAATGTTATCAAAAGTCCCTGGGAAAAAAAGATGCTCAAAATTTTCAATTTTATTTAGTATTTCTGAAAATGAAAATGTAAAATTAGTTTTTGAGAAAAATCAAGATCAAAACAAAAATCTGACAATTGATATTGTGGAGACAATTTACCAAGAGGGGGAAAACACCACAAAATTCTTTAAAAATATGACGGAAGAAGAAATTTTAAAAGAACTAAAAAATCCGGAAGACCTTGGAAAAAATTTTCTTAATGCGTTTTCTGATGATTTCAAAAAACAATTTTCAGTAGATGGAGAACTGAAAATTGGAGCGGAAATGCGAAGAAATCGTTGTTTTTTGGATGCACCGATATTTTTTTCCATATCGGGAGGTCGTGTCCCATTTAATATGGGAATTACTACTAAACTCAGAGACATTATTGAAGAAGATATATTGAAAATTATCCATGTTCCAGCATTGCGGGGAAATCCTAGAAGAGATTATCAAAAAACAGGATTTGAATTCCGCTATCCTGGTACTTTTGAAAATTACGTTGCGAGCATCATAACTGACTGGATGAAAAAAAACGATCCCAAATTAAATGAATTATTTTCTGATTTGGCCAAGTTAAAATTGTCTAAACGGATTAAAACACATGATATCAATGATGCAAAAGTTGAAATTTTAGTCCCCCAACTTCCAGTAAAAAGTAAATTAAAAAATACTGAATGGATTAGTATAGCTGATGTTGGATTCGGTGTATCTCAAACTCTTCCGGTTTTGGTTGCATTATTAGTTGCTCAAAAAAACCAAATCGTATATATCGAACAACCAGAAATTCACCTTCATCCAGATGTTCAATTGGAACTTGCGGAAATATTTATTAAAGCAGCAAATCGTGGTGTTCGATTAATTGTTGAAACTCATAGTGATATTTTGTTGTTGGGTTTACAAACAATGGTCGCTGAAGAAAAAATCCGACCAAATGATGTTATTCTGCATTGGTTTGAACGGGATAATAAGGGAATATCCAACATCACAAGCTCTGTTTTGAATAAAGATGGATCATATGGAAAGTGGCCTCAAGATTTCGGACTTGTCTATTTAAATGCTGAAAAACGATTTTTAGAAGCTAATAAAAAACACCACTTCCGGATTAAAAATGAGAAAGGAGGAAATTAATGTTTTTAGTTGTGGATGCAAATTTTGCGTATTCAGCAATTAATACAAAATCGACCTCGAAAGAAGCGCTAAAATGTGGAGAAATTCTTCTAACAATTTATGATGCAAATCACGATATTGTCATTAGTCAATGTATCCACGAAGAATGGATGAAACATGCAAGAGAAGGATCTCCCTGTCTTAGATGGTTCACCCAAATGATAAGAGAGAGTAGGGTTGTATCTTTACCTGACGTAAGAGATACCGAATTGCGCCAAGAATTAAAAGAGGAGGTTCACAAATTATACAAACCTCCCGAATCAAATTCAAATTGCGCAATAATTAAAAAAGATCTCGACTATATCGAAAGTGCAAATTTAACTCACAAGACAATTCTTTCAAGAGAACGTAAAAGCCGAGAGCATATCAGGAATGTTATTACAAAAACACCCCACTTTCGGAATTATTCAAAATTAAAAAATATTTTATGGTTGCGTCCTCAAGAATCAACCATTCCCGAAAATGATATTGCATTGTGGCTTAAGAAAGATGCAAACACCTGGATTAAAAAAGGAGGACGAGCATCTGATCTGAGTGATGCATGTTCTC
This sequence comes from uncultured Methanoregula sp., assembly GCF_963677065.1. NCBI lineage: Archaea > Methanobacteriati > Methanobacteriota > Methanomicrobia > Methanomicrobiales > Methanoregulaceae > Methanoregula > uncultured Methanoregula sp. Next base: position 132,719 of record NZ_OY781872.1, read on the forward strand.
ACTGGAAATTAATTAAAAATTAATTCTCGCACAAATTTCGTTCGGTTTAGGTTATGAGAAAAACTCATTCACCACCATCCGGGCGGGGAAGAAAAACCGGTGCTAGGAGGACCGCCAGAGCTGCAATAATATCACCCTGCGGTGAGGTGCACGAGTCTTCGCATGTTCCCGCAAGCGACCGGAAAATTGAGGCAATGCTTGCAAATATTATCACCCGCCTCGAATGCATCGAGGAAAAAATCGACGAGAATGTCTATCCTCCCGAATCAGCATTCAGGCCGGAATTCATCCAACAGGTGAAGGAAGCGGAAGCCGATATTAAAAAGGCAAAGGAAAGATGTACGAATCGATGGATGCTTTTATCCGGCCCATCTCTGAATGACGTACACTGTTGTCGTGAATCCTGAGGCTGAGGCGACTTTTAGGAATCCGGTGACATAAGTCGGGTGAAATTACGACAGAGATTCCCGAAGTCTCCATGATAATTTTGCAAAACTTTATAATATTTTGAATTAATCTATAGGTGTTATACTCGCTATCGTCCTGTCGCAAGACTTGGGACGATAGTTTCTTCTTCTAAATTAATTATATAAAATGTAATGAATAATCGTGTCGCGGTTTTTATCGATAACGGGTATTTATCCAAAGTTTTCAACGATGGGGTAAAGATAGATTTTATCAAATTCAGTGAGGTTGTCTGCGATGGCAAAGAGCGTCTCAGGACCTATTTCTACGATTGTAAGCCATACGTGAGAACCGCCAACCGCTGACGAAAAACTGAGGGCCAGTCAGTATAACCGGTTCGCCAGCAAAGTCGAAGCGCTCCCCAGGTTCCAGATGCGTTTTGGAAAATTGCGCAAGAATTCTGATGGGAGTTTCGAGCAGAAACGCGTTGACATTCTTCTTGCCGTTGAACTGGTAAGACTCAGCTGGTCCGGTCAGATCGGTCACGCGGTGATTGTTACGGGCGATAGTGATTTTGTGCCGGCGATTGAAGCAGCAAAAGATGCCGGGGTTATAACAAAACTGTACTATTCCCGGAGATCGGTTCACGATGAGTTATTGTCGGCAGTCGATGAACGGTGCGAGATGGATCCTGCGTTTATTGAGAGGGTGAAACGATAATCCGGAGAATACCCCGATGATTTTCTCCAGCTTCATGCCGGATGCATTTTGGCATTCTTCTCCGGCCTTCATAGTCAGGGCCTGCCACTGAACACCATCGCCAAAATCACCAGCGTCAGACCCCCATCTCCTCACGAGAACCCGGCTCCAATCGCTATATCTACCCCGTCCCCCCAGTATATTTGTATGCAGACACCGGACCCCGCCTCCATCCATGCGGCCCTTGCCGACGCAACGTTCCGGGCCTACCGGGAAGCAGTCATCCGCCTCCCGCTGGACGTGCTGAAAGTGATCGGGGATGCAGCCCGCACCGAGACAAACCCGGTTGCCCGGGGCGAGTTTGCCAATATCCTGAGGAACATCAAGACCGCCGGGGAACTCGGCGTGCCGATGTGCCAGGATACCGGTGTCCCGGTCATTTACCTGACAATCCCGCCGCACATCCCGCTCACGCAGGATCTGTACGATGCCGTGGCCGCAGGCGTCCGCAGGGCTGTAAAAGAAGTCCCGCTCCGGCCCAACGTGGTCGATCCCCTCACCCGGCATAATTCGAATGACAACACCGGCGAGGGGATGCCGGCAATCCACGTGAGGCCCGGCCCGAAATTCACGGTTACCGTTCTGCCCAAGGGAGCCGGTGCGGAGAACATGTCCCGGATCGCAATGCTGCTTCCCTCCCAGAAAGACCAGATCGAGAAGTTCGTGGTCGAGACCGTGTACCTGGCCGGTTCCCGGCCCTGCCCCCCGCTCATCATCGGTGTCGGAATTGGCGGCACGTTCGATGGCGCAGCAGCGCTTGCAAAAGAAGCCCTCCTTGAGCCGGTCGATATGATGACCGGCCTTGAACAGGAGATCCTCTGTGCTGTCAACCGGCTCGGGATCGGACCGATGGGGCTTGGCGGGGACTTCACGGCCCTTGCGGTCAAGGTGAAGACAGCCGGCTGCCACACGGCATCGCTGCCGGTTGCCGTCAACATCCAGTGCTGGGCGAACCGGCACGTGACGGTCGAGGTGCGGGTATGAGCAAAGCACCCGTTCAGCTCACAACCCCGCTTGGCGAAGAAGTCCTTTCGCTGCAGGCCGGCGATCAGGTCGAGCTCTCGGGCATTGTCTACACGGCCCGCGACGAGGCTCATCTCCGGATGCAGGAGCAGGGGATCCCGTTCGATCCCAAAGGAGCGGTCATCTACCACTGCGGCCCGGTCATTGCGGACAAAAAAGTCATAGCTGCCGGTCCCACGACCTCGGCCCGGATGAACGAGCTCTCCGGGTTCCTGATCGACAAAGGCGTGCGGGGCCTCATCGGGAAAGGGGGAATGGGAAGAACGGTGCGGGAACAGCTCCGGGAAAGGGGCGTGTACTTCGCGTTCACCGGCGGGTGTGCAGCGCTCGCCTCCTCGCACATGACCCTGGAGGGAGTCTTTTACGAAGACCTGGGAATGGCCGAGGCGGTCTGGGCAATCCGGCTGGACCGGCTGCCGCTTGTTGTCGGCATCGACTCGCATGGCAGCGATATCTTCGATGCTGCCCGGAAAAATGCAGAAGATGCATTTAAGAATTATACAAAAAAGCCCTGCCCCGGCCGGTAGTGTCCAAAGAAGAGGTTTTTTGTAACTGCCCATGAATACATAATACGATACATAAGGACTGCCACACATGAAACTCGCCATCGACGAGACCCGGTGCAAGGGCTGCAATCTCTGTACAAAAGTCTGCCCGTACAAGATTTTCAGGGAGGGGAAAAAACCCAACCGCCGGGGGATTGTGGTGCCCGAACTGGACCGGCCCGAGCGCTGCACCAACTGCCGGCTCCGGCACCTTTACGGCAGGCAGCTCTGCGGCGTCTGCCAGCTCACCTGCCCCGACCAGGCAATTCACTGGGACGAAGAGAAACCCTATGAACTCCACAAGGTGGCGATTGAATATTGACGAGACTTGAATTCTGGCAGGGAAACACGGCCTGTGCCGAAGGGGCGCTTGCTGCCGGCTGCAACTTTTTCGGCGGCTACCCGATCACCCCCTCAACGGAAGTCGCCGAGCACATGGCAGTAAAACTCCCGAAGAAGGGCGGCGTGTTCATCCAGATGGAGGACGAGATCGCGTCCATGGCCTCGATCATCGGGGCTTCCTGGACCGGCGCCCGGGCCATGACCGCAACGAGCGGGCCCGGATTCTCCTTAATGATGGAGAACATCGGGTTTGCCGCCATGACCGAGACACCCTGCGTTGTCGTCAATGTCCAGCGGGGCGGCCCCTCCACCGGCCAGCCGACCATGTCGGCCCAGGGGGACATGATGCAGGCCCGGTTCGGTTCGCACGGCGATTACGCAATCATCGCCCTCTGCCCGGCAACTGTTCAGGAGATGTTTGAGCTGACCGTTAAGGCGTTCAACCTCGCGGACAAGTACCGCGTCCCGGTCTTCCTGATGGCCGACGAAACCGTGGGGCACATGCGGGAGAAGATCCTCGTTCCCGACAAGGTCGAACGCATTGAGCGAAAACCGCTCGCGGCCGGGGCCCTGCCGTTCAGAGCGGATGCCGATCTCATCCCGGGCTTCGGGCAGTTCGGCACCGGGCACCATGTCCATGTCACCGGCCTGACCCACGATGAGCGGGGCTACCCGAGCGCAACGAACCCGGCACTGCACGCGGCCCTTGTCCGGCGGCTCGTGGACAAGATCGAGAACGCCCGCCACGAGATGGCGGACTACGATGTCGTCAATCCCGGCGCAACCCGGGTCTTTGTCGCGTACGGCGGTCCGGTCCGGACCGTCCAGCAGGTGATGCACGATGCTAAGGATCCGGATATCGGGTTCCTCCGGATCCGCACGGTCTGGCCGTTCCCCGAAAAAGCGCTCGCGGAGTTCAAAAATGCGAAAGCGTTCTTCGTGCCCGAGATGAACCTCGGTCAGATCGCCCGCGAGATCGAGCGGCACGTCCGGGTGCCGGTCGTCAGCATCCCCAAGCTGGGAGGAGAACTCCACACGCCCGCAGATCTCACCGCCGCCCTGGAGGCCCACCGATGAGTTTCGAGGACTGGTACCGTCAGGACCGGCTCCCCCACATCTACTGTGCGGGCTGCGGGAACGGGACTATCATCAACTGCACTCTTGCCGCCATCGACCAGATGGGCTGGAAGAAAGAGGAGACGGTCTTTGTCTCCGGTATCGGCTGCTCCTCGCGGGCCCCCGGCTACATCCTCACCGACTCGCTCCACACCACGCATGGCCGGGCCCTCCCGTTCGCCACCGGGGTGAAGATGGCAAACCCGAATCTCAATGTCGTGGTCTTCACCGGCGACGGCGACCTGGCAGCCATTGGCGGCAACCATTTCATCCACGCCTGCCGGCGCAACATCAATCTCACGGTGGTCTGCATGAACAACCAGATCTATGGCATGACCGGCGGGCAGGGAAGCCCGACCACCCCGAAAGGCTGCCTCTCCTCCACCACCCCGTACGGGTGCGCCGAGATCCCGTTCGATCTCTGCGAGCTGGCAATAGCTGCCGGGGCCAACTATGTCTCCCGCTGGACCTCGTACCACGTAAAAGAACTGGAGAAGGCGGTAAAAGCCGGCCTCGAGACCCCGGGCTTCTCGTTCATCGAGGCGCTCGTCCAGTGCCCGACCGCATTCGGGCGCCGCAACAAGTTCCGGCAGGTAGCCGATCACGTGGAATACCTCCGGGCCCACTCGCTCCTCAAGGCCAAGTACGACCGGATGACCGAGCAGGGCGAACATATTCCTGAAGATATGTTCGTTGTCGGGGAACTCATGCGCCGCAACCGGCCGGCTCTCGGAGTGAAACCATGAGGCACGAGGTCAGGTTCTCGGGGTTCGGGGGCCAGGGCATCATCCTCTCTGCAGTCATCATCGGCCGGGCCGCTGTCATGTATGACAACAAGTTCGCGGTCCAGACGCAGGTCTATGGCCCGGAGGCCCGGGGCGGGGCATCGATGAGCCAGGTTGTCATCGATGACGACCCGATCCTCTACCCCAAGGTCGCCAACCCCAACATCTATGTTATCATGTCGCAGGAAGGCTTCGAGAAGTACGGGGCAAATGCACAGGATCCTGCGGTCATGCTCATCGACTCAACGCTCGTCCACTCCCGCCCGAAGTGCAGGTGCATCGAGATCCCTGCAACGCAGGAAGCCAAGCAGACGCTGAAGAAAGATATCGTGGCAAATATCGTGATGCTCGGGGCTCTCGTTGCTGCAACGCAGGTGGTGAGCGAAGAGTCGCTGAAGAAAGCCATCCTCGATTCCGTGCCCAAGGGAACCGAGGATCTCAACCTGAAAGCCATGCAGCTGGGACTTACGCTGGGAAAACAATCATGAAACTACGCGAATACGAGGCAAAGAACGTACTGAAAGCCGCCGGGATCCCGGTCCCGGCCGGATTTTTGATCAGGTCGGCAGACGAACTTGCCCCCCATCTCGGCGAACTGGGGGATGCGTTCGTCCTGAAGGCGCAGGTGGATGTCGGCGGCCGGGGCAAGGCCGGCGGGATCCTGATGGCGGATAAGTCCACCGGCACAAACGTTGCAAAGGAGCTCTTCGCAAAGCAGATCAAGGGCCTGCCCGTCAAGGAGATCCTTGCCGAGCAGCGGCTGGATATCAGGCACGAATATTATCTCTCGATTACCGTTGACCGATCGAGCAAGCAGCCGCTCATCCTCTTCACCGAAGCCGGCGGGGTCGAGATCGAGATCACCGCTCAGGAAAAACCTGACCTGATCAAAAAAGTTGTTGCAAATCCCCTCATGAAGGATCTCCCGCCGTTCATGATCCGGGAACTCATCGGAACTGCCCCAAAAGAAATAGGTCCGATCATCAACAAACTCTACCGGATTTTTATCGAGAAGGACGCCCTTCTTGCCGAGATCAACCCGCTCGTCACAACACCGGGCGGGGTCTTTGCCGCGGACGCCAAGATCATCGTGGACGATAATGCGCTCGGCCGGCAGGGCATAACCGTCAACCGCGATCTCTCGGAACGCGAACGGGAAGCCGAGAGCACGGGTTCTCCTATGTTGAACTCGACGGCGCCATAGGAGTCATCGGTAACGGCGCCGGGCTCACCATGGCAACCCTCGACCTCATCGAGTTCTATGGCGGGAAGGCTGCCAACTTCCTTGACGTGGGCGGCGGGGCCGAGAGCGAACGCGTAATGAATGCGGTCCGGCTCGTTGCAAGCGTCCCGTCCGTCAAAGTCATCGTGGTCAACCTCCTTGGCGGCATCACCAAGTGCGACGAGGTTGCAAAGGGAATCATCGCTGCAGGAATCTCGCAGAAAGTGATTGTCCGGCTCGCCGGCACGAACGAGGCAGAGGGCAGAAGGCTCCTTGCCGAGAAGAACTACGAGATGCTGGATACGATGGATCTTGTTGTAAAAAAAGCAGTGCAGGTGACCTCATGATTTACGGTGACAGGAACACAGGAGTCCTTGTGCAGGGCGCAACCGGCAAGCAGGGCGAGTTCCATATCGGCCTGATGAATGCTTATGCAAAGCAGGTCGGGGGCAGGGGAGTTGTTGCCGGTGTTACCCCGGGCAAGGGCGGCCAGCAGGTGCACGGCGTCCCGGTGTACAACACCGTGAAGGAGGCGATGAAGTACCATGACATCGGGGCTTCCGTCATCTTCGTTCCCGCCGGTGCAGCAGCCGATGCGATCATGGAGGAAGCCAATGCCGGTATCACCACCATTGTCTGCATCACCGAGCACATGCCGGTGCAGGACTCGATGAAGGCGATCGCCTACGCGAGGATGGAAGGGGCGAGCGTGATCGGCCCCAACTGCCCCGGGCTCCTCTCGCCCGGCGAAGTGAAGATGGGGATCATGCCGGCCGGTCTCTTCACGCGGGGGAACGTTGGCGTCATCTCCCGGTCCGGCACGCTGACCTACGAGGTCGTGGACGAGCTCACCCGGGCCGGCATCGGCCAGAGCACGGTGGTCGGGATCGGCGGCGACCCGGTCATCGGCCAGACATTCAGGGATGTCCTTGAACGCTTCGAGAAGGATCCCGAGACAAAAGCGGTCGTGCTTGTCGGCGAAGTCGGAGGCAACCTGGAGGAAGAAGGAGCAAAGTCCACCGATCTCCCGATCGTCTCCTACATTGCCGGAGTATCGGCACCTCCGGACAAGCGGATGGGCCATGCCGGCGCAATTGTCGAAGGCGGCGAGGGCGATGCCCGGTCCAAGATCGCCCGGCTGAAAAAGCACGGCGTGCCGGTAGCCTCCCGGGTCTCCGAGATCCCGGAGATGGTCCGGGAACTCTTCCGGTGCCGGTGCTAAGGAAACGCCAATCTTTTTTTTCGGTTGTTCCGGTCCTTCAGTGTTTCCCCGCAGCCGGTTCCAACGATGCGATTATCAGAATTTTTATGAACCAGTATTGACGATTATGTCAAACAGACAATCGCGCTTCACAATGCTCTGGCAGTACAGCCGGATACATCTCTTCCTGTACCCAGGCAGTTCCGGTAACCAGAAGGCCCACCCATGATCCTCCAGTTCACACCTTACATCCTCATCCTGCTCATCTCGGGATTCGTATCAGCCGGGCTCACGATGATCGGATGGAACAACCGTGCCCTCCCGGTTGCCAGGCCGTTTATCCTCCTGATGGCAGCCGAGACCGTCTGGCTCTTCGGGTCAGCGCTGGAGATGATGAGTACCCAGCTGGATACCGTCCTCTTTCTCAACAATATCGAATACCCGGCCATGATGACGGTGCCGGTCGCCCTGCTCCTGGTCTCGCTCATCTATTCAGGCAGGGAACATTATCTCACAAAAAAGACGATCCCGCTCTTCTTCATTGTCCCTGCGCTGGTCTGCCTGCTGGTGTTCACCAATCCGTGGCATTACCTCTATTACACAGGCTTCCATGCTGAGATTCTCGGGGGTGCAGTGGTCTGGGTGTACGAGCACGGTCCGCTGTTCTGGATCATGTTCGCGTACAATTACCTGATCGGCTCTCTCGCCCTTCTCCTTATTACAGGCCGCCTCTTCTCCCGCAATGATTTCTTCCGCCGGCAGACGATAATCATAGTCCTTGCAGCCTGTATTCCATTTCTCTTCAACCTGGCCTATGTCCTCAGCCTGGACCCGTTCCCGGATTATGACCTCACGCAGGTTGCGTTCCTCCTGACCGGTATCATCCTCGCGGTAGGTCTGCTGCGGTACCAGCTCTTCTCCGCGATCCCGGTTGCGTACTCACGGGTCTTTGCCACGATCAGCGACGGGGTGTTTGTTCTTGACAGCCAGTTCAGGGTTCTCGATCTCAATCCCGCAGCAGAACGGATTGCTGGAACGACACCCCACCTGGCCGCTCGCCGTAAACTCCTGACGATCCTCCCGGAAGTCTCTCCAATCCTTGAAAACCCGGTCCCGGATCCGGAGAAATGGCAGGGCGAGGCGATGCTTATCCTGGATGAGCAGCCCCGTCATTTCGACATCCATCTGACCCCGCTTGACGCGGAAGGGACCGGGTCCAAAGGATACCTGTGCATCTTCCATGATGTGACCGGCCGCAAGCAGGCCGAACTCTCGCTCGTGACAGCCAACCGGAAGATCAACCTCCTCACCCGGATCACGCGTCATGACATCGAGAACAAGCTGATGATCCTGCATGGCTTCAATGTGCTCCTGAAAAAATCCTCCCTCACTCCTGCCCAGAACGAGTACCTGGACCGGCAGGAGACCGCCCTGAATGCTATGCGGGAACAGATCGCGTTTACACGGAAATACCAGCAGCTCGGGGTCCAGGCGCCGGTCTGGCAGGATGCCGATGCCATAGTCAGGACCGCCAAGACCCAGGTCTTCTTCAACCGGATCCGGTTCTCCTGCACGGTCGAGCCGGTCGAGATCCTTGCCGACCAGATGCTCGAACGGGTCTTCTACAACCTTCTGGACAATGCCATGCGGTATGGCGGTGAACGGATGACCGAGGTCCGGGTAACCTCCCGCAGGGAGGGACCTTCTTTTGTTCTTGTTATTGAGGATGACGGTGAAGGGATCTCCGGGGCGGACCGGCCGCAGCTGTTCGAGCAGGGCTTTGGTAAAAATACCGGTCTGGGTCTCTTTCTCTCGCGGGAGATCCTCGCCATCACGGATATCGCGATCGATGAGAAGAGCAGCACCGGCAGCGGAGCCCGGTTTGAGATCCAGGTCCCCCCGGGGAAATTCCGGATCGCTGGCCGCAGGGAATGATTTCTGCCTGCTATTTTGATTCTCAAAAACCTTGGGTGACAGCGTCCTTGTAAATCCCAAATAATTCCGGGCGGATATCAGGGGATCGATCCGTTCCACACCATTTAAATATTTCAATCCCCAACGAATTGACTGACTAGTCAATTTACAAAACGGAGATCTTTCATGTTATACCGAACCGTCCCAAAAACCGGCGACAGACTCTCGATCCTCGGCTTCGGGTGCATGCGCTACCCGTCCAACCGGACCGGGGGGGTTGACGAGGAACGCACGATCCGGCAGATCCGGCAGGCCATTGACGGCGGCGTCAATTACCTTGACACTGCACCGGTCTACCACATGGGGAAGAGCGAACCGGTGCTCGCAAAGGCGCTGGCCGATGGTTACCGCGGGAAAGTCCGGATTGCAACCAAGCTGCCCCACTGGTCGGTCTTCGAGCGGGAGGACATGGACCGGATCCTCGACACCCAGCTCAGAACGCTCCGGACCGATCACATCGATTACTACCTGCTCCACAGCATCAGCAGGAGCAGCTTTGAGAGCATGAAGAGCCTCGGGATCTTCGGGTTCCTCGATTCGGCAAAGGAGGACGGGAGGATCCGGCAGGCCGGCTTCTCCACCCACGCGAGCAACGCGGTCTTCCGCGAGATCGTGGATGCCTACGACTGGGACTTCTGCCAGATCCAGTACAATTATCTTGACGAGCACAACCAGGCAGGAAAAGACGGGCTCGAATATGCAGCGGGAAAAGATCTGGCGGTGATGATCATGGAACCCCTGCGGGGCGGCAACCTGGCCGGGCGGGTGCCGGACTCGATCCAGGCAATCTGGGACAAGGCACCCGTGAAGCGATCGCCCGCCGAGTGGGCGCTCCGCTGGGTCTGGAACCACCCGGAAGTGACCGTTGTCCTCTCCGGCATGAACGACGAGGCGCACATTGAAGAAAATCTCAGGGCCGCAGAGACGGCGCTTCCCGGTTCACTGACCGGGGAGGAACTCGCAACAATCAGTGAGGCCCGCGACGAGTACCGGCGCCTTATGAAAGTCGGGTGCACGGGCTGCGGGTACTGCATGCCCTGCCCGGCGGGCGTGGACATCCCCGGCTGTTTTGCAAGTTACAACAGCCATGCCCTCTTTCCCCATGACCGGAGTGTGAAATTCCATTATATCGGGCAGCACGGGGGCCTCATGGGAGAGAAATCCTCGGCCGGGCTCTGCCGGCAGTGCGGCAGATGCACGAAAGCCTGCCCGCAGCACCTGCCCATTCCGTTACTGATGAAAGACGTGGCCCGGGATATGGAGGGGATGATGAACGTGGTGGTGCCGGTCCTCCGGGGCGGGATCTGGTGCATGAATAAATTCGGCCGGGTCCGCCGGGCGATTACGGGTGACAAGTCCCATGCCTGACCCGGTCAGCGACAAACAGGAAGCGATCCTTGACGCGGCCCTCCGGCTCTTCACCGAACGGGGTTTCTTCGGGACCCCGACATCGCTCATCTCGAAAGAGGCCGGTGTTGCAACCGGCACGCTCTTCTTTTATTTCAAAACAAAAGAGGAACTCATCGATACCCTCTACCTCAGGGTCAAGGCCGAGGCCGCAGAGGCGATGTGCAGGGGTCTCGAAGGAGAGCCCGATGCAAAAGCCAAACTGAACCGCCTTGGCCGCAATGCGATAGCATGGGGAATGAAAAACCCAAAGAAGATGAAGTTCATGGAATTTTTTGCCCATTCGCCGTTCGTGTCCACAACGGCACAGGAGGAGGGCATGTCCCGGTTCCTTTTCCTTCTGGACCTGATCGAAGAGGGGATCCGGGAAGGATCGATCCGCAACTATGACCCGAAACTCCTTATCTTCATGATGGCCTCGTCGTTCTCCGGCCTTATTGCCCGCATTGCTGCAGCAGAATCCGATGCGGAGCGGGAGCAAATCATGAACCAGGGCATGGAATTTATCTGGAGCGGTTTTTCAGCCGACACGGTTAAGGGACAGAAGAACAACAGGACAAAACCAGGGAGAACGTGATAGCATGACATCCATTCTGGAAGCAAAGGATCTTTCGAAGAGGTATGGCGAAGTGACAGCCGTGAACCATGTCTCGCTTGCGGTAAAAGAAGGAGCGCTCTTCGGCCTTCTCGGACCAAACGGATCCGGCAAGACAACGATCATCAAGATGCTGACCGGCCAGACCCGGCCAAGCTCGGGATCAGCGAGCGTGCTCGGGCTGGACGTTGCCGCAGACCCGGTCGGGGTCCGGGCCCGGGTGGGAATCATTCCCGAGCAGGAGACTCCCCCGAGTTTCCTCACTGCCCGGGAATACCTTGAATTTGTCGGGGCGGTAAGGAAGATTCCTGACATTGGTGAAAAGGCAGACTGGTGGTTCGATTTCCTGGAGTTTGGGGACAAGAAGAATGTGCTCTGCAAGGATCTCTCGCGGGGCACCCGGCAGAAACTGATGTTTGCCCAGGCCTTCATCCACGAGCCGGCGCTCGCCCTCATCGATGAGCCCTTGATCAATTTCGATCCTATCATGCAGGATCTTGTCAAGGACTACCTTGCCGGTTACGTGAAGAAGAAAAAGACCATCTTCATCTCCACCCATATCCTGGAAGTTGCCGAGGAGATCTGCTCGGAATTTGCCATCCTGCACAAGGGCAACCTGCTCCATACCGGCCCGGTGGCAGATCTGACTGCAAGAAACGAACACCTTGCCTCGTTCTTCCTCTCGCTTGTCCGGAAGGATCGCCATGCTTGAACTCTTCAGAAACATGGCAAAAGAGGAGTGGCGGATGCACTCCACGATGTTCGGGAGCCTCTCCTTTGCGCTCTTCCCGGTGATGATCTTCGGGATCGCGTTCATGAGCTCGTTCCTCCTGCCGCTCCTGCGGACAAGCATGCCTGCGGGAAACATCGCGCTCATGACCCATGCCAGTTTTCTTATGCTCGGGTTCATGGTCGGGGCGTTCGGCCTGCTCGGGAACGAGGTGATGAACAGGAGATTCGGGCAGGCAAGCCTGCTCGCCTACTCTGCCCGGAGCCTGCCGCTCTCCGGCCGGTTCATCTTTGCAAACTTCGTAGTCAAGGACCTCGTCTACTACTTCTTCCTCTGGGTCTTCCCGTTCGGCTTCGGGTACATCCTTGCATCGCCATTCATCGGTGTGCCCCTTGCAGGAGCCCTGCTCCTCCTCCTGACGCTGACCCTCTCGTTCCTCTTCGGCCTCTGCATCGTCTTCTTCCTCTCGACCGTCTATGCCCGGTCGCGTGCCCTGCTCTGGCTGCTCGTGCTCCTCCTCGGGGCCGGCTGCGGTACATTCCTTGCACTCACCGGCACGAACCCGGCTCTCGTCTTCCCGCCGCTCCTGCTCTACTTTGCGTTCTCGTGGCCGGCATTCATCCTCTCCTCCGCGGTCCTCGTCATCCTGTTTGCGGTATCGGTTGTCCTCTTCGACCCGCAGGAGACCGAAAAGAGCAGGGAAGTGAAGAATTCCTTCTCCCCGCTCCTCTCGAAGTTCTCGTTCCTGCCCAACCCGCCCCTTGCCGCAAAGGATATGATCGACCTGTACCGGAGCGGGAGCATTGTCGGCCAGACCCTCTTCTCGTTTGTCATCCCGCTCGCGGTCATCTGGTTCTTCCTCTCGCTCTTAGGCCCGTACCTTCCCCCGCACGGGCTCATCTTCATGTTTGCCATCATAGCAGGAGTCATTGCCTCGACCATGTACACGTGGGTCACGATGTTCGACAGCTTCGGGCCGTATGCCTGCCTGCCGGTTGCGGTCAGCACGCTGATTGCCGGGAAAGTTACCACGTTCTCAATCCTGCAGATCGTTCCTGCAATCTTCATTGCGGTTGTGTCAGTCCTTACCGGGGAGACTGCGAACCTTGTTCCTGCAGTCGTGCTCTGCCTCGCAGTATCATTCTATGCTGCCGGCGCGATGGTGTGGCTGACCGGCCTCTCCCCGAATGTGCTCGTGTACGATGTAAAAGTCCTCTTTGTTTACCTTATCCTCGTCGGAATCGCCCTGACGCTCTTCACGGCGGTTGCATTTGCAAATCCCATCTATGCCATCTCATCCCTGCTCCTCCTCGTGCCGGCCTGGCTGTTTGTCCGGAAAGCAAAAGTGAAATGGGATGCTGTCGACCCGGCAGGATTCTGATCATTTTTTTCCGTATTCCGGACAACGAAAGCCCGGCCGGCAGATCGTTCGGTCATTCTTTGGAATGCAGTGTCCGGGCAGATCCCGTTCGCTGACGGGAACGGGGGATACGCCGGCTCTCCCCTGCAAGTGTTTATTGTCTTTCCCTCCCAATCGTTAAGACCATAGCATGTCGGCCACCCAGTTTTTCCCCATCCCGCCTGAACTGTTCGCTCTTGTCTGCGATACAGTCAGCAAGAAAGTATCCCGGCTCCCGTTCCTGCGGGGCGGGGTGAACGTCAACGGGGAACTGCTGGGCGTTGTCATGGAATCGCTCAATGCGGAAGCCAAAAAAACCCTTCCCCTTACAACGCCGCAAAACACTCTTGAGCGGCCGGAGGACGGGCTCGATCGCTGCATCGAGGAGCGGCTTCACATTCCTGCAAAAAATATTGTGCCGGTGATTACGGAGGTGGTGATTGAAGCAGGGATTGCCGAACCGGCCCAGATCCTTGACCGGCGCTATTCCCATCCCCGCAAAGGCATCCGCCTTCTTCCCCCCTGGACCTGGCACATCGCATCACCGGCACCGTCGGTGAATCTTTTCGGATCCGGGGAGGACGGCAACGGTTCGCCGTTCTCCTGGATGAGCCTCTGCCCGGTCTGCCGGACCGGCATCCTGAACCGGGTTACAGGAAAACAGCTCTTCGGCATTCCGCACACCGAATTCTACATCGAGTGTTCCCATTGCGGGGCAAAATTCATACCGGTCGGGACCCAGTTCCGCCTGGTATCCATCTCGAGCATCCGCGACCCCCTCTGGAAGAAGAACCTGGACAAAACATTTCCTCCCGAGACCTGGGCAGCTCTTGCGCGCGGCACGAGCCCCGGGGGAAACCCGCTCCTCAGGAAAGCGGAGAAAAAGCCGGAGAGCCCGCCGGTTGCAACCCCGGCATTTTCGTTAACGCAGCTCAAGGACGGTTCTTTTGCCGTACCGTTCGAGGGAAAGACCATCTATTTCCGGCCGGTGAAACTGGCCTTCTCCGGCGGACTGAAAAGCGATCTGTTTGCCCGGTCAAAACTTATTCTTGCAGACATTCTGGAAAAGCCGGCATACGGGCACCTGCGATCTCCCGTGAATGCGAAATATTCACGCTACCTCCCCATGGCTCTGGGCCTTTTCCTTGGCCAGCTCAAGGAGCGGCATGATCCGTTCTACTGCGAGTTCCTCAACATATACGGGGATGAGAAATACGGCACGTTCCGGCTCGAAGAGTCCAGGGACTCCGACAAAAAAGCAGTCCTCATCGTGGTGGTCAGGAAAGGTCTGTATCACGTGACGGACTGCCCGGCGAGTGTCAGCAAAACGGTCAACGATACCTTCGGCCGCCTCCTGCCCGATGACTGCCTGCTCGATCACGACAGCATGCGGTGCCGGATAAATGCGGTTCTCAGCAACAACAAAACCGATGCCGGCCTGTATGTGTATCCGTGCGAGAGCGAGGATGAGCGGAAGAAGATCCAGAGCAGTATCAGCGGACACCTGTCCGTCTGACAATCCACACGATCAACCGGTCCGGCTGTCGGGTACCGATCAGAGAATTTTTCTTATCTAATGAGAACATTATAGTTAGCTAATCCGGATATCGTACAACGGAGTCCATCGATGAAATGCCCTCACTGCGGGATGAATATCAGAGATAATGTCGTAGAATGCGGCTATTGCGGCGGGAAGATAGCCAGGCATCCGGAGAAACCGGCAGGTTCCCCGGGAAAGACTGCAGCTCCGGGAAGCATGACCGCAAAGGGCACATCACCGAAACCGGCTGCCGATGATCCTGATATGGAAGACGAAGAGGGAGGAGGCCTTTCCGCATACCTGCAGCAGGGCGAACAGGTTCTGATAGGCTCGCTCAACGTATCCGTCAAAAAATTCTTTTTCCATGCCTACCTTACCAACCAGCGGATCTTTCTCATCGATACCCAGGAGAAGAAACTCAAGGTCACCGCAAAGGACGTGCCGCGCGATACCATCGTGGGGAGCATTGTTGAATTCTCCGAGAACTCGGATCCCGTGCTCGTCCTCTCCATCCGTTCCCAGGATGACGATGTCAAGACCTTGAAACTGGTCTTTGCCCAGAACGGGATGGACCGGTCCAGCGAGATCGACGAATGGATCTCCCTGCTCCAGGAAGCAGAAGCCCCCAAGAAAGGCCGGAAACCGGCAGCAGAAGTCAGACGCGAACCGGAACCCGTTGAGGAAGAAGAGCCGGAACCGGAAGAAGTTGAAGAAGAGCCGCCGGTAATGAAGAGGCCCGTAAAACCACCGGTACGCCAGGAACTTCACCCGGCCAGAAAACCGGTCAAGGATTACGAGCGGCAGCCACCGGTCAAGCGGATCCAGTCGCCCTACAAGGTCCCGGAAGAAGAGCCCGAACCGGAGCCGGAACCCGAAATCCCGCAGCCCCAGCGCCGACCGGTGGTGCGACCGGTTACCGAACCCGTGCGACGGCCGGTCATATCTTCCAGCTATGACGAGGATACGTATTCTCCCGAGCCGGCAGTACCCCAGGTCAGGAAACCGGAAGTCCAGACCGCCATGAAAGTGGCAATGAAGGGGGCAGTAAAGAACCCTGTCCCGCAGGCGCCCCAGCCGGTAAGAAGGATGGTTGCCCAGCCGGTACGGGAGCCTGAACCGGAACCGGAATTCGTTCCCGAACCCGAGCCGGAAGTGCGGCAGCCGGTCCGCAGGCCGGTTGCCCGGGAGATCCCGCCGGAACTGAAGCGTCACGAAGAGCTGGCTGCCGAATCTCCCCAGTTCTGCCATAACTGCGGCAAGAAACTCCCCCATTCAGCCAATTTCTGCCCGGGCTGCGGCACAAAACTGGGCCAGCACAGGACCCTGCCCCATTCCCGCACCCCGACCGTGCCGGCTGACCGGAAGATGACGCGAACGGATCCTCCCGCTCACGAACAGCGGTCGTCCCGCACCAGCGACGATACTGATGAGGATGAGATCGGCGAAGTTCCGGTACCAGTAAAACCACCGGTCAAGAAAGCCCCAAAAGGCAGCGAGATGACAATTCTCCATAAATTCCTCAGGCGATAATTTTTTAATCGGATCTTGTTCCCAAACGGGCATCCACACCGGATACTCCGGCCCTTATTCCTGCAAGAAAAACACGATTCTTTTGTGAACCACGGGGCTGAACCGGCTCCAGGTATTACCGGGAATAATAAAAAAGCAGACACAATTGTGCTATTAGAAATCGTTATAAGAATACCAGTCCTTTTAATAGTACGAAGTGTCACGAGGAAATCAATGAAGAGAAATATCCAGATAGAAGCCTTGAACCAGATTCCGTTGGAAAAGCAGCGCATTGAACTTGCCGAGCGTAAATGCCTTGGCCACCCGGACAGTCTTGCTGATGGCATTGCCGAATCGATCAGCCAGGCACTCTGCAAGACCTACCTCGAAGAGTTCGGGGTAGTTCTCCACCACAACACCGACCAGGGCGAAGTTGTTGCCGGTGAATCGGCACCCAAGTTCGGCGGCGGCCGGATGATCCGCCCGATCTATGTCCTCCTGGACGGGCGGGCAACAAAGCAGTGGAACGGTACCACCATCCCAACCGATGCCGTTGCTGTTGAGGCAGCCCACAAGTACATCCACAAGATCCTCCCCGAGCTCGATCTCAACCGCGAGATCATGATCGACTGCCGGCTCGGGACCGGTTCCACCGACCTGCGGGATGTCTTCAAGCCCAACCAGGGCAAGGCACCCCGGTCCAACGATACCTCGTTCGGTGTCGGCCATGCCCCGTTCTCCGATGTGGAGAATATCATCCGGAACAGCTCCGAATATATCGACACCAAGCTCCGGAAGAAATACCCCGCCATCGGCCAGGACATCAAGATCATGGGCCTGAGGGACGGGAACAATATCACCCTCACGATTGCCTGCGCCATTGTTGACCGCTACTGCAAGGACATCCGGGAATACTCGGAGTACATGAGTCTCCTCAACGAAGAGATAACGGCAATTGCAAAGAAGAACACCAAGCGCAAGGTCACGGTCCATGTCAACACCGCCGACGACATCAAGAAGAAGAGCGTCTTCCTGACCGTTACCGGCACCTCCGCCGAGATGGGCGACGACGGCTCGGTCGGCCGTGGCAACCGGTGCAACGGGCTCATCACCCCCAACCGCCCGATGTCCATGGAAGCAACGAGCGGGAAGAACCCGATCAACCACATCGGCAAGATCTACAACCTCCTCTCAACCCAGATGGCACAGGAATGTGTGAAGAAGGTTGACGGTATCGAGGAACTGTATGTCCGGCTTCTCTCCCAGATCGGAAAGCCCATCGACCAGCCCCTGGTGGCAAGCGTCCAGGTGCTGCCCAAGTCCGGCGTGGCGCTCAAGGAGATCAATGCTGACATCCTTGAGATCGTTGACGCCCAGCTGGCGAACGTAACCCAGGTCACCGAGAAGGTCATCGCAGGCAAGCTCAAGACATTCTGATGGAACAATGGCGAAATCTGCAAAAAATATAAAAAATACCGCCAATACATCCTCTTTTTCCGATATTGTCCGGCTGGCAATTCCCAACAAGGGCCGGATCGCTGCGCCCATCATGGATCTGGTTGAGAAGAGCGGTCTCCACCTTGCCGAGAACGGAGAGCGCCGGCTTATTACAAAAACCCTCGATCCCCACGTGGAGATCCTCTTTGCCCGGCCGGTGGATATCCCGGAGTACGTTGCAACGGGAGCTGCCGATCTCGGCATCACCGGCCACGACATGGTTGTGGAGCGGGAAGCAGATGTCGAGGAACTGCTCGATCTCCAGTTCGGAAGAGCAAAACTGGTGCTGGCCGTGAGCGAGGACTCGGATATCTCGTCAGTAAAGGATCTTGCCGGTAAAAAAATTGCAACCGAATTCCAGGTCATTGCCCGCAATTACTTGAAAAAGCATAAAGTGGACGCAGATATCGTTCTTGTCGGCGGCGCCTGCGAGGCAACCCCCCATCTCGGCATTGCCGATGCAATCATCGATCTCTCCAGCTCGGGAACAACGCTCAAGACCAACCGCCTCCGGGTCATCGACGAGGTCCTGGTCACGTCGACCCATCTCATAGCAAACCATAATTCCCTCAAAACCAAGAGAGAGAAGATCGACGAGATCCATCTTGCGCTGGAGAGCGTGATCCGGGCCCGGGGCCAGTGCTACCTGATGATGAACGTGAAACGGGCCTCGCTTGAGACCGTCAAGCGCGTACTGCCGGGCCTCTCGGGCCCCACCGTCATGGATGTGGCCTCGAGCGAGGATCTTGTTGCGGTTCACGCCGTTGTCAACGAGGAGCGGGTCTACACGCTGATCAATGCCCTCCGGCGGGCGGGGGCAAAAGACATCCTGGTCATGGCCATCCAACGGATGATCCGCTGAGGTATCATGAGAATCTTTCCTGCCGTCGATATTCTTGGGGGACGATGCGTCCAGCTGGTCCAGGGAAAGCGCGAGAGCGCGACTGCGTACGGCAACCCGCTGGACTGCGCCACCCGGTGGCTGGACGAGGGGGCGGATGCTCTCCATGTCATCAATCTCGACGGGGCGTTTGGCAGCGCCCGGAAAAATGCCGATCTCATTGCTGACCTGATCAAGAAGACCGGTGTGGAGATCGAGCTGGGAGGCGGGATCCGCTCTCTTGAGGATGCAAAGCACTGGCTCGATACCGGCGTTTCCCGCATCATCATCTCCACGCTTGCCACCCGGGAGCCGGACTGCATCCGCACGCTATCTGAGGAATTCGGGAGCAGCCGGATCATGGCGGGAGTGGATGCCAAAGGCGGCCAGATCGCGATCCACGGCTGGCAGGAGACCGCCGGGGACTATCTTGGCTGGGCAAAACGGTTCGAGGACCTGGGAGCCGGGTCGCTTCTCTACACCAACGTGGATGTCGAGGGGCTCCAGCAGGGCGTCCGGTTCGGGCCGGTAAAACGGCTGATCGATCATGTCAAGATCCCGGTAGTCGTTGCCGGGGGAGTCTCGTCCCGGCCGGATGTGGCAGGGCTGAAAGACGCAGGAGCGTACGGAGCAGTCCTCGGCTCCTCGCTGTACAGCGGAAAGATATCGATAAAGGAAGCCCTGGAGGAATGCGGATGAGAATTGCGGAAGTTGTGCGGAAGACAAAGGAGACCGATATCACGATCAGGATAAACCCCGATGGAACCGGGAAGGTGACCGCGGACAGCGGGATTGCGTTCTTCGACCACATGCTCAACGCCATGGCACGGCACGGCGGGTTCGACCTGGACCTTAGGGCAAAGGGCGACCTGCACGTGGACTGCCACCACACGGTCGAGGATATCGGGATCGTGCTCGGCGATGTCATCAAACAGTCCATCGGTGAAGGCAGGGGAATGAAACGGTTCTCCCACGCGATCATCCCCATGGACGAGTCGCTTGCCCAGGTTGCCCTCGACTGCGGGGGCCGGGGGTACCTGGTCTGGACCGGCTCGTTCGGCAACAAGGCTGTGGGGAACATCCCCTCCGATCTTTTCGAGCATTTCTTTTACTCGCTCTGCACCCGGGCCGGGATCACGGCGCACATCTCGTTCTCCGGCAAGAACGATCACCACAAGTGCGAGGCGGTCTTCAAGGCCTTCGGCATCGCACTCGGGGAGGCCCTCTCCATCACCGGGGATCCAAAAGCGGTCCGGAGCACGAAAGGGAAGTTCTGATCCACTCAGAGGAACTTCTGCATCCAGACCGTATCGAATACGATTCCTTTTTTCTCTGCAACCTGAGAAAATCTCCCGCATTCCACGAACCCGTGATGCCCGTGGAACCGGATGCTCCCTTCATTCAGGGACGAGATACTGGCAAGGAGGGTTGTTATACCCCGCTCTTTTGCACAGGCCTGGAGATGCCCGAGCATCAGCGACCCGAGTCCGTTTCCTGTTGATTCCGGTCGGATGAAATACGTGATCTCGGCAGTACGATGGAAGGCGGGCATGGGGTTGTGGGGACGGAGCAGGCCAAAGCCCACCGGTTCCCCCCCGGGCCCGCGGACAACCACAGAAGGGTAATTCCTGCAGGTTTCAAGGAGATGGTCAAAGAATTCGTACGGCACCGGGTTCTCCGGATATGCAGCAAAACTGTTCTTGATATAATAGTTGAAGATATCCACGATGGCTTTTCGATCCGATGGCATCAGAGGACCCAGGGTGTAATCCTGCATGTACAATCACCATGACAAACCCGCAACTACGCCGGGAGTGACCATATATTGTATAGTATCTAAACTATTTAATTTAGTATCTAAACAATATACCCATCCGGACCCGGCAGTCGGGGATCGCCCAGCTGAAAAATTATTGAGTCTTCCCGGAAACGTTCTTGCGCAGTTCAGGACAATCGTCAAATATCTTCTCAAGGGTCGAGAGAATGTCCATCAGGTTCTGCCGGTCTTTTTCTCCCAGGGATGCGACTGCCTGCTCGATCCTCCCGTTGACAAGACTATGGTACGCAGCGTGCCAGGCAAAGGCTCTTTTTCCTGCATCCGTAAGCCGGAGATAGACGGTCTTATTGTCTCCCTCGCCAAAACTCCGCCCGAGGTACCCTTTCTCTTCCAGTTTTTTTACCGTCTGCGAGACGGCTCCTTTCGTAATACCGAGCCGCAATGCAATCGAGGACATACTCTCTTCCGGGAAGCGCCCCGCCATATCGATGAGATGGATCTCGGAGGCATGGAGCAGCACCCCGTCACCGGTATCCACCGGCTCTTTCTCAATTGTGGCCGCCTTGGAAAAGAGCCGGGACATGGCATCCATGAATTCCTGCGCCCCGCGATTCCCATCAATGTCCGGCGTATGGTTTAGCATCTATACTATCGTGGGGCCGCGAAAGATATCACTTCTTGCATACAAAAACCAAAAAAACAGAAATTACGAGCGTGCAGAAGAGAAAAAGAGTTGATCAGTTGGACTTTGCAGCCAGGTCAACGTCTTCTTTCTTGATGGTCTTGCGGCCAGCGTGCTCGGCAAGCTTGTTGGCCTCTTTTGTCAGCTGGGCAATGTACTTCTCAGCCTTGACAACAAGTGCTTCTGCTGCATCGCTTCCCACTCTTTCGGCTCCGTTTTTCTTCGCAATCCTTACAACTGCGGCGATTGGTAAATCTGCCATGTTTCTTACCTCAAAAAGAAAGTCTATTGGTATATTTAAATACTTTTTGGCGAAATACGATAATTTACTCAGTAATACGGTATTGGAGGGCATCCTGCAAAGCAAGTCAGGAACGGGGTTCAGAATTTCGCAGAATAATTTTAAAACGAATTAAACGGTTCTTTTAAAGAAAAGGAGAAGATTTATGCGTTTAAAATTATTCCAACAAAGATGCTGCGAGCAATAGCGCATTCGTGTAATTTGGTGAGGCGCGCGAAGTATCCACGAAAATTCTGCTGATATTTACAACAGGCGCGCCATGACCGAAACCGCCCCCAAGAAACGTGAGGGTCCGGAAGACGAGGTTGCCGGATATCCCGTCCGGTGCAATGATGAGCCCGCAGTCCCTGATGGCATCTTCAATAAGGATCTCGCAATGCTCGGACCCGGTGATCCGGGCAACCAGTTCGGCATCGGCCATGCTGGCATCCACCTGGGGGTGCCTGCCGATGTCCCCCAGGCGCCCGCCGGAGAGAATGCCGACCTTTTCGGGAAGACCGAATTTTTTTGCAATATTCTTCCCTTTCTTTATCAGTTCCACTTTCTCAGGAACAGTCCAGCCTTCATCAACACCGACCGGTGTGAAAAGGAATTTTTTCCCGTCAACGGTCTCAAGAAGCGCAATCCGCTCGAGATGATCCACCTTCTCGCCGCATTTTAACGCTTTTAAGGTTGTATTCGACGGCAGGGTCCCCCTCACCGCTGCATCGATCCGCCCTGCCATGAGGTCATCGATCATGACCTCTTCGGGATTCGGGCTTTCCGTGATCAGCACCGCAGGGTTTGCAGGTTTTCTCCCGATACTACCCGGCCGGCAGTAACAGATAGTCGTGAACGGGCCGCTCACATGCTCGGCACTGAGGAGGACTTTCTCAGGGTCTTCTCCAATGCCTATCCCTATTCGCTTCAGTGCAGCGGGCATCCGATATCCTCATCGGAGAGGTGCATGATCCCGTTGTTGACGAAATCGAAAACCTGCGTCTCGTTGCCATCGTACCGGATCCGCAGCTCCCGGCTGCTGTTGACCGTACCGATATCTTTTGCCGTGATCCCGACTTCGGCAAAGACCCGGATCAGTTCAGGAACCTGGGACTTGTTTGCCGTCATGATAAAGCCCATGCCGGGATACATCCGTACCCACAGTTCGAAGGTTATGTTGTTTGCTGCAAGCGGGGGCTTCGGGATAAGATCGAGATCGATCTCGGCCCCTTTCCCGCTCACTTCGAGAAGCATCCCGAGGGTGCCGATGATGCCCGGGTTGCTGATGTCTTTTCCTGCGGTCACCAGGTGCCTCTTACCGATCGTCTCGAGCACGGCAATCTGTGCCCGCACCTGTGCCGCGGTCTTCATGGTCACCGAATCCCAGTTGAGTGCGCAGGACGGGTGGACCCGGCCGGAGAGATCGATCGCCGCGATGACCCGGTCGCCTTCCTGGGCCGTGTGGCTGTAGATGATGGAGTCGAGGCTGGCGGAGCCGAGGATGGAGACATCGATGACGCTGTACGGGGCATCCGGGTGAAGGTGCCCGCCAACGATCGGCACGCCGAACTGGGCCGATGCATCGTGCATGCCCTTGACCACCTGCTCCTGCACGGTTGACTTGGAGATCGAGAAGATGTCCACCATGGCGATCGGCCGGCCGCCCATGGCGGCGATATCGTGGATGTTGACGAGGACCGAGCAGTATCCTGCCCAGTACGGGTCCACATCCATGAGCTTGCTCCAGATCCCGTCGGCTGCCAGGAGCAGGGCTTCGCCATTGTGTTCGATAACTGCTGCATCCTCTCCGAACGAGGCGACAACGTGGGGGGCATCGATCTTCAGTGCCTTGACCATCTCCCCGATGGTATGTTTTCGCTTTACCCCTTCGTATTCCCTGACAACCTTTGCTATCGTCTCTGTGGAGCAGCTGTGGACCACGAAATCACCTGAACACTAACCTAAAATAATTGCGTTAATGCTATTTTCACGTTATCAGAGATAATGTATTTGTTCCGATCCCGCAGCCACAAAACCGCCATTACGCAAGCGTTGATTTTATTCATATGACCGCCAACGTGTTGGTATGGACTGGGCAGAGAAATACCGGCCTGCACACCTTGCCGATCTGGTCGGCAACACGACTGCGGTCCGTCAGATTGCCGACTGGGCAAAGAACTGGTCGCGGAAATCGAAGCCCCTGCTCATCTACGGCAAGCCCGGTATCGGCAAGACCTCCAGCGCAATTGCCCTTGCAAACGATATGAACTGGGAGGTGATCGAGCTCAATGCGAGCGACCAGAGGACGGCAGCCGTCATCGAGCGGATTGCAGGTGCCGGAAGCACCACGGCAAGCCTCACCGGTTCCTCCCGGAAACTGATAATCCTTGACGAGGCCGACAATCTCCAGGGCACGGCTGACCGGGGGGGTGCGAAGGCGATCATCGAATGCATCCGGGAGACCCGGCAGCCGATGGTCCTGATCGCAAACGATCTCTACGGACTCTCGCCGGAGATCCGCTCCCGCTGCGAACCGGTCCAGTTCAAGGCCGTTCCCGCCCGGTCGATCGCCCCGAGGCTCAAGTACCTCTGTGCTGCGGAAAAGATCGCCTGCAGCGATGCAGCAGTCCACGCGATAGCCGAGAGCGCCGAGGGGGATATCCGCTCGGCCGTGAACATGCTGTATGCCTCGGCAATAGGGAGGACAAGCCTCGAGGATTCGGGCGTCCACACCTCGCAGAAGGATGAACGCGTCTCCATCTTCACGTTAATCTCCGCCCTTTTTGGCAAATCCTCAGACAGCGAGCTGCTCCGGCTCTCGTACGATGTGGATGACACACCGGAGACCATCGAGCAGTGGGTCGAGGGCAGCATCCAGTTCATGCCCGATGCCCACGCCGCGGGAACCGCATTCCGCCACCTGGCCCGGGCCGACGAGTACCTGGGGTATACGTACCGGCGCCAGTACCACACGCTCTGGCGGTACGCAACCGCCATCATGCTCCTCGGGGCTGCGGATGCGGCCGGGGGAAAAGGCCTCCATGCCCGCATCATGCCGCCGGAACGCTGGCAGCGGATGTCCACGGCCAAGAAGCAGAAAACCATCCGGATTGCCACCCTGAACAAAGTCTCCGGCATGATGCATATCCCCCAGAACACCCTGCGGGAGAGTTACCTTGGCACCATCTCCATGCTTGTCGAGCAGGATCCTGCCGGCTATGCACGGGACCTGGCATTCGATGCCGACCAGCTCAATTTCTTCCTCAATGACCGGGCAAAATCCCAGGAAATAATAAAGGGACTCCTGCAGCAGGAGAAGGAGAAAGAAAAAGAGCAGAAGGAGAAGAAACCAAAGAAGGAGAAGGCGCCCAAGCAGGAGATCCTTCCCGAGGCAAAAACTCCTCCCGAAGTTCCTCCTGAACCTCCTGAAAAGAAGACCCCGGCAAAGACCCAGTCAACGCTCTTTGACGGGTTCTGAGATCGAAACATACCGGTGCAGGATCACCCCGCAGTCGATCTTCTCCCCGCCATCCCCGTACGTCTCGAACCCCAGGTGATAGACAACGAGATCCGCCCCCGCGGCCTGCGCAAGGGAGATGAGGGGCGGGATCATCTCGATGGCCGGCCGGACTGCGTAGATGACCTCCGCTCCCCGGTAGAGCGACAGATCGGGCTCGAAGACATCATCAACGGAAAACGGGATCGGACTTTCGGGCAGATCCTTAATATCGGTTGCCCGGATGAGGACTCCCGCGCCCAGGACTATCTCTGCTGCCGCGGTATTTCGCCCGATCCCGACTTCGACGGCAGATTTGTAGCGGCTTTGGATATACCGGCCGACAGAGGTCTCAATATGTTTATAGGAGCCCATTTAAACAGAATATAGCGATGCATATCCATATCTTTTGGGATGCCGAGTCCCCCGCGGGCCTCCAGATGCCGGTTGCCCGCAAGATCTCTTCAGTGCTGGGCGTCCCGTCATCGGTTTCGGAGAATCATGTCCGGATGATGGGATATGTGGTTGCCCGGAGGCAGATCGATGCCCAGGCGCTCCTTGACAGCATCCAGACCTACAAGCACCGGCACGAAATCGCGGATCCGGTCCTTCTCGTGGTCAACCAGGACCTCTTCCGGAACGGGAACAGTTTTGTCTTCGGCCTTGCACGCCAGTCCGTCGGCGCTGCGGTGGTCTCAAGTGCCCGTCTCTGCAATGAATATTACGGCCGGCCCCCCGATGATGACGACCTGATCGACCGGCTGACCAAGGAAGGGGCGCATGAAGTCGGGCATCTTCTCGGGCTCGATCACTGCGAGAACACGGAATGCATCATGTTCAAACCGGACACGCTTGACGAGCTGGACCGGAAGAGAAAGATGCTCTGCCCGACCTGTTCTGCCCGGCTGGCTGCACACCGGGAAGGAGAATAAGCCCGGGGAATATCCGGATCCTGTTCCCCCGGGCAGGAAGGTTTCCGGTACTAATCCGCACTCGGGGAATCCACTTTTCATCGACCCGGCGTGATCGCTGCCCGGGTGACCGTTTGAAAACACCTTCCGATCCCAGCAAGCCGAATTGCAGACCGGCTGCCGTGCAGCGGGAGCATAAAACGGATAAGCCGGAACAGGGAAGAGTCTCTTATCCATCGCGGGACAACCCGCGGGGTGGGGTATGGGCGGCAGGGGACGCGGCAGCGCGATTCTGGATCCATCCGGCGCAGGACATGATTATCCCGGGCATTCCGAGTGCGCATCCCGCCTGGCCCTGGCCTGTTCGGGCATTCCTCCGGACACTCCCCGGTATGAGGCAGAACCTGCAACCCTGGACGATATTCTCCGGGTGCATGACCCCGGCTATGCCGGATGGATCAGGGAGCGGTGCAGGTCCATCACTCGCCCGTGGCACATCGATGCCGACACCTACATCACGCCCCGGTCCTACGAGATCGCCCTGAATGCTGCCGGGGCCGCGATCCAGGCCGTGGAACGATCCCTCCGGGGAGAACACTGCTTTGCGCTCGTGCGCCCGCCCGGCCATCATGCCGAGCATAACCGGGCCATGGGATTCTGCCTGTTTGACAATATTGCGATAGCCGCAGCGTATGCGCTGACCCGGGTCTCACGGGTTGCCATCGTGGACTGGGATGTCCACCACGGGAACGGGACCCAGCACGCGTTTTACGGTACGGATCGCGTGCTCTTCTGCTCGGTTCACCAGGAGTTCCTCTTTCCCTATTCCGGCAGTCCTTCGGAGACCGGGATCGGCGCCGGCGCCGGGTTCACCATCAATGCACCGCTCCCGGCGGGATCCGCGATTGCCGATTATGCCGCAGTGTTCAGGGAGATCTTCCTCCCCGCAATCGAACGGTTCCGGCCGGAAGCCATTCTGGTCTCGGCGGGGCAGGACATTCTCTCCGACGATCCGCTCGGCGGCATGGAGATCCGGCCGGAGGATCTCCGGGTCCTCACGTCACTGGTGAAATCTGCGGGCGATTGTTCCCTGGCGTTCGTGCTGGAAGGAGGATACGGGCCGTCCCACGGCCGGGCGATCTCCTGCATCTTTGCAGCCCTTGCCGGCGATGAGCCACCACGAACGATTCCTGAACCATCCGGTCTGATGAGAAGTTATATCGGCCGGCTGAAAACCCTGCACCGGATCGGTTGACCTGCCTCATCCCCGCTATACGGAGGGACGGATCTCGATCTCTATTGTGCTGATCTGCTGGTAGGTCTTCTTGAGCCGGAGGATAGGCCAGAGCTGATAGAGCAGCACGGTCACGGGTTCCCACATGGCGGCCCAGCCGATGATGAGCAGGGCATCGGCCAGCAACTGGGCGGCAAGATCGCTGCTGTACGTGAAGATCAGGAGCCGGGAAAAGAGGGCGATGGCAAGGAAGCCGAGGCCTATCAAGAGGGCGCTCCTGCCGAACCGGAACCGGGACCGGAACTGGAGGTCGGCATCGAGCATCTTGTACCGGAAATGGTTGTGGATGGCAGGTCCGATCTGCCGGGCATCCTCGTTTCCCGCAAGTTCCGGCGGCAGGAGAATGATGATCCGGAACCGGGTCTTGGCCGGGAAATCCTCGATGACATTTACGATATACTGCTCGGCCGCGCTGTCGAGTTCCTTCTCGCGGAAAGGAGCCGGATCGAACGAGTTGAAGAGCTGGATGATCGACGAGAGCTTGATCTCGATGAGGATGGTGCCGTTCTCGTTTTTGTAGAGCGACTCGATCTCTTCCATGCCGGTTCTCCTGTATTATCGTTAAGTACGGGGTTTGATATCTTTCCTTTGATGCAGTCCGGGGATTCGCAGGTTCCGCGTCCGGATCAGGGACCGGGGGACAGCCCGGCCTGCTGGATCGATTCAAGGGCTTCCCTGATTATCTCCTGCGCATCCTCGTTCTCCATGCGGTATAGCCGCCGTAGGGGAGCGACTGCACCCGGGTCGCCGATCCGCCCGAGCGCCCAGGCTGCCTTGAGCCGGACCCGGGCATCATCGTCCCAGAGGGTATCGATGAGCGGGGCAACTGCTTCCGGGCTCCCGATCCTCCCTAAAGTTTCTGCCGCTCTCCACCGGGTCTGTTCATCGTCATCGGACAGGAGCCCGACAAAATGTGCTATGCGCCCGGGCGAAAAAGCCGATCCGGGCCCGTCATCGCCATCTTCAGGATCTTCACCCGGCATTTCCATGGTGTACCGGGCAATCTCCCGTTAAAAAAAAGTATCTGAACAGGAACACAAAAAAATTATTCCCGGTCCTTGACATACAGGATACCTGCCGGTTCCTTGTAGTCGGTTTTGATGACGATGGTGTTGGAGACCCGGTTGCAGACCCGGAGTTTGGTCTCGGGCATGGCAAACCACCCGATGAGGCAGTCGAGGATGAGGATGGGAACAAAAGTTTTCCCGAAACTTTCAATAGCTGCCTTCCAGTAATTGGTCTTTGTCCCGTCCCGGTTGACCACTTTTAAGTTCATCACCATCTTGCCGATCGACTGGCCCCTGAACCCTTCCATGGCGGTCCAGTACAGGAAGAAGAAGATCGTCTGGAAACCAACAGCGAACGGATCCCAGTGGGGAATATCCCAGTAAAAGGGAAGGACCCAGACGGGTTCGAGAAGCCCGTGAACGATATTCAAAAAGAGGGTGACAAGGATGATATCGATAAGCCATGCCCAGAATCGTGAGCTCCATTTTGCCAGGTAGAGGGTCTTTTCCGGGGGGGCCGGGCTGATACAGACCGGCTCGGTTATCTGAGGTTCATCTGCCATAAGTGTAAGCTGTATATGCCGCAGAAGGGAATGAAGGTTACGAACCCGGATGAACGGCCAGCCATACGTTTTCTGCCGGATCCACCGCAGCCTGACAAACTTATTTGGCCCACAAAGAGCAATGTAAGAAAAACGATGCAGAGTCCAAGGAGATTCCCATGACAGATGCAGTGATAACCGAGCATACAGGCACGAGGCATGGAAGCATTGTCCGGTATTATCAGTACGGGAACGGCGGCATCCGCGTACTGGATGACAAGAAAACGCTCCGGCGCCTGTACTTCTTCGATCATGCCTCCAATATGATGACCGAGAACGATCCTGTCCGGAAGGATAAGATCCTGAGGCGTTTTGTCTTTGACCCCTACGGGATGCTGGAAGAGACGTTCTCGTTCGGCGAACGGCCCCGCACGTTCCGGTACGAGCAGGGGGCGTCCCGGATCGCAGTCCGGGAAGGCGGCGATTACGGCGCAGTCGGGAAGACGTTCACGTTCGAGGAGAGCGGCGTGTCGGAGACCGGCTGGGGACGGAACGGGGAGATCGAACGGGTCTTTATTTTCGAGCCCGGGAATGATACCATTGTCGAGCGGGCCGGGGGCTGGTTCGGGGATATCGACCGGACCATCGTGTTTGATGGGATCGGTGCATCGGTCTTCCGGGATCCGGAATCCTTTCTCCAGTTCCTGATGTTCACCGAATGGCATCCCCAGGAAGTTGCGGATACGATCGAACGGGCCGCAGCAGAGATCCGGCGCGGCGGCAATGTCGTGCCCCCGGTTCCCAGGAGCCGGTATGCCTATACCGGGGAGCGAAGGGCCGATTCGGATCCGGGAATGGCCGGGGGGAGGACGCCTGCCTCGCGCATGCCGGTGCAGGAGACCCGGCAACCGGCCCGGAGCTCCCGGGGAGGGAATGCGGATTCCGGTATCGATTTTATTCCCGATGCGGATACACCGGCCCAGGCTGCCCCCCGGGGTCAGCCGTCCCGGCGGAGCGAGAGCATCCCGGTCAGTGAAAGCCGGCAGCAGCGCGAGCGCGATGTCCAGGACCGGTACACGAATGTGAGAAGCGATGAGATCGCGCTCCAGGAACGGTTCGAGCGGGCACGCGGCGAGCGGGGCGAGTTGTCGATGGGAAAGAGTGTGGAGATCCCGATCGCAGACCGGTTCGAGCATGCCAGGTCGGGCCGCGAACCATTGTCCAAGGGACGGAGCGTCGAGATTCCCCTGGAAGAACGGTTCGGCAGCTCACGGGAGGACAAGGAACCGCTCTCCCGGGGGAAGAGTGTCGATATTCCGCTCGAGGAGCGGTTCGAGAACGCCCGCAGCGACCGGAAGAAACTCTCCCAGGGAAGGAGCGCGGAGATCCCGTACGATGAGAGACGGGGCGGGAGAGAGCGCTGATCCACCCGTTACCGGATTTTTTTTGCTCTGTGAAAAATATTAAAAATTCCTGACGCCCCGCGGGATTCGCCCCGCCGCCAGGGAATCATTCGTTGCGATGTTGGGGTATTACCTGTACATAATCCCGTACGAATTTTTTTATCGCCGGGAAATACCAACGCATCGCAACGCGTCACTCTCCCCACGCAACGAGCGGGGCCCGTGCTTTTCAGTCACAGCGGAGCTTCCCGCTGTTCCCGATGTCCTCGGGATCGAGTTCTTCGATAAGAATGGTGATGAGATCGGGATTTACACCGGTTGTATTGACCAGTGTGTCCGTGAATTCTTTTACGATCCGGCGCTTCTGCTCGCGGGTCAGTCCCTTCTTCTGTTTGAGAATGATGATTGGCATTTGGTAACCTCCCGGTACTATTCCCGTATCACGTATTTCACGGTTTTCCGGCAGCGGATTTTGGTTCCGGAGTCCGGCGGGTAGCCGGATCCGTGGAGAGAAAAGGTGATGACAGGTCCGCTCTCCCATCACCGGGTGAGGGGGATGGAGCATTCCCGGTCGAGAGTGCAGGCATGATGAACCGGAAAAATTCAGATGAGAACTGCTCGTAGCTGAACCCTTCCGCCTCGATCACCTGCTTCCACTTGTCCTCCATGGACAGGATGCCCATGAAGGAGATCATCAGGTACATCGAGACGAGCCACGGGTCGAGATCGGCCCGGATCGTGCCGTCCTCGATGCCTTCCCGGACCGCATCCCGCAGGATCAGCCGGCAGGTGCCGTACCCTTTGCCGATCTCAGCGGTACACGGGTTCTCTTTGGAAAACCGTTCGGTCCCGTAAAACTTGATCAGCCGCAGGTAATCCGGGTGTTCCTGCGAAAACCGAAAATAGGCCCGACCCAGCAGGGCTACCTTGACAATACCCGGAACCTGTTCTTTCATACATTCCCGGTATTTTTCCTCCAGGATCCGGATGCCCCGGAGCACGACCGCAGCGAAGAGCGCCTCCTTGTTCTCAAAATAGAGATAGAGGGTGGCCTTGTTCAGCTCGACCTCGTGGGCGATCCCGTCCATGGAGACCGCGTCGTACCCCCGGGAGAAGAAGAGGCGCTCTGCGGTATCGAGGATCTCTTTTCTCCGCTGCTCCTTCTCCCGGATCTTTCTTTCAGATATGCCCATCCCATCACCCGGCCGGTAACCTTTGGTTGTACAATAACCGGGAGTTGCCGGGATTAAAGGATTTGGCCCGCACTGCCCGGTCTTCTCTCATAGAGTTCCGCATCTTTGCCGTTGACAACATTATAAGAAGAATTCCGGCTCCTTCCGCTCGTTATACAACGTATTCAGGCGCAGCGACGCGTCCCTGACCAGGCCGGGTTTTATCGATCTCGCATGACTGGGACAGTGCCGGATACAGGCGCAGCACGTGATACATCGTTCCGTCTCGATCGCCCTGCTGTTCTCGGGATCGATAGCCCCGACCGGGCATCCCTCTGCACAGATCCCGCACCGGGTGCACGCATCGCTGATCGCAATAAAATCAACATTCCAGAATGCCGTACCTCTCCGGTAAGGATGACACGGCTCCTGCCGGTAGGGATGGCAGCCGGGGATTTTTACTTCAGGAATCCGGTCAGCGGATGCAACCAGCCGAAGTTTTTCTGCAATTTTCTGCCCGAACAATGCTGCAGATTCCAGGTCACCGGCATCCGGACGGCCCGTGGCTGTCGGTGTTTCGGCAGTGGAGAAGGAGTGCTCCCCGATGAACACTGCACCGGCGACCGGCCTGCACCCGCACCGGGTCAGGATGTCCGCAAGTTCGAGCAGGGCGTCTTCGTACGCACGATTGCCATAGACGGCAACGCAGACCGCGGGTGTATTCTCTGCCTGTATCGTATGCAGCCATTCGCCTGCAAGGGCCGGCACTCTTCCCATATACACCGGCACGCCGACAATGAGCAGGTCGTTGTCCGATGTCTGTAATGACTGATTTCTCGCGCCCGGCCGGGTGATATCCAGCTCTTCCACAGTGCCGGGATTCATTCCGCGTGCGATTCCCCGGACCACCGCTTTCGTTGTTCCCGTTGGTGAGAAATATACAAGTTTCACTGTCTGTATTTCCATGAAATTTCCTCAAGCAAGATTGTGTAAATCGTTTACCGGGGATTACCCTGGATCAGTTCCCCTTTGCCGGTCCCATGAATAACCGGGTTATCCACCGGGCTCACAATACAATTATTACTTCTGGTTAAATTATAACTATCGGTTATTTTGTAACCAACAGTATCAATCGCAGGCACTTTTGTAGACATACCCTTCGGATTCCGGATCGTTTCAAATCCCGGTCCAGACGAATCCTGGCCATACGCGGGCCCTGTTTCCCCTTTTTGAGCGAACAGGATGGAACAGTTCCCGAACACAGGGGTGGGTTTTTTCGGGTTCTGATGGTTTTCACACCGGGGGAGGAGAGGTCATATACAGCCATGTACCCGCAAAGAGGGAGGGTCCGGGTATTCCAATTCTCTCATATGCCCAGGACAATCGCCTTATTCTCATATTCCTTGGGGTCATACTGCAGGATCGTCAAACATCTGTCTCAAAGGAGAACGAGAAAAATCCAGGATAATGAGCGCACCGATTAATGTTACTAATTCTGGATTATTGTAATTCGGTTCGGGGCTCGAAAAACACACATGTTTTCATTGAAACGGGAGCGGAATGGTGGCCATTACGTATATGATGCAAATATTTTCTGAATAAAAAAGAAAAAATCAGATATACCGGGCTTTCATGGAAAGCTTCCGGGGAGTATAGAGCGGGCGGAACGGTTTTCCTTCCGTATCCTTCTGAACAGCGGCTATCAGGGCCTCGGCAGTCATCTGCTCCTTGAACGGCTTGTTCGGCTGCGACTTCTTCCGGATCGTAACGGTCAGGTTCTTGGACGCGACTTCCTCATCGCCGACAACGATCACGTAGGGGACCCAGTCCATGCCGGCTTCCCTTACTTTCTTTCCAACGCTCTCCTCGCGGTCATCCACATCGCACCGGATCTTTGCAGCATTTATCTGGTTGCAGACTTCAGCTGCAAATGCACCGTGCCTTTCGGCAACGGGCACGACCCGCACCTGTATGGGCGAGAGCCACGTGGGGAGGGCGGGGACCGGCTGGGTTGAGATGTTCTCGAGAATTGCGCACATCACGCGCTCGACACTGCCCGTTGGCGAGCAGTGGAGGATTGGCGGGTGGACGGGGGTGCCGTCTTCCTTGTGGTACTTGATGTTGAACCGGGTCGAGGACTCGACATCGATCTGGACGGTCGGGTTCTCGATCGGGCGGAGCTGGCCGTCGATGGCGGCGAGGTCGATCTTGGCAACCCAGTAGTGGACCCGGTCGGAGAGGATCTCGATGAGCATCGGGCAGTCGGATTCCTTCACGATCTTCTTGACCCAGGCCTCGTGCTCGGCATAGAACGCCTTCGTGCACCGGAATGCGGCAACGAGTTTGGTCTCGAAGTCCCGGCCGGTCTGCCAGCCCATGGCAAGCTGCTCCTCGAAGCACTTGAGGGCCTGCGGCATGTCAAGGCAGAGCGAGTGCATATCGGGCATCGTGAAACACCGGAGACGCTTGAGCCCGATGACCTCGCCCTTCTGCTCGTGGCGGAAGGAGTAGGTCGAGAGCTCGTACATCTTCATCGGGAGGTGGTTGGGCGAGATGTGCATGTCCCGCATGATCGAGAACATGCCAAAGCAGGCCGCGAACCGGAGCATCATGTTCCGGTTGTTGGACTTGAAGCGGTACTGGCGCTCGCCGAACTTGTCGGCGTGCTCGAAGATCGCCTTGTCGCCAAGGTCGTACATGACCGGGGTCTCGACCGGGGTTCCGCCGTACTCGAGAACCATGCCGAGCACGTAGTCGCCGAGGAGGTCGCGGACGATCTTGCCCTTGGGCATCCAGCGGAGGCAGCCGACATCGCTTGCCGGCTCGTAGTCCACGAGCTCCTTTGAGCGCATCAGGTCGACATGGGCCGGGTCGCCGCCGACCGGGACCGCAACACCGAGCTCTTTCTTGACCAGGCAGCCGAACGGGGTGTCGTTAAGGAACTCCTTGTAGTCGTGCTGCTTCCCGTCGGGAGTGAGAACGAACCAGTCGTGGGTGACCTCTTTCTTCTCTTTCTTGACGGTTCCTTCCTCACCCGGGATGATGGTCTTCGAGAGTTCCGAGAGCGGGTGGCCCTTGCAGGAAAGTTTGAAGGACTTGTACCAGCCGAACGGCGCACGCTTGACCGCAAATCCCTCGGCCTCGAGGCCGGCCCTGAGGGCATTGAGGACGGTTACAGCAGTCTCGGGTGACGAGAGGTCGCTTGAGAGGTGGGCGTACGGGTAGATGACAATCTTTTTTACATTGACCTGCCCGGCGGTCTTGGTGATCTCCCCGATTCCCTGGAGGACAACGCCCTCGAGGTCTTCCTCGTCGATCGATTCCACGGCGCAGAAAACAGTAAGTGCCTCTTCTTCCCTGTCGGAAAGAACCGAGCACTCCTCCGCCATCTTCGTCTTCTTTTTAGCTTCGTATTCTATGTAATCTGAATGAATGAGAAGAAGTCGCATTAATTCATCTCCAATTGGATCTGATCATTGATCATAAATGGGATTTCTAGGTATAAATAGTGCTTAACCGGTGCAAATCCCCTGCCCCGTAAAAAAGTGTTAGTTCGTCTTTTTATTCCCATGGTACCGCGAGAGGGTGGCCTGCCGCTGGTCGAGGTATTTTGCATCGCATTTCTTGTCATAGGGAATCTCGGCCCGCTCGGTTGTGTAAAAAACCAGCTGGCCGATCGGCATGCCGGCATAGACTTTGACCGGCCTCGCGTTGACGTTTGCCATCTCCAGCGTAATGGTTCCCCGGAACCCGGCGTCGATCCACCCGCCGGTCTGGTGGAGCGTGACCCCGAGCCGTGCAATGCTGGACTTTCCTTCAATCGTGGCAACGATGTTGTCGGGAAGGCCGATGCATTCCAGGGTCTCTGCGAGGATGAACTGTCCCGGGTGGAGGATGAACGAGTCTGCATGGATCTCTTCCACATCCGCAGTAACCGAATCTTTTGTAAAAGGATCGATGACCTCTTTTCCGGGTTTGTACCAGACAAAATGGTTGCCGAGGCGTATGTCCAGCGAGTTGGGCTGGATGAGTTTCGGATCGTACGGATCGATTTTGATATGACCCCTCCCGATGCGATCGAGTATCTGCCAGTCAACAAGAATCATGGAAACAGTATGAGCGGTCATCGGTCTTTAGCGCTTCTGACAGTGCAATCAAATCTGGCGGTTATTTAACCAATAAACGTTTGATTCCAGCTATATTTATATAAAAACATTTAAGAGATTCCAGAAAAAATATTTAACATTCGTCCAGAGGGGTCCGTTTATGCGAACCGAAATTCTTTTTGACAGTGCTTTTACCGGTCTTGAGGCCGCGATCGTACTCATAGCCTTTGTTGTTGTTGCTGCCGTATTCTCGTACGTTGTCCTCGGCGCCGGTTTTTACACAACGCAGAAGAGCCAGGAAGTTGTCCACACCGGTGTCCAGTCTGCAGGGTCCAACATGCAGGTTGTCGGGAATGTGTATGGTGTTGGCACGCAGGGAGACACGATAAACAAGGTGAACTTCAGCATCGCGCTTGCCCCGGGGGGAACGCCGATAGATTTTGAGAAACTGGTCATTGTGTACAGCAATGCCACCACGCTTGAGACCCTCAGGCCGATTGCCGGATGGCAGGGATCCGGGGTTACTGCCGGTACCTGGGGGATAGCAAGCGTCCAGAACCCGGTCGGGATCTCCAACAACCTGCTGGAGAAGGGCGAGCAGTTCGACATCTGCGCTGCTCCGACAAACGGCATCATCAAGAATGACGCATTTACCCTTGAAGTCAAACCGGATATCGGGGCAACGATCGCGATAAAGCGGACGGCCCCGCCCTCCATCAGCGGCGTGAATGTTCTCTTCTGATCTTTTTTTTTCGTTCATGGACCGGCCGGGTCCCGGTTCGGATTATGAAATGGTAAAAAATGGCGATGTTTCATAAGCCCCGGGGCCGCTAAGGCGTGGCGGGGCAATTGCCGGAAAACCAGAACCGGTCAGGATTTGTGCAAGAAATGCTTTTTCACTGGACCTCCAATAATCGTTGGGGGTATATAATGTCCGATAAAAAACAATCACCATCCCGTATACGATCCGGAATTCTGCCTTGCGTGGGGATACTCTTTGTTGTACTGCTGAGTGCCGGATGTACCGGTGCATTTTCTGGCACACAGAATACCGTTCCGGGGACTCCGGTTTCGCCAGGTACTGCAACGAATCAGACCCCCGATAACAGCACATTTGATCATCAGATAACGATGCAGGTTGTCATGGTGGACGAAAAGGCAAATGCTGAATATGCAACGGTATGGCTTACTCCATCTGCACGCATTTACACACTTCCAAAAAATATACCGGACTACAAGACATATATCGCGTTAATGGAACAATCCATAAAAGACGGCTCGTTCCTTACGTTCACGCTTGATACTCAGGATTCTTCGCAAGGTTTTTCGATAATCAAAAATGTTGTGAAAGGCGTGCAGCCAACAACTTCTTCAAATGGAGAAAAGGCAGTGCAGGTAGCGCAACCAGCATCTCCTCCGGATGAAGTAAATCAGGCACATCAGAAATAATGAAGGTTATCAATGGGGACGAAAAGGCAGATGCGGAGTACGCCACAGTCCGGCTTACTCCATCTGCACGCATCTATAAACTTGTAAAAAATATTCCGGACTACAAGACATATATCGGTTTAATGGAATAATCCAAAATAGACGGATCGCTCCTTACCGTGACGCCCGATACTGCTGACCCTTCTGTAATGAAAAGCATCAGTAAATGAAAATCAGTAAAAAACCATTATCATTTTTTTAGAGATTTTTTTAAAAATTTTTCAGGAAAATCCGGTTGGAAATTTTCCGGAAAATTTTTTTGATCGCTGCGCACTTCCGGGAAGGGGCGGAGGAGTCGATTGTAATTTTCCCGGCAAAGTCTGCTCAAAGTTTTCAATCAAAGCCCGGTTGAAAATTTTTCAGGGAGGGCCTGCTCAATTATTTCCGGCCCGGGTCTCACCCACTCCCGCTGAAACCCGGGGTTGGCTCAATTCAGGTTACAGACAAGGATGGCTCGTCGGTAACGTCAGAGAAATGCCCTCCAAAACCCATCAGGAATTCACAACTCAGTTCAACTCACTTCTCCGATGTAAACTCCTGAAAACCTGGTACGGGTGAAGACCCGGTTCCCCGGATTTAATGCGAAAAATGATGAATTATAATCGACCTTTTTAGCAATACCCGATTTAATCGCTCCGTTTGCCATATTTCGCTATAAAATGACCTCTAAAAACGTCCCTATTGTAGCCTTTTGGACAGCCGATCGTATGCCGGATGGCCTAAGGTTGGCGGAAATCAAAAAGAACCCCCGTTTTGGGGCCCGGATCGAACCGTCCCAACGTCGGACACCGGCGTGAATTTCGCGATTCCTGCCGGACCCCCTCTTCATACAATTCCTCCAGGAGTTTTCGATCAAACAGGGGGTGATCGGATCGGAAACGGGGCTCAATCTGGGCTTTGTTTGAAAATTTTGGGGAAACGGGGGCCGTCGCGAGCCCGGATTGGAGGGGTTGTGAAGTGCATTTTGGGAGTGTTTTGGAGGGGCGTTTCAGGACGGAGAAAGGGGATTTTTTGTTCTTATGGGATCGCGTGAAATTTTTATTTTTTTCGCGGAAAATTTTTCCGGCAATTTTTTTTTCAAAATTTTTTCATGAAAATCCGGTTGGAAATTTTTCCGGAAAAATTTTTTGATCGGTACGCAGCTTCCAGGCAGGGGCGGTGGGGCCGGTTGAAATTTTCCGGGCCGGGTTTGAATTATTTTTTCAACCGGGGCTGACCGGAATTTTTCAGGCAAGGTTCGATGATAATTTTTCATGCAGTGTTTGAATAATTTATTTTGTGCAGAAATAATTTTTAAACTGTTAACGTTCTCGGGGCTTCGCCCCGCACACTCGTGGCACCCCCCATTGCGATGACGATGTATTACCCGTTTTGGGAAAAAATACAATCCATAGTCATCCGCTCATTGAAGCCGCCGCGGGGCGCCCTTCGGGGCGGTGTGGGTTATCGCAATAATAAGATGATCACTTCTTGATTTTACCTTATGATCACGCAATGCGATCGCGGAATTGCCAGTCAACGAGAATCAATGATGATAAAATGAGATTCTAGACACGATAAGGCAAATTTTCTGAAAATATTAGTTGCAATCAATCATTATTTTATTCTTTGTTGATAATTGCATTTATTAGAAAAATGGTGAGGATTTTGAAGAGTTCATCAAAAAAAGATGAAAATTTAGAAATTAATATCAAAGAATTCATCACGGAGTTATCCCATCAAGGAATCGTCATTAATAATTCAGAAAATTTTGATGAGGCAATTTCGAAAGGTATTGAGTTATATTGTTCAAAATTTGAGAAGCAAACAATAGATAAAAGAACAATTGATTTACCAATATTCATTAAAAATGAGCATAAGTGGCAAATCGAATTTGAAAATAGATTGTATGAACATTGGAAAAAACCGTTTGATCTGTTGGAATTTTTTATTCATAATTCTCTAGAAGTCGGACGAATATTTAATGAGAAAAACCGTCCCTTCGCAGCAAAAAACAACGATTATGTTTTCGAAGCTTTAATCCGACTTCATGCCCACGCCTGTCTAGTCTCACAGGAGATTCTCGTTTTGATGAAACGTGGATATGCTGATGGTGCAAATGCTCGATGGCTAACGCTAAATGAGATCGCTGTAATCTCTTTTTTCATAAAAAAGCATGGAAATGATGTTGCAGAGCGATACCTATTGTATCAATATATTGAGTCGTGCAAGGCCATGAGAGAATATCAAAAATATGCTTCTCGACTTGGATATTCCCCCTATTCCGATGAAGAAATTGAAAATATGGTAAATATTCGAAAAAAACTTATTGAAAGATTTGGGAGAAATTTTTCGAACAATAATGGTTGGGCCGCAGAAATACTTAAGAAAAATTCACCTCAGTTTATTGACCTCGCCCAGACAGCTAATTTAGATCACTTATATCCACTTTTCAAAATGGCGAGTAATGCAGTTCATGCAACATGTTCTAAGGGACTTTACTTCAAATTGGGGGATCCGTCTGGAAAGGTTATGCAGGCGGGACCTAGTAATTATGGAATGGCCGATCCCGGTCAAAATACTGCGATATCACTTTTGCACGTAAATGTTGCGCTTCTCAATATAAGGCCGAATTTAGAAAATTTAGCAACAATGAAAGCGATGCAACCATTATTAAAGGAAATTAAAATGGCGTTTATTGAAGCACAAAAATCAATAAATCCCGATCAATTCAAATGGGAGTAGGAATTCCACTTATCATCACAAAATCGGTGAGTCAAAAGGTTCTTGGCCTATTCGTCTTTCCCGGAATCCCGGAGATTCCCCGTCCCCGTCTTATCCCGGTCCAGCAGCGCCGGGTCGATGTGCCACTCGCTCCGGCGCAGGAGCCCGTGGAGGGTGCTCGCTTCCCGGATGGTCAGGTTGCACCGGCCGAGAACCCGCCGGATC
Source organism: uncultured Methanoregula sp. (assembly GCF_963677065.1). Taxonomy (NCBI): domain Archaea; kingdom Methanobacteriati; phylum Methanobacteriota; class Methanomicrobia; order Methanomicrobiales; family Methanoregulaceae; genus Methanoregula; species uncultured Methanoregula sp. The sequence goes on from NZ_OY781872.1 coordinate 172,734, forward strand.
AGGATCATCGTGTTCTCCCGCTTGAACTCCGGGTGATGGATCTCGTCCAGATACCGGTCAATGTGCTGGTACAGGTACTGCAGGTCCTGGGGCGGGGCGAGCCGGATCTCCGGCAGCGGGAGATTGGAGAGTTCATAGCAGACAACGCCCACCGCGTGCGAGAGATTGAGGATCGGGTACTCCTCGCTCGTCGGAATCGTGCAGATCATGTCGCTCCGCTTGACTTCCTCGTTGTTGAGACCCCAGTTCTCGCGCCCGAACAGGATGGAGATCCGGCCGTCCACATCCTTGATCCGCTCCCGGAGTTCCTTTGGCGAATAAAACGGCATCCGCATGGCATGGCAGACCGATTTGCTCACGGCACCGGTAGTCGAGATGACGATATTGCTCCGGGCAAAAACATCCTCAATGGTACAGACTTCGGCACGTTTCAGCAGATCCTGGGCATGGGATGCCCGGCCCTTTGACTCCTCGCCGAGTTTGCACGGGTTGATCAGGACAAGCCGGTTGAACCCGAAGTTCTTCATCACCCGTGCTGCAAAACCCACGTTTCCTTCATAGAGGGGCTCGACGAGAACGATGTCAATCTCGGGCATAAAAAAAGTTACTGGACCGCGTCAACGGTTGCTTTCAGGACACCGGCACCCTGGTCGTAGACAGCGTTTCCGACAACGATGGTATCAGCGTATTTTCCCATCTGTGCAGCTTTCTCCGCGGAGTTGATGCCCCCGCCATAGTAGAGGATCGCCTTGTCAACGGCTTCCGATGCGGCTTTCACAACCTCCGGGTTGCCGAACGTGCCGCTGTACTCGATGTACACGATCGGGAAATGGAAGTAATGGTCGGCGACCGCAGCATATGCTGCAACCTCCTCGGGTTTCAGGTCGCAGATGGATTTCGTTACCCGGCCAACCGATGAATTGGGATTGAGCACGATGTAAGCTTCGGGCACAATTGCATCGCCCCACGGGATCTTTCCTTTGCTCATCTGTACCCAGGCTTTGTGTTTTCCCACGATCCACGTGACATCGGTCGTGTTCATCACGCTTGGGACAAAGACATAATCGATGCCTTTTGTCAGCACCGCTTCAGGCCCGGCGGGTTCCATGACCAGCGGAAGATCGTACGCCTTGACCTGCTTCAGGAGTGCGGATAAATTCTCTTCGGTAACGTTCAGCGTGCCCGAGAGCATGAGGGCGTCAGTGCCGCTCGCTGCAATCGCATCGATATCACCGGGTTTCAGCTGTTTGTCGGGATCGAGTTTTGTCACATGAACCCAGTCTTTCCACTTCATCAGAATCACTGTATTATTGGCGCTTCATCCTCATATACCGTTATCCCTGCCGGGATCCGTCCGGCCCAGGTAATAGCAGAATATTAATATTGCATCAGCCGTAATCGGAAACATCCCCGGATCATCCCTATGAAACTCCAGGAAAAGACGAGTCTTATTCTTATTGTCCTCCTGATGATAATTCTCACCCTTATTATCGTCTTTGTTTCCGGCGTTTCCCTCTCCAGCTACAGCGCACTCGAACACCGGTACGTGCTGCAGGATGTTGACGAGGCCGTGAGCCGGCTGGAGGGCGAGTACTCATCGCTCTCCGCGATCAGCACGGACTGGGGGCAATGGGATGACACCTATGCGTTCGTCAACGGGAACAAGCCGGATTATGCCTCCGGCAATCTGGTGCCGGGGATCTACAACAATCTCCGGCTCAACCTCATCGTTATAACGAACAGGAGAGGCGAAGTGGTCTATGCCGGGGCATATGATCTCCGGAACCATACCATGACTGCCATGCCGGCTGCATTCGGGCAGAACCTGGGAAAGGACAGCCCTCTTCTGAATATGACACAGCCGCAGGAGACAACCTCGGGACTCCTGGTTCTCGATGGCAGGCCCATGATCATCGCGTCCTGCCCCATACTCCATTCGGATTTATCCGGCACGCCCCAGGGGGTTGTGATCATGGGAAGGTACCTGGACAATTCGGCTGCCGTTCTTCCGGGAAAGCCGGCCCTCCAGACCCTCCGCTTCATAGCGGTAAATGATCCGGAAAACAGCCCGGATCGTCTTGTCTCCCTGAAAAATGCAGCGGGCAGGAGTACCGGCATAACCGAGACACCGGATAACAACCAGATCGCAGGATATGCCCTCATCCGGGATATTTATTCGCAGGACGCACTGGTGCTCGAGATCACCGAGCCCCGGGAGATTTATAACCAGGGGGTCTCCTCAACAACCCAGTACATTCTGATTGTGCTTGCAGCAGGGCTTCTTTTAGGGGTCACCGCGCTTCTCACCCTCGACCGGCTGGTCCTGTCCCGGCTCACCTCCCTTGGCACCCAGGTGCAGGAGATCGGCCGGCAGACGGTCCCCACCGGGAGGCTTCGGATCGAAGGAAGTGATGAGATCTCCGAGCTCTCGCAGGAGATCAACCGCATGCTCGAAACGGTCGAGAAGACCCACGACGGCCTGATGCAGAGCGAGGCGCGGTTCCGCGAAATGGCCGAACTCCTCCCCCAGTCCATCTTCGAGATGGATGCCGATGGCCGGCTCCGGTATGTCAACCGGGCGGGGTTCGATATCTTCGGGATGAACGAGCGGATGATAGCAGAGGGGGTGAATGTCCGGAATTTTGTCATTCCCGAAGATATCGGGCGCGTGAACCGTGGCATGGAGATCGTCATGAAGGGAAAAAAATCCTCCGGCGAGATCTACCATCTCATCCGGAAAGACGGAACCATCATGAGTGCCGTGGTGTTCACCGCCCCCATCTACCGGAACGGAACATTCCAGGGATTCCGGGGCAGCGTGAATGATATCACCGACCGGGTGAATCTCGAGGAGGCTTTGATCGAGAGCCAGGAATATCTCCAGACGCTCCTGTGGTCGGTCAAGGCGGGGATCATCGTTATCGATGCCGAGACGCACCGGATCGTTGATGCGAACCCCGCTGCCCTGGAGATGATCGGGGCCACAAAAGACCAGCTTATCAATAAGATCTGCCATGACGTCATCTGCCCGGCCGAAGAGGGCCGGTGCCCGATCACCGATCTCAGCCAGACCGTGGATAATTCCGAGCGTGAACTGGTCAGAACGGACGGGAGGACCATCTCCGTCATCAAGTACGTTGTCCCGGTCCTGCTGCAGGGCAGGCCCTGCCTGCTGGAGACCTTCATTGACAACACTGCACGAAAGAAGATCGAGCGCGACCTGCGGGAGAGCACCGAACTCATCACCGGTATCCTGCAGGCATCCCCGGCCGGTGTCTTCCGGCTCGATGCCCGGGGGAATTTCACGTTTGTCAATGATATGTTCACCAGGATCACAGGGATGAGCGGGGATCAGATCCGGGGAAGGTACTGGCTTGAGATCCTGCACCCGAACGATCAGAAAGAGCATCTCGCGGCAGTGGCTGACGCTATCCGCAGGCGTTCCCTGGTCTCGGCTGAGTCGCGCTTTGTCCATGCCAGCGGAACCGTTTCCTGGCTCCTGGGCCAGGCGGTCCCGCTCATCGATCCGGATGGAAACCTGACCGGCTGGGTGGGTTCGATCAATGATATTTCCGAACGCAAGAAGATGGAAGAAGCGTTACGGCAGAGCCGGGAACGGCTTTCGAGCATCCTCCGGGCTTCACCCGTAGGGGTGTTTGAGACCACGGAGACCGGCACGCTTCTCTATGTCAACGAGCGCTGGGAAGAGATGGCGGGCATGACGTTCGAGACCATGAGAACGCGGCAGCCGGGAGAGATCCACAACCCTCTCGACAGGACACGGATCTCAAAAGAGATGTGGAAGAAGTTCCAGGCCCGGCTCCAGCCCCGGGCCGAGACGCGGTTCATGAGGCCGGACGGGAGTGTTATCTGGATCTACGGCCAGTCCGTCCCGGTTTATGCCCCGGACGGGAAGATCCGGGGGTATGTTGGTACGATTACCGACATCTCCGACCGGAAACGCATCGAGGATGCCATCCACCTGGCAAACAAGAAGCTCAACCTGATGAACGATATCACCCGGCACGATATCCTGAACACCATCACCGGCATCTTCGGGCTCATCGATATGGCAGTGGCATCCGGCAACCGGGAGCAACTCGCCCAGCTGCTCAGCCAGATCAAGGACGAGGGCCGGCTCATCCAGCGCCAGATCACCTTCACCCGCGATTACCAGGGAGTCGGCGTGAACGCGCCGGTCTGGCAGAACGTGAGGGATGTAGCGGGCCGGGCAACCGCCAGCATCGGCACTGCGGGAATCTCTATTGTAATCGAGCTCGAGAATACCGAGATATTCGCCGATCCGCTGCTGGAGAAGGTATTCTATAACCTGGCAGACAACGCGATCCGGTACGGGGGAAGTCTGACAACCATCCGCTTCTACTACCAGATCTCCGACAGCGGCCTTGCGCTCATCTGCGAAGATGACGGGACCGGGATCCCAAAAGCGGAGAAAGAGCATATTTTTGAACGGGGTGTTGGCAAAAACACCGGCATGGGTCTCTTTTTGACCCGCGAGATCCTCAGGATCACCGGCATCTCTATCCGGGAGACCGGCATTTTCGGGAAGGGAGCCCGGTTCGAGATGCTCATCCCAAGCGGCATGTGGCGGTTTGCAAAGGAGCCGGGGCAGGGGAACGATTAAAGATAAAAGGTGGACCATCCATCAGATTATAGGAGGGGACAGGAAGTGTCGAATGGAAAAATTCTCCTTGTCGAGGATGACGATATCATAGCAAAAGTGGAAGACTGGAGGCTTAAAAACCTTGGATACGAGGTGTGCGGCAGGGCCACAACCGGGGCCGAGGCCATGGAACTGGTCGTGAACTGCAAGCCGGACCTGGTCCTCATGGACATCAATATCAAAGGGGATGTGGACGGGATCGAGACCGCGAAGATGATCAAGAAAGGATTCAGCATTCCGGTCGTGTACGTCACCTCCCATTCCGACGGCCCGACCCTTGATCGGGCAAAAGCCACTCACCCGGACGGTTTCATTGTCAAACCTTTTGAGGACAATGACCTGCGGGTTGCAATAGAACTGGCACTCAGAAAATAGAAAATTATTTTTTTAAATCTGGATAACTGCGGTATCCCGTCTCTTCTGGCAGAGTTTCTGAAAGTCCCGGATCTTCTGTTCGGGAATTCCCGTTGCTGCAGAAAGTGCTGCAGCATCGGCCGCAAGGAGGGCGTCGCCGTTGATGACATCTGCCCTGAAGAGTTTCTCAAGATTGGTTTCCGACAGACCTTTGATGGCGAGAAGCTCCTTTTTGCCTTTCTCGATCTGGAGTTTGTTGACTTTCTTTGGCAGGGGCTTGTTGAGATACCGGCAGACCAGCTCGACATGTTTCTGGACGGTCGCAGTCGACATACCGGTGAGTTCCCCGAGCGCTGCCGGGGTATGGGTGCAGAAGGATTCCGGGTCCATGATACCGGCCGCAATGTATTTTTTCAGGCTGACTGCGGGAATGCCGATCTCTTTTAAAACCTGGCTGTGATAGAGCTTTTTTGCCTCAAGAAGGATCGTCTCGGCCTCGGCATCCCCGATACCGGCGGCTTTGAGATTTGCAGCCGTTGCCCTGGCAAGACCGGAGAGTTCGGAGATACCGGATTCCTTCAAGGAACTCATGATCTTCGAATAACTCCTGCCTTTTCTCGGGATGAGATTCTCCCGCAGGAATTTGCGGCATTCGGACCGGCGCCTGAGCATGGCAAGAACGCCCTCGGCACCCCGGATCAGGGTCTCCGCGGTGCTTACGGAAATGTCCAGTTTTTTTGCCAGTACGTCGGGTGCACTGTGGGCCAGCTCGGCAACGGTATAGATATGCCGGCTTTTGAGTTTCTCCAGGAGCGGCTCGTCCAGGCCGGGGATTTCGGCAAGCGACTCGCTGTTGGAGTTGACATGGTGGCAGAGCGGGCAGCCGATGTCCCAGGGCCGTGCCCCTTTCCGCACAAGCCGGACAAAGTTCAGGTGGTGCTTGTCGCAGATGTCATCCGTGCGGATGGCAAAACCCCACTGGGCCATGGGGAGGCCAATATTGAACGTGCATTCGGGATACCGCGAGCACCCGATGAACTGGGTGTTGCCCCGCAGGTGCTTGATGGCGAGCGTTCCCCCGCAGACCGGGCATTTGCCTAGGTTCATCTCCTCGGCAGTGCGGTTGCGGATATCGTCGCCTATCACCTGGTCGTTTGCCTCGAGCTGGTCGAAGGCATGGTGGAGCATCTCCCGGGATTCCTTGATCACGTCTTCCCTTGTTCTCTGGCTCTCCTTGATGAGCTGCATATGCGCTTCGAGCGTCTGGGTCATGTCGGGTTTTGTGATCGTGTCCGCATGCTGTTCTAAGGATTCGGTGACCACGGTCCCGACCAGGGTCGGGCGGAGGGGATTGCCTTCCACGTATTTGCGCGAGACCAGTTTTGCAATAACCTCGTGCCGGGTGCTCTTGGTGCCAAGGCCCAGTTCTTCCATCCGTTGGATGAGCTTGCTCTGGGTGTAGCGCGCCGGGGGCTGGGTCTCCTTCTCGTCGAGGGTTACTTTCTTTATGGGCAGCTTCTCGCCGGTCACGAACTCCGGAAGAAGCATCTCCCGGGCTTCCGAGAACGGATAGACCGCGTGCCACCCGGGCTCCATCAGCTGCCCGCCGGTTGTGGTGTATTCCTCGCCACCGGCATCGAAGAGAATCTTGAGGGTCTTCCATTGCGCATCGGGCGCAAGGGTTGCAAGGAACCGGCGCAGCACCAGTTCGTAGATCCTGAAGACATCATCCCCCAGCATCTCTTTTGTTGCGGCACCGGTCGGGTGGATCGGCGGGTGGTCGGTGGAGGACTTCTTGCCCCGGGTCGGCACCGCCCTGCGGTGTGCGATCACCCAGTCGACATCCTTTTTGAACGGGGAAGCGCGGAGGGTCTTGAGGATGCCGTCGAGATCCAGCGACGGGGGATACACGGTATTGTCGGTCCTCGGGTACGAGATGAAACCGTTCATGTACAGGTCTTCGGCTATCCGCATCGCATTGGCTGCCGAGAACCCGAGCCGGGCTGCGGCAACGATGTAGGTCGTGGTATCGAACGGGGACGGAGCCCGGTCCTGCTTCGATCCGATCTTGACATCGGTGACAAGGAGCGGTTCAACAGAACGGTCCCGCGCCTGTTCCGCAAGAGCTTTGTCGTGGAACCGGCCATTGGTGTGCCGGGCCTCGATGGGTTCGCCCCGTTTCTCGGTGAGGAGCGAGAGCTGCCAGTACTTCTCCGGCACGAAGGCCTCGATCTCCTTCTCCCGGTCAACGATCATCGAGAGGGTGGGGCTCTGGACCCGGCCCACCGAGAGGATGTTGTTGCCACCGCGCCGGGCTGCAAGCGAGATGAAACGGGTTAAGGACGCCCCCCACATGAGATCGATGGACTGGCGGGCCTCGCCCGCTGCCGCAAGGGCGAAATCCAGCTCGGTTGTGTGGGAAAAAGCATGGGTGAGTTCCTGCTCGGTGATGGCGGAGAAACGGGCCCGGTCGATCTTGACACCGGCATTCGCCTGCCGGACAAGTTCGTAGGCCTCCTTCCCGATCAGTTCCCCTTCGGTATCAAAGTCCGTTGCAATCGTGACCCGGTCGGCCTTTTTTGCCAGTTTCTGGAGGAGCGCAACGATCCGCTTCTCGGTTGGCACCTTGATGGTCCGGGCATCGATCAGGCTCCGGGGGGTGTACTTGTCGCTCCTCCAGTTCTGGTATCCCGGCTCGAAGTCGATCTCGACCACGTGGCCCCGGAGCCCCACGGTCACGGTATCCCCGTAACTGTACGTGGAAACACCGGCATCCTTGTGCTCGGTCACTTTCTTCCCGTTACTGAGGATCTGCGCGATACGCCGGGCCGATATGTTCTTTTCCGCAACAATAAGGTGCACGAAGATTACGCCTCCCGTGCCCTGAGCGCCTCAAGGAGCAGACGGTTGAGTTCGGCCGGGTCGGCTTTCCCGCGGGTCTTCTTCATGACCTGCCCGACAAGGAAATTGATTGCTCCCGCCTTGCCGCTCCGGTAATCCTCGAGCGCTTTCGGGTTTTCATTGATCGCGTCATCGATTGCCTTTGCAATGATCCCGTCATCGCCAGCAGTCTTTGCCAGGTTGAGCCGGCTTACGATCCCCTCGGGAGTTTCCACGGTCTCTTTCTTGTGACGCTGGTCGAGCATCACCCGCAGGACTTCGACTGCGTTCTTGTCCGTGAGCGTGCCTGATTTCAAGATACGGATGAGGCTCGTGATTGCCGCAGGTTCCACCAGGTCGAGGCTCATGTCCCGGTAATTCAGCTCGCCTATCAGGGTGTCGGCGATCCAGGTCGACGAGAGCGGGGAGAGACCGGCCTTATCCGGAGCAACGACTTTCTCGAAGAAGTTCGCAAGCCTGAGCTCGCCCGTCAGGGTACGGGCATGGTTGAGCGAGCAGCCGTACTCTTTCATGAACCGCTCCCGGCGGGCATCCGGCAGTTCCGGGAGAGCAATGCCATCGAGCCAGGACCGGACCCGGAGCGGGCGCAGGTCCGGCTCGGGGAAGTAGCGGTAATCGTGCTCCTGCTCCTTGGACCGGCCAGCCTGGGTGACCCCCCGGGCTTCAAGGTAATGCCGGGTCTCGCGCTCGATCTTCTGGCCCCGGCGGATGAGGTTCCTCTGCCGGGTGACTTCAAACGTCAGCGCCTTCTCGACGCCCTTGTAGGAGGTGATGTTCTTGACTTCCACCCGCTCGCTGCCCAAAATCGAGATGTTGGCATCGACACGGAGCGATCCCTCCTTCTCGGAATCAAAGACGCTGAGGTATTCAAGGGTTGCCCGGAGTTTGTTCAAGAACTTCCTGGCTTCCTTGGGCGAGCGCATGTCCGGCTCGGAGACTATCTCGATGAGCGGGATGCCTGCACGGTTGTAGTCCACAAGCGAGTACTTGCCCCGCTCGACATTGCCCATATGGACGAGACGGCCCGGGTCTTCCTCGACATGGATCCGGGTGAGGCGGACTCTCTTCTCGCCGCCCTCGTCGCTCTCGATCTCCAGGTAGCCGCCTTCCGCGAGGGGCTTATCGTACTGGGTGATCTGGTAGGCCTTGTCAAGGTCCGGGTAGAAGTAGTTCTTCCGCGAGAACTCGGACTCGTTCAGGACCTCGCAGTTGAGGGCCTTTGCCACCTTCATGGCGTACTCGATCGCCTTTTTGTTCAGCGCCGGCATGGCACCGGGGAGACCGAGGCAGATGGGGCAGACATGGGTGTTGGGGCCGTCGCTCCGGTAATCCGTGGAGCAGCCGCAGAAGAGCTTGCTCTTCGTGTCCAGCTGGCAGTGCACTTCAAGCCCTACGATAACCTGGCCTTCTGCATCCACCATGAGTTAGCTCACCGCCTGTTCGTACGCATACGCGACATCGATGATACGTTCGTCCTCAAACATCCGGCCCATGATCTGGAGACCCACCGGCATGCCGCCGGATTTGCCGCAGGGCACCGAGATCGCCGGGATTCCGGCAAGATTGGCGGGCACCGTGAGGATATCGGCTAAGTACATCGAGAGCGGGTCTGACTTTTCCTTTAATTTGAACGCAACTGTCGGCATGGTCGGGCCGGCAATCACGTCGACATCCGCAAAGATGCGGTTGAAGTCATTCAAGACATTCTGGCGGGCAACCTGGGCTTTTGCATAATATTTGCCATAGTACCCGCTCGAGAGCGCAAACGTCCCGAGCATAATCCGGCGCCGCACTTCGGGGCCGAACCCGTCCCGGCGCACGTCCTGGTAGGCATCGTGCCACGACTTCTTCGTATCAACCGTCGGGCCGTACCGGACCCCGTCGAACCGGGCAAGGTTGGAGCTGGCTTCGCAGGTGCAGGTGACATAGTACGCGGCAAGGGCGTACTCCATGGAGGGGATGCTGCAGGGAACGGTTGTTGCGCCCAGCTCTTCGAGCTTCCCGATGGCGGCCTTTACTACCCCGGAAACGCCGGCATCCACACCGGCCCCGAAATATTCCTGGGGGATACCGATCCGGAGCCCTTTGATATCGGCAGAGGGGGTGTGGGTATAGGGCTTGTCCCGGGACGTGGAGTCGTGGCGGTCGTAACCGGCAATGACACCCATGAGATCCGAGACATCCTTAACCGTCCTTCCCATGGGGCCGATCTGCTCGAGCGAATTGGCGTACGCGATCAGGCCGTACCGGGAGACCCGGCCGTACGAGGGCTTCAGCCCCACGATACCGCAGAATGCGGCAGGACACCGGATCGATCCGCCGGTGTCGGTCCCGAGCGCCATCCGGACCATCCCGGCGGCGACCGCGGCTGCACTGCCGCCGCTCGATCCGCCCGGCACCCGGCCGGTATCGCAGGGGTTGAGGGTTGGGCCGAATGCGGAGTTTTCCGTGGTGGTTCCCATGCCGAACTCGTCCATGTTGGTCTTTCCCACGATGGCGGCCCCGGATTCCCTGAGGAGCTGCACAACATGGGCATCGTACGGGGGAATGTACCCTTTCAGGATCCGGGATGCGCAGGTGGTCTCGATCCCCTGCGTGGAGATATTGTCCTTGACGGCAACTGCAACACCGGCAAGTTTTCCTGACCCATGGGATGCCGTACTGCAGGTGGCAAGAAAGGCATTGTACCGGTCATCCGGTTCAAAGGTGATCTTCCCGCTCACTACATCACCTTCGGCGCCTTGATGAAACCGTCTTCTTTGAGAGGTGCATTAAAAAGCACCTCTTCCTGGGAGAGCGATGGCTCCACAACGTCTTCGCGCAGGACATTGTAGAGATCGCGCACAAAACCCGAGTCCCCGGGTACGCGGTCGAGGGTATCGAAATATTCAATAATTGCATTGAACTGGTGCGTAAAGGTGCCCAGTTCCTCATGGGGGATGCCGACATCGGCAAGCTCCGCGATATGTTGTACATCTTTTTCAGTGACCATGGTCCACCCTGCTGATGTGGTCTATGTAATCTTGCATGGACGTTTTATAACCGTTTTTCCGGGCAAGCTTCCGCAGCACCCCGTACACCCCGCTCCCGTATTGCATGGCTTTCTTCTCGTACCATGCGAGATCCGGGGAAATATACCGCTCTGCGACCTCCCTTAAGGGGATCTTACGCCGGCCATTCCGGACTTTGTCCGCGGCCGGGATCGCCCGGGCAGCGCGCACAACCCGCGCATCCAGGTAGGGCATGGACAGGTACGTGCCGTGGAGCGCCGCTACCGACTGGTCGCGCCGGGCCTGGTCTTCGAGGCCCAGGAAGTCCCGGGCAAGGTCGGCTTCAAGGGTCTCCGATTCGAGATAGCGGGAGTAGCCTCCGAAGAGCTCGTCGGCACCCTGGCCGGTGATGATACGGCGGTACCCGTTCTCGCCCGCCCACCGGGTGATGAAGAACTGGGTGAGGGCGATACCCGTGTTGACCGGATCCTTGCGGGGGATTGTCCGGATAACTTCGGGAAGTGCCGGTTCGAGCTCGCTCTCCGGGATCGTGACAAACGTGCAGGAGAGCCCGAGGGATGCTGCAGCCTTCCTGGCCTGCAGGAGATCATGCGATCCTTCCAGCCCAACGGCAACGCACTCCCGCTGTGCAAGGTATGCAACGAGCGTGGAGTCGACCCCCCCCGATAATGCCACCACGCCCTCATCGCTGCGCAGTTTCACGGCAGTAACAATCGCTTCGTCAAGCGGCAGTGCCGGAACTGCAGGTTCGATATCCCCCGCGATCCTGCCATTGCAGACCAGTTTTCCTCTCGGGCCGGTCCCGTTCATGATCCCGAAACAGTCCCGGGCACTGCACCCGTCCCAGGAAAGGAAAAATTCCCCGCCAAACCGGAGGATCTTGTCCTGCTGGTTTCTGCAGATCTCCTCGATCTCAGAAAGTGCAAGCCTCCTCCCGTCGAGTTCCACCCATCCGGATACCTGTATCCCGCTCATGTCCAGCTTATCAGTCCCGATCGTTCACACTCAGTACCCCGGCAATCTAATAAAACATATCTTTCCGGGTTGCGACGGGCGCAGGATCTGCAACAGCCCGGCCCCATCATGATTCCTGGGGAAAATTCACCATAATGGCGGGATCGTCTTTGTGGAAACCCCACAAAACCACAGAATTGTTTTTTGACATGGAGGGTTAATAGTTTAGAGCACGGGAAGCGCTGCACCGGTCAATGGAACCGGGCATACGATCTCGCTGCAGAGCCAGCACATCTGCAAGCGGGAGGATAGGAAAGCTGGCCAACTCCGCCGGACTTAAGATCCGGTCCTTAGTGGTTCTTGGGTTCGAATCCCAATCCTCCCATTCTTCTTTTTGAAATTTCTGACCATCTGCAGGATATCCGGTTGCACGTTGCCCCCGATTGTCAGAGCAGGGTTTTTGGTTTGTATACCAGGTTCCCGACAACCAGGCCGATTGCAAGCGTCACGGCCACAACGAACATGTGAGTGAACTCCTGGAGCCCCAGAAGCGTGCTGCCGGTGGAAATGGCCACCAGTCCCCGGAAACCGATACTTCCGCTCACCATGAAAACAAAAGCGGGCAGGATCACATTGGATGTCGGGCGGTTGGTTTTGTCGGACCAGACATTGGCAAAGACCATGGCCATGGCCGTACCGAGGAAGTTGCCGAGATCGTTTCCCTGGATATGTACACCGAGCACAATCCCGAGGCAGGCAGTTGCACAGCAGGCCATTGCCCAGACGAGATCCCGCGGGGGGGTCTGGAATGCGATGCAGAGTCCAGCGGCAAGAACCATTGCAAAGACCCAGATCCAGCCAGGTCCGATGGACGCTGCTGCAGCACCGGAGACCGGCAGGAAGACCGAGACGAGCGTGACTGACGTCCATGCCCCGGCAAAGAGCAGGGCCAGGCAGATCAGGCCGCTGGCCAGGTTACTGAGACCGGAGACCACGTGCTTTGAGGTCAGTTCTATGACCCCGACACTGATGGAAAATCCCGGGATGAGGTAAATGATAGCGGAGAGAGTAACGAGATACACCTGGACTCCCGGCAGGAGGAACCCTGCAGCCGCTGCAAGCACCCCGGCAACAAACGCGCAGAGGAAGGGAGTCCAGTCCAGGAGCCGGCCCGGGGACTGCTTCGCGAGGGTGACGAGCATGAAGACAACCAGGCTCAGGACTGCTGCAAGAAGGATATCCAGCCATCCCCCCTGGAGGAAACCCGCAAACCCGGCCCCGCACAAGGCGTAGCCCACCGCCACCAGGTAATTCCCATAGGGTGGCGGCATTGCATCGATCGCATCCAAGGCAGCGGTTGCCTCATCCAGGCTGACGGTACCTGCCTCAACGCGGGATACCAGTTCGCCGACTTTTGCAAGTTTGGCAAGGTCGAATCCCGTTCCCTGAAGCGGGACTTCGTAGTGCCTCTGCCAGAGTGCATCATCCGGTTTTGTGAAGGTGAAGGAAAGACTGGTCGGCGTTGATGAGAAGAACCCGGAAAATCCCAGGGCAGTTGTCGTGCGGGAGAGGTACGATTCCAGCCGCCGGGCCTGCGGGCCGTACCCGTGAGCGAGCGTCCCGAGCCGGATCACGAACCTGCAGACGGATTCAAACCGTGGATCTGCATCTGCATCCATATCAGGCATGGGTTCTCCGTGTCATGTATCCCGGCATTTCCCATTATAGGTCATGAAACAGGGCCGTCCAGGGTGTTTTTGCAGATCGAACCCGCTTTCATGATGAGCAGGAGGTTACTGCGATCGGTGAGCACAGTAATATCCTTTGACGGGTCTTTGGCCAGGATGAGGAGATCGGCAACAGCATTTGCGGAGATCTCGCCCAGGTTTCTGGACTGGTTCAGCACCTCGGCATTGATCTTCGTCGCAGAGATGATCGTATCGATCGGTTGCTCGACTTCGGATCTGAGCACGAATTCATTGCTCTGCTCTTCCCAGAGCGGGCCCAGAAGATCGGTGCCAAACCCGATCTTCACCCCGTGTTTCCGGGCAATCCTTACCGCCTCCAGGGCCTGGACCCGGACAGAACCCAGCTTGCCAAGGCTCACTTCGGGAAACCCGTATGCTGCACCCCGCCGCGCAAGCGCGTCATACGTGATGACCGTCGGGATCAGGTAGGCACCCGCTTCTTTCATCAGGGCTGCAGTCTCATCATCGAGCAGGTTGCCGTGCTCGATCGTCCTGACCCCGTGCTTCAGGCAGATCCGTATGGCCTTTGCCGAGTACACGTGGGCGGCAACATACGTGCTCTTTGCCTGTGCCTCCTCTGCTATGGCCGCGAGCTCCTCCCCGCTGTACTGGGTATCGGTCACATTATCCCCCGGGGAGGCCACGCCGCCGGCTGCCATGATCTTGATGAACGAGGCACCTTTCCGGAGCTCCTGCCGGCAGGCGCGGCGCACTTCCGTGATCCCGTCGGCAACCTGGCCGATGCTGGTTGCCGATGACTGCATGGGAGCCCCGTACCCGCCATCATAGGTTTTGGCCCTGAAATCCCCGTGACCGCCGGTCTGGCTCAGGGCGCGGCCGCAAAAGAAGAGCCTCGATCCCCGGATCACCCCGCTTTCGACTGCCATAGCTAACCCGAAGTCTGCCCCGCCCACGTCCCGCATCGTGGTGAAGCCCCGGTCCAGCCCATCGGAGAGGTTCTTTGCAGCACAGCAGGTGATATAGGAAATGGGCAGCTGGGGGGTTGCCAGGTCAACGGTTGCCGAGGTCACGTGCACATGGGCATCGATGAGACCGGGGATGATGAATTTCCCGGACGCATCGATGATAACGTCACCGGGGAGGGAGGGAACCGGAGTGTCCGCGAGAGCGGTGATACGGTCGCCCGTGACAACGATGTTCTTCTGCTCAAACTTCGACGTATTGACATTGAGGACCCGGCCGTTGTTGATGATCGTTCTCATGGTATTACATCCCCCCTGGTGACACACAAATCCCCCGAAATTACTCTGGCGGAAATACCGCAACAGCAGGTCTGGAGGCGCACAACTCACCTATGATCCGGGTTCTACAAAAAGGCTTTGAAGGGAACCGGCGCTCTTCTCCGGCCGGGCGGGAGACCGGCTTCTTCCACGATAAAAGATGAGGGGAATGGGGCTGACCAAAAAGGCAGATCTGGCCGGATTATTCAGATCCGTTCCTCCGCCTCACCATTCAACAGCCGTGAGGGTGTTGACAAAAGACTCGGCGAAGGCTTTGGAGGCGGAGGGGCCGTTTGCCGTGACGATCCGGTTATCGATAACAACCGGCTGGGGAACGAGCATGGCGCCACCGGCTTTCATCTCGCGGAACGAGACCGGGCTCTCGAAGTACGTTGCCTTCTTTCCCTTGAGAAGGCCGGCCCGGGCAAGGATCACCGGGGCTAAGCAGATGGCCCCGACAACCTTCCGTTTCTCGACAAAGTACTTTGCCAGGAGCTGCAGCAGGTCGTCATCCCAGAGATGGGCCTGCGATCCGGATCCCCCGACAATGATAAGGCCGTCATATCCCTTGGGATCGATCTCCTCGAACGAGAGGGTGGCGTTCGCTTTTGCCCCCAGCATCCCGGTGCAGGTTCCCCGCCTGGTTGAGGCGATCTCAAAACTGATTCCCGCCTTCTGCAGCGCTGCAACGGGCTCTGCCAGTTCTTCATCCCTGAATTTTTCCGGTGCTACGGCAATGAGGATCTTCATGATGATCGAGATCTTCTCTTGTTTGTATTTGAGGTTTGGCGATCCCGAGGCAAGGTCCGGCCAGGGATTGGGAAAATCGCAGGGGACCTGCAATTCCCGTAAGGCGCCAGATCACTCTTTGCATTCCTTCGATGTCCCGTCAGGAACGATCGCGGCCACCCGTCCCACCCGGCCATCGGCAAGGCGCACTTTGATCCCATGGGGATGGAACGAGGAGTTGGTCAGGATCTCGCTTACGATGCCCCGTACTCTCCTGCCGCTCTTCTGGTCCTGTTTCTGTACAATCTCGACAGCGAGACCGGGCCGGATCGCTGCCCGTTGCCTTGGATTTCCTGGGGCATCCATGTTCAACAGGAATTGGCGTAGTATCGGAAATGCCTGTGCATAGAAAAAGGAGGAAAGGGATCGGATCAGGCCTTTATGGCGGGAGCATCATACGAACCGCTTCCGCTGGCAAGGAATCCCGGGACTGAAGACCACCCGTGGTTCTCCCCGAAGAGCAGGAGGCTGATATCGGTAGAATATTCATTGGATGCGGGCTTGAAGATCTCCCAGCTGTTCTTCCCGGCAAGGGACGACGAAAACTTCACTTCGGCACCCGGTGTTGTCGTGTAATCGGCATAGAATGATGTGGAGTACGTGTAGCACGTTGCTCCCGCAGGCGAATCTGCCCGGCAGGTGGCCTTGTTCAGATTCTGGACCGGCCGGAACATTGCGCTGTTCAAGATCGGATCCGCCGTGTCAATAGGCCCCTTTACCGCATATTCCGACGTGAGACTGACGATATAGGGATTCGCTTTTGAAGTCCCTGCCGGAGGAACAATCGCGGGCGTCGTGATCTTGAGCATCGTCATCTTGCCGGAGCCAAAGAGCGTGGTTGTCCAGGATGCCGGCATGCCGGAGAACCCGTGACCGCTGAACTGGCTGACCATGGGGGAATTGCCGGACCGGTCCGCGGGCACCGGGATGAAGAGCGTCACATTGTACAGGGGCGAGTCCGTGCTGAACGTGCAGGTATACGCATAGGTGCTTGAAAGCGATGTCCTGTACGCGTTCTCCGTATAACTGGTATACAGGAATATCCCGGTAAACAGTACCAGGATAATGATGAAAAGTCCGAGGGTGATTTTGATGATCCTGTCCATAGTATCTTCCTTCCGGCATCTTTGTCAGGCCCATAAGATTTCTGAGGGCATGCCGGTAGTATAATAAGGAATTATAGGCCAACCCGTATTGAATAGTTATCGCAATCCGGATCCGTGCTCATGCCTGCGGGCCGTACCATTTATTCATTAAAACCCCGTGCAGGCCGAAGAGAGACCATGAACCCCGACAAATCCCTCGTGCTCAGGAATGTTGCCATACCCGGCGGCCGAACCGCAGACATCACGCTTTCGGATGGTATTGTTAAGCATGCGGGGGCTGGATCCATAACAGAAGATGCAATCGATTGTACCGGTCTGCTGGTGCTGCCGGCCGCAGTCGATATCCATGTGCATATGCGGGGAGGGGTGCAGTCAGCAAAGGAGGACTGGGGTTCCGGCAGCAGGAGCGCCCTTGCCGGCGGGGTGACCGTTGTCGTGGACCAGCCCAACACGATACCGCCCCTCACAACTCCCGAAGCCTTCAGAAAACGGGTGGAGGATGCCAGGGAACACTCGCTGTGCAATTTTGCGATCAACAGCGGCGTTACACCGGATACCCCGCTTCCGGCCATGTGGGAGGCCGGGGCCATGGCGTTTGGCGAGACCTTCTTTGCCCCGTCAAGCTATGGCGATGCCATCGATGAGCCGGGGCTGAAGGCAGCCCTCTCTGGCATACACAGGCTGGGTGCGCTTGCAACCATCCATGCCGAGGAAGTGACAACTGGTGAAGATCTGACCCTCGCATCCCACGCAGCCCTCCGTTCTCCGGAAGGGGAAGTGAGGGCGGTGGAGGCAGTCGGGCGCTGCAATACAAAAGGATGCCGGCTCCACTTCTGCCACATGAGTACCGGCCCTTCTATCGATGCCGCATCCGGCACGGTCGAAGTCACCCCCCACCACCTCTTCCTGTCCCGGGACCGGTTTAAAACAAGCGACACACTGGCCAAGATGAACCCCCCGGTCCGGAGCGAACCGGAACGGAAGGAACTCTGGGCCCGGTGGAAGAGGATCGATGTCATCGCCTCCGACCATGCGCCGCATACGAAAGAGGAGAAATCCGCAGGGTTCGCTGCCGCCCCCTCAGGAGTCCCGGGGGTCGAGACCATGGTCCCTCTTCTTCTTGCAGAGGTGCTCGAAAAACGGATCGATCTTGTGGATCTTATCCGGAAAACTTCGATCACCCCGTCTCTCCTGATGGGGATCCCCCCGGCCGGGTTTGCCCCGGGGAACCGGGCCGATTTTGCCATGTACCGTAAAGAGCGGGTACCCGTCTGTGCAGACAATCTTCACAGCAGGTGCGGCTGGACACCGTTCGAGGGAATGCCGGCGGTCTTTCCCGTTATGACCATCATGGATGGCCGGGTCGTGTTCAGGGAGGGCGAGTTCCTCCCGGGACCCTCGCGGTGGATACCCGGCGCCGGGTACTCTTCCCGGTGATGCCTCCGACGGGGGCAAAGGGGGATCCCCGTGCTCCCCGTACCGAAGTGCTATATAGCGGGAACACAAAACAGCTCTGGCCGACAAAGCGCAGCCATAGGTCCCCGGGCGATCGATTGACAAGCGTCTGGAAGTGAACCATGGGACAACCCGGTTGCGCGACAGGCATACGCCCGGTTGGGTTTAAACACAGGTGAAGGACGGCAGCAGCCACTGGTGATCCATGTGCGTTAAAACCGGGCAACATTTCCTCTTATTCCGGTGAACTATGCCAGATATCGCCGATGCCGTGACGGAAAACCCGAAGGGTACGGTCATTGCAATCGAAGTTACCGCAAATGCAAAGACCGCTGTTTTTCCGGATGGGTATAATCCCTGGCGGAACGCGATTGGCTGCCGGGTTCCTGCCGAAGCCGTTGACGGGAAAGCGAACAAGGCTATCCTCCGGCTGGTTGCAAAAACGCTCGAAATCCCGCAATCGGCAGTAAGTATCCAGTCCGGTGCACTCGCTTCCCAGAAGAAGATCCAGATCGCCGGCCTCTCCCGGTCCGCGGTTCTCGAACGGCTGCAGGCACATTCCTGAAACACTCCCGTGATACGGGAAAACAACCACCGATCTCAAAAAAGAGGGAGATTTGTTCTGTTTTTGCCGCCTGCTCCCAGGCCACCTTTTAAGTAATTCCACAGGATATATATGTCCTATACCTATGATCAGGCATTTCATCCATCGCATGATTATTGGGGGTGCGTTTACTTGTATTCACCGGATACTACCAAGTACCTTATTCACATCAGCCTCACTGCAGAGGGGGTGGTCGAGAAACCTGACGTAGTCGGCGCCATATTCGGGCAGACTGAAGGGTTACTCGGCGAAGAGCTGGATCTGCGGGATCTCCAGAGGACAGGAAGAGTAGGACGCATAGACGTCCAGATCACGAGCAAGAAAGGCGAGACCAAGGGGGAAATTCTCATCTCCTCCTCGCTCGACCGGGCGGAGACGGCCATCCTTGCGGCATCGCTCGAGATGATCGACCGCGTAGGCCCCTGCGTTGCCCACGTAACGGTTGCCTCCATCGAGGACATCCGGATCAGCAAGCGGAAGCTGATCGTTGAGCGGGCAAAGGAGATTCTTGTCGAGAGGTTTGAAGACGGGGCCATCGACAGCGACGAGCTGCTCGACGAGGTCCGGCAGACCCTCCGGATCGAGAAGATCGGATCGATCGGCGAAGAGCGGATGCCGGCCGGCCCCCATGTCCTGGACTCCGATGCCATCATCATCGTAGAGGGACGGGCCGATGTCATCAATCTCCTGCGCTATGGGATCAAGAACGCCGTGGCGGTCGAGGGAACCAATATCCCGAGGTCCGTTGTCGAGCTCTGCGAGAAGAAGACCACAACGGCATTCTTCGACGGGGACCGGGGCGGCGAACTGATCCTGCGGGAACTTCTCCAGGTGGCAGACATCGATTTTGTCGCGTTCTCGCCCAAAGGCAAGAGCGTCGAGGATATGACGAGAAAGGAGGTCATCAAGACCCTCCGGAACAAGGTCCCGGTCGAGTACGTCCGCGACCAGTACTTCGAGGATTCGGCCGAGATGCCTGCTGACCTGAAGATCCAGCGGCCGGCTCACGATGACGACGAGAGCCAGGATAAGAAAGCCCGCCATGCACCGGCTGCAAAACGCCAGCGGGACACCTCAGGAGGACCCCAGAGCATCCGGGATCATATCGAGGATGTCAAAGGGAACAACACGGCCCGGTTCCTTGCCGAGGACTTAAGCGTGGTAAAAGAGCTGCGATCCGACGAGGTTGAGAAAGCCATCGAGACGCTGGACAGCACGGCGACCGGCCTTGTTGTCGACCGGCCGGTTGACCAGAAACTCCTGGACCGCCTGGTCTGGAAAGGGCTTTCGTACGTTGCAGCCCGGGATTTCAAGGGAATTATCAAGCGGCCTTTGACGATCCGGCTGATGAAAATGGGATGATTTTTCCCACACAAATTTATTTATGCTGATTTAGACCATGTTAATGTCTGGAGTGAGACTATGCACAAAGAGGAACTGATCAATCTTCACCAGATGCTCTACGAGGTGAAGGATTACTTCGAGGAACTCAATCCCGAGCTGAAATTCACCCAGTACAATGCCCTGAAGATCACCCCCTCCCAGCAGCATAAGAGCAAGATGGAGCACAAGTACGCGATCTTCGTTCTCGGCACCGAGATCGCCAATGCCATGAAGGAAGTGGATTACACTTCGTCGAGCCGGATATCGGCCCGGATGAAGGAGCTTGCCGACAAAGCCTTAAAGGAAATGGACAGCCAGTAATTTTTCTCTCCCGCTGCCGTATTCCGCCCGACATCCCCATCCCGTTGTTTTCATGCCTGCGCTGAGGGAACGGTCCATATCTTGAAATCTTAAAAGGCCGATACTCGCTCATGCAGTATATTCCGGATACCGGCAGGGATCTTGATGTTGGCGGGATTAACCGGGCAGTTGAGGCAGCTTTTTCTGATCACGGGAACGGTCTTGTCCAGATGCCACCCAAGCTGTACGTTACGCTTCCCCGTGGGGATTTCCGGACCATGCCCGCGTATCTCCCCTCGCTCTCGATTGCGGGAGTCAAGATCGTCAATGTCCACCCGGGTAACCCGGCGATCGGCCTTCCCACGGTGATGGCCCTGACCATCATCCTCGATATCGCCACGGGACAGCCGGTTGCGGTCATCAATGCAACGAGACTCACGGATCTCCGGACCGGGGCGGCCGGTGCGGTTGCCTGCAAGTACCTCTCGCCGAAGACGACGATCACGCTCGGGGTTGTCGGGACCGGCAGGCAGGCCGAGGCGCAGGTGATGGCTGCTGCAGAAGAGGTTGCGATAGAGAGAATCCTCATCGGGAGCCGGAACCCGGCCCATGCCGAAGCGTTTGCAAAAAACCTGAAAGGCCGGTTCGACTGCTCGTGCGTCTCCATCGAGAAAGCCTGCGATGCGGATGTCATCGTGACAACAACGCCGTCCAGGTCGCCGATCATCCGGAGCGAATGGGTTCACGAAGGCACCCATATCAATGCCATCGGGGCGGATGCCCCCGGCAAGGAAGAGCTGGACCCGACCCTGCTCCGGCGGGCCCGGGTCTTCGTCGACGACTATGCCCAGGCCGTCCACTCGGGCGAGATCAATGTTCCGATCAGCTGCGGTTTGTTCCGGGAGGACGAGATAGCGGGAACGCTTGGCGAAGTGGTGATCGGGAAAAAGAAGCGGAACCGGCCGGACGAGATCACCGTCTTCGATTCCACCGGCCTTGCGATCCAGGACCTGGCGATAGCAAAACTCGCCATGGAGAAAGGCAAGGGAATCGAACTGCCGTTCCCGTAATCCTGATGATGGAGATCCCCGAGACAAAAAGACAAGTATTCGTGCGTTCCTGGTCGGGAACGGGCAATCACCCGGGTCCTCCGCTTTTTAAAAAGGGGGAGTATCAGGCCGGGTTATTGCCGGCCGGCGGGGTTTTGGGGATCTCCCGGATGGATTTCCAGAGGAAGAACCCGACAACCCCGAATGTAATGACCGGCGAGACCCAGAACGGAATATGAACCCCGAAGCTGTCCAGGATCATGATCACGCCGAGGAAGAATATGGAGTACATGGCGCCGTTCTTGAGGTAATTGTATTTCTTGATATTGTCAACGTTCCTGACCGTCAGCTCCCGCACCATGATCGCGCCAAGGCCGCTCCCGATCATTATTAAGGGAACCGCCATGGTAAAGGCAAATGCACCGACTACGCCGTCGATCGAGAAGGTCGCATCGATCACTTCCAGGTACAGGAGCTTGCTGGTGTCCGACATATGGGATGAATGCAGCATCTTCTCTTCGGCCTTCTCGGCGTTCTGCCGGAACCCGTGGACGATGAAGAACGCCGTGGAGCCCATCACGGCCCCGAACGCGACCATCGTGTTATAGCCAAGGGCGGTCCAGACAAGAGCCGCAAGGATGACCGAGACGAGTGCAAAGAACCAGACACCCTTGGATGCAAAGAACCGCTCTCCCCGGAGGCCGAACTTCCTGTTCTCCAAAAAGAGCCAGTGGAAGAAGAGGAAGATGAGGAACGTCCCGCCGAACATCATGAGCGGCGGGGCTGACTGTTCGATGGCCTGGATCACCAGCGGGTCGCTGGAGAACGTTGCCGTCAGGGCCCCGAGCGGGCCGAGCGCCGGCGTAGACAGCCAGACGATAAGCCAGGGAAGAAGGCAGCGGATGCCAAAGACGGCAATGATAAGGCCCCAGGAGAGGAACCAGCGCTTTGCCCGCTCGGCCATGGTCGAGAGCACTTCGGCATTGATGATGGCATTGTCTATGCTTGTTATCGTCTCGAAGATGCAGAGGCCTGCGATAGTAACGATGATGTACAGGATATCCATTGGGCAAGAACATATGGAACCTCCCCTGCAATAAATTTCTTGGGAGTCTTACCTGCAGGGATTTCAGAGTGCCATGTCTCACGCGTGTCCAACGGGAATTCCGGGTCAAGGATTTATCTCCCTGCCTGGGAACATCCATACCTATTTCTTGTGCGTAACCGAGTTTTTTAGTGAAATCCGGGAATGATATGACCGTACCAACGCCCGAGCCCAACGAGCGGGAAGGAACTGAGGAAGCCCGCCTGACGATACGGGAGGCAGTGTCCCGTTTCCGGGCGGCAGAGACCAAAGGCGCTCTCGGGATCCTGCTTGCGAAGGAGGTTCTGACCTACACTCTTTTCGATCTCCAGATAATCGGCGGAAGGCTCAACAGCGAGATCGAGAAACTCCCGTCTCCCTATAGGGAAGCCATCCGGCCCTATTTCCGCGAGCAGCTCTTCGGGAAGCACCACCGGCTCATCGGGGCTTACCGCACGGGAGCGTTCGCCCGCATGAATACGCCCCTCCGGGACCGGGAGCTCTTTCAGAAGTTCTGCGATATTATACCGGAGGGCTGCTTCTCGTGGAACGACGTGCACGAAAGGAACCCGTACTTCAGGAACCCGAAGAACCGCCTCTTCTATTATCTCATCGCCGGGTTCACGATGTTCGTCCTCGACGAGCCGGGCCACCCGGTTGGCATGCCGTTCCCCGGGGGGTTCACGGTTGAACAGCGGGGATCCGATTATTACTGCCTGATCCGGGACAAGGAGAAGGAAGTTCCCTATTCCATCTGCAACTTCTGCCCGGCCATCCAGCAGGAAGACCGGTAAACCCGGCTGACCCGTATTCGCGCACCTGCGGGGGCATTCGGAAGAAAATCAGTCGTGCGCATGCCGGTGTTTTGGCCCATCACGCCCACGCATGCAGGGCAGTCCCGGGTGCAATTCCCCGAACCACTTTCCCTAGCAGACGGTATTTATCAAAGCGGAGTTGCCCCTGCTGCGCTTTTTCCTGTACCGGCAGGCGCCCGGGAGATTCCCATCTGTTTCCTGCGGGATCCTGACTGTCAGTACGGGAAAGCATTTCTCCCGGTGCCAAAAACCCTGTACTGATGACAGAGAACAAAGGATTGCTCTACGATCTGGCGCTCTTCAAGCAGCGCTATACCCGGGGTACTTCGTGGACCCAGATCCTGCTCAACTTCGGGATCATCACGGCAAACGCAAAACTCTTCGAGGATTTCTTCTACATCCACCTGGGACTGACCCTGCCGGAGGTCATAGCTCTCTCTGTTCCGGTCTATATCGCCATCTGCTACCTGATCGGGTTCTTTGACGAGCGGAGCGGGTTCTGGCATATCGAGAACAACATGAATTACCGTTTCACGCCGAACTCTGAGGAGATGCTCTCCACCCTGAGGTACATCAGGGAGTACATCGACAAGAAAGCCTGACCGGCAGCGGTCAGCGCTCACCACTCTTTTTCCCTGCGGACTTTTTGAAAGGACAGCGGGGACCGCACAGGCCGGGTCATGACCATCAACCGTGCATAAATCGCTTTGGGGCAGTTATCCGATCGGAAACGGGAACGCCGGGCGACCGGATTCAAAAGATGAGATAAAGAGGTTATTTTTGAAAAGTTGTAACGTGTCAGTCCAGAGGGATCGTTTCCAGCTGGGACACGAGCTCCCAGATCCGTGTCCGCGCATGAATAGGCATATTGGGATCATTGGAGATTTCATCAATCTTGGAGATTGCTTCCGCGGCGCGCAGCCCCATCGCCTTGGAATTGTTCAATAGCAGCGTCCGGGTCTCGTCAGCTACGCGCCGGATATTTCTGGGAATTGAGCTGTCTTCCTGAACGTGCTGCAACATCAGGATACAGTTTTCCATAGTTTTTTCAGGGTTGGGCATGGTATCACCTACCTGGGTACCTGTAGTTAATATGCGTGACCGGCATATATAGGTTGAATATCAAACCGACGGTGAACCCATGCCTGCACGAAAAGAAGACGAAATTATGGCCGAGTACCTCCTCAAGGGGGAAAGATGCTCGAGAAGACCTGCAAGACCTGCGGCTGCCCGCTCTTTGAAGTAAAAGGGAAGACCGTCTGCGTGGTCTGTGCAGAGAACGCGATCGCATCCGGTGCGCGCCCAGAGGCCCCTGCAACGGCAGCAGCCGGGGCGCCCGCTGCCCATTCCCACCATGCCCACGAACATGGCGAAGCCTGCTCCTGCGGCGCTGACCACGATGAGGAATCCTGCGGCTGCGATGACGACGGGGGACTTACCGAGGAACTCGCGTTTACCGTCCACTCGCTCTGCCTGCGCATCCAGAACGAGAAGGACCCGGAGCGCGTCCTTGTCCTGATGAATGCGATCAAGAGCGGGACCGAAGCGCTGGAAGTGCTCTGCCGGCTTTAATTTTTTATTGCAGGGTACCCCGGAACCTGCCTTTTACAGATCCCGGGTGCCCTGCAATCCGGTCTTGATCTGAACATGACCCCCTCCTGATGGCGACAGGTATGACGTCCTGGCACGACCGCGCCCTGATCTGGCACCTCTCCCTCCTGGGATTCTTTGCCATCTTTTCTACAACCATCTCCAAGAACCCGGTGCTTCCCCTGTTTGTCCAGGCCCTGGGCGGGGGAGACTCGGTGCTCGGCCTTATCGCGGCGGTATCCCCGCTCGCCGGCATCCTCTTCTCGTTCCCCGTGGGGGTTATTGCGGATCATATCGGCAAACGGCGCCTGCTGGTTGTATCCGGCATCGTCTTTCTCCTGGCTCCCGTGCTCTATCTTTTTGTCACCGATCCGCTCTGGCTGATCCCGGTCCGGTTCTTCCACGGGACGGCAACCGCCATCCTGGGGCCGGTTGTATCCGCCATCATTGCCGAACGGTTCCCGTCAGTAAAAGGCGAGATGCTGGGAAGGTACTCCTCGGCCACGCTCATCGGCCGCACCCTGGCACCGCTTGTCGGCGGGATCATCATCTCGGTATTTCTGTTTCTTCCGGGTCTCGTCCCGTACCGGATGGTGTACGTTGCTGCAGCGCTTGCCGCAATTCCCGTGCTGTACCTGACCCTGGTGTACCGGGAAGCGCAGCCCGGGACGCTTTCCGTGCCGGGATTTGCTGCGTTCAGGGAAAGTCTTGTCACGTTCGTCACCAACAACCGCCTGCGGGCGACAGCGATGGCTGATATGGCAACGTATTTTGTTTTCGGCGCATTCGAGACTTTCCTGCCGGTGTACCTCTACTCGCTCGGCTTTGGCGCCTGGCAGATCGGGATCATCTTTGCGGTCCAGGTACTGATCATTGCTCTCTCCAAACCAGTCTTCGGGAGGATTGCCGACCGCATCGACAAGCGCCTCCAGATAGGCGCGGGACTGCTCGTTACCGGGTGTGCGGCTGCGCTGATCCCGTTCACACCCGGTTTTATTGGCCTTCTCATAGTGAGCACCCTGTTCGGGGCTGGTATTTCCCTCTCGACGGTTGCAACCAGCGCGTATGTTGCCGACGTTGCAAAGAAAGAACAGCTCGGGGCATCGATGGGTGCTCTCTCATCGATCATGGACATCGGGCATTCGGCCGGGCCGCTGTTTACGGGAATTATCATCACCATGGCCGGCTATACGGAAGGATTCCTTGCCGGCTTTGCGCTCACGCTGGTCGTTACTGCAATCTTTGTCCTGTCCGTGCGGGGCAGACCCGCGGGAACTGCCGGGCAATAACTTCCAAAAGGATTCTTTTTTTCACGCGGCCCCTGCCGGAAAATTTTCAATCGCGATCTGAGGGTGTCAGACAACGAACCGTGGCACGGATAATTATCCGTGCCGCGGATGTACAACTGACACATTTCCATTTTTTCCGGCGTGAGCGATCCGGTAGATCAACCGGACCCTGCCTGAAAAAAAGTGAGCAGGGGGTTGGGGGTCGATTGAAAAATTTCCGGGCGCAAGTGGGGGGGTCCGATCATTTTTGAAACATGAAGGCGGGGGGGTTACCCGGGGACCCCCCTATCCAGATCTGGTAATGCACGCGTATTGCACACGGAAAACGGTTCCCGGTCCGGCATTCTTCCAGGGGAGCATGTCAGACGATCCCTACTCAATTCTGATCAGGGGGGGTCAGCGGGAGACCCCCCATATGATTAACACCGGGCTTGAGAGAATGGAAGATTGTCCGGGACGCACCACTATGAAAAACCCATGAACATAATTTCAATGCAATGCTCCCCTGCTGCTTCGCAGGGTCGTGTCTGGGCAGATTACCGGATTTGATAATTAAGTAATTGAGGCCGCCACGGGGCGCCCTTCGGGGCAGTGGCAGGAGATCACTAATAAGGATCCGGACATCCGCATCGGTAATTGTGTCCGGTTCATCCATACACAT
Organism: uncultured Methanoregula sp.; assembly: GCF_963677065.1. Taxonomy (NCBI): domain Archaea; kingdom Methanobacteriati; phylum Methanobacteriota; class Methanomicrobia; order Methanomicrobiales; family Methanoregulaceae; genus Methanoregula; species uncultured Methanoregula sp. The sequence goes on from NZ_OY781872.1 coordinate 199,752, forward strand.
TCACGCACAACTCGGACACGCGCTGCACCATCTTCTTCCCGATCCCATTTTATTGCAACCAGTTTCTCAAGAACAGTATCGCCTGTATCGAACCGTAATGCCCGTGCAGCATCCGGGCAATCTTCATCCTGATATCGGGAAATGACGGAACTATGAACACCTGTTCATCAACAGTGAAAAAGATCGGGACATCCACATCGGCAGTCAGGACCGCAAATCAGCCGTAATGACGCCCGGGAGCTGGGATCCGGCTGTGCATGAAAAATATCATCCCCTGTCTGCTATGCCTTCCCATAACTATTTGAACCAGTGTAATGGATGACCAGTATCAACAGGAGACCAGGATTTCCCATGTCCAGACCATTCACTATCGATAAGGTCCTGCCCACAACGGTTGTAGGCAGTTATCCGGTTGTCAAAGCCGGTGGACTCCGGGGTATTTTTGACCCGCTCCATGCCGCAGTCGAAACCGCAGTTGCCGACCAGATTAAGGCTGGCATCGATATCATCTCCGATGGCCAGGTCCGGGGGGATATGATCAGTGCCTTTACGTCGAAACTTCCCGGTGTCCGCGACCAGGAAGTGATCGGGAAGATCCAGCCCGCGGCCGGTGCAATCACGGCACACGATACGAAATATGCTCTCTCGAAATCCGCCCGCGTGAAAGGGATCATCACCGGCCCGTCCACGCTTGCCCATGGCCTGCACCTCAGCACCCACATGTACCGGAACAAGGAGGAGGTTGCCCTCGATCTTGCCGCGGCTCTTGTCATTGAGGCCCGGAGCCTTGAGGCTGCCGGTGTAACCCTGCTCCAGGTCGATGAGCCGATTCTGTCGACCGGTGTCGCAGACCTTGCAACAGGGAAGCGGGCGGTGGAGATGATCGCCTCTTCGGTCGGGATCCCCACGTGCATGCATGTCTGTGGCAATACATCCGGCATAATTGATGAACTGCTGAAGTTCGATGTCAGCGTGCTTGATCTCGAATTCTCGAACAACCAGGCAAACCTCGACACCCTCTCGCACCGGGACCTATCCGGGAAGATGCTCGGCTTCGGGTGCGTAGACTCATCATCGGAGGCGGTCGAGACGGTGCCTGAGATAAAGAAGCGCATCGAGAAGGCTGTTGAATATTTCAACCCGAAGATCCTCCTGATCGACCCGGACTGTGGTATGCGGATGCGGAGCCGGGAATCCGCCTTTTTGAAGCTGAAGAACATGTGCGATGCAGCCAGTGAAGTCAGGACTGGGCTGTAACCTTCCCGTTATTTTGCCCATGGATCTGATCCCAGGAAATACTATATTGAGGATTAACGGAAGGGAGGAGGGTCAAAGGTAATCGGTAAGAGGGTTTTTTGTGAGATTCACGGGGACTTTCGGGGCATCACCCGTATACCTTCCGGCACAGCTCGAACACCCGCTGCGCCGTCTTCTCCCCGATTCCCTTTATCGCCACCAGCTCTTCGAGGGAAGCATTGGCAATTGCCTGGATCGATCCGAAATGGGCAAGCAGCAGCCGGGCGTTCTTCATCCCGATATCGGGGAATGCCGAGACAATGTACTCCTGCTCCTCGCGTACCGATGAATGCGTCTTGTGCGGGTGGAGCTTGCGCTCGCCCCTCTCTCCCTCTTCGCGCTTTGCCAGCACCATGAGCATCTGGGCCGTGTCCTGCTCATCGCGGGTGAAGAGAAGGGTCACACCCATGTCCACCGTGAGGGCCGCGAGCACGCCCTTGATGGCGTTCGGGTGAAGATCCCGCTGGGTATAGAGATCGCCGCCTTCCACTATCAGCACCGGCCGGGGGACCGCCTCGGCCATCGCCTTCACCTGGCCGAGAAGGTCGCGCTCGATGAGAGTATCCACGAAGTCGCGGGCGGTCTTGCGCTCAACCAGGATCCGGTCGCCGATGGCATAATCCCCATGGGGAAGCCGTTCGAGCCGGATGGCAGCCCCCATACCGGAGAGCACTTCGACAACCTTTGAGGATGTCTCGCGATCATCGATGATAATTTTCGGACCCTGCGGCGTAAATTCCTCAATCTCTGCCGGGTCGTTTATGATCGGTTTCTGCACGGTAGCCATCATATTCCCCATCGAGCGCATGCTCTTGTGCATCATCTTCTCTTTTGCCGTACTGACGTGGCGGAAGACCTCATCGGAGGTTCCCTTGGTGACGAGAACGATGACCCGTCCGGCACCATGCCGTCCCGTCCGTCCCTTGCGCTGGATGGACCGGATCTCTGAGGGCACCGCTTCGTAAAAGATCACCAGGTCCGTTGACGGGACATCAAGCCCCTCTTCTCCCACCGAGGTGGCAATCAGGACCTTGAACTCTCCCGAGCGGAACCGGCCCAGAGCCGCAATCTGCTTCTTCTGGGAGAGCCCTTTCTCGGCATCCTTTGTGGCCTGGCCTACGAACCGTTCGGATACGATCCCGTGGGATGCAAGATAATCCACCAGCAGCTGGACGGTATCCCGGTACGTGGCAAAGATGATGATCCGGCTGTCCGGGAACTGTTCGAGCTGGTCGCGGACAAGACCGAGCGTCATCTCCATCTTCGGGTGGAGCTCGTGCGTCCATTCCGTGGACCGGCTGAAGAGCTCCTGGAAGGAGCGGTCGGCCACGAGCCGCTGGCTGGCCTTGCTCCCGCCGGCCCCCTTGCCCTCGGCAACGAGTTTGGCAAGATACCCTTTGAGCACGCCGCTTCCCTGCGATTCGGCCAGCATCACGGCGTGCTTGAGTTTCATGCATTCGGCATAGACCGATGCTGCGGAGTATCCCGCCGGGTCCCGGTTCGCGATCCGCTGCTGGATCTGGGCATTGATCGCGTTGAGCTCCCGCATCGAGAGTTTTTCCCGCTTTGGGACCGTGAAATGGAGCGATGCGAGCAGGGCTAGCCGTTCCTCAATGAGCCCGTTGATGGTGTGGATGGCCACTTTGAGTTCCGGAGGAAGGCTGATATTGATGTATTCCAGGTCCCGCTCGAAGACATAGGGCCTGACATCCGGGTCATCCTCGGTCCGGGTCTCGACCTGCTCGATCCCGAGGTTCGCACAGACCTCCTGCACTTTCTCCTGCGCCCCGCCGGGCGACGCGGTCATGGCGAGAAGGCGCGGTTTTGCAGCCGTTGCAAGATAGCGCTGGGCAAGGAAGACATACGCGTAATTGCCCACCGCCCGGTGACATTCGTCCACTACGAGAAGCGTGACATCGTTCAGCGTATACCGGCCGGCTATCACGTCGTTCTTGATGACCTGGGGGGTAGCCAGGATGACGGTAGCCCGGTTCCAGTCCGCAGTCCGTTCATCGGGAGGAGCTTCGCCCGTGAACATGACAAACGGCGAACCGGCTTCCCCTTCCGGAGTTTTCACGAGCAGATACTGCGAGAAATAGCGCAGGTGCTGCTCCACGAGCGGCTTTGTCGGGGCGAGCATCAGGATCTTTCCCCCCTCGTTGTAGAGCCGGGAGGCTGCAACGATAAGGGCGACTGCGGTCTTGCCAAGCCCTGTTGGCAGGATCACCATCGTGTTGCCGTCCAGCGCCCGCATGGCTACCGAGAGCTGGTACTCCCGTTTCTCAAGGGAGTCCGGTTTTATCAGGGGGTGGCTGATGAAACTCATGTATCTGTGTGTGGGTTGGCGTGGATGAGTAATATAGGAATTTGTGCTTCAGAAAACCGGTTCTGATTCCATATAGTATGAGAGTGACCCCCTCATTCCCCCAGAGGGGGAGGCAACCCAAGGGGAGCATCCCCTTGACCCCCCGATTTTTTCTCCTGGTTAAATACTAAAAAGATGGCAGAACAAGTCGCTTATGTTAATAAAAAGGTAATTGAGGCCGCCGCGGGGCGCCCTTCGGGGTGGCGGCAGGCATCGTAACGGGGGGAAAGGGCATCAGCCCCCATCACTATTTCAGAAAAAAATAAGAATCGATTATTCTAATGATGAGAATTTTATGCTCCCCTCAACCAGCGCACTGACCAGTTCCGGCAGTTTCTCGATAGCGACCCGTACCTGCTTCATGCTGTCCCGGTCCCGGAGGGTGACGGTGTTGTTCTCTTTGGTATCGTAATCGACCGTGACCGCAAACGGGGTACCGATCTCGTCCTGCCTCCGGTACCGCCGGCCAATGGCGCCCGAGTCATCGTATTCCGCCTGGATGCCCTTCTTGTGGAGCGTGCGGGTGATATCGTCGGCAATGGTGTCGAGCCCGTCGCGGGTCATGAGCGGGAAGACCGCGACCTGGACCGGGGCAACCTTCGGGGAGAGGCGCATGACGGTCCGGACTTCGCCATCGGCGGTGTCCTCATCATATGCCTGTTCGAGCACGGCATAGCACATCCGGTCAATGCCGTACGATGGTTCGACCACGTGCGGGACAACATCCTCGCCCCGGACATCAATGACCTCGTCCCGGACCTCGAAGAGATCGGCCGGGATGTGGATCTTCTCGCCATCGACAACAACATCGGCACCGTTCTCGGTGGGGGTTGAATTCCCGAGGGCTTCGAAGATCGCCTTTGCCTTGTTCCGGTACTGTTTCCCAAGGACTCCCATGTTCGGGATGATCCGCCGGCGGGCCACTTTTTTGGGCTCGGCGTACTGGATGAAGACCGTCATCGGCGTGCCGCTTGCCTGGGCATGGGCGTTTAAGTCATAACTGGTCCGGTCCGCAAGGCCGACCGTCTCGACCCAGCCGAACCGGTCGGAGAGGATCTCGGCATCCCAGCAGTCCGTTGCATAGTGCGCCCGCTCATCCGGCAGGTGCTGCCGGAAGCGGAGCCGCTCGGGCTTGATCCCGATGGTGACCAGCAGGTCGTGGGTCAGGGCAACGTAATACGCAAGGTACTCGTTCGCAATTACACCCTTGTCAACCGCTTCCCGCATCGAGAGGGTGATCGCCTCTTCGCATTTCTCCTGCTGGACATAGGTCAGGAGAGGCATCCGATAGTCTGCATACCGTTGGAACCGGGGGTGCCGGTTCTTCTCGTCCGGGTGGACGAAAATTTCAGCCTCGGCCTGCGTGAACTCGCGGAGCCGGATCATCCCCTGCCGGGGGGAGATCTCGTTCCGGTAGGACTTTCCGATCTGGACTGCACCGAACGGGAGCTTGTCGCGGTAGAACCGGAGCAGCCGGGTGAAATCCACGAACATGCCCTGGGCAGTCTCGGGCCGGAGATAGCCGGTCCGCTGGGTGCCCGGGCCGATCATGGTCTTGAACATCAGGTTGAAGTTGAAGACTTCCACATTCCCGAGCACTTCTTCGCAAGCAAGGCACTTGCAGCCGGCAAGGGTTGCAGCCAGTTCCTCCTTCTTCATCGTCCCCGCGTTCGGGACACCGCCACCCTCCGCAACGTGATCTGCGCGGAGGAATTCCTTGCAGTGCGGGCACTGGCACATCTTGTCGGCAAACCCGGCCACATGGCCGGAAGCGATAAAAACCGATTCCTGGGCAATGGTCGGGCACTCGATCTCATAGTAGCCCTCGCGGATAACATAGAATTCCCGCCAGACATTCTCGATCCGCCGCTTCATCATCGCCCCGAGCGGCCCGTAATCGATGAAGCCCGCAACGGCGCCGTAACATTCTGACGTGGGCCAGATGAAGCCCCGGCGTTTGGCAAGTTCCATCACATTCTCAAAAACATCGCTCATATTGATCACGAATCACTAGTCTTCCCTAATGTTGAACCACTGGCGACAAAAAGACTCTCATACAAACTGGGGTGCAACATGAGTAGAAATCCTTGTGCAGAACCAGTTAACATTTCAGGGTTCCGGCAATTGAATATCACAATATTTATTTTGCAGAAACGATTGATTTAAACGTCTTTTGGTCAAACGAAGCGTAAAGATAGCATTAAATAGTACTCGAAGTATTGTATATCCTAATCCCAATACGGGGTATGCAATGACCGAAGACAAACGCAAGGCACATCTCCTGAAACTCTTCAGCTCCATGTCGGGCAAGACAAAGATAGTCGAGCCCATGAAAAATATCCATGGCACCTTAAGAGACAGCGACGCGATCGAACGCGAGGTCGCTCTCGTAATGAGAGAGATCACGGAACAGGGAATTTTCAAGACTTCCTTAAAACCGATCCAGCTTGCAAAGCTCGTCACCTCATTCTACGCAGGGAAGAATGATACTGAGATTGCCCGGGAACTCGGTGATGAAAAACTGAGCAAGACCGTTGCACGTGCACGAGTCAGGCTCAAACTGTTCCGCGAACTGGACTTCAAGATGCCGTTCGACAAGGAAAAGATGGAAGAACTCATTGAATCCGGTAAGACCATGAAAGAGGTCTCGGAGGAACTGGGCGTCAGCCCCTCGACCCTCCGCGAATACCGGCATGTTATCGAAGAGCAGGAAGATCCGACTATCGACCCGTACATCGACCGGATCCGGGACGTTATGGAAGACCGGGACCTCACCGAGCAGATGACCCGGAGCGCAACCGCCGACAGCCTCGGCGATTCCATCGATATCACGGAAGCCGAACTCATCGATGTAACATAAAATCAAAACCAGCCCCGCAAGGGTTCCTGTCGCCCCAGGCAGGACACTCGCATTTTTTTCAAACATCCGGATGGCAAATTTCATCCGCGTGCACTTTGATCTGCATATATGCAAATTACGTACCTTGGACATTCCTGCATACTGCTCTCCGGTACAAAACGGGTCATCATCGACCCGTTCATCGAGGGAGGGAGTGTCCGTGCCGCGGATCCGGATATCGTTGCCGTGACCCACGGGCATTCCGATCACCTGGGCGAAGCGGTTGCGCTCAATAAAAAGACCATTGCCATCACCGAGATCGCCCGGTACCTGAAATCCAGAGGAGTGCCTGCCGAGAGCATGAACATCGGGGGAACTCACGTTGTGGATGGGGTCTCGTTCACCATGACCCCTGCCCAGCACTCATCCTCCATCGAGGAAGCTCCCCCCGGGCTTTCCGGCGGCGCTCCTGCGGGTTTTGTCATCCGGATGGATGGCACAACCGTGTACCATGCCGGCGACACCGGGCTCTTCTCCGACATGAAGCTCATCGGTGAATTGTATCACCCGGATATTGCATTCCTTCCCATAGGAGGACGGTACACGATGGGGACCAGCGAGGCGATGATTGCTGCACAGTATATCGGAGCAAAGACCATCATCCCCATCCACTACAACACGTATGACCGGATCGCCGCAGACCCGGATGCATTCAAAAAAGCCATCGAGCGGACAACCGATCTGAAGGTGAAGATTCTCCAGCCGGGCGAGAGTTTCACACCCGGGTCCTGATCCGCCCTTTTTAGGGGCGAACGGGCCCGATCGTTTTTATAGATCCTCTTCATATGATCGTGCAAGAATACACCCCGGTGCTCCCATGTCGAACTGTCCGAAGTGCGGGTCGAAAAATACCGAATGGACTGACTGCAAAACCGTTGAGAACAAAACTATTGTTGTCTGTCTCTGCAGCGACTGCGGCCATACCTGGGAACAGAAGCTCTGAAGAATTACTGTACACTATATACCAATCTACAAGCAGCAGGAGCACCTATACATCCAGACAAGAGGAACTAGACAAGAGGAACTGTCATGGCGCTTGAATGGGATCCCATAACGTTCGTCAACCTGGTGTTGTGCATCATCATTGTTATTCTCGGGATACTCTGCTTTGCTAAGAGCCGGGAGAAACTCCCGCTCTTCATCGGGGCCGCCTTTGGCCTTTTCGGGATCTCCCATGCCGCCACGCTCGCAGGCCTGAAAAATCCGCTCACCATCCCGCTCATCATCATCCGGACCCTTGCCTATATTCTTGTTATCGTAGCCCTCTGGCTGTACCTCCGGGAGAACCAGATCTTCAAAGAGACCCGCCAGGGATGGATCGATTATTTCAAGAGCGATATAACAGAACCCGAGACAAAAAAAGAGAACTGATAATTCAGGCCATCTTTTCAAGAGCGGCGGCCCGCGTCTGGCTGATGGGGAATATGCTCGTGAACCCGGCCATCTCAAAGATCTTGAGAACCTGGGGGCGAATCTCGACGAGCGCCACTTTCCTTCCGGCCTTCATCTGGTCCCGGGTCACCACCAGGAGAACCCGCAGGCCGGCGCTCGCCACGTAATCGGTTTTTGAGAAATCGAAGATCATCTTAAGGGGAGCAGTGGCAAGAAGGCGTTTGAGGTCTGCTTCAACCTCAGGTGCGTTCTGGGCATCGAATCTTAAGGGGAAAAGAACAACCTGTGCGTCTTCCAGCGGAATTATCTCAAGAGTCATGGACATTCCCTCTCTATCCTACTATCGTTCACTTCAACGGATTAACATTGAGGTCCGGCTGAACCCGGTCTTCGTGTCCGGCGGGGAAGACAATCACAGGATTAATGAGGATCTCAGGGAAACAATGGACTGGGAGCAGAACCAGCCATGTTCGATACCCTCTTTGAACGCGAAACCAGCGGCACCTTGAAAGCGCTCACGCTTGAATGGCAATGCCCGAAATGCCAGGGGCTGAATTTCAGGATTCTCAGAAAGGGTATCCGCGAGACAGGGCTCTATCACACGCGATGCCGGTATTGCAAGGCAAAATTCCGCGTCAGTTATCCCGACCCGAAACGGCCCATCCCCGGAGAAGACGAGTTCATGGAGCGGATCTTTGACGAAGATTTCACCAATGATGAAACGGACGACATGATCAAGGATTTCGCAGAGATCGAGTACCTGAAAGTCGACAAGGCTGCAAGCGGTGTTATCAAAGAGAAACAGAAGGCGCTCGAAGACAAGATAACGTTTGCAAAACGGCGGAGACGCTAGATTTTCTGCATCTCCTTTTTACAGGGATACTAAAAACATGGTTCTGTTTTTGTAACCGCTGCACCTAGAAACCTAAAATATTTTAAAACCGTATAGCTGTAAAGAAAAGCCCGCTTCCTGCAAAAGAAACGGGCGGAGAATCTTAATGAGCGACGATTCCTATCTCGATCAACAACCTCTCGGACCGGTAACTTTTGCGGAGAACCCCGAACCCCGCTGCCCGTGCCTGCTGCTGCTGGACACCTCGGGGTCCATGGCAGGCCAGCCGATTGCCGAACTCAATGCGGGCCTCCGCGCCTTTTACGAAGAACTGCAGGGAGATTCCCTGGCCTCCAAGCGCGTGGAGGTTGCCCTCATATCGTTTGGCCCGGTCCGGATCATCAGCAATTTCAATACGGTTGATTATTTCCTCGACCCCACCCTTGTGGCAGAAGGGGACACTCCCCTCGGGGAAGCTATCCGGCAGGGAATCGATCTCATCAGGAAACGAAAAGACGAGTACCGGGCAAACGGGATCTCGTTTTACCGTCCCTGGATCTTCCTGATAACGGATGGGTCCCCGACCGATGAGTGGCAGCATGCGGCAGCAGCAATCCGGGAGGGCGAGAGCTCGAAATCCTTTGCATTTTTTGTCGTCGGTGTCCAGAATGCGGACATGAAGACCCTCCGGCAGTTGTCCGTGCGCGAGCCTTTGAAACTCCAGGGGCTCAAGTTCCGGGAATTCTTCCAGTGGCTCTCCAATTCCATGAAATCGGCGTCGCGGAGCAATCCCGGCGACCGGATTCTCCTCTCTCCACCCTCCGGCTGGAGTGAGATATGACATGGAAGCACATCGCAGCTTCGGTTACGGGAATCTCGCACACAAACCGGAATGAGAACGGCCAGGACTACTGCAGGGCAACGGTGGTCCAGTTCTCGGACCGGGAATTTTTTATTGGTCTTGCTGCCGACGGGGCAGGGAGCACGATCGAGGGAGGAGTCGGGGCGCAGATCGCCTGCGACACCATGCTTGCCGGCATCGCAGATTCCATCCGGGCCTGCGGGGATCTCGCGGCAGTACCCGATGGGGACATTGAGCACTGGGTCGAAGTCTCCCGCGGAGCCATAGCAGCGCAGGCGCTGGAGAGTGCAAAACCAATCCGGGAATACGCCTGCACCCTCATCGGCTGCATTGTTGCAGACAACCATGCAATCTTCTTGCAGATCGGGGACGGGGGCATTGTCATCCACGAGGAGGCCGGATATACTGCAGTCTTCTGGCCGGACCAGGGGGAGTACGCCAACACCACCTATTTCATAACGGATGAAACGTTCCTCCCGCACCTCAGCCGGCACCGGTCCGGAACTCCCCCGGACGAGATCGCCCTGTTCACGGACGGGCTCCAGAACCTGGTCCTCTCGTTCTCACAAAAAACTCCCCATGCAGGTTTCTTCAGGCCCCTGTTCGAGACCTTGAGAAAGAGCCCCGGGGGAGAGAACCTGGTACTTACAGAACAGTTGCGGACGTTTCTTACAAGTCGCGAGATCAATGAGCGCAGCGACGATGACAAGACCCTGATTCTTGCCGTGCGGTAAAGCGGATCTTCTATGGACGGACCACCACCCGGATCATTCTATGACAGCAGGGGAAGAAGCGTACCCCTGGGAAAGATGGTTGGCAGCGGAGGGGAGGGAAACGTCTTTGAGATAGGCTCTTCAAACCCGAAGTTCGTTGCCAAGATCTACCACAAACCGCTCGACGAGCAGAAGCAGGAGAAGCTCCGCGTCATGGTCCGGGGGTGCAACGACACCTTAAAGGAGATCTCTGCCTGGCCGGTGGACCTGATCCACAAAGGGGCCCCGGCCGGACCGATCTGCGGTTTTGTCATGCCCCGCGTCTTTGACTGCGAGCCGGTTCACAAGGTGTACGGCCCCACCCATCGCAAGCAGTCGTTCCCCGAGGCCGACTGGAAGTTCCTTGTCAGGACGGCCAAGAACCTTGCAGCCGCTTTTGACGCCATCCATTTCTACGGGTACGTGATCGGCGATGTCAACGAGGGAAACATCCTGGTCGACAAGCATGCCTGCGTAACCTTGATCGACTGCGACTCGTTCCAGGTGAAGACAACGGCAGACGTGTACTGCTGCGAGGTGGGGGTTGCCCAGTTCACCCCACCGGAGATCCTGAACGGCAAGGACTTCAAGATCCAGCGCTCTCCATCCCACGACACGTTCGGCCTTGCGGTCCTCATCTTCCAGCTCCTCTTCATGGGAAGGCACCCCTACTCCGGCGTTTACTCCGGCCGGGAGGATATGCCAATCGAGAAAGCGATCGCCGAGTACCGGTTCGCGTTTTCGAAAAATGCAAAGCAGAAATCCATCTCCCCGCCGCCAAACTCCGTGGGGCTCTCCATTGTTCCCCGCGACCTGGCCGAACTCTTCGAGGCTGCATTCACGGAGACCGGAACATCTCTCGGGCGACCCACGGCGAACAAGTGGTGGAATGTCCTCAATGCCCTGGAAAAACACCTCAAGTCCTGCACCCAGGACTCGTGCCACAAGTATTACGCAGGTCTCTCTGCCTGCCCCTGGTGCAGGCTCGAGATCCAGTCCGGCGTATTTTTGTTTCTGAGCCGGGACGCGGTCTCGAAATTCGATCTCACTTCCGAGTGGCGGAAGATTGAGGTGATCAAACCCCCCGGCCCGGCCCCCGCCATCCATCCCCGCAACTACCCGGCCCGGCCAGCTGCCCTTCCCCCCCGGCTTGCAAATGCCCTGATCTTCACGAGAGTTCGGCAGATTGTCGGGGCAGTCACCATGGTCGGGTGCATCCTTTTGGTCCTGCTTGGCCTGACCGAAGATTACTGGGTGGCATCCCTGGTCGTCATCGTTGCTGCCATCCTCATCCTCTTCCCTGGCAGTGAATCTGCCGAGAAGGCACGCAGGAAGAGCGTGTTTGAGAATGCCCGCTACAACTGGGGGCTTGTGGAGAAGAAATGGATAAAGGATGCCGGGGATGAGGAGTTCAATGCAAAACTTGCGCGCCTCAAGGCAGTCCGGAGGAACTACGAGACCATTGAACGGGAGTACAAGACCGTCCTTGCCTCGATGCAGCACACCGCCCGCGAGCGGCAGCTCGAATCTTTTCTTGAGAGCTGTTTCATCGACGGTTACAACTTCCTCCGGATCGGGGCGAACCGGAAAGCCACGCTCCGGTCGTTCGGGATCGAGACCGCAGCGGATATCACCCGGGCTGCCCTCATGCGGATCACCGAGCTCGATGAGATCCACAAGGAAGAGCTCCTCACCTGGCGCCAGCAGATGGAGAACAAGTTCCGGTTCAATCCAACGGACAGTGTTGAGAAGACCGATATCCAGCCCCTGATCCACAAGTTCCAGCCCCGGCTCAAACCCCTTGAGCGGGAACTGCACCTCGGGCCGGAGACGCTGTATGCAGTCCAGCAGAAAGTCCTGAACAACCGGGCCCGGTTCCAGCCGATAACCGAGAAGAGTGCCCGGGATCTTGCCCAGGCCCGGGCTGATTACGAAGTCTTCTCGTTTCCGCTGAACCTCCCGTGAACGCGGGGTGCCCGGACTGCCTCACTTTTTAAGTGGCTGCCACCACGGGCATGAGCGGGAGTTTGCGGCCGTAATATGAAACGTGAAAAGGGAAGGGATATTTTTAGGAGTCTCTTATCACCGGGCCGGTCTGTTGAAAAAAACCAGGAAAACCTGAAAGCCGAGATGGTTCACTGAGGTTTCCTGCCGGAGACAAGAGCTATTGAGAATGACCGGCTCTGGCCGTCGGATGAGACTTTTGTCATGGTGGCAGCAGTACGGCAGCTGACCTGTTCAAAACCGGCATGCCGGAATGCCGCCATCTGGGCTTCACGCTCAAAACCAAAGTGGAAGACCCCTGTATTATCGTCATGGAATCTTCCCTGGTCCGGATCAAGGTCCGCAACGCACAGCCAGCCCCCCGGGAGCAGGACAGAGTGGAGCTGGGCGAGCAGGTGCGGGATATCCTGGACATGATGGAAAGTCATGCTGCTCACCGCGAGGTGATAGCGGCCTGATAGAAGACCCCCACGGTCCAGATCGAGGGTAAGGGTTTTTGCATTCCGCAGGTTCATGAACCGGATCTTCTCGTCGAGGATCGAAGTCATGCCGGCCGAACTGTCGACACCGGTGATCGAGCGGACGTGCGGCTGGAGATGGAGGGTTAAAAGACCGGTGCCGCAGCCGAAGTCCAGCACATCCATGTCAGGAGAAAGCGGGATGGTATCGATTATGGCAAAGGCAACCTCGCCTGCCAGTTTCACCCGGCCCGGGTTCTCATCCCAGGATTGTGCTGCTGTATCAAAGTCCCGTTTTATACCGGTCATTATTATCAGGGAACATGGGACGGGGGGCAGGAAAAAGATGGCGGCCGATACAGAGTTCGCCCCGCGCATCCCAGCACAATGAAGAAGTAACGAAGTTCCCATTACGGGATACTTTCAGGTTTTTTTGGCAATCATCGTGATGATCCCGTTCGCTGTCTCAGAGAGCCCGATCCTGAATCCTGCATCGGACAGAATGCATGCAAGCACCTCCCGGGCGATACGACATTTCCGGTAGGTACTTGCAATCCGTTCCCATCTTCCGGACTCCCGGGAAAAGATGATATCCGTGACATGCACTGATTCTCTTGCATATTCCAGCCGGCAGAGAAAGATCCTTTGTGCATCCCGGCGAACCGGGATGACAACAACGGAACCCTCCGGCTCATACGAATAATCCCGGAGCGAGAGGACCAGTATTCCCTTCGGTTCCAGTTCAACATGACACTGCCGGATGAGGCATCGAACATCATCGAGATCCCGGAGGTGCGTCAGCGTATCGCCCATACAGACGATAAGCTCCGGGCTCTTTTTTGCCCATGCAGGGAAATTCAGGATATCCGACTGGATGGTCTCGACAGGAGAGGTCCCGGCCCGGTCCTCAAGCTCTGCCAGCAGGGGCCGGCAGAAATCCACCGCGGCAACAGAGAAGCCGGCCCGGGCCAGCGGGATCGACTGGAACCCGCAGCCGGCGCCGAGATCCACTGCCGCCCGCGAACCGTGCGGGACAAGATCCTTCCCGGAGAAAAAATCGCGGTTCCTCTGGATATTGGCATCGAACCCCCCGGCCATCCAGAGATACGGTTCTGCAAGGAACCGGTCATAATGCGATTGGATTTCTGTCAGACGGTCCTGCATCCTGTCACACTTCTGGAAACTCCTGTATTTCAGTTAGCTTGCGGGAACCAAGAAACTACCACAAGGTTATCCGGGGAAGTCTTAATGAGGGTAGAATGTAATGGAAAGAAACATGCAGGAACGTATCGGTGCTTTTTTTGTTCTGATCGTTCTCGCCGGAGTTCTGGTGGCGGGATGTGCAGGCCTGGTTCCTCCTAAAAATCCGAATCCGGCACCCGCCATCACTCCTGTGCCTGCAACCGCTGCGGCAGTCACCGCAAATCCGACAACCATTCCAACAAAGATTCCGGTACCGGCAACTTCGGTCACCACCACGATGACGGCAATTATAACGGAGACAACACCACCGTCGATCTCCGAAACTGCCCTCAAAGCCCAAATCCAGGATGCCAAGAACAAGCTGGACCTGCTGAAAAACACCGACAGGGCTGACACGATCCTGATCACCGCGAAGAACCCCGGTGAATGCGATGTCAAACTATCCAAAGAACTCGGGTATCTCATCGATGCAAATACCGGCGATACTACTTTTGTTAAGGGCGATTATGGGAGCATCTCCCTGGATCGCTTCCGGCAGAACATGCTGGCCGGGCATACCTATGTCATCCTCCACAGCCATGCCAAGGACTGGATCGTCTGCCAGGACACAGGCACCATCGGTCTCAACACACTGTCGCTGGGGGATCTGGCTGCGCCGGCCAATCTTACCCGGCAGGGATACCATATCCAGAAGATAATCGCCGTCAGCGACAAGGATTATGAGGTATATCCCAGGATTCCGGACAACTGGAAGACGAGCGAAGAGGTATCCGATTCATTTACCGGTATCGAGAAACGCCTGGAGGCACGATTCCACTACGATTACTACGACGAGAATGGGAAGCAACAGATCTGGTACGATGTCGACATGATCATGCCGCTGCTGGCAAAGGATCTCGATTATACGTATGTTGTCAATAATATCGTGGCTCCCTGACGGGAAGCCCTGAAAAATACCGGGTTCGCATGCGCTTCACTGCCCGGATAATTGACCGGGATCATTGCTGGCCGGTTGTGCGGACCAGGGATGCCGTGTCCCGGTTCAGAATCGCGAATCCAGCCGGAGACTGTTGAAGATGCGCTGGGATACTGCATCGGATATTCCGGGATCTTTTCCGGCATGATAAAGGGAAAAGACACCCCGGTTGTTCATGCCAGTCACAATCGTGCAGGCGCCGGTACCTTCCGTAAAACCGGTTGCATTGATCTTCCCGAAATCATAGTGCGTGCCCCGGAGGGGAACGCCCGCAACGGGAACATCTGCAAGACCGGTGATCGAAAATGTTCCATCAGGGGTATTGGCGCAGTGATCCGGATTCCCGAAGAAGGAGTTGGCAATGTCGGCATACACGATCTGCCCGTCAAACCCGCGTGGCCAGATATCCCGCTGGGTGCTCACTATCGACACAAGCAGGACGGACTTCCCATCCGGGGATCTCCAGGTGCGTTTATCCTGTTCCAGTTGGTACGCCTCGGTGACCATGCACCCGGCGCCGGAATACGAATACTGGCGGAGGGGGCGGCGGGCAACCGTTGCATTCCACCCGGCCGGGTAATCGATCGCATAATCCGGCCCGGTATACCGTTCAAAGGAGACGGCAGGGGTTTCCATGGGCGTTCCTACAGGAGAGACCGTGTTCGGGAGTTTTGTTGCTGCAGTCACAGATGTAGTATTTACGCTGGTATTGGCCAGTACGGGCGGTGAGGAAGGAAGGACTGAAGGTGTACTATTCACCTGCGCCGGGGCTCGGGCAGCATCCGGCTGCGAACAGCCGGCAAGTGCGAACAGGATCAATAATGCCATGATAACACCGGCCGCTCCGCGCAGAGGGATCATCGGTGTATGGTATCGGGTACAGGAAAAAAGAAGTATCGATTCATGCCGGTTCAGGATCTCACTACAGCAGAAATTCCCAAAAACATTTTTTCGTATATCCCCTCATCACCGGGTGGCTTTGGGGATGGCGGGGATAAGGTTATTCAAATATAAACCCAATGAGTTCTGAAATGCCAAAACCCCCAGAAAAGCAGACGTTCTCACGGCCCGAGCCCGAGTTCCGGTACAAGCAGTGCCTCATCCTAAGAAATGACGTCAAGATGAGCTGCGGCAAGCGGTGTGCCCAGGCAGCCCATGCATCCCTTGGCGCCTACAATGGCGCAGACAAGACCCTGGTAAAAGCCTGGGCAAGCGAGGGGCAGAAGAAAGTGGTCCTCAAAGCAAATGACGAGCGGACGCTGTATGAACTCAAGGTGCTCGCCGAACGCGCCGGCATCTCCACGTCATTAATTCAGGATGCCGGCATGACCGAGATCCCGCCCGGCACCATCACCGCCCTCGGACTTGGCCCGGCAAAATCCGAAGACCTTGACAAGATCACCGGGACCCTGACCCTTTTATGATGCAGAGCCAGTATCCGCTTGAACGCGATCTCGGCATGCGGTATTACGCAAGCGATGTACCTGGGATCGGCGGGAAACTCCGCTCTGTTCCGGAAGATTTCATTGTCGAGGAGATCCCGCTTGAAAAAGGCGGGACAACTGGACCGTACCTGATCTGCAACCTGACCAAGACCAACTGGGAACTCCAGCATGCTGTAAAGGAGATCGCAAAGCGGCTTGGCATCAGCCACCGCCGGATCGGCTGGGCCGGCACCAAGGACCGCAATGCGATCACCAAACAGCGGATCTCCATCTATGATGTGACCGCGGAGAGGGTTGCCGAAGTCAGGCTCAAGGACCTCGTGCTCGAACCGGTAGGAACATCGAACGAGAGCCTGCTGCTCGGCGACCTGCAGGGAAACCGGTTCGACATCCTGATTCGGGATGCGGATTCGCCGGATCTTGCAGGCCGCGTGGAGAATATCACGAAGACCGCAAGCGAGGGAATCCCGAACTATTTCGGGATCCAGCGTTTCGGGGCGCTCCGGCCGGTCACCCACGAGGTGGGGAAGTGGATCCTCAAGGGAGATTATGAGCAGGCGGTTGTGACCTACATCGGCATGGCATTTCCCGCCGAATCGGAAGCCACGAGGATCGTCCGCTCCGCGTTCATGGAAAGCCGCGACATCGAGACCGCACTCCACCGGTTCCCGGTCCAGCTCTCGTTCGAGCGCTCGATGCTCCACCACCTCCAGGGGCATCCGGAGGATTATGCCGGGGCACTTCTGGAACTTCCGCCCAAGCTCCTCTCGATGTTTGTCTCCGCGTTCCAGTCATATCTCTTCAACTGTGCGCTCAGCCAGCGGTTCGATGACGGGCATACCATGCAGGATCCCCTTCCGGGCGACATGCTGATTTTCGGAAACGGCCGGACCGACACCGCCACTGCTGCGAACCTTACGGCAGTCTCCCTGCATATCAGGCGCGGGAGATGCACAATTGCCCTTTTCATGCCGGGAAAAGAGATGGCAGCAGGTCAGGTGCCCGATGCAACAACCGCGGCATTGCTCGAAAAGCACCAGATAACACCTGACGATTTCGGGCGCGCGGCAAAATTCGTCCGGACAAAATTCGAAGGAGCCTATCGTCCCATCTCGCTCAAAACAGAGATCGGATCTTCACTCGAGAACAACAACGTTCACCTGAAATTCACCCTGCCACCCGGCCATTACGCCACAACG
Source organism: uncultured Methanoregula sp. (assembly GCF_963677065.1). Taxonomy (NCBI): domain Archaea; kingdom Methanobacteriati; phylum Methanobacteriota; class Methanomicrobia; order Methanomicrobiales; family Methanoregulaceae; genus Methanoregula; species uncultured Methanoregula sp. The sequence goes on from NZ_OY781872.1 coordinate 217,435, forward strand.
GTCTGCCGGGAGTTCATGAAAGCGGACCCGGAAAAAATGGTTTAGACCCGGGACCGGGCCATCTTTTTTGCCCCGTCGATGGCATCGTGCAGGTTCCCAAGCTCGTCGATGACATTGATCTTTATCGCATCAGCACCCCGGATCACCCGGCCATCCTCGATATCGGACCGGGCTATCATCCGGTGGGTGGTCACATCGGTAATAAACGTCTCGAAACTGTCGCTCACGATCTTCTGGGCGTACTTCTCCTCATCGGAACTTAACGGGCGGGATGTACTGCCCATGTCCTTCTTGCTGCCGGACTTGATGACGCTGACATTGTACCCCTCGTTATTCATCCAGCGGCTGATATCTGAAAATTTCCAGATGACCCCAACGCCTGCCGTGAATGTATCGGGATTTGCGTAAATCCGGTCGGCGTGAGCGCTCACGTAATATGCAGCGGAAGTCCCGATATCCCCCATCGAGACGACAACCGGTTTCTTGGACTTGGCGTATTCAAGGTCGCCGATGATCTCCTGGGCAGCGGAAGGGGTTCCCCCGGGACTGTCCACCCGCAATACGATCGCTTCCACCATCGGGTCATCCGCTGCAGCCCGGAGCTCGCGGCCAACAACTTCGCTGCCGATGGAGTCCCCATCGGAAACCTCACCGGTCACCATGGTCCCTTCCATCCGGACCACCGTGACCCCCCGGGTCTCGTCGTGCGTGAAATAGTAGGTTGCTGCAACAAAAGCGGCCACAACCACGAGCGCGAGCGTTATCGCGAGAAACCATTTCAGACCTGACCGGGATTTTGGCGGACTCGCGGGAGATGGCCCGCCGATGACCGGCCACTGGATCCCCTCATCCCCGCTCATCAGGATGCCTCAGAATACAGGACGTCGAACTCCGACACCAGATTGCTGCCGCACATATAATATTTTTTCAGGTTCAGACGGATCATCTCATTCTCGGAATTGATGTGCATACCCCCGACAAGCGACGGGGTGTCGGAACCGCCCACGATGAAGGGCAGGTGGATGAGCCGGATCTCGTCCACGAGCCGGTCGTGCAGCATGTGCCAGTTCAGCGTGGGTCCTCCCTCGATCATCAGCTTGTTCACACCGAACTTTTCTTTAAGGATCGCAAGGAGCAGGGGGAGTTCTACCCGGGTCTTCCCGGCCACGATGATATGGGCACCTTTCTTCCGGATCGCCTCGACGCGTTCGGCCGGGGCTGCTTCCGATACAGCGATTGCTGTAGGAGCATCGTTCCCGAGCACATTGGCATCCAGGGGAATATCCGCCATGCTGCACGGGATCACCCTGAGCGGGCTCTTGCCCTGCACGTAGCGGACCGTGAGGAAGGAATTATCGATGCGGATGGTATTGGCCCCGACCATGATGGCATCATACTCGGCACGGGTATTGTGCAGCAGAAGCTCGGTCTCGTGCGCCATATATTTCATCAGGATCTTGGAGGAAGCACCTTTTTTTAAGGTAAGTTTGCCGTCGGCCGTGATCTCTGACATCATCAGCACATGGGGACGGTCGCAAGTATTGGTCATTGCAGGTCTACTCTCCGGTACCATTTGATGCCTTGTATAAATAAAGTGCTCATAGCGGAAGTTCTGATATCAGCATCTACAGGATACAAGAGCAACTATTAATGGTTCGCGTACTCATGAATTAAGTTATGAATATTACTGCCCTCCGGCCCAGGTTCATGAAATATCTCGAGCCGGTCGCAGATCTCTTTGTCCGGCTGAAGATCACCCCGAACCAGATCTCGCTCCTGGCGCTTCTTGCAGGCATTGCGTGTGCGTACCTCTTCTTCCAGCGCCAGTTCGTTCTCGGGGCGCTTCTGCTGCTCTTATCCGCAATCTTCGATCTGGTTGATGGCAGTGTTGCACGGAAGACCGGGGCCCACACCAACTTCGGGGCCGTCTTTGACTGGATCGTTGACAAGTACGTGGATGCGCTCGCCCTGCTCGGGATAGGCCTTGCCGGTATCCCGATCATCACCCAGTTCTTTGCACTTCCCCCGGTTGCCGACTTTGCCGTGGTAACATTCGCCATCATCGGCTCACTGATGAACACGTTCATCAAACCGGTGGTCTATGCCGAGATCGGGTATAAAGAGAAAGTTGAAGGAAAGATCGATGACCCGCTCGAAGGGGTCGGGTTTTTTGGCCGGCCCGAGACGTTCCTTGTTCTGATCCTTGGAGGCATTACCGGTTTTATCTGGGCATCGGTCATCATCATTGCGGTCTGCACAAACCTTTCTGCGATCCAGCGGATCGTATACCTTTACCGAACGCTTTCCTGATACGGCCGCACCTTTTTTCCCACCCATATTAATCCGGTAGCCATTGCGGGCATGGCAACAGACAACCGGGAGTGGTGTGATTCGATAACGGGGGATGATGAACCAATATGGTTCGCATACAAAACACCAAAAACTGGGGCTTTTTTTCGTTAATAGGGAGGTGAACATCCGGTACCGGAACTCCTGCAACCGGAAAATTATTCGCGTTTACCAAATGCATTCCTGATCTCGCCGGAATACAACTGGTAAACCTCGTCGGCGAAGGTTCCCAGGGAGGGGATGAGGCGGAAGAGGCCGTACGCAATGAAGATGAGGACCACAAGGGCGGTCAGTTCAGCAATTACGTTGTGGGCCCAGAAGAAACTCTCGTACCCGAGTTCCCCGTTGCCTGCGATTTCCGGGGAATAGGGGAACCACTGGTCGGTGTAGGCCATGATGACAAAGACGTTCCGGAGAAGATTGAGGAAATAGATGGTAGGGGCGATCAGTAAGAACGCGAGGATCTTCTGCCGCAGGGTTGTCGGCACTGCAGCTGCAACCCCGAGAAGGATTGCTATGCTCTGGATACCCGTGCAGCCAAGAATAATCTCAACCCGGAAACTATTGTGCATGATGATGTTCCAGGCATCCAGGGTGGTCGGGAACTGCAGGAGGTCAAGGATCCAGACCACCTGGCCCACGACAAGCCCGATGAGCGCATTGCCGAGGGCAGCAAACAACGGCACCTGGTCAAACCCGAACGGCGCATAGATGAGGAAGGCAACTGCCGCGGCCCGGGAGAGGCTGACTGCCCGGCTGTCCCCTTTGAGAAGATATTTTATCGTGATGACAAGGAACGGCACCGAGAGTATCGCGATTAGGGGATACATGAAGTTATTCTCGGAAAAATATACCGGCAATTCGGCAAAGAGGGTCAGGACAATAAAGATCCAGCCGATAATGGCGGCATAATACCGGTGACGACCGGGTACGAGGAACGCAAGAAATCCAAAACAGGAGATCAGGATCAGGTACTCGATCATTATAGAATTATCCACGCAATACCAAAAAAAGGATTCTGCCATGATAATTTTCCCGGGACTGCCACCCGGGAAAAGTGAGGTGCCGGAATGATCCGGACGATAATCCATGATCCTGCTTCCGACACGAGGCTTAATCTTCTAGCATCACGAAATAGTATACCGATGTTTTGTCCTGAATGTAAGAGCCTTCTCATGTCTTCGGGAGGTCAGCTCAAGTGCCGGAAGTGCGGGTATATCCGCAAGATAGAAGGCACCGACAATATGAAGAAGAAGGTCGACCGCCGGGAAAACGAGATCACCATTGTGGATGATGAGGGGGAGAAGATGAAAACCCTGCCCACCATCCAGATCCGGTGCCCGAAATGCGACAACAATCTTGCCTTCTGGTGGCTCCGCCAGCTCCGTGCTGCCGATGAGAGCGAGGTGCGGTTCTTCCGCTGTACTGAATGCAGCCATACCTGGCGCCAATACGATTAAGCAATATTTTTCTTCTTTTCCGGTTTTATCCTGTTTCTCCGGCTCCTGGGTAACCGCGTTTTTTCATTTCTCATGTTTTTTATATGGTTAGTGCGAATAAAAGGAATCAGATATCCAGCACATGGGAACCCTGATCATGATACCTGCCATACCTCCCGAAAAGAAAGAACCCGGAACCAGACTTCCGTCAAAAAAAACACTGATGGCTATTGGTATAATCATCGTCATTGTAATCATCGTGGCGATTCTTGCAGGAGGCCTGCTCAAACCCGCTTCCCCAAACCACAGCAGTTCAGCCGCTGCTTCCCGGACAGAAACACAGCAGCCGGTCTCACAGGGTGCCGCCCGGGTTACGCAGCAGACGCCGGTGGATTTTGTTATCCAGACGGGCCCCCAGGAGAAATGCGGGCTGACCTGCCGCCAGCTCACTCCTTCCATCACCAACACGGGCACTGACACTGCTCACAATGTCTGCATCTCGGTTGTGTTGTACAACAGCGGGGGGGATCTCATCGCCCTGAACGGTGGCCCGTCTGTCAGCAAATGCGTGGGGGATATTGCCAGCGGCGAATCCCGGAGCGAACCTATCACGATCGAAGCGGACTGCGGTTTCCTTGCATCCAAATGTGTCAGCCAGACCCTGATCCTCAAAACAGAAGCGGTCTGCGATGAGACCACCGTCCGGTTCCCGGATAAAACCATCAAAGTATAGGCCCCGGGCAGATTCCGCCAAAAAGGCTTGGGGGGTCTCCCGTACCGGGAATTATGTTCCCAGGATAGCGTTCAGCCGTGCAGATACTGCCTGTCCCCGGAACGGGGTAGTACGGAATTTTTTACTCTCGTTCGGAGCTATCCCACCCATCATTACAAACGTGGACCCCATCAGTTTTCCCCTGATATCGAAAAGATCGTACTGGATCGAGAATCCCTTGTACGGCTGCGTACCGGAGTTCGTTATCGTTCCGGTAACCCAGGAACCGGTGCCATCCCGAAGCAGTTCGGCATCGGAAATTCTGAGATCCGATTCAGCATCCGGAATACCTGAAGATATCATGATGGTATTCAGCGAGTAACTGGGCGTTGCGGATGAACCACCGTTGCTTCCGGAAAAAGGGATGAGATAGGACATAAGGGGAGTTGATACCAGGATGAAACAGATAAAGGATCCTATTATCGTGAGGCCGAGAAAAACATAGACCGCAGTCAGCCTCGTGTTCCGGTATTTCATCTTCCGGCGGCGTTTCAGCTGCTCCATGAGTTCGGGAAGCGAGTTGGGCTGTGACATGGGGTTCTTAACAATCAAGTGGAGAATAAGAGCTGAAAGATTTTACCCTGTGCGTACCCGGTTTTTTCAAAACATAGCTGATCTTTCCGGTTTTCGTTACCATCACCAGGAATCGTTATGCAACTCGCCGGAAAACGGCAAAACGCGTTACCATATACCCGGATACTCTCGGATATCCAGTCTTCTCCTCCGGCACTCATGCAGTCTGCTGAAAAACACGTACAAATAACACCAGAATCTCGCTGTTACAGTTCCATTTTTTTATCATTCCCAGAAATTATCGCTGGATTTGTCCCATCATCTCGATTTCAACCAGAAATACTATAATCCAGTATACAAGAACATATAAACAAGAGACCGTAGTCGGTGTGATTTTCAAGCCCCGTGTGAGAGATTGTGATGAACGGCCCCCCGCCAAATGGAAGCGAGAATGTCATTGATATTTTCGTTTTGAGTAAAAGTGAAACACTGGCACCGATGCTCAGGGAGCATCTGGAGCAGAACGGCTACCATGTAACCATTTTCAATGATGACGAACACCTTCAGACATCCCTGAAATCCGGCAAACCGAACCTGTTGATCTGCGATACAACAGACCAGGAACTGCCATCGTATGATATCTGCAAACGGATCAAGGCAGACCGGGATCTCTGGATCGTCCCTGTCCTGATACTGACCCGGGTTTCTGAACTATCAGATCTCCTCTTCGTGCTGGACAGCAATGCCGACAATTTCATCTCATTCCCGTACGATCTCCCGTACCTCCACTCCCTTATCGGGGGAATGCTGGAAACACCGGTAGAGCGGCCGACACCGGAGCAGATAAAGACCCAGTTCAAGATCCAGCATAATAATCAGGTCTTTGTTATAACTGCCGATCGCAGGAAACTGCTCGAATTCCTTCTCTCGTCCTTTGAGATTGCCATATCCAACCATGAAGACCTTAACCGGGCAAAAGACCAGATCCGGATGCTTGAGGAGGCCGTGGATAAACTCGGATCGGATGCAGCAGAGAACAAGCGGATCCTTTTTGCCCTCAATGAGAAACTGGAGCAAAAAGAGCAGGATCTCAGCGCATTACGGGGAGAGATCCGGGAGAAAGATCATCTCATTACAGGAAAGACAAAGGAAAATGAGACACAAAAAAAGGAACTCGAAACACTCTCATCGCTCCTGGACGGCACTAAGGAGAACCTGAGCACACTGACTCAGGAAGCTTCGGCAGCTGCCGTTTCATACCAGGCTGAGATCAGCACTCTGAACGAGCAGATAACTGCCCTGAAAGAGATGGCTGGCAGGCTTGATCAGGAGATCGGGGATACCCAAAATTCGCTCCGGCAGGTTTCCGGACAGCACGCCGAAGCTGAAAAGAACCTCGCTGACACCAGGGAGCGAAAAGATCTGGTGGAAAAAGATCTTGCCGCACGCACGCGCGAATGCAGCGAGGCAAACGCAGCCTGCGAGAGGGAAAGAGCACGGGTTCTTGCAGCGGAGACTGAATTAAAAACCCTCCTTGCTTCAAAGGCAGAGCAGGAGACAACGCTAAGGCGGGCTATAGAGGATCTTGAAACTGCGGTAAAAGAACAGGAGTCCGAAATTGCAAAAAAAACCGGGATGCTTTCCGATGCAGATGCCCGGTGTTCAGGCCTTGAAGAGCAGATTCTCCGCCTGAATGATGAGAAAGCACAGGCTCTTGCAGCAGAGACCGAAACAAAAACTCTCCTCGCATCAAAAGAGGAGCGGGAAGCGGAATTAATCCGGACAATCAAAGACCTGAAAGAAACGTTAGCCGTACGGGAGACCGATATCGCGAAAAACACCGAGCTGATCTCAGAGGCAGAGGCACATAATGCCAGTCTCGAAGTCCGGATTGCCAGCCTCGAAAACGAGACCAGACATGTAAAAGCCGAATCGGAAAAACGGATCGATGAACTGCAGGAACAGCTCGCCGATATCGAGATACAGTACAGTGCGGCAACGGCAAAGATCGAAGAGAAGGATGCAGCCCTCAAGACACGCGATGACGATTGTGCAGCAACATACCTCGAGCTGGACCGGGAAAGAGAAAGAGTCCGGCTCCTGCTCGCCGAGAAGGAAGAGACCCGGGCTGAACTCACAGAGGAGAAACTGAACCTGGAGGCACGCGAAGATGAGATTGCCGAGATATCTTTGGAAAAGGAGCGGATTTCCGAACATGTCCGTTCCCTTTCCCAGAGCCTCGAGGAGGCCCGGCTGTCCCTTGCAGCTGACAGGGAAGAACGCAGGATATCTGAAGAGAAACTGGGCAGAGTGATCCAAGAACAGGCAACAATGCTTGAGTCTCTCCGCGGGGCACATGATGATGTGAAAAGCGATCTGGATCTCCACCGGAATGACCTGGTCCAGACCCGGCGCGATCTCGACCTGGCACTCAAGACCAGAGCCGATCTCGAGGAGGCCGTGACAGCGGCCCGGGACAAGATCCAGTTACTTGAGAAGGAACTCCATTCAGTTTCCTCCGGCCATACGTTGGCGGGACAACAGGTCCGCTCACTTGGCGATGAACTCGAACAGACCCGGGCTGCACTGGAAACAGAACGGCGGCTCCGCCACGTTGCCGAAGAGAGCCTGCACTCTGCCATTGCAGCCCACGAACGCTCCGGTCAGGATTTCAGCCGCCTTATGAGCGAGCGGGGTTCCCTGAGTGCAGCAATCGACGCCGAGCGTAAATCCCGCATGGAAGCTGAACATGCAAGAGAATCAGCCCAAAAAGAACTTGCATCAGCCCGCGAACAACTTGAAGAGACAAGGAAAGTGCAGGCAGACCAGGCCAAACAGCAGGACCTGCAAATCCGTTCCCTGTCCGGGGACCTTGAGTCAGCCCGGGCAGAGCAGAAATCCCTGGAAGAACTTGTTATAACACTCCGCACGGAGAAAGAAGAAGCCGAGAAGACTGCTGGTTCACTCTCGGAAGAGATCGAGCAGGCACGATCCGCTCTTGCAGATGAATGGGTAGACCACATGAATGAGAAAGAGTCTGCGGAGAAGACTGCCAGCACCCTTACTACGGAGATAGAACTGGCAAGGACAGCTCTCGCAGACGAATGGGAAGACCACATGACGGATCATGAGCGGCTTGATGTGGCAGCTGAACAAAAAGAGCAGCAAAAAAAGCGGGCAATTATTGTGAAAGGCCCCGATCTTCCCATGGTCACGAGGCCCGTGAATCCCCCCATGGTTCTCCACCATGCACACGAACCTGATCATCCGGTGATCACCGGGGTCGAAGACCTTTTCGAGGATCCTGAACCGGAAAAAAAGAATGACGAACCTGTATTGAAAACTCCCATCATGGCCGGGCCGGTTGAACCGGATACCGAAGAATCCCTGATGGATACCGATATCTCCGAACCAGATTTTGGGGAGGATGAAGACGCCGGATACAATCAGGGTAATGAAGAGGATGCGTCAGATGGAGAACCTGATGAGCCGGAGGAACTTGCCGCAAGGGCACGGGATTCCGGAATAAACCCGGGCGTGTCATTCAACCGGGCGCAGTGGTTCGATCTCCTCCGGTGGTCACATCATTCCGGCGCACTCACCCAGGAGCAGCGGATGCAGATCGTACGGATGGGCCGGCTTATCCAGCGGGGAAGAAGACTCACTACCCGGCAGGAAGAACAGGTTGTGGAAATGATCACCCTTGCCCAGGCACTCGGGTACCGCTTCACATCATAGCCGGAATGAAAATGTACCCGGGTTCAGGTACAGGGCTGCACGATTCCCAGGTATGATGTATCAGGCCGATAGGCTCCCCGGGGAACGCTAATCTCGAAACACGCGCCGGACCCGTAAATCCCCGTTTCCCGGATAGAGATCCCGGTGATGGATAAGATCTCGCGGCTGAGAAAGAGACCGAGACCGGTGTGTTTCCCCACACCCTGCTCAAAGATGCTCTCCTTCTCATGACTAGGAACTCCGCGGCCGTTATCTTCCAGGAGTATTATGAGCCCGGCATCCGTCTCTTTTGTTGTAATCCGGATTTCCGAGACCGTGTTCCCATGGCGAATGGAGTTGTCGATCAGGTTCTCAAAAACCCGTGGACACAGAGGATCTGCATAGATCTCGATGTTCGGGGAGTCTACTGAAATCTTCAGGTCCCGCATTTCCCGTGAAATTCTCTCATAATCGAGAAGGGAATGGAGGCTTTGCCATTGCGGGAATGCCAGTCCCATATCCTGGTACATCCGGGCCATCTCAAGATAATTGAAGATGTCCCTGCCGGCGATCTCCACCTCATCGAGCTCGCGGATGACCCTCGGATCTTCTGATGCCATCCGTGCCCGTTTCACCCTTCCCCGGAGGACAGTCAGCCGGTTGGCGATGTCGTGCCGGGTAAGGTCATTCAGAAGGCCGATCTTCCGGTTTGCGAGATCCAGGGCAGCTTCGGCCTCTCTCCGATCAGTCACATCGGAAATAAAACCCAGAATCGCCGGCTGCCGGTTCCATTCAATTGCAGTAGCCCGGCCCTCGAGATACCGTACTGTTCTCTCCGGGGTAAGGATCCTGAAACTGAACACCCGGTCCGGATTTTCAATGCAGACCTGCTCCTGCAAAAAACCGGATACGATCCCGAGATCCGGGGTATGGACAAAGTCAGTCAGCCGGCGTCCTTCAACATCCTTAAGCGCGTATCCCCCAAACATGGTCCTGACAGAGGGATTAGAGAAGACAATAATGCCAGCCTTCACCACAAGAAACCCTTCGTGGGAATTCTCAATGATCCGGAGGTAATGCTCATTCTCATTCCGGTACCTGACCGTTTCCAGCAGAGCCTGCCCAAGAAGATCTCCCGGGGACGTGGGGTATATTTCCGGTTCAGGCTCATGCTCAGACAGAAGGACACGGTTCCGGGGATCCACCGGTTCTTTGTCTGAAAAAAAGAAAATTGGAAGGCCGGAATCTTCGGCATACAGCACACGAATCATACATATGTCTTGATCAAAGGGTTGAATCGATATCGCCGAGCAGCTGTTTGATATCGATCCAGATGATCAGTTCGTTGATCTCCTTGTCCTTGACCTTGATCTTGCGCTTGATGATCCCGATGATGGAAGTCTCCTCCTTGCTGACCGAAGCCGACGTGTAATCTACCTGGTTTCCCTCGAACGTAGATACGGACGTTACATCGTCCACGAGGATGCCGATCTTGGATTTGGCAATCTTATCATCCAGGACAATGATCCGCGAGGCTTCCAGGGAATTGATGCTCTCCTCGGTGATATTCAGCCGGTGCTTGAGATCGATGATCATCGTGATCTCGCCGCGAAGATCAATAATCCCGCGGACATAGGACGGCACATTGGGAAGTTTGGTGATGGTGGTGTATTCCACCACTTCTTTTACATCGAACAGGTCGATTGCAAAGTGCTCGCTGCCAAGCACGAATTCAACTACCTGAATCGTTCCCAGACCTTTTTCTGTCGTGGCGGAATTTTTTGCCGTTGCAATGGGTTCGCTTGCCTTTGCTGACATGGGCAATCCCCCCGTTCAATCCACCTTGAACCGCTTGTTGGCTTCCATGGCCTGGACTGCAACATCATTGACGGTCTGGATCATCCGTGTGATCTCGTCAATGGCTGCTGCAGACTCTTCTGTTGCCGCTGCCGCATCGCCGGCTTCTTTTGCAGTGCGTTCAATCAGGTTGCCCACTTCGTGGACACTTGCTGTGATCTCCTCGGTGGTTGCTGCCTGTTCCTCGGTTGCTGCAGCAACTTCCGATGCGCTGTTTGCAACGGTCTCAGCTGCTTTCTGGATGGTCTTGAACGCCTCAAGTGCCTGCTGCGACTCCTGGAAACCTTTGTTAACCAGGACCTTGGAAGCTTCCATAGCATCCGTTGCCTTTTTGGTGGCAAGGTTGAGCTGCGTGATCATCTCCTCGATCTTCTCAGCGCTAGACCGGGATTCCTGTGCCAGCGATTTGACTTCTGATGCAACAACAGCAAAGCCCCGTCCATGCTCGCCCGCGCGGGCTGCTTCGATTGCCGCGTTGAGTGCAAGCAGATTGGTCTGGCTGGCGAGGTCGCGGATCAGGATGATGATCTTGCCGATGTCGTTCATCTGCTTACCGATATCCCGGACAATGTCATACACATTGTTCGTGGAGTGCGTTATCTCGGTCATGTCCTTGTTGACATTCTCGGCAAGGATTGCTCCGCTCTTGGCTGAAGAGTTTGCGTTGTTGGCCTGGGATGAAACACTCTCCATACTCGAGGTAATTTCCTCGACAGCAGCACTCATGTCCTGCATGGCCTTGCTCATCTGTTCAACACCCTCGGACGCCTTCTGGGCATTCTCGGAGACAATACCGGCATTCTTTGCGATCTGGTTGACGCTCTTGGAGGCATCCTCAACGCTCTTGGTGGCATTGTCAGCAGTCGAGGTCAGGTTCAGCATCTGCTTGTTGACATCGCCGATGTTCTTTTCGAGATTGACGACAATCCCGCGTACCGCATCCCGGAGCTTGATGATGATATCGTAAACCGCCTTGGTGTCCTGATCCGGTTTGGTGATCTCGTACCGGACAGTAAGATCTCCTTCTGCCATCTTGGCGTAGACCTTACTGAGCTCATCCACCTCTTTAGACATGAAGTTCTCGCTCTTGACCATCCTTGTGATCTCATTGTACGTGACATACACGTACCTGACATCATTTTTCTCACCGAAGATGGGGATATTTGTCCGGACTACGATGTGCACACCGGTTGGTGTCTCGAATGTACTCTGGCCTACGGTGATTCTCCGCATGGTAACAGCGTCTCCAACGGCCTCTCCGGAGTTTTCGAGATACTTGATCATGTTTTTATTCTTGAAATCCGTGAACGGCATACCGATTAGCCGGTCCTTGCTGAAGCCGACCAGTTTGGTGAACGCGTCATTCGTGAGGACGATATTAAGATCGCCATCCACGACCGCATGTGCCAGCGGATTCTTCTCGAACATTTCCATCATTTCTTTTAATTCAATCATCTTTTTCACCCGAGTTTTACGATTTTCTCTTTGTACACTTCATTCATGACTTCCCCAAGACCGGTATACATAGCGGACAATCCACAGATAACACCTTCAATACCCGCTATCTGAAGGATCAGTTCACTCCCGAGGAAATTCCCCACAACGAGCAGGAAGAACAGGATGGTAAGCAGTGCAAACACAATCTGGAGTGCTTTGGAGAGGCGCAGAGTGATGACAAACATCACGAGCGAGAAGAGTCCCCAGATTGCAAGGAATGCTACAAGTCCCATCTTCGGAACAGCAGGACTCCACCCGAGCGTTGGCATCAGGATGATGAAGACCAGAGCAATCCAGAAGGATCCGTAAGAGATGAAGGCAACCATGCCAAACGTGTTGTTCTTCTTCCATTCCATGATTCCTGCAATAATCTGGGCTATTCCCCCATAGAAGATGCCCATGGCAAAGACTACGGAACCCATCCCGAAGAGTCCTGCATTGTGCAGGTTCAGGATAATCGTAGTAAGCCCGAACGCCAGAAGTCCCAGCGCACCGGGGTTTGCGGTCGTGTCTGAAATTCTCATCTCATTTTTAAATACCGGATCAACAGTTGTCTGCATTGTAATCACCAACATCCCTTACATTCATTCATCTCATCCATGCCGGTTATATGTAGCCAGCCATAGAGCAGCTGTGCCCTGCCGGCATCTGAAGAAGTACCCCGTACATGGATCGGCATCTCTTTCCAGAGGCTGGCATTGCCGGAGAGTTTCACATCCTGTGGTAACATCCTGCTAACCCCCCCGGGTGTAGTCTTCAGGCCCAAAAGTGCGAAGAGCAAAGTATTCGTCAAGTTTTTCAGACAGCTCTTTCAACAGGATCACCTGTTCAGAAATTCCGTCACGTTCTGCCCCCGTCCCGATAGAGGTCTTTCCTGTGAAAAATGTATTTGTCATGTCTGCTTGCATCTCACTCACCTGAATTATTAATCATACATCAGATTTGCCATGCCCTTTTGGCCGACAATCAATCATGTGGAAAGAAACCATTAATAAACGTGTGCTTATGCGTGGCCCATTTGCAAGGCAAATAAGGAATTTTTATATGATCACTCATCCAAGGTTGATCCGGTAATACCCATGGAAGAGTACCAGAGCGAGATCGAACGAATCAAGGATCTGTTATTCTCCCATCCGGAAGGGATGAGCATCACAGATATTGCCGGACAATTGCAGATGAACCGGAATTCCGTTGCCAAATATATGGATATACTCCAGATCCAGGGTGCTGCTGATGGAAGGAAGATGGGTACATCAAAGATCTATTATCTCTCCCAGAGGATCCCAGCTTTTTCTTTAAGAAAAGTCTGCTTCCGCCCCCTGCTCATCTGCAACCAGGACTTAATTATAACGGACGCAAACCAGGGATTTTTATCCATCCTGGGCATGCATTCAGATCAGTTGATCAAGAAAAATCTCGAATCCCTCCCGGTCCGGTTTCTTGAGGGGGGCACAGCCCAGCAGGTTCTGAAAAAAACCCTCCGGGGCATGGAGCAACGGATTCGTGCGCAGGTTCAGGCCGGGGCAAAAATCAATCCCTGTAATATCCTGCTCGTTCCCGTTGTTTTTGAGAACGGGAAGCCCGGCATTTCCTTGATCATTGACGATGCGGCACCTCCACCAGGGGTTTTGCAGGCAGAACCCCATTCAGCAGATCTCCTGGAGATCCTGGACGATGAGATAGAATATATTGTGAGATACACACCTGAAGGCATCATCCGCTATGCAAACGAACCCTACTGCCGGGCCGTTGGCAAGACCAGGGAAGAACTGGTAGGCAGGCAGTTCAAACCCCTGGTATCCCCGGAAGACTCCCAGAAGATCCGGGCACATCTCGATCGCCTGAGCGTCCAGTACCCGGTAGGGGTCATCGAATACCGGGCGATCATGGCAAGCGGCGATATGCGCTACCTCCGGTGGCATGACCGGGCCCATTTCAACTCACGGGGAGAAGTTATCACGTACTCATCCTGCGGCCTTGACATCACGGATCTCGTTACGGTTGGCCAGAAACTCAAAAAAACCCAGGAGACGCTGGAGGAGACCATTGTCAGCCGTACCGAAGACTTACGGGCGGTCAACCGACAGCTGTACGAGGAGATCGCCCAGCGGGAGAAGATGGAGGAGGAACTCCGCCGCACGCAGTTTGCCATGGACCATGCCGCAGATATGATCTTCTGGGTAAACCGGAATGCCCGGATTCAATACGCCAACAGCATGGCAGTGCAAACACTCGGGTACACCGGGCCGGATATTCTCGGACGTCCCTTTGAAGAAGTAATCCCTCTGTACTCTCTCTCCTCATGGGACGGGATCTGGGATACGCTGAAAAAAACCGGAACAATCTCGGAAGAGACGCTTCTTGTAAAAAACGACAACAGCCGTGTTCCTGCTGAAGTCACGCTCACCTACCTTGAATACCGCGGAAAGGAATTCGCCTACTGCTTCTCCCGGGACATCTCGGAACGCACCCGTATGGAGCGGGCGCTGCAGGAAGCCAACAAGAAACTCAACATCTTTACCAGTATCGCGCGCCACGACATCCAGAACAAGATTACCGTTCTTTTAGGATATCTCGGACGGACAAAGAAGGCAGTAAAAGATCCCGTTGTTCTCGAATACCTTGAAAAACAGGAGACCGCAGCAAAAGCCATACGGAACGAGATCAATCTGACTCGGGAATTCAAGGATCTGGGGGCGAGCCCACCCGAGTGGCAGAACATCAGGACCGTGCTGGACGGAGTCATCCAGCAGCAGGACACGGATGGGATATCCTTCTCGATCGATCTCCCTGATCTTGAGATTTATACCGACAGTCAGCTCGATCGCGTGTTCGAACGTCTGTTCGATACAGCTAAAACCTCCGAGAAAAACCACCGGGAGGTCTGCATATCCTCGCTCCAGAAAGACCGCGATCTGGTCATTGCGCTAGAGTACGAAAGCAGGGGTATTAAACCCGAGGACAAGGAAGGGATCTTTGAAGTGCAGGCATCGAATAACCGGGGCCTGTTCATTGCCCGCGAGATCCTCTCCCTGACAGGCATATCATTAAAGGAGACCGGGGTTGTGGGAAGGAATACCCGGTTTGAGATGGAGATTCCGGACACCTATTTCAGGTATTCTCATTAATTGACGCAAAGCAACCGCGATTCCCCCAAGACGGGTTCAGTCACCTGTTCAGCAGTTTTCATTCATAAACAACAATGCATAAATATCTCTCATTTTTAACACACATACGGGAAAGGTATCCCGAGAGAACATGATCCACATACTCTTAGTCGACGATGATAAAGACATACTCGATATCATGCGCCTTGATCTCGAGGATGAGCCGGCATTCTCTGTGGATACCTGCAGTGCATCGACCGAGGCAGTCGAGCGGACAAAAAAATGCAATTACCAGGTGATAATTGCCGACTGGCGCATGCCGGTGATGAACGGGACTGAACTCATCCGGCAGTTGCGCAGCAGCGGGTGCAAAGCCCATGTCATCCTGTACTCCGGACACAATGTCAGTTCCGATATCCGGACAGCGATCGAGAGCGGGGCAGATTATTATGTTCACCGCGGCGGGGATCCGGACACGGAATTTGCTCAGCTGCGGCAGCTCATCTCAAAGGCAGCCGGTCCATCGGGAGCAGAAAAAACTCACTGATTCATCTCCGGTCCTCCGGAGAAACGATCCTGTTTTAAGTGTGATTTCAATCGTTGGAGAACGAGATCTTTTACTGCCAGGCATTACGGGTTCTGAAGCATCTTCCGTGATCAGGTCCAGACCGTGCACTCTTGCCGGCACACCAGTCTTTTGAATCGCGATATGCGTGGCGGACAGGATCTCACCGATGAGGAAGGGGCCCCTACTATTGTTGTTCCCGAAACTGAAAACCGATGAGTTAGTATCGTATGCAATAAAAACTACAACCGGGTTACCATGATGCAGACAAAGGGCAACGGGATCTCAGGAAAAGCAGGAGTTCTTATCCTCAGCTTGCTATGCTGCGCCGGGTTCATAACCGGCGCATCTGCTGAAGGCGGCATCCAGACCGCAATGGGGGATTCCGTCACTCTTTCCGGCTACTCGTATGGCGGCCCGAACGCCTATCTTTTCCTGACCGGCCCAAACCTTCCGGCAAACGGGGTTGCTCTGGACAATATCAACCGCCGGGCTGACCAGGGGGGATTCACGGTCGTGAGCGTTGACGGGAACAATCACTGGACCTACAAATGGAATACCGCAAATATCGGCGGCCGGCTGGATGCCGGCGCGTACACCATCTGGGTAGTGAACGGGCCAAACGACCGCTCCCGCCTCAATGAAGCGGATTACAGCACAATCCAGGTAAATCTCGGGGTCCCGTCCATTTCCGTAGACACGCCATCGGTTCCTGCAACCCTTGATGTCACAACAGAGCCTTCCGGCGCTACGGTCAGGCTCAATGAAAAATACCTTGGCAGAACACCCCTGAACGTGGGCAATCTTGACCCGGGAACCTATACCCTCTCACTGGTAAAAACCGGATACCAGAATATCACTACTCCGGTAAGGCTGGATGCCGGGAAGGTCACCGAAGTGCAGGCACCCCTCGCTCCCGAGGCCGCTATCCCCCTCCCCGCGACAACCATTGCAGGCGCCCAGTCACCGGTAACGACCGGCCTGGATCAGGGAATGGCTGCAACCGTTGTCTCACCATCAGCCACAACCCCGCAGCGTGCCGCAGGGCTCATTGCGGTACCGCTCTCTGCCCTTGCCCTGGCGGCCTTCGCAGGACTGCGGCGCAGGTAATCTATAAAAATGGCCCGGAATCCACCCCATCCCCCTGTTTTATAATGAAAAACAGGTAATGGAATTATACGATCCAGATGAGTGGCACACTCTTTGAAATCCTGATGGTACTGACGCTCGGTCTTCTTGGAGGAGTCTGTTTTGGCCTCCTCATCGGGTACTTTGCCGGGCTGCAGAAACCGGAATGGCACCAGATGACCTCCCGGCAGAAACTGCTCAACTGCGCTCTTGTTGCGATATGTTCAATTGCCTGTATAGCAGAGCTGGCATGGTACGTTCTGGGATAATCGATCCTGATCTCCCCGGCACCGGGGCAGATTACGGAACAGCGGGTGTATTATGAGTTATACCATATCCCCGATCACCCAGGAGGAAAACGAGCGGCTCACCCGGGAGTACCTGCCCCGGGTCCGGTACGAGATCAAGTCCCAGATATACGGGTGCTGCATCAAGCTGCTCTCGGACAATCACGCCCTCAAGGAGACCTGGCAGGAGAATTTCTATGCCATGTCGGAAAGCATCCGTTCCCACGGGCGCATGTTCGTCTTTTCCAATCCGGATTACCCGGATAATACTCTTCTTTTCGATCCCTGTTCGAAGACCGCATTCCTTTTCAACTTCAGCTATTACGGCTGGATAAAATCCATTGCACTCGGACTCACCGGCGATATTCTCGAAGACGAGCACGGGATCTCATCCATCCACGGGGCCTGCGTGGACATCGGGGGACAGGGTCTCTGTCTCATCGGAACCTCCGGGGCGGGAAAGACCACCCAGACCTATGGGCTCCTTAATGTTTCCCGGAGCCGGGTTATTTCGGACGACTGGTTCTTCTTCCGGGTATTTGGCCCGGATATCCTTGCCTACGGCTCCGAGAAGAATTTTTACATCCGGGAAGACCTGGCCGGCATCTGGCGGGAGTTTGGGGGCCTTGTCGGGAAAGACGAGTACGATGCCGACGGGAGGGCCGTGGCAGATCTCCGCTGGGTTGTCGGGAAAGGGCGCCAGCTCCCCTTCACGACACTGACAACACTCATCGTTCTCAAACGCGATCCCGTCGACCAGCAGATCAGCCGGAAACTTGATTCCGCGGAAGCCTGCGACATTTTTACCGAGAACAGGTATTTCAACCCGCACCTCCTCATCAACAACCCACGAAAGGAAAATCTCCGCAAAAGATCGATCCAGGACCTGCTCCAGCGGACAACCGCATACCAGGTCAATACCACGAAAAGCCCAAAGGAGACGCAGAGCCTGATCCGGTCCCTTGTGGGATTGAAAGAATAAGCCCCTTTGTCCCGGGTACCTGCAGAGGAATTCTGCCACCGGCCCGGAAGACGAAAGGAAGCAATTCCTGCAGGACATGCACCCTTTTTCGGGTATGCGCAAAATACGGGCCGTTCCGGATCCGGGATAATACAAAGGCTGTTTTGCGACGTAAAAGCACAATAGTTATCCCTTTTTGGATGCCAGCCTTCATGAATGATCTCCATCCTGTACGTGGATGATGACCCTGCACTGCTCAGCATCTGCCGGATTTTTCTGGAGCGGGCCGGGGATTTCAGGGTAGATACTCTCGAATCGGCGGTTGAAATTCCCCGCATAATTAAAGAAAAACAGTACGATGCCATCATCTCCGATTACCAGATGCCGGAGATGGATGGGATCACGCTCCTCAAAACTATCCGGGCGGGGGGCAGCGGGATCCCGTTTGTCCTCTTTACCGGCAGGGGCCGGGAAGAGGTTGTGATCGAAGCCCTCAACAACGGGGCTGATTTTTATCTCCAGAAAGGCGGTGCTCCCAAAGCCCAGTTCGCAGAGCTTGCCCACAAAGTGCGCCAGGCAGTGGGAAAGCAAAAAACAGAAGAGGAACTGCGGGCTTCTGAGAAGCGGTTGTCGGATATCATCAACTTCCTTCCCGATCCAACATTTGCCATCGATCGCGACAGGAAAGTAATCGCCTGGAACCGGGCCATGGAAGACTTAACCGGCGCAGGAGCCGCAGAGATGATCGGGAAAGGAAAACAGGAATACTCCATCCCGCTCTATGGCCACTGCCGGCCGCTTCTCATCGATCTCATCTTCGAACCGGAGGACCGGATTGCACAACAGTACTATGGGATTATCCGGGAAAACGATGTTCTTATCGCCGAAACAGATCTTCCTGATCTCAAAGGATCGCCGCGTATTCTTATGGGCAAGGCAAGCCCGCTCTACAGCCCTGATGGGGAGATCATCGGTTCCATCGAATCGATCCGGGACATAACGTCCATAAAAAAAGCCGAGCGCGAGTTGCGCTCTGCCTATGAGGAGATCGCTGCAGCGGAAGAAGAGCTCAGGGGGCAGTTCGATGCCCTTGCACAGAACGAGAGGAGTCTCCGGGAGAGCGAAGCCCGGTTCCGCCAGCTCTCGGAGACCATGACCGCGAGCATATTTGTCTTCCGGAAAAAGCTCCTGTACGCAAACCCTGCAGCCGAAATCCTGACGGGATTTTCCCGGGATGAACTGCTGTCCATGGACTTCTGGGAATTCGTTCATCCCGATTTCCGGAACAAAGTAAAAAACAAGGGTATCCTGATGCCGGACAGCGCAAAAAACCCGTCACACAACACATTCAAGATCATCCGGAAGAACGGGGAAGAGCGCTGGGTGGATGCCTCGACAACACAGATACTTTACGATGGCATCCCGGCAGTTATCAGTATTCACGTGGACATGACCGAAGAAAAGCAGGTCATGGACCGGCTCTTCTGCATGTACCAGGCATTTCACCAATTTGGATCCGATCCCCGGAAAAATATCGGAATAATCACCGCTCTTGCCGGAGAGAAACTGCAAGGTGCAGCTGCATTTTATTGCCGGCTCGAGAAGAACAGCCCCCGGTGTGTCGGGCAATGGAACTTCCCGGGTGACAGAGATGAGAGGGAACGCCTCATAAACCGGGTATGTGCGGAAATTTCCGTTTGCGGGGAGGATGCGGCGATCGTAATAACCGATCCCTCCCGTCCGGACAGCACAGCAGAAGAAGCCGGATCCGGGAAATCTGCCTTTGCGACCTGCGTGGCAAAAGCCGTCAGGATCGGGGAGGATTATTGCGGGGTGCTCTCGGTGCTCTTCCGGAATGCCGTTGTCCTGAAAGAGCCGGACCTCGAATATCTCGCCATCCTTGCAAACGCTGCCGCCATCGAAGACGAGCGGTGGCTGACGCATGAATCCCTCTCGGACAGCATGGAGAAGTACCGGGGACTCTTCGAGCTGGGAAGCGAAGCTATCTTCCTCATCGACAACGCGACAGACAGGCTGCTTGAGGCAAACGAAGCTGCAACCGAGATATACGGGTTCAGCCACGAAGAACTGCTCCGGATGAAGATCGGAGATCTCTTGGCAGAGCCGGAGAAGACCGGGGCAGTAACCAAAAAGTCGGGATTTGGCAGCATTGCGGTTTCCCTGAGCTATCATAAAAAGAAGGATGGCACGATCTTCCCGGTCGAGATAAACGGGCGGTTCTTTGTCTGGGCAGGAAAACAGGTCCATGTGGTTGCGATCCATGACATCACGTCCCGCCGGCAGGCGGATGAGGCGCTCTGCAGGGCCAACAGGAAACTGAATCTCCTCAACAGCATCACCCGGCACGATGTCGCAAACCAGCTCACCGTACTGCAGGGATATTCCCAGCTTGCACTCCTGAATGAACCCGATCCGGTGATAGCCGATTTTCTTGCAAAGATCGAATCGGTAAGTGAGACGATAGAGAGGCAGATCACGTTCACCGGCATGTACCAGGAGCTCGGGGTGCAGGCTCCCGGCTGGCATAACCTTCACGAGGTTCTTTCCCGGGTCAGGCCAAAGGAGATCCTCTTCTCGTGTTCCTGCGGCAACCTTGCAATCTACGCGGATCCTATGCTTGAAAAAGTCTTTGCCAACCTCTTTGACAATGCCATGAGGCATGGGGAGCATGTTTCGCAGATCCGCATCCATTGCAAAAGGGCAGGAGAGGAACTCGTCATCTTTGTGGAAGACAACGGGGTGGGTGTTCCGCTGGACATCAAGCCGAAGATCTTCCTGAAGGGTTTCGGGAAGCACACCGGCTTCGGGCTCTTCCTGGTCCGCGAGATCCTCGCGATTACCGGTATCTCCATCCATGAGACCGGAAGGCACGGGACCGGGGCCCGGTTCGAGATCACGGTGCCAAAAGGCGGATTCCGGGAAGAGACCGGTTCACGAAACTAACCGGAGATGACCCGGGCATGGTTCCCCGTCAGTACCCGGCAGCGTAATAGTACCCGCCGGATTCTGTTATCTCCAGCGGTACATCGAAGAGAGCCCCGATCGTTTTTCCCGTCAGGAGATCTCTCTTCGCTCCATCCTTCTCGATTTTGCCGTCTTTCATGAGAACCACCCGGGAGATCTCCGGGATGATGTCGTGGAGATTGTGCGTGACCAGGATGATTCCGGTTCCCGACCGGGCGATCTTCCGGATAGTCTGGCGGAACGTGTGCAGGGTATGGAGATCGAGGCTGTTCGTTGGTTCGTCAAGGATGAGTGTCCGGGGATTATGGACCAGCGCCCGGCCGATGAGAAAACGCCGGGCTTCTCCCGAGGACATCTCGGTCATCAAGCGGGACTGGAGATGATCGATCTCCAGGAACATAGAGATCTCATCTGCCTTCTCCTCCATTGCCGGTGTGATCTGCTGGTTGAAGAGCCCGATGCTGGAGAAGAACCCTGACAGGATCACTTCCCTGCCGCTCATCTCCCGGGTGAACGTGTACTGCAGCTCGTTCGAGACTATCCCGATGGTGGACCGCAGGTCAAAGACATCCCAGACATCAGATCCCCGGATCCGGAAGATCACCTGCTCATCGGAAACCACCGGGTAGAGCTCCCGGGTGATGGTCCTGACCAGCGTTGACTTTCCTGCCCCGTTGGGCCCGAGGATAGCTATGTTCTCGCCCTCGCGGACGACAAGAGAGATCCGGTCAAGGGCCCGGGTATTGTCGCGGAATACCGTGATATTCTCAAATTCTATCAGGGGATCTTCTTTTCCATCAGGTTTATGTGTCATTGTCAGAATCCCTGCGGATGATTCCGCACTTGCATGGAGGAGTTGCCCGGGCCGGTCAGGGGGAAACGCCGAAGATATTTTTTGACCGCGTTTCCGGATCAGACAGGAAGAGATGCCGGGGAGAGACCCAGGGTCACCTCAAACCTGCACATTCCTTCACTATTGGATGTTGCAAGACTGCCTCCAGCCTGACAGCAGAGCCGTTCCAGGAAATGCCAGGTCTTCTTCTTCTCTGGCACGGGGGTGCCGATGGTTTCGCCGGCAATGGTGACAACGGCTTCATTTCCCTTCTCCTTTGCATGAATCACAATCCGGCGCGAGCCGGTGCCTACCAGTTCTTCGAGAATGTACATCAGGAGATCCGAGAAATGCTCGCGATCAGCAATCGCAAGGATTGGCCGGTTGCCGGTATCGAGGGAGAGATCTACGTCTTCAAGAAGCGGCCGGGCCCCGACCCGGGCAAGGAGCATCTCTACAAAGACCGCATCGTCATCGGCTGAAGCAAGCATATCCTCATCGGAGTTGACCGATACCGAGAGGCCGGTCACCAGGGATCGGATCTGCTCCGAGATCTCGCATTCGGCAAGGTCGCTTGGGGGACAGAAGCCACGCAGCATGGTTGTGTAATCGGAAAGGAGCCGGCTTGCCCGCTGGACGAGCGTGGGATCGATGAACCGGGCCAGTTCGTCTTTTTTGAATCCCCGGTCCAGCTTGGCGATGACCTGGCCAGCTTTGAGTGCCAGGTGGATCGAGACATTTTCACCCCGGTGATGCTCGTCTGAAAAATCCTTGAAGGCTTCAAGGAGTTCATCGATGGCATCGCTGTCGTAATGGGATGCGAGCCTTTCTGCGATCTCGGGCTCGCCCAGTTCATCCATCACGTACGAAATGTAATAGAGACGCCCGGCGATTATCGTGAAGATCTCGTTCACTTCGTCCATACAGTCCTCGGCGTATGCCGCAGTCTCCTGTGCCCGTTCGCTGTTCAGCTCGGCGATGTTTGCAAGGGCGAGCGCATCGCTCCTGACACTGGAGAGTATCCGGACGGCATCCGCAGCCGCGAGTACCCGGCCGTGCCCGGGACATACCGTACTGACGCTGCCTTCAGAAAGGATGGCGGTGATGATGGATAGGGAATGGACGAGTGCCTCCTGGGACCACCCACATAACCCGGCTATCCCGGGATTTGCTGCAAACAGGATATCGCCGATAAAGAGGAGTCCGCCAACCCGGATACAGATGCTGTCCGGACTGTGACCGGGAGTATGATAGACTTCAATTTCGGGTCCCGGACCAAACGAGATCCGCTCGCGGACAAGACCTCCTTCAGTCTTCGCACAAATCGTATCCTGGGCAACCGTGACTTCGGCCCCGTTGGAGTAGGAGATGCAGACCGGAACTCCGGGGAACTCTCCTCTCTCCCGGGTCAGGAGGGGGAAGCCGGTCTTCATGGGGGAGAGGGTTACCCCGAGAAGATCGCCCTGGGTCAGTTTTCCGTCACCGGAATTGAGGGCCTCGGCCCCGCATTCCTGCACCGAGAATACCATGTTTTCAGCATATGCAAACGCGGGGAGATCCCGGGTGCCGATGAAATGATCGATGTGGGCATGGGTGAGGAAGACAAAAACGGGGCGTTCGTGTTCAGAACGGCACGTCTCTATGATCCGCAGGAGCTGTGCGGCCTGGTCGGGAAGCCCACCCGGATCGATGAGCAGGATCACGTCAGGAGTAGTTATGATATAGGAATTGGAGGAGATGGTATCGATCTTCCGTATAAACGGAAAAATTGCGGCCCCGGAAGCTCCTGCAACCGGTTGCCATTCGGAAGGGACGAGCTGGCCGTTACCAGCCGGCAAGGGCCTCTCCCTCAGATGAATAGATAGAGAATATCGACGTGAACCCCGCGAGTTTGAGGATCTTGAGAACTTCGGGAGTCAGGTTGGCAAGGCCGAACCGGTCCGCCGGACCTTTGAGCTTCTTTGCTGCTGCCAGGAGTACCCGCAGCCCGCCGCTGCTGATATAGCTGACGCCGGAAAAGTTCAGGAGGATTCTGCGGTGCCCGAGATCGATCTCCTTGTTGATTGCCTGTTCAAGTGCCGGGGCTGTTGCGGTGTCGATCCTTCCGGTGAGGGTGAGGATCGTTCCTTTTTCCTGGGTAGATGATGAAATCTCCATGCGAATCCCTCTGAAGTTTAATAATAATCTGCTGTGAATGTCGGCGTTGTAAAAAGATAATCCTATCCATACACCCCACACGGAAAACAGGCAGACGGGAGACTATTAAATTAATGGATGTTTAATGCGATATAGAGAAGAGCAATGGCATCCGGGATCCTTTCATCACTGTTCATCCGCCTCCAGCTGATCGGTGTCAGGGTTCTCGCCGCCGGCATGCCTGCGCGGAGAACGTTCTTTTATGACATTCGGGACCGCCATTCGTTCCTGAAGAGCCAACTCCAGCCACATTTCCTGCCAGATACCATCACGCGGGCCGGGAGATTCGATATCACGCTGATCGCGATTTTTGGAGTCTGATCCCCATGAACAACTCGTTTACCCTGACGATCAAACCGGATCTCAATGAGATCCCCGTGATCTCAGCGGCTCTTGAGGACGTGATGAAGAACCATTCCTTCACGGACGAGGAGATCCTTGATACCCAGCTTGCCGTGGAGGAGGCGATAACAAACGCGATCGTGCATGGGTACCACGAGACAGGGACAGAGGGAGAGATCTCTATCCGGTGCCAGGCAACAAAGGGAATCGTGGAGATCCAGATCGAGGATACGGCACCACCATTCGATCCGCTCTCCCTGCCTGAGCCGGACCTGACGAGCGATATCGATGAAAGGCAGATCGGGGGTCTTGGGATCTTCTTAATCCGGCAGGTGATGGACGAGATCGTGTACCGGTATGAAAAAAATAAAAATATCCTTGTTCTTGTCAAGCGCAGGCCGGCGGAATCTTAACACTCATATTTCCCGCGCAATCTCCTGGATATAGGAGACCCCGATCTTTACCTTCCGGAGCCGGGTGGAATCGAGCAGGTGGCGCATGTCCACGAATTCCCCGTCGGTTACAATCTTTTTTACCTGCGTGTTGAGATCGAGGGAGGCATTGTACGGGATGTTCCGGAAGACAACGCCATGGTTGTGGAGGTACATCTCTTTTGCCGCGCCCTTGTTCAGGGGATTGGCATAATACAGGGACGCGAGATCTTCTTCTCTGAAGAACGAGAGGTCGCTTGCCAGGTCGAGTCCTATGCCGAAACCAACGAGCGTATCCCCTTTATAGGGCGAGACGGTCTCCGATGCCAGCCATTCATGGACATGGGTGGGGGCCATGATCGACTGCCCGTCCTTCGGGGCCGAACTGGCAATGGGGGATTTTTTGAGACCGGAACTGGCAAGGCCCGCAAGAACCCCCCAGAACGTCACGGCCACGATCCCGTGATAACTCCGGACCCGGCCTTTTGCGGAGGAGAATATGATCCGGTAGATGTCCGAGACGGAGACCCCTTTCGGATCCGCTGCATCCAGCGTGTAATACTCGTTGAAGGGACCGTCGAGCGTGATGTTATACCCGGTATAGACCGGCACATCCCCGCCGGCAGTGTCAAGAGGCGTTAAGAAATCGGGGGTGTTGTTGCCATCGGTCGGGAGCCAGACCATGGAGCCGTGGAGGGTGATCATCTCGCCAAGGAGCTGCATGGCATCAGCCTTGTCGGCGCCAAGAGCGCCAAGGCCCAGGGAGTACGTGACTTCCGAGAATTTCTTCTCCTTCACATCCTTCTCGGTGAACCGGGAGAACATGACGTTTTTAAGATCCCCCATCACGCGGAGCACCGGGGGGGAAGTCATCCACCCGGGTTCGATCGTCAGGTTCACGCCATCCCCGACGATCTTCTTGTAGAAGAGCTCGTTGAAAAGGGAGGGGTTCTTACGCTTGCTGACGATATCGGCAACCGCATCTTCCGGTGTCGGGAAGAGGTCAAAGACCGTGGTGAAACCGGCCATGTCCAGGACCTTTTTCGGGTATTCTCCAACACCGCACAGGGCGAGCCGGCCGTTCCTCCGTTTCATCTCGCGCTTTAAGCTGTTGAAGCTCCGGATCCCTCCGCTACTCAGGTACGGTGAAGAGGTCATGTCCAGGACGAGTTCCCGGTCATCGTCATTCAATGCCTCCCGGGCCCAGGCATCCAGCTGCTGGGCGCCGAAGGCATCGAGCCTGCCGCTCACGTAAAAGATCAAAACTCCCTCTTTCCTCTCGCTCCTCGCTTCCACGGTTGCACGTCTCCTGATGAAGTATTACGTGTCCCGGATTTTTAACATTGGGGTACATCTCCCTGCAGGTATGAAGTCTGGGACTGGAGACATGAACGCACAAGAGAGAATCCAAAAAGGTCAGGAACGGGAAGTGGGGAATTCTTTCTTTTATTGCACCGGAACAGGCGGATTCAATCCCGCGGCATTCCGGATACGGTTTAAAAAAAGCAGAGCATCAGGATTCAGCAGATACAAACGCAAGGAGCGGGGTTCCGTTCCGGTCGTACAATCTGAGCTGCCCGGCATTGACCCGGAACTCCTTTGCAATCGCGAGGTTCTGGAGATAGAGGGTCTCATTGTCCATGACGCCCGGCGCCGGGCAGGATTTCAGCGACGTTACCGGCGGGGAGATCTCGATTGCATAGTTGTAAGTGGTGTACGTTGCGCTGTAGTCGTTGCAGCCGGCATTGCCGCCAAGCCGGCCATCCCTGCCGAACCGTGCAACGATACCCTGATTGGCGGGTGACAGGTTCCCGCCCGGATTTGCGAGGGATGAAAGCTGCCAGGGGGTTGTTGTCAGGGTAGTCCCGGCTGAAGCCTGGATTGCCGGGATATTCAGGATCACAACCAGCAGGACTGCGCACCCGAGAAGGGCAATGGCGATGTACAAATAGAGGCCCGGCTTCTGCGATTCCCGGCACGGGTTATCTGCATCGGGGTCATCCTCCGCATCGTTTGGATCATACGCATAGTCCGAATCTTCCGGATCGGGTCCGTGCTCGCCGGTCATGGTCACACATTGGATGCAGGCGGCATTAACATTTATTGCAGCAGAAAAATTCCGTCCGTGATGGGGAGCCGGATGAATTTATTCCGGAAACGATTGCGTAACAGGGTACAGATGAAGAAAAATTCCCTGGTGAAAAAAATTCTTCTGTCCTTGCCGGCATATACTATTCCCCATTGCCGGGCCCGGAGAATTGATCACGTGAAGCTGCCAGGGATGAGAACCGATCTTCGCATATACGCCCTGATTGCCCTGGGCGGATTCCTCGGGGCGGTCCTGCGGTTCCTCATCGATGAACAGATCCCATCGCTCCCCGGGACACTTGGGGTCAATTTCCTCGGCTGTATCGCGATGGGCATGTTCATGTACGAATCGATCTACATAGGGAAATTCAGCCGTGAGACCCGGATTTTTTTTGGCGTGGGCCTGATCAGCGCCTTTACCACATTCTCTACCCTTGCAGTGCAGAGTTTTGCTTCATCACCCGCAGTTGCAGTCCTGAACATTGCAGCCAATCTCGTACTCGGGCTCTTCGGGATATTTGTCGGCAGGTACATCATCACCTACCAGAGAGGAATCTGATATGGAACCGTTCATGCTCGTGGGATGCGGCGGGGCGATCGGATCGATCTTCCGGTACGAACTGGCAAAACTGCAACCGGTCCGGGGAATCCCGGCAGGAACGGCTCTCGTGAACATCCTGGGCAGTTTTTTATTCTCGCTTGTGGTCTTTTCAGCACTTTCACAGGATATCTACCTGCTCATCGGGATCGGGGCCCTGGGGGGGTTCACCACGTTCTCGACCTTCTCGTTCGAGACATTCCGGATGCTCGAAGACCAGGATTATCATGCAGTGATCACAAATACACTCATCAATGTTGCCGGCAGCCTTGCGGGAGTTGCCGCTGGATATCTTCTGGTCTTGTGGCTTGTGTGAGGGAAACAAATGCTGACCGATGGCAAACTGTTACGAATCTACATTGCAGAATCTGCACGTATAGGAGAAAAACCGGCATATAAATTCCTGCTGGACTATTTCAGGGAGAAAGGATTTTCCGGCTGCACGGTCTTCCGGGGGATGGCCGGGTTCGGCCACGAGAACAAGCTCCGGACCGTGGACGTGCTCCAGCTCTCGCTCGATCTCCCGATCGTGATCGATGTCATCGATGCCAGCGAGAAGATCCTCTCCGTTCTGCCCGAGATCGAATCGATGGTGGAGCACGGGCAGGTCATGATCCAGGATGTCAGGACCGGCAGGAAAACCAACCGGTGATCCGCGGCAGACTCCCTCTGAAATTTAATAGTCCGGCGCCCAAGTACTGGTATGGATAGTGCAGTTGTAAAAAAATGGGCGATCTTCTTTCTTTGCATCCTCATTGCAATCCTGGTCGCGGACCGGCTTGCAGGGATCATTGTCGGCGCCCTGAACGTAACCGGAGGGATCGGGATCGTGCTGAACTTCGTTGCCTACGCCCTGATCTTCTTTGCCGTGCTCTTTGTGATCGAGAAGGTATTCAAGATCGACTTTTTCGGGTTCTACCGGGAGTAAGGGAATTCACGGATCGGGGTGTACTCTCCCACCCTAATCCGAGCCCTTAACGAGCTCCGTTTCCCTCTTCCCGGATACCACTGCAGGTTTCCACGGGAAATGATGCCAACCAAACAGAAAAAGTCACCATTTTTCGCCCTATTTTAAAAAATAATGGCAATTTAACGAATTCAAGCGTGCAATATAGCAGCCTTCCAATGGCCGTCATTTTTGTCACCTGCATCATCCCATCCAATGGGAGAAATGCCCGCAGAACGCGAATATGAACGTTTTTCAAATTTACGTCGGAGAACTAGTCCGGATTCAGCCGGGGATATAAACGTTCAGTCGATATCTGCCGTTTCGTGCTCTTCCTCATAACTGAACACTTCTTCGATATTCACATCAAAAAACCGGGAGATCCTGAAAGCAAGGTCGAGCGAGGGGACGTATTTTCTGTTTTCTATGGCAAGAATGGTCTGCCGGGTGACACCGGTAGCCTGCGCCAGATCTTCCTGAGTGAGATCGTGCATTGCCCGGAAAACTTTGATCTTATTCTTCATCGGTCTCCCAGTCCCCGTATTTCCGGGCATAGTACATCCGGAACCCGACATAGAGAAAGATCATCAGACAGAGAAGCCCAAGCTGGAGATATCCGATCATCTTCGGGGTGAAGAGTCCCACCGGGCGCCCGATGAAACGTTCCTTTGAGAATTCCGGAACATAGAGGAGCTCCATGACCGCCAGGATCGAGATCGCACAAAACCCGACCCAGAAGATCTGGAATGTCCGCAGCACGGCCTGTTCGGTGATCTTTGCACTGCGTTCATCCTCGCTCATATCAACGACCATTCTCCGGATCAGATACGCGAGCGCAACCGCTATGATAAACGCAGCTTCGATGATGAGAGGATTATGGATCTCCACGGAATACCAGAAAATGGCAAGAAGGATGAGAGAGATGCAGCCGATCAGGAGATAGAATACATTTTTTTTCATGGCAGCCCTTTCCAGAGACCGTGGTTATCTGACATTATGAAAACACCTCCGCCAGCAGGGTTGTGGATCTTCTGGTGCCAGCATCGGTACTAAAAAAACGGGGAGAATCCCCGTCCCTGGCTTTGGAGGGTGAAAGGTGCTGATTCTTTTGGAAGTTGTGCTTGTTGGGTCATTGCTTACAGGTGTTCATATGGCTGTGCTGCAAATACCCGCATCACAACACACGGGTATTTGTATAGTATGTTTTACATTTTGTTTCAAATACTTTCCGATTGTGCCAATAAAAAATCCGCAGGGGCCAGGGGAAAAAGACCTGGCGGGTCCCGTTGAAGTTGCTGTTCCGGGCTCCCCGAGTGGCAGAATTACAGTCCTCCCCACGGGGGGTAAAATGGTGCTGGCGCTTTGCATTCGGAACTGAGCGGCTGCTGCCATCCAGCATACATCCGGCAATGATAATACCAGCTGCGAGTATGGCCGCAACTAGAAGCGCAAGGATACGTTTTTTTTCACGGGTATTACCCCAAGTCAAAATCCACTACAGAAAAAAGGAAAAAACGTGGTTACGCCCCTGCTGTGCGTGCGGGAACATTTTTACCGGCAGCGAAACTCGGATGGGTTACCGTCTGGTTGCCGGAACCCGGGGTGTGGGGCTGGAACGAACCGTTTTTCTGCCATTTTGTACGGTTACTGCTGTTCAGGGCAGTGAGGTTACCGGACTTGACCGGCGGATGTGCTTTCATGTACGCTGCCATCCACTGCATTGCTCCGTTGATATTGCCGGAAGTAAGATTCGCCTGAACCCCGCTCACATCAACGCCCTGCTGCGAGAGCCGGGTGACGCGGGCCTGGAGCTGCTCTGCCTGGCGGGTGCTGTTTGCAACTGCAACCGGGCGATCCCTGATAGCCATGAGATCTTTTGTCGCTCCGGGGATATCGCCCGCGGTAAGATCGGCAAGAACTTTTGTTACATCCACACCCTGCTTTGAGAGTTTTGTAACTTCATTCCGGAGTCGCTCTGCCTGGGCTGTGGCATTGACCGCATGCTGGCGGGTGCTGTTCGCGGCGCTGATGGCCGGGTGATCTCTTGAATAGGTCCTGAGCCACCGGGCTGCTGCGGTCGTGTTGCCTGCGGCGAGCTCCGCCTTTGCCGCGCTGACATCGACCCCTTGCCCGCTGAGGTTGACAAGAACTGCCTGGAGCCGCGCAGTCTGCTGCGTGCTGTTGAACATATGATGTGGGCTTGAGTTTCCGGCAGGAGTTCCTGCCCCTGCAATCGATCCTGATGTGGAGACTGCAGCCGCGGCGCTGACCGGACTCATGATAAGTCCGATCACCGACAGCGCGATCGTTATGAGAACGACTGCCTTTGAACGTGTATTGGTGAGTTTCATTCCTGGAACCTCCGAATGGAAAGGATTCCGATGCGGACTGAGAGGGAATGGCCGCATCGTGTAAAGTACATTTTACATTTTGTAATATAAATTTTCAGTTTTATCGAACATTTGTTACAATTTTTAGGAGAACAGGATCTGCTGACAATTCTGCAGGGATTTTTTTTATCTGCGGAAAGCAGTCTCACATCAATCTGCTCTGGAGGTACAAGCAGAACGCAAATATGTCCATTAAAAATTCATGTTAATACTACAGGGGAGAAGTTTAACCCGAAACGTATTCACTCCCGTTCCCGGCTCCCGTCATCCCAGGTTCTGAGAATATCCAGGTCCCGCATCAGCGTTGCCCGGCTCATTGCCTGGGCCCGGGTCAGCATCCGCTCCTGGATAAAATCATACTCGCAGAGTATTTTTGAATTCCGGAGCAGGGTTGCCCGGATCGGGTGGTGCCGGTGAATGACCGGTTCCTGGTTCCGGAAATACCATTTTATCCGGTGGAAGGTGAGCCAGTCCAGTTTCATCGCAAGCGTTGCGTGGAACGCAAAGTCTTCAAGCGAGTCCAGGTCATATTTCCGCAGCGAGCAGTACGGGGCAATCGCTGCTGCGAGATCGTACCGGAACTGCCGGAGAGTATCGTCGGGAGTGATCGTGACATACACCACCCTTGTATCGTCAAAAAATCCATAGCCCCCGACCTCGTATTTCGGGATCTTTTTCTGGTGTCTGCAGATTGCGGTAAAGTCCTCAACGAGTTTTTCTTCATCCTCGCAGGAGAACGGGCCGGCAAGCGTGATATGCGGGACAACCAGGTTGTTCCCGAGGCTGAATTTCTCCGTTAAATGATCGCTCAGCTGCCGGATCTGGTTCTTCACGGAGCCCATCAGGCGGATATCGATCAGATAGTGAGTCATTGCTCCCGCCCGGTTACCAGCGCCAATCCGACAACCTCATGCTCTTGGTCCGGGTATTCTTTCACGATCAAATGCAATAAATCCTGTTCTGTAATGGTCCTGGAACTTATCCGGATTACCCGTTCACTGACAGGCGGGCAGTTTTTTGGGGTACGTATCTCCGCAGATTGAGGAATGATTTTTTGAGAATAAAAAGGGGGAAAAGAATGATCACATATCGAAATACAGGTGAAACTCCCACGGGTGGGGCCGGAGCCTGACCGCATCGATCTCCGAACGTTTGTACTCGATCCAGACATCGATGACA
The DNA here is from genome assembly GCF_963677065.1 of uncultured Methanoregula sp. NCBI lineage: Archaea > Methanobacteriati > Methanobacteriota > Methanomicrobia > Methanomicrobiales > Methanoregulaceae > Methanoregula > uncultured Methanoregula sp. The sequence continues at coordinate 249,614 of NZ_OY781872.1, forward strand.
TCCTGGGTGAAGACACCGCCTTCAAGCAGGAACTTGTGATCCGCTTCGAGTGCATCGATAGCCTGCTCAAGTGAGCCGGGAACGGTCGGGAGCTTTTTTGCCGCCTTTCCTTCGAGTTCGTAAGTATTGCCTTCAAACGGCTGTCCGGGATCGATTTTTTTCTTAACCCCATCGATACCTGCCATCAGCAGGGCCGAGAAAGAGAGATACGGGTTGCACATAGGGTCCGGGGGCCTGAACTCGATCCGTTTCGATTTGGGATTCTCCGAATACATCGGAATCCTGACTGCCGCGGAGCGGTTCCGGAGCGAGTATACAAGGTTGACCGGAGCTTCATAGCCGGGTACGAGCCGTTTGTACGAGTTGGTTGAAGGTGCGCAGAATGCCATGAGTGCATTTGCGTGCTTGAGGAGCCCGCCGATATAGTACTTAGCGGTCTGGCTTATCATGCCGTATCCCTTTGCATCAAAGAAGAGATTTTTTCCTTCCTTCCACAGGGACTGGTGTGTGTGCATACCGGATCCGTTATCTCCGAAGAGAGGCTTGGGCATAAATGTCGCAACCATGCCGAACTCCCGGGCCATATTCTTAACAATATATTTGTACATCATGCAGTGGTCTGCCATCTTGACAAGAGATCCATAACGCATATCGATCTCGTTTTGTCCGGCAGTCGCAACTTCATGGTGATGCACCTCGACAGGAATACCGGTCTCGATCATTCTGAGAATCATCTGACTCCGTATGTCCTGGAGCGAGTCATGCGGAGGTACCGGGAAATATCCTTCTTTGTAGCGCGGCTTATACCCAAGATTCGGCTGCTCGTCCCGGCCGGAATTCCAGCTGCCCTCCATTGAGTCTACAGAATAAAATCCCTGGTTGACCGTCTGAGAGTATCGTACATCATTAAACAGGAAGAACTCGTACTCCGGCCCCCAGAAACTTTCATCTGCAATACCGGTTGATTTGAGGTATTCCTCCGCCTTGCGGGCAATAAACCGGGGGTCACGGGTGTATGCCTGTTTCGTAAGAGGATCAAACACATCACAGATGATCGAGAGCGTGGGAACTTCACAGACCGGATCGACAACTGCTGTGGAGGTGTCCAGATAAAGGAGCATGTCGGACTCCTGGATCTTCTGGAATCCCCGTATGGATGAGCCATCGAATCCAATCCCATCCGACCAGATCCCGGCCTTCGGATCCGAAGAACCATTCAGTTCTGAGGCCGGGATTGAGAAATGCTGCCAGAGGCCAGGAAGATCATTGAATTTTAAGTCGACAATCTGGATATTTTTCTTTTTGATAAGAGCGTGAACACCACTTATCTGTTCTTTTGTCATTTCTGACTGTTTTTTTTGTTTAGTTGCATGTGCCATTCTAACACCAATCCAACATACGGAAGCACTGATAAGGTGCTCAATGCATGTGCAAACCAGGTCAGGGATTCCTGTATGCCAGATCTGCACCAGTAAATATCTTTCAAATTGGAAATATTTAAATATGCAGGAACGAATATTCTTTCCTACAAATCTTACCCATGGATCAGGAGAGGAAAACAGACATGATGATTTCAGGCATGAGGGGGAACACCGGTTTTTGGGATATTCCGAATTACCGGTCCCTCTTGTGCACCCACATGCAGAGTTCTTCCCCGATCAAAAGCAACGGTCCGGAACCAACCGGTCTGGACTGGAGCAAACATTACAGTATGTTCATTACAGGTGAAATGAATGGCAATTGATTCAGGAGCAACAGCATGGATCCTCGCCTCAACGGCGCTCGTCATGATCATGACGCCGGGCGTTGGTCTTTTCTACGGGGGTCTTGTCCGGAAGAAAAACTTCATCAACATGATCACCCTTTCGTTCGTTGCCTTTGCACTCGTCAGCATCCAGTGGGTGCTCTTCGGGTACTCGCTGGCATTCAGCAATGATCCCACAAGTTCGTTCAACGGGTTCATCGGCAACTTACAGTATCTCGGATTAAACAATGTGGGCATGGATCCCGGGCCGTACAGTTCGGTAATACCAGGTCTTCTGTACATGGTCTTCCAGCTGGTCTTCGCAACAGTGACCATGGCCATAGTGACATCGGGATTTGCAGAACGTATCAAGTTCAGCTCGTACCTCATCTTTGCACTTCTCTGGACCACGATTGTCTATGATCCGCTGGCCCACTGGGTGTGGGGCGGTGGCTGGACAGCCCAGTTCGGCGCAGTGGACTTTGCAGGAGGCACGGTCGTCCACATCAGTTCGGGTTTTGCGGCGCTTGCGCTTGCGATCGTGATCGGCAAACGTGTCGGATATGGCAAGTACGCCATGGAACCGGCCAACATCCCCTGGTCGATTCTCGGTGCGGCACTGCTCTGGTTTGGCTGGTTCGGATTCAACGCGGGTAGTGCAGTTGCAGCAAACGGCCTTGCATCCGTTGCATTCGTTACAACCAACACGGCAGCTGCAGCAGGTGCCCTTGCATGGATGCTCGTTAGCTGGGCTCACGGCGGCAAACCAAGCTCGCTCGGGTTTGTCAGCGGTGCAGTAGCCGGTCTTGTCGCGATAACTCCGGCAGCAGGTTACGTGACACCAATGGCATCGATCATTATCGGGGCAGTAGGCGGTATACTGTGCTACAGCATCATGCTCTGGCGCCAGAAGAAAGGTGTTGACGAAAGCCTCGATGCCTGGGCAGTCCACGGTATGGGCGGCCTCTGGGGCGCCCTTGCAACCGGTATCTTTGCCGTGGCATCCATCAACGGCATATCGGGCCTGATTGAGGGTAATACAAACCAGTTCATTGCACAGCTTGTCGGTGCCGGTGCGGCGGTCATCTACGCATTCGTAGTTACCTATATACTCGCGGTTATCATCGACAAAACGATCGGATTGCGTGTATCGGAGGAGGAAGAATATGTCGGACTTGACATATCGCAGCATGGGGAACGGTGCTGATCCGGAGGGATCATCATGAAACTGGTTAAAACCATCATTAAACCGGAACGATTCGAGTTTGTTAAAAAAGCACTGGAAGACAAAGGATTCAACGGCATGACGATCACCGAAGTCAAAGGACGCGGTGAACAGAAAGGTATCTCCCTGGAATACCGGGGAGGCCTGATGACTGTTGATGTTCTGCCCAAGATCCAGATCGAGCTCGTGATCAAGGAAAAGGATGTTGACACCGTTGTCAGTATCATTTCCGAATCCGCAAGGACCGGGAAGATCGGCGATGGAAAGATCTTCGTCATCCCTGTCGAAAAGTCAATCCGCATCCGCACGGGAGAAACGGAGGTGTAACAACACATCCATAAAAACACCTCTGTCCTAAATCACATCCGCTTCCGGCCCGGGAAAATCCCCCGGGCCGGTTTTTAAAAAACTGATTCGGAGCAGGAAACACCGGAGACAGAATGTATGGTTGTCTGTAGCGGAATCATGTCTGCAGGACAAAAAACACCACGGGATTTCTTCTTTTCTCATGACAGATCCACCCTTTCCCGAAGGGTCCGGATCGGGAAGTGAAAACCGGTTATGAAGATGATATGGGCAGTCATCCGGCCAGAGTCGGCGCAAAAGGTGATAACCGCTCTCGATACCGCCGGGATCGGGGGGATGACCCGGCTCCACGTAACAGGGCACGGCAGGGAGATGGGAATTGCCCTTGGAACAGTCCGTTATACGGAAATTCCCAAGGAGATGCTGATGCTCGTTGTTCCGGACAATGAAGTAGCAAGAGCGGTGACAATCATCCGGTCGGAAGCAAAGACCGCTGCGAAGAGTACACTCGCTGAAGGCTCAATCGGCGACGGAAAGATCTTCGTTACCTTTGTTGATGATTCATTCCCGATTCGTACAGCTGGAAAAACCGGCGGAGCATGAAAATGAAGCAAATCATCGCCATCCTCCGGGAGGAACAGGTTGAGAATACCAAACAGTCCCTGCTCGCCATAGGAATTATGGGAGTAACCTTCCTGTATGCCACCGGCCGAGGCCAGCAAAAGGGGAAAGTCAGCGCACGGGAACTGGGTAACACATTAACCAGAAATATGAGGATGCAGCTGGTAAACGCCCCTTCCAGGAATGGCGCACCGGAAGCCGGAGCCGGAATAACCGGATCTGCAGATCACATGGATACTGAGTTCTCGTTCGGGTTTTTGCCAAAACGGATGCTCATCATCGTTGCATACGATGAAGATGTCAACCGGATCGTTCAGGCAATCGTGGATGCCAACCAGACCGGCCGCCATGGCGACGGGAGGATCTTCATCTGCCCGATGATCAGTGCCATGCGGGTCAGAACCGGGGAGCTGGGCGATATGGCCCTGTCATGAAAAGGGTGAATCATACCCGTGGGAAAAAACCGGTTCGATCTCAAGAGCCCCCACAACATCATGGTGAACACATCAGAACCTTCATTATGATTTGGTCCTGAAATGCAGGGAGTGGGAAGACACGCACTTCCATGCTAATCCGGGCCCCGTACGGGCTCCGATTGCCCAGAACCGGATCCGGGTGCGGGGTTCCACGAGAAATGATGCCAACAAAAATGGAAAAATAACCATTTTTTACCCTGTTTTAAAAAATAATCGCAATTTAACGAATTCAAGCGTGCAATATAGCGGCCTTCCCGTGGCCGTTGTTTTTGGCACCTGCAGTATCCCGTCCGGGCAGAGAAATGCCAGCAGAACGCGAATATGACCGTTTTTCAAATTCACGTCGGAGAATTGTGGGCCGATTGGGGAATAATACGACATATGCGGGTGAAGCTTCCCGCTGAGCCGCATCGCTTGGTCATGACTTTGGAATCATGCCGGCAGGATTCTGTTTTTCAAAAAGTCCGGGAAGGCAGATGCACCGCGGAAAACCCGGCAAATTTTTTGTCGTGTGGGACACCGCCCGCACAGAAAAATTCTGATTCACGTTTCTTTAAAAAAAATAAAAAAAATCTTTATTCCTTCGCTCTCAGCGAATGAATCTTGATTATCCCGGCGCAGGACTTGCAGGTATAGAACTCGTCCTTCCAGCACTTCTCGCAGCCCCACCGGCCGCAGAGCACGCACTGCCGGAGCTCCGAGACCGCGTGCGGCGTATTGCAGAGATCGCAGATGTACCGGGAGAAACTCCCGGACTCTTTTGACGGCGGCTCTCCCTGCTTGCGCATGACCGGGATCTGCTCTTTCAAATCCCGGAAGAGATCGCCCGTTGGATTACTTTTTGGCGGTTCCTTTCGAAACAAGCTCTTTTTCAACACGGTCAAGCCGGGCCTCCAGCTGCACAAGATCGTTCTGCATCTCTGCTTCGAATTTTTTCAGGTCAGCAAGACGGGCCTCGTCCTGTTCGAGCTCCTGGTACTTCGCTGCCTTGAAACTGCCGAGCTTCTTCTGGTCCACGAGCTGCCACTCTTCGACCAGGCTCTGGAACCGGCGGTCGAGATACTCGTCCACCCTGCTCTCGATCGGGCGGGAGAGATCGATGTCGCCCTTTGCTCCCCGTATGTAATAATACACAAGGAAGAGGATGACGACAAGGATGATGACGAGAATGATAAAGGTCAGAAGATCCATCTCAGACACGCTCCTTCAGCCGCTTTGCACGGTTCTCGAGCTCGGTGAGCTTGTCCGAGGCCGCATGCGACGATGCTTTCAGGGACGGGATCTGCCGCTCGACTGCATCCAGCCGGCTCGTGAAATCCGCGATATCGATGGACCGGGCAAGATCCCATTCCTCGACGATCATCTGCATCCGGCGGTCAACATAGGCATTGAGATAATCAGTCATGCCGATCATACGGACTTCTCCAGCGAGGTTATGAGTTCATCCAGGTTTTTTGTCCGTTTCTCAAGCACGCTCTTCTCTGCGATCAGGTCGCTTATCTCGTTTGTCACGCTCGCGAGGCGGTTCTCCAGCTTGTGCAGGTCGGTCTCGGTCAAGAGCTCCCATTCCTCGATGACCGATGCGAACGTTGTATCGAAATAGGCATCGAGCGTCTTGTCCATCGAGGGGAGCCTCGACTCGATGGCACCGGGGAGTTCTGAGACCTGGTCCCAGAAAGCAGGGGCGGTCGGGTTCTGGTTCTGGTTTACTACCGGGTACATTTATTTCACCTTCTTCTCCTCTTCGCTGATCTTGCCCATCATGTTGTCGAGCTTCCTTGTCTTGACATAATTCTCAAGCCGGGTCAGCCTTGTCTCGACGAGCTTTTCCTTTGCAAAGATACCGGTCTCAAGAGTCCTGTTCTCATCCTCAACGGACCGGATATCTGCGGTCTGCTCCGGGGACAAGCGGGTGAACGGGAAGTTCTTGGCATCCGCATGCTGCTGGAGCAGCTTGAGTTTGTCCTTCTCAAGTTCTATCTCAATCTGGCGGTTGGACGTTTTCATCAAGCGCACTTCACGGATCATGAGGTACACGATGAAGATGCCGATAACTGCCAGGGCAATGATGATGACGGTATCGTTGATCACCGGGGCCTGGACGATAACGGTCGGGTCTGCCATATTACCTCACCTCAATGCAACAGGAAATAATTTCATTCATTCCCATGCATCCTGTTTCAGAGCTCATCTTTTCCCTTCAGGCGATTCTTGACAGCAGCCGAGGTCTCGCCGGCAACTTTTCCGGCCGTGTCCGCTGCTTTTTTTGTTCCGGTCTTGACAGCATCAGCGGTCTTTGCAGCACCGGTCTTCACGGATTCTGCAACTTTTTTTGTCTGGGTTTTCACGGTGCCGGCAGTCTTTGCAGCCTCGGCCGAGACCGTTTCGCCTGTTTTACGGATCTTCGTGTCGAGCTTCCCGACACCTTCTGAAAATGACTTGTTGGCATCGCCGGCAGCTTTCTGCACCTTCTCCTTTAAGGGAGGCGTCCTCTTCACGGTCACTTCAGCGCCTTCCTTAAGGCCGAGGGCTTTCAAATCTTCCCCGCTGATGCGGACTTCGCCTTCCCCAACCATGCGGTCGGCGATCACGGTTACGGTAACTGTCTTCTTGCCGGCCTCGTTTACGAGGTCCACGTGATCTCCTTCAGCAATCCCAAGCTCGGTGAGCTTTGATTCATGGAGACGTACTCTCCCGTGGCTCGGGAACTTCCGCTCCTTTATGATCAATCGCAAGTCAGCCATACTAGCTTACCTTCACCGGAATACGATATAGGTTTTGCGTATCCGGTATTGCAGAAAAATACCGAGTGTAAGCGGGAAAAGAGATTCGAATTTACGATCCGGGAAGTTTCAGGGGAATTGTTGTGACGTGCACGAAGGGAATTTTCGGGGAGAGGCCGAGCAGGCTCAGCGTGGCAGTGCCTTTAACCCGGAGGGTGATCTTTCCTTTTGCTACAGTGAAGACGAGAGCGCTCATCAGTTTCATGTTGTTGAGGGTCACCGGGATGGTGATCTCACTCTCGCCTTTCTTCACCGCAATATCGTTCTCGCTCCCGCAGGTTAAGTACGTCCAGTTGTCGCCATCCTGGTAGAAGACATTGAAACTGAGGGTCTTGATCGTTACCCCGATCAGGTTCGGGTTCACCACCGAGAGCTTGACACCAAGCGAGAGTGAATCCAGGGACAGCGATGTGAGCACGACATCTTTCACATCGATCTTCGGATCCCTGACAAAAAGCCCGCAGCCGGAGTGCGCTGTTCCCGCAGATACGAGGGAAAGCCAGATCACAGAACCACCCGGAAGGGAGACATAAAAAAGAGATTGGACGGTTGCTGCCTTATGCAGCGGCCTGGGCCTTTTTCACCGTGAAGGAGTAAGCAATCGCGATGATACCCATGACAATGCCAAACGCACCGGCAATGAACGGCAGGAGTGCGGCGACAATGAGCGGCATGCACAAGAGAAGAAGACCGAAGATGATGCTGATTATCCCGAGCACAGCGTTTCCCGCATCCTTTGCAGAAAAGCCCTGGAACAGGTGGGCGGCCCCGATGAAGATGGCCCAGAACCCGACAAAGATGACGAAGAACGAGAGCACGAAGACGGTGCTGTACAGCGGGTAACAGAGGATCACGATACCGGCGATTATGTTGATGATCGCAAGGAAGATCTTCCAGCCCATATTCGTACGGTCGACTGCAAGACTGCAGAGGGCAAACAGCCCGCCCACGAGCCAGTACGCTCCCATGAGCGTGATCAACAGCACCGTTGTCATGCCGGGAGTTGCAAGCAGCATGCATCCGATCAGGAGGGTCAGGATACCCCAGACGAGGAGCAGCCACCAGGGAAAGAGTTTTGCGTCAGTTATATCCGGGACAACAGAAGGAACTACGTCAGCCATCAGTCTATCACATGTGAATCATACTCCGATTAAGTATATCTAGACTCCGGTTTTTGTTCCCGACGGGCACGTGGCGCCGCCATCCCCGGGCCGGACAGGAACGTCAGGGTTTATTATCCATGCCGCCTAGAGACCATGTGAGGCCGGATATTTTCTTTTATACATCCAGTTGAGTGATCCTGGAAAATACCCGTCGGGGTACGTAAAAGACCCCCGCCCTGTCCATGAACACCGTTCCCTGCCGTTTTGCAGGAAGAACCGGAGGAATCCATGAACCTTGAAGAAAAACTCGTGGTTGGAATAATTGATGACTGCATGCATACGGACACCCCGCACGGGCGGGCCATCCAGCGGATTGCAGAAGGTCTTGAAGAATTCGGGATCTATGTAGGCGATGTTGCCTCCCCGTCTGACGCCCGGGCTGCGTATTCGAATCTCCCGGCAGTCGACTGTATCCTCATCAACTGGAATCTCGGGGGAGATACCGAGAAGAAGCACAAGGAGACGCTCGGGCTTATCCACCAGATACGGGAGCGCAACGGGGATATCCCGATCTTCCTCATGGCAGAACCCACAAGCGAGGCCCCGGCGTCGCTGACCGTGGATATGATCCGGGAGATCAGCGAGTACATCTATGTCATGGAGGATACGCCCGAGTTCATTGCCGGGCGCATCATTGCCGCTGCCCGGCGTTACAAGGAGCGTCTCCTTCCGCCGTTTTTCGGGGAACTGGTAAAGTTCTCGGAAGATTTTGAATATTCCTGGCATACCCCGGGCCATGCCGGGGGAACCGCGTTCCGGAAATCCGCAGCCGGCCGGCTTTTCCACGAGTTCTTCGGCGAACAGCTCTTCCGGTCCGATCTCTCCATCTCAGTTGGCGAGCTTGGATCCCTCCTCGACCACTCGGGGCCGGTGGGCGAGGCCGAGCGGTACGCAGCCAAGGTGTTCGGCGCCGACATGACGTACTTTGTCACGAACGGGACGTCGACTGCAAACAAGATCGTGTACTTTGGCAGGGTGACCAGGGACGACATCGTTCTCGTTGACCGGAACTGCCACAAGTCGGCCGAGCATGCCCTGACGATGACCCATTCCATTGCGATCTACATGATACCGACACGGAACCGGTACGGGATCATCGGCCCGATTCCCCTGGAGGAGATGGCTGCAGCCGCAATTAAGAAAAAGATTGCAGCCTGTCCGCTCGTAAAGCCCCTGAAAAACAAAAAGCCGGTCCACGCGGTTGTCACCAACTCGACCTACGACGGGCTCTGTTACCATGCAACTCAGGTGGAGGAACTGCTCGGTAAGAGCGTGGACAGCATCCACTTTGATGAAGCCTGGTATGCCTATGCCCGGTTCAACCCGCTGTACCGGGACCGGTTTGCCATGCGGGACGGGGCAAAGGATGAGAAAGGCCCGACCGTCTTTGCAACCCAGTCCACCCACAAGCTCCTCGCCGCCCTCTCGCAGGCATCCATGATCCATATCCGGAACGGGCGGGTCCCCATCGATCACGGGAGGTTCAACGAGGGGTTCATGATGCACAGCTCCACCTCGCCGCTCTACACGATCATCGCGTCTCTCGATGTATCCTCAAAGATGATGGACGGCGCCTCCGGCCGGCACCTTACCGGTGAATCGATTGAAGAAGCGATCCGGTTCCGCCGCACCATGGCCCGGGTGGGAAAGGAGCTCTGTGCCGGGAAGAAGAAGACCGACTGGTGGTTCCCCATGTGGCAGCCGGACACGGTTGTCGATCCCAGGACAAAGAAGAAGATCGCCTTTGCCGATGCTGCAATCGAGACGCTCCGGGACAATCCCTCGTGCTGGGTGCTCCACCCGGGCGAGACCTGGCACGGGTTTTCAGGGCTTCCGGATGACTACTGCATGCTCGACCCCATCAAGGTCACGGTGCTGATGCCCGGCGTAAATACCGATGGTTCCCTTGCAGACTGGGGAGTCCCCGCAGCGGTTGTCGTGAAGTTCCTCGACACCCGCGGGATCATCAACGAAAAGTCCGGCGATTATTCCATCCTCTTCCTCTTCTCGATGGGGATAACAAAAGGCAAGTGGGGCACGCTCGTTACCGAACTCTTCGAGTTCAAACGGCTGTATGACGAGAGTGCGCCGCTCGATCTGGTATTCCCCGACCTGGTGAGGAACTTCCCGGATACGTACGCGGGCAAGACATTGCGGGATCTCGTGGACGAGATGCACGCGTTCAAAAAGGAGAACCATATGTGCGAACGGCTCCAGAAAGCCTTCTCGATCCTGCCCGAACCGGCCATGACCTATGCGGAGACGTACTCCCATCTGGTCCGGGGCGATGTCGAGCACCTGCCGCTTGCAAAAGCAAAAGACCGGATCATTGCAACGGGGATCGTTCCTTATCCCCCGGGAATCCCTCTGCTTGCCCCGGGCGAGAAAGTCGGCGGCAAAAACGAACCGGTGCTCCAGTACCTTTCCGTGCTGGAAGCGTTTGACCGGCGGTTCCCGGGTTTCGAGCACGACACTCACGGGATCGAATGTGAGAAAGGCGAGTACAGGATGTACTGCCTCAAGGAGAATCTATGAGCGATGCAGCAGCACCGGCGAGTCCGGTTGTCTCAAAAAAAGTCCTCGGGCTCTTTGCGCTTGCCATGATCAACGTGGCCGCAGTCCTGAGCATACGGAATTTCCCCTCCATGGCCATCTACGGGTGGCAGTGCATAGGGTGGTATATCATCGGGGCAGTCCTCTTCCTCATCCCGATCTCGCTTGCGGGTGCGGAGCTTGCCACCGGCTGGCCGCAGGGCGGCGGTGTTTATGCCTGGGTGAAGCAGGCATTCGGGGAGAAAGGCGGGTTCACCGCCCTCTTCTGCGAATGGTCGAACAACCTTGTCTGGTTCCCGACTGTCCTCTCGTTCATCGCGTCCACCCTTGCGTTTGCCCTGACACCGGCGCTTGCGAACAGCTCCTGGTACATGTTCACCGTGATGATGATCGCCTTCTGGGGCACGACCATCATCGCATTCTTCGGTGAGGAAGTCTCCACGAAGTTCGGGAACGTGGGAGTTATCATCGGGAGCATCATCCCGTCAATCCTGATCATCCTGCTCGGGCTGTGGTGGATCGGTTCGGGCCAGACGCTCGTCATCCCGCATTTCACCCTCGGGGCAATCGTTCCCGACATCAACGCTTCGACGCTCCCGTTCTTTGCAACGATCATCCTGCTCTTTGCCGGCATGGAGATGGCCGGGTTCCACGCTCTTGAGACCAAGAACCCGCAGAAGGATTTCCCGAAAGCAATGGCCCTCTCGGCCGTGATCATCGTTGTCTGCACGGTCCTTGCCACGCTCGCGATCGCAGTCGTGATCCCGGCTGACCAGCTCAACCTCGCATCGGGAGTCATGCAGGCCATCCAGTACTTCTTCACGGCCGCCGGGATCCCCTGGCTGGTTGCACCCATGGCAGTACTGATCACGCTCGGTGGAGTTGTCTCGCTTGCAGCCTGGCTGATTGGCCCGGCCAAGGGACTCGGCATCGTTGCCGAGGAAGGCAACATGCCGCCCCTGTTCGACAACACCAACAAGTACGGGGCACCGGTTGCGGTCCTCATCATCCAGGCCCTGATCGGATCGGCCATCTCGCTCCTCTACGTCTTCCTCCCGTCCGTCAACCAGGCCTACTGGATCCTCTCGGCAATGACGGTCGAACTTCTCTGTATCGTGTACATTCTCGTCTTTGCATCCGTGATCAAACTCCGGTATTCCCAGCCTGACACCCCGCGTCCATTCCGGATCCCGGGGGGTCTGCCGGGAGTGTGGCTTGTCGGCGGACTCGGCCTCTTCGGCACGGTCTTTGCCTTCTTCGTGGGCCTCATGCCGCCGTCATACTTCACCACGGGATGGATCACGTACGTCGGGGCAGTACTGCTCGGGACATTCCTCCTTGCCGTGCCGCCCCTGGTATTCCTCAAACTCAAAAAACCCGGCTGGCTGAAAAGTGCCAGGCAGACGGAGGGAAAAGAATGAGCCTGTTGTATATCATCAAAAACAGCGGAGGGCGGTTATGAGCAGAATTACCGTGGAGCACGGCCTTGTCCTGTTCATCGTTATCATGTTCCTCATACCCTGCGCCCTCATCATCTATGCTTCCGAAGAAGCCGGTTACCACCAGGTGAGCGGGGAGCCGGTTGCAGAAGCGGCGCACATGAACAATATCACGGTTGTCAGTTCAAAGGATTCGCAGTGGAACCTGCCGGGGGCAACCGGCGGCAAGACGTACGTTCTTTCGGATAACAATGGCAATACCCTGACGCTCGCAACCCAGGCATTCGACAGCGCGGAATCCCGCGATGCTGCGATCCGGTCGTACAATTCCCACCCGGTAGGACGCGGCAAACCGGTCACCGGCCTGATCGTTGTCGGGCAGCACGTGATCTATGCTTCTCCTGCAAACAGCCCGATCCTCAAAGAACTTGCCCCGGCGCTGAAAGGAAAAACCGTTGTTCAGCAGGCAAAATAATTTTTTTTTTGATAATCCTTCAGAAAAATTAATTAAAACACGTACCTTGCAACAGGTGTTGAGCGGAAACAGTGTCACGCCCGGGTCAGGAGAAGCCCGTGAAAAGCACAATTCCGGAATTTTTTTATGAGCACGTGAACTCTTCCCGCATTTTTTACGTTCTTTTGTCCTGGATATAACCCCGGATCGCGGTCATGGTCGTGCTGTCGAGCATCACGGAAAGGTCAAGGTCGACAACACATACGGGGAAGGCGCCGAGAAGGGTGTGCTGCCGCACCTGGTAAATACGGGACTCCAGCAGGGTTGTAATATCGGACGGGTTCCTCATATTATCATCAGACTTTTTTGCGCTCTCCTGGATCAGGCCCCGGAGCATGTTCTCCTTATAATCGAGGAGCCTCCCTGCCATTAAGCGGCTGCTGAAGCCATGGATGTACCGGATGACAAAATACTGGCTGATGGCAAGGATGACGATGAGGCCCACCAGATGCCCGAGAGCCTCGAGACCGGATTCGTCCAGGAAGGCTGCAACCGTCATCCCCGGAAGAAGGATGATCGTTGTCAGGATCAGGATCACGCCAAAAGCGAACCCGACCATGAACAGGGCCGAGATGAAGTATTGCGGAATATTGAAAAGCGAGAGCCGGGTCTTCACCTCCTCGACATTCTTTACAAACGTTGAGGAGAACGGCTCAACTTTCCAGATCAGGAGATAGAAGAGGGCAATTGCAGCGCACTGGAAGATAACAACAACGGTACCCCAGAAGGAGACCCGTGCCAGGGTATAATCGATCAGGGCGAAGAGGATATCGATGGTGAAGATCATGCCGATCCCAAGGGAGAGCGACCGGCTGTTGATGAAAAATGCATTCAGGAAGAGCCGGGTGAACCGCGTGGTCCCTCCCATGATGCCCATCTCCTGGAGCCAGGTCCGGGATTTCCTGATATCCCCCCGGGGGATCAACGCCGATTCACGGCTCGTCGGGATGAGGAGGGAGATGAAATAGAACATGTTGAGGTAGAAACTGGCAGCGATGAAAAGTGCAAAGTAATCCCACCGTACGAGAATAAAAATCACATTGACCAGGATACAGCTGAAAAGGATCAGACCGTGCAGTGTGCCGAACCGGGTCTCTGCGGCAATGAGCCTGCGGCTCTTCTGAACGGACACAAGCTCTTCCTGGATCGCACGATTGAATGCGAGTATCTCAGGTTTGGCGGTCTCTTCTCCTTGTCCTGGCACAGGAATTCCTTTCCGTTTTGTATTCTGGTTTGGTCCTGCTCATCCAATAGGGTTACGGTTGCCCAAAAAAACGGGATCGGATAATAGGGGGCATGATCGATGCCCCGGGGGGTCCAGTCCCCATTCACCGGGTTTTTTCCGGATTCCGGTTCTCCAGGCCGGTCAGCTGGACGGTTGTTAAGGGGAACGGGATCTCAAGACCGGCCTCCTCAAGGGCGGACTTGATCTTCGGGAGGAATTCGGTCTTTAAGGACAGATCGTCCTGGGTGTTGGCCCAGACCGACGGGACCCAGAACCGGCACTTGATCCGGATTGAGCAGGGATCGATATCGCTGACAAATACCTCAGGCACCGGGTTTCTGAGAACAAACGTATGGCTCTCCAGTATCCCCCTGATGATGCTGATGGCCCGGGAAGAATCATCCTCGTACCGGATCCCGAACTCGTACGAGTACCGGCGGGCGACATGGGCATGGAAGTTGGAGAGCGTGGTACTGTAGAGCATGTTGTTGGGGATCCTGACCAAAACTCCGGTCGGCGTCCGGATGATCACCGAGAGGAGATGGACGGCAACAACCGTTCCCGAGACATTGTTGACTTCAATAAAATCCCCGGGACCAAAGGTGTGCTCGTAGAGAAGGCCGACCCCGGCTGCAGCGTTCCCGACAACCGCCGAACTCGACATAGCGATAACAATGATACATCCAAGAACGATCAAAAAGACGATAGTCATGCTCAGGTTGAAGAGGCCCGGCAGGGCAAGGGCAAGGGCTATGAAAACAATGAGGACCCGGACGATCGTTGACGCGAGTTCCACCTGCTCTTTTTTCAGTTTGTGGCTGAGCCGCAGCTTCATGAAATGGGCAACGACTAGGCCGATTACATACGCGGCAGCGAGGAGGAGGAGGACAAAGACGAGATCGCCCCAGGTGAAGTCCGAAGTTATCGCTTCGGCATTCTGTGAAACCTCGCTTATCGTTGAATTGAAATTCAAGAGGTCGCCAAGTATCATGTCACACCTGATTCCATGTAGAATCCCTGTTCGGGAATGATCGGCAGTTTGCGGCTGGAGTACAGGTCGATGCCCCGGTTCGGGCAGTCGGAAGGCGGCAGCGCTTCAAACGATGTGACCGCAATGGCCGAGGAGATTATCTCCATTGTCGCACTCATGCCCACGTGCGATCCATAGAACAGCTTCATGCCATGGCATTCGAAGACTGCCCTTGATACCTCGACTGCCCCGGCATAGCGGTTCCGTATCGCAAGGGTCATCACCCCCTCGCGATGCAGGTCGGTCGGTGGCGGCTCCTGGAAGATGTCGCTCTCGTAGTAGCGCGTGATGAGCCCGGTCACCGGCTTCCCGTACAGGGAATACTTGGCAGTATTGAGGGAGAAGATATCGATGACCGAAGTATCGGTACCGGTCTGCAGGAAGACCCCGATCTCCACCGGGAACTTGAGGCTCACGGTCCTGGCTTCCCCGGGCTGCATTACGATACGGGGAAAGACGATCTCGAGATGATGCGCGATCTCCTCGGGCAGATTGACCGGCTC
Source organism: uncultured Methanoregula sp. (assembly GCF_963677065.1). Lineage (NCBI taxonomy): Archaea > Methanobacteriati > Methanobacteriota > Methanomicrobia > Methanomicrobiales > Methanoregulaceae > Methanoregula > uncultured Methanoregula sp. The sequence goes on from NZ_OY781872.1 coordinate 265,196, forward strand.
GACTGGGCTTATGATGATGACCGCGTCGGGCTTTATTGCAAGGATCGTCTCGATCCGGCTCTCCCCGCACCGGCGCTCGTACCGCGGCACCGGACCTGACCGGTTGATCGTAATGGCCAGGTCCTTTTCCGCATAGGAGAGATCCCCGGCATGATATCCGAACACAAAAAGGGGTGGGTCTCGCGGGCAATAAAGGTGACGAAACCTGCGGTCAGCGGGCCGGCCGGAATTCCGGAGTTCGAACGGTATGCAGGAGATTTTCTCTTTTGCTCCGGATAGGATGAATTTTGTAGTTGTATCGCAAATCAAGTAGACAGAAGCGAATATATCGCTGCCGTGTTGGTGAACTTATGTTGGACACAAAGACGTCGTGCCTTCTCAGGGGCATCGTGGGGGTAATTTTTGGGTTTCTGGCACTTATTGTTCCTGAATTCATCCTTGGAGCGTTTTCCGGCCTTTTTTTAATACTGGTCGGACTCGGTATAGCACTCTTCCTCTTCCTTGCCATAACCTCAAGAAACGATGAAGCGCTCCTCTGGTTCGGGCTTGCTGCAGCGCTTCTTATCATAGGGGTTCTCTCGTTTATCTTCTCAGGATTTGTTTCAATCCTCTTCATCCTGATAATCGCGGCGATTGCCATCTATAACGGGTTCACCGATATCACGCTCGCACTCACGCACCCGAGGACAAAATTCATCCTGATCCCGGCAATGATCGCTACCGGCATTGTCTTTCTCGGCATCCTCTTCTACTACTTCCCGGATTTTGAGAAACACCTGTACCTCTCGATCGTTGCAACGTTTGCCCTGGCCTTTGGTCTCTTCTCGATCATCCTTGGCTATTACAAATCCGAGAGTCCCGCCGAGCCAACAATCCAGAGTGCAGCCTGCTCGTTTAGCAGCGAGAACATAAAAAAATAAATCCTCTTCCTTTCTGGCCCGAATTTTTTAATTTATCCGGTAGAGCAAAACTATGACGTTCGATGTAGTGGTTGTCGGTGCAGGACCTGCGGGAAGTGCAGCGGCAGGGGAGTGCGCCCGGCTCGGGCTCTCGGTCCTCTGCATTGAAGAGCACGGTACGATCGGCCAGCCGGTCCAGTGCGCCGGCCTTCTTTCGAATGCCGCGTTTGCCGAGTGCCGGGTCTCGGAGAGGCCGGTCCTCAACCGGGTGACCGGGGCACGGATCGAATCGCCCGGGGGCAGAAGCATTCTTATCGATGCCAGGAAGACCATGGCCTGCGTGGTGGACCGGTGCGCCCTTGATTACGAGATGGCACAGCAGGCCGCTGACCAGGGTGCAGAGTTCCGGCTCAGGACCGGCGTTTACGGGATCCAGGGCGACACCCTCCTGACCCGGGGAGCAAACGGCCATGAGGAGATCCCGTTCCGGATCCTGATCGCAGCGGACGGCGCACGGAGCAGCATCGCGCGATTCCTCAGGATGGAACGGGCTCGGCTCTTCCTTGCCGGGATCCAGGCCGATATTCCCTGCGCATCGGATCCCCGGTACGTGGGACTCTACCCGGATGCAGCTCCGGACTTCTTTGGCTGGGCTATTCCGGTAACACCGGCGGTGACCCGCATCGGCCTCTGCACCGGCTCCCATGTGCCGGAGAGGTTTTTGCAGTTCCAAAGAAAATTCGGGGAGAACTGCCTGCACCTTGTCACCGGCACGCTCCCCATGGGCGTAATGCCCAGAACCTACGGTCACCGCACGCTCTTTGTCGGCGATGCAGCCGGGTTCCCGAAACCAACGTCGGGAGGAGGGATTTACACGGGCGTCAGGTCCGCCCGCCATGCTGCGGCAGTTGCAGCCGAGGCCTGCACAAAGGGCGCGTTCGATGACGGGGTCCTTGCCGGGTACGAGCGGCGCTGGCAGGCCGATTTCGGGAACGAACTCGAACTGGGCTTCCGGCTCCTGGGCATGCGCCAGCGCATGACCCGCGAGGATCTCGAGGCGATCCTTGCTGCGCTCGATGATCCAGAAATCATCCGGACCATCGAAGAGTACGGGGACATGGACCGGCCGGGAACCGTTGTGAAAAAGCTGCTCTTCAGGCCGGGAATGCTCCGGCTCCTCGGCCCCCTGCTTGCTACAGGACTCCGGTCGTTCCTGTAATAATGCCGGATCCCGGTTTACGGGGTTTCCTTGAGCAGGATATGGCAGCAGTCGCTTTTATTGCCTGAGGGGGATCGGAACGCTCCGTGGGGAACCGTCAGTTCGAACCGGGCGCCTTTCTGGTATTCGCCGGTCTCTTTTATGGTGATCCCCGTGATGGAGAGGATCTCTTTGACAAGGAACAGTCCAAGGCCGGTATTCTTGCCAAAACCTTTTGAGAAGATCTTCTCCTTGTCAAATGGAGGGACTCCCGTTCCATCGTCCTCGATGATGACCGTTGCCGACTCTTTGCCGGTCCGGGCGGATACCCGGATCGTGCTGACCCGGTTCCCGTGCTTGAGGGAGTTCTCCACAAGATTGTAAAAAGCCCGTTCCAGCAGCGGATCGGCAAAGATCTCGATCCCGCCCACATCGGACTGGACGCAGATCTTCTTGATGTCCACGTGGGTGCAGGCATGGAAGAAGGCATCGTGGATGTTCTGCCAGGACGGGGCAGTTGCGCCCAGGTTCTGGTACACCCGGGTAAACTCGATGTTCTCGCTGATGGTCCGGACCGTGTCGTTGATCTTCCGGAGATACATGGAGTATTCCGGCTCGTCCGGCCGGTCCCGTACAAGATCGAGATAACCCCCGATGACCGTCAGCTTGTTCCGGATATCGTGCCGTGTTATCTCCGAGAGCAGGTTGAGTTTCCGGTTCGAGAACTGGAGGGCTTCCTGCGTCATCTGGATCTCGGAGATATTATGGGCAATGCCCATGATGCACCGGCGTTCCCCATGATAAATCGCTGTTGCGTTGATGATGACCGGCACCTGCCGGCCGTCCCGGTCAAGAACGGGCAGCATCTGGGAGCCGGATCCTTCCCGTATCAGCCGTGCGAGATAATCCAGCGATTCGGATCGGAATTCGGGAGGATGGAGCTCGTTGAAATGCAGGGTGCGGATCTCTTCGAGAGTTTTGCCAACAAGCTCCTGGGCTTTCCGGTTCGCTTCGAGCAGCATCCCCGTCTCTGCATCGGTAATGAAGATGGCGTCGTTGGCATGATCCATGAGCCCCCGGTTCTTCTCGTTCTCGATCCGGAGTTCGTCCTCGACCCGTTTGCGGTCCGTAATGTCGATGGCCGTAAACGTGATACCCTGCGAGATATCCCCCGGTATCAGGGGAGCCGAGCTGAGCAGGATATCGAGGATAGTGCCATCCTTCCGTTTCCACCGGGTCTCGATCTTGGCAAGGCCCCGCTCCAGGATCTGCCGGTCCCGCTCCCTCTGGACAAAATCATATTCCTCGTCGTCCGGGTAGATCATACGGGAATTCTTTCCCATCAGTTCTTCAGGTGCGTACCCGAGAATGTCGCAGAAGTACTGGTTGATCTCGCGGAATTCCTTGTTGACAGAGACGCCGATCCCGCCGGGCGCAGCGGCAAAGATGCTTTTGAGTTCCGCCTGGCGCTCCTCCAGGGAGATCTCGTTCTTCTTGCTCTCCGTTATGTCCCGCACCGATTCGATTGCGCCTGCAATATCCCCGTTCTTGTCATACAACAGGGAGGCTTTTACCTGGAAGACACCGGGTTTTCCCCGGGGACAGGGTGCATCGGTCTCGGCAACCAGGACGCCTCCCTCCTTCTCGAGGATCGTATAGCCGAGGTCTTTGAGGGTTTCGGACGATTCCAGGATGAGATCGATAAGTATAGGGCGGCGGGTCGGGAAAAATGCAAGCGCATATTCATAATTCCCTTTCCCGATCATGGAAGAGGCAGGAATTCCGCTCATCACTTCGAATGCCTTGTTCCATGCGATAACAACTCCTTCCGTGTTGATTGCAAACGTGGCATCCGGCAGAAAATTGATGATATCGGAAAGGCGCTGTTCGGAATTCCTGAGGGCTTCGACTGCCCGCCTTCGTTCAAGGGCTATCAGGAGCTTGTGCCGGAGTTCGGCAAACTGGGCTTTGGGATCCCCGCCTTTCTGGAGATAAAAATCTGCGCCATTGTTGATGGCCTCAATAACAACCTCTTCCCGGCCCCTCCCGGTGAACAGGATGAACGGTATTTGAGCAAAACTGGTCCGGACCTGCTTGAGGAACTCGATACCGTCCATGACCGGCATCTGGTAATCGGAGATGATGGCGTCGAATACATGGCTGTTGAGAAGTGCAAGGCCTTCCGCAGCCGAAGAAGCGGTCTGAACGAAAAAATCCCCTCCCCTCTCAAGGAAGATCTTGCCGAGCTGCAGAAGCTCCGGCTCGTCATCCACATAGAGGAGCGTTATCATTCATGTATGGTCTTATGTGACAATGGAAATAATTTTTTTTATGTGTGATTTTTATATAACTTATTATTTATCCTGCGCACGTATAGTCCGGGAGCGGCAATGGCGTTTTTCGCCATGAATAAAAAAACGGTCCCCGCCAGGGAGAACATATATTTTTTTATTAAGCGCATGGTGGACCCGTTCGGAGTGAGACCGAAACAGAACCGGGCGAACAGATACAGGGACACTCCTGCCCGCCAGTATGTGCCCGGGACAATCCCCCGCCATAGATGGTGGCAGAAGGACAGACAAAAAAGGGATCCTGATAATTTCGGTCCCACACCGCCCATAATTTTATTCTTTCTTTTGCGGAGAATCTGCGGAACAGGCCCGCATCGAGCGGATTATGCCGATGATGATCGAGGCAACAGCAATGAACGAGATCCCGATGATGGCATAGATGATGTAACTGAAGTTCTCCTTGACTATCGGCATCTGGCCAAAGAAGAAACCTGCGAGGGTGAAAGCCAGGATCCAGAGGATGCCGCCGATGATGTTGTAAGAGAGGAACCAGCGGTACGGCATCTTGCCTACACCTGCAAGGAAGGGGGCAAATGTCCTGATGAACGGGATGAACCGGGCAATGACAATGGTGAACCCCCCGTATTTTTCAAAATATTCGTGGGTCTTTTCAAGATGGTCCTTTTTTACAAAACTGCACTGTATGTCAAAGAGTTTCATCCCGACTTTGTTCCCTATCCAGTAATTTACCGTATCGCCCAGGACGGCTGCAAGGATCAGGGTTCCTATCAGGATCTCAGGATTGAGATACCCGGCGCCTGCCAGTGCACCTGCGACAAAGAGGAGCGAGTCTCCCGGCAGGTACGGCATGACAACGAGACCGGTCTCGCAGAAGATGATCACAAAGAGGATGAGGTAGGTCCAGAAACCGTACGTCTCGATGATCCCCGGCAGGTACTTGTCGAAGTGGAGGACGAGATCGATGAAAGTCGAGAACAGCAGATCCATTTCCGGTTATCTGTGCTTTTGTCTGGCATAAATGAATGCCTTTCCGGGCAGGGTGTTGCACGGGTACAGAAAAAAGGTGCGGACTTGTACCGGATATCACCCGGGAACAGGCCTGGAATTAAAAAATTATTCGGTTTGCCCGGTTTTTCCTGCAGAATACCGGTGATACGCCAGCCTCAGGACAAACCCGACAACAAGGATCGATGCGGACGCAATGATGATCCGGATCCACTGCTCAGGCGAGAGCGGCACCGTCCCGAAGATCGCCCCGCCGAACTGGACGATTGCTATCTGGATGAGAACGATCGCCCCCATTACGGCAAAGAACGTCGGGTTTCCGCGGAAGAAGGCGGGCATCTTCCCGTCAAGGGCCCGGCAGTTGATCCCGTTCCAGACCGCAGCAATGATGAAGGCAGAGAAGAAGACCGTGCTCACTTCCGCGGGAGTCTGGCCGCCAAGGAATCCGGTCCCGAGCTGGAGGATGCCGGCCAGGATCAGGAACGTTGCCGTCACGATGATCGAGAGCCACATGAACGGCGTGACTATCTTCGCGTCCTGCGGCACGGGCCGGTGGTTCATAAGCCCGCCGTGGGGTGCTTCCGAGCAGAGGGCAAAGGCGGCAAGGGTGTCCATGATGATGTTGATCCAGAGGATCTGGATGATGGAGAACGGCTCGGGAAACCCAAGAAGCGGGGCGATGAAGACAAGGATGCAGGCGCAGAAGTTGATCGTGAGCTGGAAGAGGATGAACCGCTGGATGTTCTCGTACAGCGATCGTCCCCACCAGACAGCGCTCGTGATCGAGGCAAACGAATCATCAAGAAGGATGATATCGCTTGCCTCCCGTGCCACTTCCGTTCCCGCGATACCCATGGCAAGGCCGACATCGGCATGCTTGAGGGCGGGGGCATCGTTCGTACCGTCACCGGTCACGGCCACGACCGCACCGGTCTTCTGGAGCGCTTCGACCAGCAGGAGCTTGTCCATGGGTTCCGCCCGGGCCATCACATCGAGGTTCCGGGCTGCTTCGACCTGCTCCTCTTTGGAAAGGGCCCGGAAGGCTCCCCCGGTCATGACCGTCCCGTCCGTTAAGATCCCGGCCTCGCGGGCAATGGCCCGGGCAGTCTCGGGATTGTCGCCGGTCACCATCCTCACGCGGATGCCGGCAGAATGGCAGGTTGCAACCGATTCGGCGATATGGTCCCGGAGGGGATCGCGGATACCAACGAATCCGTCCCAGGTCAGATTCTGCTCGCTCTCGTCGCCGTCCGGGATCTCCCGGTGGGCGAACGCGAGCGTCCGCATGGCCCGCGAGGCAAGGGCACTCACACCGGAGAGATCCGGTTTTGCCGTACAGAGCGCAGCGATGATCTCGGGGGCGCCCTTGACAAGCAAAAACGATCTGCCTTCGAGCCGGATGACCGTGGACATCCGTTTCCGGTTGCCATCGAAAAGATACTGCTTGGTCACGTGGTTCTCGGCCCGGATCTGCATATAATCGAGCGATTCGCCCCGGAGCCAGCGGAGCAGGGCGCCTTCCGTGGAGTTCCCGATCACGATGATTTTTCCGTCGCGCTCATCCAGGTGTGCGGTCCCGTTCACCGCAGCATTGAGCGTGATCCATTCTGCCGCAGTTGCCGGAATATCCGGGGGATTTGCGGGTTTTCCGGCTGAAGATTCCACGACCTCCATCTGGTTCTTTGTCAGCGTGCCGGTCTTGTCCGTGCAGATGGTGGTTGCCGACCCGATAGTCTCGCAGGCAATGAGTCTCCTGACAAGGCAGTTGGCCCGGGTCATCTTGCGCATGGCAAGCGAGAGCGAGAGCGCAACGCTCATCGGGAGGCCTTCGGGCACGGCGGCGACGACGATTACAACCGCAAGCATGAAGTACTGGAGGACATTGTTGGCAGAATCGAGGTTGAGCCCGGTCACGTCCCCGACCAGAACGCCCCGGATGAAGAGCGTGACGCAGATGAGAACCGCCATGGCGTACCCGAACCTGCTTATCACGCCGGCAAGAGACGTGAGTTTTTGTTCGAGGGGTGTCTCGGTGGCATGGTCGATCCCAAGCGACGCGGCAATCACGCCCATCTGGGCGGAGTCGCCGACTGCTGCTGCAATCATATGCCCTTTTCCGGCCGTGATGAACGCGCCCTTGAGAACCTTGTCCCGCACCTCTTTTTTCACCGGCTCCGTCTCTCCCGTGAAGGCCGATTCATCAGAAGAGAGATCGTCGGACAGGAGAACCCAGCCGTCCGCCGGGATTGCGTCACCGGCCTCAAGAAGGATCAGGTCGCCGACAACGATCTCCCGCGAGGGGACCGAGGCTGCATGGCCGTTGCGGATCACCTTCACGGCCACGTCGTCCCGGTGCGCGTTGAGGACGTCGAACTCCCGGCTGCTCCGGTACTCGTTGAAGAACGCAATGCCGGTTGCAAGAAGAACCGCGACAATGATCCCGATGGTGTCGAGGAACCCGCTTCCCTTGATCACCGATACGATCAGGGAGACAGCGACCGCAAAGAGCAGGATCCTTATGATCGGGTCGTTGAACTTTTCCAAGTACTGTTTCCAGAGCGGCTCGCGTACCGGGGGGGTCATGGCATTGGCGCCATAACTTGCTCGGAGGCGCGGCACATCCTGTGCGGCTATACCGGAGGTACCCGTGAGGGTAGCGAGTTCATCAAGAGGAATGAGGGCGGGTTCTTTCATACAGGTTCCACGCGGGACAATTGGGTGAACAGAATGGGTGCTTGGAGATAATAGCAGTTCGTCAGATCCGCGTGCATCCCGGGCTGCCCGGTACGCGAGGGTTCGCTGCATAAAGGTCCGCCGTCTTTGGGCAATACCGGATCCTGCAGGGCTTGCTGCGAAAATTTGGGATGATCCCAAACATTCATGAGCAGCGCCGGATAACTTCCATGCATGGAAATCCGCAACGGCCTTGAACTCTCTCCAAGGAAATCCGCGTACATCCGGTACATCCACGAGAAAGGGGGACCGGTCCGGACAAGCGAGATCGCATCGCGCTTCCGCGTTGATCCCTCGACGGTTACAAAAACGATAGCCGAACTGGTCGAGAGCGGCCTCCTCACCCATACACCCTATTACGGGGTCCGGCTTTCAGATGACGGCCGGTCGTACGCCGGGTTTCTCGTTAAAAGGCACCGGATCCTCTCGCTCGTCTTCACCCATTACGGCCTCTCGGACGAACAGGCCTGCGAGGAAGTTTCGCGGTTCGAGAGTCTCGTCTCCAAGGACGCCATCGACCGGATGTGCCATGCCATGGGACATCCCCGGCAGAGCGTCTGCGGCGAGATTACGCACGATCACGGGTGCCTGGATCATGTCAGGTGATCCGCTGCGGGTGCGGGCCGTACCGGTTAGAATATACCAGAAAAAACGAGGCTGTCTCCCATGAGTTCCGCTGCATTCTCCCCCCATATCCCCGATCTCGATCTCATCACGTACTATGCCGAGAAGCAGGCAACGTTCTTCTCTCGGGTGAGCCCCTGGACAAAGTTCGGCAGCCTGATCTTCCTCGTCCTGGCCATCACCCTCACCCGCAACCTCGTCCTCCTCCTCGGGCTGTACCTCATTGTCGTGTCCCTGTACGTGCTGGCCGGCCTGCCGGTGCGAAAACTGGTTGCCTGGTACACCCTCCCCCTCCTCTTCGTCATATCGCTCATCGGCCTCATGATCTGGAGCGAACCGGGCATTCCCCTGTTCAGTCTCTCTCTCTGGGGATTTACCCTGAGCCTCACGGACAACGGTCTTCTCCTCATATTGACCCTGACCCTGAAGGCATTCATCTCAGTCACCTTCTCGCTCTTCTTCTTAATGACGACACGGTACCAGCACTTTGCAGCCATGATCTCGCGGATCTTCCCGGCCCCGCTCGACCAGATCTTTCTCATGGCGTACCGGTTCCTCTTCCTCACGCTTGCGATGACTGCATCCGTCATCAAGGCCGTCCGCTCGCGGGGCGGGGGCCTCATCCACAGCGTGCGGATGCAGGGCCGGCTCTTTGCCGGTGTCTTTGCCCATGTCTTTATCCGCTCCTTCGAGCGCGGCGAACGCGTGCACAAGGCCATGACCGCCCGGGGATATTCCGGATCATATGCTTCGTACGGGGATGTGCCAAGGCCGGCCCTCGCCGGATTCAGTCTCCTCTTCGCTCTTGCGGTCATCTCGTGCGTACTTGTGATCACTTCGCCATACCGGGGGTGGTGATCGTATGACATCACAACCACCGGTCTCCGCACCGCACCACTGCCTCCCCCCTGACCCGGAGAACGAGCTGATCCACGTGGATTGCGCAAGCCACGTGTATCCCGACGGCAGTGTAGGGATCCACGAGATGTGCTTCTCGGTGAAAAAACACGAGATCGTGGCGATCTGCGGTCCCAACGGATCGGGGAAGTCCACGCTGATCGAGCATCTCAACGGCCTGCTCCGACCGACCATGGGCCGGGTCTGGGTGAACGGCAAGACCATTTCTGAGGGCGATCAGGCAAACCTCTGGAAAGAGGTAGGCCTCGTCTTCCAGCAATCCGATGACCAGCTCTTTGCCCCGACCGTGATCGACGACGTGATGTTCGGGCCGCTGAACATGGGAATGTCAAGGGAAGAGGCACTGGCCCGGGCCACAAAAGCCCTTGAGACGGTCGGGGCCGGGGATCTTGCAGGCAAACTCCCCAATTATTTGAGCGGCGGCCAGAAACGTCTCATCTCGATCGCCGGCATCCTTGCCATGCAGCCGCGTATCATCGCCATGGACGAGCCCACGTCCGATCTCGACCCCATCCATACCGCACTTGTCGAATCGATCATCCGGGATCTCCGCGACCGCCAGAACATATCGGTGGTCATTGCCACGCACGACCTGGACCTGGCAGCCCGGATTGCCGACCGGGTCTGCCTGGTCCAAAATGGCGCCGTGTATATCCAGGGAACGCCGCAGGAGATCTTTTACAACCCGGACCTTGTACAGGAAGCCGGACTCGCCCTTCCCTCGACCGTCAGGACCTATCTTGATTTCTGTAAAGCATCAGGTACCAGGCCTGCCGATCGCCCGGTCCGGCGGGACGAGCTGACGCAGGCGCTCCTGAGGATCCGGTCAGGTACCTGAGCCCGGCAATTTTTGGGCTCTTACCAAAATTCCCGCAACCTTGATATCCGCTCCCGTGAGATGTGTGGATAGACAGACCGGGCGGATCAATTTTGCCCGGGATATCTCCGGGGTCTCATAATCATGGCGCATATCCATCTCGAGGACGGTTCCTTTTCCCTCCTGTGGGTTTTGATCTGGTGGGCATCGGCCCTCATTCTTCTCGGCTTTGCCCTCTATTTCCTGCGCACATCGAAAAAGCCGGATCCCCGGCGCATCACGATAGCAGCATTCTGCACGGCAGCCGCGTTTGCGATCTTCCAGGTCGACATCCCGATCGCCGGGGGAGTCCACATCAACTTAACCCCGCTCATCGGGATCCTGACCGGCCCCCTGGTCGGGTCGCTGATCGTCTTTATCACAAACATCCTCTCAGCAGCAATCGGCCACGGGGGATGGGGGATGATAGGAGCAAACACGCTTGTTAATTTCTCGGAAGTGGTCTCTGCCTATGCGATTTTCCGCATCCTTAAGCGCAGGCTCCCCGATCATTTCTCCCGGGCCGCTCTTGCCACCCTTGCCGGCCTCTTCATCGGGAACTGCGTGATGATCGCAATCATCATGGTCTCCGGCATCCAGGGAGTGACCCAGGGAAGCTCCCAGATCCTTGCCGGCCTCTCCCTCATCTTTGCCATCAACATGGCAGTCGCGGTCATCGAGGCATTCGTAACAGGCCTCACGGTCGCCTACATGGGCCGGGTCCGCCCCGATCTTCTGGACGAGGGAAAAGCATGAGCAAAGAGGAAGAGAAGAAAACTTTTCATGGGATAGCACTCTTCCTCCTGCTTGCGGGGATCATCGGGATAATCGCTATCATCGCTCTCGGCATAACCGGGCCTCTCGGGATCGAGGAACGGTTTGCTTCCGCAGTCGGCCAGCAGCCGGGCGATGCAGTGCATGAAGATGATGGAGGTGGGTTCTCCATTGAGGGACAGCCTCTCATCTATGGAGCTTTTCTGGTCATTCTCATCCTTGTATGCATTTTCATGTACCGGAAATTTCGCATATGAGGGGAGATGAAGGATTCGCGGAGAGACCCGGCCCCCATCCACCGGGTATTTAAGGACCCGGACAGATCACTCATCTGAACATGAACCGACACCGCACCGTGGATCTCAGAGCCATTGCCTGGTCTGCAATGGAGAAGTACGGGTTCAAACCGGCATTTCCTCCCCAGGTTATCCGGGAAGTCGAAGCCATCGAGGAGTTCGCACCCGCGGACGAGGGAGAAGCCCTCGATCTCCGTTCCCTCCTCTGGTCCTCGATCGACAACAGCGATTCAGAAGATCTCGACCAGATCGAGTACTGCGAAGAGAACCGGGACGGCTCGATCCAGGTCTGGGTTGCCATCGCCGATGTGGACGCCTATGTCCCCAAGAACTCGAAAGCCGACCAGTACGCAGCCCACAACGGCACCTCGGTCTACCTCGATGTCCGGACCTTTCCGCTCTTCCCCGACCGGCTCTCGAAGGGAATCACCTCGCTGCTCCCGGGCCGTGACCACCGGGCAATCGTGATCGAGTACACGGTCCGGACCGACGGAAGCTTCGAGCCTGCCGGCGTGTACCGTGCCCTCGTGCGCAACCAGGCAAAACTCGTGTACGAGGTGGTGGGGGACTGGCTGGATGAGATCGGGAAGATCCCGGCAGGCGTCCGGAACACCCCCGGCATGGAAGAACAGGTCCGGCTCCAGGACAAAACTGCCCGCCTTCTCAAGCAGAAACGGCTGGAGCAGGGGGCGCTCGATCTCGAGACCATAGAGCCCAGAGCGGTCATCGAAGATGGCTCGGTCCGGGAGATCGTGGTTGTAAAGAAGAACCCGGCCCGGAGCATCATCGAGGAGTTTATGGTGGCGGCAAACGGGACCATGGTGAGAGTCCTCGGGAAAGCGAATGTCTCCATGATCCAGCGGATTGTCCGGGTGCCCAAGTACTGGGACGAGATCGTGCTCACCGCTGCAAGCTATGGTGCGCACCTGCCAAAGGAACCGGATGCAAAAGCCCTCTCCGACTTCCTCTTCCGGCAGAAGGACAAGGATCCCGAACGGTTCCCCGATCTCTCGCTCACCATCATCAAACTCCTCGGGCCGGGGGAGTACCTGGCGCTCGATTCTGGTACTCCTCCCACCGGCCACTTCTCGCTTGCTGTCACCGACTATACCCACTCGACAGCCCCCAACCGGCGGTACGTCGATCTTATCAACCAGCGGATGGTAAAAGCGGTCCTGGATCATAAGGAAAGTCCGTATTCTTCGGACGACCTGGCCGATGAATCAGCATGGCTGACCGACCGCGAGAAAGCTTCCAAGAAAGCAGAACGGTTCATGCGAAAAGCGGCAGCAGCGGTCCTCCTGCAGAACCGGATCGGCGATACTTTCGATGCACTCGTGACCGGCGCAACAGAGAAAGGCGTGTACATCCGCCTGCTCGATCCCCCGGCGGAAGGAAAAGTCGTCCAGAACAGCCAGGGACTGCGGGTGGGCATGAAGATCCGTGTGCGACTGCAAAAAACCGATCCTGTCCACGGGTTCATCGACTTCGAACGGGTTGGCGGGAACGTGCGATAAACCGTAGTCCGGGATCATGTATCCCGGATTTTTCCTTTTGCCCGCATTTTTTTGGAGATTACGGTTCCGTAGAGATCATACGTGTTGCATTCTCAGCAGAATTTGTGAGGTCCTCTCTCCCTTAAAGGGGGAGGCAGCCCAAGATGGCGAACCTCCGTGACCCAGATATTAAAAAACCATATGGGTTCTCGTAAGGTCGTTCTCCACGGGGAGAGACCTGGCGAGAGGGCGAGCGCCCTTGGTCCCATCCCCATCCCATTCCAACTTTTACTGGTTTTCTCAAGAGCAGAAATTACCCCCTCCAGCTCCCAGCTTTGAAGGAATGATAGGACAGAAACGGCCTGCTGTGTAATTTTCCATACCAAACTATAAATGATACGGAGATAGATCCCCTCATACCAGGATTTTTCGGTCATTATGAATGAACGGGGCCGGAGACTGGAGGGGAGAGAGGGGCGGGGCCGGCTCTTTCCAGATTGCTTCTGATAACAAGGGGTGCAGGATGGAATTTACCGCAGTTCAGATGGATGCAATGCAGGAGCTCGCCAATATCGGGGCCGCCCACGCGGCCACAACGCTCTCGCAGATGCTCGATACCCAGATCGGGATGAGCGTGCCGGAGATCAATGTCGTGGACATCTCCCAGGTGGGTGAGTTCCTCACCGATGAACTGACCACCCTCGTTGTCTTCGAGCTCCAGGGCGACATTCCCCACGGGGGATTTTTAATTTTGCATCTCCCCCGGGATTCCGCCCTCAGGACCGCAAATATCATGCAGGGCAGCGAGCAGACCGAACACCCGTTCGGCGAGATGGACAAGAGCGCCATCCTCGAAGTCGGGAACATCATGGTCTCCTCCTTCTTAAGCGCCACCTCCGACCTGCTCGGGTTCATCATGCTCCCCTCCCCCCCCGCTCTTGTTTTCGACATGGCCCATGCTGCGATCACCTCCCTCATCGCCCAGATGACCGTTGAAGTGGACGACGTGATCCTTTTCAGGGTCAAGCTCACTTCGGAGGAGCACAATATCGCCGGCAATATCCTCATCTTCCTGGAAGTCTCCACGCTCGACAAAGTTGCAGCGCGGCTGGAAGAACTGACAAAACAGACGCCGTCCTCAGCGTAAGAACCGGTCGCCCGGGAGACAGCAGGGCCCGGGCGTGAGCCCGTAATGTTTTTTTTATCGTAGTTATCTCCGGGTGAATACGCAGACAACTAAAAACGCAGGCCGGGTTTATCGGGTTCTCATTCGTGAAACGTGGACCGGTCATGGTACGGGTCATGGTAGTGATCAGGGTGCCGGTCTATGCACTCAGGCAGGTTGCCCGGTTCATCCACCTTCACCCTGCACCCCCACATCCATAAAACCCACAAGCGCCAATACTGGGTACCAATGGAGAGCATCGATACCTACTTCCCGTACAGCGGATACCGGCCGGGCCAGCGCCACATGCTTGAAGTCGCGGCGCAGGTGGCAAAAGAAGGCGGCATCGCGATGATCGATGCCCCGACCGGCAGCGGGAAATCGAGTGTCATTGCATCTCTCCTTGCCGAGCGGAACAAACGAAAGATCGTAGTCGCGGTCCGGACCGTGAGCCAGCTCGCAACCTTCATCCGCGAACTTGAACTCGTGCGGAAGAAGAGACCGGACATAAAGAGCGTGTACCTGGTAGGGAAAGGAAGCATGTGCCCGCTCGGGGGCGAAGGCGATATATACCGCAGGTGCGAAGGGGTCAAAAAATTCTCAAACGCCCTCATGCGGGACCGGGCCGACAAAGGCGCCCTCACGCCGTCAAAAGATCCGTTCATCATCCAGCAGATCCGCATGATGGACAAGGAGCACCCGCTCCTCTGCCCCTATTATATTGCAAGCAAGATGTTCGTTCCCGCCGAGAGCATGGGAGTCAAGATGGTGCCGTCAACTGCATTGCGCACCAAAGCCGACCGGGTGATCGCAAACCCGGTTCCTCCCCGGGAACTCGCGGAGTTCTGTGCCGAGATCTGCCCCTACGAGCTGATGATGCAGGCGGCAAAGAACACGGACATCGTGATCCTCAACTACTACCACCTCTTCGACCGGGAGATCCGCGAACAACTGTACGCGAATCTCGGGGTGGAGCCGCAGGACGTTCTTCTCCTCATCGACGAGGCCCACAACTGCGGGGATGTTATCACCGCAATCGAGAGCGTCTCCCTGGAGCAGCGCGATCTCGAACAGGCGGCCCGGGAACTCTCCGGCCTGCGCAAGCGCCACAAAGGGGCGGAAGCCGTCCACCATGTCCTTCCCCGGCTCACCGAATTCATGAAAGGCCTTGAAAATTCCATCGAGGCAGAGGACTGGTTCGATCCCGCCATCTTCGACCGGATGGTTGTCCGCGAATCGCTGTACAAGGACATGGACGAGATCGTCGACGACCTGATCGGGATCTCCGAAGTGATCCGGGAGAACAGCCAGAAGACCGGGCAGTTCCGGGAGACCGCGATCGAACGGCTGACCGAGTTCCTCTTCCGGCTTTCCCAGTCCTCCACCGACCCGGCCTTCCTGACCGTGTACAGGAAAGATGAAGCAGGCATAACTCTCGAAGTCCGCAACATCGACCCGGCAGCGCCCTTAAGTGAGGTCTGCGGGATGCACGCCTGCTGCATCCTCATATCGGGGACCCTCTCGCCGGTCGAGAGCTTCCGCCGCTACTACTTCGGCAATGCCCCCGTGACAACGCTTGCCCTGCCCAATGCATTCCCGAGAGAGAACCGGCTCGTGGCCTGTGCAAACGATATCACGACCGCTTACTCGATGCGGCAGAATGCGGAGAACACGACCAAGATCACCGATTATATCCGGGCATTCTCCTCCCTCAAAGGGAACCGGGCAATCTATTTTCCCAGTTACCAGATCCTTGAATCGTACGCAAACCTTGCCGCTCCGCACATACGGGGAAGGAAAGTCTTCATCGAACCCCGGGATTCAGCAGAGGCCGGCGCAGCGCTCAAAGAATTTCTCTCGCTCCCGATGCGGGGGGATTCGGGAGTCATGTTTGCGGTCTGCGGCGGCAAGTGGAGCGAGGGGCTCGATTACCGGGGCGAGATGCTGAACGGGGCAATGGTGGTCGGCCTTCCCCTTGCGCCCTTCAACCGGGTGCGCAGGATGATGATCGAATATTACCGGCACAAGTTCGGCAACGAGGGCGAGTTCATCTGCTACACGCTGCCGGCCATCAACCGGTCCCTCCAGGCGCTCGGCCGGGTGCTCAGGACGCCCGAGGATCGCGGCGTTTTGGTCCTTGCCGAGAAGCGGTTCCTGGAGAACCGCGTGAAAGGGGCACTGCCCGGCTGGATGCAGGAAGAGATGATCGGATGCGATGTGAAAAAATTCCGCGAGGTGATCGGATCCTGGAAATGATGAGCGGGTCCTGCCGGCTCGGGCTCTGGCATGTCCAGGTCCGCTGGTGCGGGGATACCATCCACCAGGTAAGGTTTGCCCGCGAAGGTATACCGGGTACGGTTCCCGAACCGATCCGGCAGTACTGCGCCGGACAGCCGGTCGACCTGACCACGCTCGACACCATCCCGCTTCACGATACCGGGACGTACAGCCGGATCTACCGGGAGGTCCGGAAGGTTCCCTATGGCCGGACGGCAAGCTATGGCGAGATCGCACATCTTGTCGGGACCGGCCCCCGCGTGGTCGGGCAGGCCATGGCCCGCAACATAACCCCGCTCGTCATCCCCTGCCACCGGATCACCGCCGCAAAGGGCATCGGGGGATTCTCGCCATCGATCGAGATCAAGGAAGCCCTCCTGGCCCTGGAACAGAAAGGGCTTCATAAAATACTATTGCGCAAAAAGATCTAAGAATCAGGCAGGGAAATCCTGACACGAAGGATATCTCCAGAACAGGCAGATTCCTTATAAGAGACGTATCGGCAGGTGAGCAGGTGAGATCGGCAATTATTCTCGTTGGAGGCGAGGCCCGGCGTGCCAATGGACAGGAGAAGTACTTCTTCGTGTACGAGGGAAAGACGTTCATCCGGCGCCTGATCGATTCGCTCAGTTCGGTCGTGGACGAGATCATCCTGGTTGCCCGCGATCCGGATCAGTGCCAGAGGTTCCACGGGATCAGTGGCGTGCGATGCATAACCGATATCCGCACCGGGATCGGCCCCATCGGGGGTCTCCATGCCGGTGCCCTTGCAGCCAGGGGCGATTACCTGTTCGTCTCAGCCTGCGACATGCCCTGCATCGATAACAAAGTTGTCGAGTATCTCTTCCTGGAACTTGGCTCCTCGGATGCGGCAATTCCCAGCTGGAACTTCGATATGATCGAGCCCCTCCACGCAGTATACCGCCGGGCCGTGCTTCTGGATTACTTGAAAAACCACGAATCGCTCTCCCTGCGCCCGATGATCCGCAGCATCAATACCCGGTACGTTCCCGTTGAGGCAATCAGGCAGTTCGACCCGGAACTCCGCACATTCACCAACATCAACAAGCTTGAGGATCTTGAACAGATCAACGGCAGTACCGGAAAAGGGAACGATGTTGTGGAATGACCGGGTAAGTCACTCTTTTTCTCATCCGGGGTTACAAAAATATATGTGATGAACTCCCGAGTATACATAATGGCCCGGCCGTACCGGCGCATTTCCTGCAGGCTGCAGAACGGGTGATTCAGACCGTGAGAAGCGAAAACGACGAGGCCCTGCGTTTTTTTATCATCGCCGCCGCATCCATCGGGGCTGTTGTCAGCACGGTTTTTTCCTTAACCCACGGGATCTTTGAGGTCTTCCCGTTTCTGTATATCCTCCCCATCATCCTTGTTGTGTACTTTTACCCGGATCGCGGCGTGGTCTTCTCCCTGGGTATCAGCCTGATGTATATCTGCCTTGTCTATCTTTTCGGATACAGCAACCCGGGACATATCGCCATTGCCACGGCATGGTTTGCCATTTTTATCATCATCGGCGTTGTCGTCTCGTCCTACGCCACCAAGCTCCAGCAGGAGAAGGCACGGATCCACCAGATCCTGAATAACTCCCAGGACGGGATCTTCTGTTTCGACATCAGAACGGAACAGATGCTGGAGATCAATGCCAAATGCGCCCAGTGGCTCCGCTACGAAAGGGAAGAACTGCGCGGGACAAGCCTTGCAATGATCTGGTCGGATACAGGGGAGCGCGAAGGATTTATTGCGAGGGTGAAAAAAGATCCGTGGAACACCGAGACAGAGGGAATGTTCCGGGCAAAAGACGGGACCATGCTCAGGTTTGTCATCTCTGCGGTCCTTGTCCTGCCGGACAGGATACTCTGTTCAGCCATTGATATCACCGGCAGCAAGATCGTGGACGAGGAGATACGAAAGACACTCGAAGACCTGGAGGAACAGGTGCGGGCCCGCACGGCCCATCTCGAGGAACTCAACGAGAAACTCCGGGCCGAGATCCTTGAGCGCAGGCAGTTCGAACAGAAGATGCTGGCCGAGACCATGAGAGCAGCCCGCGATGAGGACGAGATCTGATGACCGCATCCCCGTCCGTACAGCGCCAGGCATTCTGGGCGGTCGTCATTCTTGCAGTAACCATCTTTGCCATTTACTCGACCATCTTCTCCTTAACCCACGGCATCTACGAGGTGTACCCGTTCCTCTATTTCCTGCCCATCATCCTCTTTGTCTACCAGTATCCGCGCTGGGGAGTTCTCTTCTCCCTCTTCATGAGCTCCATCTACCTGCTCTTTGTCTATTACTTCAGCGGGTTTGACCCGGCTTATATTGCCGTCTCAACTGCCTGGTTTGTCATCTTTGTCACAATCGGCGTTGTCACCTCCTCGTTTGCCGAAGGGCTCAAGGCGGAAGAGAGAAAATACCGGGGAATCTTCGAGAACTCGCAGGCAGGTATCTTTACGGTTGACCTGACAACCGGAAGGATCCGCGAGCTCAATCTCAAGTGCGCAAGGATGCTCAAGTACACGCGGGAGGAACTCATTGACAAGGACCTGTCCGTGATCCTCCCGGGGGTATATGACCGGGATACCTTCCTGCACGATATCAGACTCAATGAAAAGTCCGGCGATGTCGAGCTCCGGTTCCAGACCCGGGATGCTGCAGTCCGCCATTTTCTCATCTCTGCATCCCTCTCGCCCGACAATCTCGTGATCTGCTCGGCTATCGACATCACCGAACGCAAGCTGGCCGAGCGGGTGATCCAGAAAGCAAAAGACGATCTCGAACAGCGGGTGCGGGAGAGGACGGACGAACTGCTCAGGGCAAACGATGCCCTCAAGGCCGAGATCCAGGAGAGAGAGCGGTTCGAGGCTGCAATAAAACTCACCAACCGGAAGCTGAATACCCTCTCCTCGATAACCCGGCACGATATCCTCAACCAGATCAGCGCCATCGTCATGTACCTCTCGCTTGCAGAGGAGACCTCGACCGAGCCGGTGGTGATCGATCATCTCAAGAAGATCGAACAGCTCACCGAACTGATCCAGGCCCAGATCCGGTTCACCCGGGATTACCAGAGTATCGGGGCCAATGCCCCCATCTGGCAGCTCGTGGCAGCAACGGTCAGGAGCGCCATCCAGAATCTCAACATGGGCACGATCCGGGTGGAGAACCTGCTCGGCAGCCTGGAGATCTATGCCGATTACCTGCTCGAGAAAGTTTTCTTCAACCTGGTCGACAATTCCCTCCGCCATGGCGGGAACGTCTCGGTCTGCCGGTTCCTGTACCGGAAGGATCCGGGCGGGGTAACCATCCTGTACGAAGACGATGGTATCGGGGTGCCGGCCGGCGCCAAGGACAAGATCTTCAAACGGGAATATTACCGGAATACCGGGTACGGCATGTTCCTTGCCCACGAGATCCTCAGCATCACCAATCTTTCGATAAAAGAGACGGGGGATCCCGGGCATGGGGTCCGGTTCGAGATCTTTGTCCCTGAAGGGACATACCGTTTCACAGACGGCAGCGAAGTAACGTAAAACGAGTGTTAAGAATTTTGTTCCGCCGGTTTTTCATTCCCGGCTCCTCTATTTTCGAGGGGGACTCCATCCGCCGGCAATGATGGGATCGGCCAACCGGTTAACGACCACCTCACGGGGCACGGAAACCGGTTATCAGATTGTGTCCGGTTCCTGAAAGTGCCGGGGGGGCGCCAGTCCGGGGCGGCGCTGCTTATCGCAACATGAGAGTATAGGGGGGGCAACCCTATTCGTGGATCTGATACGGGCGGACCGTATGCAAAACAAATAGCGATCCGTACCAGATATCCAGGTCAGAGATTCTTTTTCCGGCCGCTCGCATCCCGCATGTAGTGCCCGAACTCGCTCTTCTGCAGGACATCCCCCGAGAAGACCGGGCCGTCCCTGCAGACCCGGAGACCGGAAGAGTCCGTGCAGCACGACCCGCAGACCCCGACGCCGCACTTCATGTACCGGTGAAGGGAAAATTCCGTTTTATGGGCAAGGCCTTTCTCGCTGACTTTTGCAAGAACCGCCCGCATCATGATCTCGGGCCCGCAGACCGCAAGCCGGTCGTAGGCGGCAAGGTTCAGGTCGTCCATGAGAGTAGTTACAAATCCGTGGTGCCCGAGCGAGCCGTCATCCGTTGCAATGATCACATCGGTGCACTCGTCCAGCTGATCGAGGAAGAGAAGTTCGGTCTCGCTCCGTGCGCCAAGGAGAAGCGTCATCACGCAGTCCGACCGGGCGAGCGGCAGGAGCGGGGCGGCGCCAACGCCTCCCGCGATGGCAAGCACCCGCTCTCCTTTGGTAAAACCATTGCCGAACGGGCCGCGGATACCGAGCCTGCTCCCGGGCTCAAGATTGAACAGGGCATTCGTTGCATCGCCCACGTTCTGGACCGTGATGCTGTTCTCGGAAGAGAGCGCCATGGGGATCTCGTCCACACCCGGTACCCAGACCATCACGAACTGCCCGGGGGCGAACGCAAAGGAGGTATCGAATACAAAAGTCCGGATCAGCGGCGTCTCCTTCTTTATCCGGAGGATGCTGACCGGAACCGGCAGACCCTCACCCATGGGCGCACCCCACGATCCCGGCATGTTCGAGCCCGTCTTTTGCATACAGATCCTTCTTTATGGAGTCGAACACGTTCACATCCCCGTGTACAGCGCTCCCGATCTCAACGGCGGAAGCTCCTGCCATCATCATCTCGATCACATTGTCGGCCGATGAGACGCCCCCGCAGCCGATGATCGGGACCTTGACCGCTTCGTACAGTTCGTACACGCACCGGACTGCTACCGGGAAGATGGCCGGCCCCGAAAGGCCGCCGAACCCGTGCCCCAGAACCGGCCGGCGAAGCCCGGTCGAGATCCGCATTGCTTTTACGGTGTTGATGGCGACAATCGCACCGGCGCCGCCTTTTTCGGCAGCCCTCCCGATAGCCGTGATGTCGGTCACGTTCGGGGTCAGCTTGACCCATGTCGGGACTCCGGTTTTGCTCACCGCCCGGGTGCAGGCCTCGACAAGCGCCGGATCGCTCCCGATCGCGGCACCGTACCCTTCCGCATGCGGGCAGGAGAGATTGAGTTCAAAGCCGGCAGCTTTTCCCCTGAACCAGCTGGCCACTTCCGCAAACTCCTCCGGGTTGCCGCCAAAGATGCTCACCACTACCGGTTTTTTGGCAAGACCGGTCAGCTCCTCAACAAAATCCTTCGAGGGATTGGGAAGCCCCATCGCGTTCATGAGCCCGTCTTCCAGCACCACAAGGCAGGGGCCTGCATGTCCCTCCTTCGGGGCCGGTCCTATCGACTTGGTCACAACGCCGCCGGCGCCAAGAAGCAGCATCCGCGAGAGCGATGCCCCGGTTGTCCCCAGGACCCCGGCTGCAAGCAGGAGGTGATTGTCAAGGGCGATCCCCCCCACGGTTACCGGGCCCGGCCTGATCTGTACCATTCATCAGGAAATGGTTGTTAATTTATTATTAGCATACCCATACTGTAACCAGATGGCGCGCCTGGCAGTTGTCGGAGTCGGAAGGATCGGGGGCGAGGTCGCATACCTTGCAGCATCGCTGGGGATTGCCGACGAACTGGTCCTGTACGACAGCGCCCGGGATCTCCTCAGGGCCCAGGTGCTCGATATCGAGCACACCGGCCTTGACATGAGCATCAGCACGGACAAGAACGATATCAGGGACGCGGATGTCTGCGTCTTCTCGGCAGGACTCCCCCGCAACCCGTCGGTCAGGACGCGGGCAGATCTTCTTGAGACCAATCTTCCGGCGCTCAGAGAATACACCGGACTCCTTGCCGGGTTTGGCGGGATCTTAGTCACCGTCACCAACCCCATGGATATCAATAATTTTTATCTCTGCAAACAGACGGGCCTTGCACGGGAGCGCTGTATCGGGTTCGGCGGCCAGCTGGACAGCGCACGGTTCGGCATTGCGCTCCGCAACCGCTCCATCAAGGGGTTCCCGTTCGTTCTCGGGGAGCACGGGGAGCATCAGGTGCCGGTCTTCTCCCGGCTCGATGACCCGGTCGGTGAGGCGCAGCGGGAAGAGATTCTCGCGGAACTCCGGGGGGCGAGCATGGAAGTCATCAAAGGCAAGGGAGGTACGGTATTCGGTCCTGCCCTTCACCTCGCCCACCTGGTGCGGATGATCCTATCCGACAAGCGGGAGCTTACGATCTGTTCCTCCGTGCTGGAAGGTGAATACGGCCTTTCCGGTTGCTCGCTTGGCGTACCGGCGCGGATCGGGCGGAGGGGCATTTGTGCAATCGAAGAGTGGCCGCTCGATTCCTGGGAGCAGAAGAAGATGGACGAGGCGGGATCCTTTGCCTGCAAACTTTCCCGGCACGCGGTGTCCTGATATGGCGCCGGGAACAGAATGTGCGAACACAGCGCTCGACAGCACCCGCACGCTCGACTCGTTCTGCGGTCTCCGGATTGCAATCAACCAGGTGGAGTACAGCAATTCGCCGGATGGCCCGGTCATCCACATATTCGGGAGGGATACATCGGGAAAGGCCAGGCGGCTGGACATCACGGGTTTTCGTCCGTACTTTTATGTTGCGGCCGAGCAGGCTGAGACACTCCCCCTTCCCCCGCAGGCGGATCTTGAGACGGGGACCAGTTACCGCTCGATCCGGAACGAACCGCTCCGCCGGATCTACACCCAGCGGCCGGGCGATGTCCGGGACGTGCGGGAGCGCTACCGGCATTTCGAGGCCGATATCCCGTTTGCCACCCGGTTCATGATCGACTCCGGGCTCACCGGGGGCGTGACCGTCCCGCAGGAGACCGCGGACTTCCATGAGATATCCCCGGCCGATGTCGATGCCCCGGCCCGGAACTGCATCATCGATATCGAGTGCGAGGACGAGCGGGGCTTTCCCGATTCCCAGCGCGACAAGATCACCTGCATCACCTGTTTCGATTCCTTTGACGAAGACTACACAACATTCCTGCTGGCAGACGGAATGCCGGGCGATCTCACCGGCAGGCTGGGCGGGGATGGCCTGGAGAACGGATGCTTCCGGAAAGGAACCCACACGATCTGCCCGTACGCGGACGAGACCGAGATGCTCCGGGCGTTCTCGGCCTACATCATTGCCCGCGACCCGGATGTTCTCTCGGGCTGGAACTTCGTGGACTTCGATATGCCCTACATCACCGGCCGGATGGAGCGGCTCGGACTCCGGCCGGACTCGCTGGCCCGGATCCCGGGGCAGACCGAGAGAAACGCCCTGCGTGGCCGGGCGCTCTTCGATCTCCTGACCGCATACAAGAAGATGCATTCCTCGCTCAAGGAATCGTACCGTCTCGATGCGATCGCCATGGAGGAGCTGGGCGAGCAGAAAGTCCGCTACACCGGCACCGTCTCCGATCTCTGGAAGAAGAATCCGGCGCTCTTTGTCGAGTACAATTTCAAGGACGTGGAGCTCTGCGTCAAGATCAACAAGAAAGACAACATCATCGGGTTCTACCGCGAGATCGCCCGGTACGTGGGCTGCCCGCTCGACCGGACCCTGAACTCCTCGAACGTGATCGATATCTATGTCCTGAAAAAGGCGTTCGGCAAGTACGTGCTGCCCTCCAAGGGTTTTGCCAATGCCGAGGAGTTCGAAGGCGCAACCGTCTTCGAGCCGAGCAGGGGTGTCCGCGAGAACGTGGTAGTGCTCGATCTGAAATCCCTCTACCCGATGGCGATGATGACAATCAATGCCTCGATGGAGACCAAAGATCCAAATGGCGAGCTCCATGCCCCGAACGGGATCCGGTTCCGGAAAGAGCCGGACGGTTTGACAAGGAGCATCATCGCCGATCTCCTCAAGGAGCGGGACGAGAAGAAGCGCCTGCGCAACACGTTTGCCTTCGGTTCGCCCGAGTACCTGATGTACGACATGCAGCAGAACGTGCTGAAAGTGATCATGAACACGTATTACGGGGTTTCGGGATACGTGCGGTTCCGTCTCTTCGACCGGGAGATCGGATCGGCCGTGACCTCGGTGGGCCGGGCGATCATCGAGCACACAAGGCGCACGATCGAGGCGCAGGGCTACAAGGTAATTTACGGCGACACGGACTCCTGCATGATCCAGCTCCCACCGGTCGACCGGGAGAAGACGATCGAGCTGGCCCGCTCCATCGAGAAGACGCTCAACGCAAGTTACTCGGAGTTTGCAAAAGCCGAGCTGAACGCAGATGTGCACTTCTTCTCCATCAAGTTCGAGAAGATCTATGCCCGGTTCTTCCAGGCCGGAAAAAAGAAGCGCTATGCTGGATCGCTCGTCTGGAAAGAAGGAAAAGAAGTCAGCGAGACCGATATCGTCGGGTTCGAGATAAAACGGAGCGACACGCCCCAGATCACAAAAATTGTCCAGATGCGGGTGATGGAGATGATCCTGGCCGGGGAAGAGTATTCCGTGATCAAGACGCTCCTGTCGGATGTGATCAAAAAATACCGGGCCGGCAAGTACACGCTTGACGAGATCGGTATCCCCGGCGGCATCGGGAAAGCGCTTGACGATTACGAGTCCGACGATGCCCAGGTCCGGGGTGCAAAATATGCCAACGAATATCTCCACACGGAGTTTGGCAAAGGCAGCAAACCGAAGCGGATCTACATCAAGACCGTGACTGCGAAATATCCCAAGACCGATGTCCTCTGCTTCGAATATGCCGACCAGGTACCAAAAGAGTTTGTCGTGGACTGGGAGCTGATGCTCGAGAAGACCATCAAGCAGCCCATCTCCCGGATCATCGAGTCGCTGGGATGGAACTGGGACGATCTCGATCCCACAAGGACAACGTTAGCTCAGTGGGGACTGGGGTAATAGAGCCGTTTTTTTTTAAATATTCTTGAGAAAACCTGCGAAGATTAAAGACGATTGACCCGGCAGGAATTTTTCCACGGATACGAACATTGGTACCGATCTTCTCCGGACCAGCAGTACACAAAAATCCATTGAGTTACCCGACTATCGGGTTGTCAATATCCGGGGGAAGTCTGGTGCTGCTTCCGGACGGTGCCGGCCTGCCGGCTCCCGCAAACGGAGCGATCCCCACTCCCGTAGGTCCCGCCGCAGGGGGGTAATTGGTGAGTTCGCTTTTGCAGGTTGTGGGGGGTGAACCCCCCATATCCAGGAGACCGGGGAATCCGGGCTCGTGTCAGGCTCCGTTTATCCTTTTTTATTGGATCGTGACCGGAGAGTTTCGGCCTTTTTCGGAGGTAGTTTCCCGAAAATCGTGCTATCGTACCGGATTGGTAAACCAGGGGTTTTGCGCTGAGAATAACCGGAGAATGTATAATTGTTACAGCAGCGATGGAGGTCAAAAAGCCTAGTTCTGGATAGGGAGGGAAAAGGGCCAAAAAACGGGGTATGGGGGATCTATCGATTCGTCAGCCAGCCAGAATTTTCAGATATTGCGATGAACGCCGCCGCCCCCGACGGGGCGCCCCCGCGGCGGATCGATTACCTGCCAGCACAAAAAAAAGAATTGCCTTGCCACAACACGTGTTATCCTGCCGTTAGATATCATCGGCACCGGTGCAGAAGAAAATCGCCGGGGGTCACGGGGACGCTCCCCTTGGGATGCCTCCCCCTTTGGGGGAGCGAGGGGGTCACCCTCGCACCTTATTGGCACTACACAACAAGCGCAGAATTAACAGGAAGAAAAATTTGTTGCAGTCAAACACTCAGTGATCCAAACCGGCTCATCCAAGCCTCGCATGCAGCTGCTTGATCTGTTCCCGCAGGGCAATCGCCCGCTCGAAGTCGAGCCGCCCGGCCGCATCCTGCATCTCTTTTTCAAGTTCGATGACAACGTTCGGGATCTCGTTCTTCGGCACATGCTTGGTATCGGTGATCTCGACTTCTTTCTCCTTGACCGGTTTTATGATGGTCTGCGGCACGATGTTGTGCTTTTTGTTGAACGCCACCTGCAGGGTGCGCCGCCGTTTCGTCTCGGCAATTGCCCGCTTCATCGAATCGGTCATGGTGTCGGCATAGAGCACCACCTTCGAGTTCACGTTCCGGGCTGCCCGGCCTATGATCTGGATTAAACTCTTAGTATCCCGGAGGAATCCTTCCTTGTCCGCGTCCAGGATCCCGATGAACCCGACTTCGGGGATGTCGAGCCCTTCCCGGAGCAGGTTGATCCCGACCAGCACATCGAACTTGCCAAGCCGGAGCTCGCGGATGATCTCGGTGCGCTCAAGGGTCTGGATCTCGGAGTGGAGATACCGGGTCTTGACTCCCCGGTCAGATAAAAATTCGGAGAGCTCCTCGGCGAGTTTCTTGGTGAGCGTGGTGATGAGGACCCGGTCGCCCCGCTCGATCGTCTTCTGCACCTCCCGGATAACATCGTCGGTCTGGCCTTCTATCGGCCGGACCTCGACTTCGGGATCGATAAGCCCGGTCGGGCGGATGATCTGCTCGATCGCTTTCTTCGATTTTTTAAGCTCATACTCCTGCGGAGTTGCCGAAACGAAGATCACCGAGTTCATGTACTGCTCGAACTCGTGGAACTTCAGGGGCCGGTTGTCGTACGCGCTCGGGAGCCGGAAACCATAGTCGATGAGCGACTTCTTCCGCGAGCGGTCGCCGTTGTACATGCCGTGGAGCTGGGGGATCATCTGGTGGCTCTCATCGATGATCATCAGGAAATCGTCCGGGAAATAGTCGAGCAGGCAGTAGGGTTTCTCACCCTCGCTCCGGCCATCGAAGTGCCGGGAATAGTTCTCGATGCCCTTGCAGGAGCCGGTCTCCTGGATCATCTCCAGGTCGTACCGCGTCCGCTGTTCGAGCCGGTACGATTCGACAAGACCGAGCGTTGGAAGGACTTCGGCAAGTTCCTTCTGGATCGAGGCTATTGCCGCTGCCCTTGCACTCTCTGGCGTGACGAAGTGACGGGCCGGGTAGACATAGAAATATTTCAGCTGCTCTTTCCGGTTGCCGGTATTCTTGTCCACTTCGCTGATCCGCTCGATCTCATCGCCGAACAACTCGATCCGGATGATATCGTTGAAGTAACCGGGGATGATATCGATGGTGTCCCCCTTGACCCGGAACCGGCCCGGCATAAGTTCGAGATCGTTTCGCTCAAAGAGAATATCGAGGAGCCGGCTCATGATCTCGGTCCGCGAGATCTTCTGGCCAACCGAGAGCTCAAAGCCCATGTTCCGGAAATTCTCGGGGTTGCCGAGACCGTAGATACAGGAGACCGAGGCTACCACGATCACGTCCCGGCGGTTCGAGAGCGATGCCGTTGCCGAGAGCCGGAGCATCTCGATCTTGGGATTGATGGCCGAGTCTTTCTCGATATACTGGTCTTTGGCCGGGATGTAGGACTCGGGCTGGTAGTAATCATAATAGGAGACGAAGTACTCGACCCGGTTATTCGGGAAGAAGTCGCAGAATTCCGAATAGAGCTGGGCAGCCAGCGTCTTGTTGTGCGCAAGAACGAGCGTTGGCCGGTTGGCTGCCGCAATCACGTTTGCCATCGTGAAGGTCTTGCCGGAACCGGTGACACCGAGAAGCGTCTGGTACTGCTCGTCTCTCTTGAGCCCTTCGGTCAGTTGCCGGATCGCTTCCGGCTGGGAACCGGCCGGTGCAAAACCGGATACGAGCTGGAATTCTGTCACGATGCATAGATCTCGAATTGTGATATTAAAAGGGATCGGGATGCGGCAGGAAAGTATAACGGGACCGGTTCTCTCCCGCATCGATCCGCTCATGCGAGAATATCGCTTCAGATTTTCTCCTGTTATGATTACCCGCCAGCAAACACTGCAGAAGGGATGGTAAACGGAGCTCATTCTCACCGACACTACCTGCTGAAGGCATTCTGTCGGTTGCAGGATCTTCGTTCCATTGATGGAAGGAAGGTTCTTACCAGTGAATATAAATATTTGCTAAAACAGAATGAATAGTGTAACAAAGAGGAGACCACATGCGACAGGACGCACGGTATATCAGAGGGGGTTGTGGCAGTGCAGCACCCCCTGCTTCGGGATGGCACACCGCAGATAACTCCCAGCGGATATCTGCTGGGTATCCCGGGCCAGATGCGAAGATTGAACTCGCCGGCTTACATCCGGGCGGAATGACTCAGGACGCTGAACCGGAGATCTTCCGGTTCCTGCATGCCAAAAGTCCCGAACCGGTCATTGGGTATGGCGGAGTAAAGGGAATTTTTGCCTATTACAAGGCTGTACACGACTTCGGATTCTAATCGGGATCATCAGAACACAGACGAACAAAAAGAAGCCCGGCAGACACGGACGTGCCGGGCAAAATGCAATCAATCAGAGGCGAAAGGAAATGGCACGACAAGTGGCAATTTACGGAAAAGGCGGTATCGGCAAATCGACTACAACCCAGAACACGGTGGCAGCGCTCGCGGAAGCGGGAAAGAAGATCATGGTTGTCGGGTGCGACCCCAAAGCGGACTCGACCCGGCTTCTCCTGCACGGGCTGTGCCAGAAGACCGTTCTCGACACGCTCCGGGATGAAGGAGACGACATCGAGCTCGATGCGATCTTAAAGCCCGGTTTCGGAAACACGCTCTGCGTGGAATCCGGCGGGCCGGAGCCGGGCGTTGGCTGTGCAGGACGGGGTATCATCACGTCCATCAACCTGCTCGAATCGCTCGGGGCCTATACACCGGACCTCGATTACGTCTTCTACGATGTGCTCGGCGATGTGGTCTGCGGCGGGTTCGCGATGCCGATCCGGGAAGGAAAGGCAGAGGAGATCTACATCGTTGCATCAGGCGAACTGATGGCGCTCTATGCAGCCAACAACATTGCCAAAGGTATCCAGAAATATGCAACGAACGGCAAGGTCAGGCTCGGCGGCATCATCTGCAACAGCCGTAAAGTGGACAACGAACATGCCCTCCTCAAGGCCTTTGCCGAGGAGCTCGGGAGCCAGCTCATCTACTTCGTTCCCCGTGACAACCTTGTCCAGCGGGCCGAGATCAACAAGAAGACGGTGATTGACTTCGACCCGGCATCGGGACAGGCTGGCGAGTACCGCAACCTTGCCCAGGCGATCGACAACAACAAGCTCTTCGTCATCCCCAAACCGATGAAGCAGGAGCGGCTCGAGGAACTGATGATGCAGCACGGGTTCCTTGACGCAATGTAAGGTGTACGAACAACGGACAGATCAAAGGTGTGTGTGACAATGTTACTGATAAGAGCAATCGTACGGCCGGAAAAGAAAGATGAAGTGCTTGCGGAACTCTCGGGCGCGGGATTCAATGCCGCAACCATGGTCGATGTTGTGGGTCGCGGAAAGCAGAAGGGCATCAAGATCGGGGGCATGGTCTATGACGAGATCCCCAAGATCCTCATCCTCATGGTGATCCCGGACGAGGAGAAAGAAAAAGTCGTGAAGATCATCCTTGGAACCGCCCGGACCGGAACCGACGGGACGTTTGGCGATGGCAAGATCTTCGTGAGCCCGGTTGAGGAAGCGTACACCATCTCGCGGAACAGCAAAGGCCTCTAGAGGCGATGGCAATGAAAGAGATCATGGCCATCGTGCGGATGAAAAAGACCGGCGCAACCAAAAAAGCCCTTGTCGCAACCGGCGTTGCCGGGTTCACTGCGGTAAAAGTGCTGGGCCGGGGAAAGCTGGTCACCGATCCAAAGGAGCTCGACAAATGCAGGGAGAAACTCCTTGCCATGGGACTCGACGACTTCAGCGATGCGGGAGATACCGAGAAGCTGGTCACCAGTTTCCTGGACGGGTCCAGGTTCTTCCCGCGGCGTCTCTTCACGATCCTGGCGCACGATGACGACGTGCCCCGGATTGTCGAGGCAATAACAAAAGTAAACCGGACAGAGTACGGGATTGGCGACGGCACCATCTTTGTCCTGCCGGTTGAGGATGCGGTCCGGGTCAGGACCGGTGAAGCAGGAGAAGCAGCTATCTGGTAAGGAGGTGTCAGAATGGCAGGAATCGATGTAACCATAGAGGAGATGCTCGAACCTTACCCGGATACCGTAAAGAAAAACCGGAAAAAGCATCTCATTGTAAAGAACGAGGCAGCGGAATGCTGCCCCCAGATCGAGGCGAACACGCGGACCATCCCCGGCATCATCTCGCAGCGCGGCTGTGCCTATGCCGGGTGCAAAGGTGTCGTGGTCGGTCCCATCAAGGACATGATCACCATCACCCACGGCCCGGTCGGCTGCGGGTACTACAGCTGGGGCACCCGCCGGAACAAGGCGCGGGCGAATGACACGACCCCAAAAGACAAGGTCTACTCCCAGCTCTGCTTCACGACCGACATGCAGGAGCCCGACATCGTCTTTGGCGGCGAAAAGAAACTCGCAAAGATGATCGACGAGGTCGTTGCAACGTTCCACCCAAGAGCTATCAACATCTGCGCAACCTGTCCCGTAGGTCTCATCGGGGACGATATCAACGCGGTGGCAAAAGCAGCCGAGGAACGGCACGGGATCCAGGTTCTGGCCTACAACTGCGAGGGCTACAAAGGGGTCAGCCAGTCGGCAGGCCACCATATCGCAAACAACAATCTCATGGAGAAAGTGATAGGCACCGGTACCGAGAGAAAACCTGGGAAACATGTCATCAACATCCTGGGCGAGTACAACATCGGCGGCGACGGCTGGGAACTGGAGCGGATCTTAAGAGAGATCGGCTACACAGTCAACTGCGTCCTCACCGGTGACTCGAGTTATCTCGATATCAAGAACCTGCACCTGGCCGATCTCAACCTCGTGCAGTGCCACCGCTCGATCAACTACATCGCCGAGATGATGGAGACAAAGTACGGCACGCCGTGGCTCAAGGTCAACTTCATCGGTATCGACTCAACAAACCAGTCGCTCCGGCAGATGGCGAAATGTTTCGGCGACGAAGAACTGGAGAAACAGACCGAGATCGTGATCGAACGCGAGACCGCCCGGGTCCTGCCCGCAATGGAGCAGTACCGCAAGATCTGCACGGGCAAGACAGCGTTTGCGATTGTCGGGGGTTCCCGGAGCCACCACTACCAGTACCTGCTCCGCGACCTCGGCATGGAGATGATAATCGCCGGCTACGAGTTCGCCCACCGCGACGATTACGAAGGCCGGCAGGTCATCCCCACCATCAAGAGCGACGCGGACAGTAAAAACATCCCCGAACTCCACCTGACCGCAGACGAGAAGATGTACCGGGAAGCCCATGTCCATCTCAACCTCTCAAAAGAGAAGTACGAGGAACTCAAGAGCCAGGTGCCGCTCAACTACTACGAAGGCATCTACCCGAACATGAAAGACGGCCAGGTCATCATCGACGACGCCAACCACCACGAGGTCGAAGTACTGATAAAAACAGCAAAACCCGATCTCTTCCTCTCCGGCGTCAGGGACAAGTACATTGTCCACAAGATGGGAGTTGCCTCCAAACAGCTCCATGCCTATGACTACAGCGGGCCGTACGCCGGTTACAATGGGGCGCTCAACTTTGCCCGCGATGTGGCAAATGCCCTGACAACCCCGGCCTGGAACCTGATCGTACCCCCCTGGGAACAAAAGATTGAAGGAAGTGAGAACAATGCTTGAATGTATCCCGGAGAATGCAGCCGGACACACGACCGGCAAGATCAACCCGGCCAAAACCTGCCAGCCGATCGGCGCCATGTATGCTGCGCTCGGTATCCACGGGTGCCTGCCCCACAGCCACGGCTCGCAGGGCTGCTGCGCGTACCACCGGATGCACCTGACCCGGCATTTCCGGGACCCGGTGCTGGCCTCATCGAGCTCGTTTACCGAAGGAGCTTCCGTCTTCGGCGGGGCAGCGAACCTCAAGACCTCGATAAAAAACATCTTCAAGATCTACAATCCCGAGATAATAGCTGTCCACACTACCTGCCTCTCGGAGACCATCGGCGACGACATCCCCAACATCATCAAACAGTCCGAGATCCCCGAGGGAAAAGTCGTCATCCACATCAACACCCCGAGTTACCAGGGCTCCCATATCACCGGTTTCTCCGGCATGTGCAAAGCCATGGTCTCGTACCTGGCCCGGAATGACGGAACGCAGAAAGATCAGGTCAATATCCTGCCGGGATTTGTCAACCCCGGCGATATGCGGGAGATCCGGCGGATCGTAGGAGAACTCGGAATTAAAATGATCATGTTCCCGGACACCTCCGGTGTCCTCGACACCCCGCTGACCAGTAAGTATCAGATGTATCCCGAGGGCGGCGCAACGATTGATGAGATCCGCGATGCCGGCAACTCGGCCCTGACCCTCGCCCTTGGGTCGTTTGCCTCGAACGATGCGGCCGAAGTCCTGCAGGAGAAATGCGGTGTCACCGGTATCCCGCTCAAACTGCCCATAGGTCTCAAAGCAACGGACGACTTCATCATGGCCCTCAAAAACTGGTTCGGCGTCGAGGTCAAAAAGTCCCTCACGATCGAACGGGGCCAGGTAGTCGATACGCTGATCGACACCCACTTCCACTACCAGGGCAAGAGCGTTGCCATCTTCGGCGACCCGGACCATGTGATCGCGCTCACCGAATTCGTGCTCACGATGGGCATGATCCCGAAATACGTCCTGACCGGTACCCCGGGTAAAGCATTCGAACCGGAAATCCGGAAGATGCTCGAAGAAGCAGGTATCACCGGCGCGAAAGTCAAAGCGGAAGGCGATCTCTTCGAGCTCCACCAGTGGATCAAGGAAGAGAAAGTGGATCTCCTGATAGGCACGAGCTATGGCAAGTACATTGCCCGGGCCGAGGACATCCCGCTTGTCCGGGTCGGCTTTCCCGTTCTGGACCGGGCAGTCCACCCCCTGATGCCGGTTGTCGGGTACCGGGGATGCCTGCGCCTGATAGAGCAGATCTCAAATGCGCTCCTGGAACGGCGGGACCGCGACTGCCTTGACGAGGACTACGAACTGGTATTGTAAAAAAATTATCAGCAAAAACAAGTTTGACGGAGGAAACGAGATGGAGGATAGTTGTACCCTGCCGGCAGCACAGCCGGCGGCCTGCATCAGCGAACGCGAACAGTCCATCATCACCGCAGGCAAGAGCAAGACCGCTATCCACTGCGCAGACGACAGCCTGGCCGGCTCGGTGAGCCAGCGGGCCTGCGTCTTCTGCGGGGCCCGGGTTGTCTTAAACCCGGTAACGGATGCGGCCCACCTGGTCCACGGCCCGATAGGCTGCGCAACGTACACCTGGGATATCCGGGGCAGCCTTTCAAGCGGGCCCGAGATGTACCGCAACAGCTTCTCGACCGACATGAAAGAGCGCGACGTGGTCTTTGGCGGCGAGAAGAAACTGGCCTCCTGTATCGACGAGATCGTGGAGAAGTACCACCCGCCGGCCATCTTCGTATATGCAACCTGCGTCACCGGCATGATCGGCGACGATATCGTGGCCGTCTGCAAAGAAGCCTCACGCCACCATGCGATCGATGTGATTCCCGTTGAGTCGAGCGGCTTCATCTCCGGCAACAAAGTGGTCGGGTACCGGGCCGCTGCCGTTGCCCTGATGAAACTCATCACGCCGAAGGAGGGCGAACAGGTCGAAAAGACCCGGAAGCTCAACTTCCTCGGGGAGTACAATCTCGGCGGCGAGACCTGGCTTACCAAACGCTACCTCCGGGAGATGGGCATCGAGATCAATGTCGCCTTCACCGGTGACTCAACCGTTGCAGCGCTCAAACAGGCGCCCGGCGCGTGCTTAAACCTGGTCCAATGCACCGGGTCCATGCACTGGGTTGCGATGCAGCTCGAAAAGACGTTTGGGACCCCGTTCATGGATGTCAACTTCTTCGGGGCGGAGAACACCGCAGAAAGCCTCCGGAAGATCGCCCGGTTCTATGATGACCCGGAGATAACGGAGCGGACCGAGGCACTCATCGAGCGGGAGATGGCAACGATCCGGCCGGAGATCGAACGCTACCGCGGAAAACTTGCCGGCAAACGGGCAGCGATCTACGTGGGCGGGGCCTACAAGGCAGTTGCCATCATCCGGCAGCTCCGCGAGCTCGGGATGGAGATCGTAATCACCGGCACCCAGACCGGCAAGAAAGAAGAGTATGCAGCGATCAGCGGGATGCTCGATGAAGGCGCAATCGTGGTCGACGATGCGAACCCGGCCGAGATCGAAAAATTCCTGCTGGAGAAGAAGGTCGATGTCATGGCCGGTGGTGTCAAGGAGCGGGTGCTTGCCTACAAACTGGGCATCGGCTTTGTTGACCACAACCATGACCGGAAGGAATGCCTTGCCGGTTTCGAAGGGGCCGTCACGTTTGCCCGCGAGGTGTACGTAACCACGTGTTCACCGGTCTGGAAACACCTGCGGCCCGAAGCCGGGGGTGCATGATGGCGCCCGTCCGGACTGCCGGCAGTGTCCGGCAGGTGAACGAGAACCAGTGCCAGCAGTGCATGCCGCTTGGCGGAGTTATCGCGTTCAAAGGGATCGCGGGAGCAATGGCGCTCGTCCACGGTTCGCAGGGCTGTAGTACCTACATGAGACTGACAAATGTCGAGCATTACAACGAGCCGGTGGATATCGCATCCTCGTCCTTGAACGAGAAACAGACTATCCATGGCGGCGAGGCGAACCTGAAAAAAGCGCTCGACAACGTGAGCCGGGTCTATGCCCCGTCCGTGATCGGCGTCCTGACCACCTGCCTTGCCGAGACCATGGGCGAGGATCTCGACCGGATCATAAGGGACTACAAAAACGAGCGGGGTCCGGCCGGTGCCGATATCATACCGGTGCCAACACCCAGCTACAGCGGCAGCCACACGGAAGGGTTCTGGGCGGCAACAAAAGCCATCATCGCCCATTATGCCCGGCCAACGGAGCCGCACCGGCGGATCAATGTCATCATCCCGCACATCAGCCCTGCCGATATCCGGGAGATCAAACGGATCCTCTCACTCATGGGGCTCGCGTACACCCTCATTCCGGATTACTCGATGACGCTCGACCGGCCGTATGGCGGGAAATACCAGAAGATCCCGTCGGGCGGGACACAACCGGCGGAGATCGCAGCCATGCCGGGGGCGCCGCTCACGATCCAGTTCGGGGAGACCTGCCCGGACGAACTCTCGCCGGGGCTCTGGCTTCAGCAGGAGTACGGCGTCCCGCTCGTAAACCTGCCCCTGCCCATCGGGCTCCAAGCAACCGATCGTCTCATGGAACTCCTGCAGAAACTCAGCGGGCGGAGCCTGCCTGAATCTCTCGCAACCGAACGCGGCTGGCTTCTCGACGGGATGGCGGATGCCCACAAGTACAATGCAGAAGGCAGGCCGGTCATCTACGGCGAGCCGGAACTCGTGTACGCCATGACCCGGGTCTGCGCCGAGAATGGTGCGGACCCTGCGGTCATTGCCAGCGGGACCCGGAACAGCCGGCTTTCCCTCTGCCTTGAACCGCTTCTCGCGGGGCTGGATGAGCAGCCGGTCATCCTTGAAGAGACGGATTTCGCAACGATTGAGAGTGCGGTCTTAAAAACAGGAGCAAATATCGCGATCGGCCATTCGGGCGGGAAGTTCTTGACCGAGCGGCACAGCATCCCGCTTGTCCGCATAGGTTTTCCCGTCCATGACCGGATCGGGGGCCAGCGGATCCTCTCGGCCGGCTATGCAGGTACGCTCGCCCTTATCGACCGTCTTACGAACACCCTGCAGGAAGCCAAGTATGCCACATACCGCCAGCTCCGCAGGGAAGAGATGAACGCTATCCACATAACGGAAGGTATCTGAAATGCAAAAACCGAAGTATCACATTTTCGTCTGCACCAGCTCCCGGGCCAACGGGCAGCAGAAAGGGTTCTGCCATGCGAAGACCAGTGTCGAGGTCATGGCAAAATTCATGGAAGAGATCGAAGAACGCGGCATCACGGGGGAGGTCTTCCTCTCCAACACCGGCTGTTTTGGCATCTGCGAGAAAGGCCCCGTTGTCGTAGTCTACCCCGACAATGTCTGGTACGGGTCGGTGACGCCCGATGACGTGGCCGAGATCCTCGACCAGCACATCGAAGGCGGGACACCGGTGGAACGCCTTGCCCTGTGAGGGCAGGAGCTATCATGTGTATTGCAGAGATCGCAACATTCCTTGGTGAAGAAGGCACAACAATCCCGCTGAACGAGCCGGGTACTGTCACGGTATTCCGGCGGGAGCGGGGCGCCTG
The DNA here is from genome assembly GCF_963677065.1 of uncultured Methanoregula sp. Taxonomy (NCBI): domain Archaea; kingdom Methanobacteriati; phylum Methanobacteriota; class Methanomicrobia; order Methanomicrobiales; family Methanoregulaceae; genus Methanoregula; species uncultured Methanoregula sp. Next base: position 301,981 of record NZ_OY781872.1, read on the forward strand.
GGTAAAGAGCCGGGAGAGAGCTTTCGCACTCAACCCGGCCCATGGCCTGCGGGAACTCAGGCAGGATGTCAGCGGGCTCTTAGAGTTTTTTGGAGGCTGCCGGGTTCTTGTGGTGAAATCGGCCAGCGGGGCATTATATTTCGAGCTTGAAAAGGCCCGGTGTTCCATCTGGGAAATTTCCGGCGTTCCAAAGGAATTCCTTGACGAAGTCTGGCACGACGAGAAGGCAAGCGAGGAGACCCTCTCCCTGCCGGCAGATGCCGGCATTCCCTCGCCGCTCGAGATATCCCCGGGCAGATTCTCCATATCCATCCTGGAGATCCAGGGAAAACGGCCCGAAGTGAGCAGCAAGCAGGTGCTCCAGAGGTTCGTGCAGCAGGGTGCGTTCTTGGAGCTCGAGATCGTATGCGATCATATGCCGCCCTGGATCGAGATGGAAGCGGAGCGTCGCGGGATCCGAATTGAGACCACGTATGCCGGCCCGCATGAAGTCCGGGTCGTACTCAGGACATCGCAGGAAGGAGCGTGCTGACAAGGGAGAAAATGCCGGGATACCTGATGATTCACCTGCCGGTTTGACCGGACAATACCAAGCCCGGATAATTCTTTTTGCGCATCCGGTTTTGGCGGACAATAACAAAACCGGATACCTTTTTTGTTCACCGGTTTCTTCCGGATTTTACCGGACATTACCAATACCCGACAACGTCTTATTCACCGGTCGTCTGCCGGACAAAAACAGAACCCGAAAAACTGCATTTTTGAATCGCCAGCGGGATCCGGATCCTGCAGATCCTGCATCGACTGCCGGAGACATGCCGGCCTGCACTGCCGCATCACTCAGGGCTGTGCTTCCGGTTCCGGCTCCGGTTCCGGGGCCGGCGGACAATCGTACGAGAGGCCGACAAAGAGGATGACCGGAACAAGATAGAGGAACATGGCCGGCACTTTCGAAAACGTGACATACCACCCGTCAAGGACCATCCCCACGAGGGCTGTTGCCGGGAAGAGGAGCGTACGCACCGAGAGGTTCCGGATCACCCGGGGGTCGATGACGGAAACGCACAGCCGGGGGGATGTTGTCACGTACCGCCAGAGAAGGTACACGAGGCTGCCGGCAATCAAGATATTGACATGGAGGATGATGCCGTACGGGACGGGGGCTGCCGACAGCGCATAGAGGAGCGAGGTCAAGGGTATGAAGAGAAGCGAGAGGAGGAAGAGAAACGTCAGGCAGACCATGACCCGGTCGATGATCCGGTTGCAGCCCATGATCTCGAAGAACTGGATATAGAAGAACGCGAGGATGATGAAGAGAAAGAGGAAACTGATCCCGTCGTTGACGATGTTTCCCAGATAAGAGCCGAAGAAGACCGCTTCGTCCGTTGGAACGCTTGCCGGGAGTTGTATGTTGTTGCGGACAATCAGGGTTATCGCAAACGCAAAGACACCGTTGACGAGAATCTCGAACATGTCCTTGGGAACCACCCCGTCTTTTTTCTCCCGGGACATGCCCGCGTTCTCAGCAGTACCTTTATCCCCGGTCATAGGTTATCCCTCAGGAATTTTTTTGCCCGTCCGGCCAGCCCGGTCCCGGTGATGGCAAGGACGAGCATGGTAACGAAATACAGATACTGGGTATCGGGGAGATCAAAATAGACCATCAGGCATCCCGCCACCGCAAAGGCCGGGATGAGCAGCACAATTAAGTCGGTGCTGGTCCGTTCGCCCGCCGTAACGCCGGGCCCGATAAGATACGGATTTTTGATGCAATGCCACCATTCAAGGGCAATCAGGATCCCGATCGCGAGCATGTTCAAGTGAAAGAGGTAAAAGACATCCGGGATGCTCGAGAAGAGGAGGGCGTGCTGGCTTGTGATCGGGATGAAGATGATGAACATCAAAAGGCTGAAGTGGAGGTAGAGGTACCCCCGGTCGAAGAGCCGGTACTGGTGGAAGACATGGAACACGATAATCCAGATCATCGCAAGGATCAAAAAGACGTTGAGAAAATTGACAATGATGGGAGACTGCATAAGCCCGAACTGGTCTGCCGTGGCATTTGCCACCCAGTCATCGTACGTCGGGGTCCGGATATTCCGGAAGAGGAGGAAAAAGGCAAAGACAAAGATGGTGTTGGTGAGCCGCCCGATGTTGGTCTTCGTCACCGGCCCTTCGGCATCTCTTTGCATATCGTCTTATTTCTCTATCCTTGGACGAGATAAGGATCGCGATGGGCAAAGGTCATGGAGGAGACCCCGTAAAAACCGGAAGCGGTCATCCGGAAAAAAATTCTGCCGGTTATTACCGGCCTCTCATGAAAGGATTCTTCCGGCTTATCCCATTCCGCCCCTGCAGATGCCCCCCCAGCATCCGTTTGCAGGAGTTGTGAGTGCAGCCTGCTGGATCGGGAGGTCGACGGCAAAATACCACCCGAATGCCACGAAGGTCCCGATAACGGCAAGTCCCAGGATGAACAGTACAAGGTTTTTCATTGCATCAGATTGTTGTGCTCCGGTCATTGAATTCACGCCATACAATTTGTTCATAACAATTGCTTTTCCCGGATAATATCTCTTCGTGAGCCGGGAGGTAAAGGGATCTTCCGCCACCTCTGCGTCTGGGTGAGATGAAGTCATTGTTCTTTGAACTAACCCTCCCCAAACGAAAATACGCCCTATAAGGGCCCGGATTGCTGTTTTTGGGTTGTGACCCATTCCGGAAAACCCCGCATTTCGCTCCGTTTCTGTTCACGTGGAGAATACGCCAGCATCTTGCCCCGTTTGCCAAAATACGGCTGAAATGCACCTCGTAGAATGGCCCATAATGGCCTTCCGGCAGGGGTTTTTCCGGGCAGGTTGTTTCCCCAATCCGGACTAAGAAACGCCACCAGAAAGCGAATACGAGGGCCGGTTTTTCCGGGGAGTAACAAAAAAAGTGGACTAGTCCTCAATCGATATCGTGGTCAGTTTCACCGACTCGACACCCTTGTGCGACATCAGCTTCTCGGCAAGGGCCTTGAGCTGGGATCCATCGCCATGGACCAGGATGACTTCCAGGCACCGCTCATGGGTCACATGGGAATGGAGGGAGGCCTTGATGATATCGTGGTACTCGTGCTCGACCTCGGTAATGGATGAGAGGAGATTGCGCTGCTCGTGGTCGTAGACCATCGTGATGACGCCCTCGCGTTCGCCCTTGACATCGGACATCCATTTGTAATACGTGATGTACGTGCGGATTGCATCGCGGATACCTTCCGAGCGCGACGAGTACCCGCGATAGTTCAGGATTTCATCGAACCGGTCGAGCAGGTTCTTCGGCAGTGATATTCCGATACGGGAGAGATCGTCATCCATGGATTAACTCACCAATGATGGAAATATCTTTGCTGATAGGCTTTTAATGTTTTGAAAAAAAGCGCGGAGAGTGTTACTCCGTATGCCGGAATGCTCATCATATTTTATATGAAAAAGGTGGGCGTTTCCGAAATGCAGAAACACCCGGAAAAGATCCACTTTTCAAAATATCGTGTTCGTGTCAAAGGGGAATTTTCGTTATTGATTGTTGGGACGAACGCCGCCTCCCCCGAAGGGACGCCCCCGCGGTGGATCGGTGATAATATCCATCACCTCCCTGCCAACAGTAATCCGAAAGGCCCGGCGAGCGGCACCCAGACCCCCACGGTTTTCATCCAATATTCCGGAATACACTAAGCGTGTCCATTCCCATCTCAACAAATCCAAAGAATAAACAAATAGCAAAAAGGGGGTCGATGGGATACCCCTCCGGCTTGCCTCCCCCACAGGGAGAAAGAGGGGGTCATGCTCAAGCCAAGGTGAGATCTCATGAAAAGAAAAACACGCCGGGCTTATGGAGTTCCCTAACGGGATTATTCCTCCAATGGGGACCCTGCATGAATTCTACACCGTCACTCTCCGGAACACCCGGACACACACGGTCAGCACGACAATCCCGAGCACTGCCAGGAGGCCTATCTGGAAGAGAGGAATTACGCCGGCCTCGACCGAACGGATCGCATCGATGGCAAAGCTGAGCGGGTTGACATGGGCGATCGCCGAAAGCCACGGGGGCATCACGCTGTAGGGCATCAGGGCGCTCGACGTGAAGAAGAGCGGCATGGAGATGAGCGTGTTGACAGCCGTGTACGTGTCGTGGTCCTCGATATAGAGCGCGACCGTTGCGGCAAGACCCGAGAGAAGGATCCCGAAAAGGATCAGGATCAGGTAAATGACGATGTACTGGACCGGGGAGAGGATGGTTGCCCCAAGAAGGATCGCGACAAGGAAGATGACGGTTGCCTGGAGGACTCCGCGTATCGTCATAAAGAGGATCTTGCCAAAGAGGATACTCTCCCGGGGCGAGGGGAGGGCGAGAAACTTGTTCAGAAAGCCGAGGATCTTGTCAAACATCAGAAGCGCCCCGCCCTGAAGCGAGGAGGCAAGCATGGTCATGACGAGGATGCCGGGCGTTATGAAGTCCAGGTAATTTCCCGTAAAGGTGACCGGAAGCGCAAGGCCTACAAAGATCAGCCAGGCAGCCGGCATGATCAGGAGAGTGACGACAGCAAACCGGCTTCGCAGCCACTTGAGCATGTCCCGCTCCATGAAGTACCAGACGCTCTTCATTACCGCCTCCGCAGCATGGTCCGGAACCGGCGGTCGTCGAAGGTGTGCGGCTCCTCGGGATTCCCGACCGCTGCCAGGAATACATCGTCAAGGGTCGGCTCGTGCAGGGAAAGGGCGTGCAGTGACGTGCCGGACCCGGTGATTTTCTGGGCAAGCAAGGGCAGCGCCTCTTTGCCGTTCTCTGCGGTAAAAGAGATCTCGTCCCCGTTCCGGCCAATGAACCGGATACCTTCGATCTCGGGCGGGGAGAAGGTACCGGAGATCCGGGCGGTGACAATGTCTTTCATCAGCCGGGCCTTGAGCTCCGCCGGCGTGCCAAGGGCCATGATCCTGCCTCTGCTGATGATCCCGACCCGGTCGCAGAACTGGTCGGCCTCGTCCATGTAGTGCGTGGTGACAAAGATGGTCATCCCGCTGCTTTTCAGATCCCTGATATGCTCCCAGATCGTTTTCCTGGCTGCAACGTCCAGGCCGATCGTGGGCTCGTCCAGGAAGAGCACTTCGGGTTCGTGGACAAGGGCCTGCGCAAGTTCGAGCCGCCTGCGCATTCCCCCGGAATAGTTCTTGACAAGATCGTCGGCCCGGTCGGTGAGCTCCATGATTGCGAGAACCTCGTCCACGCGGGCATTCCGGTCCGGGATGCCGTAGATCTTCGCAAAGAACATCACGTTCTCCCGACCGGTCAGCCGGATATCGATGGCCATCTCCTGCGGGACATAGCTCAGTTTCTTCCGCACGATATCCGCTTCGCGGGAGACATCGTGGCCGCAGACAAAGGCACTCCCCAACGTGGGCCGGAGCAGGGTCGTGAGCATCAGGACAGTCGTGGTCTTGCCTGAGCCATTGGGACCGAGAAGGGCGAAGATCTCGTTGTCCACAGAGAGGGTCAGGTCATCGACGGCACAGAGCGAGTCATAGTATTTCGTGAGTCCCCGGGTCTCGATCGCACTCATGCCATGCCTCTTTTTTCCTCTTATCATCCCTTCCCCTGCTTTGTATTTACATCTGACCGTCGGGGCATTCCGGCCGGGCCGGAGCACCGTGCCAACCCGTGATAACCGGTTCCCGCGGGCAGATAATTGTTCAGAAAAAATGTAAAAATGTTCGATTCTGATATTAAATCACAACATTTTTTAACTACGGATTATCACAAATGTTAAGAAACGTAACACTTCTGGTGACATCATGCACATTCCCGATGCATTCATTCCAATCTGGCAGGGCGCAATCTACTGGATCATAGCCCTTGTCTTTGTAGCTCTCGCCCTCCGGTGGGCGAGAAACGAGATGAACGAAGAGAAACTCCCGCTGGTCGCAGTCCTTGCTGCCGCAGTCTTCGCTCTCCAGTCATTCAACCTCCCCGTCTCGATGGGGACCAGCGGGCATCTTGTGGGCGGTGCACTCGTGGCAATCGTTCTCGGCTCGCCGTTTGCAGCTGTCTTCATCTTAACCATGGTACTCATCGTCCAGGGAGTCCTGTTCGGCGATGGCGGTATCACCACCATGGGGGCCAACATCATCAACATGGGCGTGATTGGCGGTTTTGTCGGGTTCTACTCGTTCAAAGGGATCATGGGGGTCACAAAGAGCATGCCCGTCTCGGCATTCATCGCAGCCTGGCTCGCCTGCCTGATCCCGGCCCTTGCCTGTGCAGTCGAGATGTATTTTGCCGGCACGTTCCCACTCAAGGAAGGACTCATCGCCATGGGACTCTACCATGCAGCAATCGGTATCATCGAAGGGTTTGTAACAGTCGCAGCCATCTACCTGATCACTGCGGCACGGCCGGATCTCGTGGATACCGGAGTTAAACCTGCAACCGCAAAGGGGGCTGGTACATCATGATGGATAACAAAACGTTCCTTGCAGCCGGCATCGTCATCGCCCTCCTCATCGGTGCTGTGGCAGTCTTCATGGCCTCGGGAGATCCGGATGGTCTCGAAAGTACAGCGCTTGTGGTCCAGGGACAAAAAACCATGACCGGCGCAACTCCGCCCGATGCTGAGATCCACGAAGACCTGAACGGCAAGTTCGCCTATTCCGCACCCATGCCGGATTACTCCCTTGGCGAACAGATGGGATCGACCGGGGGCCTGATTGCCATCATCGTTGGCACGATACTTGCATTCCTCGTGGTGCTCGGGCTTGCCTACGCGATCAAGGCTGCTGCCAAACCCACAAAATAAAACCAATAGGACTTTACCTTTTTTGAGCGCAGTTTCTATACCCATGCACCTTATCGAGACCCGCGACCTCTGCTATGTTTATCCCGGGAAAGTCACGGCGCTGAACAATATCAATTTCATTGCCCCGCGAAAGGCCCGCATTGCGGTGATCGGATCGAATGGTGCAGGCAAGAGCACGCTCTTCAAGCACTTCAACGGTATCTTCAAACCAACGTCCGGTTCTGTGCTGATCCGGGGCGAACCCATCACCAAACAGAACATAAAAGAGATCCGGAAATTCGTGGGGATCGTATTCCAGAATCCTGACGACCAGATCTTCTCTCCTACCGTTGAACAGGACGTGGCATTCGGTCCTACGAATCTCGGACTGGATACGGAAACCATCCACCACCGGGTGCATGAATCCCTCAAGGTAGTGGGCATCGAACACCTGGCAGGACGGGTGCCGCATCACCTGAGCGGTGGCGAGAAGAAACGGGTGGCCATTGCAGGAGTCATCGCTATGGAGCCCGAAGTGCTCGTGCTCGATGAGCCGACCGCAGGCCTGGATCCCCGGGGTGTTGCCGACCTCAATACATTCATCAATACCCTCTCATCGAAATACGGCATGACCGTCATCTTCTCCACCCACGATGTCGGGCTCGTTCCCGAGATCGCCGATTACATTTACGTCATGGACAAAGGCAGGATCGTTGCCTGTGGAACAGTGGGGGAGATATTCGTGCAGCCGGACATGCTCAAATCCGTCCGGCTGGATGTGCCGGTACTGCCACGGATCCTTAAGTCCCTCCAGGAGAATGGCGTTGAGGTGTCGATGGCATATACCTATGCGGAAGCAGAAGAGTCCCTGCTTCGCGCCTTTGGCAAACGATCATGATTGAAGAGCTCTTCCAGATCGAGCGGGATGCTTACCGCAACAGCGTGATTCACCGGCTTGATGCCCGAGTCAAGATAGCGATAGCATTTGCCGCAATCATTGCACTTGTAGCGGTTCCCTACTCGACCATGATCTACACCGTGGGGGCAATTTTTTTTGTTTTTTTCATCATCCTGTGGGGCTGCAGCCGGCTCTCGCCGTTCACCTATCTCAAGCGGGTCCTGTCCATTGTCTCGCTGTGGGGGATCATCATCTTCTTCCAGATCTTTTTGAAGAACAAGTATTACACCGATTATCATGTGGTCATGAACCTGCCGTTCGGCATCTGCATCTATACCGAATCCATTGAGTTTGCGTTCATCCTTCTTGTCAAATTCGTAGTCTGTATCTCGTTCATCATCCTCTTGTCATCGACAACAAAGATGCACGACATGCTCGAAGGGGCAGCCCGAATGGGACTCCCGGCGGAATTTGCCCTGGCCCTCGGGATGATGATCCGGTACCTGTTCGTCTTCGGGTACATGTTCCGCAAGATCAACGAGACCTTAAAGACCAAATGCTTTGATGCTTTCGATCGCCATCTCCCGTACCGGTACCGGCTCAGGCAGCTCGGGTACACCATCGGCACCATGTTCATCCGCTCGTACGAGCAGGGCGAGCGGGTGTACACGAGCATGCTCTGCCGGGGGTACGGGAAGGACAGTTTCCTCTTTGTTGAGAGAAAACCGTTAAAGAGAGCGGAGTGGACATTTTTGGCCCTGGCTCTGGCTTTCATCATCATAATCCCCGTGACAACCTGGATAACCTCGTATTCCCTGTTCTGACCGGGTACTTTTTTAAGGGGTTCCTTATAATTCTCAATCATGGCGTACCCGTTTGGTCATGGATTTGTGACAAGCATCCTCCTGATTGCCAGGCATTTTGCCCTTCCCCCGGCCCAGGCCTGGCCGGGGGCCGGCGATCATGTGCAGGGGTTCGTGGTGCCGGAAAAGTTTAAGGGGACGGAGATCGACGAGCTTGCAACCCTGCTCCGCAAAAAAGTGATCTGGCACCAGCCGGGAACCATGGATGCCGAGGATGCCCGCGACGTGGTCTTCACGCTCAACCGGCTGATGATCGCAATCGACCGGGAGCTGGGCATACCCGACGCTGCTGTCGGCGATTTTGCCTGATCCCTGCTGGGCGGTATATTTATAAGAAGGCAGGACAAGTTGCAATCAGTCCAGAAAAAAATACCGGTAATACTCTACCGGCATACGTGAGATGGCAGGGGTATCATGAGAACCTTTGAGCTGAGGAAATTTGTCGCACCAGAGTTCATATTCGGTACCGGTGCCCGGCACCTGGCTGGCAGATATGCCAACAATTTCCGGGCAAAAAAAGTGCTCCTTGTTACCGATCCCGGTGTTCTGAAGACCGGGCTTGTCGATGAGGTGAAAACGAGTCTTCAGGATTCCGGAATTTCGTACGAACAGTTCGCGGAAGTGATCCCCAATCCCAGGTCGGAGAATGTCATGACCGGCGCCGGCATCTTCCAGGAGAGCGGTTGCAGTGCACTTGTGGCCGTTGGCGGTGGATCCGTGATCGACTGCGCAAAAGGGATAGGAATTGTCTCCTCCAACCACCGGCATATCACCGAATTTGAGGGCATTGACCGGGTGAACATCCCAAGCCCACCCCTCATCTGCATCCCCACAACCGCGGGTTCAAGCGCGGATGTCTCCCAGTTCGCGATCATAACGGACTCGACCCGGAATATCAAGATGGCAATTGTGAGCAAGACCCTTGTACCGGACATAGCACTCATCGATCCGGAGACACTGCTCACGAAATCTCCTGACCTGACCGCCCATACGGGCCTCGATGTCCTGACCCACGCAATCGAAGCGTATGTGTCAAACGCAAGCTCCCCGGTCACTGATCTCCATGCCCTTGAGGCGGTCCGGCTCATCATCAGATACCTCCCGGGGGCAGTTGCAGAGCCGGGCGAGATCGGGTACCGGGGCGAGACCATGCTTGCAAGCCTGCATGCCGGCCTTGCATTCTCCAATGCAAGCCTCGGGGCGGTCCATGCCATGGCCCATGCACTCGGGGGATCACTTGACCTTCCCCACGGCCTCTGCAATGCCCTGCTCCTGGATGAGGTTATCCGGTACAATTATCCGTCTACCCGGGAACGATACGACACCATCGGCGAAGTGATGAAAGCTGGAATGAGCGGGGATGAAACTCACCTGGATCCGCAGGATCTTCCAGGCCGGATAAAGCAGTTCCGCAAATCCCTAGGAGTATCTGATACTCTCGGATCGCTCGGAGTGAGTGGCAGGGATATCCCGAAGCTTGCAGAAAATGCCCTCCGCGACGTCTGCATGGCTACCAACCCCCGGCGTCCCAACCAGCAGGAGATAGAAGCCATCTATGCATCGGCAATCTGAAAAAAACGATGCGTGGGACGAGATGCGGGAACGCATCATCGGGATGGGCGAGTCCTCTATCCATAAAAGTTATTATCCGCTCCTCCAGCAGCGCCTCTCGGAGCTGGAACGCTTCCGGGCCCTTCTCGATGAAACCAATGATATCATCCTCGTCATCCATGCTGCGGACAAGCCTGCCGTTGACGCAAACCGGGCCTGCAGCACAATTCTGGGCTATGACAAAGAAGCGCTCCTCGCAAGTCCGGTGGAGAATATCATTGCCCCAAAAGAGCGGGAGCGGTTCCGGCAGATCCTGGAGAGGGCTGTTCTTTCCAGGAACCAGGAAAAGACAGAGACATTTCTCGTGTCGGCCCAGGGATTGAAGATTCCGGTTGAACTCTCAATCCGTGTCGTCACGTTCGACGACGTGGATTACGGTGTGATCGTCGCCCACGATATCCGGGATCGCAGACAATACGAGCGTGCCCTTCTCCGGGCCCACAAAAAACTCAACCTGATCAACCTCTTTACCAGAAACGAGATCCAGACCCAGGTCTTCATTGTCCGGGCGTACCTGGACGTGCTCAGGCAGATTGCAAAACATCCCGAAGAGGCAACGGTAATCGAGAAACTCAATACTACGCTCACCGAGATACAGCGCCATATAAAATTTGCCGAGAATTACCGGGACATGGGAGCCGAAGAACCGCTCTGGCAGAACTTCAACGAGATCCTCCTCCTCGCTCTGTCGCATCTCCCGCCCATCACCATTGCCCGGGCAACGAATATCAAGACAATTGATATCCTGAGCGACAACCTGCTTGAAAAAGGGCTCATGCACCTCATGGAATATCTCTATCTCCACGGCAGCATCAATGCGGAGATAACGATAACCCATACTGAATCTGCTGACGGGCTGCTCTTTACCTTGGAAAAAGCCGGGACCGGTGTACCGGACGACCAGAAGGAGAAGGTTTTTTCCTGGGAGAACACGCTTGACAAGAGCCACAGCCTATTCTTTATCCGGGAGGTTCTGGACATCACCTCGATCTTGATACAGGAGACCGGCGATACGGGCCATCTCCGGTTCGGGATTCTCGTTCCTCCGGGAATGTACAGGATCCTGCATTCAGGCTAGGTTCCGGATCACACGCAGCATAGGTTTTTGTCCGCCTGAAAAACCGGCAGGATCACCTTTAATGTTTGAAAAAACCAATAGGTATTGTGATTACCACAGGGTATTATTCCTGTATTTTTTTAGGGGTTGTTTTCATTGACTGATACGTACGATGCGTCTCATATCACCGTACTGGAAGGTCTCACTCCGGTCCGGGAACGTCCCGCCATGTATATCGGCAGCACCGATACCCGCGGACTGCACCACCTTGTCTACGAAGTCGTGGACAATTCCATTGACGAAGCGCTGGCCGGAGTCTGTTCCCGTATTGCCGTTGTCATCAACCGCGACGGTTCCTTATCCGTTGAAGACAACGGGCGTGGTATCCCGGTCGACCGGATGGAGAAGAACGGCAAGAGCGCTCTCGAAGTCGTGCTGACCGTCCTCCATGCCGGGGGAAAATTCGACAAGTCCACCTACCAGGTGTCGGGCGGTCTCCACGGGGTCGGGGTCTCGGTTGTTAATGCTCTTTCCAACTGGCTCTCGGTCCGGGTTTACCGGGACGGGAATATCTACGAGATGCGCTTTGCCCAGGGCAAAGTGACCTCGGCGCTCACGACCCGCGAGGAGTCGCTCGCAGAACTGATCGCACGGTACAAGCGGTGGTACGGCGAGTCGGCCCAGTTCACCCCCCCGGAAGGGCCGGCAGAAGCCCCCGCCCCGGGCCAGATGGCCCTCACTTCCGCGTACATCATCGATCCCGGCAGGAGCGACGAGGAGAACCGGCGCGTATTCCTTGACCAGTTTGGCAAAAAGATGACCGGCACCTTAACCCACTTTGTCCCGGATGCCACCATCTTCGAGACCACGACCTTCGACTACGATATCCTTTCCCACCGCCTTCGGGAACTGGCGTTCCTGAATGCCGGCCTCACGATCATCATCACCGATGAACGGACCGGGGATACCGCAACCTACTGTTATGCCGGCGGCCTCACCGAGTTCGTCAAGTACTTGAACGAGGGCGCCGAGTGCCTTCACCCGGTTCCGATCGACATAACCAAGAAGGATCTGGAGAACAAGCTCGAACTCGAAGTGGCAATGCAGTACACCACTGCGTACGACGAGAAGATCTACAGTTACGTGAACTCGGTCAATACCCGGGAAGGCGGTACCCATCTCGAAGGGTTCCGGAGCGCTATCACCCGGACCATCAACACGGTTGCAAAGAAGAACGGGATCATCAAGGAGAATGCCACCATCACGCTGCGGGGCGAGGATGTCCGCGAAGGCCTCACCTCGGTCATCTCCGTCAAGATGGCCAATCCCCAGTTCGAGGGCCAGACCAAGATGCGGCTTGGGAACAGCAGCGTCAAGGGGGTTGTCGATTCGCTCGTGTACGCAGCGCTCAGCGAGTATTTCGACGAGAACCCGAATGTCCTCAAGACCATCATCGAAAAAGCGCTCTCGGCAGCAAAAGCCCGCGAAGCAGCCCGTAACGCCCGGGACCTTGCCCGGCGCAAGAGCACGCTCGAAAGCGGCGGTCTCCCGGGAAAACTCGCGGACTGTTCCGAGCGCGACCCGGCCAAGTCCGAGATCTATATCGTGGAAGGGGACTCTGCAGGGGGTTCGGCAAAGGGCGGACGGGACCGTAAGTTCCAGGCCATCCTTCCCCTCAGAGGAAAGATCCTCAACGTGGAGAAAGCCGGCGAGCACCAGATCTTAAAGAACGCCGAGATCCAGACGCTCCTCTCAGCGATCGGCACCGGTGTCGGGGAGAAGTTCGATGCCGAGCGGGCCCGCTACCACCACATCGTGATCATGACCGATGCCGATGTGGACGGTGCCCATATCCGGACGCTCCTTTTAACATTCTTCTACCGGTACATGCCCAAACTCATCGAGCTTGGGTACGTCTATATCGCCCAGCCCCCCCTCTTCCGTGTCTGGAAAGGAAAGGAAGAGAAGTACGTGTACAAGGAGGAGGAGATGCAGAGAGTTTCAGCAGAGATGGGCGAGAAAGGTGTCTCCGTCCAGCGGTACAAGGGTCTTGGTGAGATGAACGCCCAGCAGCTCTGGGACACGACCATGGACCCCGAGAACCGTATCTTCCGGCAGGTGAACATCGAGGATGCCTACGAGGCCAACGAGATCTTCAAGACCCTGATGGGAAAGGATGTGGAGATTCGGAAAAATTTCATCATACGCCATGCAAAGGAGGTGACGAACCTTGACATCTGATAACGATCCCCCGGCAGGAAGCCCGGTAACCCACCGGGTCGAGCCTATCAGCATCGAACAGGAGATGAAGACCTCGTTCATCAACTACGCGATGTCGGTCATCATCCAGCGTGCAATCCCCGATGTCCGCGACGGGCTCAAACCCGTTCACCGCCGCTCGCTCTTTGCAATGTGGGAGATGGGGAACACCTCCGACAAGCCCACCAAGAAGAGCGCGAGGGTTGTCGGTGAAGTGATGGGTAAGTTCCATCCCCACGGGGACTCCTCCATCTACGATACGATCGTCAAGATGGCGCAACCCTTCTCGTACCGCCACATGCTCGTGGAAGGTCAGGGTAACTTCGGTTCCATCGACGGGGATTCTGCTGCGGCGAGCAGGTATACCGAAGTCCGGCTCGACAAGTATGCCGAAGCCCTTCTCGAAGATCTCGACAAGGACACCGTTTTGTTTCAGCCGAACTACGATGAGTCGCTCGAAGAGCCCACCGTGCTTCCGGCCAAGATCCCCAACCTGCTCGTGAATGGTACCGACGGTATCGCAGTCGGTATGGCCACAAAGATGCCGCCCCACAACCTGCGGGAAGTCTGTGCTGCAGTCGACGCCTATCTCACGAACCCGGAAATTCCGGTCGACGACCTGCTCCGCATCATGCCCGGCCCCGATTTCCCCACGGGCGGGATCCTCATGGGCGTGGAGGGTGTCAGAAATATTTACGCAACCGGCCAGGGACGGGTGATTGTCCGGGGCGTTGCCAATATCGAGGAGTCCGAAGGCGGCAACCGTGGCGACCGTATTATCGTAACGGAGCTCCCGTACCAGGTCAACAAGGCCATGTGGATCACCGCAATCGCCGAGATGGTCAAGGACAAGAAGATCGAAGGCATCACCGACCTCCGCGATGAATCGGACAAGGACGGGATCCGGGTTGTCTTCGAACTGAAAAAGGGCACGATGGCCCCGGTCATCCTCAACAACCTGTACAAGAATACCGCCCTTGAATCCAGTTTCTCGGCCTCCAACCTTGCCATTGTCGACGGCCAGCCCCGGATCCTCAACCTGCACAACCTCCTTGAGAACTTCGTCCACCACCGGATAGAAGTGATCCGGCGCAGGTCCGAGTTCGATCTCAAGAAGGCGGAGGACAAGGTCCATATCTTGAACGGGCTCCTCATCGCCCTCTCGAAGATCGATGCTATCATTGCTGCCATCCGCGCCTCGGATACGGTCGACAATGCAAGGAACGCCCTGATTGCGGGATTCGGGCTCGACGAGCCCCAGGCAAATGCCATCCTCCAGATGCAGCTCCGCCGTCTCGCGGCTCTTGAGCAACAGAAGATAACGGACGAGAAGGCGGGCCTTGAGGCAGAGATCTCCCGGCTCACCACGCTCCTCTCAAGCGAGGCCAACATCAAGGACGAGATCCGGCGCGAGACAAGCGAGATCTCCCATAAGTTCGGCAATCCCCGCAGGACGGAGATCGCTCTCGATACCAGCAACCTCTCGAACGAAGACCTGATCGAGGACAAGACCGTTCTCGTATCCATCACAACGGCCAACTACATCAAGAGGATGGATCTGGATACCTACCGCAAACAGAAGCGGGGCGGCCACGGCATCACCGGCATGACCACCAAGGAAGAGGACTTTGTCGATTCGGTCTTTTCGGCCGGCATCAAGGATTACCTCCTCTGTTTCACCAACCTCGGGAGAGTCTACTGGCTCAAGGTCTACCAGATCCCCGAGAGCTCCCGGGTTGCAAAAGGCAAACCGATCGTCAACCTCCTTAACCTCAAGGACGAGGTAGTCACGACCGTGCTCCCGGTAAAAGAGTTCTCGAAGGACAAGTTCCTCCTCTTTGCCACCAAGCTCGGCCAGGCTATCAAGATCCCGCTGGATGCCTTCTCCTACCCGAGATCCACGGGGACCAATGCGATCAGGCTCCGGGAGAGCGACGCGCTTGTCGATGTCATCCTGACAAACGGGAACAATGAACTGATCCTGACAACCCGCTTCGGCCAGAGTCTCCGGTTCCACGAAGAGACGGTCAGGACCGTTGGCAGGAACGCACAGGGTGTGCGGGGCATGAAGCTCAAGGGCGAGGACACGATAGTCTCGGTCACGCTCCTGGAAAAAGACCATCTCCTCACCATCTCGGATGTTGGGTTTGGCAAGCGGAGCGAGTTCGACGAGTTCCGGGGCCATGGCCGGGGCACGATGGGCGTGCGCAACATGCAGCTCGAACGCAATGCCGTTGTCATCGAGTCCCGGGCAGTCTCCGATACCGACGAGATCATCGCGATGACCGCGTCCGGTGTCGTTATCCGGACCCCGGTCAGCGAGTTCAGGATCATAGGCCGGGGCACCAAAGGGGTCCGGGTCATGCGCCTTGACGAGAAAGACAAGGTTGTCGGGGTCGCGTTCTTCCCGGCAGAGGCGGAGAACGGTTCGGATGCGGAACCGGATGCCGTGCCACCCCGGCCGGATACAACTGAATAATCATTCTTTTTTTTAATCAGTCACGAACAAAATAGTTCGTACCGGTTATCAGGGCAATCGGTCCATTTCACGTCTGCAATGAAAAAAGGATTATAGCATAGGCCAAAGGCCCGTATTGGGGAGGAGGAATGTGTGCCGGGACGTGCATTTGCAGGATTAACACAGCCAGTATATCACCCCGCAGCGGGTGCAATAATGCCGGTGATTGTGCTCGTACCCCTGTTCGATAACAGGAAAATCCCCGCAGGCCGGGCAGACAGGGGTCCCGTCCGCCAAGTGGAAACTTTGCCCTGAATTGCGGTACTCCCAGGATTCAGACACATGCCGCTCGGGAGATCTGCGCAGGAATTCCTGCCGCCCCGGTGCCCGATCCAGGGACCGATGCCTGAACAAGGCTGCAAGTTCAGACAGAACAGGAACTCCGTGATTGCCGGGTATATGGTTCATGGTAATCATCCTCGCATGCCGGTATCCCATAACCGGATTTTCAATGGACACCCATTGTATACGCAATCGTTTGCACAAGTATAGGATAAACACACGCATTTGCAGTGCAAATATGTGAGGCAAAATATTCCTGCGAATTTGAGGCTCCCGTCCAGATTTCCCTGCGCAGAAAATGAGATTCATAATTTCATGACGGACCTGCGCAGGTTCCGGGAGATATCCCCGTATTCCAATACCCATTCCGGTTTTTTCACGCGATAACAGCAGAAGCAATAGTACCCGCTCAGGGATTTCGGGACCCTGCGCGTAATTGCCGTGCAAATGTGCTAATCGGATTGCCCGGCAATGTGACATCCCCTACTATCCGATAATCTATGGCGTGATCGTCAGAATTTTTCAGGTTTGCCCGCCATCCCCCGGGCCTGAGATTGTACCGGGCAGGCAACGGGCAGGGAGGCCGGGATCCATCTGCAGCAGATACTCCCTCATCATTTTCATGCAAACGAAATACCGTCAAAACCGGATCCGGAGAAATGGTTTTGGTGCCGGACAAAGAACCGGGTTGTACGGTGAATGCATGTTCCGCACGATACTGAAAGTGAGATCAGAAAAGGAAGGGGATATCATCGATATCACCGGGGAGGTCCAAAAAGCTGCCAAAGAAAGCCGGATAACCACCGGCCTTGTCCACCTCTTTGTTCTCCACTCCACGGCCGCCCTCACGACTATCGAATACGAGCCCGGCGTCCTCTCCGATCTCCGGCGCTCGCTCTCCCGGGCTGCGCCCGACGATCTGCCCTATGCCCACGATACCCGGTGGGGGGATGGCAACGGCCGATCGCATGTGAAAGCCGCTCTCGTTGGCCCGTCCCTGACCATTCCCATCGGGAATGCTGAGCTGATGTGCGGGACCTGGCAGCAGATCGTCCTGCTCGAACTCGATGTGAATGCCGGGCGGGAGCGGACGATTGTCTGCACGATTGACGGGGAACGGGAAGAGACGGATATACGGTGACCGGAGAAAAATCCGCACGTGCTCTGAAACAAGAGCGATCCGGTACCGATCTCCTTTATGACGAAGAGCAGCATGGTACCAGTATGAGTGATGAGATTCGGGCCCACATCACCGGCCTGTGCCGAGACCTCGGCATCCCGCTCGTTGGTTTTGCTCCAGCCGGCCGATGGGATACCCCCCCGTTCGAGCCCTGGATCCCGGAGGAATTCCGGCCCTGCTCGATCTTTCCTGAGACAAAGACCGTCATCGTCATCGGTCTACCGGTCAGCCTGCCGATCGTGGAGACAGCGCCTTCCATCCATTACCATGAACTGTACCGGACCGTGAACTCCCTCCTGGACATGCACGGGTACCGCATTGCCGAATCGCTCACCCGCACAGGATTTCCCTCCATCTGGATTCCCCGGGACGGTTATGGCAATGTCAGCATCCTTAAGGAAAAACCGGTGGCCTTCTTCTCCCACCGGCATGCAGCACATCTTGCCGGCCTTGGAACATTCGGGATCAACAACATGCTCCTGACCCCGGAGTTCGGACCCCGGGTCCGGTTCGCATCCATCTTCACCTCGGCAGAGATACCGGCAGGAAAGATAATGGAGAAGGACCTGTGCACCCGGTGCATGCAATGCGTGAATGCCTGCCCGGTCAAAGCGCTGGACGGCGGGGATTACCCGGAGAGCCTGACCGAGAAGAAGACCTGCGCCGCACGATCGGAAGCTCTTGCAAACCGGTATATCTCCCCGTGCGGCCTCTGTATCAAAGTCTGCCCGGCGGGAGAAGACAGGAAGGTTTTCGGACGGGAGGATCCTGGGATCTACCGCGAGGAGGACGACCGGTTCGCTGCATTTCACCGGGCCTGGAAACACGTGCGGTCGTACGGCGGGCGGTGATCTGGATATGCCGGATACGCACGGGGCATCGATCCACCTGGACGTACCTTTCTTCCGGCAGCATTATGGCTACACGTGCGGTCCGGCTTCTTTGATGATGGCAATGAAGTACTGGTGCCGGGACATCCGCCTTGGAAAATACCTGGAGATCGATCTCTGGCGGGAAGGAACCCTCGCAGCCGTCCCGGGAACGAGCAGGTTTGGCCTGGCCTACTCCGCGGCGGCCCGGGGTTTTTCTGTACGGGTCACCAGCAATACCGGCGGGCTTGATTTTGTTGAGAACCTGGATCCCCCGCCTGAGGATTTGGAGATGCAGTGGATCCGGGAACAATTCTCTGAACGGAGAGCCCGGTGCAGGAAGTCCGGCGTCCGGGAAAGGCACACGACGATCACGGCAGCAACCATCCGCGAATCGCTCTTCTCGAATCATGTGCCATTGATCGTGATAAATTCCCTGTTCTTTTGCAATGAAGATATCCCCCACTGGATAGTCGTGACCGGAATCGACGACAAATTCCTGTACTTCAACAATCCCATCGATGCCGCGCCGAGAAAGAGAAAAACGGGACTTTTTGGTCTCGGGGAGTTCATCGGGTACCATGGCAGCCAGTCGATGGTTGAGATCTGGCGACACTAGCCCGCAGCCGTTGGCGTGACCATGGGCCGGGACTGCAGAAAGACCGGACATATATTTCGGGGCTTTTGGTATCTCAGGGGAAATACTCAAATCCACGCGGGGGTATATCAACGGTATACAGGATGAGATGCGATGAAGGTTGTCGATGTTGCAAAGGTAGTTTCAGGGCCGAACCCCCATCACGTGGATGCCCGGAAGATCTACGATACCCCGCACGCCATGGCGGTCATGATCACGCTCCAGCCCGGCGAAGCGCTCAAAAAACACATCACACCGGTCGATGTCTTCTTCTATGTGCTCGAAGGGACCGGGGTTGTCGAGATCGGGGACGAGAAGCAGACCGTGGGAAAGGACATGCTTGTCGAGAGCCCGGCAAAGATTCCTCATAAGTGGACAAACGAAAGTTCATCGGTGTTCCGTGTCCTTGTCGTGAAGGTGCCAAAACCAACCGAAGAGACAAAACTGCTCTGACAGGAAACAATTCTTTTTGGGATCTCGCGGGCATCGAAAAGCCCCGACAGGGCCGGGGTAAAATATGCCCTGTACGGGCCCGGATTCACGGTTCCGGATCCGGAGCCCTGCTGGAAAACGCATGAAAACCGCCGGTTTCTGTTCGCGTGGAGAATACGTCATTAAATCGCCCTGATTGCCAAAATACGACTGGAATGCACCTCGCCTGATGCCCATTAACGGCCTTTGGACCGATGCGGTTTTTGCCACCCACGTTTGCCTGTCTGGGATGAGAAACGCTGCCGGAACGCGGATATGAGGGTCGTTTTTTTGGGGGGGATAAAAACCCAGCGGGGAACGGGGACTCCCTGCAGAAACACCGGTTTTTCATCCGGATGCTGATTTTAATATCTTAAAAACCAAACAGGATAAAGCAAATTTTCCTTTCCGGATATTTGCGGGATGCCATCTATCCAGAAGATCATTTACCCCCGTAGTGTAGCGGTCAATCATGCAGGACTTTGGATCCGGCGACACCAGTTCGAATCTGGTCGGGGGTA
Organism: uncultured Methanoregula sp.; assembly: GCF_963677065.1. Classification (NCBI taxonomy): domain Archaea; kingdom Methanobacteriati; phylum Methanobacteriota; class Methanomicrobia; order Methanomicrobiales; family Methanoregulaceae; genus Methanoregula; species uncultured Methanoregula sp. The sequence continues at coordinate 321,961 of NZ_OY781872.1, forward strand.
TACAAATAACCGAGATTTTCTTTTTCTTCAATCGTTCTTGTTCGCTCCGCAGGGCATTACGTACACAGAAGGGATAACCGGCAATCCAATCAGGGAAAATAAAAAAATCGTCGGTCCGGATGAACGAACTGCACCCGGCGGTTACTTTGCACCGCCCGGTTCGTTCTCGTCAAGCAGCTGCTTCACGAGCGCCGAGTCGAGATAGGCCCTGACTTCCATGATCGTTCCCGATTCGAACCGGCAGATCCAGCAGTACCGGTTGCTGAACGGTTTTCCATTCAGTGCCGTTGAGAGAGCTTCCAGTTCGACTGCAGCGGTGTCCCCCGAGACAAGGATGCCGGTGACCCGCAGGAGAACGCCTTCCCGGAGGACCCGGTTCAGTCGCCGGAACGTGCCGGCAATGAACGTCTCCCGGTCATGGTACGTTCCTGCAAGCGGGTGGGTTCCCATCACGGTCCAGGTCACGTGCTCTGCCACATGCTGGAAAAAAAGATCTGATCTGCCCTGTTCAAGATGCAGGAAGAGCGAGCGGACATATTCCTCGGTAAGGGATTGCATAGGATAGCTCCGGTATGGCTGCAAAGCCTTGGCTGCCGGATACAAAAATCCTTTGCTCTGCTCTTCCCGGACGAATGATTATCGTTCGTATGCAGACGAAACGACAAAAAGATTATCGGTTTTTATCGGGCCATGGATCACTGCAGGCCCGGACTGCCCAAACGAATTGGTTTAAATAAACCTGTACAAAAAGAGAAGGCATGGCTTTTACGCTGACCTTCCGGTTGCGGGTCTATCTCACGATTCTTGCCATTATTCTCACGTGTGGGATGATCGGCCTGATGGTGACCGAGAACTTCCCACCCCTCGATGCATTCTACTTCCTCATCGTGACGATCGCAACCGTGGGGTACGGGGACATTCACCCCATAACTCCTGCCGGCAAGCTTCTCGTGATCGCAATCATCATCACGGGTGTTGGGTGTTTTGTCGGCGTTGTGGCAAATACCATTGAGAACATGATCGATGAGCGCGAACGAAAGGTTCGTCTTGAAAAACTGAACATGATCATCGGCGTTTTCTTCTCGGAAGTGGGATCGAAACTCCTCAGAAAATTCAGTGCCCGCGATCCTTCGATCCACGAGATCCGGTCCGCACTCCTCGTCTCTTCTGCCTGGTCAGATACCGATTTTTCCCGGGCCTACAAAGCACTGGACAAGCATGTCTGCAGCCTTGACAGCAGAGAAGTTCCTCTGGAAGAACTGCATGCATTTCTTGCACATCATAAGGGTTTCATGCTCTCCCTTCTTGAAAATCCCCAGCTCATAGAGCACGATCGTTTCACCCCGCTCCTCCAGGCACTCTTTCACTTGACCGAGGAACTGCTGGCCCGGGAGACCCTGACCGGGCTTCCCGAAACGGATTATGCCCATCTCTCCGGGGACATCAACCGGGTCTATGGCATGCTCTGCACGGAATGGCTCTCGTACATGAAATACCTCAAACATAATTACCCGTACCTCTTCTCGCTTGCCATGCGGACCAACCCGTTCGATGCACAAGCATCGCCGGTTGTCCGGTAATTTTTTTCCCTGTACCGGCTTCCAGGGTCGAGGGCCTGACAAGATGGGGTAAAAAATCCGGTTCAGTGGCAGAAATTTAAAAAAAATTATGGCTCGATTCCGGAGCTTACGCCATCATGGCATATGCCAGGATGGAGAGCAGGAATGCAAGCAGGATCATTGCAAGCGAGAGCGGGGCAACAAAGACGAGCATGGCGTTCACGGTGCTTGCCAGCTGGGCGATCCGGTTGGACCCGAAGACCACGATGTGTTCGCACTGGGCGGTTGCTGCCCCGGCTTCTGCCGGCGCCAGATCATCGATGGCTTCCCGCACGCTCTGCATGACGTGAGGCAGGAACTCCTTGACCCCCACGTGCATGCCCACGGGGTTCTTGCCGGTGATGGTGTTGACGACGTGCGAATCGGTTGTCATCACTTCGGCGTGATCGACAATAGTCAGGATCTCTTCAAGAAGGATCTCCCGGACACCGGCTGCCATGTTGTTCCCGTCGATGAGGATATACGCTGTCTTCTGGCCGTCGACTTCGGTCACCAGGGTCTGGATCCCGAGATCCCCGAACCCTTCCTCGCGGCCGTACGGGACCGTGTGATGCGAAACCCCGATCCTGAACGGGTGGAGCGGGGCGGAGAGGCAGGCGTTCATCCCGTCCAGGCAGGCCCGCTGGTACTCGGTGGCAGTCAGGGTTGCAAGAAGTACCGGTGATGAGAGATCCGTCATGCAGTTGTGGCCATCGACAATCGCCACGTGGGGGAACCAGCGGTGGCCTTCGGCCATGATGGTCATCCCGATCGAGAAGTCCAGGTCTTCGGTCCGGTGGGGGGAGCGGGTGGTCACGACAAGAACCGAATCGCCAAAGCGCTGGTAGAGCACCTGGACGGTCCCGACCGAGATGCGGCCGGATCTTCCGGCACCGGATGAGTACACTACATCGTTCCGTGACTTCTGCAGCGCATCGATCACTTTTTTTATCTCACTCTCCGAGACCAGGTTGAAGTCGTGCGTTGCGCAGCCGTGGGCAACGAGCGTCTCGTCTTCAAAGCTGTCGTGCAGGACCTTGGGGAGGTTGCCGCCGCCGATCTCGCCCATCGGCCCCGGGTGGAGGTTCGGGACCGTGAAGATGACCGGCAACTTGTCCTGTCTTTTGAAAAAGAAACTCACCTGCGGGACAAAGATCTCCTCGCCTATCTCGCGGAAGAAGTCCTCCATTCCCTTGGACCCGTCGGTCATGTGGGCGATGAACGCATTGACAAACGCAAGTCCCCGTATTTTGAACGCCCGCTGCAGGGGCCGCTCGATCATCCAGACGAGGATTGCAAACCCGAGACCGAAGACCAGCTGGAGGAGGAGAGCAAAGATCCCGAACGCCACAAAGCCGAACGTTGTCGAGAACATGAGCATCCCGGCCAGGATCCCCGGGCCGCTCTGGGTGAACGCCGGCAGGATCATCCGGGGGAGACGGTAATCGGAGATCGCGACCAGGACAAACAGGCGAAGGCCGAAGATGAACCCGAGCGATATCGCATAGAAGAGCGGGAGGTACCTGACGGAGAACAGGAGGGAGCCAAGGGTGATGATCACCGCAAAGATCGTGCAGGAGAGGGCAAGAAGCGCAGACCTGTTCCAGGTCATGGTCTTCCCGCCAAGCTCGATTATGGGTTTGGTCAGGACAAGGGCGGCAACCGCCGGAAGTGTGAACGCAAGAGTTCCGGAGAACGGGAGATATACCCAGGCCCGGGCGCTCGCGGCATCGATGAACAGGCCTAAAAGGACGATGATGAAAAGAGAACGCTGCCACGAGGGGGCCGTGAAGATGTACTTGGTGAGCTGGCCCAGCTTGACATCGCTTCCCTGCGCCATCAGGCAAATCCTCCGAGAACGAGTTCGTGCCGGCCTACCGCTGACCGGACTTCCGAGGTTGTATACGTTACCGGCCGGGAATAGAATGGTGCGTTGAGCGTGAGGCTCTCGTATTCGCCACCCTCGCCGGCAATATTGATCCGGTGGGATGCTGCCACTTTCTCCAGCCGGGCAATGAGGGCAGCATCGAACCGGGCGCCAAGGTAACTTTCATCCAGACCCTCGGCGGCGGTGACAACGATCCGGGCATCGAGCCGGTCGGCAACCTCCCGGACAAGGGAGACGGTATCCATGTGCCAGAGGGGGGTGAAGAGCCTAAGACCCAGCCGGTTGCAGATGGTTTTGACCCGCTCGGCCTGGTACACGGAGGCGACCGCGCCTGCGATCACTCCCTCGATATCGAGCGCTGCAAGACCCGCTTCCAGATCGGCGAGCTCCTCTTCTTTTCGCCCGTGGGTCGCAATCTCCACGTACTCCATACCGGCAACGCGGGCGATGACAGGTACCGCATCGAGGTTTGCCGAGTGGAACATGTAGGAATCGGGATTCTTTGGCCGGGCAGTCACCAGGTACCGCACGTCCTTTCCCGAGTCCAGTGCTTTCTGGCAGGAAAGGATCGAATCTTTTCCCCCGGATGTGAGTGATGCCCAGCTCATCTGTCGTCTCCTCCTAAGGTCTTGCCAGTTCGCCAAAATGCTGGCGGTACCGCCCGGTCATCTGCTCCCAGGTCGGAAGGTGGGTCTGGCATCCGACATGTTCGACTACGAACGATGCAGTCACGGTCCCGATCTTGCAGCTGGTGAGCGGGGAGTAGCCGTTGACATAAGCGGTGAGAAAGCCCGCACGGTACGAGTCGCCGGCTCCCGTTGGGTCGGCAAGCGTTACCGGGACAACCGGAATGAAATGCTCTTTTCCTCCGGTATACAGGGTGCTCCCGTCCCCGCTCATCGTGAAGATTGCCATCTTCACTCTCGACACAATCGAATCGCGGGATGTGCCAAGAGTCCGGCACATGTGCTCGATCTCGTGCTGGTTGGCAAAGAGGATGTCAATGTTGTCGAGAAGGGAATCCAGCTGCTCTTTTGTGTACCAGAAGACATCCTGGCCCGGGTCGAACGAGGCAAACTCGCTCTTCTCCGCAACCCGACAGTTGAACTCCGGGTCTGCCGTTGCCATGTGGACAAAGGGAAGGGCCGGGGGCTCGGCCATTGCAAATGCCTTCGAAGCGCCCCATTCAAAGAACGTCATCTGGTCCCCGGCTTCGTCCGTGAACATGAACGCCGTGGGGGTGTGGGCTTCGGGAACGACAAAGAACTGCTGGGAGACGCCCAGCTTCTTCATCCAGGCATCGTAGTCGCCGCCATAAAAATCCCCGCCAACGCAGGAGAGGAGGGTGGTATTCCCGCCAAGGGTTGCTATGCCCGCGGCAATGTTTGCAGCCCCGCCGCCGTAATAGATCTGCCGGTCCGTGATATGGGTCGAACAGTTCTTCTCGGGCAGGTGCGCAACCTTGGAGATATGGTCGATGGCCGTATGCCCGACAACATGGATCATGCTCATACCTGTTCCTGCACATCCAGTATTTTCAAGGGAATGTCCCGCAGCGCTTTCCCGATAACGGATTTGGCAATCCGGCCTGCATGTTCGGCCGATTCTCCCCGGAAGACTTTCATCTCGAGAACGAGTCCCACAAGAGCGGTGTCGGCAACGACAATGGCGCTGGAGAGTTCCTTCTCGCAATAGGGGCAGGCAAGCATGCCTGCTTCCACTTCAACGTATTTTGCAGCCGGGTTCAGGCGTTTGCCTGCCTCGCTGATGGCGATCCCGATGGCGTCATCCAAGGATTTGACATCCTTGATGAGCCAGGCCGATTCCAGTGTAACGGTATAATCCGGCATAATTGTCTCCTCACCACTCCTCGCGGTGCACATGTTCTCCTGTCGGCATCCGTTCCGTCAGGCTGGTCTTTACATCGCCCTTGCCCGCTGCAAGCAGTGCAATCGGGCGGACGTGCTGTGGAAGGCCGAGGATCTCCCGGACCTCGTCCTCGTCAAATGCCCCGGTCCAGCACGTGTGAATCTTTCGTGCATGGGCTGCAAGCATCATGTACGTGCAGGCGATCGTCGCGTCCTCCACGGCATAGAGAATTCCCCGCTCGCCATAGCGCGACATCGAGCGGACATAATTGGCACAGACCACAAAGACGGTCGCAGATCGTTCCAGGTGCACCTGGCCGAACGCCGCCTCAGCAAGCGCAAGCCGGCTCTCCTCGTCCGTAACAACGACAACATCCCAGGCTTCCAGGTTGCCGGCGCTCGGCGCAGTGCTTGCGCAGGACAGGATATAGTCGGTCTCTTCCTTGGTCAGCGACTCGTCCCCGTACTCCCGGACCGAAGTACGGCTGGAAAGGAAACCGGAGAAATCAGAGGAGTCCATGTTCCGTGAGTACCTGCCAGGCTTCCTGTGCAGGAGTAGTGGATGCACTGATGGCTGCAGCAATTTTTTCCGAAGCCGCCTCAGGCTTGTCGGCCTCGACAAGAGAGATGGCGCTGTTGAGGGAGTTTATTGCTTTCTGGAACTCCTGGTGACCGGTATCCCTAAGCGCGAACTGGAGCTCGGTCCTGACCGATTCCATCATCAGGAGAAGCATCCTTCTCCCGCCAGGGCGCTCCTCCTTGGCAAAGCCGGTCAGGGCTATACTCAGCTGGGAGGCCATGATCAGTCCGGACTTGGCCCGCTCGCCGAACTGGTAGTTCTTTACTGCAGTTGGAAGATCCATACTCACCATGGTTGTTTGAAATAAAATATAGTTATGATACAATATCAGCAATCACGAAAAAACTGCACATGGTTGTGCGAAAAACCAGTGGGGGGCGGGTGAACCCCTTAACCCGTCACAGGCTGTACTTGATTATGAAATTACCGGGAGGACTTTGCCTTTGCACCGAGAGCAGACACTTTTGCCCGCTTCATGCGCCGGCGGATCATCGGGTTTGCCGTTGACTCGTTCATGCCGGACCCACCGGACCGGTCACCGCCGCGCCTGCCGCCGCGCCGTCCGCCACCGCGCTGTCCGCCCATGGCTTCAGCCATCTGGTCGACCTGCTTGACATTGGCGCCTGCCTTGAACCGCTGGTTCGGACCCGGGGTCTTTCCTTCGCCTTCTTTCTTCGGAACGAGCCGGATCTGTCCTTTCACGCCTTTAACCTGTGCCCAGAGGGTTGTACCTGTTTTACCCATAATTAAACTCCTTATGTAATTCTGCCGCCCCACTCATAAATGTTCGCGCTGCCCGGTCCCGAACCGGCCGGGGGATCGGATCCCGGTTATGGTTTTTTTCCGGCAGTTACAGATTCGATCTCTTTTCTCAAGATCTCGCTGACCACTTTGCCGTCAACCGATCCCCGCACTTCGGCCATAACAACGCCCATGAGGGGGCCGAGAGCGGCTTTTCCTTTCTCGGCAACAAAATCCGACCGGTCGGAAATGATCTTCCGGACAATGGTCTCGAGTTCGGCCCGGGAAACGGAAGGCCCGAGTTTTGCAAGCGCGGCGTCGACCGTGCTTCCTTCTGCAATGCTCCGGATAAGATCCGGCACTGCTTCTTTTGCTGCTTTGCCGGCTTCGATCGCGTGCCAGATTGCAAGATACGCATCGTCGGAAACCAGCCGGACCTCAACGCCTTCCCGCCGCAGCTCGGTTACCGTCGAGAGCAGGGTGAAGGCGGCAAGCTTCGGCTTGATCCCTTCTTTCTGCGCCCGGTCGAAAAGGGGAAGCTTCTCCGATCCTGCCAGTTGCAGTGCGTAATTCTTCTCGATCCCGTACTCGCGGGAGAAGCGTTCAGCCTTTGCCGTGAGCAGCTCCGGAACCGTAACCGCCGACCAGCGCTCGTCCCCGATGAGCACCGGTAGCACGTCCGTCTCCGGGTACATGCGGGCTGCACCCGGCAGGGGCCGCATGTACGCGGTGCTTCCGGTTTCGAGCATCTTTCTTGTCTCTTCCGGAACCGGTTTATCCGAGAGAGCAATGGCAGCCCGGGTGAGCACCTGGGAGATCGCACACGAGGCCTGCTTCTCGTTTGCGCCGGCAACGAGGATGACACAATCTGCATCCCCGGCGTTCATATGGGTTCGCAGCATGGCAACTTCTTCAGCAGTGACGCCATAGGCCGGCAGCTCGTCAGTGTGGAAGATGCCCCCAACCCCGCACTTCTTGGCATAATCGGACATCTCGCTCCCGAGCCTGCGCTCGGGCTGGATCTCCCGGCCGACTAGACCGGCAAACCCTTTGAGAACGACGGCATGGATCTTCTTTGCCTTTTTCAGGACCGCAGATTTGGTCTCCTTGAAAAGAGAGGTGATGTCCTGGCCGGACGCACCGGTGACAGTTGCGCCCCGGGCCCGGAGCTCGTCGCGGACAGCGAGAAGGTTCTGCTGCCGCTGTACTTCGCGCCTGACCACTTCTGCAATGAGATCGAGTTCCTGCACGCCTTTTATCTCGACCCGGGCGCCCGAGGCAATCGAGATATTGACATCCTGCCGGATCGTCCCGATCCCGCGCTTGACTTTCCCGGTGGAGCGGAGCACCATGCCAATATATTCTGCAACAGACTGGACCTCTTCGGGAGTGTGCATGCAGGGCGAGGTGGTGATCTCGACAAGCGGGATCCCGAGCCGGTCAAGGCTGAAGACCTCGTCTTTCACCCGCTGTGCCGCCTCTTCCTCAAGGCAGATGGTCTCGATCTCCCCGCCGTTGGGCAGTCTGCCGTTGAAGGCAACGAGCGCAGTCCTCTGGAACCCGCTTGTGTTCGAGCCATCGATGACAAGCTTGCGCATGGTGTGCAGCTGCGGGACCGGTGTCATCGAGAACATCTTTGCAATCGTGAGGCAGACATCAAGTGCCTCGTTGTTCAGGGGAGCCGGCGGCTCCTCGTCGTTCTCAACAAGGCAGGTCGTGTCGTAGGTGTAATACAGGAATTTCCGATGGTTCTTCATCTCTTCCTTTGCAGCCCGGTCGATCTCCCCCATCTCGCTGACCGTTGCCCGGAGGTACCGGAAGAATTCCCCGTCATGCTCCTGCACTTCCCGAAGGGTTGTCGGGCAGTTGCAGAAAAGTTTCCTCTGCGTATCCAGCTGCTGGTGGATCTCGATGCCGGCCACGAGGCCGAGCGCCTTATAATCCATGAGCGCTCCTCCGCGTGCATTCCCCTTTGAGATCTTCCTGCATCAGGACGGCTGCCTTCTTTTTGTCCTTCTCGTTTGCAAGCACCCACATCAGCTTGACAAGCGCCGCCTCGGGAAGCATGTCGCCACCTTCGATCACTCCGGCGGCGAGCAGGTCGCGCCCGGTATCGTACACCCGGTCGCAGACCCGACCGTGCATGCACTGCGATGTCATAACAATGAGAGTGCCCGAATCGGCAAGGTGTTTCAGCTGCGGGATGAGCGCCGTGCTGGTATGCCCGAGGCCGGTCCCGGCAATGACGAGACCGGCATAACCTTCGCAGGCCTTCAGAAGTTCCGGTGCCATGCCCGGGTAGAACTGTACGAGGGCGCAGTGCGGCTCTATCTTGTCGCGGAGTACAAGTTTTCGCGCCCCGCGCCGGACTGCACCGGGCGTAAGGGTCACTTCGCGGGACGGGTAGGCAACCGTACCAATTGGATCCATGCCGAGACTTTGGAATGCATCGCGCCGGGAGGTGTGCATCTTGCGCACCCGGGTGCCCCGGTGGATGGCGCAGCAGTCATCGTTCGTGGTCGCATGCATAACGACTACAACCTCCCCGAGATCGCTCGTTGCCGCTGCCGCAGCGCAGGCCGCATTCATGGCATTGTCGCTCGAAGGGCGGTCGGCCGAGCGCTGGGATCCGACAAAGACGATGGGGACAGGGGTGTCGATCATGAAACTGAGCGCTGCAGCGCTGTAGGCCATGGTGTCGGTGCCGTGGGTGACGATGATGCCCTGCGCACCGCCTTTGATCTCGTCAGCAACCGCCCGGGCCAGGTCCTGCCAGATGGCAGGAGTCATGTTCTCGGAGAGGATGGTTGCAAGGGGGACGGTACGGTAATTGGCGATCTCTGCAAGTTCGGGGATCGCGGTCAGGATGTCGCTTGCATCGAACTGGCTCGTAACCGAGCCGGTCCGGTAATCGATCCTACTCGCGATCGTTCCGCCGGTGGAGACGATGGCCAGGTTCGGGAGACTCTTGTTCTGGGTCACGTCAGTTTTCTTTACCGCTGACGGAGGGCTCCGGGCAACAAGGGAGCAGGCAGCCGGGCTCACCCCGATATTGTAGCCGGAATCCAGCTTGACAACCGCCATACCGTCCCGCCCGGTGATGTAAACGCCGTTCCTCTTCTTCCCGCCGTAATCGCAGTGGATGATATCTCCTGAAACAAATGTTGATGTTATGCTATCCGCCTCCTTGCTTTGGTGATGAGATTGTTCCTGGCTTTTTCCAGGTTTTCCAGTATTTTCCGGGTAAAGTGAGAGTCCGCTTTCAGCCGCTTCCTGCAGTTGGCAACAGCAGTTTTTGTTGCAGCGGGGGAGGGACCGCCGGGTGCGTTCCTTATCGAGACAGAATACGTCACATCGAGGGCATGATCAATCTCCTTCTGGGTGAGCCCTTTTTTCTTCAAGGAGATCCCCGGTCCGACCTCCTTTGCCGCTGCCTCAAGGGTCGCGAGCGTGAGATCGCCCTTCTGGACCGCTCTCCCGACAATGTTGTGGGCGGTCCGGAACGGGATCTCGTAGGACCGCACAAGTGTATCGGCAAGCTCGGTGGCGGTCGAGAACCCTTTTCCGGCCTCCTCGCCCATCCGCTTCGTGTCGAACCGTGCGCTTGCAAGCATGCCTGCAAGGAGCCGCAGGCAGATCCTGGCGTCCTGCATCCCGCGCCAGATATTCGGGGTGAGCTCCTGGAGATCGCGGTTGTAACTCAGGGGAAGACCTTTGACGATCACGAGGGCTGCAGAGAATGCGCCGAAGACCGAGCCGGTCTTGGCCCGCAGGATCTCCGCGGTATCCGGGTTCTTCTTCTGGGGCATGATGGACGATGTGGAGCAGAACGCATCGTCAAGAGTGACGAATTTTGCAAACGAGGTGCTCCAGACAATCAGTTCCTCCGCGAGCCGGCTCGTGTTCGTCATGAGGATCGAGAGATCGGCAAGGGACTCAAGTGCAAAATCCCGGGTTGCAACAGCGTCCATGGTATTGGTCACAAGGCCGTCGAAGCCGAGAAGGGATGACGTGTATTCCCGATCAATGGGGTAACCGGTGGACGCAAAAGCTGCCGCACCGAGGGGAGAGAGATTAACGCGGGCGTACGTGTCCCGCAGCCGGTCGAAGTCGCGGGAGAAGGCCTGCTCGTAGGCCAGGAGGTGATGGGAGAGCGTTGTCGGCTGGGCATACTGGAGATGGGTGAATCCCGGCATGACGGACCCGGTGTGCTCTTTTGCAAGGGTGACGAGAACTTCCCGGACCGCGAGGATCTCTTCCATCAGGCCGAGCAGTTCTTCGCGCAGGCGTATCCGGATGCAGGTAGCCACCTCGTCGTTGCGGGACCTGCCCATATGCATCCGGCCACCGGCTTCGGGACCGGCAGCTTCGATGATGAGCGCCTCGATCCCTGCGTGGACATCCTCGAAGCGTTCGTCGAACACTTCCTCAGGAATACCGCTGTCAACCAGTTCAAGAAGAGCAGGAACCAGCTGTTCCGTGATCTCTTTTTCGATGATCTTCTGTTTGTCCAGCATCAGGACATGGGCAATATCCACGAGCAGATCTGCATCGGCGATCTGGCGGTCTGCCTGCATAGAGGACAGAAAATGCATCATATCACCGGTCCGTTCACCGGACAGCCGCCCCCGTCTCACTACATCGGTTCGCATCCGTTCACCCCTTGATTCCTGCGTAATTATTGGTCGTGAAATGATTAAAGCCACGCCTTGCGTGCGGCCAGTTCAATCGCCCGCTGGACCGATTCCTTCGGGATGATCGTTGCCACCGGGATATGGACGAGCTGCTCGATCACGCTCGATACGATCGGGGCACATACGATTGCAACAGCGCCTTCGCGTTCCGCCCTGACCGCTGCAACGATCGCATCTTCCATGGTGTGGACCGGGTATTCCCGGATTTTTACATGGCGTGAATCCACATCGGCGGTCCTCTCTTCAATGGTCTCAAGAACCGGCCTTGCCACGATGAGGCCGATGAATTCTCCCTCGCCCGTCCGGTAGAACTGCCGGATTGCATGAATAATTCCCCGCAGGGTGGATAGATTGGGGGACCGTTTCCCATGGAGGATCTTATAGAGCGAACTCTGGGCTATCCCGCTCTTCTCCGACAATTCCCGAACACTGATCCGAAGATCCCGGTGAAGGAGATCATCCAGCGCCCTGACAAACTCCTCGTCCGATATGAGTGCGGCGCGCATGAGGCGGTCTATTGGGTCGATCTGTACCATAATAGTTTCCCAATAGGGTTAATTCTGGATAAAAATTTTCATTTTGTCCACCATCGAGTACGTCGTTCTGGATAAATTGTGGACAATTATACCCGTTTTATTATCTTTTTGTCATAAAAATGGTAAAAAAACCTATAAATGTATAAATAATTTGTCTTAAACGCACACTTTTTTATGATTGCCAGAACAACACTCCCGGTATGAAAATGATGAGAATGACGGCAATTGCCCTTATCGCCATTGCCCTGATACTGCTCACCGCCGGCTGCACCCAGCCCGCAGCAACTACCGGAACAACAACGTCGTCCGCAACGCCGGCTCCGGTAAAGGAACTCCGGATCGGGTACCAGCCCAGCACCCACCAGATGGCAGAGATCATCGCCATGGAGAAAGGATGGTGGCAGCAGGATCTTGCACCGCTCGGGGTCCAGAACGTCAGTGACAAGCTCTTCCCGACCGGTGCACCCGAGATGCAGGCCATGCTAGCCGGGGACATTGATGTTGCCTATGTTGGCGCGGCACCGGTCCTGAGCGCGGTCTCCACCGGGCTCGATGCAAAGATCATAGCCGGTGTCAACACTCAAGGGTCCGATCTCGTGGTCCGGAACAATCTCGATTACAAGGGCCCGCAGAGCCTCAAAGGCTTAACGGTCGCAACCTTCCAGGCCGGCACCATCCAGGATACCGTCCTGCGCAACTGGCTCACCCAGAATAACATCACTCCCGACAAGGATGTCATCATCAAGGGAATGAACGGTGGCGATGCGGTCACCGCACTGGCTGCCGGCAAGGTCGATGCGATCTTCCTGCCCACCCCGTCCCCGAGCACAGTTGTCAACCAGGGAAGCGGAAAGATCGTTGCCCACTCGGGTGAGATGTATCCCAACCACACCTGCTGCGTGCTCGTTGTCAGCGGCAAACTGATCCGGGAGCACCCGGAGATCGTTCGGCAGATCATCAAAACAAATGACAAGGCCGTTTTATACAACCAGCAGAATCCCGAAGAGGCTGCACAAATCTATGCAACCAAGACCGGTGCGAAACTGGCAGATGTCACGGCATCCTTAAAGGAATGGGATGGCAACTGGGCATCGGATCCCAATGTCATCGTAGCGCCCGTGCTTGACTATGCAAAGATCCAGTACGATCTCGGTTACCTCAAGAAACCCTTAACCCAGGACCAGCTCTTCGATCTGAGCTTCTACAAACAGGGATAAGGAATCCAACCAATCTTTTTTTCCCTTAACGTTCTTTAGTATATACAAACTCCCGGGATATCACAGGGTCAGACAACCCACCCGGGACAGGATCAGGATCCATGAGAAATGCAAAAGAGAATCAGGCGAGCTGGCTGTATGGCGCATTTGCGCTCGTTCTTGCACTCGCCATGTGGCAGATTGTTGCCCAGTTCATCATCCGTTCCCCGTTCATCCTCCCCGCTCCGACCGATGTTGTCGCTGCTTTTGTCGGCCTGCTCAATCACGGCACAATCCTCCTCGACATCCAGGCAAGTCTTATCCACTTTGCAATCGGGCTCGGCCTGGCGCTCATCGTGGGTATTCCGCTGGGAATCGCGATGGGATGGTACCGCCGGTTCGATGCATTTATCGATCCTATCGTCGAACTGCTCCGTCCCATCCCTCCGCTCGCATGGATCCCGTTTGCGATCATCTGGTTTGGCCTGACAGCATTCTCGGGGGGGTTCATCATCTTCGTCGGGGCGGTCTTCCCGGTCATCATCAACACGTACAGCGGCCTGCGGGGCGTTCCCCGGATCTTTGTCGAGGCAGGAAAGATGCTCGGATGCACGAAAGACCGGGACCTGATACGGTATATTGCATTTCCAGCTGCGCTGCCCTCAATCGTTGCCGGCATCCGGATCGCCACCGGCGTTGGGTGGATGTGCCTTGTTGCTGCAGAACTCTTCGGGGTCTCGAACTACGGCCTTGGCCAGAAACTCTGGTGGTACTATAATCTCCACCAGATGGACAGTGTCGTTGTCTACATGATCATACTCGGCCTGATCGGCCTGGCTTTTGATATGGCATTCCGGTTTTGCATCGAGCGACTATTCCTGAAATGGCGGACCGGGGAGGTGGCATGATATGGGCAATCTTGAGATCAGAAACCTGAACCAGTCCTTCCTGCGGGAGGACGGGAGCCGCCTTATTGTCCTGGACAACCTCAACTTCGAAGTAAAGGACAAGGAATTCATCTGTATCCTCGGCTCATCCGGCTGCGGAAAGACAACGCTGCTGCGCCTTATCGCCGGCCTTGACGAGGCGAAGGATGGGTCGATCATCATCGATGGCGAGGAGACAAAGGGCCAGAACCCGAAGGTGGGCATGGTCTTCCAGGAATATTCCCTCTTCCCGTGGAGAACGGTCATCGACAACATCGCATTCGGCCTCGAGATGAGAGGGGTGTCAAAGGAAGATCGGTATATGGTTGCCGAATGGTACCTCGATCTCGTCAACCTCGCGCAGTTCCGGGACAGTTACCCGTCAGAACTCTCCGGAGGGATGCGCCAGCGGGTGGCAGTTGCCCGGGCGCTCACGCTCGACCCGGTCCTGCTCCTCATGGACGAGCCGTTCGGAGCCCTCGATGCCCAGACGCGGAACAAGCTCCAGCAGGAGCTGCTCCAGATCTGGGAGAAGACAAAAAAGATGATAGTCTTCATCACGCACAGCGTGGATGAAGCGGTCTATCTGTCGGACCGGATTATTGTCATGACACCCCGCCCGGGCCGGATCTGCAAGATCTTCCCGGTGCCGCTGCCCCGGCCCCGGGACCGGACAAGCGTAGAGTTCGCGCAGGTCCGGCGCGATGTTCTCGATCTTATAAACCAGAACTGCTCTATCCAGTAAGGTTTAATATGCCTCATATCCATTTTATACAAGCAGTTTGTGAAGCGTACCGGCATTGATATCAGATAAGTTCCCGATATTATTGCCCGCTTTTAGCAATATTTCACAGGAGTAGGACGCGATGGTTAGAAAACCGGCAAAGATGTACAGGAACATTTCCAAGAAAGCCTATACAAGACGTAAATATATGGGCGGTGTTCCCGGAAGCAAGATCGTGCAGTTCGAGATGGGCAACCTCTCACAGGAATTCCCCACCGAAGTTGACCTTATTGTCGAAGAAGCATGCCAGATCCGGCATTCCGCTCTTGAAGCAGCCCGCATCACCGCAAACCGCCGGCTGATGAAGGATGTCGGCAGGTCCAACTTCCACTTCAAGGTACGCGTCTTCCCCCACCATGTCCTGCGCGAGAACAAGCAGGCAACCGGTGCCGGTGCGGACCGTGTCTCGGAAGGTATGCGTCTTGCTTTTGGCAAGGCGGTCGGTACCGCTGCCCGGGTCGAGCCCGGCCAGAAGCTCATGACGGTCTTCTCTACACCCCAGTACCTTGAGAAGATCAAGGATGCACTCCGGCACAGCGGCCACAAGCTCCCGACTCCCTCGCACCTGAAGGTGAGCGAGATCAAGGTCAGCGGCAGGATCATTGCAGCACCCAAGCTCGTTGGCGAGAAGGTTGTTGCAGCACCGGTCGCAACCGAAGAGGCAGCCGCAGCAGCCGAACCCGCAAAGGGTGCAGCACCTGCAGCAAAGGGCGGCAAGGATGCAAAGGCAGCAGCACCGGCAAAGGGTGGCAAGGATGCCGCACCTGCAAAGGCTGACGAGAAGAAAGGCGCAGCACCGGCAAAGGGCGGCAAAAAGTAACTTTTTCTTTTTTTACAACAATATTGTATCAGTCGTGCTGGTTTATGTGCCAGCCCTGAAATGATAAAGCAAGTTTCATCCCCTATCCATTTTTCCATAAAACGGGCAGGAAGTCAACACACATTCCATCGCATCATCGGGATAAAAACAGCCGGAAGACACTCCCACAGAAGAGATCATGGGAGTCACCGGGAAAGTAGGAATGTAAATGAGCGGAACTGAACACTATACCGTCCGATGGTTTTTGATCCAGCCGTTGAGAACTATCCCGTCAATCACGGGATTCCCGTAAAGGTTGCTGATGATGCCTTCCATAGTGAAGAGTTCCCCCTCGGCATTTTTCACGCGCATGTGGAAGGGTTTCACGATCCCGGGATTGTTCAGAATCTCAAGGAAGATATTCTTGAGTTTGGGCAACTCTTCTTCATCGAGTATCATTGAAATCGGCTTTCCGATAAGATGTTCGCCGGGGTACCCGAGAGAGCGGTTGATGGACGGGCTCTCGTACCGGAGCGATCCATCCTTGTTAAGGATTGCAATAATGTCGGAGGCATCCTCAACCAAAGACCGGAAATATTCTTCATTCTGGCGGGACTGCTCCTGCATCTTTTTACTCATAGTGATGTTCCGGATGTATACCGCATAGAGCACAACGTCATCGTGAGGATTCCGGACCGGGTAGAGGGTGACTTCAAACCACTTTCCGTTGAAATTTTCTTCAAAACAGAGAGGAGTTGCCCGTACCGGGCTGATATTCCATCCGGCCATCTTTGGTGAGATGATTCCCAGGCTGACGAGCTCCGATACATTCGATCCTATCAGTTCCTTCACGTTCTTTCCCACATGGTTCGCAAGGGCGGCATTCACGGCCTGGAAACGCCCGCCGATATCCACGAGGAACAGGATATCATCTATCGCATTCAGGAGGACCCGGGTTGTCTCCTCGCTCACCCTCAGAGCATTTTCAATGGAGTGCTTGTACAGCGCCATCTCGATGTTTGTTTTGAGTTCCAGCTCCCGGAAGGGCTTGAGGATATACCCGAAAGGCTCGGTTATCTTTGCCCTGGCAAGAAAATTGTCATCGCTGTACGCAGTCAGATAGATGATCGGGATATGATATTTTGCTTTGATGATTTCCGCAGCTTCGATCCCGGTCATCTTTCCGGCAAGCATGATGTCCATGAGAATGATATCGGGATGTAGATCGCCCGCATTTTTCACGGCCAGCTCTCCCGTGGGAGCTATCGCACAGACATTATAGCCAAGATCGGTCAGGCTCCTTCTCAAATCCATGCTGGTCACGGCTTCATCTTCGACAACAAGTATCTTAGTTTCACTCAAATTGCTCTCCTCCCTGATTAGGTTCAATAGTAAAGGTAATCGTATATCCTGTTCCGGAACCCCGGTTAAGGGTGATCGTTCCCTGGATCTGGCGCACCAGCGAGTTGACGAGCTGCAGTCCCAGGGTATCCGTCTGATCGAGAGTCACCGTCTCGGGAAGACCGATCCCATCATCCTGCATCACAAGGGTGTAGCGATCGCCATCTCTCCTGATGTCAACGACAATGGTCCCGGTCCGGTTATCCGGGAAAGCATATTTCAGGGAATTGGTGATCATCTCATTGATGATCAGGCTGAGCGGGATGGCCTTATCGATAGGGATGACAATGCTCTCGGCATGTATCCGGATCGCGATAGTTTTCGGGGAGATACCATAGGACTGAAGAAGGTTTTCTGCAATTTTCTTGAGGTACTCCAGGTAATCGATCTCAGCTAAGTTCTTGGACTGGTAGAGCTTTTCATGAACAAGCGCTATCGACATCACACGGTTCTGGCTTTCCTTGATCACGTCCCTGCTCTTGACATCTTTGATCATTTTTGCCTGCAGGTTGAGAAGACTGGAAATAACCTGCATGTTGTTCTTAACCCGGTGGTGAATCTCTTTTAGGAGAATTTCCTTCTCTTTTAACGATGCGGCAACGCTGTCCTGGAGAGCTTTTCGCTCCGTTATATCGCGGGCAATACCGCTGAATCCGAGAAACACCCCATTCGGACTGACATGCGGGGTCCCGTTCACTTCGAAGATATGGGGGATCTTCCTGCTGTCCAGAAACGTCAGTTCGATACCGGTAACCGGCTGCCTGAGCCGGATATTCTCTTCATGCAGGGAATAAAAAAAATCTCCCGCGTGCTCCGGCATGAATTCTGCCGGGCTCTTTCCCAGACAGTCTTTCTCCGCATAACCGAGTATTGAAGAGATGTTCGGACTGATGTATGTCAGGAATCCATCCTTGTCGATATGGAAGACCAAATCATTGGTCTGCTCAACAAGGGACCGGTATTTTTCTTCGCTTACTAAAAGTTCCTCCATGACCCTCTTGCGCTCTTTTGCTTCGGACTGGAGGTTTCTGTTCATCTCATTGAGTTCGCTTGTACGTTCCTCGACTTTCTGTTCGAGTTCGGCAAACGCCGTCTGCATGGCATCCTCGGCCCGTTTTCGGTCCGTGATATCGAGGAAACTCTCAAGCATCAGGGATTTTCCTGAGATAACAACCGGGATCGATGTCTTCAGGATAGGAATTTTCCTGCCATCGGGATTGAAAAGGATACATTCTGAAAAAGGGGATCTATTGCCATCATCCGCTAACGGGGATTTAACCGCCGTGTGGCAGAGGAACGTTGCACATACAGCGCCTATTATATCCCGTTTTTCTTTTCCTATCATCTTCACTGCTGCCGGATTGGCATCGATGATCGCATAGGTTTCGGGATCGGTGATCACGAGACCCGTCTGGACCGAGTCAAAGATGGTTTTGAGATATTTTTCACTGCTGACAAGTTCCTTTTCAGCATTCTTCCGGTCAGTAACGTCCTCGAGGGTTTCAAGAGCCCCGACAATTACCCCCTGGTCATCCCGGATGGCAACGGCAGTGCCGTGAAGCCAGGTACCATGTTTGCCAAAATATGGGAAAAAATCCGTGAACTCAAATGCATCATCGACATACCGGGAATTACAATATTTCCCTTCATACCAGACGGGGATCTCATCAAGTTTTTCATCAACCAGGAGATCGGCGAGAAGCGGACGGGATGTCTTGTAAAAGGCTTTCCAGGCATTCTTTGTCAGCCGAACATCATGGGATTCAATACCGCTGTACCGTTCCAGCGCCCGGTTCCAGTAAATCACTTCATGGTTCTTGTTGATTACGAACTGGGGGATAGAGGAGCCGTCGATAATTGCATGCAGGCGCTGCTCGCTTGCCCGGATCGCATCTTCCATATTCTTACGCTCGGTGATATCGCGGGCAATGGAGAGGATGAGTTGTTTGCCATGTAATTCGAAGAGGTGGGCATTCACCTCTACGGGAAATTCCGTGCCATCTTTTTTCCGGTAAATATTATCGAACGTGGCATGTCCCCGCCTCTGAATGGTCAGGGACAGGGAAGGAATTTTATCAACGCACTTCGGGGAGAGAATCTCATCAGGACACATCCGTAGCAGCTCTTCGCGCGTGAAGCCCAGCCGGGT
Source organism: uncultured Methanoregula sp. (assembly GCF_963677065.1). Lineage (NCBI taxonomy): Archaea > Methanobacteriati > Methanobacteriota > Methanomicrobia > Methanomicrobiales > Methanoregulaceae > Methanoregula > uncultured Methanoregula sp. The sequence goes on from NZ_OY781872.1 coordinate 341,121, forward strand.
GCAGGCAATGTCATTGGCCATGATGTACCGCCCGGGAATTCCATCCGGCAGCATCTCGTGAACAAAAATGGAATCATTTGCATTGTTAAAGAGCGTCCTGAAGAGTTCTTCGCTCTCTTTGAGCGCGCCCTCCACCCGCCTGCGGTTAACGATCTGCTCTACTTTGTTGACAAGGTCAACATACATTGTCCGGGGATTGCCACCTTTGGCAAGATAGAAATCCGCGCCTGAGGCATACGCCTCAATAACAACTTCCTCGTCACCTTTACCGGTAAAAATGATAAATGGGATCTGGTTGCCCGCGTCCCGGAGGGTTCTCAAAAACGCTATCCCGTCCTTTCCGGGCATCTGGTAATCGGAGATTATTACATCATAGGAATTGGTCTGGATCTTCTGGAGGGCATCGTCGACCGTCATGGTCGTGTCAACGAGAAAATGCCCATGCTTTTCCAGGTAAAGTTTTGTCGGGGCCAGAAGGGTAGGTTCATCGTCAACATACAGGACAGAGAAGACCGTTTTTTTCCCATCCCTTGAAGAAGGAGCACAGACGGATGCCTGCAGACCGTTCCCGGCACTACCACTCATAGAATCCTCAGATAATAATTGTATAAACGAGCGCAGGGATATATGAATTTTATTATAATTCTCCGGAGAGATCCTAGCCCAAAACGGACCCCGGCCGATAAACACAGATGACGTTGAATATGGGGTAAAAGCGGATATCAGCGATAAGGCCAGGCAGGAATCGGACCACTGCACGATATCGTAAAAAACGGAATAAGGAAAGTTCGGTTATCCCAAAAAGATCCACTCATAAAAATAGTTGAAAAATTATGCCGGCTGGGGATAATAGGGAGTTGCTGTTGGAATAGTTGACTGCTGCTGGAAGACAAGAGCGTTCTGCGATGCGCCGGTAAGGGTCAGCAGGTTGCCGTTGACAACATATGCTCCAGTCCCCTTGAGGACATCAAGATATGTACTCTCCTGGCTGGAGGTTGAAACGCAGTACATTTTTGATGTGCTGATGGGTCCAAAGGTCATACCATCCCCTTTCGGAGTCGAGATCCCGGTGAGAGTATAAGAGGTGAAATAATTGTTGCACCCGCTGTAACCGGTTGCACTCCCGTCTGCATTGAACGTGAGGGTGATCTCGGCGGTTGGTTTGAGGGGAACTGAGCCATCCTGTATTGCCATGGTCTGGAGCACCCACTGGCCGGAAAGCTGCGTGGGATATGCCGGTGTGGTCGGGGTAGTCAGAACCGGTGTCGGGGGTACCGTTGGTACAGGTGTCGGGGACACAGGGGTTTTCGGGCTCGTGCATCCGCATGCAATAACACCGAGAACGAGAAGAAGAATCAGGCAGAAATATCGGGAGTTCATACCCGAGAATTAGAGTTTCTCATATTTAAATAATAATAAAATGCCGGTGAAAAATGAATCCGCCATGATCGTAAGGATGTGGGCTACAACGAAACATGAAAAAAAATTGCGCAAGACCGGTTAAGATCCGATCATAATATCATTGGATTTTTCTGCGCCCGATCGTTTTACCGGTTCTTTATGCTCGGGATTTTTCGGCTCCTGGCTTATGTGGGGATGATCATCATATCGCGGGGCATTCTTTGGCAGCCGGGCAAGAATCTCCCTGCTCACCTTGAGTTGTTCTCTGAGTATCCCGGACATCTCTTCCATGAGCCGGTTCTGGACTGCCAGGAGATTTTCCAGTTCAGCCGGTGACCCACCGGTAGTATTGGATGGGAGCTGCGAGTCCGGATGTTTTTTGATAAATTCTCCACGGCGTTTCCATATTTTGCTGATGCTGTCGATTCCTTTCTTTTTTGTCGGGAATGCCTCCCGGTATTTTTCATAAAATTCATGGCTGTCGCTGCACTGCATCACGAGTTCTATCTCGTCCTCATCGATTTTTTCATATTTACGCTTTTGGACACGGGGCATGTGAATTCCTGCACAATGTCGACAATTGGAGAGAAAAGAATTGTGGTATCCATGTAACCAATTTCCTCCGCAGAGAAACGGGAGAATTATGGGGTACGAGGATACATCCGGCAGTAGGAGAGGACAATCCCTAAACATTAAAGCCAGGGCATACGCAAAAAAGAAAACATTGGAACATTTCAAAAAAATGGTAAATTTCATTCAGTAATTAGAAAAACAAAAAATTTTTAATTATTATTTTTCTTGAGAGAATTGAATGATTGGAAAATATTAAAAATTGAGTGAATCCTCAAGAGAGATTAAAAAACGAGAAATTGTGAATTATAATATCGATTAAACAAATGAGAGTATTCAGATCTACCATTTTCATGAAGTAAAATGAAACGTCCAAATTTTTTCAATTGAACATATTCTCATATGACAATTGAAAATTTGAAAATTATTCACAGAAAGCATTTCACGAAACCGATTATAAAGGTGAAGAGACATGGATCAAGGAGATGGATTGAACAAACGTTTTCTTTGGTTTTTATCATTCTATGAAGTAAAATATAAAATCAACATTTTTCCAATCAAGATTTTTACTTCTGACGTTGGAGAGATTGAAAATAATTGTTATTTTTAAGACCACCATACGAGTAACGAAGACGAGAATCACAGAAAAACAAGGTAGAAACCATTTTTGATTTGATTGTTCAAAAAGAATGTATCGGGGACATTTGACATTACGTAAAATAAATGATTACATAATCATCCCATAAAATTGATGAATTGGAAATATTTAGAAAAACCAATCCGATGAGGGCCCATAAGATAATTATCTGATCCCACCCACAACGTTTCCAAAAAAATCGAATCAATTAAAAAATTTTCAGATGATGTTCGAAAATCAAAAATTTCAAAACTATCTTTTTTCTTCGTAAAAAATGATGATTAGATATATTTAAAATATCTATATAAACCGCAGGCAGGAAGGATCCCAACGGTTCAGATAACTGGCTCCATCTTTTCAAAATAGTTGCCAGCAATTCCCAAAATTTCCCACTAGTGTCACAAAGAGTGTGAAGAACTACTAACCATTCGGGACGCTGGTTCGATCCACGCTTACCAACCGGTTCAATGATTATCCTGATAACAACGGGCAAAAGATTCATTTATCATCATTTCGCCCATCGAGATCATACTCAAACCCAGGATTCGACGGGAAAAATTTCCGGTGTCAACAGGAAAAACCGGATAAGGCCACTGATAAATCAATGCAATAAAAGCATCCCGTTGAATTAAGAGCCCGTGACCGATGATCACGGTAAAGACCGGGAGATAATGGCCGGTTCATTTGGCAATAAACGGAAATTTTCAAGAAGAATCTTACCGTACTAAAAACACGGAGTTATGTATAGCATTATATGGTTTATAATAGGCGCGAAAAAAATTTATTCCCCGTTTTTTGGACCGGAAAGAGGGAAAAACTGCTGGTAAATCTGCCTCCGTTCGTCAATATCCGTGTGTAAATAGATTTCCGTGGTTTTAATTGACGTATGCCCGAGATTTTCCTGGACCACCCGGAGGTTCTTTGATCGCTTATACAATTCACTGGCATAACTGTGACGGATTTTGTGGGGAGTAATGCCGGTCGGTGCATAATGTTTGAAAATGTGCTGTATTGCCCGCGAGGAAATATGTTTGCCCTGCTGGCCGATGAAGAGCGGGCCTGTAATTCTGTTGCCGACAAATGCTGAAAGATCCTTCAGGGTGTCCTCATCGACAAAGACAATCCTTGTTTTATCCCCCTTTCCCCGTATCCGTATCGTGTGTTCATCGAAATCAATATCCTCGATGTTCATGCCACACAATTCGGACACCCGGACACCGGTCGCATAAATGGTCCTGACAATCAGTTTGTCACGGGAATCCTCGATAGAGTCGATAAGGCGGAGCACCTGGTTGTGTTTCAAATACTTGATATCCTGCTGTTTGATCCGGGGACGGTCTATCCCCGTTAAGGGATTTGCAGTCACGGCTCCCTGGGTATACAAAAACCGGTAAAAAGAGCTCAAAGTCGAGATGATACGGTGATACGTCTTGGCTTTGTACGTTCGCATCGAAGAGACAAAAGAGAGAAAATCGGTCACCATAACCGGGGTAACTTCAACGCTGGTATCAAGACGAGCCTTTTCAATGTCTTTCCAGTAAATGACCAACTTTGTCACTTCAGTATGACGACGGAGCCAGACATAATAGCCAAAGTGTTTTATAACGAGTCCGTAACTGTCAAGCGTGCGGGCGGAATAATTGCGCATCCGGAGGTAATCGCGGTATGACTTGAGCCACTCCGAAAAATACCCGCTTTCCATGCTCTATTCTATTTTTTCTCGAATAAATAAAGGTTTGCGCAGAATAGACATTCTGCGAAGTCTGCGATTCTCAATCAGAAGCAGATTTATTCCCATCCCAATATTTTACAGGCAATAAGGCATGGTTGCACTATCAACAAAACTGGTTTTTCCAGATCTGAGGGTACAATTGGCCATCAAAGACATGAAATGCCAACAGAAGACCGCTATTGCCCTTATCCACAATTTACGTCGGTATGAAATTGCATGCCATGAGTAGGGTGCCGATTTAGATAAACCGCTTATCATTCAAATCTGATCAAAAACAAAAAAATTGTTTCATCAACCGGATGAATAATTTTGAAAAATTATTTGCCGGAATCCAAATCAATCTGTGATTGATGACGGTATAATGTCGTATAGGGAATATCGAGAATACGGGAGATCGCTGCAAGAGAGATCTTTTTTTCCTGAAGTTCTTTTACCCGTTTCCAGGGAATCACTCGTTCCGGTCTGCCGAGATGTTTTCCCTCGGCTTTTGCCCGGGCCAGACCCAGTTTTGTCCGTTCGATCAGGTTTTCCCGTTCACGATCAGCTACCCAGGAGAAGATGGATAGCATCAGATCGCGAAGTTTTTTATCATCGATCCGACTCCACGATTCTGCAGGTGAGAGTGACCAGACCCGCACCCCGGATTCCTCCAGAATTCGAACCGTGTTCAGGGTTTCAAGAAACGAGCGTCCCAGACGGGAAATTTCAAAGACATACAGGGTAACCAATTCACCAGCAGACCGGTTTTTTATCACCTGCATCATCTTCGTGTACCCGTCACGATCTTCGATAGGTGAAATCCCCGAGATACAATCCACAAAGATGGATTCACGCAAAAGCCCTTCGCTTAAAAGTAAGGAGATCTGGTTCTCAACATTCTGATCATCCCGGGAAACCCGGACGTACCCGATTTTTATCATAAGTCAACCCTTTTGATAAAAATATACTACCAAAAAGGTATTAATGTTTTGATAACATTAAACGGTCGTTTTTGGTTAGCATTTTTTAAGGAAAACCTATGAAATGCGGGTTCTTTTCATTTCAATAGGGAAATGTACCGATCGCATAGCGAAATGCCAACCGGAGCCCGCTATGAAAGTCGTTTATTAGTACCGTCGGAAGAGCCAACTGAATTATTCCAGAAAGAAATGATGATATTTCCGAAGGTGAACGTCTGCTGGTTGAACCGATTCCGCAAGCAAATCCACTAGTAAAATTGAGATCACACCGATCATGGAATTACCGTTACATCGGATCAAATGTCTAAAAATAATGTCTGACTGATTTTTGGATACCCGGTAAACGACAGCAGAATCAGAGAAATCCGGAATAGATGAGATTGCGAGATTGCATTTAGAGGTAAAACTCGAATCTCTATTGACAGTTTTCAAGAACCGGATATGAGCCGGGTAAGGGGACACAACCAGCGCCGGGAATTTCCATGGAATTTTAAATTATATTTATCCGTGAGAAAATTTATGGAGCATTAAAAAGGGGGTACATCTGATAATACGGACATCTAGAACACCTGCCATATCTCTGACATTGTGAGAAATTTCTCGATATCAGATCGGAAAATTTTTGAGAAACGCAGGCTGAACAACGAGTGTTAAGTATAGATCGTCTTTGAAAATTTCAGGACTATGGTATAAGATGAGTTGACTTTACGATAGAAATGGCTGCCCGAATAAACCTGAAATTCCGGCTCCATACTCTTTTAATTCTCTCCTTTCGAATTGACGACGTCTCAAAAGGAAAAGACAATCTACACTAGATCATCTGGTCATCGGTACAACTGATTTAGGTGAGAGTTCAACAGAGCAAAAAGGTTAGTAATCATAAAAATACTGCAGAGAATTGAGCACTCCCCGATTTGACTACAGAATGCACCATCAATCGTATGAGATATGGAGTGGCATCAACGAGGTTTAGGTCAATTTGGGTGATGTGCACACAAGTAATCGGAATTTGGGATGTTGCGTAATTGTGATAAAAGCCAAACAGAAATTGCGTAAAATGCGTTGAACGAGAGGTATTCTAACTCAATTCTTCAATCACAGCACTAATAAAACATCAAATAAACTATATGATGCTATACAAAAAAGGGTATTCGAAATTCTTTTTTAACAACAATTTGATCTCAACAGATGGACTCTCAATACCCATGGACAAAAATGCTCCAAGTGATTTAAAAAAGAGAGATCTTTGGAATGGAAGATTATGAAACAACTGTACCCTAACTAGGACATATTTTTTTATTAAGGGGAATCATTGGTAATATGTGATATGACAGACGCAACCCAGATGCTGACACCAAAAGATGTGGCAGATAAACTGGGAGTCCACCAGAAAACGGTTCACCTGTGGCTTCGTTCCGGAAAACTTCAGGGGATTAAGATATCATACCGGGCCTGGAGGATTCCCACAGAATCCCTAGATTCCTTTATTGAAGCCAACAGTAACAAACCGGGTAAAGCGGGAGGAAAAATACCTGCAGAAAACCTTCAGGAACAAAAAGATACAAAACAAATAACGCTGATGGAAGATAAAAAAGAGGAAATATCTAATATTCAGTCAAAAATGAAATATTATATTCGTGACATAATGGGTGAAAAATCGTCAGAAAATAAATAATATGACTTCTATTTGCGTGCTTTTTTAATTTCGTGCATAATGGAAGAGCCAAAATAATTCTCAAAATGATAGAGAAAATCATCCTGATTTTAATCTCATCAACCGGAGTTTGGATGTCCTTACAATGTGAGATTTGCGAGGACATTCATTTCAGAATAAAGATCAGAGTTCCACCAACAGTCTCTGGAGGTTATCTGTACATATCTCATAAACAATTCATTTTTGCAAATCACCGGAGAACCGAGTATATTGACACTTCCTAATAATGATAGGGTTATGATTGAGATTCGGGTGGATTAATCTGACAATATCCGAAGGTAGTGAGGACCGGTTCCGCATAATAAAGAATCCGTTACCATTACAAGAACTATGATTTTCACTGAACTATTCGACAAATATAATTCCTACTCTCGAGGACATCGCATCATTGAGAGGCAGCAAGAAGTATGATGGTACAGACAATCATTTTTTGGAGATTTTTTGATCTGACTGCGAATTCTTCGGGTTTTGAGATCATTACTGAACTTTCTTTCAGACCGGGAACTTATTTTCCATGAGTTTTCACCAGGGATGAATAGTATCATTGAACTGCGGAGCCATTTCCTGATGGTAATTATCACCCATAATTTTGTTATTCCAGAAACGGATTCAAATAGCCGAATTGGCGCGAAATTATTCTCGGATCGGTCGATGAATCGTTTCATAACGTATTTATTATCTATGACGTAACAATCGGACTTTCGTGTTTTATGACATTGTCGAAGACATGGAAGATATGGCACAACCAGCGGCTCGGGACTACATTACCGTAATCATCTGCTGCTAGATATCAATAGGGATCGAAGTGTTCCGGATCTTACCGGTTCGTTCTGAAAATAATAGCTGCAGATCCCACCGGAAAACCAGATGAATCGAAGGCAGTTATGGAAAATTTTCATCGAAAGTTAGAACAGGTTCACCATCTTTCTGGAGGTCAAAAGAAGATAATGAGATTTGACCCGTGAGAGAAATTTCTGGGTCTTGGTGAAATGAGGTGATTTGGTTGATCAAGAATTTCCTGTACACCCGCCATAACTCTAATATTTTCGATGAATTCCCGGTAATGCTGGAAACAGTAATCCATGGTGAGAACAAGAGCAAGAAGCGGATATTGAATTTAGATCATATTCGATTATTCTTTGAAATGGGGGCATAGGATACGTTGACGTTACTATTGACAACGCTGCCCGGACAAACCTGATATTCCCGCTCGCTTATCTCTTAATTGCCTCCTTTCGCTTAATACATATCAAAAAAGGCACGATAATTTAGATCTCCCGATCGTCAGTACAACTCGTTTTTAGATCAGGTCTTCTATAGATATCAATAGGATTCTGCGAAAACGAAATACCCCACAGGTCTTTTATAAAAAAATAAACCACATAATGCTATACAAAAGAGTCAAAATTTTTACTAAGAGAGAATATAGGATATAAAAACAGGGACGTAAAACAAATGGACGAGGAGAATATCCAGCAGGAAATTAACAAATATAAAAAATTCAAGAAAGTGGATGGCGCCACGTACCGGAAAGTGAACCACTTCCTGCGGAAACGGACCTATATTACTGCACGGGAATGGGCACTTGCCCGCCTCTGCACCGATTTCCGGACTTCCGGGGGGGCAGAGATGACATTTATCGGAAAACATCTTCCCGAACTGGTTCCGTTCATGGAAGACACGTACACCCCCCAGGCAGTAAACCAGGCCCGCAATTCCTTCAAGAAAAAAGTAAGAAAAGCGAGCGCTACTTTTTTTTACGGTGCAATGTGCGGTTTTTTCACGACCGATGAGCTCGATGACCTGCTCTTTGAGGCGAGCGAAGTTGCTCGATTTCTCCTGGAAGTCGAGGGGACAACCCTCGATATCGATGAGGAGATCGATATTGAAGACCGGATAACAACGGTGATGAGGAGCGTAGGAGAGGCAGCAAAAACAATACTCAAGACACGGGGAGAAGAAAATGATCACCTATTACCTTCACATGGTGCAACCATTCCTCTGCCGAATGCGAACCTGTCGGGCTCACCGGGTATCGTTGATTCCGATTGCCCTCAAAAAGATGGATATGAATCCATTCAGATACCAACCGATTGTAAAAATGAAATTCGCTCAATCGAAAACAACCCCACAATTGCTCATGATAATCAAGCAAAAATAAATCCTGATAACAATAATCCTGATGGAAAAAAAGATGATAGGATGCACCAGGTATGAAAGTCATTCAGGTTGTCGGCCGTTCAAATTCCGGTAAAACAACATTCATCAGAAACCTTATCCCGGAACTTAGAAAACTCGGCAGGGTTTCTGTCATCAAACATCTTGGGGATCATGACTACCATCTTGAAGAAGGAAAAGATACTACCTTTTTTTTTGAGGCCGGTGCGGATATTGCCGTAGGTATTGATGCGGTGAAATCGGTGGTGGCTGTCCGCAACAATTCGCTTGAAGATGCTTTGAGATTGCTGGACGGGATGGGGATGAATTATACGGTAATTGAGGGTTTCAAACAACACCCATTTCCCAAAATTGTGATCGGCAACCTTGAGATAGAAAAGTGTGTTCTTATCAACCCAACCGTGAATCAGGTTGTAACAAATCTTGATCTTTTTGAAGACTATCCCATATAAAAAAATTTCCGGGGAACGCGAACATGACAGCAGTAAAATTGCAAAAACAATTGTTTGGGACAAACGGTGTGAGGGGTGTAACCGGCAAAGACATTACCCCGGAACTGATGATCACGGTTGGTCAGGCCCTTGGAACCATGAGAAAAGGGCATATCGGGGTTGGAAGGGATACCCGTACATCGGGAGAGTCCCTCATACAATCGGTTAAAGCCGGTCTCCTTGCAATGGGGTGCGATGTAACAGACTGCGGGATCCTTCCGACACCTGCACTTCAGTATCTTGTCCGGGAGCATTTTGACGGGGGCGTGATGATAACAGCTTCCCACAATCCTCCCGAATATAACGGGGTCAAGATTATCGAGCCTGACGGAACTGAAATGGGTGATGAAGAGACAATAAAACTCGAAACATTGATCTTCAGCCGTTCATTCAATCCTGCAAAATGGGAAGATGCGGGCCGTGAATCCGTGGCTCCCCACCTCATCCGGGAATATTCTCAGGCAATTGCAGAGCATTTCCCGAATTCACCGGGTAAAGGAATGACCGTTGTTGCTGATCCCGGTTCAGGACCTGCCTGCATTACAACCCCTCCTATTCTCATGAAACTGGGATGCCGCGTTTTAACCATTAATGGTCTCCTAGACGGAACCTTTCCCGGACGGCTTCCCGAACCATCGGTCGAAGGGCTTGCACACCTGTCAGAACTGGTTATCAGCAGCGGTGCTGCGTTTGGTGTTGCACACGACGGGGATGCCGACCGCGCTGTCTTCATCGACGAAAAGGGAAAATTTGTTGAGGAAGATCAACAGTTTGCGCTTATTGCCCAGTTCATCTGCCGCAGGAAACCCGGGACGGTGGTAACACCGGTCAGCACGGGGCAAGTAGTTGAGATCGTGATAGGGCAGGAGGGCGGAACAGTTGTGTATACACCTGTTGGCAGCATCTATGTCGCCCGTACGATGCGTTCATTGCTGGAAAAGGGAGCGAATGTTATATTCGGAGGCGAAGGGAACGGGGGTCTTATCTTTCCCGATCACCAGTTCTGCAGAGATGGAGGCATGACGGCAGCTATGATGGTGTCCATACTCTCATCAACAGGTAAAACATTATCAGAGCTAATCGGGGAACTGCCCAGAAGATATGTCCTCAAGGATAAGATCCGAACCCCGAAGGGAAAAGAGATCCTTGAGATGATAACAAAGGCCTATTCCCATGAAAAGATCGATCTGACAGATGGTGTAAAGATCATCCGGCAGAATACCTGGATTCTTGTCAGAGCATCCGGAACCGAGCCTATAATCCGTATCATCGTCGATGCAGAAAATTTCGATACATGCCATGACTTCCATAATGAGATCAAACAAAAAATCCTGACATACAACTGAATTGCAAAATATCAATGGCGCTACATTATTTCCATATCGGTTATTGGTATATTTTAGGCATTCCCGAATTTTTCCCCATATATTTCATGCAGGGCTAATTCCATCGGGATTCTGATATTTCATTAAAATCGCTAAATATTGTCCAGTATGTTAAAAAAAAAATAAATTAGGCCTGATTCTGATCGAAATGTTTATCAATAATTTAATCTAATTCACAGTAGTTATTCAGCAGAGCCCTTTGTGAAATATATGGTTCAATCCAGCGATATTCTCGAAAAACTCCAGAGGACACTTCCAGAAGATGTCTGGATGAGCATTGAATCAGCTATTCCAGATAGTGCAGCAAACACGGGACGGAAGTCTCAGAAGAACACTCTTCGGGAAATCAACAGAATAATCATTGAAACTGCAATTAAGCGAAATAATGCAATTTTATTAAATGCTCTTCCTGAAATCTCTGATGAGGAAACGGAAAGCCTCTTCACGCAGATTATAAACCAGTACATCCTTACCAAGAATGATGCCTGGTTCAACTCGATATTCTCCCTATCGGAGAAGATGGGAAAGAAAAGCAATCAATCCCGGATTTTTGCCAAGATTGCCCGGGATCTTATCGATAACGGCGTATCCCGCTCGGATTCCCAGTTCATCCATGAGGGGATGCTCGTTTTACAGAAGATCAGTTTCAGAAAATATCGATCTGAAATAATGATCGATATTATCCCGCTTCTCATAGTGTGGGCAATTACAACCAGGGACAAACAATTTATTCATACATCCCTGGAACTCATTGAAGAGATCGGAGATATTTCAAAACGTGCGGTCCTGCATTCAGAACTAGCAAAAGCGCTTGCAACAATTGCCATTCTCGAAAAAGATCGTTCTTCCTTTTTTGACAGCATCAACAAAGCAACAATGATCCACCAGAAAAACCGTAGGCATGACTGCCTTGTTTTCATTATCGAGAAAGGATCCCGATCCGTTTTTGGAAAAGAGATGGCGGACGTCCCGCTCTTCATAAAAAATTTTAATGAACTACCGCAGGAAGCTTATTTTGAAGTGATCGGTGCGCTCACTGAACAGATGCTGGATCGGATCAAAGATAAAAGCCAGATACTGGATACCCTGGAAATATTATGTAAAAACAATCCCTCGGTTACAGAAATTCTTGTTTTAGATTTATTAAAGAAGGCAGAGCGATCCGGGGATCCCTGGTTCCTGTCATCTGCCCTGAATCTTCAGGGACATTTACCCAAATCGGAAACCTATCCGATCAGGGAACTGGTGCGCGCAGGAATCGCAGTTGCAAAGAATACCCGGGATATGCAGATACTGGTCAATCTGATTCCCATAATTGACGGACACGGAGATCCGGCTACACAATCACGGATTTACCTGCAATTTTCAGAGATAATGCTGATTTTTGACGATTTCAATTCCGCACGGGTTGTTTTTGAAAAGATCAGCCGGGAGGCAGATAACACACCCCTCTATGCAGATGTTCTTACTCATCTGTTAAAAAGAGGGATTCTGAAGGACCAGATTCCTCAATTGGATTCCTCAATTCTGCACATTTGCAATCCCAAGATGGTAAACGCTACCCTTGCCCGTGCAATTTCTGAACTGAGTAAAGAGACGCCACTGGAAGAGATTGTTCTCCATATCCCGTCATTGATCGGGATTCTTGTTGTTCATCCGAGAAAGGATCAGATACTGCTTGAATGTATCACGGCTCTTGTTGACAGGGGTTTCCTGGACACGGGCAATCCCGATATTCTCATTCACCTTGCAGCATCGATCCGTGATTTATCCACAAGGGAAAGGGCAATATCCCTTATTGTGATCAAGATCGCCAAGATAGGAGTCCATGCTAGGAACCGGGACATGCTCCAGAGAGCAGTTGGTCTCACCTGTGCGATCGAGGGGCAGAACACCCGATCGGCTGCATTGAGCAATATCATTGATGAGGCGGCAATTCTTGCTGCCCAGCAGGGAGATCTGGATCTCCTGCTCAGAATGAAAGTATGGAGCAGCTCACTCCTTGAACCGGATTTAGCTACATTTGCCCTGTCAAATATCATCGATGGGATCATCAAATATGCCATCAACAAACAATCTGCCGGAGCACTTGAGGAAGCGGCGCGGATAGCACAGGAGGTCAATGATCCCTCCCTGAAGACACAGATACTTGAGAAAATTGCAGAAGGTTTCGTAACAATCGGATGCATCCTTCTGCAGGATCCACTCTATCTGACCCATGAAAACCGGCTCTCATCAGTCCTCTATCCCTTTGAATGCGGGATGAATATTATCAAGACGAACAGTAAATCGCATCAGATTTCACTTAAAATCGCTTGTTTTATTGATATTATTCTATCATACTCGCAGTCAAGCGAAAATCCCGATTACACCATCATGCTCGCGTTGTATGCGTCAGAAATCGGTAACGGGTACGAGCAAGACGCCATGATGGCCAGGATAATTTCCTGTATGCGGGACAACATCCCCCACACCGGTTCAACTGACCCGTATGAAGTGATGGCCAATAATCTGTTCAGAAATGACATTGGAAAATCCAATCCCGTTGTTCTGGATCTGCTCTACCAGATTATTCTGAAAATAAGTGATCCATTCATCCGGTTTTCAGGTATGTGCACTCTCGCAGAGGCCATAGTGAAAAATGGCAACCATGAACGTGCCCGGGAGTTACTTGAGATAATTTATAACAGTACCGGGACCCTGTCTGCAGAATACCAGAAAGTCCTCATCCTTGCAGATCTGGCAGCAATCTATGCGGAAATCGATCCGAAAACTGCTTCGGATTACGTAAATCAGGGCATTCTGTTATTGGATGCCGTGGAGCCGGAAAAATCATCAGAAGTACGGCGACAGATTGTCCTCTCGATTGTCAGAGTGAATTCTGTTGCTCCCGACAAAACATGGAACCGGATCGCTCTTGACGTGATCCAGAAGATTGCTGATCCAATTGAATACATCAGTTCGCTTGTCGCGGTCTATACGATGTTCAGTCATGACAAAGAACAATGCGCCGATCTCCTGAACACGATGGCATCTGCAGCAGAAAAAATTCCTTCCCCCTACGAAAGGGCCACAACCCTCACCGATCTGATCCCTCTTGCGCTCCAGAATGAGAACAGAGAGCTCGCATTAACCCTTCTGGAGAAGGCTGAAGTTCTTTCGAGAAAGATCAATATCCAGTATATCGCTGATATCGTACGGGAAAATATCACCCAGTTTTACTTTGTTCTGTACCAGAAACAGAAAGATAAACAGTTTCTTGACCGAGCAATCCGCGTTATCAGGACAATTGACAATGATGAAGTCCGTATCCATCATTTCGAACAGGCCGGACTTGCCGATACAAGCGATGAAACTGCACGTTACCTGAAAATAAAGCAGTTGTCTGAAAAATTGTTGCGGGAAAACCCCCAGTCCGGCCAGGTTTCTTCCCTCGAACACCTGGTCAGATCCATCGCTGATCGTGGTAAAGAAGCACTCTTTTTCTGCGATCTGGCTATTTTTTTCAAAAGGGCGGGAAATGGAAAACTTTCCCACAGGATGGTCCAGTCAGCAGTAAAAGAAGCAAGGATCATCCGGCCGCTCTCCCGCAGATCCCATATTATGTGTGACATCGCCCTGAAGATATATGCCTCCGGCAGCCATGAGACCGCTCAGGAAATCCTCGATTATGCCATCGATGCGGCAACCAACATACGGTTGGCATCCGTCCGGGACGAAGTGTTTGACGAACTCGGACTTGCAATAAAAATCATGCAGGGGCTATAACGGATGAAAACCATTGAGGTTTTTATTGCAGGTAGGGTCCAGAAAGTAGGGTTCCGGGCATGTATCCGGAGAATAGCGTCGGATCTGAACGTTACCGGTACCGTAACGAATCTTTCCGACGGGAGAGTTCATATTTATGCAACAGGTGAAGCGATGATCCTTGAAAAGTTCATCTCAATGGTGTATGGCTGCCCAAGGGCAGTCATCCGGGACGTCCATATGACAGAGATCCCCATAAAAAATTTCGATGACTTCTCTATCATTAAAGAGAACGGAAGAGTCAGTACGGTACTCTGAATTCAGTATTGGTCTTCATGGAATCACAGAAACCGGAGATATATTCGTTGATTGTTTCCGCATTGATCCCCGTGTAAAAGTGATCGATCAATTCCCTTGTGATATCTTCGGATAAGATACAACGATCCGCGGTCACTTCATAATCAGAAGCGTTCAGGGTTTTTTTTGCAATCTGAAATACAACCCTGTCAACCAGTTCCGCCTTCAAAGGCTCAATAAGATCCTGGACAAGGGTTCCTTTCCCCTCGTGCAACAAACCGATATCAGGATCCAGGAACGCACCAAGAACGGAAACATAGCAGGTACCAAAGAGCATCGAGTACCCAAACGAAAGCATTGCGTTGACGGGATCCACATGAGGCCTTTCCGTCCTCCTCTTGAAGCATAACTCATGGGGGATATCCCGGGACATGATCTCATAATACATATCGGAAGTCATGCGGTGCAGGCGTCGAATCTCATCCAGTTTGATAAGATACCTGAGTTCATCCTTGGCATTTTTCAAAAAATCCAGTTCCCCTTCATAAAACAGGTTGATACTATGCTCTTCCTGAGCCCGCGTTATCATCAGCAGCCGGGATCGGATAGCCCCCTCGGCTATTGCTATGGCATAGCGTTGCCGGGGGATATTCTGTTGCAGGAGATGCAGTTCGGCCGGTAGAGGATCTCCAAACGGCTGCAGAGTCCCAACCGGTGTACCGTCCGCCTCAAAAAACGAGATGTACACACCATGCCTGATGAGCTGTGATATTGTTGCGGAGTTGATCGTATGCCCGCCTACTACGAGGAGATGGTTAAAGGACCCGAAGGGATACGTGTCGGTTGTCTTTTTTTTCTGTACTATGAGTTGATGCCGGGTAGATTTTATATGGGCGCCAAATCCGGTGACCGGCAGCCAGGAAAAATTCGTCACGAGTAACCCCAAAGTACTGATCTGGTGATCTATTTACTATCACACTTCGATTGATTAATTCATCGTTTTGCAGTGTATGAAGCATGGGGATCCATGGTTATCGGATTATTGTTTTGTGTCAGATATCGCAGCGAAAAACACAATTCCGGTGAATATAAACCGTTGAAAAAACAATACGTGGATCTGTCATGCATTAGCATAACAAGGGTGAGCCATGTACTGGAATGAGAAGATAGAGACCCTGAAACCTGATGCCTTACATGCACTTCAACTCAGACGATTGAAGAAGACAATAAATCAGGCCCAGAATATCGATTTTTACCGGAACCTGTTCAAGACCGCAGGTATTCAGGCATCCACGATAAAGACGCTGGATGATATAACGAAAATCCCTTTCACCAAGAAGCAGGATCTCAGGGGCGGGTATCCATTCGGATTCTTTGCGGTGCCCTTGAAAAAGGTTGTCCGGATCCATACAACATCAGGTACAACCGGAAAACCAACGGTTGTCGGATATACAAGAAAAGATCTCGATACCTGGTCCGATCTCATTGCCCGGAACATGACCATGGTAGGCATAACGGACAATGATATCTTCCAGAATATGGTCAATTACGGTATGTTTACCGGCGGTCTCGGGTTTCATTACGGGGCGGAAAAAATAGGGATGACGGTCATTCCCAGCGCAACCGGCAATACAAAACGCCAGATCGAGATGATAAATGACTTCGGGGTAACAACGATCCATTGCACACCCAGTTATGCCATGCACCTGTCAGAAGTGGCAGAAGAGATGGGAACTGGTCTTGAAAGCCTGAAAACCGGCCTTTTCGGGGCAGAGTCCTGGTCCGAGAGCACGAGAAAAACCCTGGAAAACCGGCTGGGTGTAACCGCCTATGATTCCTATGGCCTGAGCGAACTCTTTGGTCCCGGTGTGGCATTTGAATGTCCCGAGCGCAACGGCCTCCATATCTGGCACGACAGTTACCTTGTCGAGATCATTGATCCAAAGACCGGTGAACAGTTAGGTGACGGGGAGCGCGGAGAACTCGTAGTAACACCCCTGGTAAAAGAGGCAATGCCCCTGTTGCGCTACCGGACCGGCGATATTACCATGGTGATCGATGACGGGTGCCTGTGCAGGAGAGGAAAGAAGATTGCGCGGATTACCGGCAGAAGCGATGACATGCTGGTCATCCGGGGAATCAACGTATTCCCGTCCCAGATAGAACATGTCCTGCTCAGGATCCCGGAAGTGGGCAATCAATTTATGGTATATATCGACAGAATAAATCATCTTGACGAGATGACGGTCGAAGTGGAGATCAACCGGGAGTCCTTCAGCGGCGAACTGTCAGATCTTGCCCGGCTCCAGAAAAAAGTGGTCAAGGAGCTGCGGGACACGCTTGAACTGCGAACAACCGTTACTCTTGTGGAACCGGGATCCCTTCCCCGGTTCGAAGGAAAAGCAAAGAGAGTGATTGACCGGAGAGAAGCAGAATGACTTACTGGGATCCACGCATTGAGAGGATGCCCCAGGCAGACCTCAAAAAGATGCAGTACAAATTACTGAAAAGTCTCGTATACCGCCTGTACAGTTTCTCGCCTTTTTACCACGACCGGATGAAGGAGCAGAAGGTCCACCCCGACGATATCCGGACCCTTGCGGATGTCAGGAAACTGCCGTTCATGTTCAAACGCGATCTGCGGGACAATTACCCTGACAGGATCTTCACTGCAACCCAGGAAGAACTGGTCAGATACCACGTCTCCTCAGGAACAACCGGAAAACCGACCGTTGTCGGTTATACGCAGCACGACCTGGATATCTGGACAACCTCCCTTGCTCGGGGACTCTCATCGATAGGCCTTGGCAGAGGCGATGTCATCCAAGTGAGTTATGGGTACGGCCTGTTCACCGGAGGACTCGGGATGCACTATGGTGCCGAACGCATAGGGGCAACCGTTCTCCCCACAAGTGTCGGGAACACGGAGCGGCAGATCGAGCTCATGCAGGATCTCAAAGCCACGGCAATTGCCTGCACGCCATCATATCTCCTCCATATGGGGGAGGTTGCCGAGAAGATGGGCGTGAGCATCAAGAACGACACCTGTCTCAAAGCGGGGATCCTCGGGGCGGAACCCTGGACCGAGAGTATGCGCACCCGGATCGAGGACTGGCTGGGAATCAAAGCCTATGATATCTACGGGACAAGCGAACTGTCCGGCCCTATGTATACGGAATGCACCGAACAACAGGGCTTTCACATCTGGTCGGATATCGCCCTTGTGGAGATCATCGATCCAAAAACAGAAGAACCGCTTGAAGCCGGAGAGAAAGGAGAAGTCACCATAACCATGCTCCAGAAAGAGGCACTCCCCATGATCCGCTACCGGATCGGGGATATCTCCTCAATGGACGAATCCGTCTGCTCCTGCGGGAGAACACATCCCAGGATCCAGCGCATCCAGGGACGGGTGGATGACATGCTGATCATCAGGGGCATCAATGTATTCCCATCACAGATTGAATACACCCTGATGACCATCCCGGAGGTAGGGCAGCACTTCCAGATCATTGTCGAACGCAAAGGGGCGCTTGATGATATGCTGGTCCGCGTGGAACTCAACAAGGGATCCTTCAGCGACAAGATCACCGACCTGATGCAGGTCCGGCGGATGGTGGAGCACCGGCTCAGGAACGCACTGAACGTGAACGCAGAGGTGGAACTGGTTGAACCCGGTTCATTACCACGATTTGAGGGGAAATCGAAGAAAGTCATAGACAAGAGGTCGATGTAAATGGACACGCAGAAATTCGTGATCAGGCAGATATCGATCTTCTCGGAAAACCGCCCGGGAAGACTTGCGGCAATCGCCCATGCACTCGGGAATGAGAAGATCAATATCCTTGCATTCAGTATTGCTGAGGCGAACGGTTTCGGGGTGGTAAGGGCACTTGTTGATCATCCCGAAAAAGCGCATGACACGTTACAAGCGCTGGGATTCAATGTGGCATTTACTGATGTGATTGCCGTGAAAATGAAGGATAAACCCGGCGGTCTCTATGATGTTGCAAAAATTCTTGGCGACGGCGGAATCAACATCGAGTACTCGTATGCATACTCGGGAAAAGACGGCGCAGTCCTTATCCTCAGGGTGGACCATGTGGAAGAAGCAATAAAGAAGATCCGAACTTCAGGAGCCACACTTCTGGAGCGGACGAACTTTCACGGATAATTTTTTACTTTTTTTCCCATTTTATCAGTTCCGAGACCGAAGACAAGGTGCTCCCTCTCCGGATCTCTTCACGGATCCGTTCTTCATTCTTACGGACTTCGAGTGCCCGCCGGGCAACCTCGTATGCACGGCTTGCGGGAATCACCACAACCCCGCTCTCATCCCCGATTATCCAGTCCCCGGGTGAGACCTGCTGCCCGCAGCACTTAATCTCCGTGTTGATCTCCCCGAATCCTTTGGGCTCTCCCGCATTGGGCACCGTTGCTTTTGCAAAGACCGGAAATCCCATGGCACGGATGTCATCGACATCCCGCACCGCGCCATCAATAACAACGCCGGAAACTCCTTTGCTTATGCAACTCATTGTTGCAAGCTCGCCCCAGGGAGCCACATGGGTGCACCCGTCGTTGTTTATCACAATGACATCGTTCTTTTGTGCAATGTCGATCGCTTCGACGGGTTTTGCCCAGTCACCGGCAAGAGTCTGCACGGTTACGGCTTTTCCCGCCATCTTCACATTGCCGGAAATCGACCTGAGATCCTGCATGGCACCTTTCCGGTGCATCGCATCGGTAACATTCGGGGAAGATACCTGCAGGAGAAGGGTGCGGATCTCCTCGTCACGCGAGTGTTTTTCCATGCGCTTCAGCGTAGGGGCATCCATCTCTGCCCGGATCCGCTGCGTGGAACCCTTCACATCCGCTGAACGGACAATTCCCCCGCCAACGATCACGATATCGGCGCCATATCTTATTGCGTCCCCTGCCGTTGTTGCATCGATTCCCCCGGCAACAGCAAGAGTCGTGTGGACATCCTTTGACAGGGTGGTGAGAAGATCGATAGAACTCCTGCCGATCATCTGCTGATCGATTCCCACATGGGCGCAGATGATGTCCACACCCAGGGATTCCAGCTGGCGGGCACGGGAGATCGGTTCCGTGACATTGATGAGATCTGCCATGAGCTGGGTTCCATAGAGGCGCGAAGCCCGCACTGCTTCCGAGATAACGGAATCATCGGCATCGGCAAGGATGCAGACAACATTGGCGCCGGCTTTTGCAGCCATCTCCACTTCGAGGGTCCCGGTGTCGGCGATCTTCATATCCGCCACGATCACAGAATCCGGATGCTGGTCCTTGAGTGCCCTTACCGCCTGCATGCCCTCGCTCTTGATGAGGGGAGTCCCGACTTCAATCCAGTCCGCTCCGCCATCAAGAGCTTCCTGTGCGATCTGCAAAGCTCTTTTGAGTTCAAGGAGATCCAGTGCCACCTGCAGAACCGCTTTTTTCATGATCAGTGATCTGAAGTGCCACAGGTTTAATAATTGCGAGAATGTTTTACATCCCGGTTCAGTCGTTTTGCAACAGTCACAAAAACAGAAAAACTACAGAGAGCAATTCCTTTGCAATTTCCGGATCAAACCGATGAGGATATATAAAAAAAAGGGGAATTTTTCACGTACAGAGTTCAAATGATTTTCTTTATACAATTTGGTGTATAATTGTGAATCGTTATATACCGGGCGCGTAACATCGATGAGAAACAGGCAAATCAATTCGAGCGGGATCTCCGAAACCGTTACGGTGATCCTCGTCATTGCACTGGTTATCGGACTCGCAGTTGCAATATATGCGATGCTGTTTGGTTCTGTATCATTAACCAAATCATCACTGGTTGCTGCTTCGGCAGGTACCGCAAATGTTCCCCTTGACGCCAGTTCGTCCATGCAGATCATGCGCGTACTCCCTATGGCAGGAGAGTCATATTACCTCAAGGGCCAGAGCACAATCCCGGCCAGTTCGGCAACTACACCCCTCGCAATCGCATCGTTTGATATAACCGATCCAAATGGCCGGGTGTCGACCGTAACGAACGGTTACCTTACCACGAATGCGAACAAGCTCGGTTCATCACTGTACATCTATAAAGACCAGAGCAACAATTACCGGTTGACCGATTCTTTGGCCTCTATATCGTACGCTCCCGCCCAGATCAAGCCATTTGCCCTCGGAGAATATCAGATAAACATGATCGATAATACCGCTCATGTACCCATGAATATCATGACGGTGAAAATAACGGGTAACGGGACATCCAGTTCATCCGGATCGTTATCGCTTCCCCTTCTCAACACCCTTCCAAACTCCTCGTGGGTTGTCCATGGCGGGGTTACGAATACAACGGACGCTTCCGGCCTGACCGTTTACAATTTTGACGGAACCAGCGGATACCTGAGTGCTACAGCAAACCCGGCACTGAGTTTTACCGGAAACCTCTCATTATCCCTCTGGATGAATCCAACCTCAACAGGTTCCTCAGGCAGTTCATCCAACTGGCACACGATCATTGGAAAAGGGCAGCTCAACTCAGATAACAGTGAATATGATAATTATCAGCTTATGCAGCTCGGAGATAAATTGCTCTTTGAATGGAATGATGCCACTACGGGAGCACATTATCAGGCAACAACCACATCGGCTCTTACAGCAGGTTCGATGCAGTACGTGACTGCCACCATAAATGCAGGCGTCCTGACAATCAGTGTCAATGGAGTTCCATTGGGTTTAACCTACAATACCGGCAATGTTCCCGGGGGAGGTACTGTTATTTCCGCACCTGTAATAACCCTGCAGAACAATGGCAACGATCTTCTCACGGGAAAACAGAATGCGGCAACATCTGCGAATTACTTCTACTACAGCGGGACTATGAGTGAGGTGGCATTGTACAACCGGGCACTGACCGCCGAGGAGATTGCACACAACGTGAATTATAAACAAATCTGATTTTTTTATTCGCGGAAGAGAACGGTGTAAAAAAGAGATCAGGGTTTTTGTTCTTCATATTTTTCAGAATAAACAAGGGTTTTGAACAGTTTTTTCCTGGCAATCGGGATCTCTGCCGGATAACCGGCAGCTACCAGGGAGACAAGGGTATATTTCGCAGGAACCTGAAGGAGTTCTCGTATCGGTTCTGCATAGGGTTTCTTCTCCCCGGCAACCCAGCAGGAACAGACACCGTATGCCTGGAGCGCAAGGATCAGGTTTTCCGTTGCTGCACAACAGTCTTCAAGATAATAGGTCTCTGTTTTTTCGCCAAAAACCGCGAAACATGCCTGGGAATCTGCAATGAACTTTCCGTTGGGGGCCAGGTCTGCAATTTTTCCAAGAGTCTCCTTCTGTTTTACAACGACAAACAGGTAGGGCTGATGGTTCATTGCACTCGGGGCCAAAAGAGCGCATTCCAGTGCATCCTGGATCACGTTCTCCCCGATAGGGTCGGTTTTGAACTTGCGCACGCTGTGCCGGGATTTTATTATCGTTGCTACTATGTTCATACACCGGAATGGGTAATAAGGGAAGATAAAAATTGGGTATCGATATCTTTCCCTATCGTTTGCAGTAGACTGCTATCCCGATAAGGAGAGAGATGCCGGCAAGGACCGGCCCAAACCCTGGCGTTTTTGTGGGGGACGGGGATGCGGGGATCGTGGTACCTGGTGCTGACGGTTCAGCAGTCACCGGAACCGTTGCAGGTACCGTAGTCGGCAGAGTGGTTATTGTCGTCGGAGCCTGTGTTGTTGGCAGAACCGTTGTTGCAATGGTAGCAGGTTTTGTCGTGATGGTTGTTGCAATCGTTGTTGCAGTTGTGGCTGCCGGCGTTTTTGCCCCGATCAGGGGATTGTTGTCCTGGTCGAGAAGACTGATTTTTGCAGAAACCGTCTTCCCGGTCTGTTCATAATTATCCTTCATCTTGTTCGTGTTGCATTCAGCCCAGATGGTGTAGGAACCGGGAGGATAGGTCCCACGGTTTCCGGTATCCCAGATGGGGGCATCCTTGTAATACATCGGGGTTGTTGTCAGGGGGATGTCAACGATTGAGACGGTTGACCCGGAGGGATCCACAAGAGCAGTAAACACCCCACCACCGGGAGGCTGGACTTTGATCGTAACCAGTGCAGGGGAGTTGCGCTGCGATGCCATCTGGGCCAGGTTCGATTCCAGCCGGAAACGGATAGCATCACCGGTCGGGACCCATTTGTCGGTGACATCGATACTGACGGTTGTATCCTCGATTCGGAGGTTCAGGTTGGGGTCCGCAACAATGAAGGCAGGTCCATCCGCTTTTCCCGTACTGTCAATCCGGTTCCAGGTTCCAAGATAACCCGAGAAGTCTGTTGGGGTGACTGAAAATGATCTCAATTGTGAGGACACGTCCATGGTTTTATCCGGTGACGCCGTATTGACATCTGCACCAGAAGCCCACCATCCAATTTTTGTATCAGAACCCATTGCGGCAGAAATGTCAAGTCCCTGTTCACCAAGGAACACAGTATTGCCGGAGTTGATGGTGTTGATTGCTGCACCCTGGGTAAATCCCACGATTAGCAGGATTCCCAGGAGCAGAAGACACCAGAACCGGCCAGGTAGAGTCTGCATGATCATCGTATTTCGTTTCAATATTTATATTTAACAAAAACAGTGACCGATGTTAGCGATGAGAAGCGGGCGGATAATTATCCAACGGCTGGCGGATCATCTGACAGAGCCCGGTTTTTCCTGGGCAGATGATCCGTAAACTCAACGGGACCCTGATGAAGAAACGGCAGGGGGGTCGGTTGAAAATTTTTCAAGCAAGGGTGGGGGGTCCGATCATTTCAAAAAAATGGGGGAGGGGGGTTACCCGGGAACCCCCCTTCTCAAATCTGGTATTGCACGCGTATTGCATAAGTAAATTTGAACGCGTTTCTGCATGGTTCCGGTGAGACGACGTGGCATGAAGGCTACTCAATTCTGATTAGGGGGGGGTGCCCTGGACCGGAAGGGGGAGGGGGTCTCCGGCATACCTCCCCCTCATGGGGGTGGGGGGGTCCGACCCGTTTTAAAAAAAATGGCGGGGGGGTCACCGGGGGACCCCCCCAGGGGGCGAAGCCGGGCATGGGATATTCCCGGAAAAAACACAGCGATTACCCAACAGGGGAAATGAGAATTATTACCGGTTCTCAAGGATTAGCGTATTGAAGTTCTCAAAAACACGCTCTCCCTCGAACGTGTGACTCACTTCGGGATGCCACTGCAGGCCATAGATCTGTTTTTTCGGAAGGGCAATGGCTTCCATATTGCAGATATCCGAGCGGGCAAGGCAGGTAAACCGGGGCGGGATCTGCGACACTTCGTCCGCGTGGGATGCCCAGACATTGATCTTT
Source organism: uncultured Methanoregula sp. (assembly GCF_963677065.1). NCBI lineage: Archaea > Methanobacteriati > Methanobacteriota > Methanomicrobia > Methanomicrobiales > Methanoregulaceae > Methanoregula > uncultured Methanoregula sp. The sequence goes on from NZ_OY781872.1 coordinate 365,612, forward strand.
GATGGATAGCCGGCGAGGATCCCGTCGGGTTCGCAGATCTCAACCTCGACCGGACCATATCCCCCGCTGCGCCCCGGGTGGACTGCCCCGCCAAACTTCGCTGCGATGATGTGAAGCCCAAGACAGATCCCAAGCACCGGCAGACCGAGGTCCAGATACTGGGGGCAGTACCCTGCCCGCTCTATGGCTGGACCACCGCCGAGAATAATCCCCCGGCACCCCGCTGCAACCTTTTCGGGAGGTGTGGTATTGGGGATAATTTCAGCATCGATCTCCAGATCCCTGAGCGCCCGGTGGATCAGGTGGTTGAACTGCCCGAAATTATTGACAACGTAAATAGGAAGCATTATCCTTAGAATGTGTACTGAAGTTCTATAAGTTTGTTCAACTGTAGGCACTCACCGAAGAGAGGATCTTGCTCCGGATCTCACCGGGTGAATGGCCCATGAGATGGGCAAGCAGCATCGCGCCGCCGGCACCCATCCCTTCTTTCACTTCCCCGATACAGTACCGGGCAAGACCCGGATGCCCCAGATCGCCAAAACCCGGGTCAACATAGATCATATCGGCGCCAATCCGGCCGGCAAGACTCTGGACATTGGCGGATGGATCGTCCCGGACGTATGCGGTAGTGACAACGGAGGGAACTGACCCCCCCGCTGCCCTGATGAGGGCGCAAACGGCAAGCATCTGGGTCCCTCCGGCAAAGAAGAGGGAGCCCGCGTAGGTCTTGGCAATACCCGCAGCAACCGGCATCATCGGATCCCCGGCAAACCGGACAATATCAAGAGGATCGCTTGCTCCCGCATCATGTATCCGTTCCAAAACCAGCCTGCAGATATCCTCTTTCAGGGATACCGGGTTCTTTACAAAACTGCTGCTGACAGCCGCATCATACCCGAGCGCACGCAGGACGCAGAGTGCCGTTGTCGTCCCGCCCGGAGTGCACTCGCCCAGGACCAGAAGATCGCTGCAGTCCGACAGGATCTCGCCCATCATCTTGCCACGCACAAACAGTTCCCCGGCTCGGGGAACTGCATCCCCGTAGCGGGGATCGTCACCGACATCGCCATACACGTCAAAGCAGGGAACGGTCGGGTGGTGGCGCAGTCCGGCATTGATAAAAAACGGCCGGATCCCGGATAATTCCATCATCGACCGGGTGATCGATGCAGGGGTCGGACATCCCGTGGGTGTATTGGGTTTCATGGGGAGGCTCGTTATTTTACCCCGGCTCACCAGTTCCGCATCAAGCACCGGCGTGAAAAGGGTTCCTTCCGGTGTCGGCCCGGCCCCGGAGATTCCCGGCACGGTGGAGAGGAGTGTGTTTGCAAGGATACTGCAAAAGAGAGGCCTTTTAAATGTAATTTCCGGCCTTTTTGATAGGAAGCTCATATGAATCTACACATAGATCTCCGTTCCTTGAGTTTGAATATATCGGATGATGAGATTCCGCAACGATATTACTCCGGCAATTCCAACACCTATTCACATGTTTGAGATCGAACAGCGGTTGCAGGCCCATGGCATTACCATCGATGACATGGTGACAGCAGCTATGGGGCTGTACGTGTCCCACGGTATGCCGGAAGACGAAGCGGCTCTCGAAATAAAGAAGAAGATCCAGAAATTCCTTGCCGATCCCAATGTCGCTTCCCTCCTTCTTGGAGCAATTCTGCTTGAAGAGGAACTGTATATCAAACGGAAAAATTCAGAAATTGCCGATGACCCGGTTTTCTTGCTCAGCGACGAGATCCTTGGAATGGCTATTGCCGAATGTATCGGCGGGACATATGCCCGCTTCGAATTCACCCGGTACGACCAGAAAAAACCCGGCATCCTTGCAAAACTCGGACCATTCCTCGACGATGCCGTTGCAGGGCTTATTGCAGGGTGCACCTCACGGCTATATAGCGAATGCCTATGAAACCGCTGCTCTCCCTCATCCAGTTTTCAACAATCCTGCCTGTCGGTAAACCACAGGATCTCGAAGCGTTCGCCCGCCACTCATACCTGTATCCCATTGCTGGTTATCTTATCGGGGGAATCGTTGCCCTGGCAGTTTTCTTTGTTCCGGATCATACCATTGCAGCCGCGTTCGCCATTGCCGGGCTCCTTCTCCTGACCGGGGCCCACCATTTTGACGGTCTGCTGGACCTGGGAGATGCCCTGATGGCACATGGCGACCGGGAGAAGCGCATCCGGGCTCTCACCGATATCCATATAGGAGCGGGAGGTGTGGCGCTGGGTATTGGTATCACGATTCTCCTGTTTGCAGGTCTCCAGGAGGCTTCCTCGATAGCCTGTGTTCTCATTATCGGGGAGGTCTGCGCAAAGTTCTCGATGGCGTTTCTCACGGCGTACGGGGTTCCGTTCCGGGAAGGGATCCAGAGTTTTCTCCACCAGTTTTCCCGGCCGTATTACCCCGGTCTTGCGGCAATCCTCTGCATTCCCCTTGTTCTTCTCCCGGTATCGCCCCTGAAAATTGCCGGAGCATTTGCAATGATGATCATCTGCCCGACCATCCTGCTCTTCCTCTCACGGCACCTGTTCGGGGGCGTCAATGGGGATGTTGTCGGGGCATCGAACGAGATCACCCGGGCATGTGCAGTCATCGCCGTGGTGCTGATCTGATATTTGCAGAGGATGAATAAACCCGGAATAAGAAACGGGAGGGCTTGAGGAGTAAACGCGATATTGATCCCCCCAATCCCCGCGCATGGAGAGACGTGAGTCGTTTGACCGCCGGGAGATTTTCTTTTCGCATCAGTCCGAATCGAAATCCCAAAAAAGTATTTTCAATAGAGTTTTGCAAACCCGCGGTTTTCATCATCGCTGCAATTGATTGCCGATCCGTCGCGGACAAGAGTATTGAACATCATTGCAGCGTTCATAAGATTATCATCGGAAGCCTTTCCGCACCGCACTTCAGTAAGCGCCTGGTTCTGGGGAGTAGAGACCGCCCGGTTCCCGACCCAGATTCCCTGGCAGTGCCGGCAGTACGCGCAATGGCTGTACACGGAAACATCGCCATCGGCACAGGCAACCGTGACACGTTGTTTCTTCTCATCCCGCTGGAATTCCAGTCTCTTCATAGTGAAAAGGTATTATGACATCAGATATGATGATACCGATATGAGATCTTCATCGGAAAAGCAGCCCCGGCCTATCGAAATATTTTAAATAGTTGGGTCTCATATAAGTAATACTCGCATAAATTGACTGTAAGCGGACAGTCCTACATTTTGGAGGATCACATACATGGCAGCATCTGACAAGCCCCATATGAATCTGGCCGTTATCGGCCACATCGACCACGGAAAGTCAACCACCGTCGGACGGATGATGTTCGAGACCGGCGCTGTACCGGCCCACATCATCGAAGGGTACCGCAAGGAGGCTGAATCCAAGGGTAAGGCAACCTTTGAATTTGCATGGGTTATGGACAACCTCAAGGAAGAGCGTGAGAGAGGTATCACCATCGATATCGCTCACAAGAGGTTCGACACCCCCAAGTTCTACTTCACGGTTGTAGACTGCCCCGGACACAGAGACTTCGTCAAGAACATGATCACCGGTGCTTCCCAGGCGGACGCAGCAGTCCTCGTTGTTGCAGCACCCGACGGTGTCATGGAGCAGACGAAAGAGCACGTCTTCCTCGCAAGGACCCTTGGCATCACCCAGATCATCATCGCCGTCAACAAGATGGACGCGGTCAAGTTCGATGAGAAGCGGTTCAACGAAGTCAAGAAGGACCTCTCCGAACTCATCAAGATGGTCGGTTACAAGCCGGACGAGACCCTGTTCATCCCGATCAGCTCACTCGGCGGCCAGAACATCAAGGCAAACAGCCCTGAAATGTCCTGGTACAAGGGACTGGCACTCATCCCGGCACTCGACACCTTCAAGGAGCCGGCAAAACCAACCGACAAGCCCATGCGCCTGCCCATTCAGGATGTTTACAGCATCAGCGGTATCGGCACCGTGCCGGTCGGCCGTGTTGAAACCGGTATCGTGAAGAAGGGAATGAAAGTCTCCTTCATGCCCGCCAACAAGGCAGGGGAAATCAAGTCCATCGAGATGCACCACGAGGAAATCCCCCAGGCAATCCCCGGGGACAACGTTGGTTTCAACGTCCGTGGTATCGGCAAGGGCGACATCCGCCGTGGCGATGTTATGGGCCCGGCAGAAGCACCACCGACCGTTGCAGATGAATTCACTGCACAGATCGTCGTGCTTCAGCACCCCAGCGCACTGACCGTCGGATATACCCCGGTCTTCCACTGCCACACAACCCAGACCGCATGCACCTTTGTCGAGCTCAAGAAGAAACTCGATCCCCGCAGCGGCCAGACCAAGGAAGAGAACCCGACCTTCCTCAAATCCGGAGATGCAGCCATCGTTGTCATCAAGCCGACAAAACCGATGGTCATCGAGAATGTCAAGGAGCTCCCCCAGCTCGGCAGGTTTGCAGTCCGGGATATGGGATCAACGATCGCCGCCGGTATGTGTATCGCCATCCAGCCAAAACAGATGCTCTAATTTTTTGGTGGTACCATGCAGAAAGCCAGAATTCGCCTGACAGGAACCGACTTCAAGAAAGTAGAGATGGTCTGTGACAGGATAAGGGAGATCGCAGAGCGCACAGGTGTTAATCTGGCCGGTCCGATACCGCTCCCGACCAAACGACTGGTCGTGCCAATCCGCAAGAGTCCCGATGGGGAAGGAACCGCAACATGGGACCGCTGGCAGCTGCGTGTCCACAAGCGCCTCATCGATATTGACGCAGACGAGCGTGCACTCCGCCAGCTCATGCGTATCCAGGTGCCAAAAGATATCGGCATTGAAATTGTTCTTGAGAGTTGAAGGTGCGGCGTGCAGCAGGCCGCTTTTTTTACTCCAAAACTCAAAAAAATATTTTCTTTTGAACGAATTTTTTTCCTTATCCTTATTACCGCCATCATAATCCGGTTCTGGCAGCTCGATCTCAAGCTCTTACATCACGACGAAGCAATCCATTCCTGGTTCTCGTACGAACTCCTGACCAAAGGGACATGGATGTATGATCCCAGCTATCACGGGCCGTTCCTGTATTACGTGACGGCCGGCATGTTCTCGGTCTTCGGTGACTCCGACTTCACAGCAAGGCTCCTGCCCGCACTCTTTGGAGTGCTCCTGATCCCGCTCGTTTACTGCATCTACCGGCTAGGGTATATCAATAAAACACAAACGCTCGTGGCAGCGCTCTTCATCGCCCTCTCACCGGATCTGGTCTTTTTCTCCCGCTTTCTCCGGCATGATATCTTCATGCTCTTCTTTACCCTCATGCTCCTCGTAGCTCTGCTCTATTATTTCGAGCGGGGACATACACGGTATATCATTATTGCAGCTATCGCCGCTGCAGGGAGCCTTGCCTGTAAAGAAGAGATGCCGGTAATTCTTCTTATCTTTGCAACATTCTTCATTTATGCCATCTGGAAAGGCAGATTGGTTCTTCCATCTCACTGGAAACATGACTTCATCCTTGCCTTCCTTACACTTGTCGCAATTCTGGCAATCCTTTACTCAGGTTTTGGCGTTCATCCCGAAACGCTCCAGAGCGGCTGGCTTGAAGCAATCCGGCACTGGACGGATATGCACAACCAGCAGCGGCTGGGAGGCCCGTGGTTCTTCTATGTTCCGCTCTTCCTGCTGTACGAGCTGCCCATCTTTATTCTCGCAGTTGTCGGCATCATCCAGTTCATGATTATGGATATTCGCCCGTCATCAAAACTGCTGCAGGTTAAGAACTGGATGCAGACCCGTAGCAGCAGACTCACGACTGCACAACTGGCAGAAACAACGATCCGCCAGTTGAAAGAAAAGCACGAAGGTTTTTCCAAATCCGACGAATTTTTCCGGTTCTGCATCTACTGGATGATCCTCACCATGGCATTTTATGCATATGTCGGGGAGAAAGTCCCATGGCTGATTATCCACCAGCTCGTTCCGATGTGCTTTGTCGCGGTGTACAAACTGAACTGGCAGAAAACCCTGGTTGCAATTGTCGGGTGTCTGTTCCTCGTCATGATGACCTGGCATGTTGCGTTCATTCCGGCAGATATCAACGAGCCCATCATCCAGGTCCAGAATTCAGAAGATATGCGTACCGTTATGCATCTGATAGATGCATCGGATCACGTTGTCGTTGCATCCAAGGATTATTGGCCGCTTCCCTGGTATTATCGCGGTGATCGGTGGGACAAGATCTCCTTTTATGGAAACCTGATCGATGAAACCACCCTGACACAGAATAATCCGGGGGTCATCATTCTCCACGACGCCGAGAGTCTGCCATCCATCAAAGGCTATGACAAGACTACGTACAAGCTGAGTTACTGGTTCTCAGTGTACGATAACGTTGATCGGATGATCGATTACTATCTGCACCGGGATGGGAAGATGGGAAGCATCAATATCGATGTTTTCACCCGGAATACTTCCGTATAATTTTTTCATTCAGGGAATCGGGTTATCCATCGTCCATTTGAGAAATTCTTTTTTTGTGTCTCAGATACAATAGAACAATTCATCGAAAATTGAACTTGAGTTTTAAGCAGGTTTCATGGAGAGTTACGGCAATCATAGCCGTTCAATGAATGATGGCTCATCTGAATTCTGTCAGTAATTTCCCGTTATTGATGCCACAGTCATCAAGAACACTGAAACACGACAAATGTTGTAACCGGTTGCTCCTGACATGTGAATAAAGGTACATGTTGACCAGTTACACCGGAGATTAAACCAGATCAGGTGTAATTTTGCTCATACAGATAACTGATAAAAAAGAGGAAGAAGAAAATTCAGGGACAATTATCCCAGTTCATCCCAGCTGGAGCGCTTCCGGTATATTACAATCCCCACAATAACGAGGACTACCACGATCACTCCGATGATAATGAATATCAGTCCGTCAATCTTGGGGAAGGAGAAACTCCATCCAGAACTGAGTTTCTTCTGGAGTGCAAGGGCGTCGGTATAGGATTCATTTCCTTTGGTAAACGCTTCCTCAGCCTTCGTGCGGGCCTGAGCATAATTGCCATTTGCTATTTCATCATTGGCATTTGAGATATAGCCGACTGCCAATTCACGTTTCGTAATGATGGGGGGGAGATTTACATCATTTGCCGTGCTCTGGTTTCCTTTGAACCAGGCAATCACCCCATCAACGTTATTGATCGGGGTCTGGGCATTTGCCACGTCATATTCTGCCCATGCTTTGTCAAGGGCTTTATCTCCATCGGTTATAGCAGTCTGGGCCGCGGTCAGATACGTCTGGGCGGTGGTGTACTGGTTGGAGGGGAGGGCCTTGGCGGCATCAAGTTTTGACTGGGCTTCACTATACTTTGCCTCCGCTGCGGATGTATCGATCCCCATGGAGGACTTCTCATCTATACGGGAACGGAAGGTCTGCAGGTCATTGGTACGTGCCGATATTGAGGTAGCCACTTCAGCAGTATTGATAACGGTTGCTTTGGATTCGTATTTGGTGCTTTCTATGGGGCTGTTGCTGCTGTCGTATTCTTGGATCTTGATAATGGTCTTTTCACCGGTTGTTGTAACCGACGGGACAGTCCCCTGCATGGTTACACGGACTGACTCTTCAACACCGGATTTATAGGACAATTCAAAACCCGTGAGCGTAAGGGTCCGCCCTCCGGTGGGCTGCCGGGGATTTTCCACACCGTCAAGCAGGATTGTATATGTCCACTGGGGTTTTTCCAGATCGGTAGTCATCTGCAGATCATTGGAAGAAGAAAACGTGGTACTGCCCGTTCCCGACTGGAAATCTACCTTATACGAGACAGTAACTGCGGTGCCTGGCGTAAGAGATCCAGACGGATCAATTGCAACGGAAGAAACCGTGAATGCTGAAACTGCCTGAATGCATAATAAAAATGATATGGTAATTAATACCCACTTATTGAATCCCTTCATCATCATCCTCACTCGAACAGAGGGTCAATTCCCTCTTCAAACATACTGGATTTTTTCTCTTTTGACTTAATAACATCTTCCTTTGTCTCTTTTGCGATATCAAGAAGTTCTTTGATTCGCGGAGCATTCCCCACCGTTGCCAGCATGACAACCGCAGCTACATACTCGCTGTTTACCGGATAATCTCCGCCACGCACTTCGACACCGGCGATATTCTCCTCAACCCAGCTCTTGGCCTTCTCGACACCTTTCCGGTCCATTTCATCGGGAGGACCGGCCAGGAGGACCAGTGCACGCTCAGCAGTGGAATAATCGCAGGGAAGAGTGAGCCGCCCGAGCATTGCCCTGCGTACAAGAGCTACGATCTTTGCAGAACGATCCTCACCCATTAGAGCTTCTTCGTTTGCATCCTTTTTGCCGCCAAACTTGTCTTTCAGGCCGCCGAACAATCCTTTCTGCTGTTTTGTCCGCTTGCTGATAACTTCGCTGACCGCATACCCGACAGACGTGATGCCCCCGCCACGAAGCGTGTTGATGATCTCACTGGAATCAACCACCATCTCACCAACGCCCATGTTACGATTCACTTCGCCGGCCCGGAAGAGAACCCCGAAACGCCGGACAACTTCGTTGTTCAGGCGCTGGAACGCGGTCTTGACACTTTCACCTTCATTTTTCCAGGCACTGTTATCGAAAATGAACGTATTATCTGCCTCATTTACAAGGGTTGTCAGGCTCCTTGCAGCATTATACGAATAGAGACGCCCTTCTTCGGGGGCAGGAATAATCCCGATGGCGTACACAGGTTCCCGGTAAATCCTTTTGAGATGCCGGGCAAGAACCGGGGATCCGCCCGACCCGGTTCCTCCACCAAGCCCTGCAACAATCACAAACGCATCGACATCATGAGTGCCCCGGGTATCAACTGCACTGATGATGCTGTCGATCTCATCGGCAGTGACCCGGGCACCGGTAACGTTATCGGTGCCGACACCATGGCCCTTCACCATGGTCTGACCGATAAGAATGCGGTCCTTCATCTCGATATTCTTGAGGCCCATCAGATCGGTCCGCGCGGTATTGACGGCGATTCCCCTGAAGCTGTTTGTTCCGAGCTTTTTATCCTGCTCAATGAACATATCAACAATTTTGCCGCCAGCCTGGCCAAATCCAATGAAAAATACCCGCATCCGGTGACACCATCCAATAGGCTAACAGTTAATTACTTTATTTCTTATTTCTTTTAAGTCCTTTTGCTGATATGACGTTTAATTCGACAGTACAAAAACTTTCTTATACGGCTATCGAGGGTACATACAGAGATCTGGACTTTTTTGCGGAGCCTTTTTCATTTCGCCACGAAAATACTATAGATCATTTATCATGAGGATTGGGATAATCGGCGGGGGATTGACCGGGCTTGTTGCTGCTCATGCACTTGCCCGTAATCACGAGGTTGACCTGTACGAGAAACTGCCCTATCTCGGAGGATGCCTCTCATCCTACAATATGGAAAATTACTGGATTGAGAGATATTATCATCACTGTTTTTCAGGAGATACAACCCTCTTCTCACTCATCGGAGAGCTGAACCTGTCCGGTAAGCTCGAATGGATGAACGGGACAACCGGTTATTATGCACGCAATACCATCTTTCCCTTGAATACACCCGCCCAGATCATCAAATATCCCGAGCTTTCCATAATGGATAAAGCCCGCCTTACCTGGCTGACCCTGACAGCAAAAAAGGCCGATCTCGAAACTCTCGACCAGATCCCCGCTGATCAGTATATTATCGAACATCTTGGGGGGAATATTTACTCATCATTCTTCGAACCGCTTCTCAAAAGCAAGTTCGGGGACCGGAGAAAAGAGGTTTCTGCAGCCTGGCTGATGAGCCGGATCGCTATCCGTTCGAACCGCGGGGTAGCCGGTGAACGCCTGGGATATCTCAACGGGGGATTCCATCAGATTATCGATGCCCTGGAGACTTCGGTCATAATAAAAGGTGGAAAAATATTCAAACAGACTCCCGCGTCCACCCTTTCGCGTTCCGGGAAAAGCTGGATGATCAACAACACCCGGTATGATGCAGTAATCTCCACAATTCCACCCCAGGAGCTGGAGCGGATGGGGGGACCTGCCCTGCCCCCAATCCCGTATCAGGGAGCAGCCTGCCTGACACTGGCGATGGATCGGGAAGTAACAAACGGAATTTACTGGCTGAACATGAAGGATTCCGCTCCGTACGGGGCAGTAGTCACCCATACGAATTTTATTCCATCGGAGCGGTATGGAGAGCACATCGTCTATCTTGCATCGTACTTCTCAGGGGGAGTGTCGCCTCAGCTCGATGAACGGATGATGAACGATTTCTGTACCAGGTTCGGGGTTCCCAAAAACGAGATCCACTGGCACAGGATGGCAGTTGATCCCTGGGCCGGCCCGGTATACAATACCGGTTACGGATCGCTGATCCCCTCGTACGAACAGAGCGGTCTTTTCATGGCCGGGATGTTTTCAAAGACCAACTACCCGGAACGGAGCATGGAAGGATCCATACGAGCCGGTCTCGATATAGCAGCGTGCGTAACCCGACGGAATTCCCATGAGCAAGCCTGAAATCACGGCCATTATCCCGGTCTTCAATGATCGGGAATCCCTTGAGCTCGCTATCCCGCGATCCCTTGAAACCCTCTCGAAGATCACGCCGGACTTCGAGATTATCATTGCAGAGGATGGCAGTACTGATGGTAGTTCAGAGTTTGTCCGGGATTACGAGAAACGGGATTCCCGTATCCGCCTCCTGCACAGTGACGAACGTCAGGGTCGGGGCAGAGCACTAACCAGGGCGATACGGGATGCGAAAGGATCCATTGTCTGCTATTACGACGTGGATCTTGCAACAAACATGCAGCACCTCAGAGAACTCATCGGAGCGATACAGGAGGGGTCTGATATGTCGACCGGCTCACGGCTCCTCCCCCAGAGCGATATTGTCAGGACCGAAGGACGGGAGATCGCAAGCCGGAGCTACAATCTTCTTGTCAGGGTAATCCTGGGTAGCGCTCTCTTCGATCATCAGTGCGGGTTCAAAGCCTTCAACAGGGAGCGGATTCTTCCGCTCCTCCCGACGATCCGATCCGATCATTGGTTCTGGGACACGGAGATCCTTGTCCGGGGGCAAAAGATGGGATTTACCGTAAAAGAGTTCCCGGTTCACTGGCGTGCAGGAAAGGGAACAACCGTACGGATGAAAGACGTATTTGAGATGGGTTCCGCGATCCTGCGGTTATGGTGGCAGATCCATGTATCGAAAGATTAGTGCCATTGTCATCCCGACCCTCATCGCCGTGGGAATCATCGCGTACATGCTTTACAGCATCAGGGACGAATTTTTCACCGCAATCCAGCATATCAAACCGGAATTCCTGCTCGTTGCCGTGTTGATCTGCCTTGCTGCCTGGTGGCTCCGGGGATGGCGGTACCGTTCAATCCTCAAAAACCTTGGTTACCAGGTGAGTGTCCGGTTTGCCACGGCCTGCATTTTTGTCAGCCAGACCGTCAACCTGGTCGTGCCTGCACGACTGGGTGATTTTGTCCGGGTCTTCATCCTGAAACACGAATACAACACCAGTTACTCGGAAGGCGTATCCTCCCTCGTAGTTGAAAGGGTCTTTGATATCTTCACGATAGCACTTCTCGGGGCAATTTCCATTTTCTTTGTCCTCAACGTGCCTTCGGAATACGTCCTGCTCATCTTAATCCCGATCATTGCCGGTGTGGTTTTTTTTATTTTTTTACTCTTTATCGGGAAATTTTCATCGGAGAACAAGTATATTGCGATCATTCTCACGATGCTGCACGAGATCAAGAAGGCATCTCTTACCCTCCGGTCGATCTTCGTCTTGGGATGTTCATCGATTTTAATATGGCTTCTCGATATCCTTGTCTGTGTTGCGGTAGTCCTGATGTTCCAGCAGAAGATCTCGTTCGCCGTGATTGTGCTTGCGATCGTGATCGGAAACCTGGTAAAAGCGATCCCGATTACCCCCGGGGGGATCGGGACATACGAGCTCTCGATGGCGATAGTATTCGGGCTTGATGGCGCAGATCCCGCAGTCGCGACATTGATTGCGGTCATCGATCACTTAATCAAGAACCTGGTCACTCTTGCCGGAGGAATAATCTCCATTTACTCCCTTGGCGACTGGGTGATCCCCAGCATCAAGGAAGCCCTCAATGCAAAATTCGGCGGAGGGAAAGAACCTGGCAGCTGATATTCAGATTTTTTCTGTTTTGAGCTGGCTTGTTATCATAACACTTCTCCAGCTCTCATTCTACCCGGGCCTGAAAAGTACGTTCGGGAAATTTGCCTTCCCGGCCTCGTTCTCAGCATCGTTGCTGGTTTTCACCATAGTATCCTGGTACTGCGGGCTCATGCACGTTCCCATCCTCCTTGCCCTCCTCCCGTTCATCGGTCTCCTGGTATACAACCTGTATCACCGGAACTACCGGCTCAACGAACTGAAGGCCGAATGGCACTGGGAGGCCATCTTCCTCATCTTCTTCTTCCTGATGCTGGACGTACGGTTCGTCAATCCCACAATCTCGTACGCAGAGAAATTCATGGACCATGCATTTATGGCATCGGTCATCCGAAACCCGGTCGTGCCTCCGCTTGATCCATGGTTTGCCGGAGGAACCCTCAATGTATACTACTACCTTGGCTACTGGATGTTCGGCTGTCTTGCGATCGTCAGCGGGGTTCCCTCAACTATCGCATTCAACCTTGCACTCCCGACTGTTTTTGGATTCGCAGCCGTGAATGCATATGCAATCGGTACACTTCTTCTCAACCGGTTCCGCTGGCTGCCACTGCTCGTTTTTATTATCCCGAACCCTTCATTCTTTTACCAGATAATCCAGGGAAAAGCAATGAATACAGTTCTCTGGGACAGCACGCGGACCATCACCAATACCATCAACGAATATCCCCTGTTCTCATTCATCTGGGGGGATGTCCACGCCCATGTTGTCTCGATCTTCAACCAGGTTTTTCTGATCTTCCTGCTTCTCTACGCGTTTAAACGATGGGAATCGCTGGAGACCCGCGGAAAACTGATCCTGTCCGGCCTTGCCGCCATAAGCCTTGGCTCCATGCCCCTGATCAATACCTGGGATGTCCTGATCTACGCCCCGATAACGCTCGTTTTCCTGGCTTTGATCCTCTGGAGAAACAGGGCTTCGCTCTTTGTCAAACCTCAGATCTGGTATTTCTGTGCGATTCCTCCGCTTGCAGTTCTCTGTTACCTGCCGTTCTACATCCAGCTGCAGACCCACACCGGCATGGTTGATCTCGTTCGCACCCCGTCAGTCCCGGCAGAATTCCTGCTCGTGAACGGATTCTTCATCGCAATCGTGCTCGCGTTCCTGTACCGGGACATCATCCGGCGCCCGTACCTGCTCCTCGTTATTCTCCCGTTCATTGCAACAGGTTACATTGCAGCAGGCATTGCAGTCATTCCTCTCATCTATCTGATGGCGAGGAAACCATGGGATCTGCCGGAACTCCTCGCCATGCTGGGACTTGCTATCCTCGTCTTCTGCGAGCTCTTCTACCTGAAGGATAACATGGGCGAGACCTACTTCCGGATGAACACGGTCTTCAAATGCTATCTTCCTGCATGGCTCCTGCTCGGGACAGGCGCGTTCTCTCTTGCCGGGAGATGGCTTGCCGAATCCGGAAAGATCCCTGTTTTCAATCAGCGCGCAACGGCAACAGCAACGGTGATGGTGATCTGCCTGCTCTTCATCCTCCCCTTTACGGTTCAGTACAATACGGATTACGGTACGGGAACCCTCGACGGGCTCGCATACATTGAAACTGCCCATCCCGACGATGCAGGGGCAGTCGCCTACTTGAGGACACTCACGGGAGATGAACGCATTGTCGAAGCCGAGGGTGGCGATTATACCTATTATTCCCGGGTGTCGTCGTTTACTGGTATCCCGGCGATCATCGGAATGCCGTTCCACGAGTACATGTGGAGAAGCGATGATACCGGGTGGGTAACGGTAAGAAAAGACGACATCCGGTCCATCTACGAGAACGGGGATGAGACGGTTCCCCTGATGAAAAAATACAATGCAACACTCCTGTACGTGGGCAGCCCAGAGCGGGAGCGGTATATCGTGAATATCACCGGAACGGGGCTTGAGAAAGTTTATTCTGCCCGGGGTACGGAGATCTACCGGCTTGTTGCATGAATTGTACGCGGAATAGTCGAAACATCCCCATATAGATCCTCTGCGGACATCCTGTTTTTACAAACATTTATTTCCGTTCCTGCCGTAATGATATGGCTACATCATTGCAAACTGATGAGTAATGAAGGAGCATTCTACTCCTGAATGAGGTGAGTTATGGCAAAAGGTTACGTTAAAACAGAGGCTCCCGAGGAGCTCCAGAACAAGGCGCTTGAAGCCCTTGAAGTTGCACGCGACACCGGAAAGATCAAGAAAGGATCCAACGAAGCAACAAAAGCCATCGAGCGCGGTATTGCAGCACTCGTGGTCATTGGTGCCGATGTGGAACCCGAAGAGATCGTGATGCACCTTGCACCGCTCTGCGATGAGAAGAAAGTACCGTACATCTTCATCAACAAGCAGAACGATATCGGCGCAGCAAGCGGTCTTGACGTCGGATCCGCAGCAGCTGCAGTTGTCAAGCCCGGCAAGGCAAAAGAGACGATCGACGAACTTGCAAAGCAGCTTGCCGCGCTGAAGGCGTGAGGTTCTTACCATGGCAGACGATGCAACGCCGGCAGAAGTTATCGAGGTTGTAGGCTCCACCGGCATGCACGGTGAGGCAATGCAGGTCAAGTGCCGTATCCTCGACGGCAACAACAAGGGCCGGATCATTACCCGCAACACGGTCGGACCGATCCGCGAAGGAGATATCATCATGCTCCTCGAAACCGAGCGCGAAGCAAAGAAGATGTCGAGGCGGTAAGCGATGGTAGAACAACATGTCTGCAGTTTCTGCGGTGTCCAGCTTGAGCCGGGAACCGGGAAGATGTACATACGCAAGGACGGCACGATCTTTTACTTCTGCACTACCAAGTGCCAGAACAACTACAAGCTTGGCAGAGTTCCCCGGCGGGTCCAGTGGACCAGTGCCGGCAGGAAAGCTCTTGGCAAGGAGTGAGTATCCATGGACCGCACATTCGTCATGATCAAGCCCGACGGCGTTCAGCGCGGTCTTGTTGGTGAGATCGTCTCACGACTCGAGGCAAAAGGGCTCAAGCTCGTGGCAGCACGGTTTGAAGTTCTTCCGGAAGCACGGGTGACCGACCAGTACAAGGAACACTTGTCAAAACCGTTCTTCCCCTCCCTCAAGCAATATATCATGGGCGGACCGGTCTTCCTCATGGTCTGGGAAGGCAGGAGCGTTGTTGCGATCGTCCGTAAGGTGATCGGGGCAACAAACCCGCAGGAAGCAGCGCCTGGCACCATCCGGGGCGATTTCGGTATCGACATCGGCAGGAACGTTATCCATGCATCCGATTCTCCCGAGAGCGCAGCCCGTGAGATTGCAATCCACTTCAAACAGAACGAACTTTCATCGTATACCCGGATCGACGAGTCCGTATTATACGAATACTGATCTTCTTTTTTTATCAACCATAATATCTATAACACTTCAAAACCGGATTATCCATAATGGCCGGAGATGTCCTGAGTTTTGCGCTGCTTGCCATCTCATCCATTCTTATCATCGTAAATCCCCTTGGCGCAACACTTGTCTATGTATCCCTGACAACCTCCCTTGAGAAGAATACCCGGGATACGATTGCAAAAGATGCCTGCCGTTTTGCTCTCCTGATCCTGCTTGTTGTCGCCGTGCTGGGGGCCTGGATCCTCCAGATCTTCGGCATCAGTCTCGAGGCATTCCGGATTGCCGGGGGAATACTCCTGTTCGGCATCGGTATGGAGATGGTCTACGCCAAGACGTCCCGGACAAAAATGACTGCAACGGAAAAATACGAATCGCGGGATAACGAAGACGTTTCCATCATGCCGCTCGCCATCCCCATGATCGCCGGGCCTGGCGCCATCACGACAACCATTGTCATGATGAACGAAGCCATTGTCTTGACCCCGCTTGCTGTGGCAATTCTTTTCCTGGCAATTGTGCTCTCCATCGGGATCACGTATTATATGATGAGGCATTCAGATTATATCATGAAGAGAGTGGGGCAGAGGGAATACCGGGCGGTCAACCGGCTTATGGGTATGCTGCTCATTGCAATCGCCGTCCAGTTCATCATAACCGGTATCAGGACCGCATTCCCCCTGCTTGGCGGAGGATAATATGAGTGACTGGGATCTCACATCTGTCGGGCTGGTGCTTATCGGGAGCAGTATCACGGTTGCCGGCCTGATCATTGCCGCAATGCTTCTCGGGATGCCCGTACCCCGGGCCCCGTTCCTGCTCCTGACAACTGCGTTTCTGATTGTCATGAGTGCCGGGGTCATCACGTATTATGATACAAAAAAGGAACCCGGCCTGAAGTGATATGAAAGGCAATGAGGAGGAAGTTGTCCGGGTGTGCAGTGCCCAGATAACCAGTATTTTTGAAGATCCTGAAAAAACCTTAAAAAAAGCGGAACTCTTCATCCGTCATGCGGCACAATCCGGTGCTTCACTCATCTGTTTTCCGGAACAATTTGCAACCGGGTGGGACCCGGTCTCGGAGAAAAACACCCAGACATTATCCGGCCCCATTGTTTCCGCTCTCAAAGAGGCGGCAGCAGAAAATTCGATCGCGATTCTTGGATCGTTTCGCGAGGCTGCTCATCCCTTCCCGAAAAACACTGCCGTTGTGATCGGCAACGATGGGAAGATTCTCTCAACCTATGCCAAGATGCACCTGTTCTCCCCGGGAAGAGAAGACCGGGCATTCTCCCCCGGTTCCGAACTCGGGATCTTCCCGCTGGGTCCCCTCTCCTGCGGTATCGCCATCTGTTACGATCTCCGGTTTCCCGAGCTCTTCCGTATCTATGCACAGATGGGGGTCCAGGCAGTTTTTGTGCCTGCAGCTTGGCCCATGCAGCGTATCCGGCACTGGGAACTCTTCCTCACCGCGCGTGCAGCGGAAAACCAGATGTATATGATCGGGGTGAACACAACAGGGACTACCCCGGTTGATACCTATTCCGGCGCTTCTATGACGATAGACCCCCACGGGACCATACGGTCGCGGGCAAACGATGCCGAACAGCTCCTCTTTTCGGACCTTCTGGTCTCAGAAGTCCGATCGGCCCGCGAATCATTTCCCGCGCTCCGGGATCGCAGGACATCACTGTATCATTCGCTTTCAAACCCGGGATAACATCTGATCAACCATGCATCCGGGGACCGGTTACAAAAACCGCACGCCTATATGTATCTGGCCCGCCAATTAGATCCCATGTATCATCTCGCATGCGTCAACTGTGGTGCCACATACCCCGCTGACGAGATCCTTTATAATTGCAAAAAATGCGGTCACCTTCTGGCAGTGAAGTACCCGCTTGAAGAGATTACCGTCTCAAGGGCAGCCTGGAACAGCCGGCCGCTTTCCGTCTGGCGGTACCGCGAATTGTTACCGGTGAAGATCGAGCCGGTCACCCTCCAGGAGGGCGGAACACCGCTCTACCACCTCAAACGCATTGGCGAGGAACTCGGTCTTCCCCACCTGTACGCCAAACACGAGGGAATGAACCCATCGGGATCGTTCAAGGACCGGGGCATGACCGTCGGGGTCTCGATGGCCATCCAGCTCGGAAAGAAGAGCGTGGCCTGTGCCAGTACCGGCAACACTTCCGCAAGCCTTGCGGTCTATGCAGCAAAGGCCGGAATTCCCGCAGTGGTCCTGCTCCCGGCCGGGAAAGTGGCGGTCGGCAAGGTTGCCCAGGCCCTGATGCACGGGGCCAAAGTGATCTCGATCCGGGGCAATTTCGACCGGGCTCTCGAGATGGTTCACGATCTCTGCCTCTCCCACGGCCTCTACCTCCTCAACTCCATCAACCCCTACCGGCTGGAAGGCCAGAAGACGATCGGGTTTGAGGCTCTCGATCAGCTGGGTGAGATCCCGGACCGGTTTGTTCTCCCGGTCGGCAATGCCGGTAATATCTCTGCGGTATACAAGGGATTTCTGGAATTGCAGGAACTCGGATTTATGGACAGGCTTCCCATGATGACCGGCATCCAGGCAGCGGGTTCAAGTCCGGTCGTGCGGGCAATCAACGAGAACCTGCCGGAGGTTATTCCTGAAGGCAATCCCGAGACCGTGGCAACGGCGATCCGGATCGGCGCACCGGTCAATGCGGAGAAAGCCCTTACTGCCATAAGAAAGACCGGCGGGCTTGCGGAATCGGTGACCGACGAGGAGATCCTGCGGATGCAGCGGGACCTTGCCCGGAAAGAGGGTATCGGTGTGGAACCCGCTTCGGCTGCATCAGTTGCGGGAATACGCAAACTCGTGGAAAGTGGCAGGATCGACCGGAACGAGAGGATCGTCTGCGTTGTAACCGGCCACCTGCTAAAAGACCCGGATACGGTGATCAAACAATGCGAGCCCCCGACAGAGATCAACGCAGACCTGCCTTCGCTGCTCTCTGCGCTGCACTTGTAATTCTGCTGATTGCAATCCCATCCGTGGGTGCGCTCTCAGCTGAATATCTTGTTTTTCCCAACGGTACTGCGTACCAGGCATCGATCGAGATCTCGGACGTCTCCCGCTATGAATTTGCAGAGACAGGTTTTCTCGGGGAGAACGTTGCAATAACGGTCGGGGATGTAAACCTCTCGGGGAATGGCTCGCCGACCCAGTTCAACTGGAGCCGTCCCTGGGGAGGAATCCCGGCAATCACCTTCCCGAAAGGAAATTATACAGTCTCGTACATCGCTCCCCTCAGGAATAACGATCTTCAGGCTGCCTTCACCAAGCCGTACCAGGTCAATGTGACAATTCCCGGGGAGTTCGACGTGCGCAACCCACTGCTTGCCGGCATCAGCTCAGGAGGTAATGTCACCCGGTATCCGGACAATTCAACATCCGTCAACTGGAACAAATCCTATGGATTTGACGTACGGTTCTATTCGAAGAGCCAGGAGGATCTCCTGTTCTTCTTCCTGCAGTTCATGGTTATCATCGCTGTCGTGCTCCTGCTGCCGTTCGTCATCAGCGCAAGAAGACGAGTATAATCAATTTTTTATCAATCTCCATCCAGGATAAACCCGGCAACCGGCGTTTCCCGATCCAAAGACTGATGTCCTGCTACGATAAGAACACCAGTAATCGGGGAAACCATGACAGGAGACGGAATGATACATCCGGGTGATACGGCAAGAAATTTTTCACTCAAGGATCAGAACGACAAGACGTTCGATCTTTATGAACAGGCAGGCACGTGCGTACTTCTCTCTTTTCATCCGCTGGCATGGACTGAGTTTTGTGCAGCACAGATGAAATCGCTGGAGACAAACCGGGAAGTATTCTCCTCCCTGGGATGTATTCCCGTGGGAATCAGCGTGGATTCAAAACCCTGCAAGAAAGAATGGGCAAAAAGTCTGGGCATCACGGGTACGCGGCTCTTGTGCGATTTCTGGCCGCACGGGGCAGTTGCCCAGAAATACGGGATCTTCCGGGACGAGAACGGATTCTCGGAACGGGCCAATATCATCGTTGACAAGAACCAGAAGATCGTGTTTGTCAAGGTTTACCCGATTCATTCGGTACCGGATATCACGGAGATCATAGGATTTTTGAAAAACCAGAAATAACGGATTCCCAAAATAACCGGTATTGCATCAGGAAAACGAATTATCAGGAGTCTATGGGTACTTCTTGCGCGTCTGATACATTTTTTCGATCATGAAATGCGAATTCCCCCAAAATTACATCTGTTTTTTAAATCCCGAAACGGGTTCCAATTGTAAATCAGTACAATCCTGAACGATTCCCGCAGGTACAGGACAGCACCGGACAATCGGATTTACTCCTGGACGCTCGCGACCCTTAATGCACCCGGATACCAACATGGGATTTGCGGCACAATGCCGGATTCACAATACAATGGAGAACGATATGATGAAAACAGGAAGACTTCTTGCATTCAGTCTGGTGGCACTTGCCTTTCTTTGCAGTGTAGGAATCGCTACGGCAGCACCGGTAAACCCGGACAACTCCCAGGCAACAGCTGCTGCAGATACTCAGGGAATCGCTCCAGGTCATTCACTTTACGGGCTCAGGATCGCTTTTGAGGATCTCGACGAATCATTCACATTTAACGAGAGCGAACTTCTGGAAAAGCAGGTTACCCATGCAGATGTAAGACTTGCAGAACTGAAACATGAACTGGCGGAGAACAGGACGGTGTCCGCAGACAGGGTTCTTGAATTATACCAGCAGAAGCTTAACCAGACCGAACATGTACTTGGACCATATGCGCCAAACGGAACCGGTACTTTACCGGGGGCAGATAGTTCTGCACTGGAACATGCCCGGGAAATGATTGCAAAACACCAGGCAGTCCTCGCGAATCTCGTGAGTGAACATCCGGGCAACCCGGGACTTGGGCAGGCATATAATAACAGCCTTGAACTGGAACAGAAATTCCAGAACAGGATTGAACAGAAAATTGAAACCCGGTACGGGCCGGGATCTGATACAGAGAACAGCTCCCGGATCCGGCAGCAGGCAAATCCTGATATGGAGAGAAGTCTGAATGCAGCGCAGGATGGCGGAAACCGCACATACACCCAAGAGGGATCCGGTTCATGGAACCGCGGGAATGGCACCTGGCAGGAACAGGCAATGAACCAGACCATGACCGGAAACAACAACCGAAATGCAAACCAGAATTCCCCGCAGCCATCCAACCAGACTGCAGGGAATCAGCGGCAGAACGGAGCAGATAACGCAAACCAGAACGGACAGGGGAATTATAAAGAGACCACGGGCAACAGCCAGAGTGGTAATACAGTAAGCCCGGCCAACACACGAAAAGGTATCTCCCCGACAAATGATACCGGGGTGAGTCTTGGAACCACCCGAAACACGGGAAGCTCCGGCGGGCAGGGCCAGAACACGGATCAGAGAGTGCGGAACCGCTGAGGGCAGGATCCACCCGCGAAAATGACTTCCGGGAGACCAGATTCCCCGGTTAAATATTTTTCGTTCCAATCATGATACTGATCACAGGAAAGAACTCCATGGCAGGCCGGATGAGATGGGAATTGATTGCAGGAATGGTAATTGCCGTTCTCTGCATTATTCCGGTAGTCTCGGCTGTATCAGTCCCGGATTACTCAACCACGTACACCATCACCCTCCAGGATGACGGGGCCGCAGTCTGGAACGTGGAGTACCGCACACCGCTCGTCACTGATGATGACCTCAATGAATTTACCAACTATTCCCGAAATCTCAATTCAGTCTACATTCCCGAACTCAAGGATCTCATGCAGCGTTCTGCATCCCAGGCAGCCCTCGGGACGGGAAGACCGATGGAAGTGAAAGACTTCACGGGGAATGCATATGTCCAGACGTCCCCCACCGGAAAATTCGGGCTCGTCACCTATACCTTCATCTGGACAAATTTTGCAAAAAATAACGGGGGTCTTACGTTAGGGGATGCTTTTGCCGGGGGCTTGTACCTTGAAAAGGACAATACGCTCATCATCAGGTACCCGACCGGATACACGGTAGTTTCCGCAGAACCTGCACCGGACCAGACAAACGAGGGTCTTGTATGGTATGGTCTCCGCTCTTTCGGGCCGGGACAACCGCAGGTTGCCCTGGCAAAGTCAGCGATTACCGTCCTGCCTCTCATCATCCTCCCGGTTATCACAATTGCCATCATTACGGTATATATCATATACCGGAGACGGAAGCTGACCCGGGATGATGACGACACGGAAGATACCGAAGAGCCATCTGCTCCCTCACTTTCAGACGAGGACCTGTTCAGCCTTGAAGAGAAGATTCACAATCTCCTCCTGGCAGGAGGCGGAGAGCAGTACCAGTCCGGTATTGTAAAAACCCTGGGACTCCCAAAATCAACCGTGAGTTCAGCCCTGAATGCACTCCATAAAAAAGGAATTATCCAGAAAGTGAGAAAAGGCCGGGAGAACCTTATCCGCCTTGTCCGGGATCAGAACGAATAATCCTTTTTTAGATCAGGGTCCTCTGCGGATTTTTGAGATGTTTTTTTGCTGCGGGAGTCACTTCCCGCCCCTGCGGCGTACGTTTGACAAACCCGATCTGGATCAGGAACGGTTCGTACACATCCTCGATGGTCCGCACTTCCTCCCCAACCGAGATGGCGATCGTCTTCACCCCGACAGGCCCGCCATCGAAATCATTGGCAATGACCGAGATGATGCGCCGGTCCAGCTCGTCGAGCCCCAATTCGTCGATCTGCATCATCCGGAGTGCATTTCCGGTGATCTCCCGGGTGATGGTCCCGTCGCCTTTGACCGTTGCGTAATCCCGGACCCTTCGCAGCAGCCGGTTGACGATACGGGGGGTGCCCCGGCTCCGTTTTGCGATCTCCTCCGCCCCTTCAGGGGTTATCGGGATCTTCAGGATCGAAGCACTCCGGGTAACGATCCTCACAAGGTCTTCCGGGGAATACAGGTCGAGCCGCGAGATGATACCGAACCGGTCCCGGAACGGTGCACCCAGAAGACCCTGTTTTGTCGTGGCCCCGATGAGCGTGAACTGTTCGAGATTGAGTTTGATTGACCGGGCGCTCGGGCCCTCCCCGATCATCACATCGATGAAAAAATCCTCCATGGCGGGATAGAGCACTTCCTCGACAACGGGATTGATCCGGTGGATCTCGTCGATGAAAAGGATATCCCCGCTTTTTAACGGGGTCAGGAGCGCAGCGATATCCCCGGGCTTCTCCAGCACCGGGCCGGTCGTTGCCCGGATATCGGCACCCATCTCGCGGGCGATGATATGGGCCAAGGTGGTCTTGCCAAGCCCCGGTGGCCCGGAGAAGAGGATGTGATCGAGAGGTTCCGTGCGCTTCTGCGCAGCCTCGATTGCGATCTTCAGCGCATCCTTGACCTGCACCTGCCCGACGAATTCCTCGAGCCGGGCCGGCCGGATCGTGAGATCCTCGCCTTCGTCCGGGACCGGTTTTGGGGAGATGATCCGTTCCGACATGAGATCTACCGCTCCTTAAGTCTGGCGAGTGCTGCCTTGATGAGATCCTGCACCGACGCTGATTTTGCACCGGGTGATGCTGCAACAACTGCATCCCGGGATTCTTTCTCGGCAAACCCGAGCGAGATAAGAGCGCTGATTGCATCGTTGACCGCGGGGCTCGTGCGGCCTGCTTCACCGGCGGCAAGCGCCTTGCTCACGCTCTTCATCTTGTCGCGGAGTTCGAGGATGAGGCGTTTGGCACTTTTGGCACCGATACCGGATATCCGGGTTAAGGATTTTTCATCCTCGTTCAGGATCGCGATTGCAAACTCCTCGATCCCAATCTGGGAGAGCAGGTTGAGCGCAGTCTGGGGGCCGATGCCGGAAACCCCGATCAGGATCCGGAACATCTCCAGTTCGCTTGCGTGGAGAAACCCGAAGAGCGTGATGGCATCTTCACGGACCGCCATGTGCGTAAAGAGCGTCACGTTCTCCCGTGCATGGGCAAGGACGGTGAGAGCCGGCTGGGTCACCTGCACCTGGTATCCGATTCCGTGAACATCGATGACAACCCACCGGTCGCCCGTCTGAGTTACGTCACCGCGGAGATGTGCGATCATTGTACTACCTCAGGATATTCTGCCCGTACCATAGTAAGTTACGGATATTCTTATATTTTTGAGCCATTATCTGAGTGTATGGCGGTCAAAGAAAAAAAGGTTCGGAGCGTGGCTGTTTATCTTCAATATCTTGAGATGGCCGGCAGATCCGAGAAAACCCTATATACATACAAATATGCTCTCGAATTCTTCTGCAAATTTCTCGGCATTCCGGTTACCGATTTGCACGCCCACAAAGTCGATCCCGATGGCAATAAGCACTTTCAGTACCTGACCATGGATAACCTGATGGAGCTGATGAACTCCGAGAAGGTCCGGGCCATGAAATCAAACAGCCGCCGCTCCATCATAAACAACATAACGCGATACATGAAAATCAACGGGGTAGAGTTTGACGAGCTGGAACTCGGGGTAATCAAGGTCAGGAGGGTGGACACGCGAGAGGATAAGCCGGCCTCCCTGGAACTCCTGCAGAAGATGATGGACCTTGCCGATCCCCGAATGAAGGCATACATCACTTTCCTTACTTCCACCGGCTGCAGGAGCGGGGAGGCATCAAAACTTCTCGTTTCCGATGTCAACGGAACTGTGGTCACAATCCCGGATAAAATAGCCAAGGGGCATCGCGGGGGTAAAGTGTACCTCACATCTGAAGCCCGGGAATACTTAGATCTCTGGATAAGGGTCAGGGACCAATGGATCCGGGATGCAGATACACGGGTTAAAAACATGGGGGTCCGATCACGCCCGACCAACGATCAAAGGCTGTTCGCCTCCTCCAGTGCCTCGCTCCGCCAGGACTTCGCAGAACTATATCATATCGTGGACGGGGAAAGTATCCAGACCCTGAGAGGTGTTCGCGGGAAAGTGACGGCTCATACCTGCCGGGCGTATTTCAGGACCAACGCGGCAGTCACCATGGGGATCGATCTGGCAGAGGGAATTGTACGGCATACCGGGTACATGAATGCTGCCTATGTCCGGATGCCCGAAGAGGACCGTGAGCGCAAGTTCCGGGAAGGGGAGGATGCACTCTATATCACCCGCCGGGACCGCAGGCTGTCAGAGAACGCGCTCGAGATCGAGCGGATGAAAACAAAGAGACTTGAAGAGGATATGCTCCTCGTCAAGACCGCTCTGGCAAAACTGCAACCCTCAGAAAAATAATTATTTTTTTATGTCAGGTATAACCGGATTTAGATTGCAACTACAATCCTCAATATACAACTCTGCCCATATCGGATCATCAAAGTCATACTGTTTTCCATTCAATTTCCTATGCCGGTTTTCGAGAGGATCTAAACAACACCATTCTCCTTTTCTCAACCCCTCACCTTTGTACCGCTTAACATTCCCGGTATTGAGGATAAACTTGCTCTCTCTATAAGCAATCTCCATCGTATCACAATTGGCAAGAGAGGGAAATTCAGTTAATTTTTTTGCAACCTCCTCGGGACGGAGTCCTTTTGAAACAGAAGATAGCAAGATATCGGCGATTTGCTCTCGCTCGCTTATCGGGGCATTTGAGAGCCACGCCTTAAATTCACGATGGACTATCCCGGCTTGATCAATTTCCGATACATCCGACCCTCCCTCTCGGACAAGGCGAGATTTCCAGGCCTCGCCCGCAGCAACAGCATTCGAGTTTACTAAGTGGAATGAGGTGGCACCCGGATCACTGGCCCACTGGCGTTCAAGCTCTTCGAGCTCCTCCTCCCGGATCAGTACTTTTTTATTATCCAGAGGCCGTGTCCTACTTCTGAAGGTTCGATTGCAGGAAGGGCATTTTTTCTTTTGTTGCGGCATTCTATCAAAACGGTGCCCGCAATAGGGACAAATTGGCTCGGTATTACCAATCGCCGTACATCCACTGCCGCCGGAAGTAGCCCCACAGACTTTTGAAATAGTGATGGTGGGTCCCTTGGATTTTGCTCCATTATTGTTTTCAGAAGTCTTTCTTTTACCGAACAACCAATCAAGAAATCCCATGAAAAAAATGTCCATTCCAAAGATGATGAAGTTTCACTTTTATTTTTCACACCTTTTTCTTCAATGCCGCCCGGATCGCCCGCTGCCCCTCATCGGTATTCAAGTAATCCCGGACCGCTTTCCCGATATCGAACTGCCGGTACGCAAACCAGAACCTAAGCGCAGCTGTCATCTGGTCGGCCCGGTTGACAAATTCCCCGTTTTCGACAAGTGCATTCATCTTACTCTCAAGGTCGGGAGGGATCTTATATCCGGAAGTCTTCTTCACGTGGCGCGGGGCCTTTGGAGCGAGAGGCATACGTACAACTGGAGAGCAACCGGAATTTAGCGGGCTGTGGCACACACAAATATACAGGAGAGCAACGAGAAAGGATTCAGGGTGCAATAGGCATAACCGCCCGGTTATATGTACTATCTCGTCGGTTCTACGTCGATAAAAAACGAAATATTTAATAAGTGCACCAGCATTCAGGGAATAATATTATTACACCACTTTCACAGTGCACGACCGGTGAGATATATCTTCGAAGATGTAGATTCAGAGTGAGGAGGGAATTATTACGAGCGATATACCGATCATTGTTTTAAAAAATGATTTGCGTGAGGTTATTGCGGAAAAAGAATTCGTCATTATTCTAGCAGGAAGACTAAATGATTGGGCGGGAGAGATATCGAAATATCACCCGTACATTATAGAATCTGCAAAATCTAAAAGCCACTTGGCTTTACTTCAAGGCGCATCTTCTTGATTGCATCATCGAGTATTGCAGGATCCTCTCTCAAAATCTGTCGTATCTGGTCCTTGAGAGATCCCGGGTTCTCCTTACGATCAATATATTCCTTAACGGCCTCTCTGAACACCCCTGCAATTGCATCGTCTCCTCTCTCATTTGCAAGCCGCTCCATAATGGCATACTGGCTTGGCTGCACTAAAAAACTGACTTTTCTGGTACACGCCTCCTCACTGTTTTCTGACATCAGATTCGTTCACCTACTTAGCTAATCCTCTTATGACGTATTTATACGTTTTTACGTCGTAGAAACGTCGGATAGAATCGGATTCAATCAGATAATTTTAAATACATTTGCTGACTATATCAGATTACATCAGATTGAATCTGATATGGTGGATTATGACCGAAAAATTATACACCCCGGTAAAGCACGTCCGCTACGATAAAACGGGCGGAGTTACCGATCCGAGCTTTCACAAGGGCATTTGTACCCTCATCGATAAGTTCGGATACTCAGGCTCCTCTATCCAGGAGCTCGGGCTTCTAACCGCACTGATAAAGCACAACCTGATTGATCACGTCGAGGCCCCCCTTACTCCGGCACAGCAGGCCCTCGTCATCGATCTCAAGGTAATGCTCGGAGGCAAGGAGATCGCATCGGGTGCCACAATAAGTGCACCTCAAATTCATGCCGCCCCTGCTGGGAGTTCGTGATCCCATGTCCGAATCAGCAGCAGCCCCCTTACAGCGCACACGGGCAGATCTTGAGCGCGTCGCCTCGCGTGGAATCCCCGGGGTCACGCTCGAACTACTGGAGAGTATGGTCGGGAAGGAGATCGTAATCGTCGAAGAAAAAGGTGAACAGCATGCAGTCAACAACAACATCAAGAAAAACTGAAGAAGGAAGAAATGACAGCGGGATTCCCATGCCTGGAAGCGAAGGGATCACCACAACTGTCGGTAATACTGTTTTGGAACAGGAGAACATAAGGATTTGCCACGCAGCCGATGCCCGGTGCACTGCCCGGAAGGGTTACACCTGCCAGCACAGCGGGCCGTGCCTGAAGATTGACGGCAACAACTGCCCCGATTGCGGCAGCCACGATCTCAAGTTCGGCAGCCGTGATCCCCGCGAGGGCGACTATTACTGGTGCCAGTCCTGTGGATGCGGCCCGATCCAGTTCCCGCTCTATCACCAGATGCCGGCAAAGATAAGTCCGAAACTCTCCCGCCACATCAACAGCCTCATCGACGCCGACCTTGCCGAAGAGGCGCGGGGCATCAGGGCCCGGGCAGCTGCCATCCAGAGCACCGTGTTTGCGGACGCAACCCCGTTTGACGCTGAGAGAGCAGTGCAGGACCTGGTGGGGTCATGAGTTCAAAGGATCACTACCCCGATCTGGAGACTGCACACGAGGATATATGGAGGCGCGATCCGAGCAACCTGACGAAATACCGATACCGGTACGATATCAGTTCCAAAGACTGGCACGTTTGGCTGCCTCGCACCCGCCCGACCATCACCCCCGAGATGATGGACGAAGCCCGGGCCGCGCTCTTTGCAGCCACTCCTATGCATTATACGGACCGCCGCATTGTTGAGGAGCCGATCCCGATGCAGGGGAGACTGGAGGCCGAGGCATGAAGTGCAAGATCCTGCCCCTGGACGAGGAGGAGATCAATGCCTTCCTTGCCCAGCCGGGTATCAAGTTCGTCACCCAGGGAGTTGTCCAACAGCACCAGTCCGATGCGGACGTTCTCTCAGGCCCCGATGCTGTGATCTATTACACCACTCCAGAAGATGATCAGGCATCCAAGGACCGGGCCCTCATCATTGAGAACGAAGCCCTCGACAAGTCCGTAGAGATCGCCCGGGAAGTCTCCAAGGATAAGGAGTACAGCGCACTCAAGACCATCGCGCAGCGTGAGATCTTCCTCCTCCACAAGTACAACCTCATCAAGAGCGATGCCGGCACCGTGATTGAACTGCTCCGTCCCGAGATGGCCTCGGTCCTGGGAGTGTGAGCGGGATGGGTGGCACACAATTCAGTAAAGAATGCGAGGACTGCCATAAGCAGATCGTCATGCAGAAGACAGATGCAGGATGGAAAGCCCTGAACCCGGACTTCACCCCTCACAACTGCAAGGGAGCGAAGCCGGCAGCGACATCGGGCTCCTTACCCGCTCTAAAAATCATCGGGAAGATCACCGAATACACCGTGACCAACGTAGTCATTGGTGAGAAGCAGATCTTCATCCCGGCCGAGAGGCGCAACACCATCAAGGCCGAGCACCCGGCCGGCGTTGTTGTCAGGGCATATTATGAGAACGGCACCCTCGTGAACATGGAGCGGGCGAGCAGCGATGAGATCGAGAAGTTCCTGCAGTCAGAACAGCCCGCCCCGATCGTCACGAAAAACCCGGTACCCGCAACCCCCCCAGCAGCACCGCCTCAGGCAACACGCACGTCCCCGGAGAACGGCGCGGCTCCGCAGAAGAGGAAAATACCGGATACCGAAATGCTCCTCTCAATGTGCTCATCAGCAGATGGGTACTGGAGAGCAAAGTTCTACCTAGAACTCCGGCGCTGCGAAGAGATCCGGAATCAGGCAGAATGCAAGAACTGGCAAGAGGCCATCCGTCTTGCAATCGAGTACCAGAAAGCGCGACCTGTCGAGACCGAGACTGTATTCGACTCGGCCGAGAAGATCTACAAATTCATCACCGAGAAGATCGCGGGGGTGCAGTAGATGCATTCCAATAGGTGCAGCAATGGCTGCAAGTCATTCGCCCCCTCCCATGAGGGATTTCCCGCGGGATCCTGCACGATTCGCGGAATAAAAATGAAGTTGACCCCTGAACGGAGGGACTGGATCAATATTGTAGGATGCGCCACGATGGAGGCAACACCATGAAGATCGTCCACACCGCTGATGCCCACTTCGGAAAGGCCCGGTTCAACAAGACCAATTCCGAAGGCGCAAACCTTTTTGAAACTCTCTGCTACGACAACGCCCTGACCGGTGCACAACACACTATCGATCAGCACCCCGATGTTGTAGTAGACGCCGGGGACCGGTTCGATGCGGTTGTACCAAAGACAATATCGGTGACGACCCACCAGGAGATCCTTCAGTGGTACGAGGAAGCCGGTATTATTGTGGTCCAGATCCCTGGCAACCACGATATGCCGAAAATGTCGCATGTCGGTTGCCAGCTCGAGATCACGGCCCGCAGCAACAGGATCCACTCCGCCCATTCGTACCGGCACGAGCGTGTTGAGATCCAGGACACGATCTTCCATTTGATCCCAAACATGCTGCACGCAGAAGACTACCGGACCGCAATGAAAGAGGTCGAGCTCAGCAGCAGCCACAACAACGTGCTTGTCACCCACGGCCTTGCGACCACGATCCGGGACAAGCGCCTGAGTGAAGCGGCAGAGTTCGAGCTGGATAAGAACATCCTTCTTGCAGACTTCGACCAAATCCTCCTCGGTCACTATCACGGGCAGGAACAGGTCGCTCCGAACGCTTGGTATTCCGGGTCACAGGAACACCTCGCATATGGGGAGATCGACCAGATCAAAGGCGCTCTCGTGGTGGACCCGGCCCGGCACACAGTCGAACACCTCGATCTCCCATATATCCCCATGGTGGATCTCGGCACGATCTTCTCTGCCGAACTATCCGGGGAACAACTTGCCGACATCATCATTCGAAAGGCAGAAGGGCTGCCAGAAAACTCAATGGCAAGGATCACCCTGGACTTCATGGACTTCCCGGTACGTGTCGTCCCGGATGACGCCCTTGAAGAGGTCCGGAGCCGGCTCCTCGATCTCAACATCCGCGTAAAGAGCAAAGACACCGAGCGGCAGGTCATCCAGCAGCAGGACCTCCGGGCCATCAACTATGTTGAGGAGTTCAGCACCTTCCTGCAGCAGCGGACCCTGACCGACCCACAGCGGGCAGCCGTGCTTGCCCGTGGAACCGAGACCCTGAAAACCGTCGTGACAGAGCGGGAGGCATCGGTATGATCGGACCCGATAAAGAATACACTCTTGAAGAGTGGAAGGCCGAAGCGATCCGTAGATTTGGGACTGATGAAGAACAATGGAAATTCGTCTGCCCGAACTGTGGACATGTCCAGTGCGGTCAGGATTTCATTGATAAGTTCGGCACATCTGGCGGAAAGGGAGTGAATACTGCACTCCAGGAATGCATCGGCAGGTATGGTGTCGGAGAAGGATGCGATTATTGCTCCTTCGGACTCATCGACAGTGATACCAAAGTTGTGAAGGATGGAAAAAAGGTACCGGTTTTCCCGTTTGCTGAGGTGTCAGCATGAAGATCACCAGGATCCAGCTCACGCATTTCAAACGGTTCGAGCATGTCGATATCATCATCCCCGACGATGCAGAATTCATCTGCATCACCGGCCCCAACGGCTCCGGAAAGTCCACGCTCCTTAATGCCGAAGAGTTCGCCCTCTATGGCGTAAGTGGAGGACTTAGCGCAGATCATATCGTCTCGTCTTTTGCAGAACCGGGAGAGGCATGTGTGGTCGAGCTCGATTTCACCCACTCCGGCCACAAGTACAACATCCGCCGGACATTCAAGAAAGGCAAGTCTGTCAAGCACGATGTCGTACTCAAATGTGATGGCGAGGTTCGGGCAACAGGGGTCTCCGCAGTCGAGGCAGAAGTCATAAGGACAATCGGCTTGTGCGCCAAGGACTTCGGGACGGTCGTCTACTCCAAGCAGGACGATCTCCGGGCAATCACCGATATCCGGCCCGGGGAAAGGAAGGAATGGTTCAGCAAAAGTTTCGGTCTTAATTTCATTAAAGTCGAGTCCGACCGGATCCTCAAGGAGAAAATCAAAGAGGTGGAACAAACCCTCGCAACATTCCAGGGCGAACTTGCGGCATTGAGCCGGGCGGACCCGGCCGAGATAGACCGGGCCCGGGCGGACCTTGCAGATCTGCGGATGAAGATAGAAACTTACCGAAGCGGAGAGGCCGCCGGCATAACAGAACGGGCATCTTTATTCGAGCGCCTGCAGGAGGCCCAGCTCAAAGCGGTCAGGGTCGGCAAACTCATCGACCAGGAGATCGCGATCCGGAAAGACATCGACACCCTGACCGGCCGGGCCGAGACCCTCAAGGTTCAGGCAGAATCGATGAGCGTCAACGATGAGGACCTCGCCAACCTGAAAGAAATTCTCAAGGAGATCCCGCAGGCCCGCGTGGAGATCGAGGAGTACCGGACGAAGAAAGCAACCCTCGACCGGATCGAGACGGAACGAAAGGCCGCGATCCGGGAAGAGGAGAGTGTCAAGGGACGGATCGAGAAAATCGACGCCAAGCTCCGGGAATCCCTTGCAGGAGAGAACGAACTCATCGGCCTGAAAGTCAAGATCTGCACGGCTTTAGGTTTCGACGCGGACCACGATGTCGACGACGCCGTGTCACAGCACCAGGCGTACGTGAGCGAGAAGATCGCAAACGTCCGGGCCCGGGCCGAAACCCTCAAGGAAGCACGGAAAAAGATCGTTGCAAACCTCGACACACTTCTTGAGAAGGGGGCAGAAGGCACCTGCCCGTTCTGCCTGCAGAGACTCGGCGACCATTATGCCGATGTTGAAAAGGAATACCGGATCCGGCTCGAAGAAGTCGACAGGGAATATGGGCAGAACGGTGTCGATCTCAACGACGCGCTTGAGAAAACCAACAAGATCCCGGAACTGAAACCCACCCTCGACCGGATCCGGGATATCCGCATCATGCTCGGGTATCGGGAGAACCATCTCAACGATCTCGCCACCCTCCAGCGCGAACTTCTTGACGCCACCAAGAAGAGCATGGCGCTCATCACTGAAGCGCAATCCATCAAGTATACTGAAACCGATCATGACGCCTGCAAGCAGTCTCTGTTCGAACTTGAAACTGCGCAGAACAAATACAACAACCTCACCGAACGGGCATCTCAGCAGGCAAGCGCCCGGGCACAGATAGCCGAGATCAACAGCCAGATTGTCGCCAAGACCGCAGAACTCAACCAGGTCAAGGCCACGATCGACAAGGACCCGCTGGACGTAACCGTTGCGCCCCGGCTCGAGCACGAAGTTCAGAAACTCGACATTGTGCTCAAGAGCCTCACCCAGGATCTTGCCGCAGCGATCGAGCGGGAAAAGACGCTCACACAGAAGATTGCAGACCTTGAGACAACCGGGGCCCGCATCGAGACCATAAAAGCGCAGAT
Source organism: uncultured Methanoregula sp. (assembly GCF_963677065.1). Taxonomy (NCBI): domain Archaea; kingdom Methanobacteriati; phylum Methanobacteriota; class Methanomicrobia; order Methanomicrobiales; family Methanoregulaceae; genus Methanoregula; species uncultured Methanoregula sp. The sequence goes on from NZ_OY781872.1 coordinate 398,403, forward strand.
CACCGCTCTGAAAGAAGAAATGGAAGTCCTGACCCTGACCCGGGCTGCGATCTCCGATTATCTCCTGTACCTCATGCAGGTCATGAGATCCGCGATCGAGACGGAGGTCAGCACAATCCTCACAGAGATCACCAACGGCAAATACTCGCGGTTAATCGTAGACGAGGAATACAACCTCCTGATCCAGGAAGGCGATAAACAATTCCCGCTCGACCGGTATAGCGGCGGGGAACAAGACGTAATCGCGCTCGCTCTCAGGATGGCCCTATCGAACATCCTACCAAAGCTGCACGGGGTCCACGAGACCTTCCCGTTCCTGATTGACGAGGCCCTGTCCTCCCTTGATCCGGAGCGGAAAGAGAACACTATCCGGGCCCTGAGGGTCCAGGCCAAACTCTGCAGGCAGGTTTTCAACAATACTCACGATCAGGAAGTGGTCGGGGATCACAACCTGAGGGTCCTCACAAATGGCCCAGTCAGCACGGTCAAGGCGGTGGCCTGATATGCTCCTCTTCAAGCCCTATCACGTCGCCCCCATCATCGATCACAACAAGACCGAGACACGAAGGATCTGGAAGAAACGCCGGGCGAAACCCGGCAGCATTCACTTTTGCCGGCTTGCCTTCGATCACAATTATTTCGCGCAGGTCAGGATCCTAGATGTCTACGAGCAAACCCTGGGTGAAATGACCGCAGAGGCCGCGAAGAATGAAGGCGGGTATACCCTCTGTGAATATGCCCGGCTCTGGCAGATCATCAACAAGACTCCGCTAAATCCCCTTGAAGAGGTTTACGTGGTCGAGATGCAGTGCACCGTGGTCAACCTCTCATCAGAGGACATGGAGAAATACCGGAGCATGTACCGGGCACACATGCAGGCATTGAGGCAGAACGCCCCCACACCTCATAAACTCGTCGGAGGTTTATCATGAGCAGCGATTCCGGGGAACTCCTCGCTATTGCCGATGATGTCCGTGCTCTCATCGACTTATGGAATGTCGAGGCCGGAAGACAATTCCGCGCCTGCAAAGATCTGATCGAACGGTACCGTGTAAAAACCGAGGGATTTGATGGGGATGATGCGGGCTGTTGGATCTTCTTTATTGATGGTGTCCGGTACCGGTGGGAGTATGGTGGCGAACAACTCTATTTGGCCGATGATATTGATGGCGACAATGAGATCCAGGGTGGCAAGGTCTGGGAGTTTGCAACGGCCCACATGGCCGCAGTCCATGCAACGTATTTTGTCGTTGAGGCAGAGATGGATCGCCGCGGGTGGGATCATGATCCGGGCGATTTCGAATATCATCTCTGGAATGACGCAGGCTGGAGATTCGATCTTGATTATTACCCCACCTCCATGGATAACGCACACGACTTTGAGTACGAACCCGATGAGCCGGGATATTATTGGTATCGTCCCATTCAGGAAATCATCCTTGATGCCTGCTGGCAGATCAAGCGTGATGCCGGCCTTTTCGATTTCAAGTTATCCGATCTGGAGGCACTGTCATGACCGGCGACATCATCTCTTACGAATCGTTCCAGGGGATCCCTGTCAGGGTCATCACCCGCGATGATAAGAGATACATCCCGCTCAACGATATCGCGGACGCTTTGCAGGTGGACCGGTCCGGTCTGCGGAAACTGCACAAACGCCATGGCCGCACTCTTAACAAATATTCCTGCAAGGACAAAATGTCCTCGCAGGGTGATCAACGGCGTGAAGTGATCTTCGTCACCCTTCATGGAATGATCGGAATCCTCAATTGCGTCCAACCCGACGTATCGAAAAACCCGGATATTGAAGACAAGATTGTCCAGTTCCAGCAGTGGGCCATCGAGACCCTGACCGGTATCGTGAAGGGTGATGATACGGCCATCCCTTCACGGCTCCTGTCAGAAGATGTCCGCGAGGCCCTGAAAGTAGCCCGCATCATCCACGAGGAGACCGGTGTCTCACTCCCGATCGCGCAATCATTTGCCCTGGAGAAAGCCGGTGCCGGAGACTGGCAGAAGCTCCTGCCAGCTGCAACCATGCCGACCGGATACCTCACGCCAACGGACATAAGCAACCGTCTCGGTGGCTGTTACTCAGCTGCACAGGTCAATAAGTGGCTGTATAACAACCGCCTTCAGGTCCGCGATTCTGTGACCGAAGAGTGGCGCCTTACTGAAGCCGGCAAGATGCACGCCGAGGAGTTCCCATTCACCAGGAACGGCCACTCCGGGTATCAGATCAAGTGGCGGGACTCGATCCTTCATCTTATGAATATCGGACAGGCCGCTATCTCTGCATCGAGGGCGTGATTTCCGATGGGCTACTATTTCAGGCAACTTTTGATCGCCCTCGGCTATAAGATCTGCCCGATGTGCGGATCGGAACACATCACCGAATCCGGATTCCCCGGCAGCAATCTCCGCTGGAACTGCCAGGATTGCGGAACGACTACCCGGGCGTGGTGTTGATGGGCGCCGGTATTCGTCCAAGAGGGGCTTTCCCTTATGCGGCTCTCCGTTATGAGTCCTGCAGAAAGGATGTTCCTTGTTTCGGGGATCCGAAGAAATGCCCCGATAAAAAACTCTGCCGTTATGATTGTGTCCATCAGTCCGCTTGCGTTCAGAAGATCGAGCGCGAACTGGGGAGGATATAACCATGGGCAAACACAAGCGCATGATCCAGCGCTGCAGCCCGGCCCGGGACCGGTCCCAGGACCTGCATGCAGAGTGCGAAGTCCATGGCGTCCGCGATATCTACGATCTGCCCGTTGACGTACATATCGATCACCGTGCACGCAGGCTGCGAGAGATGACCAAACCCACTCCACGCGGGGCGGCCCTTGCTCGGGGATGATATTGTGACACTCCTCCTCCAGAAAGGCCCACAGTCCCGGGCCGGCATAGCCGATGCCACAGGGTATTCAGAACGGCAGGTCCGCAGGGTCGTTAAGGATCTTCTCAAAGACCGGATCGTGGCCATCAAGGACGGCCGCAGGATACTCTATAAGCTGGCAGCGGCGACGACGTCGTCTCCTCCTTCTACTACTACTACTATTACACCTGTTCCGGAACAGGGACATCTAGCCCGGGAAGGTGGCGAAGGTGGACATAACTGCGGGAAAATGTCCACAATGGCCACATTGAATGTCCACAATGGCCAACTTGAACACGAAGGTGGACATTTTTCAACAGAAATAAAAACGGATTCGACCCCGATCTTGAAACCGACCGGCAAACGGCATAGGCAACCTTCCACCGAGCCCCTTATTGCGCCCGGTTGCCTTGACTGCCCGCCGGGAGACTCTCACAAATGCCGCTCGTGTCCACTTTCATACGTCGAGCTTGAACATGATGCCATCCAGTTTGTTGTAGTAGACCAGGAATTCCGGGACCGGTTGGTGGAGGAGGCAACGCTCAAGCAATGGAGGAGGAAAACCGACCGGGGCCTCACCTGGATTTACCGCAAGAACATCACGCTCCAGGTAGGGGGGGATGTAGTAGTCTTCTACAGCGACGAGCCGGGCGACATGTCCGGAATATCGGCATGGGTCCGTGGCAATTTCACCGGGATCTATACTGATATCGACTCTCTCGTATCGAGGATCAAGCACCCGCATGAGCTGAGCAGGGACGAACTCACTATAGTCATCAGGGATCCCGCCACGATGGAAGCGGTGCGCCCGTCTCTCCGGATGAAGATGGACAAGACGGGCACATTCTTCCTGAAAAGCCCGAACAGCAACACCCCGGGGTTCAAAGCCTATTACCGGGACAACACGCTCCGCTGCGAGTTTGACTGCAGGGACGAGGCCCGCAAGATCTCCGGTCTCTGGATGAGGCGGCGACTGTTGCAGATCATCCCCTCGATCGCCAACGCCCCCGGCATTTTCGACGAGTTCCTGACGGACTATTACAACCCGTATGAACATCCGATCCTCATCGACACGGGCGGCCATGAGTTCCTTGCCGCACTTGAGAACCTGACCTCGCAGTTCACCGGACTGATGAGGGATGCAATGGCGGGACGCCAGCCGGCGCCGGTACAGGAAACCCCGATCGCGGCCGCCACCAGGGAAGTAGAAAAGATCGAGGAGTTCGACATCGAGCAGATCCTCTTGGCATTCCGGAGGACCCTGAAACTGAACGAGGAAGCGGTCAGGACGTACCTTATCGCCTACGGCATCTGGCAGCAACGCGGCTGCGGTGCACGGGTCCTGAAAGAGGACGTCCTCGCCCGGTCGAGAGCACAAAACGAACCGCTTTCTCTGAAACAGATAGCGGACGCTATCGAAGATTTGAAAGGAGCAAACCTCATGATGAACGACGAGCGGCTGGAAATAAAGTTCTCGCCCGAAGGAATTGCGATCGCCCGCAAGCTGCTTGCAAAATGGGAAGGTGCATAATGGGCCACGCAATCTACGAAAACACCGAACGCATCAACGCGATCATTGGAGCCCTTGACAAGGCAGAGGACCGGAAAACCCAGGATGTAGCTGACCGGGCCGGACTCGCCCGTGAAACGGCATTGAATTACCTATTGTTCCTTCGCAGGAGGCAGAAGGTAATCCGGACAATCGTCACGCGCAGGAAAGGCCGGTGCGGTATAACGTACCTCTGGAGGCTCGCGGCATGACCGATGACGGCAAATGCACCTGCCAGCCGGCCCGGCGCACGTACTCGAGGCGCAAGGAACAGGATCAGTGGCGCAAGGACCCACGATGGGCCGAAATGATCGAGACTCACGCTCACGCAGAAGGAGCGGTCTGCGCCCATTGCGGCATGAAACACGGCCAACCCCGGCACGACAAGGCCGGCAACCCGTCCATTTACCGGGAAGGCAAGCGGAAAGGCGAGCCGGTCCTCGTGGTCCTGACCATCAACCACAAGACGCGGGACCGGTACCTCAACAAAGAACTGTACCTCACCTGGAACGGGGAGAAGATGGAAGTCTGCTGCACGCTCTGCAACCTGAAATACGAGAGCGGCATGAAGCCTTGCCCGAAATGCACGAAGCCGGAAAACGGTCAGGTCACGTACATCAAGTGGTATGACGAGGAATGCCCCGCCTGCTATTTCCGGGAACATCCGGAGGAAGCGAAGAAACAGGAAGAGGGAAAGGCCGCGTTCATGGAGAAGATCCGGCAGCACAACGCACAGCAGGCAAAGAACCGGAGAGAGCGGGCGAAGAAACACCCGTGCACCAACCGCAAGATCTCCGGTGCCTGCAAGCTGTCGCCCATCGGCAGCCAGTGCCCGTACAGTCCGACGAAAGCGCCGAAGATGTGCGACCCGGATATGTATGCAGCGAAGAAGGGGGCGAAGGCATAATGCCACACGGAATCAAGGGCAGCAAGACATATTACCCGAAAGGGGCCGTGTCGACGTCCAATTACATCAGAAGAAGATCTCTCGTCAAGAATGGGAAAGCCTCGTGGTATGCGCCATTGCGATCAGTGAGTGGTGCAATCGAAGCGGCGGGATTGCCATGAGCTCGGAAGCCTGCGACGCCCCGCAACAGCCGGCAGTAAAAGGATACCGCCAGCTGACTTTTTCCAATGAGATCATAGAGCCGGTACCGTCAAAGAAGGCAACACACGCGCAAGGTCTCACGACTCTGGTCAAACAGCGAATAGAGGAAACCCGCACGCTTCATGACAAGATATTCGGTAAGGATTCCGGCTACTTCGATGACGAAGAGATGCTTCTAATCGGACTGACCCATTACCAGAACTGGATGTTGTTAAAGGGAAAAGAGCCTTGCAAGGAATTGAACGATGTCGGGGGCTGTATGGTCGGAGAATCATGCAACCGGAAAACCGAAGAGGCGAGGCTAGTCAAAGGGTGCAGGGTGCCGGTCTCAAAGCCCGTCAAGAAACCACGGAAAGAAAAGGCCCCGGCCAAACCCCCCCAGGATCCCGAAGCCCTCTCTCCCTGCACCGGCCCCCAGGTAGAAGGCGCATGCGAGAAATGCGGGGATGCGGACAGCTGCACGAACCCGGAACTCATTGCATGCAGGGATTCGGGTCGGTGCATCGAAGAAGCCGATCACAATGCCTGTTTCTGTGCCCCATGTATTATGTGGCAAGGCTGCCCGCTTCAGGTACATCCGGAGAGCGAGGAATGCTTAGCCCGCAGAAAAACGAGCCCGGCGCCCGAAGAAGAAAAGACGAAAACCCCCAAGAAAGCGAAGAAGTCGAGAAAGAAGAAGGACGAGGAAACAATTCCCGAAAAGATACAGAATCCCCCCGAGTGTTGCACCGAACCCTGCGATTTTCATAACCGCTGCAGGCACCGGTACCCGACAGAGAACTGCAAGGAGGAGATAGGTGCGGAATTAAGACGCACGAAAGATACCCCCGAATGGTTCGCGGCCCTCACCGAGGCAAAGCGCAAGAACAACCCCGGGTGGCTCTGGGAAGTCTGGAAGATCGACCCTGCAAGAGGTGAATGGCTCTATGAAGGAACGGATACACAAGAGGCAGCCGAGGCCCTGAAGGCACAGATCGACGAGACGCGCCCGGAGGGATCGAAAGTTAAGTTCACGGTCCGGCAGAGACCCGGTCCGGATTACACTCTTGATGACATAGGACCCTGCAACACCTGCCAGATCGAGTGCCTCGATGATAACAACGGCTGCCAGGAATTCGAAGAATATAATTGCAAATTCGAAGGCGAACCCGTAACGGAACGGCAGGGATTCGAAGAGATCTGCATCATCTCCTGCGGAAAAGCCAAGATCTGGGACGATCCGGCAAAGAAAAGGATCAAGAAAAGCGTCTATGCAGTGGACGCATACACCGGCCCGCTTTTCACTTCGGCAAAGAAGTATGCCGAGACGAAATTCCCGGACAAATGGTATATCCTCTCGGACAAGTACGGCCTGATTCTTCCAGGGGAGGAAATCCAGAATTACGATGTATCTCCGGAAGACATCAAGGACGATCCGGAATTCTTCGACATGGTCCAGCAGCAGGCGAAAGCCAACCCGGATTTAGCGATATTGAAGAAGATCACGCTCCTCTCCGGGAAGGTTCACCAGAGCATTATCGAGCGGGTTTTCATCGGTGTTGAAATCGTCAACCCGGTACAGGGCCTCTCGCAAGGCGAGCGGATGAAAGCCCTCAAGCAGCTGGTCGAACCAGCAGCTCGTGAATCCGAATCCTCAACCTGCTCTTTCAAAACCATTTCGGAAATGCACTCTTCCCCGGATAAAAAAGTGCCGCAAGTCATGCATATTGCGCTGAATCCGCTGAATGACAAGGTTTTCATCAACAGCCGGACGCTCAAAGGTGTGAAGAAATCAGATCCCCCCCGTCTCGCGTGCGAGGCACTCGGGATCTCATGTGCAAATTGTGAGGCATACGTCGTCTCGGTGGAAAAACCGGAAAAGACTCAAGCACCAGCTCCAACAAGCACCGCCTTCATGGACGAGGTTACTAAAACCGCACGAAAGAGCAAGAGGCCGGAAGGCGCCGGCACCGGTGGCGGTCCGCAGCCATACACTCAGCACTGCTGCGGGACCTGCGGACACCACAAGGGCCGCAAGACCTTCCACGACTCCTGCCCCCGGATCGGCGAGCTGCTGTTCAAGAAAGGAACCAAGAGCGCTAAGGTCCTGATGGAGGAAACGCAGCGGGAGAACTGCGGGCACTGGATTGTGAAACCGAAGGAAAAACAGGAGTGTGAAACCCCATGATGAAAATCCCCCAACAGCGCCTTTCGGCCCTCTGCGACACGCTCGCGGCCCTGGTGCCCGAATGCAAGTTGATGATCACGGCCGACGGCCTCAACACCCTCGCCGTGGACACTGCCAATGTCGGCATGGTCCAGGTCAACCTGCCAAAAGAACAGTTCGACGAATACACCGAGACCGCCAAAGTCGAGATCGGCATGGATGTCCCAAAATGGGTTGCGATGCTGAAAATCATGAACGACTCGAAGAGCACGATCGAGATCCAGCTCAATGATAACAAGGTCAGGATCTCGGACGGGAAATACACCTACACGTTCACGCTGCTGGATCCCAACACCGTAAGGAAACGCCCGAACCCGCCCAACATCACGCTCCCGGCACATGTCGTTGTCAATGCCAAAGAGTTCGCCGAAGCCATCAAGGCCATGGGCGTGGTGGGCGACAAGTGCCGCCTTACGGCATTGCATGACGGGGAAGTCCTGGAGCTGAGCGCGGAAGGAGAAACCGACACGCTCCGGAAAGAGCTCAACGTGCCGGTCCCCGGGACTGCCAAGAAGGAGCCCGTCTCCTCGTTGTTCTCGCTGGACTATCTCAGCGACATCAGCAAGGCGATGAAGGACGCCGGGAAAATCACGGTCTGTCTCGGGCAGGATCACCCGGTCCGGTTCGATTTCGAGCTGGAAGGTATAGAATCGAGTTTTCTCGTAGCGCCGAGAATCGAGGATAAGGAGTGAGAAGGATGTCAGGATTAACGGTTAAGGTTTCAATCAAGCAGGAAGTGGACGCTGAAGAAGGCCTCATCTGGAAAGCAGAAGTCAAAGAGTGGGGCCTCAAGGCCCAGGACCGCATGCTGGAAGGGGCGCTCATGATCATGGAGCGCAAGATCGTGACGTATATGCATGACAGTCTCGGGATCACCCGGGTCATCACCGCGAACATGGGCTTTGCGAGTGCAAGGGTGGAGTTCAACGTTGAGGTCGAGCAGAATCATAAATTATGCGACTTCGGCGTTCTCTCCACACCTATCAGTACCAAGGCACACCTGCTCTATCAGCGAGTCCTGGACTATGCTGAGTCCTCCGGACAGGACCCGGAAGAGGTCTTCCAGAAGTTGCAGGACGAGGCAATAAAGAAAGGACAGATCACCGGCGCGGCTGTAATGAATGCAGTGGCCGAAGAAGTCAATAAAGGCAAGCTCGACACCCCGGGCTGCACGGTCAGGGCAACCACGCACAAAGCGAAGGGCAAGGGGGCGGCTGAGTGAGGATCATCTACGAGCCCCGGGGCCGTGCCTTGGAATACGCCCCGCTGGCAGTATCACTCTATCGCGGCTGTTCGCATGGGTGCACCTACTGCTTTGCTCCGGACGTAATCCACGCGGACCGTGAGCAATTCCTTCAGGCAACTCCGCGGAAGAACGCGATCCCGATGCTGAAAGCCGATGCCGCCGAGCTTGCAGCGGCCGGGGACAAGCGGGAGATCCTCATGAGTTTCACCACAGACCCGTACCAGCCCATCGAACAATCCTATCAATTAACCGCGGTGGCGATCGGGGTCTTGATAAACGCCGGCCTGAACTTTACCATTTTAACAAAAGCCGGGATCCCCTCTTTGATTGACCTCGAACGGATACAAGACGCCCCGGACCTGTTCCGGTACGGCACAACCCTGACCCTCAACCGGGAAGATGAAAGGATGAAATGGGAGCCCTTTGCAGCGCCAACGGTTGATAGGTGCAAAGCGCTCCGGATTATGCACGAGCACGGGATCCGTACATGGGTCTCTCTCGAACCGATGATTGATCCCGACCAAACACTATTCCTGATCTCGGTCACGCACCCTTATGTTGATGAGTACCGGCTCGGCGCTCTCAATCATTCCGAGAAGAAACTCACCGACGCCGAAATGGTGGATTTTGTAGGGAAAGCGCACACTCTCCTGAAATTCTACAATAAGAAATTCATCTTCAAGAAGGACCTGCAACCGTATCTAAAGGCAGCCGGGGTGAGTCAGTGACCCACCACACCCTCCGCCCCCGCTGCATCGTAGACGCCAAGGAACTCCCGGCCATGACCCGCCGGGATGCCCTCAACCGGAACGCCGCCACGGAGATCCAGGGCCGGACGTACTATCATTGCGTCCATCATACCCGGCAAGAGATCGAAGCCGCGATCGCGGGAAGGCCAAAGTTCGTTACGGCCGGGAGCCTGAAATGAGCGAAGGCATTTTTCCAGGGCACGCGGAATTTTCCTTCACCGTCCCTGATGGCGGTCATTTCGAGAAAGGGAGATGGGTTACAATGTTCACCCCGCTGCTCGAAGCACTTGCCGATAAAATGGATATCGACACCCCCTCTTTCGAGATACGAGTGAGGGCAGATATTCCGATTTTTAAACAGGGTGCTTGCATCGGATACGACAAAAAAGAGCAAAGTCTTGGCCTGTTCTCTCAGCGTCAGGTACTGGAGATGTTGCCAATGTCACTCGGAGCACCATCATCATTCCCGGAAGGCGGGGATCTTGTGCAGGTGAGACGATGACCCTCACCCGCTCCGACCTCGCAGAATTCCGGCGCCGTGAAAAAGAGACCGGCGCCCTCACACTCCCGCCCGCGAACTTCCTCAGGGACCTCAAGATCCTCATGGACACCGCGAAAGCCGAAGCCGGCACCCATCCCGCCGAGTGGTCCGAGTATGCCGAGATCCACGCGATCATGGATCTGGTAGAGGACATCTTCAGGATCCGCCGCTCCAAGCTGGCCCGGGCAGCTGAGGAAAACCGGCCCGGGGAATCAACCCCACCCGAATTCAAAACGTTGTTGCCCTTCGAGAGTAACGCATGGTATGGACTCACCGCAACCTACCATCATCTCGACAAGGTACTGCGGGACATCAGGATCACGGGCGAGCAGATCGGGAAGTGGGGTGATCCATGACGAGGGCCGCAAAGATCGAACGGACGCAGAAACTCTTCCTCAAGGCAATGAAAGAGAAGTTCGCTGCCGATCCCGATCCGAATTCATGGTCAAAAGGCCCGGCCCCGGGATTCACTCCGGAACTCGTCTTTGAAACCTGCCCATTCTGCGGAGGGCAAGGACGCCGAAAGGGGGCATTCTGCCATCAGTGCGGAGGAACAGGATCGCGGAGGGTGAGAACGTGATCACCCTCGACCAGTTCATCGGCCCGCAGACCCCGGCCGAGATCCCGCAGCCGCCCGCACCGCAGACCCCCTCGCTCTTCCTGGTGCAAATCTGCCCGACCGTAACAGACGCGGTAGCTCTCGCACTCCAATGCCGGAAAACGCACCCGGAGGAGCCAATAGAGATCTGGCCGGCAAAGCAGGAGAGCAACCCGAAGAGGGTAGTATTGAGGGAGAGGGTGACAAATTGACGGAAACACACGACGCTACAACCTGCAAGAGCGGAGAATCCGACGGGAAAAAATGCAAACGATTCGACATGTCATGCGCCATGTTCCACACACGGATCTTCGATCTTGCAAAAGAATGCCCGTTCTGGAGGGGAAAATATTGACGGAAGAAGCAACACGAGCAGCAGACAACAACGAAGATCAACAGCAGCAGGACCTGAGGAAGAAATGGGCATTCCCGAAGAAGAAGCGGGGAGGCACCCAGAGGATCCACCTGATGAGCACGAACGACACGGCGTATTGTGGCCGGCATGTCGTACCCGATCCCACCAAGGTAATGGACTTCGACGATTGGTGCCCGCTCGATCATCAGGATACGGTCTGCCCCCGCTGCCTCGAATGGTGGAAGATGATCAAGCCCGGCCAGTTCGGAAAAAAGAAACTCCAGGCAAAATCCTGATTTTCCTCTCCCTGTCCACATCAGGCCACATCAGGCCACATGAGGACACATAAAGCCATATAAGGCCAGATAAACCCGTATTTATCCCGCTCCCCCGTGCATTCTCTTCTCATAAGCACCCCCGCCAGCGAGCGAGGGGGAGTTTTGTGTACACATGACAGAGACTGTAATTTTCATGGCAATCATTCTCGGTGCCCTCAGCGGCGCCGGCATTGCCGCAACCGGGTTCTTCAAGGCCCGGGCATCTGGAGAGGCATTCGATCCGAGTAAGTTCCTGATCACCGTCATTCTCGGTGCCGTTGTCGGTGCCGGTATCGGGGCATCGGGCGGTCAGGTCACGGACACTTCTGTAAACACGCAGGTTGCAGAGCTCGCCACTCTCGGCCTTGCCGGGTTCGTCACTTACATCCTCCAGACGTTCGGGAAACTTGTATGGAACTCCAACAGCTCCACCGCGAGTTCAGTTCCCGCCACCCAGGCCGCAACAACCGAACAGGCAAAATCGACCCTCGCAACTGCCGCAGCTACTACCAGCAACAACGACAACAGCGGCAAAGTCACAATCCTTGGTATCTATGGAGACTCCGCATCAAGCAAGACGCCGAGCCCCTCAATCACCTGCGATGTCAACCAGGTCCCGATGCTCTTCTTCGACGCCCAGACTCTCGTCTCCGGCCTTGTCATGATGAAGATGACCATCGATGGCGAAGACCTCAAGGACTGGTCCGAGAAAGGATACCGGTTCGGAGATGTCAACACGAAGGTCCCGTTCGACTTCTGGATCCCGCAGAAGTACCGGGTTGCAGGCACTCACATCCTCAAGGTCTGGCTCGGCCACCAGGAAGGATCCACCACCACTTCCACCGAACCGAAGACCATCTATGACAGCGGCCAGGAATTCGCCCTGATCTTCACCGGGAAGAAAGCCAGCGAGTGATCCGGCATGGATCTCCCCATCCTCTCGTTTTTGGGCCTGCTGGTTGCCGCTCTCATATTCGGCGCCGGCATCGGGTACCTGCTCGGGAGGCGTACCGTATCATGACCGGGGCCGCGTTCCACTCGGAAAGAAACATCCTTTCAGGGATCCACTCTCCCGCTCATCCCGGGCCGGCCCCATCCCCCTTCAGGCCGGCGGTCTCGGCTGTTCACCTATTGACTGCCGCCTGCGGGGATTTTATCACTCCGTTAAAAGAAGAAGCCCGGGCGCTACCTCGGAGGCTCACCGCAGCCCTCCGCCGGGCATCACCCTGTCAGCCGGGCTCAATAGTACCGCACCATGGAAAACACCAGAGCATCCACGCACCATCGGTATGTCTTCATCGATTCATCGCAAGGGAACCTCTCAAGCCCCGCGGAGATATTTGAGCCATTTATACAACCATAACCCGGCCGGCAGGGGCCGAAAGGCGCGACCATCCGAAGAGGGAAAAGCGGGTTCAATTCCCGCTGGTTGCATCACATGAACCTCACACCCGGCCCGACCCTTGCTGACGCTTCAGGAAACCGGAGAGTTCGGAAACTGGAGGAGCGAATCCGGCACATTGACGATCAGATAGCAGAGCTCACCGAGAAACGCGAGATAATGCAGGGCGAGCTCGGGCAGCACCGGTTGTGGTGCTGATGGTGGCTGCGAAGAAGGGGCCTGCGAAGAAGAAGACTTCCGCAGTAACAAAAAAGAATCCGGGCAAAAAAGCCCCGGCAAAATGCAAAACGAAGGCAAAGGAACCCGTAGAATCTCCGGCAAAGATGGGCCGCCCCACAAAATACGATCCCGAATTTCATCCGTATGCAGCCTGGATGCTTGCCATCAGGGGTAAAACCAACATAGAGATCGCCGATGGACTCAGTATTTCAACCGCAACGCTCGACTCGTGGCAGAATCTTTACCCGGACTTTCTGAGTGTGCTCCAGGCTGGTAAAGGCGTAGCAAATGCAAAAGTCGAACAGGCTCTTTTCAAGGCAGCTACCGGCTACGATTTCGACTTCACTGAGATCACCAAAGACGAAACGTGCACGACGACAAAGACGGGAAAGAAACACGTCCCTCCGAACATCGGGGCCATCAAACTGTGGCTAATTAACCGGACCAAAGACTGGAGGGACAAGCAGGTAATGGAGCACGAGGGGGAGGTGAAACTCACCGATGCCCGAGAGCTGCTCGCTCGCAAACTCGATAGCCTTGCTGCCCGCACAGCAAAGACACCAGCTGATCAGTGAACTAACCCCGGAGCAGGCAGAGGATCTGCTCTACGACTGGAAGTTCTGGGCACGTCCGAACCAGTTGCCCCCGATCGGGCAATGGAGAGTATGGCTCATCCTTGCAGGCCGGGGGTGGGGGAAGACCCGGACCGGTGCGGAGTTCGTTATCGACCAGGTGCGAGCGGGGAAGGCCCGGCGCGTGGCTCTCATCGGCCCGACCGCCGCGGATGTCAGGGATGTGATGGTTGAAGGGGAGAGCGGGATCCTCGCGTGTTCGCCCCCGGACTTCATGCCCCTGTACGAACCCTCGAAACGTCGGCTGACGTGGCCCAACGGGGCAATCGCCACCCTATATTCAGGAGAGGAACCCGACCGGCTCCGGGGCCCGCAGCACGATCTCATCTGGGCCGACGAACCCGCCGCGTGGAAATACGTCGAGACCTGGGACATGGCGATGTTCGGCCTCCGATTAGGAGAAGATCCGCGAGTGGTGGCGACAACAACGCCCCGCCCGATCCCGCTCATCAAGGAACTGCTCAAGGACCCGACAACCGCCCCGACCCGGGGCAGCACGTACGAGAACCAGGACAACCTTGCCCCGGCGTTCCTCGAAAAGATCGTCAGGAAATACGAAGGCACGCGGCTTGGAAGGCAGGAACTCAACGCGGAGATCCTGGACGACAACCCCGGGGCACTCTGGCAGCGGGACTGCATCGAGAACCTGAGGATAAAGAGGGCCGATCTCCCGGACATTGTCAGGATATTCGAGGGGGTTGATCCCGCGGTCACGTCCGGGGAAGAGAGTGCAGAGACCGGGATTATCATCGTGGGCGAATCGCTCCCTATCAACGGCGTTGTCCACTACTACGTTTTAGCCGATTACTCTATCCAGGGATCCCCACACCAGTGGGCGCTTGCAGTCTCGAACGGCTATTACGACTACTTTGTTGATCGCGTCATAGGCGAGCAGAACAACGGAGGCGAACTTGTCGAGGTCAACCTCCGCACCATAGACGAGAACATCTCTTACAGTGGTGTCTATGCAAGCCGGGGGAAGCGGACGAGAGCAGAACCCATATCCGCCCTCTATGAACAGGGCAGGGTCCACCATGTCGGGACGTTCCCGCAACTGGAGGATCAGCTCTGCGAGTGGGTACCGGGAGACAAGTCACCGGATCGTCTGGATGCGCTTGTCTGGGCGATCTCGAAGATGATCGAACGAGAAGAGCGGGAAGAAACCGTGACGGTTCTTGATGATGACAGCGATTACGGAGGCATCAGCCCGGTTTAAATCCGGGCAAAATCTCCCGGGAGAATTACAAAACCGGGTATGCATTGGAGGTATTTGACGATGACAAACGGACACTTTGAACAGGGAAGGTGGGTGGAAGAGCCGGAAGAGAGGGCAGCCGCTCCGCAGGTACAGGCACAGGTATTGGAAATCAAGGTCAAGGTCGATACCAGCGAGCTCGTAGCCGCCCAGGAAAAGATCTTAATTATGGGGCGGGATCTCGAACGGGCAAGCGAACTGTTTGCCTGGATAGCCCACATCAGCACGAGAGTCGCGAACAATCAACCGGTTCGCTGCGGGTTCTTGACCCGTCTCAAGCGTCTGGTATTCGGGAGGCCCGGCCAATGAGCGAACCCGATACCGCAGAGCTCCAGAAGAAGATCGCGGACCTGCACGAAGCGTACGTCCAGAGCGTCAACAACCAGAACCTCCTGCAGGAGAACCTGACGGTCCTTGAGCAGCAACTCTCGCAGCAGGGATGGGAAAACATCGGGTCCGGTCTTAGTGGCCGGGACTTCACGGTCTATTCCCGGAACATCCTGTATGACACCGCCCGGATCTACTGGCTCAAGAACCCCCTGATCCGGAGGGCAGAACTCGTCCAGGCGCTCTACGTCTTCGCGCAGGGGATGACGGTCAAGGCCGAGAACCCGGACGTTGACGCCGTTGTTCAGAAGTTCATCGGCGACCGCATGAACTACAAAGCGTTCACGGGTCACCAGGCATGGATGATGAACGAGGCGGTCCTCGCCCTGTCCGGCAACCTCTTCTTTGCGTTATTCACGAACCTGAGCACGGGCCGGGTTATCGTCCGTCAGATTTCCCCATATGAGATCGCGGACATCATCACCGATCCCGAAGACAGTGCGATGCCCTGGTATTACAAGCGGACGTTCGAGGTCAATCAGTTCAGTGCCGGTACCGGTCTTGTAACGCCGAAAATCGAGGTGGCATATTATCCCGACTGGAGATATAACCCGGAAGACAAACCCACAACGATCAACGGGAAGACTGTGCACTGGGAGGCCCCGGTCTATCATATCAAGACGAACTGCCTGCCCGACATGAAGTTCGGAGTATCGGAACTCTACAGCACGCTCGACTGGGCCAAAGCCTACAAGACGCACCTTGAGAATGGCAACAAGATCTGGCAGGCCCTCGCCTCGTTCGCGTTCAAAATGACGACCAAAGGCGGGCAGTCTGCGATCGCTGCAACAGCCACGAAGATCAAGTCCCTGATTGGAAAGCCCGACGGAACGGCAAGCACGCCCGAACAGCGGCCGGTCGCATCCACATTTACGAGCGGGGAAAGTGTCAAACTCGAACCGTTCAAGACCAGCGGCATGACCATCAGTATGGAAGACGCCAGGTCTCACCGGCTCATGGTCTGTTCCGGATCGGGGATCCCGGACCATATCGAAAGCGGCGACGTCTCGACCGGCAACCTTGCAACCTCCAAAAGCATGGAACGGCCGCTCGAACTTCAGTTCCAGAGCCGGCAGAAACTCTGGATTGATATCTGGGAAGATATCCTCGAATACGTGATCGATCAGGCCATCAAGGCGAAGAACGGCCCGCTTAAAGGAACCGAAGAGGACGACGAGTATATCGGAGAGATCCGGTACATCCTCAGGCCGGGAAAGGAAGAAGGTGCGGAAGAAGGCGAAGACGTTGAACCGGCATCACGTGCCGTTTCCGTTACATTCCCCCCGCTCCTGGAGCACGACCAGCTGCAACTCGTCCAGGCTATCATCTCAGCTGCAACGCTCGACGGCAAACCACTCTCCGGGACGATGGACATGAGGACCGTCACAAGGCTCGTGTTGCAGGCTCTCATGGTGGAAGGGGCGGACGAGCTGATCGACACGCTCTATCCGGAAGGCCAGCCTCCGGTCATGCAGACCACATACGCCACGCAGCAGCAGGCCAACGCGGCTGCCCAGGCCCTTGCGCTTGCACAACAGCAGCGGAGTATTCCAGATCAACAGGGCACCGGAGGCCCGCAGCAACCGCCCGGCAGCGTCCAGGAATCAGCATCGCATCACAAGGCCGGCCCGCTGGTCACTGAACACACGCAGGCATACAAGGAAACGGAGGCTGCGCTTATCGAAGCCCGGAAGGCATGGGCGACCAGCATCATGACATGGCTTGAGAAAAACTATCCGAAAGGGGCGATACAAGAGGCAAACGCCCTCCTCTTTGAATCTGAGGGAGAGGGTAGATGGGTAACGATAAATGGAGCTCATATCTTCATTGACGACGGCGAGACTCCGGAGGGAGCACTCGCAGAACTCAAATCCGGGAGGTCAAAGAGCCACGAATGGACTTCAAAAGCCGGGGGAAAGTTCAAACTAACGGCGAGTGAGTACCTCACTGATACAACCCCCAGTCTCGATGGAGTAAAAGGCACACCGTCATATGAACACTCATTTGATGTAAAGATAGGGCACGATAAAATATCGGACAAAATCCCGGCGGGGGAGGCTCACTTAAAGGCGGATCGCAAGCTCCCGTCAGGAGAAACGGCAATCGTTTTTAACACACACGGGCAAGATGTCGGGACCGTGCCCCCAAAGGAAGTAACTGATATCTTATCCGCGCATCGGGGCAAGAAGGCGCGATCCGAGGCCGCACTGAATAAAATCCGTGATGAGTACCGGGCGAAAGAGATCGCATACGAAAAAGAGAAAAGAGAGCGGAATATCCGATCCGGCCTCACCCCGTCTGGGAGGGAGTGATCTTGAGGTCACTCCTTAACAACTTTGTACCGTATTCTCTGGCCGATCAGGTCCTTCGGCAGCGTGATGTGGGCGCCATTGCCGAACCCGACGACCTGCACCTCGATCTCTTCGGCCGGGGCCGGGGCGACCTCCTCACCCTCAACCATCTCTTTGAGCTCGGGGTAAGCTGCCAGCACAGCGTCAAGGTTGTTGGTGCGTGCCGCTGCCTCAAGAAGATCCTTGGCAGATATGATCTCAGCCGAATCGTGCTCCCCGTCCCATTGCGTGCCATGGATCAATACATACTCTCCAGACTTAGCGAGTTTGGTGTACCCAAGGTGACGACCAACGGACCCGCTCGTCATGTTCCGCCCGTCCCAAAAGTCGAGTTTGCTATTATACTCGACCCGCGCAATCACCTTGCCGTCTTTGTAGACCGGCACTTTGCTCATATCAGATCCCCCGGGCTCGGAGCTCTGTCTCTTGGTCTGCGAGTTGCTTTTCGAGTGATAGCCGGGTGTTGCGGAGCACCCGGACAACGTTTGGCCCATAGGGGTACGGCTTGGCCTCGATGTCTGCACATGCCTTTATGGCTTGCTGGATTGTTGGAGTTACCATTTTTGTTACCTCGTCGGGTGTCTTACCCTGTATATACTGTATATACGTTTGAGGTAATAAAGCTATCTTTTACGAGGTGTCCTTAATGGTGCCCCCGCCCGAAGCCCTTGTAGAATTCCTTGCAAAGACGACCGACACGCTCAGGAGCGACACCATCAAAGCCCTGACCCGGGGCTCCGTGATCTCGAGCGTTGAGGGGCAGGAATACGCCGCATCGTCGCTCGGGATCCAGCTGAACTTCAACCTCGTCAACTCTTACGCGGTCGAGAAGTCCAAAGATTACCGCGACTTCCTCACGCGGGCCGGGGGATCTATGATCAACGGGGAATTCAAGCCGTGGTTGAGGGATACGATCGAGGCTGATCGCAGGGCCGTCACCGACATCATCATGAAAGGCATCCAGCAAGGCAGGCCGCCCCGGGATCTCCGCAAGGATCTTGACGCCATCTTCACGCAGGGGGAGCACAACAGCAGTCTTGTGGCATACCAGGAAACCCGCCGGCTGCTTACCGACGGCACGAATCAGCGATGGAAAGACGAAGGCATTGAGGAAGGGATCTATCACCATCTCGACCCGCAACTCAATCCCCGGCCCGAACATCAGGCCATGGACGGCCGTAGGGTAAGAATAGATGATCCGGAGATCCAGGCGATGCTCAACGACTACAACTGCCACTGCTGGATCGAGCCCGTCGCACCGGGGGCGGAAGCATGAAGGGAAATCCCGGGGGGAACCCGGCATCTCTGCCAAACATCCCGCTATCCGAAGACGAGATGGACCTGATCGATAAACTCAGCCGGTACCGCGAGAGTTTCAGCCATTCGGACATTGCGATCCATCTCAACACGATATACGGGGGACATAATAAGGGCACCCGTACCGCAAGCGGGGTACAGAAGTATCTCAGCGATCCGAAGAGGAAAGAGAAACGGGCGGCAGCCCATTACGCGAAACTGACGAAAGCCACGGCAGCATGATCCCTTTTTATCGAGGGGTTATACTGGACGACGGCATAATTCTCAATAAATTATTCATTTGGAGGAATTGACAATGGCAGGAAGTAATTTTGATAGAGCGGGGGCGAAGAAGGTTGACTTTGTTGTTCAGATGGACCCAGATGGCAACGATGTGATCTCCGCAAAAGAGATCGAGCTCATCGCTCAGATCCTGACAAACGGCCTGACCGAGCCCATCGGCGCGGGCGTGACCAACATCCTGACGGCATGGCCGTTCCCGGCCAACGTGAACGGATCGGACTATGTCGAGAAAAGCGTTACCTCGGCATCTGGAACCACAACCGACACGCTGACCACGAACTTCCTGTGGTTGCAGACCCGGGCCAGCCGGCTCCTGGGCACGGCCAGGCTCTATGTCAGCCACGACATTGAGCTGAGTTCAGTGGACGCCAGTTACGCAGGGACCGCCCAGATCACCACGATCGTGGCGATCCTGTACCGGTACAAGATTGCGGATGGCACCAAGACGTTGATCCAGACAAAAACCAAAACGGTCAACAAGGCTATCACCGGAACAGCGGCAAGCATCCAGACCTTCAGCGAGATCTTCGCGTTCGATCTCGGCCTGACGCCCCGGGTCTTCGGCTCATCTTCCGGCGAGCTCCTGTATGTCGAGTTCACGACCACGGTCCAGTCAGTCAAGCACGCCAGCGCCAGCACGTCCACCATCGCCAAGGCCCGGCTGAACTGCACCCGCGGCAGTGAAGACACGATCATTGTTGTGCCAGTGGTGTGATATGGCAGCCGAAGAGGCAAGCACCGAGCAGGTCTTTGCCGCTCTGCAGGCCGGCAGCATCGGGGTAGTGTCGGTCGAGAACGTTGATCATGTCGTGACCTGCACGGCCGGGGCAGATGAGATAGCGGTCCGCGCCATCCTGGACGGATATCCCGGGTGGACCGGAGCGACCGTGATAATCCCGGTCATTGTCCCGGACCGTGATCCGGAACCGATGGAGATGCCCTGATGCTGGCAGCAGCGCGATCTGTCGGGACCATCAAGCGCCGCATCTCCGCGGACCGCAAATATATCCTGGGTGTGAGATGGGACACATCCAACCCGTCTCCCGCACTCACCCGGGTGGATCTCAACGGCAACCCGATCGGGGACCTGCCGTTCTCCCTGGACGACCATCCGACGTTCAGTAAGATCCGCAGATGCACGATCATCCCCGGGTCAAACCCGAAGTTCGGGCAGAATCCCCGGGGCGACGGGCTGGACCTGACCGGCGCTAACGGCGAGGTCATGGTCTCGAAACCAAAGATCTGGGTGAATTCCGGGCAGTCGGGCAACTACCTGTACTGGTGGATCTCGCCGTTCGCGTGGCCTGGCTTCGAGCCATTCTATTCCCACTGCCAACGCGGCGGCAAATGGAGAGATACGATCTATGGCGGCGCTTTCGAAGCCTGTGATCTCGGTGGCGGGGCAAACCGGAAACTCGGGTCACGGACCAACCAGACGCCCATGACCGGAGCGTCCGAGACGTTCACGCTCACGAACGCTGAGACCTATGCCAATCATCACGGGCCCGGGTGGGGCATCACGAACTTCTGGACCCAGAATTACGACCAGCTCCTGTACCTGATCGATTATGCCAACTGGGACAGCCAGACCGTGCTTGGCCGGGGCATCGTGGACAAAGCATCCGGCAGCGGGTTCGCGGGCGAAAAGACCGGGTTCGGTAATATCAACAGCCGGCTTGCCCGGAACGGCACGGGGACCGGGGCAGGCACCAATGGCCTGACATCGATTGCATGGAGGGGTAAAGAGAATCCTCACGGGAACACTTGGGAATTCATCATCGGGTTCAACTCCGTCAATACCGCGTACCGTATCCTCCGCAGGGACGGTAAAGGCACCCCCGCCGAAACTCTCGCAGCAGGATCGTATGAGAGTTCGGTGGCCGCACCGATCACGACCAGCAGCAGCCCGTACTATGTCTACAATTATGTCAAGGGGATCCTGTACGAGCCCCTGACAAAGTATGGGTTCATCCCGAACAATATCACAGGCGGATCCGCCGGCACGTACCTGACAGATTATTTCTATTCGCACTATTACGGGGCAACCTGCGTGTTGCTGGTCGGCGGTACTTGGTATAGCGGGTCGGTTGCGGGTCTCGCCTATCGCCATTCGTATAACGCCGTCGGCAATTCGGATCGGAGTATCGGCGCGCGCCTCGAGTACAAACCTCAAGAATAAGGAGATGATCCACAACGAAACATTTTTCGGACTTTGCAACGGAAGAAAAGCCGTTTGACGGTAAGAAAGTGAAGCTGGACGATTTGCTGAACCAGGAGATCCAGGTGCTTGGTTTTAAGATCGGGCCGAGCAAGCAGAAGCCGGGGATGGAATAACGCTCTTCATAAGAAGGGCATCGTGGACGATGAAATTTTCAAGGCGGTTCTGGGTAATTGAGCAACATCCAATTCATCTACCCGGAACATATCATTAGTTCAGTCAGCTCGTACAGCGGATGGATCAAACATTGCAACTGCCATCATCTGAGCGAGAAGTATATTGAGGGCAACCCCCGGCTGCAGGAGATCTTGTATGAGGCGATGCAGGGAAAAAACTACAATCCCCTTCTTTTTATCGAGGGGTTATAACGGATTCGGCGACATATATATTCAATGCCAAAGGATCCGGGCCGAACCCCTACTATTCTCAATGACAACAGCGACCCGTCACTGGCATCCGCTCACGCTCGGCCACAAGACGACGTGATCATCTTTTCTGAGTCCTCAAAAGGACAGGAGTCTGGCAATGTGACAGGTAAACTCGAAGAGTTAGTGGAAACCAGCTTCGCCGCTCCGCTTGAGCGCAACTTCATTAAATCCGACGGAACCGCTCGCGTGCGCATCATCGCCCCCGGTTGGGGTTCCAGCGGGTACTACCCGGAATCAATGCTGAAGCGCGATGCCTCCGAAGTCTACGTCCCGACCACGCACCAGTATATCGACCACCCCACAAAGACCGAGGAAAAAGAACGTCCGGAACGCTCGCTCAAAGATCTTGCCGCGGTCATCACGGGCAACGTCAAGTACGAGGCCGACGCCCCGATCCCCGGGGTGTATGCAGATATCAAGGTGTTCAAACAGTTCCGCGAGTTCCTGAACGAGAAGGCCCCCTATATTGGCGTCTCTCACCGTGCGATCGGGAAAGGTGTTTCCGGAGAGGCTGAAGGAAGGCAGGGGAAGATCATCGAATCGCTGCACAAATGCCTGTCAGTAGATTTCGTCACGAAGCCCGGGGCCGGTGGCGGGATCATGCCGATGTACGAGGCATACCGCAAGAATTCCGAATCGCTCACTGAAAACGCATCGCCCGCAGAAAACGAACCGCGCATCGAACAGGAAACGCACAACGAAACTATCGAGGATATCATGGTAAACGAAAAGGAAACAACCGTCTTAACGGTCGAATCGCTCCGCGAGACCCGCCCCGACCTGTATACGAAGGTCAAGGAATCGGTCCTGCAGGAGATTCAGGCATCCGAAGCCCACAAGCTGCAGGAGTCTGAACAGAAGAAGATCCTGAAAGAGAACCAGGACATGAAGGTCGAACTCGAACGGCTCCGCGAGGCCCAGGTGTTCCAGGAAGCCGGCAGGATTGTCGGCAAGGCTCTGGAGAAGTCCACGCTGCCGCAGATCACCAAGGACCGGCTGAAAGAGTCGCTCCCGAAGCTGGCAACGATCAAGGAAGGCAAGCTTGACGAGACCGCATTCAATGAAGCGCTCACTACTGCCATCAAGACCGAGACCGACTACGTGGCAAAACTCACCGAGTCCGGGAAACCCAAAGGCATGGGCGGCCCTGCAGGGGCATCCACCGGATCGGGCGACTCGAAGACACGGCTGAAAGAATCGTTCAAGCAGTCGTACATCCGGCAGGGCAAGTCAGCCAAGGAAGCCGAGACACTCGCGGAAATTGCCGCGTCAGGGAGGTAAGGAATCATGACAACTCAGTATCCAGTAACCGGCCGGGTGGCCGGGGAAGAGGGATCGATCACCAACCAGGGCAGGTACCTGACCTTCGTTGAATCCGATCTCACCCACCCGACGCATTCGGACGGCCTTGCAGACAAGGGCGATCCGGTCAATGTCGGCAATATCGTAGGGGTCGTGAGCTCATCCAGCCCGACCGCCGCCACGGATCTCGTGACTGTAGACACGGAAGGTGTCTGGTATCTCAATGTCGTCGCATCCGATGACGCAGGCACCAGCGCAGTAGTGCTTGGCGACCAGCTGTTCATTGCAGCAGGCGTGATCTCAAAGAAAGCAAGTGGCGTTCCTTTCGGCAAAGCGCTCGGTGCACTCTCCGGATCAGCCACTGCCGCAGTATGTGCCGTCAAGATCCACCAGGAGGATCCGTTAACCTCGCTCAGCGGCCGCAAGTTCGTCATTACGACTCAGTTTGCAGCTGCCGAAATCACTGCCGGCCGGGGAATCTTCATTGCACCCGCAGCCTGCGAACTTATCTCAGTCGTCGAGGCCCACGGGACTATCGCGGGGCAGGCCGGCACGCTCCAGCTGGAGAAGTGCAACACCGGGGAAGCCAAGACTGCAGGCGATGCAATGCTGGCATCAGCGTTCAACCTGGAATCAACTGTCAACACACCGGTCACCATTGCAGCGGTAACGGACGGCAAGCAACAGCTCGTCGCAGGCGACGAGATCAGACTCAAGCTCGCGAGCGGAGCATCAACCTCGTATGTCGATGGTGTTGCAACCCTGCTCATGAAGTGGCTCTAAGGAGGACTGAAACATCATGGTAGAATTTATGGAAATTATGAAGGAAGGATGGGACGGGTTCTCATCAGTCCGCGACGCACCGGTCGACGAGTCCGCAATTGCTGAAGCGCTCGACCTCTTTACGAACGCGAACAGGCTCAAGCCTCACCAGCACGCATACCTGGTCCAGGAAGCAATCGCAACCAGCGATTTCCCGACCCTGCTGGGGAACGTCATTGACCGGCAGCTGCTCGCGAACTACAAACTCCCCTCGACAATCTCCGAGTGGCGGCAGTATATCAAGGTCGCACCCGGCGGCATTCCGGACTTCAACGATGTTGAACGCAACCGCGTTGACGGCATCGACCAGCGCCTTCTCAAGATCTCGGACGGCGTATTCCAGCCGGCAAAACAGACCTCGACCCAGTACAAGTATCACCTCGATACCTACGGCCGGGTCTTCGAGATCACCCGGAAAGCGCTCATCAACGACGCTCTCGGCGCATTCTCGGACATCTCAACACGGTTCGCCCGTGCAGCGCTCAGGACCGAAGCGTACTTCGCCACCAATCTGTTCTGCACCTCATCCGGCCCGAACTCCTCGTTCTTCGGGGCATCAATCTCCGATGCCGGGCAGACCATCACCAACCTCGGCGCTCTCCCGCTGACCATCAACAACCTGGAGACCACGCTCACCTACATGAGCGAGCAGAAAGACCCCCAGGGTGAAGCAATCGAGATCGAAGGCGTCCACCTGGTCGTCCCGCCCGCTCTCTTCATCACGGCAAAGTCGATCCTCACGTCCTCGAACAAGTTCTATGTGGATGTCCAGGGCGGCGCCGGTGCCTCAATCATGGCATACCCGACCGCCAACGTCCTTGCCGACATGCCGATCCAGCTGCACAAGAACCCGACCCTGAACACCATCGATACCAGCGGCAAGGTCCGCACTACCTGGTATCTCTTCGCGGATCCCGCGGAAGGTGCAGCGATCGAGGTCGGGTTCCTCAGAGGCCAGGAAGGCCCCGAGATCTGTATGAAAGCGTCCGACAAGATGTCCGTAAGTGGCGGGGCAATGTCTCCGTTCGCGGGCAGCTTCGACTCGGACAAGATCGCGTACCGTGTCCGCCACGACATTGGTGGCGCCACCATGGACCCGCGGCTCGCATACGCTCAGACCGGCAGCTAATCCGATCACCCATCTTTTTTGCGAGGTGGATGATTGACCAATCTTAACCCGGTAACGAAGGAGCAGCAGTACCTTCAGGCCATCCTCGATCAGCAAGAGGAGACCAACCGCCTCCTGCGAGAGCTCCAGCAAGCGGCCCCGGCTTCCGAGATCCTGGAAGAGCCCGCACGATCGCAACAGCAGAAAGGAGGGAAACGGCATTGACGTTTTCTTACGTTCTTACGACCGACATCGGGAAGGTCCGGAGACTCGTTGGCAAGCTTGAAACCGAAGCCGCAACCGCTCTTTTCACGGACGAGGAGATCACCCAGGAACTTGTCGAGACTGCCGGCAGCATCCCTCTCGCCGCCGCCAACCTGAAAGATCAGAAGGCGGACTACATTGTCGAGAAGAAGAAAGTCACCACGATCGGCAAGTATTCCATCAACGGTGCAGCCATGGCCGCGGAGCTCCGGAAAGGTGCCGACCGCCTGCGCCAGAACGTTGAAGACGACGGCTCTTTTGATGTTGCCGAGACTGACCAGGAGAGCCTTGTATGAGCGCAAAAGACAGCGACGACATGTCCGACCACGATATCCTTATCGAGATGAGATCCGACCTGAAGAATCTGGTCAGATCCCAACAGAAGCTCGAAAAGATTGTCTATGGTGAGGACGGGCAGGGCGGCCTCTGTGGACGGATGACGAAAGTGGAAAACCAGCAGAGCAGATGGATGGGCCGCGACGGAGTGATTGTAGTCGGAATACCGCTCCTTATCTCCGTCGGCCTGGTCATCTTCTCAAGAGGGTCTCTCTGATGGGCGAGATCGACGACATTCTCAACGATGAAATCACGGTCGAGCCGTACGTCTCCAGGGACGCGGCCGGCAAGATCACGTATGGGCCTGCCGTCACCTATCCCGCCTTTGTCACCATGCGGATCAAGATGGTCAAATCCCAGTCCGGACAGGACGCCGTGAGCAACTGCAGCATCATGCTCGATGGCGCGGTTGTTCTGGATCGTTTCGGCAGGGACCGGATCACCATTGACCCCGGGACCGCCAACGCCCGCAGCCCGCAGATCCTCGCTCTTGAGGATGCAAAGGACGGAGACGGGAACCGCATTTACTGGGAGGTGAGCAGTTGAGCAGAGTTTTGAGCAGCGACCAGTGGGCCGGTGCAGTCAGTTATCAGGAGGATCTCGATGCCGCAGTCTTCCAGACCGGCTCCAAGACCTTCTACAACACCCCGGGCTCCGTTGCGGAGTTCCTGGCATGGACGGGAGGACTTGAAGAGGGCAACCGGGGTATCCCGCTCACCCGCGAAGGCCCGGTCTCGTTCGAGCTGTCCGGTACGGAAGAGTGCATGAAGAACCTCTCGCACATCCTGGTCGCCCAGACACAGCGGGCAATCAACCGGCTCGGCGTCAACTGCGAGATCATCCTGGCGAACTCTCAGAAAGAGGTCCCGGTCGATATGACCTATGAAACCCGGATGGTTATGGTCGCCCTGGACGTACCCGCGAGCTCTCGCTGGTATGGGAACGTCGGCACCAAATCGTACGTTCAGAGAAAACGCCGCGGGCGCATGAAAGGCGGGTACCTGAAATCCACCGGCACGGTCGAACCGCTCACCGATGGGACGACCGGGTTCCAGATCGGGTACAATGCGCCTTATGCTGAGATCCAGCACGAGGACATGACGTTCCGCCACACTCGTCCGGGAGCCAAAGCCAAGTATCTGGAAGACCCGATTATGGCCCGGCTGCCGCTCATCGCTGAAGACATTGCCAATTATTGCCGGGGGTTCATGTCATGACCACTGAGCTGGACATCGCCACGTATCTGGCAAGTAAAGGCCGGGGCACGCTTCCGGCAGCAGGTGTAGTGGGCACGATCTTCACGACCGAAAGCCCGCCGCTCCCGGACGCTACGATCACCGTGGCGTCGTATGCGGGGCAGCCGCCGGAGCGGATGAGTTCAGGTGCGATCGACAAACCAAGTTTCCAGATCCGTGTCCGGGGTCTCAAGGACGATCCGACCATTGGACGAGCACTAATCGAGACCATCGCCAAAGACCTGGACGGGCTCGGGAACGTCTCTCTCTCAGGTACGTATTATTTGAGCATTATCTCTGCCCAATCCGACCCCACCTACATGGGCAGGGATGAGAACGGCCGCCCGGAATGGGTATGGAACTTCTACACATCAAAATTGAGGTAAGAGAACATGTCAAACGATGTAAAAGGATCAATCGGTTACCGTGTTTTACACGGGAACAAACTGATCCCGACGGTCAAGAGATTATCTCTGCCGAAGGGAAGTACTGCAAAATCAGACAATTCAGGCCAGGACAACAAGAACGGCGTCAAGAGTCAGGATGTCGGCTGGAAAAGTGTAGGGGATATGACCCTGTCGATAAACGACACCGGAGGATCGCTTTACGCCGATCTGTATGCACTCTGGAAAGCCGGAACGAAAGAGATCTGGACCGTTCAGAAAGCCCCGGCCAACCTTAACGGAGAACTCCAGGGGCAGGCATTCATCTCAGGGATCGAGCCCAAACACGCCGACGATGGGGGGGCGCAGACCATTGAGCTCACAATCTCCCCGACCGGAGAATTCGAACCTGTTACCACGCTGGCAACAGGCCTCTCCGGCTTGACCATTGCGGATGATGACAGCCACGCCCTCACACTCGTCCCGTCATTCAGCGCGACCGTTTACGATTATGAAGTCGTCGCATACCATTCAGGCACTGAGAACAACAACAGCGACAGCGTGACCCTCACTCCGTCATCACTGGCTGGCACTATCTATGTCAATGGCATTGCCGTCACCAGCGGGCAGGCATCCGGGGCCATCACACTCAACCAGGGCCAGGGAGACTACACGCTCATCGGCATCTCGGTAACCGAGCCCGGCAAAGGCCCGACAACGTACCTGGTCCGTGTGAAGATGGGCGACGCAGCATACGTTACTCCGTGAGGTGGATACGATGACCGTACGATCTGTCCCAATCACCCTCGGGAAAGATTATGATCTTCGGTTCGAGCAGGAGGATATGATCGCCTGTGAGGAAGACCTGAAAATGGGATACATCTTCTTTTTCCCGACCGAGCGGATAAACGGGCAGTTCATTGCGACTACGCTGAGCCTCAAGCTCTGCCGGACCCTCATCCACCATGGACTGAAGATCAAAGACTCAACGGGCGATAAATTCCAGTATGTCTTTCCCCAGACTCCGGAAGGAGCAAAGCAAGCAGGAGATCTCATCCAGAATTATCTGCAGAACGATGGCCGTCTCATTGAGATCTGGGAGAAAAGCCATGAGGCTTTCTCTGACTGGAGAGGCAAACCGAAGGAAGGCAAAAAGGCCGTCGATCCGGAGCCAACCTCAAAAAACTAGCACGGGACTGGATCGAGTCGGTAAAACCGCTGGCATACGGCATATGTGGGCTGACTCAAGAACAGTTCCGTCATATGACTCCGGCGGAGTTCAACGAATATTATGAAGCGAAGGTCAAGGATCGCAAAGATCTCCTAGAACTGAAGGATACCCTGAATGCTCTACAATGCCTTATTGCAGCGAGATGTGGCGGGAGTAAGGATTCACGGTTATCTGATTTCTTCCTGTTCAAGGAGAGAATACCCGAAAAACCACAGACTGACGATGAATTCAACCAGGCCTGTGATTTATGGGTGATTGCAACTGGTGGGCACCGCAAGGTAGGATAAAACATGGTTGAAGCAGGAAGTATCTGGTTTCGGTTAGGTCTCAATTCCGACGATCTCCGTTTCGGTCTTGACAAAGCGAAATACTCGATGCTGGAATGGCGGAACGAGGTTCTCAGCAATACCGGGGAGATGGCAAAATGGGGCGCTGCCATTGGTATGACCGTTGCCCCGATCATCGCCGTTGGCGCCGCCGCATACGGTACTATTGAGAAATTCGGGGGTATGGCACAAGAGATCAAGGACCTCGCATACACTACCGGATTCACAACCGACAAGATCCAGCAGCTACAGTATGCGGCAACCCTATCTGGGACGGCATTTCCAACCGTCACGATGGGCGCGAACACGATGACCCTTGCGGTTGCTAAAGCAGCTGATGCAAGTTCCGACGCCGCGAAGGCATTTAACGCCCTTCATGTATCTACCAGCGGGAAAACATTCGATCAGGTTTTCGATGATACCGCCGCCGCTCTCGTGGGGATGAAAGACGAGACCGCCAGAAACGAGATCGCAATGACTCTCTACGGCCGCACCTGGAAGGAGATGCTCCCGTTCTTAGAGAAATACATTGAAAAGGGCGCGGAGATCAGAGCGAACCCCATCCTCTCTAAAGCAGACCTCGATGCCAACGAGAAGGCAAAAGAACAGTTAGACGCATTCGGAAAAAAATGGGAGAACGTCGAGGGAAAGATGGTCTCTTATTTTACAAAATTCTGGCAGAATCTCGACACAAGCACCGAAAAAATAAAGGACTGGAACATAAAGGGAAATAACCAGTTAACTCCCGGAGGGGAGTCCGCTCTCGATTGGGCGTTGAACGGTTTCTCCCTCGCCCAACCGACAAATCCGGGCAACTCCGATCAGACTAAACAAAACTCCTCAGATGCTGCAGCCGTTCTTACGGATCGGTTCAAAGGACTGTCCGACCAGCAGATCGAACTGATTCAAACCACGGATCTCCTCACCATTGCCGAAAAGGAAAGAAATGCGGCAACGAATCAGGCCGATTATGATAAATACTCCGCTCAAATTCAAGGCTACAAAAACAGGATAGACGAGTTGAATGCGAGCATCAATAAGACCACTGAAGCGACCCGGGCAGCAACGAAGGCCTCGAGCGCGTGGGCCGACTCAGCTGTAGTTGGCAGTCAGGGATCTGAGATGCAGATCTTCATGCAGAAAGAGATGGATGCGGGCACTGACTACGAGACTGCAAAATCGAATTGGGCCAATGGAACTCCGACAAACACGGCTGGAGAGGGAACCCTTGGGGCAGTTAAAAGAAAAAATTCTGCCTCGTCCGCGGCAACATCCCCGGGGGGACAGACAAACGACGGGTCGGGATCTGCTGCAGCAACCAAGGGATCCAACGCTCAAAAGGAGTATGATGCTCAGGCCGAAGCACTGAAAAAACTAACTGCAGTAGTAAGCGCCGAGTACAAAAAACAAGCCGACATTTTCACTGAGCACCTGAACGATCTTCTCGTAATAAGAGCCGGGATATATCCGGCCATAGAAAAATTCGATCTCATTCATTTCGCAACCTACGAGGAGACCGCAAAGGTCGCATATCAGAAGGTCCTCGACTGGATGGCAGAGAGTGTTAACTTCGCCGGATTAAACCCCGTGATCCAGAACATCATTATGGTGAGTGCAGATGGCCCAGATTGGACCCCCCCGGCATTCACGCCAGTGTCCGCCCCGAAACTCACATCAGCAGATTTCACCCAGGTTGGAGCAGCGGTTCAGGCAATCGCGGGAGCGGGTCTGGGCAAAGGCACTTCCGCAGATGTCCAGGTCACCAACAACATTACCCAGAACATCAACGGAGTGGATAAAGACACCGCCGATAAGGTTGCAGACTCTACTACCAAGGGAGTGAGCAAAGCCCTTGCAGGAGTAAACTATCTCGGGGGAAGTATGATATGATTCTCCGGTGGTATTCTCCGTTGGGCACGGAGATTGAGTTCTCTCACGATTCTGATACGTATCAGCTTTTAATGGGATATCGGGGTTTTGGCAACCCGCCCACAAAACACCTCACGTCGCAGGCACCGGGCCAGCACGGGGCAACGCGTGACGACACTCACTTCGACCCCCGCGAAATCTCGTTTGATGTAATGATCTTGGCCCCGACACTGTCAGATCTCAAGATTGCGGGTAGGGCACTCTCTGCCGCCCTTAATCCAGCTGATGGTGAGGGCACCCTATTGATTATTGATGATGATGGCGAGGAGTATGCAATATCCTGCATAGGCAATAACGATCCGACCTCCTCCTCAATGTCAGTCAGAACAGGAACTCAACAGCTGGTAACCGTCAATCTCATTGCCCACGACCCGCTTTTCTCCAAATACCCGGCCCGCGTTATCCGGTTCGGGGTCGACACACCGATCAGGTTCCCGTTCTCGCTGCCGTGGAAGTTCGCCCCGTCGACGCCCCGACAGACCATTACCAACCTGGGTAACATGCAGACCGAAGCGAAGATCACTATTACCGGCGCTATCGTCAACCCGGTAATAACACGATCTTACACCGACAAATACGGGGTGGTCGTTTCAGAATCGTTCTCGTTCACCCTCACCATGGTTGCGGGAGAGGTCCTCACCATCACCACCGGGTTCAACAACAAGAAGATCACGCTTCTCCACGATGACGGCACGTACGACGCCAACCCGTTCCAATACCTCAACACAACCCCGCAGTTTTTCCAGCTCGTTCCGGGTGACAACCAGCTCGAACTTACGTATGTGTCCATGGGGGCGGACACGGCAATGGCAGTGGAGATTTCAGATCGGTATTCGGGGATCTACGTATGAGCGACAACACGGAAACCAAGGTTTTGATCGAGGTTTACAATACCTCGATGGTCCTCTGTGGGGTTGTTGACGGATACGAGAAATTCCAGTATGTCGAGAAGATCTATGATTTCGACACGTTCGAGATCACCGCCAACCGATATCATGCAAACGTCTCGAAATTCATTCTCGGGGGGTACATCAGGTTTTACGACGGCAGGGAACACATCGCAATCATCGAAAGCATTGAGAAACCGAAAGGACCGGATGGCAAAGCGTCCGAAACCTGGAAGATCTCCGGGCGCGGGATAGAAGCAATCTTCGCCCAATACCCTTGCCTCTACAACACGGCCACCGGAACGGGATATCATGACACCCCGGCAACCGTTGTACCAACCATCACATTCACGTTTGCAGCTTCGGCAACCGTAACGGCAAGCGCAAACTGTACGGGAACCGTGGAGGTCGGCCACTACATTTACAACAGCACAAACGACACGGCAGCAAAAGCCGTCAAGATCTCCGCAATATCTGCAAACGGCCTGACGATCACGCTCGTGTCCGCGTACGCAGGGACCGCCGGATCCGGGAAAGCGGCGATGGTCTGCGGATGTCATGGTGAGACCGCCCTTCGGCAATATGTCGACAAAGAATGCATATCGACATCAGATACCGCTGCCGTTCTTCCGGGCCTGGCCCTTGCAGCCGATAGCAAACGCGGGGATATTGTCATGCGGTCCCAGAGGTTCGATCCGCTTTCAGATCTGCTTTTCGGGGTCAGCAAGGAGGCCCTGGTCTTCTTCAGGCTCGTGCATGGCACCGGCCTCAATTTCGTATTCACGGTTTACACCAGCACGGACGTATCCGACACAGTCACGATCACCACGAAATACGAGAATGTTGCCCAGATGAAGTTTATCGAGAGTCTCCTCGAAATGAAAAACGTTCTGTATGTCGGGGGTGCCGGGGACGGTGCCGCACGGCTCGTAAGAAAAACATTTTCCGGAGACACGGAACCGACCGGGTGGAACCGGCGGGCAAAGTTCATCGACGCCCAGGACCTCACAACCAACGCCGAACTTGATGCCAAGGGGGCAGAGGTCCTTGCCACCACAAAAGAATCCCTCTCCCTGGAGGTGGAATACCTGCCCTCCCCGACATTCACGCTCGGGGTACAGTTTGATATCGGGGATATCATCAAGACCATTTTCGAGGACGAGGAGGGAGAGGAAGCGATCGAGACCGTTGCAAGGATCACGACGATCACGAAGGAATGGACAGCAGATGCAAAGAAAAGTGTAAAACTGGGTCTCGGTAAAGAGGCCCCGGACTTGGTGAGTATCATGAAACTTTACAGGAAACTAAACACGGCGCAGAGCCGGAGGTAACGATGACGATTAAAGTATCATTCATGGATGGGACAGATTGGACCGAAGAGAGCTGGAACGAATATGCCCGGATGCTGATGGCAAAGAACGGGTATCTTGCAGGATCCGGATCGGAACTGAAAGTAATCCAGAACACCCCCCCGGGTCAGAATGTTGTGGTCGGATCCGGTGTCGCATGGATCCAGGGTCTGCGGGTCGAACTCACAGCCCCGGTTGTTCTGGCATGGGAGGCACCGGATACGGTATATTCGCGGATAGACCTGGTGGTCCTGAAAGTCGATTGGGCTGCAAACACGGCCGTCCCTGCAATCCACAAGGGTACGGCGGCAGCATCCCCGACAGCGCCCACGCCCACGCAGAGCACTTCTGTCTGGGAACTCCCGCTTGCCCAGATCACCGTGCCGGCAAACGCAGCCGCCATCTACACTGCGGACATCACTTCCGACACGCGGGTGAGACTTTACGGCACAACGCTCCAGTACGTCATTGAGGGCGGGGGAGCGCAGGTCACCACCGGATCCAAAGGTGTGTTGCAGGTCCCGTTCGGCTGCACGATCACCGGATGGACATTGATTGCCGATCAGTCTGGGTCTGCCGTCGTCGATATCAAAAAATCGACATATGCAGCGTATCCGACAAATTCCAGTATCGCGGCCTCCGCAAAACCCACGATATCGACTGCGCAGAAGGCAGCATCAACCACTCTTACCGGGTGGACCACGACCATTAATGAAAACGAAGTACTGGAATATTACGTGGATTCCTGCACGACTTGCACCCGGCTTACCCTGATCCTATCCGTGACCCGGTGATAGAATGACAACAGTTGTTATCACCTCATCGCAATCATGGACCGTCCCGGCAGGGATCACCAAAGTCCACATTGAGATGATCGGGCCCGGGGGGAGTGGTGGGAACGGGGGTTCCGGATCATCCTCTCACTATGGCAATGGAGGAGCCGGGGGCGGTGCCGGCGAACACATCTCTCAAGACGTGGATGTAACCCCGGGTGGAAACTATAGCATCGTATCCGGAGGCGCGGGTGCATCGGCATTCGGGGTTTCCGCGTCTGCAGGGTCCACCGGGGCGAATGGGTTAAACGGAGCGAACGGTGGAACTGGCAGCGGCGGCGGTGGCGGTAGTTCTGGGTGGACGTACGGATCATACCCCTCTGCATCTAATGGCGGCAACGCATACTTCAACGGGGGATCGGGCGGTGCGGGCTACGGTGCAGGAGGCGGAGGCGGAGGCGGCGGGGCTCTCTATGATGGCGGAGGTGGATCCGGTGGTGGCGGGGCACCCGGTCTGGTTGTCATCACATACGAACTCCCGACAGCAACCATCACAGGGGCAACACCCTCATCCGGGGATGCACCCTTGGCAGTCTCGTTCACCGGGACGGGTACCGGTACCCCGACCTCTTATGTCTGGACATTCGGGGATGGCAACACCTCGACCTCTCAAAACCCCTCGCATACGTACAACATTTCCGGAACTCAAAACGTAACCTTCCGCGTGTATAATCTCTACGGTTATGCCGACGCCACGACAACAATTACCGTGAGGGCAAAACCGAGTGCATACGGCCAGATCATAACTGCAGACTGGCAGAGAATGGGCTGAGAGAGAGCTGCACTATTTTTCGACAGATTTAAGGCGGGGCAATATAATAACGGGAAATATATGTTCTGTCAGAAATGCGGTGCAGAGAATCCCGATGGCGGCAAATTCTGCAACAGTTGCGGTGCGGCCCTTGTGGAATTGTCCGGGAACTCAAAGCACAACGAGGTCATACTAGCGAAGATCGCCACTAAAGAACAGCAGATTAAAGACATCAGTCAGGTTGGGCCCGCGATTCTTATCGTCTTCGGCATTCTGGTTTGCATCACAATTGTTGGGATCGTCCTCGGCCTTATCTTGATCGGGATAGGTATCTGGTGGAGTACTTCACGAGACAACGAAGGAAAGAAACTCAAAAACGAGATTAAAGAATTAAAGGCAGAAATGGAGACATAATTCATGAAACGCATTTTTATCGCACTCATTTTGATAATAACTGCCCTCGTTGCAGGATGTTCCACCCCGTCGGGACTATCAACCCCCTCAGATCCAGCAATAGGTCATTGGGGCACAATGAAGGACGCGATATATACCTCTCTCGACATTTACCAGAACGGTACAGCGGATTTGGCAGTTACCGGATCGATGTCAGGTACGTTGTCGCTTACTTCATCGTGGGTGAAAAATCAAAATGAAACCTACACCATATTGAGTCCAAATCCCCATGTATTCACAGTTATCGGGGATACGTTGATAATCGGTGGAGGGAATAACAATATCACGTTATTCCGAGGGTTCAGATATACACCAAGATAATCATTTTTCCAATCAAAAAAATTCCCCCTGATTTATTTTATTCAATGGGGGATTCGGATAGTACCACGGTACAAACTCACTACCTCAGGATATGGATATGGCATAAGGCAATCGAAAGCGCATCGGCTGCATCGTCCGGTTTTGGGATTTCATCGAGATGGAGGAGCCGTTTGATCATCTCCTGCATCTGGCGCTTGTCGGCACGCCCCGAGCCGGTGATGGCCTGCTTCACCTGGTTTGGCGTGTATTCCGTGATCGCGATCTTTCTCTTCTCGGCTGCGAGGAGAACAACTCCCCTCACTTCACTGACATTCATAGCCGATGTGATGTTATTGGTAAAGAACAGTTTCTCGATTGCAAGGTGGGCAGGGACGTGTTTCTCGAAGAGTGATTCGACCGCATCGGAGATCTGCAGGAGCCGCTCGGAAGTACGGGCAGTTTTACCGGACGTTTCGATACATCCGTAGACAACCGGCCGGATCTTCCCGTTCCCGCACTCAATCACCGCATAGCCCAGCCGGGCCAGCCCGGGGTCGATACCGATCACGATCATGATGCAGGAAACTCTGGATCTGATATTGGTCAAGGGAGTATTTTACCCAGCGGGGCGGGCAGTGAAAGTGATCGGGCATGTATGGTAAGTCGATGAACGCGGACAACAACCGACAGGATTTTAAAAAAGGCAAATGCCGGTCTTTCACCAGGACATTGAACGGAACACAAATTTCCATCAGACTTTGATTTTTTATTTTTCAGTCAAACCCTGATTGAAAAATTTTCAGCAGACTTCGAATTTTATTTTTCAATCAAAGTTTGATTGTAAAATTTTCATCGCGATCAGGATCCTGATCGAAAGACTGATCCGGATTAACCAGATTTCATTTTTTTTTCAAACGCATCTTGGTTGAAAACCTAACTCGGACAAACCGGACCCTTGATCCTTACAATCAATCTTCGAAACAAGTTACCATGAAGCAAAAAAAGAGAGTTACTGGAGCCCGAAGGACTTCAGGGTCACATCGGTATTGACGGCACCGACATGGTAGACCGATCCCGTCGAGAGCTCGTTGATGATGACCTCGGCCGGTGAGAAGAGTGCAGTATCGATCTTGTAGAAGTCGTAACCTGCTTCCTTGAAGATGTCGTTGAACGGCTTGCCATATCCCTTGGATTTGTTGCTCGGGATCCTGTCGAGGTAGTCCTTGATCTCGGGTGCCTTCATGGTAAGGTTGATCCGGCCGTGGTAGATGGTGGCGTCATTTGTCACGCCCATGGCGAGCTTGGGACCCCTAACCGGCGGAATGGGTGCAGTACCGATAGCGGCGATGATCTTCTTGGTGTCAAAACCGAGCTCGTTGAGCTTGTAGATCGCGGTCTCGACACAGCGGCCGGAGACCTGAATGGACCCGACCATGGAGGAGGTCGGCGCAACTACAGCGCAGACATTTGCAACATCAATGTGACACTCTTCTGCGATCTTATCCATTACTTCGGCGTTCGGGAGGTGGTCGCTCTCAAGACAGATGACTGCACAGTCATAGTCATCCTCGTATTCGATGACCTCGAACGTGTGCTTCGGCTTGAGCGAGAGTGCCCTGGCGGGACCGCTGCCCATGGCAAAGTAGTTGCCTACCTTGACGGTCCAGCCCGCCTTCTGTGCACCGAGGCAAGCAATCGACGGAAAGTCGGTGTTGACGTCGATGAACGGCATCGGGAACTCCTTGATCTGTCCCATCCGGAAGTTGACTTCGCCGAGGCCGCCCATGCAGATCTCGGTAAAAGCCCGGCCTGCTGCGTATCCCCCTCTGACGCTCACACCGCAGTCTACGATGCGGGCGCCGTTGTCGAGTTCATGGTATGCGCAGTTGAATTCCTCTGCCAAATCTGCCAGATTATCAAAAATCTCCAGTGCCAGTTCGTTAACACTTAACATTATGAATAACCCCTGTATCATAAAAGAGGGTCTGGGAATAGATAATATTTTTCAAAAGGAGGCAGAAGTTCAGGAAAGGTATTCGAGCACTTTTGCCGGATCATAACGGAGCGTGATGATCCGTGTCCGCCCTTTGCCTTCCCGGTACTGAAGATTCACAAGGCGCATGGCATCCATTTTCTTGACGATCTCGTAGAACCGGGTGTACCCTATGGTTATCGACTCCTTGATATCCTTGTACACATCCCCGGCATTCATCTCGTTATCCTTTGCGCTGCGTTCTGCCAGGAACCGGAGGATCTGCTTCTCTTCATCCTTGAGGGTCTTGACCGTATAGTTCAGGTGCAGGTATTTCGATATCTCGTACGCCCCGCAGATGTCCGCCCGCTCGATACTGCGCCGGGCATCCCGCTCTGCCGAGAGCGTTGCCCGCTTGAGGAGATCAATACCGACCCGCAGGTCCCCGCTCTTTAAAGTCTGTTCCACAACAAGATCTAGGAGCGTTTCCGGAAGTACTCCGGTAAAGAGGCCCTGCATAACGCGGGCTTTCATGATCTCCCGGACTTCATCATCCGCATAGGGGGGGAAGTAGATCTCGGTGGGCCGGAAGACCGATGCAACCCGGGCATCCACAGCCCGGGAGAGGTCGACATCCATGTCGCTGATGATGACGATGACCCCGATCCGCGTTCCCTCGTAGGTCTCATGCGAGCGGAGCAGGGTGTAGAGGACCTTGTTGATCTCGTTCTCGTAGAGAAGATAGTTGGCATCATCGAGAGCAACGAGAAGGACGATCTCGTCTTTGATGAGGATCCGGGCAACCGCATCGAAGACCTGCTTGAAAGAAGTGCCGGATGATGGCGGGAGATGCCCGACGAGTTTCCGGTAGATCTGGGAGACTATTGCAAACTTGGTATTGTCGATCTGGCAGTTGATATAGACCGGCACGAGTTTCTTTGTCGTCTCCTCGATTTCATGGAAAACTTTCTTGATGCTCGTGGTCTTGCCCGTACCGGGCAGTCCCTTGCAGACGGTATTGAGCGGCCGGCCCCCGCGAAGCCCGGGCTTTATCTGGAATGCCAGCTCCCGCATCTGGCTGTCGCGGTACTCGAACTGCTCGGGCAGGTAATCGATCTCGAGGACCTCGGGGTCGCGGAAGAGGGTCTCGTCCCACATCAGCAGGTTCTTCTTCATCTCACTACACCTCTTTTGTGATTGGTAATAATTGCATTGGATTTTTTATTGCAGGTAATTTCTGCCCGGGAGATTCTGTCTGAAAATATCCATGGGGAGACAGGCCCACCCGGAAAAATGAGATGGGGGGGATCGATCGTTTTAGAAAAATAGTGGTGGGGGGGGTCTGCCGGGGACCCCCCATCTCAAAACTGGTATTGCACAGGTATTGCGTACGAGTGCAAGTCCTCTTTTTTAGACCATTCCGTCGCAACAGTTCGCGGATGGGCTACCCAATTCTGATCAGGGGGGGTCTGCCGGGCCATTATGGGGGGAGGGGTCTCCAACCTACCCCCCCATAGGTGTGGCGGGGGGGTCAAACCAATTTTAAAATATTATCATGGGGGGGTTACCGGCAGACCCCCCACGCAGAGAACCACTATCTGGTTTGCCATGCAGGCAGTTGTGCTTATTTCAGAAGCTTCATTCACATCCACATACGGCAAGAAGTAACAGATGTAGATTTAGGTCAACCTAAACTTTTATTATTTAGGGTACCCTAAATATTGAGTGCATGAATCAGAATCAAATCAATGAATCTCCCAAAACAATCCGCAATCCCGGAACGACGGACCGTTTTGTAACATCCGGCATTCCCGTGATAACCCCGGAAAAAACAATTCTTCCACTCACGGATGTCCACCCGGGACAGGGGGGCCAGATTGCCTTCATCCGCGGGAACGGCGCAATTGCCCGGCGTCTCGCCGATCTTGGACTTACGCCAGGGACAGCGGTGTCCCTGCTGCGAAAAATCCCGATGAACGGACCTGTGGAGATCGAAGTGAGAAGAACGAAACTGGCACTCGAACCTCCGGTTGCCGGAACCATCTTTATCGAATTTTCTTATGTGGGGGAACCATGAGCGGTTGCGGGGACTGCAAAGGATGCTCAGCCGGTAAGGAGTCCGGGATTAAGAATGCTGACTATACGGTTGCCCTTGCCGGCAATGCCAATGTCGGCAAGAGCGTCATCTTCAATCAGCTGACAGGTGTAGACCAGATCATCGGCAACTGGCCGGGAAAGACGGTAGAGCGGGCCGAAGGCCTCCTGCTGCGCAGAGGAAAGCGCATCCGGGTGATCGACCTGCCCGGCATCTACTCATTTTCGACCTACTCGATGGAGGAACTGGTCTCGCGGGATTTTATCGCACTTGAACACCCTGACGCGGTCATAAACGTCATCGATGCCTCGGCGCTGGAACGCAATCTCTTCTTCACGATCCAGCTGATGGAACTCGCCCCACCGCTCATGATTGCGGTCAACCAGACCGATCTTGCCGAGAAGAAAGGCATCACTATCGATACAGGGAAACTCTCCGCACTGCTCGGAGTGCCGGTAGTCCCGACGGTTGCAATACGGGGAAAGGGAATTCCTGCCCTTACTGACGTAATTACGGGGCTTGTGCAGGATCATCCCGTTCCTCCGGCTCTCTGCTATGGAAAAGAGATCGAAGAGCGGATCAAAAAAACCATTGCCCTGCTGGATCCGGTATCGACGCCATATCCCGTGCGCTGGACGGCGATCAAACTGCTCGAACGCGATCCGGCAATCGTTGAACTCGTAACAAGGCAGGATCCGGGCATTGCAGAGAAGGCGGGCCTGCTCGCCGGTGAGATCGAATCAATCCACGGAGAACCGGTCTGCGTGATCATGAGCGCAGAACGGTACCAGGTCGCCGACAGGATTGCAGCTGATGTAGTGACCATCAGGCAACATGGCGAAGGCCCCGCAAAAAAGAGCCTGACCGACCGGCTCGATGCAGTAGCCCTTCACCCGATCTTCGGGTATCTCGCGATCATCGCGGTGATCGGAGGTCTCCTCGTCTGGACATTTTTGATCGGGGCGCAGGTCTCGGGCTTCCTTTCGGAATTCCTGTCGCAGTTCGAGCAGTACGAACCGGTGATCACGGGCCCGGTTTTAGGCATTCTCTGGAACGGGGCATTCACCGGGTTCGTTGCCGGTGTGACGCTGGTCATTCCCTATGTCCTGCCGTTCTACATCCTGCTGGCCGTCATCGAGGACTCAGGGTACCTCACCCGTATCTCAGTGATGCTCGACCGTGGCATGCACAAACTGGGGCTGCACGGGAAAGCGATCATCCCCCTGATCCTCGGCTACGGGTGTAATGTCCCTGCCATCTATTCATGCCGGATCATGGAGACCCCGAAACAGAAGACCCTCGCTGCATTCCTTGTGACGCTCGTGCCCTGCACGGCAAGGACCGTTGTCATCCTCGGGCTGGTTGCCGCGTTCGTCAACATCTGGTGGGCGCTCGCCCTCTACGCATTCGACATTCTCCTTATCATTGTCGTGGGACGGATTGCATTCAAGGCAGTGCCGGGCGAATCGGTCGGGCTGATCATGGAGATGCCGGATTACCACGTGCCCTCGCTTTCAGTTATCCTGAAGCAGACCTGGACCCGGACAAAGTCGCTCGTCTGGATCGTCTTCCCGGCATATATTATAGGGAGTGCATTGATCCAGGCATTCTATGCAGCTGGACTCCTGGCCCCGGTAAATGCCCTCCTTGAGCCCGTGACCGTCCTCTGGCTCGGCCTTCCTGCAGTCATCGGGATAACGCTGCTATTCGGGATTGTAAGAAAAGAACTGACGATCCTTACCCTGGCAGTGATCTTCGGCACAACCAACTTTGCAGTTATCCTCTCCCCGGTACAGTTGATCGTACTTGCCCTGGTCTCGATGCTTTACATTCCCTGCATCTCGGTAATACTGGTGCTGGCATCGGAATTCGGCTGGAAGAAAGCGCTCACGATCTCTGCGGCCGAGATCTTTATGGCAATTGCCATCGGCGGGATCGTGTTCCGGTTATTGAGCCTGGGGATGGGAGCGTAACCAAAAAAAACAATATATTGTCAAATAACAGATTATACCTAAACATTTCTTGGCAGATGATGAAAGTTACCCCCACTGAATTGATGATGACGCAGGGGTCTGATGCCGCATTCTTATCTCTTCATGAGAAGAGGTAATCCAGGAACCCTGTTGCGTTTTTCGTGCCCGCACTGCCCAGCCGGGCATCCTTCTCGGAATAGACCCGGGTCTTTCCATCCGATCCTTTTCCCCAGACCGCAAAGGGAACCGGGTCGCGGGAATGGGTCTTGATCCTGAT
Organism: uncultured Methanoregula sp.; assembly: GCF_963677065.1. Classification (NCBI taxonomy): domain Archaea; kingdom Methanobacteriati; phylum Methanobacteriota; class Methanomicrobia; order Methanomicrobiales; family Methanoregulaceae; genus Methanoregula; species uncultured Methanoregula sp. The sequence continues at coordinate 440,261 of NZ_OY781872.1, forward strand.
GGGCGTTGGATGATCGGGGAGAACTGCCACTACCCCTTCGAACTCGTTGAGGATCATCCCGACAACATCGTCCACCCGCTCGATGGCTTTTACTTTTTCCTCGATATTTCCCAGGTGCCCGGCTTCATCCGGGGCCTCAATATGGACGTAAACAAAATCCAGGTGCTGGATTGCATCAAGGGCATACCGGGCTTTTGCATCGTAATCCGTGTCAAGGTAGCCGGTTGCACCAGGGACCGTTATCACTTCCATGCCGGCACAGCGGCCGATCCCGTTGAGGAGATCCACGGCCGAAATAATCCCGCCCTTCTTTCCGTACTTCTTCTCAAAGGACGGGAACGCAGGTTTGTGCCCCCCGCTCCAGGGCCAGATCCGGGTTGCCGGGCGCTTGCCGCTTTTGATGCGGGCCACGTTGACCGGGTGGTTATCAAAGACATTCCGGCTCTTCTCCATGCACTGGCGAAGGAGATCCGCATCGCCGCCCTTGGGAAGGAACGGGGAGATCCCCTGGCCGACAATATCGTGCGGCGGGGTCGATGCCGAACCGTTTCCACCGGGAACAACAAGCAGGTTGCGGTAACTGACCCCTGCCCTGACCACAACGCCAGGAAGTTCCGGCTGGAGCGATGCGAAGAGTTCCGCTCCTTCGGCACTGGAGATGTGGCCTGCCGAGAAGTCCACCATGGTATTGTCGGCAATGGTGACAAGATTGCACCGGTAGGCTACATCATCCGGGGCGAGATCCACACCCATGCTCAGGGCTTCGAGCGGGCCGCGGCCGGTATAGTACTTCTCCGGGGCATACCCGAGGACAGCCATATTGGCGATATCGCTGCCGGCCTCGAAACCGTCAGGGATGGTCCTGAGCATGCCACAGGTTCCTTCTGCGGCCATCCGGTCCATGTTCGGCGTCCGTGCCGATTCGAGAGGAGTTTTTCCACCCAGGTCTTCAAGCGGCTCGTCCGCCATGCCATCGCCAAGGACAACGATATATTTCATCTTATTCTCCGGCCAGTGCGGCTTTCACCGCAATTCTCACGCTCTCGCGGGATCCCAGCCGGGGTTTCCAGCCAAGGCTCTTGATCCGGTCAACCGCAAGCTGCATTTTCGGGACATCCCCGACCCAGCCCACCTCACCCCCGGTGAAATGATATTTCACACCGGAAAGACGCATCTCTTCAACAAGGACATCCGCAATGCTCCGCACATCGATCCAGTCCTCAGAGCCAATATTGAAGATGTTCACCGGGTTTTTCGAGTGCGCCATCGCAAAATGCATAGCCCCGACGCACTCGTGCACTTCGAGATACGACTTGGTCTGCTTGCCGTTGCCAAGGATCTCCAGTTCACGGTAATTCGCCCGCAGTTTCCGGACAAAATCGGTGATGACCCCATGGCCGCTCCGGGCACCGATGATATTGGCGAACCGGAACTGCCATGACATCATATTGAATGAGTGACAGTACGAAGAGATGAGGGCCTCGCAGGCCAGCTTGCTTGCACCGTACACGGATACGGGTTCGAGCGGGCTGTAATTCTCGGGGGTCGGGATGACGGTCGCATTCCCATAAACCGTTGAGGTGGATGTAAAAACCATCTCCTTCACACCGTGGATCCGCATTGCCTCGAGCACCCGGTACGTTGCAACGATATTGTTTCGAAACGTGGGGTCGGGGGTCATGGCACTCTGGCGGACATCCGGATCCGCTGCGAGGTGGTAAACGCAGCCGGCTCCTTTAAGGGATTCCTGCCATCCATCTGAAAGGAGGTCGGCACAGAGCAACCGGACTTTTCCGGATGCGAGGTGCCCTGCAATTTTTTCTTTCGTTCCTGCGCAGAGAGAATCGATGACCAGTACATCGCGGCCCCGCGCCACCAGGGAATCCACAAGGTGGGACCCGATAAAACCGGCCCCGCCCGTCACGACATCAAACATCACATCCTAATATGTCATCCATGCTATAGGATTACTGCTATGTTCATCGGGATCGATCACGGCACATCCGCTATGAGGTTTGCCGGCGGGAACGGTGAGTTCAAGATCTCGCGCGAGGCGGCAAAGAACTTCAAAGTAGCCGATCTTGCCCGTATCTGTCCCATCGAAGAGATCGAAGGAATAGCGGTCTGCTATTCCATGGGAGACAACTTTTCTAAGATTACCGGGATCGGGAAACTGAAAAACCGGGGATTAGTCAGCCGGGAAGGAGCGGGAAAACATATCGGGGGCGGGACCCGGGTCTATGACGAGGTGGCGGCCAGCGGGATTCCTGCCATCGTGATCCCCGGCCTTCACCGGGGTTCTCCTACCGACCCGAGGTTCAAGGTTTATTCCCATCAGACAAGCCCCGAGAAGATCGGCATAGCGTACGAAGTCTGCGAAAAACTGGGCGAAGATGCCATCATTTCGGACGTCAGTTCCAACACGGTCTCGCTCCTGGTTACCCAGGGAAAACTTATCGGTGCGTTCGATGCCTGCATCTTTGCTCCTGGCACCCAGCATGGGGCCCTTGACGTGGACGCGATCCGGAAGATCGACAACGGGGAGTGCACGGCAAATGAAGCGTTCCAGCACGCGGGGGTAAACTATTCCCTGCCGGAAGAAGAGCGCCTTCCGGCAGTTGCTCTCTTTGCGGCAATGGAATGTGCTGCGCTGCGCCTTCTCAACCCCCGCGCTCCCATTGCACTTGCAGGAAGCCTGGCACCGGAAATTGCCGGGGAAGTCAGATCGCTTTTAGGCTGCGATGTGGCAGTTTACGATGAATGGTGTGCTTCGCGGGGTTTATCCAAAATAGCCCGGGACGTCTTTTCCGGGAAAGATTCTATCCTTGGTCTCGATACGGATCTCTAGATTTATATTGATTTATCATGTAAGATTATCTAGGGATTTTCCTTGAGAGAACTTCGCATACATGGCAGGGGTGGCCAGGGGTCAGTCACTGCTGCCGAACTGATTGCAGTCGCTGCTTTTGAAGGCGGCGTCTTTGCCCAGGCATTCCCCGCGTTTGGCGTTGAGCGACGCGGGGCACCGGTTCAGGCTTTTGTCCGGTTCGACAACAAGAAGATCCGGCTCCGGAGCCAGGTGTACGAGCCGGATTACATCATTGTCCAGGACAGCACCTTAATCAAGGATGTCAATGTCTTCATGGGAGTCAAACCGGGGGGCATCGTCATTGTCAATACTGAAAAGAAGCCGGATTACAAGGTTCCGGAAGGCGTCAAGTTGATAACGATCGATGCAACCACCATCGCCCTCAAAGCGATCGGCCTCCCGATCACCAACACAACGCTCATGGGAGCATTTGCAGCCGCATCCGGTGAGATCCAGTTCGCGGCGCTCGAGAATGCGCTGAAGCACCGGTTCCCGGGTGAGCTGGCAACCAAGAATATCGCAGCCGCAAAGACCGCATTCGATGCCGTCAGGGGGGCAGCATAATGTCACTCGCCATCGGATGCCGGGCACGGCCGGGAAAATCCCGGGACAACAAGACCGGTTCGTGGCGGGTCTTCAAACCTATCTTCGACCATGAGAAGTGCTCGAAGTGCGGGATGTGCAGGACTCTGTGTCCCGAGGGATGTGTCCACGAGGATGCCGGGGGATTCTTCGACCCCGACTATGCCTACTGCAAGGGCTGCGGGATCTGCGCTGCCGAATGTCCCAAGGATGCAATCACCATGAAACAGGAGGAGAAGTAGATGATGGAAATTACCGAAGGATCGCATGCGGTTGCCGAAGCAGTCCGCCTCTGCCGGCCGCAGGTGGTCTCGGCATACCCGATCACCCCCCAGACCCACATCGTCGAAGCACTTGCCGATTTTGTGGCGAACAATACACTCGACGCCGAATATATCACGGTCGAGAACGAGCTCTCGGCGCTCTCTGCCTGTGTCGGTGCCAGTGCGGCAGGCTCGCGAACCTACTCTGCAACAACCTCACAGGGACTTATGCTGATGGCCGAGGTTGTCTTCAATGCTGCCGGGATGCGTCTACCCATTATCATGTCCATTGCCAACCGGGCAATGGGTGCACCCCTCTCGATCTGGAACGACATGCAGGACTCGATCTCGCTGCGGGACTCCGGCTGGCTCCAGTTCTATGCAGAGGACAACCAGGAGGCAACCGACCTCCACTTCCTTGCATACAAAGTGGCAGAAGATCCCACAATCCAGCTCCCGGCCTTTGTCTGTTTCGACGGTTTCATCCTCTCCCACACATACGAACCCGTGGATATGCTCACGCAGGAGCAGGTGGATTCGTACCTCCCGAAATTCGCCCCGGCCGAGCGGCTCGATGCCAAAGACCCCATCAGTTTCGGCATGTACGCAACCCCTGAGTATTATCTTGAGTTCCGGTACGAGATGGACCAGGCCCAGAAACTGGCAAAAGGCGCTATCGCCAAGTACGGCAGGGAATTCGGGACAATGTTCGGCAGGGACTACAGCGCGTTTATCGAGGGTTACCAGCTCGATGACGCGGAGACCGCGATCGTTGCCATGGGTTCGATCTGCGGCACGGTCAAGGATGCCATAGACGAGATGCGTGCGGAAGGAAAGAAGGTCGGCCTTCTCAAGATCAGGGTCTTCCGCCCATTCCCGATTGAAGAGATCGCAAAGGCGCTCTCGCATGTCAAGAGGGTTGCCGTGCTTGATAAGAACGTCTCCCTTGGTTCACGTGGAGGCGCTGCTGCAATTGAGGTCCGGGATGCCCTGTACGGGTCCTCAATCCCGGTAAAAGGTTATATCCTGGGCCTTGGCGGCAGGGATATCCGGAAGAAAGATATCAAAGAGATTGTGTCGCTATCGGAGAAAGGTATCGGCGATCAGTTTTATGGCCTCAGGAAGGAGTTGATCTGAAATGGCATGCAAAACCTGTGAACTCTTCGATTCCGGCCACCGCGCCTGCGGGGGCTGCGGGGCATCGCTTGCCGCCCGGCTCGTCACCCAGGCTGCAGGATCCGAATCGATATTTGTATCGTCGACAGGATGCATGGAAGTCTTCTCCACTCCCTACCCCGAAACCGCGTGGAAAGTGCCGTGGATCCACTCCCTCTTCGAGAACGCGGCTGCCGTTGCATCGGGTATCGATGCAGCACTCAAGAAACAGGGCAGGAAAGAGAAGATTGTGATCATGGCCGGGGACGGTGCAACGTTCGATATCGGCATGATCTCCATCAGCGGTGCCTTCGAACGCGGACATGACTTCACCTACGTCTGTTACGACAACGAAGCGTACATGAACACCGGCATCCAGCGGTCAGGGGCAACCCCGTACGATGCCAGCACGACAACGAGCCCCGCGGGCTCGCACTCATTCGGGAACAAGCGGCCCAAGAAGGACATGCCGGCGATCCTTGCAGCCCATGGAGCCCCGTACGTTGCAACGGCATCCATCGCTTACCCGGCAGACCTGATGCAGAAGATCGAAAAAGCCCTCAACACCAAAGGCCCCTGCTATGTCCAGGTCCATGCCCCGTGCTGCACCGGCTGGGGATTCGAGGGTGAGCAGACCATTGCAATTGCAAAACTTGCAATCGAGACCGGCCTATGGGTGAATTTCGAGATGGTGGACGGCAAGGTCACGAAAGTAAAGAAAGTTGTCCGGAAACCCGTTGAGGAATACCTCAAGACCCAGAAGAGGTTCCGCCACCTCTTCAAGCCCAAGCGCCAGGATGCCGAGATCGCAGCCATCCAGGCAATCGCGGACAAGAACGCCGAGAAATACGGCATCGACATCAAGCTCCCGCCAAAGAAAGAATAATTCCCCCTTTTACTGTTTTTTACAAAGTTCCTCCCTGAACAGACAGGGTACCTGAACACTATACCAACAATGTTAATTAACCAAAAGAACGACATTAGTAGGTTATCGGGCTCGTGGTCTAGTCGGTTATGACGTCGCCCTTACACGGCGGAGGTCGCCGGTTCGAATCCGGCCGGGCCCATCCTTTTTCTGATCCAAAAAAGAAGGTTACTTTTTCGTAAGCGATGTCAGCGTGAGGGTATAGGTAAGATCTTTTCCCGCAAGCTCGTGGTTCTCATCCCAGGCAACAGTTGACGGGGTCACGTTGAGGATCTTGACATAGGCATTCGCACCATCGGTTGTTCTCGTGATAGTGTACCGTTCACCGACAACCGGATCCATGCCTGCCGGGAGCGATGTGCGGTTCACGATGTGGACGAGTTCCGGTTTATAAGATCCATATGCCCAGTCTGCCGGTATCCTGACCTTCTTTGTCATTCCCGGGGTCATACCGGTCAATGCATCGACAAAACCAGGGATCAGGTTTACATCTCCCATGGTAAAGACCATGGGGGAACTGTTCAGGTTGGAGTAAAAAATTGTCCCGTCATCGAGAGCCCCCTCGTAATAGACAGAGACGGTATCTCCGGTTCGTGCACCGGAAGTGTTGAGGAGGAAAAAACCTGCAACCGCAACGGCAACAACAAGGATTACCGCTGCGGCAATACCCGCATACAACCGGGTCCGCTTCTTCTTTGCGGCCACCGCTTCCTTACCCTTAACTTTCTCGGACTTTTTCATGATATCCTGCACTAATGGATACTCCGGTAAACAATATACACTTGCCTTATCAGCTCCCGGCAAACGGGTTTTTCGGGGTTACGGGAGATCATGGGCTATCACAATTGCACGGTATTTATACCTGCACAACTCATCAGGTAGTGTTGAATATGGCTGATGAAGTGAGGGTAGCAGACGTCAACGGGAAAAAAATCCAGTGGGACCCTGCGCAGATGCGCAAGATCCAGGAACACCCCTGTTTCTCCGAGAAGGCATGCCACGGGTTTGGCCGGTGCCACATTCCGGTAGCCCCCAAGTGCAATATCCAGTGCAATTATTGTATCCGGGATTTTGACTGCGTGAACGAGAGTCGTCCCGGTGTGACCACGAAAGTCCTCAACCCGGACGAGTCCATGGACCTCGTGAAGAAGGTCGTGGAAAAATACAATTATATCAAGGTGGTGGGCATTGCCGGGCCCGGGGATCCTCTTGCAAACGAGGAGACATTCGAGACATTAAAGCGGCTCCACAAGGAGTACCCGAACGTCATCAAGTGCATCAGCACAAACGGACTTCTCCTGCCGGATAAGATCGATCTTCTCCAGAAATACGATGTCGGCAATATCACCGTCACCCTCAATGCCATCGACCCCGAGATCGGGGCAAAGATCTACCAGCACGTGGATTACCAGGGGAAACGATATACCGGTCTCGAAGGGGCAAAACTCCTCCTCTCCCAGCAGCTCAAGGGAATCGAGATGGCCGTGGAACGCAAGATGTTTGTCAAGATCAATACCGTTTATATCCCCGGTATCAATGAAGACCACATCCCAGCCATAGCAAAGAAAGTCGGCGAGATGGGTGTGTACAATTTCAACCTCATTCCGCTCATCGCCCAGTACAAGTTTGCAGGCATCACTCCACCAACCCCGGAGATGAAGAAGAAGATGCAGGATGAATGCGGCAAATATGTCAAACAGATGCGCCACTGCCAGCGGTGCCGTGCGGATGCCATCGGCAAACTCGGCCACGATGTCCAGTCGTGCATGTACGAAAAATAACTTTTTTCTTTTTTATTCGTAAAATGTTCCGGTCCGGCAAGATCCATCCGCGTCTTTGCAAGCATGTCAGGATTAAGTATAGATTCCCGCCGGGTTTCCTGATTCCATACTCTCAGTGAATGCAGCCGGAAAAAAGAGGAATTTCTGATATTGCTTACATTCAGGGAAATTTTACAATTATGAGGGGATCAGGGTTATTCCAGGTATCAGACTGGATCTATCACCAACACTCACGATCCCGTTCAGTTCATCGATAACCGGCTGGAGTGCGGGAGGCACGGCTGAATCCTCGGTTTTGACGGTCTTACCATGATAGCTGATGCTGTACTGGATAAAGTCGGCACCGCCTCGACGGGAGGTATAATTTCCCTTCAGCATGGAGAACTGTGCATCGTCGAACAGCGCAGACAAACGGATCAGTTCGGTCCGGTTCACCGTGATCTCCATGGTTCTCGATTTACTCGATATGAGCCCCGCACCATTATCAAAGATAACCAGGCGATCGTCCAGTCCGGCAATTCCACCAGAACGATGGTAATCCACGAATACCGCAGGGGGTTCCGACGGAGAGGCCGAGGGGGTTCTGGTAAAAAGGCATCCGGAGAACAGGGCTGCAGAAAGCAGAAGCACTGAAAATATGATTATCCATTTTCTGATAAGCATCACTCCGGTCCTGGCATGTGTTTTTGAGATCAGATCTGCAGGACATCGGCCTTGGCAGGCTTTCCTGCGTTCTTCCGGTCAGGAAGGACGTCTTCGAGCGCCGCAATCAGGCTGTCCACTTTCTCGTTGTTGAAGGTTGCCCGGAATGCCGCAAGCTCGGCAGCGTTCATGATCATGATGCCTTTCTTCTTCATGGGAAGGCCGTTCGCTCCTACCGGGTTGATGTCGATCGCAAGCGAGGCCGGGCGGTTCTTGGTAGCCGGGAGACGGATGAGCGAGACACCCTTGACGGAAGTGTGTTTACGCTCCCAGTCCTGTCCTTCCTCAATAAATGCCTTGAGGGTTTCGGTTAATTCCATAAGAAGAACTTTTGACTTATATAATAAAAGGCTATTCGATCTGTTCCGGTCCCATGAACGCGGGCAGAATGATCCGGTAAGCAAAAGAAAATCAATCCACTACAACATCGTATGTCCCGTAACGCAGCCTAATAAGAGTAGAGGACAAACCGGTCAGGCAAGGACTGTCATGCCTTCCATCACCCTTCACCAGAACGAGCCTTTTCATCTCGATGCCACCCTTGCCTGCGGACAGGTCTTCCGCTGGGACCACACCGATGACGGCTGGTGGTACGGGGTTGTCGGGGACCGGGTGATAAAGATACGACAGGACGGGCAGAAGATCACCTATACCGGTGCGCCGGCATCCTTTATCCGGCACTATTTTTCCCTGGATATGGATCTCGACAGGGTTCTCGCATCCATCGACCGCGACCCGTTCATCCGCGAATCCATCCAGAAAAACCGGGGTCTCCGGCTCGTACGCCAGCCCCCGTGGGAGTGCACCATCTCCTACATCTGTTCGACAAACTCCAACATCCCCACGATCCGACGCAGGATTGTCTCCATTGCAAAAAAATTTGGCAGCCCTGTTGAATTTGAAGGGAAGACCTATTACTCGTTTCCCGGACCGGAACCCATATCGTGTGGGGGACGCGAAGGGCTTACGGAATGCCGGCTGGGGTACCGGCATCCCTATGTCTTTGGCACCTCCTGCACGGTTACCGATGAGAAGGTGTGGGAAGAAAAAATACACGGGCTCCCGTACGATGAGGCAAGAAAAGAACTCATGAAACTCCACGGGGTCGGCCCGAAAGCAGCTGACTGCATCCTGCTCTTCGCATTCCAGAAGTACGAAGCATTCCCGGTCGATGTCTGGATCCGCAGGATCATGCAGCAGCACTATCTTCCGGGCCTCGCAACCGGTGCCCCGCTCACGAACCGCGAATACGATTCAATCCGCCGGTTCGCATGGGAACATTTCGGGGAGTACTGCGGGTATGCACAGGAATACCTGTATGCGGCAAGGGATGGGTGATCGATGGACGTTACGGGAATTCCCCTCCGTCTCATCAGCTTTTTCAGGTAATGACCCCGGTTCACCGGGGAATGCCTGGCCCGACAATTCTGCATGCCTGATCTAAAGATGACCGGGTATCCAATTTTACGCACGTTTCCCATACAACTTTTCATGGCAGACCCTGCCTGAAAAATTTCAATCGCGATCGCGAGGTGTTAGTTGATGAGGCTACAATTGGATAATTATGCTACAAAATGCTTGTACATGCTACAAAATTTTTCATTCTCCGGAGTGATGGGCCCAGACCTGCAGGCAAGGGTCGATCGAAATTTTTCAGGCAGGGGGTAAGGGGGTGATTGAAATTTTTTTGCCGGAGATCGATTCCGGATTTTTTTGTAACATGAACAGGGGGTCTGATCCACAATTTTCCAGAAATGAACCAGGGGATCCCTCATCAGATTGCAGGAATGGTTGAAATGAGTGGATAAAGTGACTTCTTCATCAGTTCTCGCTTTGACAATGGATAGGCAATTATCGGTTAACCCGGATAATGGAACAGCAATGTGCCGTTATCGCAGGGGCCTGCGCATGCCATGAATTACAGATCCAAAAAAGAGATGAGTGAATACCTGGGGGAATTTTTACGTTCCGATATCCCAACTACAGGAATATTTCTTCTGCTCTTTGCTGAGCGAATCGATGGAGAGACCAAGCGAGGAGAGCTTGAGGTTAGCAACCTGCTCATCAATCTCGTTGGGCACATCGTATACGCCGCCTTTCATCTTCTTCCCGTTCTTGGCAATATGGAGAGTACAGAGCGCCTGGAGGGCGAAACTCAGATCCATGACCTCGATCGGGTGGCCCATCCCTTTGGGTGTAGCGAGGTTCACGAGCCGGCCTTCGGCAAGGACGTGAACGGTCTTCTTCCCGAGCACGAACGACTCAATACCGTCACGCTCGATAATCCGGGTCGCGTTCTTCCTCAGATACTCGATGTCGATCTCGACATTGAAGTGACCGGCATTGGCAAGGATGGCACCATCTTTCAGTTTAGCAAAGTGCTTCTTTGCAATGACCGCGAAATTGCCGGTTGTTGTCACGAAGATATCCCCGATGGCTGCTGCATCGTCCATGGTCATGACCATGAACCCGTCCATGTGGGCTTCGAGGGCACGGCGGGGATCGATCTCGGTCACAACGACTTTTGCACCAAGCCCGTGGGCTTTCCTGGCAAGGCCCCGGCCGCAGTAACCGTAGCCGGCAACCACGAAATACTTCCCGGCAATAAGGGTGTTCGTGGTTATCATGATCGACGAAAGGACACTCTCCCCGGTCCCGTGGACATTGTCGAAGAAGTGCTTCATCGGTGTGTCATTCACGGCGACGACGGGGAACTCGAGCTTCCCTTCAGCAGCCATGGCTTTCAAGCGGTGGATACCGGTGGTGGTCTCCTCGCAGCCCCCGATGACTTTCTTGATGAGGTCGCGGCGCTTGGTGTGGATGTAGTGAATCAAGTCCATCCCGTCATCGATGGTGATGACCGGTTTTGCATCGAGAACCTGGTCGATGGCGGCATAATACTCGTCCACCGAGCAGGCCCGCTTTGCATAACAGTGGACATTTTTCACATCATTGAGGGCTTCTGCCACATCGTCCTGCGTGGAGAGCGGGTTGCAGCCGGTGATATGAACCACTGCTCCACCGGCAGCGAGCGTTGAGACAAGGTTTGCGGTCTTGGCCTCGACATGGAGCGCCATGCCGATAGTCATGCCGGCAAACGGCTTTTCCTTGACAAACTGTTTTTTTATGGCAGCAAGTACCGGCATGTACTGCCCGGCCCATTCTATCTTCAGTTTTCCTGAATTCATGAACATCCTCGGTCTGAGATGGCCGGCATCTGGCGGCCCATATATTTACTACCCTATGAATAGGCACGGCAAGTTACATAAAAACTCCGAACGGCAGACAATGGGAAATATAGAAGTGCCTCCGATACCAACCCTCTAACCAATGGTGCTGACGCGACGGATCATCCCCTGTCTTGATCTCAAGGATGGCAGGGTTGTGAAAGGCACGAATTTCCTCGGACTCCGGGATGCCGGGGACCCGGTGGAGCTTGCCGAGCGGTACAACGAGCAGGGAGCCGATGAGGTGGTCTTCCTCGATATTACAGCCTCGAAGGAGAAGCGGGGCATCATCATCGACGTCATCAAAAGGGCCGCCGACCAGCTCTTCCTTCCCCTGACCGTTGGCGGGGGCCTGAAAACTCCCGACGATATCCAGCAGATCCTCCGGGCTGGTGCCGACAAGGTCAGCCTGAACACAAGCGCAGTCCACGATCCCACACTCCTCACCCGCGGTGCCGAGGCATTTGGAACCCAGTGCATTGTCTGCGCCATGGACGTGCGCCGGAATTTCACCCCGAATGAAAAGGCAATCCCTGTAATTCTCGAAGATGGCCGGAGATGCTGGTACGAGGTTGTCATCTATGGCGGGAGCAAGCCGACGGGGATCGATGCCATTGCCTGGGCAAAAGAGGCCGAGGAGAGAGGCGCCGGCGAGATCCTCTTAACCAGCATGGAGACGGATGGCACCAAGAACGGTTTTGATATCGCCATAACGTCAGCAATCTCCGAAGCCGCGGGCATCCCGGTCATCGCGAGCGGCGGGGTCGGGACGCTTGAGCATTTTTACGAAGGATTCACGAAAGGCAAAGCCGATGCCTGCCTTGCGGCAAGTGTCTTCCACTATGGGGAATTCACGGTAAAAGAAGTTAAAGAGTATCTCAGATCGCGGGATATCCCGGTACGGCTCTGAGATCGAATTCAAAGGCTGCAACGGAGTGTTCGAGCTCGAAGGCCACGAGCACGGCGGGATGGATCTCGCCAAAGACACCCGCTTTTTTCCCGTTCACCAAGATATCGCCACGGCGCCCTTCGATAAAGGCCGGGTCGGCAGATTCCTTCACGGTATAGTCGATCGATAACTCATGGAGCACTGCATCGGCCGAAGCGTACGCTTCCGAAAAATCAGCATCCGGGTGTGTGCTGACACCTGCTGCCTGCTGGTGCGTGCGGCAGTCCAGTACAACGTCGCCGACCGTGAAGAGGCGCTGGGGAAGTTCGCGGTGCCGGTTCAGGGTCAGGAACTCAAGAAGCAGGGGCAGGAGTTCGGTCCTGACGACAGTATTCTCAATGCTGATCGGGTGCATCACGCGGAGAACTCCTTTTGTCTCCTCACGTTGCATCCGCTTGTAGAGCACATCCTCGTTTGTCAGCGTGAATGGCATTACTTCGAGGTACCCCAGGCCCGTGAAAGCTTCGCGGGCCAGGGCTGCATTGACCTGGACCGGATGGGGTTTTCCCACGGTATATGATTTGGGGGGCTGGGATTCGAGCTTGTCATAACCGTAGGCGATGGCCACATCCTCAAAGATGTCCCAATCGTGCATGATATCGGCCCGGTAGCAGGGCACCTGGACCTTTACCTTGTCTGCACCGGCCGGTTCGGCACCGAAACGCATCCGCTGGAGAAGCCCCGCCATAGACACCGGTGTCAGGCTGACGCCGAGAATCCGTGAGCATTCCGATACACTGAGGATCCTCTCGGCGGGGTTGAGTGTTGGGGTCTGGACTCCGCCGATCTCTACGCTCTCGATGCTTGCGCCGGCTTCCGCCATCGCTGTGCAGATAATATTGACGGCAACGCTGACCGCCCGCTTGTCGGTGCCGGTGGTGTCGAGGAGGATGTTCTTCGTGTCGATGGTGACCCGGGTCCGTTCCCCGTTGATGATCGGCGGGAACGAGAGGACATGATCATCGTCGTCCACGATCAGGGGGAAGAGCGGGAAGTCTTTTACGATCTTCGCGTAGTCCCGACCTTTCGGGTGCTTCTCGAGGATCTCGTCCATCGTCATCTTCTCTTTGAAGTCAAGCGGGATGAAACCCCGGCTCCGGCGCGAGGCTATGTAGTGGAACGGGGGTTTGACCGTGTCCATGTCATGGATACCTATGGCGACCTTGGACCGGCCCCGGCCAACCGCCCAGTGGAGCGATTCCTGAAGGGACATGATGCTCTGGATCGACTCATCGTCGAACGAAACGCCCCGTATGACCGCAGCCCCGAGCACCGGGCGGATCTCCGCAAGCTGGGGATCGATGGTGAATTTTATTCCCGACGGCTTGACGGAATAGGCCGGGAGACCGGTCTCAATCCCGAGATAACCCCGCATGGCCCGGGCAACGCCTTCGGGACTGAAGAGATCGGGACGGTCGGGAAAGAATTCCACGTCCGCATGGTCCTCCTCGATACGCTCCACATCGGAACCGATAAGGGGGACTTTCTCGAGGATCGTCTTTTTGTCCGTTCGGGTGAGCCGTTCGAGATATTTATAAGGGAGCGTGATGACTGCCATTTCAGAGCCCTCCTTTCGTGGGTCGCAGGGACGGGGTCTCACGCAGGAACGCCACATCGCTCTTGTGCAGGAGGCGGAGATCCTTGAGGCCGAGCCGGAGCATCGCGATCCGGCTCACGCCAAGACCCCAGGCAAGGACGGGATAAGTTACCCCGAGCGGTGCAGTGACTTCCTCGCGGAATACGCCGGCACCGCCCATCTCTATCCAGCCGATGCCTTCGACATACACTTCAGCATCCAGGCTCGGCTCGGTGTAGGGGTAGAACGAGGGTTTGAACCGGACGCTCTCAAAGCCCATCCGGTTGTAGAACTCCCGTAGGATCCCAAGGAGATTCCCGAACGTGACGTTCTCGTCCATCACGATCCCTTCGAGCTGCTCGAACTCGGCAAGGTGTGTGGTATCAATAGTCTCGCGCCGGTAGACACGGCCAACGCAGAAGGCCTTGACCGGCGGCTTTAAGTTCTGCGCAAGGTGCTGGATGGAGACGCTTGTTGTGTGGGTGCGGAGCACGCACTGTTCAGCCTTCTCCTCCCGCCATATGCCCCCCCAGCCGGTTGATGAGGTCTCCCCGCCGGAGATGTGCATGGCTTTGACTTTCTCGTACCCTTTCGGGAGCGGAAGGGTCTCTTTGAGGTAAAAGGTATCCTGCATCTCCCGGGCCGGGTGGTCCTGCGGCTGGAAGAGGGCATCGAAATTCCAGAAGGACTGCTGGACGATACCTCCGTAGAGTTCCTCGAAGCCCATCTCGAGGAGGATCTCCCGCATCTCGGCAATGATCCGCTGGTAGGGATGAATCTTGCCGGGGTACGCCTTCTTTGGGAGTTTGCTAACATCGTATTTGCGGAGGTTGAGATTCTTCCATTCGCCTGATATGATCTGATCGCGGGAAAGGGTGCCCGTCTCTGATCGGAGATCGAGTCCCTTTTTGGCAGTCGCGAGACCCTCAGGAGTAATGGCAAGGGAGTACCGGACGGTCTCGCACTCCTGCAGGATCCCGCGTTTGAGAAGATCCTTTGTTTTGGGATCCGCTGCATCCGGGTTCCGGAGCGCCGCCTCGTCTGCTTCTGTGGAGGCACCCGGCGTTTTTGACACTGCCGTGCCTTCAACTTTGACAAGACCTTTCTTTCTCAGCTGGCCAAAGCCGATTTTGAACGCTTCGTGCTTCTGGAGATCGGCAAGCGTGGTGCCGGGCAGAATGAAACGGAGGAGCTGGGTCTCGGGAAGGCCGTTCTTTGCATAAACGTTCCCCTCGTCCGTGAACACAAATTCCTTTACCACGATCCGCTCTACCGTAGCAAGGCCCTTGTCCTCCAGAAGGTGGGCCCACTGCACGACGGCCTCGGGGGTTGCTCCCATCAGTCCGGCGAGGTGCGGGGCATCCGCCTTCTTCGCGTTCTCAAGCATTGCAAGCAACCGCTTCTCGTTCTGCGTCAGTTCTGCCATGTCACACCCTGATTTTGTCTGCTGCCGCGTCCATCTTCTCCCGGAAGTCTTTCAAGAACGCCACCACCCGCTCGGCCGTCTCTTTCTTGCACTGGCCACAGGTTATCTCACCGGCTGTACATTTCCGCCGGATCTCCCCAAGCTCAAGATCATCGGTAACCATGTGGAAGAGGTTGAGGAGGAAGAGCGAGCACTTGTCCGGTTCGCCGCCCAGACGCTTCTGTTCTTCAAGGGTCATTCTCCCGCCGGTGATCCCACTCATCACTTTCTTTCGGACCGTTGCCTCGGGCTCATGGAAGGAGATGAAACTCTCCGGCACGCTCGAGGACATCTTCCCGCCGGTGAGGCCCGGCATGAAGATATGATACGTGGACGAAGGGGTGTAGAAGGCAAACCCGCCGTTTGCCCGCTCGATCTCGCGGACTTTTCCTTTCACATCTGCGCACTGCGCCCCCCTGATATCAACGTGCCCCTCGTACTTCTTGGCATGCGGGAATGCTTTCTTGACCGCTTCGAGCGCTGCCTCGGGAGCATTCTTGGACCGGACACTGATGTACCCGTCCCGCTCCTCGACTGTGAACATCCGCATCTTGTGGGCAATGCCCCGGGTCAGGCGGATATGCGGGTCCTGATCAACGCCAACCGGAACCAGAGTCGGTGCGGGCTCGCGGTCAACCTGAGGATAAAGGATATCAGCGACTTGGGTGATGACGCTGTCAGCATGGGCGAGATCAGTCTCCGGAGAAAAACCGTAGATTGCCGAAAGTTCCGAGAAGTTGACCTTGGTTGCAGCTTCGAATGCCAGATCCTTGAGCCGGTTGTTCCGGCTCTGGAAATAGGTCTCACCCTCAAACCCGAGGGCATACAGGCAGGCAAGGTACTCTTTCCCGTACTCGTTGCACTTCTCCCACGAGAGGCCCCGGACCGCATGGGCTTCCCGGTCGGCGATCGTGATGTACCCGTTGCCACCCTGCTGCACGTGCCAGACAACTTCCTTCATCACCATCAGGTGGCCGAGGTGGGGGTGGCCGCTCGGCATGAACCCGGTCAGTATGTGGAACGGACTTTTTGTTTTGATCGCATGGGCTATGTGATTGTAATCGCGGTGACCGACCACGATACCCCGGCGCATGAAATACGGGACCTCGGGGAGTTCCTGTATCGCGGGGGCTATTTTGTCGATACCGAATTCGGCAAACGTCTTCTCGATATCAAGGGACGGAGTGCTTGACCAGGGATTGATCTGCGGGTCTGGCATGATTGTATCACAGTTTTATCCGTGCAAATTCGACGAACTGGATTCCGGAAGAATGTACGGCGCCAAAGAACATCTTCTTTTTGACGCTGTGCGCCATCCGCACGGAGCGGGAGATGACGCTCATCGGGAGAACGGACTCCTTCTCGACAGCATGAACGAGCAGGTCAGAGTGGACATTCTTCCCGCAGTAGACCCGGAAGTGGTGGCCGAACTTGTAGCCGGTTCGGGGAGTGAAATGATGCAGCCGTAACTCATTGTAGACGGCAATCTTTCCGGTTAGTTCGCTGTCGGTCTCGCTTGCCAGAGTAAGGAAATCAGCGGTGCTGATCGTCTCTTGTCCCCGCATGAGTCGGATCATTCCTTTCTCCATGAGGGAGAGAAGTTCCACAGGGCCGAGGATGAGGCGCTCGGGATCGAGCCTTTTACCATACCCGGCCAGTTCGAGATCGGAACCGGGCGGGATTCTCACGAGAGCGGATTTCCCAATCAGCATGGCATCATGCTGACCCGGGAAGGCGAGCGGTGATTCGGCATCGGCAAGTTTCTGGAGCTTGATCTCGTAATAGGTGAGCTCCTCCTCGTCATCCACTACGGCAAGGACATACTGTTTGCGCATATTGCGCGAGGCCATCACTTCTTCAATCAGTTTTTCGAACCGGACCGGATCCCGCTCGGAAAGGACGCGGACCAGGTACACGGACTCACCCTTGCCCGGCCGCTCGCCGCGCCTGAAGACCCGGAAGTCATGCGGCCCGGTCTGGACAACGTACCCGCGCTCGCGGAGATCCCGATACACAAGGAAGCTTCGCATGAAATTCGGCTGGCCGGAGAATTCTGCAAAAAGAGAATCGAACGAATGGCCCGAGACCTCGATCTTCTGCCGGTGGAGGAGATACAGCGCCTCCTGGGGGGAGAGCCGGAGCCCGTCGGCTTCAGGCCGGCCGTACCCGCTCTGCTCGTAGAGAGATTTACCGTCTTTACCTGTGCGGATCGTGGTCCCGTCAAATGTTGCCTTCACTGCCGGATATATTATCCCCGGATGATTATAAGGGCGCCTGAAGCGCGGAGATGACCATGATGCAACCCTCCTTTGCACCACATGCGAAATCCTTATGAATTACAATTGGACGAATCAGAGCATATAAAAAGGGTGAAATCGAATTTGTATAGTCAGATCGTATCTCATAAGTATGCTTATTTGCACGTCCCCCAGGATGAATCACATTCCGGGAAGATTTGGGTAATACTATAGGATACATCGGCCCCCACACCGGAATTATTTGAGGCCCAATCAGATGGCGGAAAAATAATGGTGCACGAATACAACGACCCCGGATGCCGACTCAGGAGCGTGCTTCACCTCGGGAGTTTTCTCCCGCGATCCGAAGCAAACGGTCCCGGCGTCCGGTCCGTTGTATGGGTGCAGGGATGTCCCCACCGGTGCGAAGGGTGTTTCAATCCTGAGTTCCAGCACTTTTCTCCTGCCCGCCAGATCAGTACCAGTCATCTTGCACGTACCATCATCACCCAGGCCGGGATCGACGGGGTCACATTTTCAGGAGGCGAACCGTTTGCCCAGGCACCTGCACTCGCTGAACTAGGTGCCCGGGTCCGGGATGCGGGCATGACCGTTGTCACGTATTCAGGATATTTGTACGAGCGGCTTGAAGCCGGAACGGCCGCCGGGTGGCAGGAGCTGCTCGCGGTCACGGATCTCCTCATTGCCGGCCCGTACATACCATCACTCCGGTGCACCGGTTCCCTGAAAGGATCCGCAAACCAGCAGATCGTCGCGCTCAGTGGAAGGATTGCACTCCCGGAGAACGCCGCAGAAGAAAAAAACCCGGCCGGGATGGCCGAGTTCACGATCTCTGCCGACGGTGCCATCACAGCAACCGGGTTTCCCGACCCGGAACTCCTGCAGCAGCTGCAGGCGATGTGCAGGGAGATGTGAGATGTCGCACTACAGCCGGGTCAGGACCACATTCCACAACCGCGAGGCGCTCATTGCCTGCCTGGCAGAACTCGGTTACCGGGTTGAGACCGATACCGTGATCAAGGGGCACCATGGCGAACATCCCGTGGAGATTGCAGCAACCAGGAAGAACGGGTACGGGATCGGGTTTGTCAAAGGCGACAACTCATCCTACGATATGGTGGCTGACTGGTGGGGCGTTGCCGGGGCCGACGAACAGAAAGTCTTGCAGGAACTCTCGCAGCAGTCGGAGTCCATCCAGAAAGAGTACGCCCGCAGGATGGTGCTCGAACAGACCACACGTGAGGGGTACGAGATTGTGTCGGAGACAACCGAAGCGGACGGCAGTGTACGGATTGTCGTGCGGAGGTGGGAATAATGCAGTATGCAGAGCCGGATTTTGCCCGCCAGCTCAATGTCTCACTCAGAGCCCGGGTCACTTTAATCGTAGTCATGACGCCCGAAGAGGAGCGCGTGGTCTCCCGAATACGGGAGGTCTGCGAAAGCTGGGATCCCCCCCGGCAGTGCATCACCTGGGACAGCGTGGACGGTTATCAGGTCATCGCCGGCAATAAAAATTTTCATACCCCTTCGCGCGACCCGCTTCTGGCCCTCGACGAGATTCAGAAAGCAGACGAGAACGCAGTTATCGTTCTCAAGGATTTCCACGAGTACTGGAGCAATCCCCAGGTGAAGCGCAAGCTCCGCTCGTTCTCCCAGAAATCCAGGTACAACCGCCGCTCCCTCGTGATCGTTACGCCGTCCCGGAAAATCCCCGACGAGATAAAGGACGAGGCGGTCCTGGTCCATTTCCCGCCACCGTCCCCTGCCGAACTCTCGGCCGACCTCAACCTGCTGCTCGAAACGAGCGGGATTACCAGTTCACTCTCGAAAGCCGGGCGGGAGAAGATCATCCAGGCCGCGCTCGGGATGACGCTCAACCAGGCCCGGCGCTCGTTCTCGAAAGTGATTGTAACCCGGGGAACTATCGGTGACGAGGATATCGACACTATCATCGCTGACAAAAAGGAGATCCTGAGCCAGTCGGATGCCCTTGAATTCTACAGCCTGACCGAGACGCCCGAGAACGTGGGCGGCCTATCGGCACTCAAGGACTGGCTTCGTCTCCGCGAACGGGCTTTTACCAGTGTTGCGAGGGATTACGGGCTTCCGGCCCCGAAGGGAATAGCCCTCATCGGCATCCCGGGGACCGGCAAGAGCCTGACTGCGAAGATGGTAGCCGATCTCTGGCACCTCCCGCTCCTCCGGCTCGACGTGGGAGCACTCTTCGGGAGCCTGGTCGGGGAGTCCGAGGAGCGGACCCGTAGGGCGCTTGGTCTTGCCGAGACAATTGCACCCTGCATTCTCTGGGTGGATGAGATCGAGAAAGCGTTTGCGTTTGGGAGCGGGGATGCGGGAACAAGCCAGCGGGTCTTTGCCCATCTCCTGACCTGGATGCAGGACA
This sequence comes from uncultured Methanoregula sp., assembly GCF_963677065.1. Classification (NCBI taxonomy): domain Archaea; kingdom Methanobacteriati; phylum Methanobacteriota; class Methanomicrobia; order Methanomicrobiales; family Methanoregulaceae; genus Methanoregula; species uncultured Methanoregula sp. Next base: position 460,414 of record NZ_OY781872.1, read on the forward strand.
AGACCTCGCCCTGCTTTGTGGTGGCAACGGCCAACAACATCGCAGCCCTTCCCCCGGAACTCCTGCGCAAAGGGCGCTTTGACGAGATCTTCTTTCTCGACCTCCCGAGCACGGATGAGCGGCGCGAGATCTTTGCGGTTCACTTAAAGAAACGCAAGTGTATCCCCGCCGATTTCGATCTCGACCTGCTGGCCCGGGAGAGCGACGGGTATGTTGGTGCCGAGATCGAGCAGACGATCATCGATGCCATGTACCAGGCGTTTTCCGAGGATATGCGCCGGCTGAACACGGCCGACATCATCACCTGCATGAAACGGCAGGTGCCGCTCTCGGTCTCCCAGCGCGAGACGGTTGCCGCACTGCGGGCATACCTGGCGGAAGGCCGGGCCGTCTCGGCTTCGAAAGCGATTCATCGCAGTGCACCGGGATCTCAGGGTTCCATTGCGCTCGAGACCTTCGATATCCCGGTAACGTGATCCCTGTGCAGTCCCGCTATGCAGTCCCCCTCATAGGCCGTTGGCTGCACCGTGCTTATGTAACGAAGATCGCGCAGGGAGCAAACGCCGGAGAGGTTGCAGCAGTCAGGGCACTGGTCCGGATCCTGACATCTGATACCGACCCGGTTGCCTGCAGTACAGCCGAGACCGGGCTCCGCTCTCTTTCCGGGCCGGAACAGGTGGACACAGTCTGCCGGGAAACACTCTTGCACACAACTCCTGCTCTCGCAGCCCTTGTCCGTGACTGCGGGTACTTCCCGTCTGATCCGGCCGACAGGGCGCTCTATTGTTTTTGCACATGGAACCGGGACACCCGTACCGAGCCGGGTAATGAATGGCCGGTTGATCTCCTTAACCGGGGATATTACCGGGCCGGCACTATCGTCCGGGCTCGGGCCCGGGCTGCTGCCCGCACGAATCATCTCTGCCCCACCCTTGCCGGGGCACTTATGTATCCGGGTCTTTTGGGACCCGGGGAATGGACATACGAGGAATGGTCAATCATAATCGAAGGCCTGTCCGAAAAAAAAGAATGGCCGGAACTCTGGATGCTGGTCACCGCCGCCCCACCCCCGCTTGCCGTGAGTGTCATTGCTGCAATCAGGAACGCGGGATGGACCCCTCCCGGTGATGACCGGATGATCTGGGAGGAGATCATAGCAACCCTTCCCGACCGCTGGACCTATCCTGTCCCGGGGGGAGGAGATCTGCCGGTTATGGAACCGCCACCTGCGCAGATCATTCGGATCGCGTTCTCCCAGGACGGATCGCTCCTCGCAACCATTGGCTGCAACGGGCAGATCCAGATCCGGCGAACGGAAACCGGCGGTCTCACCGCAGAGATCGCAGCCGGCTCCGGGCCGGGAGCGCCTCTTCTCCTATCGCGGGACAACCGCTATCTCGTCACCAGCGGCAGCGGGGGTACCCACCACTGCCACAACCTGCAGGAGCAGACTTTCGCCTGGGTGCAGGAGATCGGAGAGGAGATAACCACCCTCTCACAGTTCCCGGACAACGGGTTCATTTTTACAGCTGACAACCGGGGGATCCTGAACATCCTTGGTCCTGAGGATGGGAGGATCATCCGTACCCACCGGCTTCACCCGTACCCGGTCACCTGCATTGCAGTATCTCGTGACGGGACGACGGCCGCCTGCGGTCATGCCGACGGGACGGTCTCGCTTGTCGGCACCAGGGAGACGGGTGTCCGTATACTGCCCCCGGCAACAGCGGATCCAGTCCGGTCCGTAACTTTCGGCCCCGACGGGAACCAATGCATTGTCCTCTTCGACCGGGCCCTTCCGGTACTCTGGAATGTTGAGACCGGAAGCCGGGCCAGGACATTTAGCGGCCATACAGGCCAGGCAGTATGCAGCACGGTCACCCCAACGGGGGGATGGTTTGCACTCGGCGGCAATGACCACACCCTCCGGTGCTGGAACTGGCGGGAGGAGCGGCCCGCCGTCACTCTCCCACTCTACAACAGGGGTATAACATGCTGCATTGCAACACCGGACGGCGGACACCTGATCGCGGGATTCAGTGACGGGTCAGTCCGCATCTTCCGGATGCCCGGCCTTGCGCTGGTGCGGGAGTACAAAGGGCACGGGAAGGCGATTGCTGCCTGCGCCGTTTCACCGGACAGCAGATTGTATGCAACCGCTGGATGGGACGGAACCACAAAATTCTGGCGATTCCCAAACGGTGAGATAGTCCGTACCCAAAATACTCACGCTGGGAGAGTCGTTGTACTTGCCGGGCCGGGCGGGGATTCGCTCATCGCCGCAGTAACACAGGAGGGCATTGCCCGGATCCATAACGGGAAAGACGGCGGGCTTGTCAGGACAATCGATCTCTATACACCGTCGGTCAGGGCAGCTGCCATGAGCCCCGACGGGATGTACCTGGCCTCGGCCGGATCTGATGGAAGCCTGAGGATCTGGGATGTCCGGAACGGGAACCTTGTATCAACCGGCAAAAAACTTGCCACATCCCACCGGTGTTGCACATTTCTTACCGGCGGTTCCCTTGTTTTCTGTGGGGGCTGGGACGGGAGGTGCCGGATCTTCAGTGTCCCGGATGGCCGGCTCCTGCAAACGTTCAGCGGACACACAAGCGTTGTTACCTGTTGTGCCGCAAGCAGGGACGGATCACTCATCGCCACCGGCAGCAACGATACCACGGTGAGGCTCTGGCACCCGGAAGGGATGGCTGCGCGGGCAGTAATCAAGGGTTCCCGCACGGAAGTCGGGGCGGTTGCCATCTCACCCGACGGCCTGCTCCTTGCCGAAGGAGGGGCCGACAAGGTTATCCGGCTGTACCGGCTTCCTGGCGGGGAACCGGCCGGTGAACTTCCAGGCATTCCGGGGAAGACAACCACACTTTCTTTCGATGAGAGCGGGACCCTCCTTGCAGCGGGATACGATTCGGGCACCCTTGCCTGGTACGCTGTCCCGGCCCGGGAGCTCATCCGCACAACGTCAGCCCATGCCGGGATGGTGACCGGCAGTGTCATGCTTCCGGGAAGGGATCTGCTCGTCACCGGCGGGGTGGACGGGACCTGCCGGTTCCACCCGCTCCCGGTTGCCGGTTCGCTGCAGGCCGCTACACCGGCAGATCTGCCGGGCATCCTTGCCGAAGCCAGGGCTGCCACGGGAACACCGGGAGAGATCCAGTGGCAGTTCCTGTACCGCCTCCTGGCCGCACGGTTCCAGAGCGAGATCGAGATCTCCCCTTCACCCGGGATCATCGGGTGTTATGATATCCAGATCGCGGGGTGAAACAGATGGACCTGGTACCGTCACAGGAGAAGGTCGTCCGCCTCGGGATCGATTTCGGGGAGAACGTAACCGTAATTGCTGTCCATGATCCGGACCGGATGAGCCCGACGCTGGAGATTCCGGGAATATCCCGGGGAATGCCGGGAGTCTGCCCGGAGAGCATGGTGTACGTTATCCCATCGCTGATCCATTATCACGGCGATGGCACGGTGAGCACCGGGTCTGACGTTGTCCGGGCAGGGCTGGCTGATAACCCCGCAACAGTCAGTGGGATGCGCCGGTATCTTTTCGACGGCAGTCCGGCCCGTATACCATCGGGGGACGGGCGAACAGTTGCGTGCAGCGATGCGGCAGAGGAGTTCCTCACCGGCATCCTCTCGCGGGCAGTTGCCCTCTTCGGAAGAACGGATCTCATCTTCGCTCTGCCTGCCGATGCCCCTGCAGAGTATTCCGGCTGGCTGGACCGGATCGGGAGGGCCTCCGGTGCCCGCTCCACGTTGTGGGTGAACGAGTACCTGGCAGCAGCAGCCGGATACGGGATTTCTCCCCAGGCAGGAGACCCGTTCCTCATCCTCAGGTTCTCGGACACGGTAATCTCTGCAACCGTCGTTATCCCGGAAGAAGCATCGGCCAATGGAGTACGAACAGCCGCCGAGGCTTCTGCATCCACCGGCACCCGGACGGTCGATGCCTGGATTGCCCGGGACATCCTGGCCCGGTTCCGGCTCCTGGAGAGCGATCCCCGGGCAGAACGCATCCGCCCAGAGGTCTTCGCGGAAGCACAGAGGGCCAGGGAGATCATCCCCCGCGAGGGTCTGGCAGGAATTGCGGCCACGGACCCGGTCCAGGCAAAGACATACACTTCCCGCTATGGTGCGGAGGATCTGCTCCGGGTGCTCGAGAAAAACGCGGTTTTCGATACCGTACATCAGGTCCTCGACCGGGCCCTCTCAAAATTCTGTGCAGGTGCGGGGGATAAATCCTGTATTGCAGATGTTCTCCTGCTCGGGGAAGGCTGGATCCTGCCAGGCGTACAGGATTGCATCCGGAAACACCTGCCCGGCACCCGGGTCCACGCAGATTTTCTGAAAGAGGCTGTTGCACGGGGGGCAGCAGGATACCAGGTCCCAACCATGGTACCGGACCGGATAACCAATTCCTATGCCCTGCGGTACTGGGACCCGAAGGCCCGGGATCACCGGTTCCGTTTCCTTGTCAGCAGCGGGGCACGGTTCCCGAGCCAGGGGCAGGCAGCCCGGATCAGCATCAGCGCTGCTTACGACGGCCAGACCCACCTCGGGATCCCGATCTGGGAGATCGCAGGCAGCCTTGAGAAGGAATGTGGAATCGAGCTGGTTGCAGATGTATCCGGGGGAATGCGGCTCGCCGGGCCTGCAGAGGAGGCCGGTGCAGGAGATGCTGCAGCGGTACCAGTGAACGAGAAGAATCCAACCCTGCTCGTGGCCGACCCGCCAGCCAAGAAAGGGGAGCCCCGCTTTGAATGTACATTCACGATTGACCGGGAGAAGAACCTCTGCCTCTCGGCCCGCGATCTCCTGACAGGAGTGCTTGTGAAACTGAATGCACCAATATACCGGATGACATAGAAGAAGGAGAGCAGACCATGGAAATGCAGGAACTGGAAATTACGATTGACAAAGATGGCAGGGTGCAGGTTGCGGTCCGGGGCGTCAAAGGAGAGGGATGCCTGGCGCTCACCAAAGACCTCGAAAACGCACTCGGTACCGTAGAGGAGCGGAGCCATACAGCAGAATACTACGAACAGCCGGTGGAACAGAACACGTGCCGGGAGACCGGCGCAAGGCGATATAAGAATGACTGATAGTGAACAGTGAGTGGAACCTGCTCTTTCAAGCAGATACCGCAGCAGCCGGAACCGGGTACCACACCGGGGTCCTGTTCTTTCCCGTGACGACAGCAAGAGTTGAACCATCGGATGCAATGGAGATGGTCCCGTCTTTGTCCGTCCGGTAGATTACGGATCCGCTCTCTTCAAGCCGGCGTATTACATTCGGGTCGGGATGCGTGGGCCGGGTGCTCATCTCAAGCGATATCACTGTGATTTCCGGATCAATGCGGGACACGAACGGGCCGGTTGTCGATGATGAAAGGCCGTGATGCCCGGCCTTCAGCACATCTGCCCTGATTGGCAGACCGGCGGAGATCATACCGGCTTCGGCATCTTTCCCGGCATCGCCGGTCAGAATGAATGTTGTATTACCGTAGGCAAGCCGCAGTACCAGGGAATTGTCATTGACATCCCCGTACAGATTTTCCGGCGGGTTCAGCACGGTGACATTTATTGCCGGGTCAAATGCGATGCTGTTCCCTTTCCCGACAACCTGTACCGGAACCTCTTTTTGGGAAAGAGCGGCGTGAAGAGTACGACATTCCGAGGACCCGCAGGGTACGGCACTTTGAACGAACTGCCTCACGGGAAATGTCTGGATAACCGCGGGCATACCCCCGATATGGTCCCCGTGGGAATGGGTTGCGATAAGGATATCAATCGATGAGACTCCCAGATTCTGGAGGACCGATAGTACATCGTTCCTGTGATCCGGTTTTCCGGCATCGATGAGCATTGTCCTGCCGGAGGGACTCCTGACCAGGATCGCGTCCCCCTGGGCTACATCGATGAACGTGAGGAATAGGCAGGACGAATTTCCCGAACCTGCTGAAAGGAAGCACCCGGTGGCGGATGCCGCAGGGCCCGGTATCGGCCTGTCTGTCCCGGGTAGCGGAACAACGGTTTGCTGCAGGGAGGAAGAGTTGTCGGGCAGGGATGGGGGGAGAACCGTGCCGGTATGGGGCTGGCTACATCCTGAAGTGAGGATGAGAAGAATGCAGATGATCACAATGGCGCAGACCTGTCGATGATAATTGAGCAACCCCAGAAAAATATGCACCATACAATCCTCATCCCTGCTATTTTTCTAAATATATAAGATCAGCGAAATTATCCCGTACTCGATCGAATGAGTGAGGCGGTTCCCGATCCAAAAAAAGGATGATGAGATTAGCAGAAGTTCTCGGTTATGTAGATCTTGTCATCGGAAGAGAACGCTACCCCGATCCCTTCCTGGTAATAGGTGTCGGTCAGGATGTTCTTCCGGTGCCCCTCGCTGTTCATCCAGCCATTGACCACGGTCTGGGCAACCGTTTCCGCAGAATTCCAGTCATAGGCAGTGACCGTCCCGTTCGCATCGTTTGCGTTTGTGTAATAGGCACTGTACCGGTTCCCCTGGAAGAGATTCTCGGCAATGCCCATGGTGGTAAAGGACTTGTAGGTCCGGATGCACGGGTATCCTGCATCATCGCCCCGGGCCCGGGGATTTTTCCCGTCGGGATTGATGTGGTCGAAGAAGTTCCGTCTCACCATGTCCCAGCTGTGACCCCGGGCAATATCGGCAAGGAATGAATCATAGGCAAGCGGCAGGAGCCCGTTCTGCTGCCGCTGGATATTGATGAGATCGTGGATGCGGACTTCGAGGGATGCCGGATCCAGGTACGGGGCTCCCGGGGTCTGGCTTGTGTACGAGCTCTGCGGGGGCTGAACGGGAATTTTTGTCACGGACATCGTGATCTGGGATGTTGGTAAGGTTACCGGATTTTCGGTCGGAACCGTGGTGGCAACAATGGTTGTCCGGACAGGAGCCGGAGTTGTCACAACGGTTGTGAAAACCGTTGCCGGAGGGGATGTTGAGATCATTACCTGGGTTACGGGTGCAGTTGTCAGTGTGCCGGCAGTAACCGCTGTGGAGGGGAGGGGCGATGCACCGGTGAGCGGCATTCCTGCCGATGAATCCGGACTTATTCCGGAGAGATTACCGGCTGGACCGGAAGACGCAGCCGCCGGGGAGGTCTTAGCCAGGAGAGAAATTGCGGCAAGGCAGACCACTGCGATAACAGCGATTACGGCGATCACCAGCAGCCAGCGTGAAACACCGTGCGGGAGTTGGGTGACAGGAGGATGTTCTGCCGGTACCACACCAGGAGGAAACGGTGCCCCGCAAACACCACAGAATTTCTGATCGGGGGATCGGCGCGGCGATCCGCATTTCCCGCAAAAGCGTTGGGCCATGATCTCATGAGGTTGGTTATCGCAAAGAAAAAAAGATAACCGCCAGATCTGCAGACCGGGAGATTGTTCCAATCATGTCCCGGCAGAGCGGCACGCAGCTGCCGGAACAATTATCTCGAACCGCGCCCCCTTGCCCGGCACCCCCGTTTCGCAGATGGTAATTCCTGTTATTCCGAGGATCTCACGGGAAAGAAATAGGCCAAGGCCGGTATTTTTACCATACCCCTGGCAGAAGATCTTCTCCTTCTCATGTTCCGGTATACCTATCCCATTGTCTTCCCAGATAATCGTACAGCGTTCGGGCCCCGTCTGTGAAGACACCCGGACCCGGGTTGCGTCTTTTCCATGGCGGATCAGGTTATCAAGAAGGTTTGAGAAGACGTTATTGAGAAGGGGATCGGCATACACCTGGATATCCGGAAGATCCACTTCAAAGACCAGATCCGGAGGAACCTGCAGCCGGGAGATGATAGCCTGTATATCCTGCCAGATCGGCTCCGTACTCCCGAGATCCTCGTAGATACGGGTAAATTCAATGTGCTCGCTGATTGCACCGGTAATGGATTCCAGCCGGGTGATAGAAGCGGCCATGGCCGGATCCGCTGATCTCTCCCGGGCAAGGATGAGATGCCCCATGAGAGCGGTGACCTTGTTCCGGAGATCATGGCGGGTGATGCTGGAAAGCAGGCTGAGTTTCCGGTTCGTCTCCCTTAGTGCTTGTTCTGTTTTGAGCTGGGCCCGCATATCGCGAATCATGGCAAGAACCACCGATTCACCCTCAAGATTGATGAGACTGTTGCTCACTTCCACCGGAATCCTTTGCTTGTCCTTTGTCAGGAGTTCCGTCCGGAAGAGTGCTGCTCCATAAGAAAAGAGCTGGTCCAGGATTGCCGGAATATGTGCCATATTCTCCGGCCTGTCAATATCCGTAATGCTCATAACCAGAAGTTCTTCTCTGGTATATCCCAGCATACTGCAGGTCTTCTCGTTCACTTCCCGGATCCTGCCCGGGCGTTCTTGGCTGATCTCGTGGATGATGATCGCATCGGAAGCATTCTGCAGGATCTGCCGGTAGCGTTTCTCGCTCTCCCTGAGAGAGGTCTCGTCGGATTTGCGCCGGCTTATATCCCGGAACAGAGTCAGGATGGCAGGGTTCTGACGGTAGATCGTGGAGGATGCCATAACTTCGACATCGATACTCGTGCCATCGATGCACCGGAACCGCTCCTCAATGGCAGGCACGATCGTATCGGCGGAATCGATCATGGTCCGGATCCGTTCCCGGACAACTGCTTCCGATGCCGGGTCCACGCAATCCATAACCGGTATTCCCACCAGGCCTCCCGGGCTCTTCGCTTTCATGAGCCGGTTGGCATGGTCGTTGGCATAGACTATGATCCCGCCCTGGTGGATGATCGCGGCGTCGAACGACCGTTCCAGAAGCCGTCGCATGCGGAGTTCACTCTCCTGAAGAGCTGCTTCGGACCGTTTGCGGTCAGTGATATTGCGGAGAATGACAAGACCGGCAGGTTTGCCGCGGAACTGAAGCGGGGAGGCGGAAGACTCAACATCAACGGGCGTCCCGTCCAGTTTCAGGTAAACTGCCTCTTTGAGCCCGACCGGTTTCATCTCTACATTGACCTGGTTTGCCCTGGTGCGGATCGAATCATGATACTCCGGGTGGACCCGGTCAAAGATCGAAGTGCCGATGATCTGATCTACCGAAGTTGCTCCCAGCAGCGATGCAAAAGCGTTATTGCAATAAATGAACTTTCGGTCATTCGCGATGTAGATCGCATCCGGCGCACATTCTACCAGGGATTCGAAATCCTTCTCGTTCTGGAGGAGCGCCTGGTTGGCATGTTCCAGGTCCTCAAGCCGGGCCCGGAGCTCCTGCGACTGGGCGGTGATCCGGACATTGGCGGCCTGAAGGCCCTCCTCGATCTTCTTGCGCCGGCTGATGTCGCGGTAGATCCCTTCAACCCCTGCGATCTGCCCCCCCGGCCCGCGGTAGTAGTGGCTGTGAGTCGAGACCCATACCGGGCTCCCGTCTTTTCGCTTCAACTGGACTTCGTAATCCTCGATCACCCCTTTTTCCGACAGGATCCGGAGCAGATCCACCCGGTTCTCCGGCGTGTAGTAGAATGAGGTTATGGGTTTTCCCAGGACCTCGTCCATGGAATCATAACCAAGCATATTGAGCGAGCTCGGACTCGACAGGATAATGTTCCCGTCATGATCGGTCCGGTAGAAGACTTCCTGGATATTCTCGATCACGCTTCGGTACATCGCCTCGCTTGCCGCAAGGGACTCTTCCGCACGCTTTCGCTCGGTAATGTCCTCGTAGGTGCCAAGTATTCCCGATATCTTCCCGCCGGCATCCCGGAGCGGGATCTTACTTGTACGGAGCCAGATCCGGTTCCCGTCCGGCGTTGTCTGGGGTTCCTCGTACCCAATCTTCGGGATACCCGAACCGATGACCTTCCGATCATCGGCCCGGTATGCCTCGGCCTGCTCCTTCCACCCCGTATCGAAGTCTGTCTTGCCAATCAGATCTGTGGGAGTAGAGACGCCGGCATCCTTCGCGAACGCCTCGTTGCAGCCAAGGTACCGGAGTTCCTTGTCCTTCCAGAAGACCCGGACCGGGACCGTGTCAAGTACCTGCTGGAGCATCTGCTGGGATTCGTCGGTCCGTTTCTGCAGGTACACCATCTCTTCATACTGCCCCCGGAGCTCCTCGTCCTGCGCAGTAATCTGTTCGCTAGCCAGGCGCACCTGGTCCTGGTTGGTTCTGAGCTCATCGTACTGCTCCCGCAGTTCCTCCTCGCTTGCCGTGATCTGCTCGTACGCAGCGTGAAGCTCATCCTCGGCACGTTTGGCTTCGGTTATATCCCGGATCGACTCAATGGCCCCGACAACATTCCCGTCTTTATTGTAGAGGAGGGAAGCCTTGCAATAGAAGACTTTCGGCTCCCCCCGGATCTGTGCGGCAGAGGTTTCAGCGATCAGGAAATCGCCTTCCTTTTTTACGATTGCATAGTTGTTGTTGTGGATCGCTTCCTCGCTCTCGAGAATGAGATCGATGAGGAGGTCGCGCCGGTGGCCATAGAAGGGAAGGGCATATTCGTTATTGCCCTTTCCGTTCATTTCGGATGCCGGTACGCCGGTAACCTCCTCGATCGCCCGGTTCCAGGCTATAACGGTTCCCTCGGTATCGATCGCAAACGTTGCATCGGGCAGAAAGTTGATGATATCAGAGAGGCGCTGTTCCGAATCCCGGAGGGCATTGATCGCCTGCCTCCGTTCCACGGCAATTGAGATCTTGTGGGCTAGTTCGGCGAACTGCGCCCGGACATCCCCGCCTTTCTGGAGGTAAAAGTCGGCCCCGGAGTTGATGGCTTCGATAACCACTTCCTCCCGGCCCCGACCGGTGAAGAGGATGAAGGGAAGATTCGGATACCCGGCCCGAATCTCCTTTAAGAAAGCTATCCCATCCATCCCGGGCATCTGGTAATCCGAGAGGATCAGGTCGAACTGCTCCCGTGCCACAAGCCCGAGTGCTTCCTTAGCCGAGGGAAGGGTTGTGACAGAAAAAATACCCGACTGCTCGAGGAACAGCTTACCCAGCTCAAGAAGGTCGGTTTCGTCATCCACGTAGAGCACGGAGATCATGACAGGGTATCCGGAATCGGTATGGTGTGTAGTCACTCCCCATCTCGTATAAATATTTGCCCGATTTCCTTCGGTAAATTGGTAAAAAGAGAGGAGGCCATGAAAATGGATTTCAAGCCAGCGTCGCCGTGAACCTATGCCAGGGAGCCGGCAGTCTTGCGGTTGCCAGGAACTACCCTGCCAGTTCCCGCACTTTTGCAATATTGCCCCGGTCATCCCGGCGGTCATCCACCGGTGTCTCGCAGATCAGAGGCAGGGCTGCAAAGACCGGGTTGTGCAGGATATGCCGGAAACCGTCCTCGCCGATGAAACCCAGGCCGATGTGCTCGTGCCGGTCAAGACCGCTGCCCTTCTCTCCTTTCGTATCATTGAGGTGGATCACCCTGAGGTTCGTGATGCCGATCTGTTCGTCAAACTGACCGAGAGTGTCAGCAATCCCCTCCGGGGTCCTGAGCTCATAACCGGCGGCGAATGCATGACAGGTGTCGAAGCAGACGCCGATCCGTTTCGTATCTGCCAGGCCGTCGAGAATCCCCCGGATGTGCTCGAAACTGCTCCCCACGCTGTTCTTTTCGCCTGCGGTATTCTCAAGGATGAGCATCGTCTGGCTCTCTGATGCAGCAAGAGCGGAATCGATCGCCCGGATCACCCGCTCTCTCCCGCCGGCCATGCCGTCGCCGAGATGATGACCGAGATGGGTGACAAGATACGGGATGCCAAGCGTGCCGCACCGGTCCAGCTCGGCGGTGAGTGTTACAACGGACTTTTCGTACACTTCAGCTTTCGGGGAGGCAAGATTCGGCAGGTAGGGCATGTGGTCCACGGGAAGGATGCCGGTGGTTTTGATCTTTTTCCTGAAAAGTTCCGCAATCTCATCCGGGAGCGGCGGGTAATTCCAGCCCCGGGGATTGCGCGAGAACATCTGGAAGACATCGCAGCCGGCATCTTTTGCCCGGTCCACGGCGAGATCGAGCGAGCCCGCAATCGAGACATGAACTCCGACTTTCACCATATGATTCCTGCCTGCATGGTACCTGATCATCCGGCTTTTGTGAGTATTAGGGATTGTGATCGGGGATACGGTCCGGATCGGGGAACCGATTATCGGGTGTGCAGGCAGGATCCAGGATACGGTGCTGCCGGAATCCCAGGGAGGATAAAATCAATTAATAATATATTTAATGCGAGAAGCTCCAGATTCCCCTAACGATAGTCTATCATGGCACGGAACCTGAAGATCTATTATGTCGAGGATGACAAGATTTTATCCGAGCTGGAGCGCCTGCTCCTGGAACGGCTCGGGTACCGTATCGTGGGATGTGCGGACAACGCACAACAGGCAATAGCCGGGATCCAGAAGACCGCGCCGGACCTGGTCCTCGTGGACATCGAACTTCACGGCAAGCAGGACGGTTTTTCCATTGGGGATTTCCTGGCAAAAGCCATGATTCCCTTCATTTACGTGAGCGCCCATCACGATGAAGGGGTTCTTGAAAAAGCGAAGAGGACCGAGCCGGACGGTTTTCTCACCAAACCCTTCAATGACAGCCAGCTCCGGGTGGCAATCGAGATGGCAAGCCGGAAATGAGCCGGTCCTTCTCCGGAAAATAATACTGTTTTAGAGGTTCATGAAGCGCTCAAAGAACCTGCTCCGCTTCAATCATTAAAACTGATTTTTTGCGGGGGTGGGATCCCTCCATCCTTGTTTTTTGTTAAGCTGGAAAGCATACAGGTTCCCTGTCCGGATGTACCAATAAACTGCCGGCAGGTTTATGGAAGAACCTGTCCGATCATTCAACACCATTTCATTATGGAGAACAAAACGGGTATGCCCCAACCGGATCCGGAGGGGTGGGGGGTCACCCCCCTCCCCCATATTTTTTAAAAGGGGGCATACCCCCCCCACCACGATCAGACCGGGCGGGGGTACCTCCCCCCCGGCCGGATCGGGAAATCCCGCATGCTTCCCGTTTTTGAGTAAGACCGATAAACACCGATTACCGATGACAACTCCACGCGAAACACCGGGCCGGAGCATGTAAACCGGGCGCAGGTTCCCACATTTGGGAACGGGGGGTGGGGGGCTACCCCCCTTGCCCCCATTTTTCTAAAAGGGGGTGACCCCCCTCACCCGGATCAAAGGGGCCGGGGGGTCGGGGAGGTAGTTGATACTTTTGTATAGGAATTTATTGCAGTGAGATGGATGGGGAATCGAGGGTCAGCCGGGTTATCCGGAACCCGCGAAAATGCGGCCAGGATTGTCCAACGCAGGAACAGACTGGGACTCACGGCCTTTTTTCGGATTTGTCGGATTCACTCAGCGAATACTATCGAATCCAAATCCAATTCTACGAGTGAAGACCAATTCAATGAAAAAAATGGATTACGCAGAATTTATCAAAACAGGTACCCCGAAAAGCACAGGTCTGGAATTTTCTAAACATTTGCTCAATTCAGATTCGCCATATTCCCGGGGAAACCAGACGATATAAAATCGATTTCCAATCAGAAACAGATCTGGTTTCACACACAATTCCCGAATAAATGTCATCGGAAATTGAAGATTCAACATATCCAAAAATAAAAAAATCCAATTCCAATCAAATCTTACGTCTGAACATAATCTCTATTCATGATAAACGATTTCCGAAAACATACAGCCGGTATCTATCGAATCAAATGTTCCGGATTCCCCATTTACCGGATATAGCCTTAAGGATTGGATTCAATGAAAATCCAAACAGGATCGGAATACAATAGAAATCTACCAGAACATCATCAGAGAATTTTCACTATATAAATTCGAAAAGAATCACAGACGGGATCCATTTTTTTCAATTCCGGATCTTAACGAGGGAGATAAAAGATCCGAAATTTTGGATAACAATGATATCTCGTCATAAAATATTATGCTACTGATTGATAGCCGGCAATTCCTTATCCCGCCACCCGGTTTCCCCCATCAGGGCCGGATTTTTTCTTCATCCGCAAAAAACGAAATAAAATGCTGAAAATTCAGGCATTATATATAAATACACAATAATGCATGTAATCAAATGAGGCTCAAAAATCACGCAAGCCCCATCAGGTACATTATGAAATCCTATGACAATGCATTTACCGGTCTCGAGGCTGCAATAGTCCTAATTGCATTTGTTGTCGTTGCGGCAGTCTTCTCGTACGTAGTGCTGGGCGCCGGGTTCTTCACGACCCAGAAGAGCCAGGAAGTGGTTCACACGGGCGTGCAGCAGGCAAGCTCAACCCTTCAGGTGTTCGGGAACGTGTACGGCATAGGCACACCGGGAAGCGCACTCACCATGGTCAATTTCACCCTTGGGCTCGCCCCGGGCGGCTCACCGATTGATTTCGACAAAGTCTCCATAACCTACAGCAATGCATCAACCCTTGAAACCCTCTCCCACGTGACCACCAGGGGGGCATCGATCGCAGGAGGACAGTGGGTCATCTCTGCAGTCCAGAACCAGATCACGGACGATAACGTGCTCGAAAAAGGCGAACAGTTCGAGATCAGCACACAGCCGACAAACCCGATACCCAAGGACGACCATTTCTCCATTGAGATCAAACCGGCTATCGGGGCGGCATTCTCCATTGTCAGGAATGCACCGGCTTCTATCCAGGGTGTAAACGTCCTGTACTAAATACCCGCAAACCAGCAGACCCTCTCGATGCGCAAAGAGCCTGCCCCACCGGTATCATTTTTTCCGGGTAATGAGATATGAACACAGGATCTACGGCAACCCCTCCAAGCATTTTGTAATCTCACATAAAACCGGAGTCCGGTAACCTGTCATGAAAAACGTCTGAAAAAAGCAAAGGTGAGCAATCAGGTTTTCACGGCCAAGACACCGTGCACATTACAGTAAATCCGTATTTTTTTGACCTGCCGGAGCGGGTCCGCTCCTTTAAGAGAACTCCTTCTCCGGTTTCTCACCGGGTGCAGGCGTTGCCGTGTACAGGAACGGGTCCCCGTTCAGTCATCGTCCTCTTCTTCATATTCCGGCCATACGTAATCGTCGCTTGCCGGGTCGGACGGGTCCTCGCCAGGAGCCCGAAGGTCTCGGTAAGGATCTTCCTCTGCATTTGCAGGATCCCAGGTATCCTCAACAGGACTCCGGGCCTTCTTCCCCTCATGCACAATGCCGGCCCGGTGTGCCCCGGCCTCTTTTCTTCCCCTTACCATCTGGTTTCACCTCCGTTTGTGTTCTTGAGAAAAACTCCAAAAAATCAATACTCCTGTCTGGTTGAAAAAGATTTTGCCAAAAACCACATCCGGACCCAGCATCCGGGACAAAAAAGCAATGCCACGCAGGAAAAAATGGAGAGATGGGGATCCAAAACCCCGGCTTTCAGGAGCAGGTCATACCTGGCCGGCAATACCACGGCATTCCTGGGCCGGTGCCTCTGCCGGTGGCCGGATATGCCGGCTCAGGTACCCGGCTACCGGCGCCGGGATACCGTAGCTCACCATCCGGCCCTCGCGCCGGGAGAGGACAAGATTGTCCTCTTCGAGCCGTTTCATGTGCCATGATACGGACGGCCCCGAGATCCCGACTGCATCCGCAATATCCTGCCGGGTGGCCACCGGTCGATCGAGCAGGATTGCGAGGATCTTCCGGGTTGTTGGGTTCCGGATGTGCTTGTGGATCTGCTGCTCTTCGGGGCTGTAGGTTCCGCTGTTCTCGTAGAACCGGATCGTGGCCTGGTCCTCGCTGACAGCAATCTTGTGGGTATGCCGGAGCACACCAAGGTGGTAGCGCAGGGTTCCCATCCGGATGGACATCTCGGACGAGAGCCCCCGCATGTGGATACCCGGGTTGCTCCGGATATACTCGTAGATCCGGGCCCGGACATCCTGGTCGAGCACGTTTGCACCCGAGACCTGCCGGAAGCCAAGGTATGCCCAGAGTTTTATTGCAAGGAATAGCTCGGGGGGAAAGAGGACGAGCTGGGCAAGGATCACCCAGAAAGGGAGGGACCAGAACGGGACCGGTACCGGGACACGGGCTTCGGCCCCGGCCGGCACCGGGCTGTCGTAACCGGACCGCACCACGTACTCCTGGGCCGAGACAACCGGTGCTGCCAGCAGGAAAAGAAGAAGGATTGCTGCACAAAGAACAAGCACGTGTTTTCTCATAACTCTCACGAGGAATAGGTGTTCAGGGTGTACGGGGTTTTTGTCTCCTGCCGGTTCTGGATTTTGAAGAACCAGTGGCCGGCGGTTACGTTCAGCCGGCTTGCCACGTCAAGGAATATCCGTCCGTCCTTCTTGCCATCCACCGTGTCGCTGTACGGGCCAAAGGTCTCGTCGGGTGCGTACACGGTCAGGTCAAGGTCTTTGTTCTTGTCTTTCCAGTCCAGATCGATCCACTCGTGCTCTTTTCCCTCGGGCACGAGATCGGTATAAAAGTTGGCAGTTGCCGGGACCGTGGCAAACGCCAGGCTGTTCACCAACATCGGTTCCTGTCCCTCCGTTGCGACCGTAACCGAATTGATGACATAACTGTCGGAGATCGCGGAGGTGCTGCTGGATTCAGAGAGGGTGAACGGTGAGGTTCCCCGGGTTACATCGGTAATGAAAACCGAGGTTGTCCCGGAGGTACTGTTCTCGAAAACCTGGTTTGCCGGTATCGCGACTACATCCCCCATGGCATAGGCCACAGCAATGTTCTCGGGTGCTCCCGTGCCGTTAATGTTCTTGATGGTGACCCAGACATTCCCGGTCCGGATGGCCGGCAGGGCTTCGCCCACCGAGAGGAGGGCGGCAGCCGGTGCTGCAATGAGGAGAGCTGCAAGGACGAGGATTCCCGCCAGGGTCCGGATATGCATGCTTAACTATCCGGCGGGAGCGATAAATAAGATATCTGGCACAAGTCTCTACACATCCGAGTGCGGCAGGTATCCCGAGCGGCAGGCCCGGAACACAAATGGTAGAGCGCACAGATCAGGGGCTATTTGAATGCTCCGGCACACGTGTTTTCGCGTTCCTTAATCGGTAGAGAACTGTGCGAGAACTCGTATTTATGCCCGGGCCGTTTTTTTCTGCATCCATGCGGCCGGAACCATCTCCGGCCCGGAGGAGACCATGATACAACTCGAACATCTGACAAAAGAGTATAACCGCGTCCGCGCAGTTGACGACCTGAACCTGGAGATCCCGGATGGGGAGATCTTCGGGCTCCTTGGCCCCAACGGGGCGGGTAAAAGCACTACGATCCTGATGCTCGTAGGCCTCATCGGCCCTTCAGCCGGCCGTTGCCTGGTGAACGGGCTTGATGTTGCCCGCGCCCCGATCAAAGTCAAGCAGCAGATCGGGTACATGCCCGAAGATGTAGGGTTCTATGCAACGCTCAGCGCGGACGAGAACCTTGCCTACTTTGGCAGGCTGTACGGGATGGATCCCCGCACCATTGCACGGAAGACGGGTGAACTCCTCACGCTTGTCGGCCTCGATGGGGTGAAAAAGGACGTTGGCGGGTACTCGAAAGGCATGCGCCAGCGCCTCGGGCTTGCAAAAGCTCTCCTCAACGACCCCGCGGTCATCATTCTCGATGAGCCTACCGCAAACCTCGACCCGCAGGGCGTTGCTGACTACCGGAAGATCATAACGGACATAGCCCGCGAGGGAAAGACCGTGGTGGTTTCTTCCCATATCCTCGAGGAAGTCAGCCGGGTCAGCACCTCTGTAGGGATTCTCTCGGCCGGAAAACTGGTTGCGAAGGGATCCTGGCAGGATCTGGCCCGCGAGCTCTCGACCCGGGCCGGAAGCCATATCACTATCCGCGTGGAGACGCCGGATGAAATGCCGGTATTCGACCACCCGGACTTGGTCAGCATCGACAGGAACCGGGACGGGCATGGTGCGGTTATTGTTGCCCGGACAGATCTCAGGGACACAATAGCCCTGCATATGGCACAACATGGCGTACGGATCCGGGAGATCTCCCGCGAAGGGATCTCACTTGAAGAAACATTCCTTTCCTACTACCAGGTAGCGGGGTAAATATGGCAGGAACACGGCTTTTAACCATTGCAAAAAAAGAGTTCTTCGACCATGTCCGGAGCCGCAAGTTTCTCCTCATATTCGGGATCCTCCTCGTGGTCGCCATCGTGGGCATGATCGGGGGAATCGCCGAGTACAACAAGAGCCTCGACCAGTACAACAAGCACCAGTCAACCGCGATGTCACCGCTTTCCAGTTACATGCCGGTCAAGCCGTCCATTCTCTCGGTCTTCTCCTCGGTTGCAACGTACCTGGTCTTCGTGGGCGGCGTGCTCGGGATAGCCATGGGATTCGATCTCGTATCGCGGGAGAAGGAGAGCAAATCCTTGAAGATCCTCCTCTCCCACCCGGTGTACCGCGACGAGGTGATCAATGGCAAGGCGGTCGGGGGAATTGCTGCACTTGCCGGTGCGCTCGGTGTTGTCCTCATCATCGCCCTTGCAACCCTGCTTGTTTACGGGATCATCCCGGATGGGAACGAGCTGGTCCTCACCTGTGTTTTTGCCACGGTCTCGTTCCTCCTCATCTTCTCGTACTTCGCTATCGCGCTCTTCATGTCGACAGTAATGGAAGAGAGCGGCCAGGCCCTCATCTACACAATCATCATCTTCATTGTTCTCTCAGTGCTCGTGCCCACGCTCGCGAACAACACCGTGACCGAGATCGTTATTGGCAGCCAGCCGGAGTTCCCGCAGGAGCTTCTCGATCAGGTGCAGACGGTACAGAGTTCCAACGATAGCAAAACGGCAACATTCTCAGCAAAGTCCTCCATGGATACCAGCGATGCCTGGCAACGGTTCAACGAGCGGATGGACACTTACTGGGAGAAACGGCAGGCCATGCACGATACGCTCGCCCTCTTCTCCCCGACCATGAATTATGAGTCCGTCACATCGTCAGTAACGAACCAGGTATCCGCGAACCTCATGAGTGTGGGATCGGTCAGTGTTGTTTCCTCGTTCAGCGTATCCAAAGCACCGGATGCCGACATCGGCGGCCTGTTAGGCAAAATCATTCCCAACATTATCGCGCTCCTCCTCTTCCCGGCCGTCTTTTTCGGCCTCGCCTACGTGCAGTTTATGCGGCTGGATGTGCGATGACCCGGATACCGGCACTGCGGCGGAGGGGAAAAAGCCCCCTCCTTTTCCTCGGCCTTATGCTTATTGCAGCGCTCTTCATCCTGCTGCCCCAGCCGGGCTCAGCCGAGCTCTCGACATCGCAGGACACCTACATAGGGATCACCTGCGATGTGCCCGGGCAGATCATCGAAGCCGGCGAAGTGGCGAAATTCAATCTGAAAGTCACCAATACCGGCCAGGAGAATAACAAGAGGATGTGGACCGAGTCGTTCGATTCTGAAAAATACGAATGGGAGATACGGTTCCTGGATGGCGAGACAGAGATCAACAAGCTCTCCCTGCCACCCGGAGGAACCAAGACCATAACCCTTGCTGTCGATACCAGCTCCGACACCCCGGTGGGGGAGTATGCCGTGCGGGTCCATATCGGAGACGGCTGGTACTGGGCGTACGTGACCATCGACAAGACCCACAAGGGCGAGATGGGAACCCTCAAACTGAGTACCGTGGACAAGGATGGTGAGAAGATCAAGGGGGCAAAAGTCCTGCTCATCAGGAACGAGGATCACAAGAGGATCGACCAGGTGATGAGCACAGCGGACGGGAAAGTCTCGGCCGATGTCGCACCCGGGAAATACACCCTTAAGATCACCAGGGACGGCTACACGGAAGTGGAGAAGAAAGATGTCCGGATCAAGGGGGGCATCACTACCGACGCAGGAACCGTGATGCTTGAAAAAGCCCTCTTTGCTGCCGAAATAACACTCGTCTCTCCTGTCATCACCACGACATCCGATAAGAAGCCCCGCTATGATCTGACGATCCGCAACCTGGGCAAGAGCGACGACACGTTCCGGCTCGGCACCGAGGCGCTTCCGCAGGGATGGTACGTGCGGTATGAGGCGAAGAGCGTACCGGGAACCGACATCGCGGAGATCTTCATCAAAAGCGGGGAGGAAAAGGCGCTTGTTATCGAAGCGATCCCCCCCTACGATGTTGCAGTAGGCGAGTACCGGCTCCCGCTTCTCATCGATTCCTCAGCTTCATCCTATCCCGAGAACCTGACAGCCAAGATCAAGGGGAACTACGAGCTCAAAGTATATGCCGACCAGTACCAGTATCCCATGAACAAGGGCGGCTCCCTCGACTTCGCCATCCGGCTGACCAATGCCGGCAATGCCGGGACTCTGACGAATGTCAGGGCTGTGGTCTCAGCACCGGAGGGATGGAATGCCCAGGTCGAGCCCGAGACGATAGCGGGCATCAATCCGGGAGAGTCCGCAACCGTGAAACTTCGGATCATCCCTCCGGGGAACATCGTGGCAAGCGAGTACAAGATCTCTGTGAAAGTGAAGTCCGACCAGACCGAGAAGAGCGATGATTTCCGGATCACCGTGCGCGAACAGTCACTTGTCGCAGTCTTCGGGATTGCGCTCCTGGCGCTCGTTATCGGAGGGGTTTATTATATGATCAGGAAATACAGCAGGAGATGACCGGGGCATCCCGTTTTCAAGAAAAAGGATTATTTTCTGCCGGCTGAAACCAGCACCGCACCGAGGCAGAGCGCACCGATTGCGAGGACCGGCAGACCTGCAGACTTCTGGGTCTGGGCCGGGGTTGCCGGAGCAGTTGCTGCCGGGGGTGTCGTGGACAGGGGTTCGGGTGAACTCTGGACTGCTCCCGGAAGCTTGCCGGCTGTCATGCCAATCGGTGGAACTACGTTCACAATGTAATCGGAGACCGGCTGGGCACCCCCGATAATGTCGACCTGCTGCTGCCGGCAGGAAGAGCCGGCTGCCTGGCCTTTTACAAAGGTGACGGAGACGCTCGACCCGTCATTCCGGCCATTGAAGGAGAGATTCTCCCCGGGAAGGAGTGTCTTGTTCGCGACAACCAGATCGTCACTCCTGATGACAACGAGCGACGAGGCCGCCGGACAGGTGCTGCCGGTGCACGTTGTACAGTCCGGGTTTGTTTTGAGGATGAGAGAGTAGTTCCCCGCAAGCGGCGTCGGGATCGTTGCTGCATCCCCGACAATGTCCGTTACGTACTCCTCGTTTGGCCGGGAACCGAACAGTTTTGCAAGGGTGATCCAGGTCTCCCCGGCACCGCCGAAACTTGTGGCTACAATGGGATCACCGGTTTTGAAGATCGAGAAGGCAGCCGGGTCCGGTACCGTCCCGGTCAGGGCCGACGTGCTCATGGGAGTATAGCTGCAGACCGGCGCTCCGCTCGTCGGGTAAGAACAGCCATACTGCTGGGGATTTTCAATCGTGAGGGTGTTCTTGGGGGCGTTCACCGTGGCAACCGCACCCTTGAGGGTGACTTCCTGGATCACGGCCGAGGCCGGCAGGGCGATGCAGCAGGCACATGCGAGCAGCACCAGGCAGAAGAACTGGTATTTTTTCATAAGAGACTCCATTGTTTTTATCCAATCGTCCATCGGCGGGAAAGAATAAAAATATCACGCACCCGCACCGGCCTCTTTTTTATGGGAGCGCACCAACAGGCTACTATGCAGGTGACGTTCCTTGGAACCAACGGCTGGTTCGACACCCCCGCCGGCAACACGATCTCAACCCTCGTACAGTCGGAAGAATATGATATCATATTCGATGCCGGCAACGGGATCGCAAAGGCTGACCGGTATATATCCCAGAAAAAACCGGTCTTCCTCTTCATCAGCCACTTTCACATCGATCACATTGCCGGGCTCCATACGCTGTGCAAGTTCCGGCTCAAAAAAGGTCTTTTCATCTTCAGCCAGCCGGGGAGTGCGGCACTCCTCGACCGATTCGTTGCCGATCCCTTCACCGTGCCCTTCGACATACTCCCCTTCAATGTAACCGTCCGGGAACTGGAGGCGGGCACCCACAAGATCCCGTTCGGGCTCACCTGCCTTCCTCTCGTCCACCCGGCCCCGTGCTTCGGGTACCGGCTGGAACTCGACGGAAAAGTCGTCACCTACTGCACCGACACCGGCGTCTGTGAGAATGCAGTCACCCTCGGGCGAAATGCCGATCTGCTCATTACCGAGTGCGGCCTCCGAAGCGGCGAGGTGAGCCCCGACTGGCCCCACCTCAACCCGGAGAACGCCATCGGGATTGCGCGGGAAGCCCGGGCCAAGCGGCTCGCACTCACCCACTTTGGCGCCGAAGTGTACGGAACCGTCCAGGAGCGGCTCGCCGTGCAGGAACGGCTCTCAAAGGAATGTCCCGGTCTTATTGCTGCAATGGACAACATGACGCTTGATCTCTGAATCCTCCATTCTATTCTCCTTTCTCCAGGCTGTACCCCCACCGTACCGGTTCTCCGATCAGCATACGCACAGAGTGGCGTGTTTTTGTTATTTAATCAAATATTTTTGACTTAAATCGATTTTAAAACCCGATTTAAAAAAAAGAATACATAAATATTGTTATGAGTCAAAGAAGATAATACGCGACGACAGGGGTCTTAGTGCAGGAAGCGGGAGATGGGAGTTTTCGATCTTTTCAAACAGGATGATCCCGACAGTATCTGCCGCAGGGATGTTGACCGCCTGATGCAGGATCTCCGGTCAGACAAAGCCATACTCGTGCAGGAGGCGATTGATGGCCTTCAGGCCAGGGGAAGAGCGGGCCTTGTTCCCTTGCTGGAGAGGCTCCGGGTTGAAGACGAAGCCCACAAGATGCCGATCGTCTGTGTCCTTCTGGGTCTCTCCGGGGTCACTCCTGCAGAGATCTGCAGGAGTACAAAAACAACCTGCCATCTGGAAAACAGCGAACTCATCCACCTCTTCTCCCTGCCCGGGAGGAATGCAATACCCGGTCTCCTGAAATATCTGACGGACAATGATGGAACGGTGCGCTCGGTAGCAGCAGGAGCACTCGCCCGGATTGGCGAACCGGCCCACCCCCTTCTCGTAAAAGCCCTTACCCACCGGTCGCACCGGGTCCGGTCCGGTGCCGCTGACGCACTTGCCCGCATGAACCGGGTGCCAAGCAATAACGATGACTATTACCATTTTCTGATCGCCCGGGAGCGCTGGTCCGATCTGGTCCGGGCAAAGAAGGCCGCGGTCCCGTTTCTTATCGGGATACTTCCGGATCGGTATTACCGGATCCGCATGGACGCAGCCACAGCGCTCGGTGCAATCGGGGATCCGCGGGCAGTACGACCCCTGGGAGAACTCCTGGCCGATCCCGAGAACGAAGTCTGCATCAGCGCGATCGAAGCCCTGGGGAAGATCCATAACGAAACCGCCATCCCGCACCTGGTCAGGGGCCTCAGCCATGATTCCTATAATGTCCGGCATATGGCAGCCACCACCCTGTCGGCATGCGGGTGGTTGCCGGATACCACCGAAGAGCGGGCCCGGTTCTATCTCGCCTCGGAACAATGGCACGAACTGTCCCGTATGGGAAGACCGGCAATCCCGTTCCTTATCCAGGTTCTCGAAAACCCGCGGTACGGGTTGCAGGCCGGGGTTGCAGCCGCGCTCAAAGGCATGGGAAAACCCGGCCGGGACGCTCTTGTTGCTGCAGCCAGTCATAAGAACCCGGTTATCCGTAAAGCGGCTGAGGATATCCTGAACGAGAGTCATTCTCCGGCACCGGGATCTGCCGGTCCGGCCCACCAGGATCCGGTGAAGGCGGTTGTTTTACCGCAGGGGAACAAGGGGCCCGCAAATACGATTGCAACCCACCCGGACCCTCATCTGAAATCATCTGAACAACCGGCTTCCTGCCAGGCAGCCCCGGAACAGCAGGGAAGAGACAGGCAACCACACAGATCTGAACCCGCAGGACAGGACACGAGCCCCGCACCAGTGCCGGTTGCGCAAAGAGTCCTTTCGGAAATCCCGAAAACCCGTAAGCCGGAGTTGCCCGCTCCATCCACTGCATCGGTCCCGGAACCTCATGAACGGGAGCCGGATTTTTCCGGTTGCCTGCAGGAAGGGATTCAGGGCACCGATACTACCGAAGAAGAGATCCGGTCGCTGGTAGCCGCCCTGAAAAACAAGGACGGAAATATCCGGGCCATTACCGTGGAAGCCTTAGGGCGAATCGGGGTCCGGGCCATCCAAGCGCTCGAAGGGGCGCTTACAGACCCCTCGTGGGAAGTCCGGCTTGCTGCAGCAGAGGTTCTGGGACAGATAAAAAATGAGCGTGCAGTACAGCCACTCATCACTGCCCTGCATGATACCGATGGGGAGGTCCGGGCAGCGTCAGCCTGCTCGCTTGGGAAGATCGGAGATTTTTCTGCATTTGTGCCTCTTGTCCAGGCACTGGAAGACCCGGATTTCGGGGCGCGCCGGAACGCGGAATCTGCACTTGCGGCATTTGGCGAACAGGGCGCACAACCCGCAAAAAGACTCCTAGCCCACTCAAACCCGCTTGTCCGGGGAAGTGCTGCAACGATTCTCGGGATGATCGGCAGCATGGAAACCCTTCCTGACCTCATATTCCTGTTCGGAGACTCCGACGAGGGGGTCAGGGAACGGGCTGCAATTGCACTCGGAAAGACCGGTTCCCGGGCTATCCCGCTGCTCTCTGAAGTTCTCGCCACCGGGGACCCGGGCCGGCGGCTCTGTGCCGTTACCGGTCTGGGTCATGCCGGCCCGGGGGCCGAAGAATACCTGGTTGCAGCCTGCCGGGACGAAGACACAACGGTGCGGGAGCGTGCCCGGGCATTTCTCACTGCCGCATCCGGCAGCACCCCGGTTTCCGATACTTCCCACACCAGTTACGAGGGATTCTGGCCGGCATTACCGGACGACTCCCCGTCTCATCCGGGCATCAGCGCCGGTGAGAAGACAAAGGCTTTCGCAGGTGAGACATCCAATGATGCCAATGAAATCCCCGGCAGTGAGGAAGGTCTGCCGGATATGGCCGGACCGCTGATCGGACCACTCATTGATGCCCTTAAATCTCCTTCGTCCAAAACCCGGATGCTGGCGGTCCAGTCGCTTGGCAGGATCGGGGACTGCCGGGCCGTCTCTCCCCTGATCACTCTGCTCGGGGAGAGGGATCCCATTATGAGGCAGATCGCAGCGGAGGCACTCGGGCAGATCGGTGATACCGGGGCGATACCGGGACTTATCCGGCTCCTGGAGGACCCGTTCGAGCAGGTGAGGAAGTCTGCAGCCAGTGCTCTCGGGGGAATCGGGCACGATGACGCGGTGCCGGGACTTATCGCTGCCCTGACCGATGACGATTATAGTGTCCGGACAGAAGCAGGAAATATCCTGGTCAGGATGGGCACCCTTGCATGCCCCCACCTTGTTCTGGCCCTTGTGCACCCGTCCCGGAAGATCCGCCGGGAGTCAGCATCCTGCCTGGATCAGCTCGGGTGGGGACCGGAAGCAAGTCAGGACCGCATTCACTATCTCATAGCAAAAGAGGCCTGGATCGAACTCTCCGGCATGGAGGAAGCGGCACTGCCCCCGCTCCGCAGGCTTGTCCTTGCAAGTGAGGAGGAGGACCTTCGCATGGGAGCGATCCTGACTCTCGTAAAGATGGAGAACACTCACGCCATCGGCCTGTTGATCCAGGCGCTCAGGGACAAAAGTTTCCTCATCCGCCACAAAGCGATGAATGCCCTCATGGACAAAGGCGAATCCGCCATCTCCCCACTGATGGAAGCAACGAATTCTGATGACGAGCATATCCGCGCTGCATCAGAACTTATCCTCGAGCGGATAACCCGCAGGTGCAGCGCCTGATCCCTGCCGGACAAAGGGTGCATCCGCTACAACTGCGGGGCAGAGAAATTTACCTACCTGACCCACCGGGGGAATGATACATGCCGACAGGAAGATCGATCTTCCTGGCTTCCAGGTAGTTGCGCACATCACCTCACGACTGAGCCGGATACGGGCATTGAGCCCGTCCTCATATGCGACCGGTTTGATAATGTCGGTCTCCGGCCGGCCCTGTCTCAGTGCGCCATCTTATGAGCTCGCAGACCAAATGGTGGTGCAACATGAATACAAGAATCCAGTTTTCCGATTTCAACCTCTCGCGCGAGATCGGCAAAGCCATAGAAGATATGGGCTTCGAAGAGCCCTCGCCTATCCAGGCACTAGCAATCCCCCTCATCCAGGCAGGGCGCGATGTGACCGCCCAGGCCCAGACCGGCACCGGGAAGACTGCGGCGTTCGGTATCCCCGTCATCGAGAAGATCGATCCAACCAAGCGATCCGTCCAGGCGATAGTACTCTGTCCAACCCGGGAACTCTGCATCCAGATCGCCGAGGAGTTCTCAAACCTCCTCGCGCATATGCCCAGAATCCTTGTGCTTCCGGTATACGGCGGCCAGCCAATCGAGCGGCAGCTCCGGGCGCTCCAGTCGGGAGTTCACATTGTCATCGGCACACCGGGACGGGTCATGGATCACCTGGACCGGCGCACTCTCAAGCTCGACGATGTCACCACGGTTGTGCTCGACGAAGCCGACCAGATGCTCGATATGGGATTCCGCGACGATATCGAACTGATCATTCGGAAAACGCCCCAGAACCGGCAGACCCTGCTCTTCTCGGCAACGCTCCCGCAGCCGATCCTCGATATCTCGAAACGGTTCCAGAACAAGCCCGAGTTCGTCCGCGTCCAGTACGCCGAACTCACCGTTCCGCAGATCGCCCAGTCCTACATGGAAGTCAAGGACCGGGAGAAACTCGACGTGCTCTGCCGGCTCATCGATCTCGAAGACCCGCAGCTTGCAATTGTTTTCTGCAACACCAAGCGTCGGGCAGAAGAGCTCTCGGGGAAAGTCCGGGCCCGGGGTTACCGCGCAGACGAGCTGCACGGGGACATGAAGCAGTCCCAGCGGGACCGGGTCATGGGAGGGTTCCGCAAGGGATCCATCGACATCCTGATCGCAACCGATGTCGCGGCCCGCGGTATCGATGTCGACGATGTCGACCTGGTCATCAATTTCGACGTTCCTCAGGACGTTGAGTATTACGTTCACCGCATCGGCAGGACCGGCCGGGCCGGCAAGAGCGGGAAAGCCATCACGTTTGTTGCACCCCGCGACTTCACCAAGCTCCGCGAGATCATGCACTATGCCAAGGTCCAGATCGCCCGTGTTCCGATACCTTCCGAGAGCGATGTGGCCGAGACCCGCACCCGGGTCATGATCGACCGGGTGCACGAGATCATTGCGGCAGGCGGTCTCGAGCAGTACATCCGGATCATCGAGACGGAAACGGAAGGCGACCTTCAGACAATCGAGATCGCTGCAGCCCTTCTGAAGATACAGATGGAATCCGGCACCGAACCGGCAGCCGAGAAGCGGCAGCAGGAAGTGGACTTTGCCGACACCGGCGCAGAGCCGGGGATGGTCCGGTTCTTCCTTGCCGTGGGCAGGCAGCACAAGGTTGCCCCAAAGGACATTGTCGGGGCAATAGCGGGCGAGACCGGGATCCCCGGAAAAGCGATTGGAGCCATCCGGATTCTCGATGCCTACTCGTTTGTCGAGGTGCCAAAGGAGCACGCGAGTGATGTCTACTCAATCATGAAAGAGCGGACCATCCGCAACCAGCCAACCGGCATCGAACCGGCAGCGGCGGGCAAGCGGGCCTATTAACCCTTAAAATTCTTTTTTGCAGGGAATCTGCACAAATGTCACATGCCATAATGGCCTGTGGCGGTTCAGCGTATCGGGAAACTTAAAAAAAGAGAACCTCTGATCAGAGGTGTTTGACAACGGTCTCTTTTTCCTTCCGGCGCTCGTTGAGTCCGTGCGAGACCTGCATCAGGCCGTAGACAAAGAGGTACAGGCCGACAAGGATCGCAATGACCTCGATGGTTGCTGCCGGATGAAGGAGCAGGAATACCCCCACAACGACTGCAAGGATCCCAAGGACCGCGAGCACGAACCTGACCATGGGTTCGGCAATGCTCATGGTGAGGCCGAGAATCGTCTCCCCTATCCCGAAAAGAATGAGGAAAATTCCAAGCAGGAGACCTGCGGCAACGACAACGATGAGGGCTGCTGCTATCGTGAAGATACCAACGATGACCCCGGCGATCCCGAGACAGAGGACAACCCACTTCGATATTCCTTCGGTATCGATGAAGAGGCCCTCGACAAGGAAGATAGCGGAGAGCAGGATGACAACTATACCTGCAATCTGTAAGAAGAACAGGGTTGCCTGGCCGGGGAAGAACAAGAGGATGACTCCCACGATGGCACAGAACAGGCCCAGCAGTATCATGGATTTCCAGCGGAGATGATGATGATCGTCCATAGTACCACGTCGTCACCGTTCCAGATAACTATTTCGGACCAATCCGGCGTGCATCCAAAAATTTCAGCGGATTTCTGCGGTGCTGGGTTAAAAAAGCGAATATTCTGGCTCAAAGCGCGGTATAAGGTCCTGTTACGGCATAATGATGATATAGCATCATGGGCAACCTTCCGGTATGACAAGGATTATTTCTATCGCAATTGCGCTCATGCTCTGCATGCTCCTCACCATCTCTGCCGGCTGCACCCAGCAGCCGACAGCCCCGGTCCAGCAAACCCCGGCGCCAACACAGGAAGCCACAGTTGCAGCAACTACCGCCACCGTTGCCCCTCAGGCAACAGAGGTGTCCTCAACCCCCGGCCCGACCCAGTCGCTCCCCGAGATCTGGAGCATCGATGTCCAGGTCCAGAGCAACGGGGAATCCATCGACCCGCAGATCATCGCCACGTTCCGGGGAGGCAAAGGCCAGAATCTCATCCCGCAGCTGGACATCAAAGTCACCCGGTCCGATGGCGTGGTCGAGACTGCATCCATGGTCCAGCCCTTCAAGGTCGGACAGACGGTCTCCCTTGCGGGAACAAGGAAGAACACGGACCGGGCCGAAGTCTGGGCAATCACCCCCAATGGAGAGAAAGTGAAAATATACGACCAGTATATTCCGTTCAGGACATTCAACTGATTCCATCCCTTTTTTAAAAAAACCGGAAAAAATTTCTATACTGTACATTTTTCTCATATGGCCCACCAGATTTCAACCAAGATCCCGGTGAGCCGCAGACCCCCACACCCGCGTTTATTTGGCATACCCCCCCAAACCCAGAAATACGCCCCCGGCCCCGAACCTCTGCTGGAACAGATATACATTCTCCGGTTATTCTGAGCGTAATACCGTCGAACGGGCAATCCGGAGCAATAGCACACTTTTCCGAAAAACTCCCCCAAAAAAAGGCCGAAACTATCCGGTCGCGATCTTCATGCTACGATGAAACAGAGCCCGTTGCGAGCCCGGATTCCCTATTTTCCGGAAAAGGGAGGTTCACCCCTCCACAGGTCAAAAAAAGCGATCTTCGGTATCAACCCCCAATAGCGAGCCCAATGGAGCGGGGGATTGCGATATCATGTTTTTTCTGCTCCGTCGATACCTTCATATTACAATGAGAGGGGCTGATGCCCCATATCCCCCGTTAAATGCCACCCCCGGATAACGCCCCGCGGCGGCTTTTTATGAGTGGATCGCTCCGGAGTGTATATTTTCCCAAAACGGGCAATCGGTCGTCACCAAAAGGGGGAATTCCCCCGCAAATCATTTCACAATATTCAATATATCTCCGAGAAAAGATCGATCATTCCATTGTATTGACGAGTGTTTTTGGGTTCCCGGTCTCCCCCGGGCCGCTGCACCGGTACAGGGTCTGGAGAATTTTAATGAGATTTCATCCCCTGAAACGATTGATCTATGCTGCACTTCTGATAGGCCTTCTTCTTGTTCCGTTCGCAACGGCAACCGATCAGGGCGGGGTTATGCATCCGAATGCTTCAGAACTGGCGGATGATGCAGCAGACTACAGTGCTGCCACGGTCTTCGATGCGGTGAGCGAACCGGGGAGTTCGGATCCGGTTTACGTTGTCAATGACTTCCCCAAGAAATCCTACCGTGAATGGAACCAGGGAGAGTGCGGCAACTGCTGGGTCTGGACCGGCACCGCCCTTCTCTCCCAGTCGTATTACAATTATTCGGGGATCGCAACACCACTCTCGATACAGTTTTTCAACTCGAATTATGAGAACGGGAATATCAACAGAAACCACCCCGGTGACTGGGCATGTACCGGGGGAAACGTGGAGGAGTTTGCCCGGGCCTACAATGCAGGACTCGACCAGACGTATGCCGGCCTCCCGTTCGTTGTTCCCTGGGATAATTACAATGCCTCATACAAGGACAGGTCGAATGACGGCAACGAGAATACCACTACGGTGTTACCGAAAGAACTGATGACGATAACCCCGAACATCGGGTTTAACAGGATCAATCCTGAACGGGTTCTCTCCAAAACGCCAACGAACCAGACCGAGGCAATACGGAATATGACCGCAGTCCTTCTCGATGGAAAAGTCATGTATTATTCCCACAAATGGCCGGACGACAAAAATTACACGGTCTGGAAAGACCTCTGGGAGAATCAACCGGATGGATTGTATGACCCGGATTCCCTGAATGGTTCCCTGTACAATACCTCATCAGGAGAGGGCAGCAGCCATGCCATGGTGCTTATCGGGTACAACAAGACCGACGCTGATGACTCAAAATGGTACTGGATCGTGCAGAACAGCTGGGGGGATTCCACGGCCGGAAGGGCAAATGGCCAGTTCAGGCTCAAGATGAAGATAAATTACGATGCACGGTTCACCGACAATGATCCGGTCATGCAGTTCTGGGTGTACAATGTCACGTGGAAGACCGATCCCACGGTGACTTCAATCACCCCGTCCTCAAGAGAGAACACCGGTTTTATTGACTTCAACCTTGCCGGAACCGGGTTCCGTTCCGGGGCGGTCGTGAACCTTACGAGATCGGGAGCATCCGACATTACCGCATCCGAAGTTACGGTAGCGTCGCCGGCAAAAATCACCGGAATATTTGATCTCACGACTGCAGTAGCGGGGAAGTATAATGTCGTCGTGACCAATACCGACAACCGTTCCGGAACGCTTGTGAGCGGATTTACCGTAGTTAGTGAAGCCCCATCCCCCGCGGATTCGAGCGATGAGGATTCGAGCGAATCCGCTTCGCTGACCTCGCCCGGAGGAGCGGCGGGGCAGGCCATGATGTTCGATCTCAGGAACCAGCTCTCGGAGACCGACCCGGCCGAGGTTGTTTCCGTTGATGTTGTACCGGCCGAGACCCTGGGCCAGACCGAACTTATGGTGGTGGACGGGGCCAGGGTCGACACTGCAGGGCTCGAAGGTCGTACCGTCAACCAGGTGATGTCCCTGACCCTGGTCGGCGTCAACCCATCTAAGATCGACCATGCGGACATCAGCTTCACCGTCTCCCGCTCCTGGCTCGAAGCACATAACCTGAAGCCGGAGAACATAGTCCTGATGCGGAACACCGGGGGCGTATGGACAGAACTTCCGACAGCGATCAACCGCCAGACCGCGAATGCATTTTATTTCACGGCAAGAACACCGGGATTCTCGTACTTCGCAGTAACCACCAGGAAGAATATATCCGGAGGGACTGTAACAACGGAGGCAACTATTCCGGCAACCGGAGCCGCCACTGTACCGGCTACCGCCGTTCCCTCAGCCACGCTCCCGTCATCACCCCGTGGCACCATATCGGCACCGCTCGCGACAAACCCCTCAACAGCAAATAATACGATGGCTGCTCCCGCCGGGGGTGCGGGATCGGGGATCCCATTCCTGCCGGCTATTGCAGGAACCGCTGCAATCATTGTCGTGGTTATCGGGGGGATATTCCTGCAGCGGTGGTGGATCAGGAGGCAGAACCCGGCGCTCTTCCGGAAGTACGACTGAGCGGATCCCGTAAATTTTTTTCACTACCCATCCCGAAGAAACAGGGCCGGTTGATGAATACAGGAACCGGAAAGAGGGAAAAGGACCCGGATATCTCACCGGCCACCGGGCATTCGTCCCAACAGGGATTACCGGAAAAATCAGGCCTCGGCCCGGTCGTCAATACGGGACACGTACATCGTGATAAGGGGGATGGCGATCCCGACTGCGATGATAGCATAGCCCTGCGGTTCATCCCCGAACGGAGGAATCAGGACAAGAAAGACGCCATTTGCAATTATGAACAGCCCGATCAGGAATGCCAGCACTTTTATAATCGCCTGCATACGTCTCTTTGGTACTCCATCTGGTAGATGTGAAATGCAAGTAAAAAGCACTTTGCCTTTGTATACTTACTCACCTTCAGGACAGCAGGGTCTATAAATGAGCGGAAGGCCAGATGTGTACGGTGCAAAACAAACTGCCCGAAACTCCCGGACAGTTTAATACCAAAACGATGATCAGGTGATCAGTGTGGACCAGACAAACCTTCCAGAAGGTAAGGCAGGTGAACGTGGGGGTAAAGGCGTCCACTACAAGTGGATAGCCTTATCGAATACCACGATCGCCATGTTTATGGCGGCTGTGAACGGGAGCATCATCTTAATCTCCCTGCCGGCGATCTTCAATGGCATCAACATCAATCCTCTCACCTCGTTCCAGTACCTTCTCTGGATGCTGATGGGGTACGGGGTAGTGACTGCAACCCTCCTGCTCAGTTTCGGCCGTCTCTCCGATATTTACGGGAGAGTGCGGCTGTACAATATCGGGTTTCTCATCTTCACGATAGGTTCGATCCTCCTCTTCCTCACCCCGGATTCCGGGGACGCGGGAGCCATAGAGCTCATCATCTTCCGCCTGCTCCAGGCAGTTGGCGCTGCGTTCATCTTCTCCAACAGCGCTGCGATCCTGACCGACGCATTCCCTCCGGACGAGCGGGGCAAGGCGCTGGGCCTCAACCAGGTAGCGGCACTCTCAGGCAGCTTCATCGGCCTTCTCATCGGGGGCATCCTTGCGGTCTACAACTGGCGGTACGTTTTTCTCATCAGCGTGCCCTTCGGCGTGATCGGCACGATCTGGGCGTTCTACCGGCTCAAGGAGCCGAAGTACGAACGGAACACCCATTCCCTTGACATCTGGGGGAACATCTCATTCATCGGCGGCCTGACCATCTTCCTCATCGGGATAACCTACGCCCTGATGCCCTATGGGAACGACCCGATGGGCTGGGGCGATCCGTGGGTTATTGCATCGCTCGTCATCGGGATCCTGCTCCTGTGTGCATTCCCGTTCATAGAGAAGCGGGTCAAAGACCCGATGTTCCAGATGGATCTCTTCAAGATCAGGAGTTTCACGTACGGGAACGCTGCAAACTTTCTCTCCGCCCTTGCACGCGGAGGGGTGATGATCATCCTCATCCTGCTCCTGCAGGGCATCTGGCTCCCGCTTCACGGGTACAGCTACGAATCAACGCCATTCTGGGCAGGCGTCTTCATGCTCCCCATGACCATAGGGTTTGTAATCACGGGGCCGATATCCGGGTTGTTCTCAGACAAGTACGGCGCTAAGTGGATCAGTACCATCGGGATGATTCTTGTGGGAGTCTCGTTCCTGATCCTCGCGGTGCTGCCCTATAACTTCGATTACCTGCCGTTTTCACTGGCACTCCTGATCATGGGGATGGGCAACGGGATGTTCGCCTCGCCGAACGCAGCCGCGATTATGAACTCGGTTCCCCCATCCGAGCGGGGCGTGACGTCCGGTATGATGTCGACCCTGATGAACTCGGGGATGGTCGTGAGCATGGGCATGTTCTTCACGATAATTGTAGTCGGCCTCACCAGGGAATTCCCCCTTGCTCTTGCATCATCCCTGCAGGAGATCGGCGCTTCCTCGCTCCTCCCGGCCATGAGTGCGATACCCCCCACCGGGGCACTCTTTGCTGCATTCCTCGGCTACAACCCGGCCCAGATGATCCTCTCCGGCCTCTCGCCTGCGGTAGCAGCATCGATCGCACCGGCAACGGTTGCCACTCTTACCGGGGTCACCTGGTTCCCGACAACGCTCGCCCATGCGTTCATGCCATCCCTTGCCCTGACATTCTACACAGGGGCACTCATCTCGTTTGTGGCGGCAGTGCTCTGTGCCATGAGGGGAGACAAATATGTTCACGATACGGATGCAAAGACCGGGAAGTAGGCAGCATCTCCCACCTGCAACCTATAAGAACAACCGCAAACGACGTAGATAACGGATAAACGGAGGCTGAATCCAGATGACTGAAAAACTGTTTGAGAATATACTGATAGCAACGGATGGATCGGATCGGAACACCACGGCAGTCCAGGAGGCAATCCGGATCGCTGCAGGAAGCGGAGCAACCCTTCATGCCGTCTACGTCACCGATACCGGCGCATTCGAATCTGCTCCTGCGGACCTGGTTGTCGGAGAGACGTACAGCCTGATCCAGGAAGAGGCACAGGACGCGGTCGGAAAAGTCCGGTCCCTTGCCGGCACGGTAACAGTGAAAACGGTTGTTCTCGAAGGCAAACCTGCTACAGAGATCGTTCGTTACGCAGCGGAGAACAATATCGACCTGATCGTTATCGGCACACAGGGAAAGAAAGGGATAGAACGGCTCCTCCTTGGCAGCGTTGCCGAGACGGTTATCCGTCGTGCCAGCTGCAAAGTCCTCGTGGTAAAGTAAAAGCCTCAGGTCTCCTCCCGTTTTCTCCAAAAGATGATGA
Source organism: uncultured Methanoregula sp. (assembly GCF_963677065.1). Taxonomy (NCBI): domain Archaea; kingdom Methanobacteriati; phylum Methanobacteriota; class Methanomicrobia; order Methanomicrobiales; family Methanoregulaceae; genus Methanoregula; species uncultured Methanoregula sp. The sequence goes on from NZ_OY781872.1 coordinate 495,135, forward strand.
ACCGGCACGCCCCATTGTGTTGGTAATGGCACGGTGGTTATCTTTTCCCTGATACCGATCCCCTATCGTCGTGAAGCCCTGGTACAGGAAAGAAACAGCCTGTATGCCTACCCGGTCGAACGCCTTGCCGGCATCATCCGGGAGATCGGATTCTGCTGCACCCACTGCGCGAAATGCTGCACGCGGTCCTTCAACGGCCATGTCTTCCTTCTCGACCGGGATGTTGCAACAGTACGGGAGATCGAACCGGATGCACTTGAGCCCGCCCCGGATCCGGAATTCTGCGACCAGAACGGAACGTTCTATGTCTCGGGCTATGCCCTGAAAGTCAAAGATGATGATGCGGGTTCCTGCTGGTTTCTTGAAAATGGCAGGTGCAGGATTTATGATCGCCGCTTTGCCATCTGCCGGGTCTATCCCTACATGCTTCACCGGGAGCCGGATGAACACGGAACCGTTGACTGGCGACAGTTCTCGGGACTCGACCTCCATGGGGAATACCATGACAAGATCTCCGAGGAAGAATCCATTCTCCTGGCCCGGGAGACCAAGGAGTACGAGAACGCATTCTTCTCCCAGGAGATCCGGTTCCTGGAGGGTATCGAGGAGTATTTTGGCCGGCACAAGCTCCGGCATGTCCAGAAAGTGTATGACGACCAGATGCGGGCCTTTAAGAAAGGAAAGAAACTTCGGGTCATGGTCTTCTGCGCCGATTCCTTTGAAGAGAACTGGATCTGTCTGAAATAGGAAAAAACGGGAAGAGACTCTCCGGATGACTATCGTTCCTTCAGAGGGGGCCACAATTTCCTGCTCATGACCATCCGTTTCAGCCCAGCGGGGGATCGCTTTACGAGTCCGGTAATTCTTTTTTTTCCTTCAGCGTACCGTGATCCCACATTGTTGCACCTGCATAGGTGATCTTCCGGATCCGGTGATAGGGGATGTACTTGGTATCCCTGCCGGTTGCAACCTGGAAATAATAGGATTCCAGTGCCTGGACATCCCTGCCATACGCACAGGAGCGGTCGCCAAGCGCCCCCCGGTCAACATAACAGATGATGATCTCCGAGAAAGTATAGCGGTTGTCATGCCAGTACTTCAGGAGGAGTTCGTGGCTGGTGAGCATCTCATCTACCCGGATTAAAACGTCAATGGATGGATACGGGTATCAAGGTTTCGTCCATGGCCACCGGGATGCGGGTATCCCGTGACGGGATTATAAATCCATACAGCTTAACATTCCGGGATGTTTGCAATTGCCCATGCTTTCTGCGGGCTCCTGGTGGGTCTGGCATTTCTGGGCATTACCAATGACCGAAGGGTTGTACCGCTCTGCATCCTGGGAGCGCTGCTTCCTGATCTCATCGATAAGCCGCTTGCCCTGCTCGTGCCTGCCCTGAGCTGCGGGAGGACGCTTGGCCATACCCTGCTGTTCGTTCTCATATTATCGGTGATCGCCCTTATCGCGTTCAGGTACTGGCATAGCATCCTCGGGATTGCATTTGCTTGCAGCGTCTTCTCCCACCAGATCTGCGATTCCCTTTGGCAGCAGGCCGATACCTGGTTCTTTCCGCTTCGCGGGCCGTTTCCCCTCATGTCGGTACCGGATTATACCGGGTACTATCTCTGGCTGGAGATCACCTCGCCATCCGAATGGTTGTTTCTGGCAGCAAGCCTCGTTATTGCAGCGGGATTGCTTGGCAGAATTCCCCTGCGGTCGCTGGGACTCCCGATCATGGCGTTTATCCTCGGGCTTATGGGGATATTCCTCATCACCGCGGGGATCTCCGGCCAGGGGATCTCGTTCTTTGCCCCGTCGTACACTGCAACACCGGATGTCATGGCAGGTCTTCTGGCCCTCCTGGGAGCGGCGGCACTTATCCTGCTGTATACAGGCAGGATCAGGAACGCTTGAACATTTTTTTCAAAATCGAGAATAACGAGGGTTTCTTTCTTTCGCAAAACGGCACACCCCGTACACCGTGAGCGGATCTGCATGCATCGCATTTGCCATGCCGCGAACAGGTTGTTTTCGGGCACGGACAGGGACCGGCCGGAGGGAGGGGAGTAATGAATGAGAGTTGAGTGGTCCAGTTATATCATGGAATCGGTGATTACCCCCAAAACGATTGGTTTCCATACGTGTATACCACAGGTTCCTGTCCGCAGGCTATCTCAGGGCGCCTTCCGGGAAAACGCATGAAATGACGTATTTATAGTATCGGGACTATATAAACGATTTTTCCAGTGGAAGAAAAGGGGTATAAAAGTATTCTCAATTAGCCGGATTGGGCGAATGAGTGGAGGATATTCGCAGAATTCTAAAAACTCATCTGTCCTGCGAGAACAATTTCCTTAATTTACGGCTTTTTGCACAAAATGGAGGGATCTCCCTCGTGCAATTACTATTTAGCCATTTCCCGATGCATGGCATTTACACGGAAGGTTACCAAATAAGTGAGCATTGCCACCCGATGATGAGCCCCGGTGAACAGGAATGGGCACCGGAAAACCGGTATAAACTTCCTACAGGTTTATCAAATCGCCAGGAAGGGTTCTTTTGCATTCATACATCAGTAAAAACATAGGATTTATCCGGAAGCCCTGTTGCAGCAAACAGTAAAAAGGGAACAAAAAGAGTGTCTGGTTGAATGAGTTGAGTGTGAGAGTCCTGCATTCACTTTTTTGTTACAGGACGGCTGATCTTTTGTGATGGTGTGATGGGACCCGGTTTGTTAGTATGGGGTCCCCGCTCTTCTTCATGGGGATGAGTGTGGGTTGTATGATCCCGGGGGAGGATTGGTTTGTTAATCGTCTTGTGGGGGGGATGAGGAAGCGGGTGGTCAAGCGGATGATGCTTTGCATCCTCCAGGTGACGGTCCCGGTCCATTCCCGGCCCCTTTTTGGGAAGCGGGTTTGTCTCCAGCTTCGCTTTTGGTATCGAGCGTCGGGGCGACATAATCACTAATACCCCCATAGGATTAAAAAGATGTGGCTCCTGCGGAAGATATCCCCGCGGGTGTCTTTGTCCGGGATTACAGAGAAATCACCATAAGTCCGAAAACCAAAACCCCAACCATTATACCCGGGAAGATATCAGTTCACATAAGAACAATATCAGGTGATTACTGAATGAACTGTCGTCTGTCACGAATCCTGGTACTCCTCTGTATAATCGGTTTTGTTCTTATCATGGTCCCGGTCTCTGCTGACACAGGATCTTCAGAAAATACTCTCACCCGGGGGGGCAGGTTCTCGATCACGATCACGGGTTTACCCAATACACCCTACTACTTCTGGCTCGCCCGCACCTATTCCATGAGCGGAAAGCCGGGTGACCAGCCCCCGGTGGTCCTCGCAAACCAGCTCAGGGTAGAACAGGATCCCTCCGAGGGGCCGTACGCTATCGGATCTTATGCATATTATAACGGCAACGGCCGTACGATTCTCGAAGACGTGGCTGCCTCAACACCCGAGAGATCGAACACCAGTTATTACGGCAAGGTCACAACCGGTGCCGACGGCCGGGCAGTGGTCACCTTCCTCACTTCATCGGCAACAGCAACCCGGTCCTTCTCGGTGAAGACCGAGAACCCGGCATCTCCCGGCAGCAGTAATACTCTGGTGGAAGAGACCGTATACTCGCGGACAACCCCGGCAACCCCGCGATCCACACCCGCAATTACGGAGACTCCCCCACCCCAGAAGACGCAGGAACCTCTGCCGGCAGTCACGCTCTCTCCAGCGATCATTCCCCCAAGTACAACGATTCCCGCTCCGACACGTTCCAATCCCATGACGGGGATCGCACTGATCGCAGCCGGTGCCGGAATCCTGGCTTTCTCTGCAGGGAAGAACTGACAGCAGCTTATTCCGAAACAGGCAGCGTGAGCCGTCCGGCCTTGTTAAAAAAGTTATGAGAAGATAGAGAAATCGTTCTTGACAGCGATAGCCTCGATGATCGGCTTGAGGGTTGCCTCAGAAACGCCGAACTTGTCCATGTACATCTGAAGAACCTGCTTCTCTTCACCGGCAAGTACACCGTCGGCCATGGCAAGATCGCAGAGGATTGCAAGGGTTGCGATCTTCTGCTTCTCATCGAGTGTTGCTGCAACCATGTCGATGACGCCGGGGAACTTGTTGGCCTTGAGAACCGCCATCGCAGTGTCAATGGATTTGCGGTCGCCGCGGACAATCTTGGCAAGGTCATTGATCTCTGCTTCATCGATCACGCCATCTGCGGCAATTACCGTGATTGCGGAGAGGACGAGTGCTGATTTCGGATTGAGCGTTGCTGGTTTTCCGGTTAATTTGTCAAAAATTCCCATGTGATTCACCTGTAAGGTCTCTAGTATTTTCACATTGGAAGGTAATTGTTGTTTCCGATGACTCTTATATACAGGAACAAATGGGGATCCCATTCGCTTATTACATCCGGGCACCGAATTCCTTGATCACAGCAGAACTGCCATGGCCCCTGAAAATCAGATCACGGATCCCGGTGTGGCTGGGGAAGAGACGGACTGGATCCAGAGGCTTTTTGCACGACCATTTTTTCTGAGTTTTACCATAGGCATGCCATTCTGCGCATTCAAGCTCCTCTTCGGGATCCATGCAGTACAGACCGGATTGCATGAAAACGGAATCATCCTTTTGTTCGGGTGTGTGGTCGTTGTCTGGGCGGTATCAGATCTCCTGATGAATGCTGCGCGGTCTACCCTGGACATTTTCCATATTCCGGCACGGTTTGAGTACTGCACTATTGCCCAGCTGGGCAGGATCTTCGGGATGCCCCTCCTCTTCCTTGCGGTAGACACGCTCCTTGCATTCTCCATCATCTGCATTATGCTCTGGTCAGGGTGGATCGCCCGACTCTCACCAGCGGAATCGGTCCTGTGGTACATTGCCACAACGCTCAACCTGATCAGTCTCTCAATCGTCTCGATCTATAATGAGATCCGACGCGTACGACCTATTCCAAAATAACTTTCCCTGCGCGCGCGAGGGGCTCCACTCCTGAACAGCAGATATTCCGGAAACCGCGTATCCGAACGGTAAATTCCGGAATATTCTGCCAGAAAAAGGCTCCGTTCCCAAATGAAAGGCATGAATTGGATTAATTCTGGAACCAGAATTAATCCAAGTGGAGTGAAAGGAAAAGAGTGCCGGAACCCTAAGAATCCTCAGGGGGGTCTTTGTTCCAACACACTGCTTATTATACTCTGGCATCATGTATTGTAACACAGTTATACAAACGACTGTATGAGAAATAACCATGTTCGGATCGAATAATTTTGGTGGCAGCAGAGGTCCCAGAGACTTCGGCGGCCCGCGTGAAATGACAAAATGCACCTGTTCAGACTGCGGAAAGGAATGTGAAGTTCCCTTCAAGCCAACCGAAGGCCGCCCGGTATACTGCCGTGACTGCCTCCCGAAGCACCGGAAACCCCGGTTCTAATTTTTTTAACTCTTTCTCACGATTTGCGATTATTGTTTTTCCTGATAGGGTATCCACCCGGTTCGGGATCATTGCGTATGAAACTGACAACTGCCCGGCTTTCGCGCAGGTTTTTTTCCCAAAAAGAAAATTTACTTTGACTCGTCACCCAGAGATTCTCGGCTCCGCATCTGGTAAAGGACCATCGGGTCCATCTCTTTGTAGGTATCCTCTCCGGTCCGCATGATGACATTCGCAACCCCGCTGTTGACGATCATCTTCGAGCAGAGGAAACAGGGCCAGATCAAGGTGGTCTCGCCGGTCTCCACATCAAAGCCCGACAGATAGAGCGTGCAGCCCCGCGCATTCTTTCCGGCCTGGAGGAGCGCATTCATCTCGGCGTGGACGCTCCGACACCGTTCGTAATTGGACCCGGAGGGGATATTGTGCTCTTTTCTCCAGCACCGGTTCAGTTCCGTGCAGTCCATCTGTTTGCGCGGCGCCCCGGTATATCCCGTGGAGACGATGGTATTGTATTCATCGACAATGATTGCGCCAAAGTTCCTGCGCAGGCACGTGCCCTGCCGGGCGCACCGGGCAGCAAGGTCGAGGAAGTAGCGGTGTCTGTTGGTTCTCATCCAAGATTCTTTGGAAAAACCCGGTATTAAAGTGGCATGATCCGCATGGCAGGAAATTATTCATATTACCAGTTGCAGGTTCCCCACCCGGCAGACACGATCGGGAATTCCAGGATTACATTCCAGAGAGGACGAATCCTATGAGAACGATCTGGAGACAGAAAAATAATGGGACAAGCCAGAATAGGGGTTTTCTGGTCTTATGATGGAAGAGATGCATTGCTGCATATGCACCAAACGGTCCAAAAAGGGCAAGAATGAGAAGCATCGCCTCGCTCGTCCGCCACGCATTGCGCCTGGCCTGGTGCTTGTCCCTTGCATAGATCGCAAAGACAACAAGATTGACAGCCACATACAGGATAAAAAAAACAGTCAGCTCTTCAGGGGACAACATTTCACCCAGATATTCTACGTCTCCAGAATTAGTCCTAACCATGGGAGCCCCATATACACCAACATATGCAAAAAAGACAGGAAAATGATATACGAATGCGCCGTTCTATAGAAATTACAGGCAGAACAGGGTTGGATAATGGATAACAGAGATCAAAATCCAGATCGGGCGAGTTCAACCGCAAAAAGAGATCTTGGTATCATTATCATTGCCGGAATTGTTGTATATTTAATCTCGGCATTCTTTGATATCAGCGGGCATATTCTCCTGTTTTTGAATAACTACAATAACCTGCAACTGGATGAGATCTTCACAGTCGCACTCATCTTTGTTATCGGATTTGCGATCTTTTCCCTGCGCCGCTGGCGGGAACTCGAACACGAGAACAAAGAGCGCAGGAAAGCGGAAGAGGCCGTTACCCAGGCAAATAAAAAACTTAACCTCCTCAACAGTATCACCCGCCACGATATCGTGAACCAGCTCACGGCACTCAGGGGATTTCTCCAGCTCACACTCATGAACCCGGATGGCGGGCAGAACAGGCAGTATATCGAGAAGGAACTCGATGTCACCGAACGAATCAGCCGCCAGATCCTCTTCACCCGGGAGTACCAGGACATTGGGGTAAAGGCCCCGGTATGGCAGAATATTGCTGAGGTAATCGAAAAAGCACAGCCAGATAGCGGGATCCCGGTCATTATCGTGGGGAGCGAACTGGAAAACATTGAGGTTTTTGCTGACGGCCTGCTTGAAAAAGTTTTTTTCAACCTTGTGGACAATGCAGTGCGGCACGGAGGTGCGAAACTCACAACCATACGATTCTCTGCACAGGAGGCCCCGGACGCCCTTCTCCTCACCAGTGAGGACGATGGCGTTGGGATCTCTAAGGAGGATAAGGCTCACATCTTCACGCAGGGGTACGGAAAAAATACCGGGTATGGCCTCTTCCTGATCCGGGAGATCCTCTCAATTACCGGCATCACTATCCAGGAGAATGGCCTCCCCGGTAAAGGAGCCCGTTTTGAGATGCAGATCCCTAACGGGAATTTCCGCAGGGGAATATCGGCAACTCCGAAGAGCATATGAGGTTTTAGAGCCGGGAAGATTATGGATTTGCCCTGTCCTGAAGAGTGAAACGCCACCGGCAGAACATATCCAATGGGTGCGGGTCAGGAGGTGCAAACAGGCACTCAACCTGTATCCTAGGATCGATCTCGCGGGCAAACGATGTGAACTCGGCCCGGTGCATCTCACGGCAGACATACTCTCGCTGGCCCCGGCGCAGCCGGGCTTCCTGGGTTGGACAGGAAGGCACCGAAATGATGACTTCATCCTCGGACTCTTCAATTGTGTAGCCTACAATCATCGCCCACGGGAAATGACGGAGCGCCCGGACAAACCCTGATAGCCCCCGGTCAGTAATGGAAAACCTGCGTACGATATCCTTTGCCGCCATACCGGCAACTCTTCCCCAGACCTGCTCGTTGATCCGTTCTGCCACCGGCTGGCCGTACTCCTCCGTGATGTTAATGAACCAGAACGCATCCACCACCCGATAATGCCAGAGAAGGAATTCCATATACGCGTGTTTTTCCTCATTGGTCATGGCATCAAAGATCTTAAGATTCATCTCGCTCAAGGGGTATCCTCCTGTTTGTTGTGTACTGGATTTTCTGCGGGCATGGGTGATGAGACTGCTGCTTTTTTTTCAAGAGTGATTTTTTTCGGACCATGGCGGCGGGAAAAACACAACCTTTCCATACCATCCCTGCAAAACCGGATAACAGATGGATGATCTCACTGTTGAAGAGATCCTCGCACTCCATGCCGGAATCATGGCACGCGATGGGGGAGATGATCGGGTGCTCTCTGAGGCAAATCTCCACCAAGCGGTATTTCACGTAAACATCCAGCCGGATCCCTTTGCCCGGGCAGCAACTGTCGTCTATCTCCTCTGTGCCTACAAAGCCTTTCGCGACGGGAACAAGCGGACTGCACAAGCCGTTGCGGAAAAGATATTTGCGGCTACAGGATGGAAAATCAAATCCGATGATTCGCGATGTATTGTGCTGATGCAGGGAGTCATCGACTTTGTTGTCGAGATTGACGAGATTGAGACATACTTCCGCGAAGTGACCAGACCGGGTTAGTTGGATTTCAGGTGTACCTAGGGATTGTATCATATCATAACAGGGTCATCTGGCGGGCATCCGGCACTTCGATAGATGAGAGACGAATCCCGAGAAGCCGGATCTTCCTCCCGTCATATAGGTCACAGAAGAGCGTCCGGGCACAGGTAATGAGGGCTGTTGGGTTGTTTGTAGAATGGGACAGGGTCCGGGATTTTGTCCGGGTAATAAAACCCTGGTAACGGACTTTGATAGTCACCGTCCTGCACTGCAAGTCCTCTTCGGCAAGGGCCCGGCTGACGGTATCTACAAGCATCCGGATAGTCCTCTCGATCTGCATCAGGTCATCGGTATCGCACTCAAACGTGGTCTCACGGGAGATGGATCGTGCCTCTGTCTCTTCGCGTACTTCGCTTTCATCGATTCCCCGTACGGCGTTGAGCAGGGAGACGATACCGCGTCCGAACCGGGACACCAGCTTGCGGGAGTCGGCATGGATGAGATCCGCTATGGTATGAATGCCAAGACGGGTTAATTCCGTTTCACTCTTCTCACCAATGCCCGGGATCTTCCGGACGGGAAGGGAGCCGAGAACATTTTCCAGAAGTTCGGGTGTCACTACGGACAGTCCATTGGGTTTTTTGAGATCCGACGCAATTTTTGCAACCGTTTTTCCGGGTCCTATCCCAATGGAACAGGTGAGACCGAGACGGGATGCAATCGTTGACTGAATCCCAAGAGCGATTTTTTCGGCCTGCGAATAATCCCCAAGAGAGCTGATGTCAAGAAACGCTTCATCGATGCTTACCTGCTGGAGCGGGAAGCCGCACGACCGGAGGATTGCCATCACCGATTCCGAGACCGAGGAGTACAGGGCAAAATCCGGCCGGAGGAAGACAGCGTCAGGGCAGAGAATATATGCCTGGGATATCGGGAGTGCTGACCGGACACCAAATGCCCGGGCTTCGTACGAGCAGGTGCAGACAACTCCCCTGCCCGTACCCTGTTTCGGGTCTGCACCAACAATGACCGGCTTCCCCCTTAGTTCGGGACATCTCTGCATCTCTACCGAAGCATAGAAACTGTCCATATCCAGATGGAGGATGATCCGGGGAGAAGGGGGATCCGGGAATGACGGGGGAATACCCGGGCCGGGAGATGCAGAGATTGGCGGAGCGGCAGTCATATCAGCGGGCCACCGGGACAAACTCAGCCAGGGTGCTTTGCCGCTGACGGAGCATAGTCCGGAGCAACGCACCTTCATCGATAAAACGCTGCATGGGGAGAGTAAACTTTTCAGAGATATGCAAGAGAGCCGATCGGATATCTTCAAACTCCGTTGCCTTCTGCAGCATGGCGGAACGAACATTTTCCCTGACATTGAACACACCGAGCGGCACATACCCATGGAGGGCTTCGCGGACAACAATAGCCCCTGCCTGTTTCTGTTCCTTTGCCAGGGCTTCGAGAACTGCCATCTTGCAGGAATAATAACAGCCGCCAAGAGAGGAGTACTCTGTTTTTTTCTTTGTCCCTTCATGGTCCGAGAAGACGTACTCCTCATCTGCAAGAACGTGGAGGAATGCCTCCGACCACTCGTACTGCCAGCCGGTTGGCATCAGGATCACCGCGTAATTGTTGTTGAGACTGGAAAATTCGTGGACACGGAACGTGTCAATGACCGGGCATTTTTTTACATCGCTTAACAGTCTGTCGCCAATCAGGGTATCGCAGGCAGTGATCGACCAGCGTGTGGGAACCAGGTGCCGGGCCTGACCCCTCCCCATGACCCCTGTTGAGAACGCTTTCTGGATGCTTGAAAAAGGGAGCCCCTTTTTATGAAGATCGATGACGGCATCCCGCGCATACAGGTCGGTATCATAATAGACCTTCTCGAGCTGGGGATCCCACTTCCCCGCTTCGATATCGAACCGTTCAACCTGGGCGCTTGGGCCAAACGGAGTGTGTTCTTCGGAGAATGACTGGCCAGCGGGAGCATTCGTGAAACTGACCTCGCTCTCAAGGGAGGTGGCTGACAGCGTGATCTCCTGGAGTTTCTCCACGAACCGGTTATCGAGATCCTGAGCATGAACCTGGTGCTTGCCCCGGATCAGGTTCAGACGGTAGCCAATGATCTCTTCCTGGGACCTGTTTCCTGGGATCCACGCTTCGGGCATGTCCATGACAGAAGTATCCCCGTGTACTGGAGTTACCATGGGGCCGGCATAGACATCCGGGTAATTCCAGCTGCCAATGAAAACCGAGGGGGGGGAACTGCCTTCCAGTTCTTTTCCCACTTCAACAGAGTGCATCTGCATCGTGGACGCAGTGAGCTGCCGAAGGTACGCACCTTTCCCGATCATTTCAGATAGTCCGTTGGAACCGGTGGGGTTTAAGGGAGAGACCGTGCGGAGAGAAAGTGAAAGGAAAGCCAGGAATGGCAAAATATATCCTGCACTTCCCGCTCAATACATACCTTCATCGTATCGCACATCAATGATATAGCAGGAGTTGTCTGCATTAGAAATACAACCAGTGACGATGAATTTAACCCGAACGCAGTAAACGAAGATGGTACCCCGGTTGTCAGGGTAAGATTGCCCAGAAAATGGAACAATGAGCAATTTGCCATGGCAGAACTGATGATGGGGGCAAACCATATCCGGGTCCGGTGCCATGACGGCGTGACCCGCATGGGGAGAATCAAAGGAAAGATCAAAAAGCGAGCTTGGATCCGGGAAGGGGATATCGTTCTCATCACCCCGTGGTCGTTCCAGGACGAGAAATGCGATATCATCTACCGTTATCTTCCCCCCCAGGCAGACTGGCTGAGGAAGAACCGGTACCTCTGATCCTTTTTTATTCCTTCAACCGGGATGCGGGTTTTTCCTGCGCATTCGCTTACGATAAGCAGGATTCAGCTCTGAATTCTAAAAAGAATAATTCCGCACAACCTCCGCTATTTTCGCACGCTGTACCCATTGCGAGTGAGAATTTTGATCATCTCGGTCTCCCAGATCGCATCGTCCGGCTCCTTATGGTTCTCGATACAGGTATCCCAGAGGGTCGTGAGATGAGTGTCTTCTGATATGAGCGTCCGGATGTACATAATCCTCCCGACCCGTCTTCCCTGAGGACTGAGGATGAGCAGGCGCCAGCAGCCGTAATCCTGGCATATCTCCGGCCGGGTCAGGTGAACCGTGCAGTAGGCCAGCTCGCTTCCGGGCTGGTGGCGGAAGAACGGGCAGGCTTCCGGGATTTTTTCAAAGATACTCTTGTCATCGAAAAGCTCCCGTTTATCCGAATCTATCTCAACCGGAGTCTTCTCTCCGGTATACTGGTTGTAGATCAGGAACCGGTAATCCCCGTACGATTCCATGATCGAATGGACTAGCCCAAGGTGGCTGCAACATTCCCCGCACTGGAAACACTCAAATGCCATGGGTCCAGAGCCCCTATCGCAGGGTCTGCCAGATCGCTAGTACAAACTCAAGCGCAATGAGGATGATGATCACCCATTCGAGGAAATTGGAATGCTGGATCCGGACCTCATCGGAAAGCATCGAGTAGTTCTCCCGGATCACATCGATCTTCCGGCTCACGCTCTCGCTCCAGAGACCGCTCCGGAGCACCTTGAGGGCTGTTGCGTATACCCGGGCGTAATAGACATCCTCGGTGACTTTGATGAGGTTGTTGACTTTCTCGATGACTTCGGAGACCTCGGCATATGTTTCCATCTGTTTTGCCATGATCGCATGGTACTGGCGGCTCCTGCGGAACTGCGACTGCCGGTCCGCATGCTCGATGTCGTCGTACATCTTCTCCATCTCGCGGGTCAGCTCCCGGTCATAGTACCGGAGCTCCAGTACCTGGACGTTGGCAAACTCGATGAGATCGATGAGATCCGTAGGGCTGTCGGGGCTGCAGAGCAGAGCTGAGTCCCAGGAAAGAACAGCGAGATCCTCTGGCGTATAGCTGAGGGAGTTTTTGAGGATCTCTTCGCGTATCTGGGATGATATGATCGTCTTCTCTCCTATGAGCAGGGCAACCGGGTCAATGGAATCATCGCGCCGGTCCGTAATGTAGATGGTATAATCTTCGTAAAAATCAGGATTGATGGCGAAATTCTTGATGTGCGGGCGCACAATCTCGCCCAGGGTCTTGAGGTACTGGACATAGAACTCCGAGAGTCCCTCCTGGCCTGCAAACAGGAACGCAATCTCTTCGAGTTCCGAATAATCCGCATCCGGGTTCTCGTACACGAAACAGAAACTGATAGCGCCGATATCATAGACATGGGCTACAACAGAGAACTCAAACGTCCTGCCGTCCCGTTCCACCCGGATTGGATGCATCTGGATCAGAAGCGGCGGGTCTTCGAGCATGATGGACTTGGGTTTGACCCGGACAAAACTGGTCCTTGCAGTAAAATAATTCTGGGCAAGTGCCCGCTCAAGCCAGTCGAGATCGATCTCCCGGCCAATATCATAGATCCGGTAAAAACGGAGACTTATCATGGCATTTCCTCCTTCCGGCACGATACACTAGTGTCTGCAATAATGAACAACCATGGAGATGATAAACCATTGCCAGAAATGGCAGCAGAATGTAATAAAAACGCCATTTTTAACGTGTTTGCAGATCCTGCATAGCGGGTCGCGGGAAGGAAAATTTGTTCTGAAAAAGAATAGTTCATCAAAAGAACTAATAGCCGATGGAATAAAGTATTCGGTGTGAGCGAGAATGACGGATGAAATAAAGGACAGGGTAGCTGCCAGCTTCCTTGCTCTCATACCTGTGTTCCACAAGCAGATCTTCAATGTCTGCCATGGCATTTCCGGTATGAAGGCAGCCCAGTACCGGGTCCTCGGGATCCTGAAGAAAACCGGGCCTCTCTCGATGTCGGAGATCGGGAGGCGCCTGTATATCTCTAAACCGTACATGACCGCTCTTGTCGATTCGCTGATAGAGAGCCACTGGGTTGAACGGCAGCAGGATGCGGCAGACCGGCGGGTCATTCGGATCACGATCACACCTTCCGGTAAAAAACACCTCAGACAACTGCTGGAAATGTACAAAAACGATCTAAAAACCCGTCTCGGGAACCTGGAAGAGGATGAACTTGAGCAGTTTTGTGAATCCCTTGAACACCTGCAGGCAATTCTGACAAAGATCGAATGAGTGGTGAATGATGGAAACACAACAGCCATATCGGTCAGAGACGCCGGTTGCAAAGATCGGACCAGAGACGGGAAAGGAATCTGAGCCGATTTACGGGAATCCCGATGGATCCGGGCGCGAGGAGGATAACATCATCCGGATCGAGCATCTGACAAAAATTTTCCAGGGCAAAATGAAAACCGTTACCGCCGTCTCCGATGTCACGTTCAATGTTAAACGCGGGGAGATCTTCGGCCTCCTGGGACCGAACGGCGCCGGTAAGAGCACCCTGATACGCATTCTTACAACCATTCTTTCTCCTACATCCGGTTCTGCATATCTCAATAATTACGATATAACACGATTCCCGGAAAACGTGCGGAGCATCATAGGTGTCTGCCCGCAGAACAGCACGCTTGACGTTGAACTCACGGCCTACGACAATCTGGATTTTTACGGAAGACTGGTCAATGTTCCCGACGCCATTCTTGATAAGAGGATCTGGGAACTCCTCGAGATGACGGAACTGACGGACAGGGCCCATGTGAGAGTGGGTACGTTCTCCGGTGGAATGAGGAGGAAACTGGAGATTGTACGGGCCTTCATCCACCACCCGCTCATCCTTTTTCTTGATGAACCGACCATCGGCCTGGACCCGGAGGCCAGGCGGGAAGTCTGGCAGCAGATCTCGGACCTGAACAGCGAGAGGACCACCATCATCTTGACAACGCACTACATGGACGAAGCAGAAAAACTCTGCAACCGGATCGCCTTTATGGACAAGGGCAGGCTTGTTGCTCTCGACACCCTGGAGAATCTCAAACTCCATCTGCCTGCAGGGGATCTCATTGAGATCGGAGTTGAACGAATAGATGACCTCCTCATACCGGCGATTCTTGCCAATCCCCTGATCAATACGGCAGAGATTCAGGGAAACAGGATCGTGATATCCGCAAGGAACGGCAGCAAAGTCCTTCCGGCACTCATCACGATATTCGAGAATAATGAGATTCCCATGACCTCCATCTCCATCCATTCGCCATCCCTTGAAGATATTTTCCTCTATGTCACCGGGAGCAAACTGGAGGATGGGAATACCAGCGATCAGAAACCAGCAGCCGGAGGAAAAACCCGATGATACGCGGTGCTGTTGCAATCTTCAACCGGGACTTTAAAAAATTCCTAAGCAACCCGTTTGTTGTCATCATGACCCTGATGATGCCCATCATGTATCTGGTCATCTTCGGTAATGCCATGGGGGGCACCATCAGCCATATTCCGGTGGCGATTGTTCAGGAGGGCCCGCCGTACACCGATACACCGTTATTCATCGAAGGCTCATATGAGCTCAATCACATTGCCCAGAAAGACGACCCCAAACTCCTGGATACAAAAGTGTACACCGATGAGATCGCGGCAAAAAATGATCTTGCAAAGGGGATTGTCACGGCTGTTATCGTCTTTCCTTCATCAGTCTCAAACGATCATGCGATCCGTCTGTACGTGGACAGTTCGGATTCCGTAACACCCTCGCTTGTTGAAGCAGCAGTCAACAGTGTCCTTCTCAAAATGGGGGCATTCAACCCGGTACAGGTTACCAAGATTTACGGGGATATCAAGTACATCCAGTTCTTCGGGGTCGGTGTAATCATGATGGCCATCTTCACGTCAACGATGTTTGGCGGGGGAATCGCCCTCATCCGCGACAGGGAGGCGGGGATCCATGAAGGGTACCTGGTCACACCGGTCAAACGGACCAGTATCATCGCAGGCATCATCTCAAGCGGAACAGTCAGGGCATTTATTGCAGGTTTTACCATTTTTATCATTGATATTCTCATTACCGGAATTGTGATAAGGACACTCAATGAATTCTTCCTTGCAATGCTGGTGATCCTGATTGCCTGTGTGGGTGTGACGAGTCTGGTGGTCTCGTTCGCATCCCGGTTTTCCGCCCAGCAGGAGTACGCCTCGGTGGTTGCATTTCTCAACCTGATCCTGTTCATGACCTCTGGGGCCTTCTACCCGGTCATCGGCATGCCGGACTGGCTCCGATGGTTCACGGTCATCAATCCCGAATATTACGGTGTAGATGCCCTGAGGGGAATCATCCTCCGTGGCCAGGGTCTCGATGTCATCGGCATTGACCTTCTGGCGCTGATGATATTTTCCGGAGCAATGTTCATTCTCGGAATCGTGACTTACCGCAGGACCCTTGAGTGATCCAAAACCCATTTTTCCGGATCACGATGGTCGTGATAACAGCCCAGTGTCGCCGGTATCCGGATACCATATATTCCTGAAACCACTCATCGTACCCTGAACTACAATCGAAACAACCGTACGATTTATCACATCGATGTGAGTCTTGAAAATACGCTTAATATCAATGCCAAATGCATCGCAACCCTTGGAACATTATCCGATAACAAAAAAGGAAAAGTTATTTGCGGGTGATCAGCACAGCCGCAAGGGCCCCGAAGATCAGCGCAACGCCGGTCACTTCCAGGGGAAGAGGAGACTTGGTTTTGGCAGGGACGGGAGTACCTGCGGGAGCGGCTGTATCCGCTGCCTTGGGGGTTGCTGCTGACGGGGAAAGAAGGTTGAATGTGAGCTTGGTATAGACATCGTCTCCTCCCTGATTGTTGATGGCATCGGAAAGTGCCGCTGCAGCTGCTGCATCCTGGACACTGCCGGTTCCGGTGAAGGTGAAGATGGTTTTACCAGTCTGGGTGTTAACAACCTGGCCAGAGTACTGCCCGGAGGAATTCATCGTGATACCAAACAATCCGTCAGGTCCCGGGCTCTGGACAAAGATATAGTAGGTTGCTGCAGGAAGACCTGTCGTATCATAAGTCTTCGAGAATGTGCCGTCGGCTTTGACGGGGACGGTCGAGACATTGACGTAATTCCCGGCAAAGATCCAGATCTGGACTCCAGCCGTAAGGTTGGCACCGGAAGATACACCGCTGATGGTAACCGGCGTTCCGATCACAGCATCGCCGGGGGAGACCGTTGCCGAGACAAAAGGCTTGGCAGGGGCAACAGCTGCTGCGGCGGGTGTTGCCGAGGCAGCTGCCGTTGAGGAAGCTGCCGGTTCTGCTGCGGCGGAAACAGCACCAGATACCGGTATTATCAGGAAAGCGATGAGCAGGAGCACTGCGCATGCGGCAAGGCCGCTTGAACGAGACATATCCATACGGGATGATGAGACGGTATCCGATATTAGTGTTATGGGTTGCATGCGGTGCAAAACCGGACACGAATTGTGCCGTATCCGGTCAGAGCGGGCGGACACTGTCCCGGGCGAAACAGAATAAAAAAACAGATAGGAAACACTTCCGGTGTTTTGGATACCTGCTGATTATAACCACTTTTGATTTTTTTTCATATCAGCCGGAACATAAAAATGAGGGCGCATTCACCAATTATCGCGAGAACACAGTCGAAACGTTAGTCTCTGCCAAGGTATGGCCACTCAGAGCCAGCTCGATCGACGCCCGATCAGCAGTCGGCTGGACTATGTCCATATCTACGGCATAAACATGGAACACGTAGCGATGAGTGGTTCCAACCGGGGGACACGGAGGATAATAGCCTCGCGTTCCGGCACTATTCTCACCCTGCTGCGAACCATCGGGGAGCACTTTCATGTTCGGCTGATTCCTCGCAAATCCGGCAGACGCCCGGGGAATGTTGTACACAATCCAGTGGGTGAAGGTTCTGGCCGGGGCATCGGGATCCTCAAGGATCAGGACGAGGCTTTTTGTTCCAGACGGTTTTGTTCCAAAGGATATTTCCGGCGATTCGCCTGCACCCTTGCAGGTGTAGCTATCCGGAAGAGTTGATCCCGGGACCAGGGAATCGACCCCGAGGGTAAGCACCTGGGTGGTTGCTGAAGCCTGAACCTGCGGGACTGCAGTGTTTTCCGCTGAGGGGGTCACACCCGGGGATACGCCGGCCTGGGGAGAGACCGGGACCGTACAACCGGCCCCAAGGCAAAGAAGACATACAAGCAGGGTCGCCAGGAACTGAACCGGTCTTTCCATACCCGTAAATGCACATACCGGCACATAAGCCTGACGGGATTACATTACCCAAACCGGCTACCTGTATATACTTCCAGCATCAATAACTCGTACGATAACGGGTCCATTCCGGGGGATATACCCGATGGGGAGTTGCCATGAAAATGCAGAACACACAACAGCAAACTACGGCAGTCGGACCCGTCCCGCTGAGTTTCTGTATCATCCTCAGCCAGGATAACAGGATAGAGCGCCTGATCGATCGCCCGCTTGAAGAATACTTAAAAGAAGTCAAAACATCTTCCATTGCATGGATCGACTACAGCATACCTGACAATAGCGAGGAGATGGAAAAGATCGCCCAGATGGCAGGATTTTCCAAAATTCCCATCCCCAAACTGACCACCGGTTTTTATTCAGCGTACGAGGATTACGATACCGAGCTGGGTATCATGCTCCCCTCGGTAACGGTCAAGATCGAGAAGATGACCGTTCATCCCCTGTTCATCCTTATCCGGGATAACCTCATCCTGACCGTCCACTCCGAGGAGATCAACCGTCTGCTCAGATTCTCACGGTACGCCCAGCAGTTCTTCAAGCGGATAGCTTCAGAAAACACAGGGGACAAGATCACCCTCATCCTTGAGCGGATCATCGATGAGAACAATGACCGGAACTTCGAGTACCTGCGGGAGATCGAGATGCACGGGGATGCGATCAGCAAATCCTTAATCGAGGAGAGCGTTGCCAAGAAGAAGATCGCCCACGAGATTTACCGCATGAAACACGTGCTCATCGATTATCTCAACGTGCTCTGGGCAACAAAAGATGTGGTCGATTCGCTCCGGTACGGGGATGCCGATCTTATCACCAACGACGAGAAACTACTCGGCAGGATCGGCATCCTTTCAGACAACATAGACCGGCACATCGAGCTCTCGGAACAGATGTCCAATGTGCTTGCATCGGGTCTTGAAGTGATGCAGAGCATCTACAACAACCAGCTCCAGAGTCTCAACAACCGCTTTGCCCTCGTAACCGCGTACCTCACGGTACTCGGCACGGCATTCCTCGTCCCCAACACGATTGCCACGATCGCAGGGAGCGGGATCATGGAGGGAACAATGGCTGCACAGTGGTGGTACCTGCCGCTCCTCATAGCCTCGACCGTGATTGCAACCCTGACTTCTTTCCTCTGGGTGCTCCATGTCTGGAAGAAGAGAGAAGAAGACTGAAACCTACCTGCAGAGCACGGATATCTCAAATAATCTTTAAAATAGATAACCGGTTCTCATTCATGCACTCCCCGGATTTTCGTCATTTCACATACCCAAAACAGGCCAGACGATCAGGAGGAAGATAACGCCAAAACCCGTAAAATCAGAAGATAACAGACTCTGCAAGGATCTTGATACCGATCAGGATGAGAATAAGACCGCCGGCGATCTCTATCCGGTTGCCAAGAAGGTCCTCCAACCGCTCACCCAGCATCACACCGGCAAACGAGATGAGGAAGCAGACGGTACCGATTATGATTGCGGGAATGAGAACGGGGGTGCCAAGGATACCAAAGGTCACCCCGACTGCAAGCGCATCAATGCTCGTTGCAAGAGAGAGGATAATAACCGGTACCAGCTGCAGACTGTCAAGATGTGATTCATCTCCCCCTTTGAAACCCTCCCAGCACATTTTTCCCCCGATAATCACCAGGAGGACAAATGCTATCCACGGGGCATAGACAGATATCAGCCCGATGAAAGCCGCTCCTGCGATCCAGCCCGCAAGAGTCATTCCTGCCTGGAAGACTCCAAAGAAGAGGGCAACATATGCAGCTATGGACAGGAGACGGGATTTCGTAGTTGTTCCAAGAGCAAGAGATACGGCAAAACAATCCATGGACAGACCGATGCCGATAAGGAGGGGGGTAAGAAGATCCATGAGATGATTACCTTTTGGCACGGAGTAGGGATAATATCATCCCGGGTTGCCGGGACGGATGACGAGCCGGGGATCGTCCCGGGCAAGGAAAAGAGCGGTTTTTGCGCTTGCTTCCTTATCCTTGATCTCGAGCATCAGATCGAAATCCGCAGCGCCGGTCTCGAAGAGGAATGCCACAAAATTCCGTTCATCGATGTGCTCGGCATGGGCCCCGGCCCGTTTACCGGCCTGCTGGGAACTGTAATCGACCATAGGGATACCGTCTTTTTCATTCCAGCTTGCCTGTATCGGTTCCATCACATCGGGAACCGGTTCACCTTTATTTTTCAGGGAATGATGGAAGACATCAAAAAGAACGGGGATACCCGTCTGTTCGTGGAGCGTCAGGCAGTCGGCCGCAGAATAGAGATTTTCATCGTTTTCAATCACAAGTCTTCTCCGTATGGAGAGATCGAGGAGATCGTAACTGGAGACAAACCGCTCCAGGCTTGCACTCTTGTCGTTATAGATACCCCCCACATGAATCTGGATCTTGGCAGTTGCGTCAAGTCCCATCAGGTCGAGTATCTCCGCATGATACCGGAGTTCGGCGATGCTCCGGTCAAGTACATCACGGCCGGGTGTGTTGATGAGGACGAACTGGTCAGGGTGCATCGAGATCCGAAACCGGTTTTTCTGGATAAACAACCCGATATCAGAAAGGGTTTTTTTAAACCGCTCCTGCCAGGGAAACGTACAGACCGGGTGTGATGCAAACGGGATCATGTCCGAGGAGATCCGAAAGAAGAGGAAACCGTTGTCCCTGTTGAACCGGAGGATGTTCAAGAGACACGCGAGGTTTTTTTCAACGGTTTCTTCGAACCGGTCCGGAGAATAGGAGGCAAGACGGAACGTGGACGAGGGGGAACAGCCAATCGAGCGGTTGATGCAGGGGTAACCGATACGCATGATGGGATCCGTGAGTTTATCCGGGAGATTTCAGATGCAGCTGTTGTGGTCAGGGGAACCGGTAAAATTCCAGTGCAGCCGAATTCATACAATAGCGTTTCCCGGTGGGTGCTGGCCCGTCATCGAAGACATGCCCAAGATGGGCACCACAACGGGCGCAGAGAACTTCGGTGCGCTCCATTCCCCCTGAGCGGTCCGTCCGGGTCAGGATGTTGAGAGGGGAGACCGGAGCTGAGAAACTCGGCCAGCCGGTACCGGAATCGAATTTTGCAGTCGAAGAGAAGAGATCGGTTTTGCAACAGACACAGGAATAGATCCCGGGTTCTTTCCAGGCATGGTATTTCCCCGTGAACGCGTACTCGGTGCCCTGCCCCCGGGCAACAGAGAATTGTTCAGACGTGAGTTCAGCTCTCCATTCCTCGTCGGTCTTGACTACGGGAAGAACGTTTTCTGACCTGCCGGTCCGTACGTTGAAGATAGAAAGCGGGGATTCCGCTTCTCGGCTTTCCGATGTCATTGTCTGCACCTGAAAGAATGATAGCGGAGTGCAGGTATAGAACTTATGCTTGGGGCACTACAGCCCGAAAAAACCAAGAACCCGCTTTTTGGGATCCTTGAAAAAGATCTTTGCGCCATGCTTTATATTGCGCACATCCTCGATGGTGTAGAGAATATCAGGATAATTTTTTGAGAGGATATCGAGCAGCCGTGCCAGTTCTTTTCTTGGTACAATCATGAAAATAATGTTCACGGAATGCGAGAATGTTCCGGATCCCTCGATCCGGGTCATGCCATAGCCATGGGTTGAGAGCTCGGTCATGATCGGCTGGGGATCTCCCGGGACAAACATGCGGACAATAACATCCCCAATCGAGATCATGTCCTCGATCTGCATGCCTAGCAGGGTACCAATCCCGTATCCGGCAAGGTAGGCAAGGATGTTCCAGTAATCGGTCAGGTTAGTCAGAACTAGCCCTGTTGAGAGCAGCCAGATACCGGTCTTGACAATCCCCATACAGGATGCGAGATTGGCATGCCCGCGGGCAATATAGATGGTCCGGACAGTCTCAAGACTGGTCTCGAAGATCCTGGCAATCAGGATGATGAGGGGTACCGCTGCTGCTGCCAGGGTAAAGGCTGTTGATCCGATGAGTGGACACGCTCCTAACCAGAATAATCTTCTTGGCTCTCTTGAATACCTTACGGTTGTTTCCTGAGAGGAGTGTGATCTTCATCAGGTTATGTGGGGGCAGCGGGCTTGCAGCAGCGGATACAGGATCCTGATCTTCAGGTTATCATCCGGCACCGGGAGTGTATTTTTTTATTTTTGTACTCTGGAGAAATCATAGTCCGCATGCGGTGAAGCCCACATCCTGCCCTACCAAACCGAGAAACCTGATCTGTTATTTCCGGGCCAGCGCCTTTACCGGTGCATCGGGCAGGGCGCAGACATAGAGTCCCCAGGAGTATCTGGGTATTGAAATGATCATCGGTGTACAATCACTTTTTTGCCGGAATCTGTGTGGATGCGTATCCGCATCATAATGAGTGGCTCAGGTTTTTAAAATTGCAATCGATCCCCGGCAAAAAAATTTCAATCACCCCCTCAGCCCCTGACTGAAATTTTTCAAGCGACCTTTGACCGATCGGCTGGACGGCTCACGTCGGAAAAAACAATTTGCTGTTAGATAAATATCCAATAGTTGGATAATTATCCAACGGTTGGAAGGTTTACTAACACCCTTTGATCGCGATTACATTTTTTTTGGCAGACCCTGATTGAAAATACCGCCCGGTTGATACCCTCAATGGGGATACGTTTTTTGCGGATCTGGGGGACGAAACCCCATTAGGCGGCCTCCATATCCTGGGGGTGAATGGGGGTTACGCTCCTTCATTTGAGGAGAATATGCAACCAAGCCAGAAAAGAGAATTTTCACCGATCTTAACAATATAAGTTCAGCAGAGCAATTTTTTGAATTATCCTGTTCTGGAATTCCCCTTCTTCAGTCTGGTTGTGGAGAATCCGGTGCCTGATCATCCGGATGGCGGTTGGGGGATCGAGAAAAACTGGGTTACCCGGTGCGGGATCTGCATATTCCTCCGGATTCATAGGGAGACCAGTCCCTCACGCAGAGTGGAACGTGATCCTGCTCTGCCCGTAATAATTCCAGAAAAACGCACAGCAGGTTGCAAGTACCTTTGCCAGGAGATATCCCGTGGAGAACAACTCGACAGCAAGCCAGATGATGCAGAGAGTCACAAGGAGACAGCTGAAGGATATGACGACAAACGATGTGAACTGGACACCATATTGCCGGTTCTTGTCATGGAACGTCAGGTACTTGTTCAGGATATAACTGACAATGATCCCGATAGAATAGGAGATCGTTGCCGAGAGAAGATACCATATCCCGAGATATGAAGTGAACCCATACAGCAGGCCAAGATCGATTGCCGAGGCTATGATACCGATAAAAAAGAACCAGAGGATACGCTCGTTTTTGAACATCCGTGCTCCACGTTCGGGCATGGTTTTCAGGGTAAGGAACACGGGCCCGCTGCCTTTTGAAGAATATGTTCATGGAACCGCAAAAAAACCGAAGGATTTTTTCGGGCTTTACTTCCAGCCATCATATCGCACCCGCGCAATCGTAGAGTGTGCTCTGCGAGGTTTGTGGCCCGGCTGAATCCCAGTTGCTGCCAGAAGAACCGGTACTTCCCATTGAATCTGGACGATAATTCCGGATGATTGAACCTGGCAGGCCGGTCACACCTTCAGTATTGTTGCCGTTGCCAGCACCATATTCTGAAGCGGGGATGGCAGTACAATGGCTACTCACCCAGGAGAAGATCTCGGTATTCCCGGAAACCTGGCCACCCCCCGCAGTTGTGGAAGGAATGGAGAAATAGCGGACTTTTCCTGCCTTGAGCAGTGTTGTGAGACTCCCTGTTGACAGGATGGTGTCAGAACCGGAGAAACCACCCAGGGACATGACAGGTCTGCCCGTTTCAAGGATCAGGGAGGCTGCTTCGTGACTGCTGGGTACTGCGACGAGCCAGGTTTCACCATTGCTATGGGATGTCAGATACTCTGTAAGCTGCGAGGTGGTGTTCTCCTGGCCCACATGACCAATGCCCCCGGGCATACCACGGCTGCCCTGGGCAAGCTGGGGACCGGCCGCAGGAAGGATATTCCCGCTCCCATAAACCAATGGTGTGCAGGACCAGACAACCGGGGCGATAAACAGAAGCCCGATCGCAAGTATGGCTGCAATCCTTGAATGCGAACTGCTGCGGGAGGAGGGTTTCAGCTTCAGGTATACCAACACAAGAGTGAGGATTATGGCCCCAAGTGCGACGAGGGGAATGAGCGCCCCGGCCCATTCAGCAGTGTACAAGAGTACCCAGACTTGAACGCAGCCCGTGATGAAGACTGCAGCGGGCAGTATCCATCCCGTTCTGCTGCTTCCCTGATATGCTTCGTACATTGCCAGGATGCCGATACCCGCCAGCGCAGCCAGGGGCGGGGCGATGGTTGCCAGGTAATAGGAATGCCAGAACCCGGTCGTGAAACTGAAGTACAAAAGGCCGGGGAGCAGCCAGAGACACAGCGCAGCAGCGGTAATTCCCTGTTCAGAGAAGAGCCCGGCATCCTCAAGACCTTTCATCGAGAGCGAATCTGGCCGGCGCAAGAGGGCAAGAAGGCCGATCAGGGTCAGAGGAAGGAGCCAGCTGATCTGGCCGGCGAGACCTTCCGAGAGAAGGCGGAAGAGACCGGGAGTCCCGTTCTCTGCCATCATACCGCCGGCACCTCCGTTACCGGAGGGAGGAGCACCCCCGGGTGCACCTGAGGGTCCGGTGCCAGTTGATGGCAGGGTTCCCGGACCCGGGGGTGCCTGACCGGCCGGAGATTCCAGATCCATTCGCCGTTCCCGCGTTCGGTTGTTCTCCTGCATTCCCAAACCGGGGAACTCTCCCGGTTGCGAAGGCAATGCTGCGCTTATGGAGGACCCGGGTCCGGCACCGTCACCCGAACCTGTCGCACCGTTTTCCAACCGGTGGATCCCGTTATAATTGACGATGAGACCAAGAACGGTATTATCCCCGCTTCCCCCGATATAAGGACGCTGGTCTGCGGGAACCAGATCCACAGCAACGGTCCAGGACAGGGATACAATGATCAGGACCAGGACTGCCAGAAGGAGATGGAAGGCGCGGGTCTTCATGCTGAGGCTCCGGGTTCCCATAACATAGATTATCAGAACTGCGGGAACGATGATGAACGCCTGGATCATCTTGATATTGAACCCCACACCGATGAGACCCACCGATACAAGAAGCCAGGGAAGCGATTGCTCCCGCGCAGCTTTGAGGGCGACATAGAGGGCAAGGAGGAGAACAAAGATCAGGAGACCGTCCATCGTCCCGTTTCGGGACACTGCAACGAAAATGGGGGTAACTGCAAGGGCAAACGCCGACACAAGACCCGCCGGTCTCCCGAACGGGCGGGAGACAATCAGGTAGACAAGGGCAACCGATCCAACACCGGCAAGGGCCTGGGGCAGGACGAGCGCCCAGCCGGAGAAGCCGAGAAGTGCGGCTGAGGCAACCTGGACCCAGAGACCAACGGGAGGTTTATCCACCGTCACAAAACCTGCCGCATCAAAGGAATTGAAGAAGATGACACGGGGGTTTTCGAGCATGCTCTTTACAGCAGCTGCATAATACTCATTGGAGATTCCCTGGTTCCAGAGATTCCAGAGATTGAGAAAGAGGGAGAGGAGAAGAATACCTGCAAGTAACAGATCGGTTCCGTATTTTTCGCAAAACCTCGTCGGGATCATGGTCGGCGATCCCGGACGGTCCGGAGCAGGTTATCGATATCCTGTACATGGTCGATGCCGGGGCCGGAGAGGTTGCTCCGGAAATACCGGAGCTGGTTCTGGATCTCCTCAATCTCATCGTACGTGATCAGGAACCACGGGTTGTTATGAGTCATGCCTGCCCCACAACGTTCCTACGGACCTTCATTCCATTGCTTTTTTCCTGCGACAGTGTTCTTCCCATGCCAGATTGTCACCTGTTTTGAAGAGTTGTTCTCCCGTTCTTCGCAAGACCAGATATATTATTGATACAGTCGCGGTGAGAGGATGAAACCAGGAGGGGGATGTATTGAACCGACGGGGATCAGATATGGGTAAAAACCGGATGTGACAGATATATCGACCAGTACCAGGCAGGCAACACAGAAAATACCAACTTATTTTATCCCGCACAATGATAGTATGAATAAGAACACTCCGTATATCCGGGTGCAAGGGTAGAAAACCGGGTGAATCTGAAATGGCCGAGAAAGCGACTGTCTGTATTTCAACAGATCCTGCCTTCCTGCAGGAACTCTCAGAGTACCTGGAAGTGCTTTCCAACCCTTCGAGGTTGAAGATACTCAAGGTCATCGAGAAAGAACCAAAAGAGATCAGCGAGATTGCATCCCGTATCGATACGAGTTACGCGAATACCAAGAAGCATATCGACCAGCTGGTCCAGATTGGCCTTGTGAAAAAGGAGGCCGGCTTCGGGAGGGAGACTGCAAAAGGTATCCACCCGGTCTGGAAATTCTCCCTTGCCGAAGGAAGTCTCGAGATGCTCATCAAGAATATGGGCGTTTTTTCCCGGATCAACATCCCCATCGGATACGGTGAGATCCAGGGCAGGCTCAATGAAGTGCGGACTGCGGTCCTTCAGGAATCCGGCAAGGATTATCCGGCCCTCCATCTGGTGGAGGGACGCGGGGCTGGCCGGACATTCCTCTTAAAAAAAGATCGGATCCTTCTTGGCCGGGCGGATGCTGACGCTCCCTCAAAAGCAGGCGAGGGGGACATCGTCCTTCCGGAAGAATATGTGGCAGTGACGAGGATCACAAAACCCCATGCCATCATTACAAGGACAGGAGCAGTCTGGCAGATCGAGGACCGGGGCAGTTCCGGTGGCACGTACGTGAATACAGAGCATCTCGCTCCTATGCACAAGACCTCTATAAAAAACGGTGATCTCATCGATCTTGCCATGGGAGAGGAAGCAGCCCGGTTCCTGTTCATTGCAAACGAGTGAGCAGATGGTTAAGGGAGTGCGTGTGAACCGGATAAACGGACGCTACCGGGAAGCGACAGTTATTATCCTGCTTCTCAGTCTTCTCTTTTCGGTAACCCCGGTAATGGCAACGGTGTTCACGTACGACAACAACAGCTCATACGGCTCCCTCCAGAGCCTCATCAATGCCGCGAACGCAAGCGATATTATCCTCATAAAAAACGGAACCTATGCTGAAAGTCTGACCATTGACCGGCCATTGGTCGTGCGTGCAGAAGATTACCGGAATCCCCCCCGCCTGATCATTTCGAAGGGCGGGACTGCAATCAACCTCACGGCCAAGGGCATTGTTCTTGACGGGCTGGCCCTTTCCGGAAACGGTGGATATGGCATCCTTGTCCAATCGGATAACAATCAGATCAGCAATGTCACTATCAGCGGTTTTGAGCAGGGAATCCGCCTGAAATCCGCGGTGAACAACGAGTTCATCAGTAACAGTATTGTCAACAACACCGCAGGTATCACCCTCGACCAAGAATCGCAGGTCAACGCGTTTTACCTGAATTACCTGGACAATCCCCTTGACGTTGAAAGCCAGTCGGGAGATACCACCTGGTCCAGCAGGCCATCGAAATACCAGTACGAGGGAAATACCTATACGGGTTCGCTTGGGAACTACTGGAAGAAATATACCGGGAGTGCAACCGGCACGGGGATTGGATCGATTCCCTATCTCATCCAGCAGAACGCTAGCAGCGCCCTGGACTCAAAGGACGCCAAGAGTGCACTGGTCGACAGGGCCCCTCTGATCAGTCCGCCGGGCATGTACACGCTCATCGGAAGGGAAGAGCAGCAGCCGGGTACCGTCCCCGGTTCGGCACCTAATTCAGGACATGGTTCTCTACCCGGATCAGTGCCTACCATGCCGGGTTCAGTACCGACAATACCAGGATCCATCACTGGGGAGACAATACCCAAAGAGAGCAGTGCATTCCCAGGTTCAGGTCCGGGAAATACTAATATCGGTCCTCCCCCGTTTCCCGGAAATCTTGTCCAGTACTGGTGGATAGTCCCCATTGCCCTGATAATCTCAGCTGCCGGGGGGATCTGGTACGAGCGGATACGAAAGAGAAAAGAGTCTGCCGGGCATCCTGATCCCGGCACAAAAACCGGAGGGAACACAACAATTGTCAAAAAGACCCTCCCGGATACTCGCGATGAGGACACAGGAGGGTTCCATCATTACGCTGCCCGTCTGCCCCCGGGCCTTGAGAAACGATATCCCGGTGCGGAATATGTGGCAGAAGGAGGTGCATGCAGGATCTTCCGGGCATGGGATCCGGTTGAGGGGCGGGACGTTGCGGTCAAGGTGCCCATCCGGTTCGATGAAGTCACCGGCACACAGTTCACCAAAGAACTTCATGTCTGGCAGAGTCTTCATCACAAAAATATCGTTGAAATCTATGCTGCAAACATCTTTCCGGTACCCTATATCGAGATGGAGTTTGTCGAATCATCGCTTGCGTCCATAAAATTCCCTCTTGAAAAGGAGAAAGCAGTAGCCATTGTGAGGGGTGTTGCAGAAGGTCTCCTGTACGCTCACGAACAGGGAATCGCTCACCGGGATATCAAACCCGGCAATATTCTTATCGACCCGGAAGGATTGCCGAAAATTACCGATTGGGGTCTTGCAAAGGCGGAAGGAACCAAACAGTCGGGCATCATCGGTTTTTCCCTTGAATATGCTGCACCCGAACAACTGGCCCCGAACATTTATGGCGAACCGGGAATCTGGACGGATATTTACCAGTTGGGTGTCCTGTTCTTTGAAATGACCACCGGGCAAGTACCATTCATGGGAGGGGGCATGGGAGAAATAACCCACGCGATCATCCACGACAATCCGCCGCCGGTCTCCCTCACGGGCCCGGGTTCGGCAGAGATTGAGGCCATCATTCTTCGCTGTATGAAAAAACACCCGAAAGACCGGTATCAGTCAGTAGCAGAGATCATTCGGGATCTGGAAAAGATACGGTTTTAAGATCACGAAAAACGCAGTTCCCAGCGTGATGGGGAACTTTTTACTGCCACTTTGCAGTTGAAAAAAAGGTCCCGCATAAGTGCCGGTTTCAGGTAACACAACCTGCCGGGTTATGCGGGATCTGTTTTTTACAGTTCGTTCAATTAATCCAACATTATCAGGAGCTTGCCGGGGGGGTTCCGGACGGAGGTGTTCCTGACGGGGGCGTACCGGACGGGCCTGTACCATCGCCAGACGGCGGAGTCCCGGACGGTCGCGTTCCATTCATCTGCATGCCTTCAGGAGGTGTGCCCGAAGGAGCGACACCCGATTCGTTGAACTTGGGTTTGTCCCCGCTCTTGGTCGCATCCGGGGTTCCTGATACGGATCCGGCTGCAGGCTGATTCGCCTCAGCGGTTTTCGTGATTTGTGCCTGCGTTGAGGCAGAACTGCTGCCGGACTGGGCAGCGGTACTGCCGGAATCCTGTGTACAGCCTGTAATAAGGATTCCCGCGATGAGAATTGCTGATGCAACCAGCATCATGATACTGCTCTTTTTCATGGACGTCATCTCCCTGATGTATCACCCGGTTGACCGTTCCTAGAACCTGCCGGAAATCCGTTTAATCCACATTCAGGCCGAATCTTCTCCAAATCCTGATTGAGACTGACGGACTCCCGGTAAGGCATACCTTATGAAACCAGTCATTCCGGGAAAATTACTTCAGTTTTGAAATTTTTGATCCTCGTTGTGTAATGATCTCCTCGTGGAGTATCATCCGGGATGATGATGGGGCCGGTCGGTTTTATAATCCACCCATAAAAGGGGTGAAATAATACATATCCCGGGGAATTAATTGAACCAGGGAGTGAACATTATGCCAAAGGATGCAATCGGAAGCAAAAGGAAAAATCGAGGGAGTTTTTAGGAAAATAATTAAAATGAGAGCGAAATTCAGGGGTTTTAGGTTTCCTGGGGGAAAATCGGTCCTCCCGCTCTCCGGCATATCCCGATTACAGTTCCCGGCCCCGGGATCTCCCGGGTCTGCGGGGTGGATTTCTTTTAATCGTAAATATCCCGATACAGGCCAGAATCACGAATGCTATCACGATAATGGGCAGTAAACCGGATGATTCTCCCGAACCGGAACCGGTCTGGTTCACGGATGTGGCTTCGGGAATCACGGTAGTTCCGGTCACTGCAGGAGTGGGTGTTGCAGTAACGGTCACCGGTCTTGTTGTCGGAACCGTTGTCGAGGTTACCGGCGCAGATACCACGATATAATCATTTACGGTCTTTGAACGGCTGCCCCCGGCATTGGATGCAGAGAGAAGGACCGTATAGGTACCGGCAGTCGTGTAGGTATGCGTGGGATTCTGAGAAGTCGAGGATATTCCGTCACCAAATGTCCACTGCCAGCTGGTCGGGGAATATGACGAGGTATCGGTGAACTGGACGGTAAGCGGGGCAGTACCCGTGGTAACATCAGAAGTGAAGGATACAACAGGCGATGTAATGGTCGTGACGGTGATGAGACTTGACTGGGTAGTTGTATTGGATCCGGCACTATTCGTAGCGGTCAGGCTGACGGAATAGGTGCCGGCATCAGTATACTCGTACGCCGGGTTCTGCTCGGATGATGTCCCGCCATCACCGAAATACCAGTACCAGGATGTCGGGGTGTTGGTAGAAGCATCCGAAAACCCGACGGAAAGAGGGGCAGAACCGGAGGTAACATTGCTGGTGAAGGCAACAAGCGGGATGGCATAATAGGGCGTGATCATCCCGGTCTGGGTTATCGTGTTGCTCCCCGCAGTATTGGTTACCGTCAGGGTAACGGTATAGGTACCGGCAGTTGTATAGGTATGCGTGGGATTCTTTTCCGAAGAGGTATATCCATCGCCGAATGACCAGACCCAGCCGGTGGGGGAGTTTGTCGAGGTATCAACAAACTGGACGACCAGGGGTATGGTGCCTGTTGTGACGGTAGAGACAAAGGATGCCACGGGAAGAGAGGATGCTGCACTCACCGTGATGAAACCGGTCTTCGTGACCGTATCGCTTCCCGCAGCATTTGTCGCAGTCAGGGTCACCGTATAGGTTCCGGCAGAAGAATAGGTATGCGAAGGATTCTGTTCAGCTGACGTGCTGCCATCGCCGAATGACCAGGCCCAGCCGGTAGGAGAGTATGTGGAGGCATCCACGAACTGGACCGCAAACGGTGCCGTGCCCGATGTGCTGTTCGAGACAAACGCTGCCGTCGGGGAGAGAGTTGATTTGGTTGCCGTGATATATCCCGATTTAGTGATGGTATCGCTTCCTGCAGCATTTGTCGCAGTCAGAGTCACCGTATAGGCGCCTGCACCGGTATATGCGTGAGATGGGTTCTGTTCCGTTGATGTGCCTCCGTCGCCGAACGACCAGACCCAGGCGGAAGGAGAATTCGTGGAGGTATCGATGAACTGGATCCCGCAGGGGATAGTTCCTGAAGTTGTATTCACGACAAACGATGCCGCAGGTGTTGATGCTGCAGATGCCGGAAGGATGACTAGGACCAAAAAAAAGAATAAAAAACACAATCCTGCAGAAAGTGTTCTCATGGTATTCCATCCAGGGACGGTCGAATTACGATATATACGGGTAAAATGGCAGTAATTGCAGTCTTTCTCATGAAAAGACACATTTCCACGAGGATATTTATTATCTGAACATAGGACGGGGAAATATTATCACAAAAAGAGGAATATTTGAACCCGCAAGTGATGAATACCAGCAGTTCCCAGGGGTCATCTCCCCCACAACCTGCTCCGGGTATAAAGGGGGGATCCTGATAATACACGGGAAAAAATCCTTGTTGCCGGAGGGGGTTACAAAAAGTTTTTACGGACCCCCAGAGGGGGTCCCTGCGATTTTAAACATGAAGGGTGGGGGGGTCCCCGGGAGACCCCCCTCCTTAAAACTGTTAATGCACACGTATTGCACACCCAAATGAGTGCCTGTTTTTGACGGCTTCCGTCGATGGCGATTCTGGAAGGGCTACCCGATTCTGATCAGGGGGGGTCCGTTTGGCCTGAGGGGGTGGGGGGGTCTCCCGCATACCTCCCCCCTATGCAGGGAGGGGGGTCAAAATTGTTTTTGAAAACGTTCGTGGGGGGAGTCTGCCCCCCATCAAAAAAAAGAGAGGGCAGGTAATTCCCCCTCCGGGGTATGTACAAAAATTTTGCTCAAAATGAGAGGGATTTGCTACCGGTGGGGGGTCAGATCACCGGGTAGCTGGGATTGAGTGGTTATAGAAGTACGGTCCGGGAAGATAGTCCTGACAACATCCCAGCAGATCACAACGCGGTGTTCTGAATATATTCCGTACACCTCAAACCACTCGTGAGATCATGTGCCTTCGTCCTCATCCGGGGTTTTTTCTCTCCTGGTTCTCTGTGCAGTCCTCATTATGTATAGTTCGACCCCCGCCCGCATAGTATCCGGGCTGTATCGTATTCGCGTGCCCGCCAGCCGATCTCAGGAAGGGATAGAGATTGACGGATACTGCTCCTGACGGGCGGGCATCGAGGGTTTTTATTCCCTTGCGGGGTTCTTGTCATCACCTCCTTGTGCCGATGATTGCCGGAATTTGGCAGTCACCATGAGAGACCATATGCACGGTTTTTCTTATATTCACCATATCGGGATCGTTCAATAATGAGTCCAGACCGGGATTAATTGAACGAAAAAGTTATACAATACATCAGGAGAGAGAAAACGTCTGATTGCCTGATTAAGGATCTCTGATCACGGGAAACTCCCTGCCATCTGCAAAATTGTTCCGGGAAATCACATAAGGGAGAATATCCGGGCGAAGTTGCCGAACAGCAGCAATCAGGTTTGTTTCAGCAGAGAGAGCTCAATTATCATTGAAATTGTCCGGATGGAATGGCAGACGAACGTAGGAATATCATTGCCCTGCAATTGCGTTTCTCAAAAAGGGGGAGGATATCCTGGTTACTCACTTCTCAGTGCATCTATGGGGTCCATGTTCGAGGCCCGCCAGGCAGGGTAGAGTCCGGATATCACACAGACAACTATCCCTATCAGCATCCCTGCCGGAACATAGATGATGCTATCCGGCAGGAAGAAATACTTCGTTGTCCCGATCATGTAACTCACCACGGAATATCCGATGATGAGACTGCCAATCCCACCGATAACGGCACCGAGAATACCAAGTATGAAGGCCTCGTACAGGAACATCCGGCGCACTTCTCCTGATTCCGTTCCTATGGAGAGCAGGATACCGATCTCCTGCACCCGTTCCGTAACAGACATCATCATAACATTGAAGATGCTCGTGGCAGCTACCAGGAGCGAGATGCCCCCGATTGCAAGGATGAACGTGGTCATCG
This sequence comes from uncultured Methanoregula sp., assembly GCF_963677065.1. Lineage (NCBI taxonomy): Archaea > Methanobacteriati > Methanobacteriota > Methanomicrobia > Methanomicrobiales > Methanoregulaceae > Methanoregula > uncultured Methanoregula sp. The sequence continues at coordinate 528,318 of NZ_OY781872.1, forward strand.
TACTCAACGTCGATGTAATGCTGGAGAGCATGGTACTTGCATCAGAAACCCGCACAACGGGAGTTTTCTCGTTTGTATTGAGTTTTGCGTCAATTACCTCTTCAGTACCGGTTATGGTGTCGACATCTTTCACGATCACATTCACCTGGGGATACTCGTTTTCCCCGCCGTACTCTTTTACATACCAGTCATCCGAGACAACAATGGCATTGTCGGTCCTGACACTGTCCGCAGCCTGCCCCCGTTCCTTGAGAATACCAACGATCTTAACTTCCGATCGCCCGGTTTTAGCAGAGCCTATTTTTATCTTGCTTCCGAGTTTCAGGTTGAAATTCGAAGCGATCGTTGAACCAACGAGGGCATCGTTGACTCCTTCGATGTTGGTCCCGTTCTCGATGGTCAGGAACGCAGTGATCTGATCGGGATTGATCCCATAGATCGTTCCCCTGCCCGGAATGGAGCTCAGGGTAAATTCCGTATTTGTCGAGTAAATGGGGACAACGTTACTGGCATTTGCTCCCGCGGCGACCTTGATCTTGCTCAGCTGGGCCTTGGTTATTACCGACGAGGAGGATGAGGAATCAGGACTGGATCCCGGGGGACCCATACGGACAGCATCCGGGGTTATAACAATGGTATTTGCTCCGGCGGAGAGCTGATCTTTTGTCTGCAACTGCATGTTGGTCCCGAGCATTCCCATTGTTGAGATGGCAATTACGCCGATAACAATACCAATGGATGCCAATATTGAGCGCAGGTAATTCAGCTTTACACTTCGGACCGAGAGGTCAAAGAAAATATCGCTCATGCTTCTGCAATCCTCCCGTCTTCGAGCCTGATCGTGCGTTGTGCATATTCTGCGATCTTGGGATCATGGGTCACGATGATGACCGTCTTTCCCTCTTTGTGCAGTCCACAGAGAATATCCATGATCTGGGTACCGGTCTTCCGGTCGAGATTGCCGGTCGGTTCGTCACAGAGAAGGATCTTCGGGTCATTGACAAGCGCCCTGGCCACCGCCACGCGCTGCTGCTGACCACCGGAAAGCTGGGTGGGGCGGTGGGCACTCATTTCCTTGTCAATCCCGACAGCTTCGAGGAGAGATGTGGCTTTGCCGCTGGTGTCCCGTTTCTTGTACTTCAGAATGAGCGGGTATTCCACGTTCTCATAAGCCGAGAGGAGCGGGATCAAGTAAAATTTCTGGAAGATGTACCCGATGGTGTCCCGGCGCATGTGTGTCCGCTCAAGGCTTGTCAGTCCGGCCACGTTCCTCCCGTCGATGAGAAGTTCTCCCGATGTCGGGACATCAAGGATCCCGAGCTGGTTCATCATGGTCGATTTACCAGAACCCGAAGGTCCCATGATGGCGACAAAATCATTGTCCATGATGTCGAGCGAGACATGATCCAGAGCAGTGAAATCACCGGCTTCGAGATGGTACACTTTCGACACATCCGCAAGCCGGATAAGGGGGGTATCGGTCATATCCGCACCCCTACTGCTGTTTCTTCAGTTTTGTAGAGAGCCATTTCCGCTTTTTATAGAGAACAATACCAACAACAAGGATGATACCTGCTGCAATCACGGGGTAGAACGAACTAATCCCGTTGCCTTTGCTGCTGAACAGACTGGTGCTCTGACCACCGGGGCCGCCCATGCCCTGGGGGCCGCCCTGCATCATGCCGGGATTGCCGGAGGATCCCGAAGTTGTTCCGGTTCCACTAGCACTACTTCCCAAAGCTCCCAGCGAAGAGGTGAGATCCAGGGTCTTTGTTGTCTTGTAGAGCTTTCCATCGGAGTTCTTCCAGCTGATAATTAACGGGACGGAAGACAGATCCGAGGATGTGAATGTCAGCTCAAAGCTTCCCGAATCGTCCGAGGCCAGGCTGCCGATGGCGTATTCAGGATATGTTTCGGTACCTTTTGCAGGGGAACCAACGGTTACGAGAAGTCCTTTCGCATCCGAGACCCCGGAGTTGATGATATCCCCGGTAAGATCATAGTATGAACCTTTGGAGGTCAGGGCAAGATTATTGATAACAGGAACAACCGAGGTTGTGTCATGATCGAGGATAACGGGGGTGGAAAGATCTACGGTGTGTTCAGCATCCCCGTTCATGTAGCTGACACGGAACGTGAGGTTTGAATCCTGGCTGGCCTTCACCGTGAAGGGGACATCAACGGAATTATGTCCGCTCAGTGAATAGACGTATTTCTGCGATGGCTGCACCTCAATGCCGTTTCCCGTTGGCGTGACAAGGATGTTCTTGAGCGTACCTGACCGGACATTGATGAGCGTCAGATTGACGGTCTCATCCTCGCCCTGGGAGAACGTAGTGGGTTTTCCCGTGAGGCTTGCCTGGATGTCGCGGGAGTCCACCTTGATCTTGATGGGGTAATGGATAGATGTCCCGGCCTTGGTCCCGACCGTAAAGAGTGCATAATCCGTTCCATCCGGTGGATCAGCGGTGACAACGAAAGAATACGTCATCGATGCTCCGGCCCCGATATAACTCATGGTGTCCCAGGAATCGAGAGTCTTGATATGGATCTTATCGCTGAGGAGATCCGGATGCGACAAGCCGACAGCGGTGGTCCCGGAATTGGTCAAGGTGACTGAAATGGTACCCTCTTCGTACGGGTATATCACTTCGGGATCCATGGTTACATTGGTGACGCAGACCTGCGCCGCCGCATCAACGGTTGTCGATGTGTCCGATGTTGAAGATGTCGAGGATGTCGACGACGATGTAGTTGATGAGGTGCTGTCAGCAGCCGATACTGCTGAAGCCATCATAAGAACCAGGATGAAACTGGTAATAATTGTCTGTATTTTCATTGTTCCTCCATAATGCAGGGCGGGATAGATACCAGGGGAAAGCTCGTCTGACGCGATCCGTTCTGAAATTATCTCTGTTGCCTGAATCACGATGTCAAAAAGAACACATATATTGGCACTATGGAGTGTGCCAAATATAGCCCAAAAACCGGAATAATTGAACCGGGTGGTTACATATATCCCCAACAACAGATGAGAGGCCGGTCATACCGTTTTTTGTAATCGGGATTGGTTCTCCAGGGGCAGATCCGCACGCAACCACAAAAAAACTCAATGCTAATAACACTCGCCGGGTATAACATCCCGTTCCCTGGCAGAAATGAACAAAAGTTTCGGGAAAAAAGTAGAGTGATATGGGGTTCAGCGGGTACTGCGGAAATTTTTAGCAAGAAACAAAAGACCAATGCCGATAAGGAACAGTCCGAAGATATACGGCCAGATCTGGACCGGCGCCCAGACAAAACTGATGCCCACAATGATCAGGAACAGCCCGATGATAGCTGATATCCATTGGCTTCCGGTCCTGCAGCAGGATATGCCGTTTTCCTGTCCGGAGCTTTCACGTGGATTCATGAAGGCTGATGCAAGGAATCCCAGACCAAGCCCGATGAGCACCCCGGACCCGGGATACCCTATGATCAATCCTATACCAAGCCCAAGGAGTACCCCGGCGGGGATGAGAAAGAACCTGCCATGGCGCCGGGGTTCTTCCCGGCCTTCATTTCCAGTCATAGGAGAAAATGCGTTTTAGGTGATAATAAGAGTTGGGACATCCGATAATCTATCATTGAATCGTATTATAACTGCAACAGATCGCTCAGTTTATTCATAGTTCCATAAGAAACGAAGTACAGAGGAAATTCTTTGACCTTTACCTGCCAGCAATGCGGGGAGTGCTGCAGCACGATGGGTGAGATAATCGAGGTTCTTGAGGAGATCTCCCCCTTGAGATTCCGAATCGGTTACACAACAACCGGTGAAGAGCGCATTGTGGTTGTGGATCCGGACAAGAAAGATCTTTTTTCCCACAAGTCTTCCATGCAGGAGCGCTCCCTTGCCTGCCCGTTTCTCTGTATGGCAGCCCCGGGACGGGTGATCTGCACGGTGCATGCATCGCGTCCTGACCTGTGCCGGCAGTACTCCTGTTTCCGGCTCCTTGTTCTGGATGCCAGAGGAAACCGGATCGGAAAAGTGATCGAGTCCACAAGAATCCTCCGAACAATGGATCACCCGCTCAGGGAGATCTGGAACAGGGAGATTGCCGGTCTCCAGGTCGCCGACGAGCATACCTGGGAAAAAACTGCAGAGAGACTGCTGACCCTCAGAGGATACACGGTACTAACGTGAAGGAAGGCTTGTGTGAAAACCCGGCTTCGGACCGGGTTCAGACATAGCTCACTCAGGCTTTCGGAGCATTTCCAGAACAGCCTTGCCGAACTCCCGGGTCCCGGCCGATCCGCCAAGATCCCGGGTCCGGATTCCCTGTTCAAGAACTGCTGTAATTGCCGACTCCACACGGGAGCTGCCGGCTTTGTCGCCCATATAATCGAGGAGCATCGCAGCACTCCGGATTGCGGCTATTGGATTTGCAAGGTTCTTTCCCGCAATATCAGGTGCGCTCCCGTGCACCGGCTCGAAAAGGGCGTAGTGCTCCCCAATATTTGCACTCGGAACAAGGCCCAGACCACCAACAAGATATGACGCGACATCCGAGAGAATATCGCCAAACATGTTGGTGGTGACAACAACACCGTAACTCTTCGGGTGCTGGAGAATATCAAGCGAGAGGGCGTCGATGAACTTGTCGTTATACACGATCCCGGCTGCTTTTGCCTCGGCAAGGCAGATATCCCGGAAAAAAACATCCGATTTGATCACATTTGCCTTGTGCCCGACCGTCAGGATACCGGAACGCTCACGGGCAAGACGTATGGCGGTACGGACTATCCGCTCGGTTCCCCTCCGGGTGACCACCCGGAGCGTTGTTGCCCGGTCCGGCCCGGTCTCTTCGACACCCGAATAAAGACCCTCGGTGTTCTCCCGCACGATCATGATGTCGAACCCGTCACCGCGGACAGGGCGAAGGTTGGCATAGAGATCGAGAGCTTTTCGTATGCGCAGGACCACGCTCTGGTAGTCTTTCATCGGGGGGGTCGTTATCGCCCCGAACAGGATGGCATCGGCATCTTTGAGTTCCCGGATCTCCTTATCGGCACACGGGCATCCGGTCCGTTCCCACATACCGTATCCCACTTCAACCGGGAAATACTCAAATTCCGGATGCAGCAGCTCAAGCACCGAACGGGCAACCGGGATCACCTCGTGGCCGATCCCATCGCCTTCAACAACAGCAATCTTTTTCATCGGTTCCTCCAGCGGGAAACCAGATCGGTTACCGAGCGGTAAATCTGGGCGGGATCAGAACCCCAGTGAACAATGGAACCGGTAAGGTTGTTCCAGCCGGTTAAACCCTCCCGTTCGGAACGGCAGCACCGGGCAATGAACGGCTCTTCAGTAATGCATTCGAGCGGGCAGATATTCTCAAGATGAAAATCGCTGCCATAACATTCACGGTAGAACTGCGATCCGGTGAGACACCCGGCAACCTGCTCGCCCCCCACCATGGGATCCGCATCAAGGGTTTTTGAAAATCCCGAGGCACGGCATGGGTAAACCTCGGCATGCAATGCGGCAATATCTCTCACATGGTGACAGAAACGGATGGAAAGACTGCCAAAAAGGCCATCCGATTCCAGCTCGCGGATACAGGCCGAGAGACTTGGCCGGGGCGGGGTTACATCATAGACATGGATGACAAGCAGGCCGGAAAGATCCGGATCAAGAACGAACGTCCTGTGCTCGTCAAGTCCGGTAAATACCGTGCACCGGAATCCGCTGTTCCGGGCAAGCTCGATGAGCAGCGTGCGGTTGTAGAGATTGACTTTCTCCGGATAATGATACACTTCACGGGACGTGGCAATTACCCGGGAGGAAAGGATGGACCGCATCATCCCTTTTCCGGCGGGGTCGAGCTCCACGCTCAACACTTCGGTCCCTTCGGGGGTCTCCCGGAGGAGGTAGCGGCTCAGGAAGTATACCTTGTCATCGCAGGGTTTCGTTGTTGCAAGACCAACATGCTTGCAGTGCTCGGGAAAGATCATTGGCGGGATCTCCAGTATTCAACAAGGCCCCCGGCTGCGAGGATCTCCTGCATCCGGGGAGAGAGGGGACGGATTGTATATCGGATACCACCGGCATTCACCCAGCCGTCGCGAATATTGAACGAAACTTTTATGCCATCACTGCAGGTAAGATCGGACTCGATGAGGGGAAGACCGACATTAATGGCATTCCTGAAAAAGATCCGGGCAAACGATGGGGCAATGACAGCAACAACTCCGGCCTCCCGGAGGGCAAGAGTAGCCTGTTCGCGGGATGACCCGCAACCGAAATTCTTTCCGGCAACGATCACGGCACCTTTCAGCCTGGGGGCGAGAGCGGGATCGAGATCCTCGAACACGTGGGACGCCCAGACAGATCGATCCTTGGTCCTCAGGTATCTCCCTGCAATGACAAGGTCGGTATCGATATCTGCCGGCAGGCAGACAGCATGCCCTTCGCCCTGCATCAGGCCACCTCCGGAACGGTAATCTCACCCTGAAGCGCACTGGCAGCAGCAGTGGAGACCGATGAGAGGTAGATCTCCCCGCCGATACCCATGCGGTTCCGGAAATTCCGGTTTGCGGTCGACAGGCAGACTTCTCCTTCGCCGATGACCCCCATATGGTAGCCAAGGCACGGGCCACATCCGGGAGTCCCGATCGTACAACCCGCTTCAAGAATGTCGGCAAGCACACCGGTCCTCGTTGCCTTTGCAAGGATCCCGGCTGATCCGGGAACGACAATCGTCCTGACCGCAACCTTCCTGCCTTTGACGATCCGGGCAAAGCGCTCCAGGTCGGAGTACCGTCCGTTCGTGCAGGTACCGACAAAGACCTGGTCGACCGGAAGACCGGCAAGCTGTTCCACGGGTTTTACCGTATCGACACGGTGGGGAACCGCAACCAGCGGGACAATATCCGCAAGATCGAACGTGAGTTCCTGCACATAGGTGCAGGGTTCCACTGCCTGCGGCATGATATCATGCCCCTGTTCCTTCAGGTATCTCACGGTTATTTCATCTGCATAACAGAGGCCTGCTTTTGCCCCGGCCTCGACCGAGAGGTTGGCAAGAACGAGACGATCGTCCATGGTGAGGTTCTTCATTCCGTCCCCAACAAACTCAAGCGCCTGGTACGTAGCTCCATCGGTTCCCAGTTTTCCCACATATGCCAGCGCAAGATCCTTTGCCTCGGCGGCACCGGTAAATTTCCCGGTAATGTGGATTCCTGCCGATTCCGGGACACGGAACCAGGTTTCACCGGTGAGCCAGATTCCCGCCATATCGGTTGCCCCGACACCGGTGGCAAATGCACCGAACGCCCCGAGGGTGACGCTGTGCGAGTCGGCCCCGACAACAATCTCTCCGGGCAGGACAACTCCTTCGCTCATCAGCTGGTGGCAGATGCCCTTCCCGATGTCATAGAAGTTCATGAACGAACTCCTGGCAAAGTCCCGTAACTCGTGCTGGAGGGTCGCGGTTGTTGAATTATTGGCCGGGGCAATATGGTCGAAGATGATGGAAAGCTCCGTTGTATCGGCAAGCTGGCCGGCACCCATATTCCTCCAGGCCTCAAGTGCCAGGAGGCCGGTGCCATCGCAGGCATAGGCGCGGTCGATCTTCCGGTCAACGTATTCGCCAGCCGGGGCTCCCAGGATGCGCTCGGACAGGGAACTCATGATTCGGTCTCCTGTGCTTTCCGGATCAGACGGCGCAGGACATCCGGTGTTATGTTGCACTTGTGTTCGGAATGGTCCTTGACCAGATCGAGCACCCTGCAGATCTGTTTATCGGAGAGTTCACAGCCGAGGGACGCAACCACATGTTCCAGCGCTTTTTTACCCGTGTGCTTGCCCAGGATGAACCGGCGTTCCCCCCCGACAAGATCCGGAGGGAAGTACTCGTAGGTGGCCGGGTCTTCAAGAATTGCTGCAATGTGAATACCGCTTTCATGGGAGAACGCAAGTTCGCCGGTCACGGGTTTGTTTCGGGGCAGGGCAATTCCGGAGTATTTCTCCACCTTGTGTGACAATGCAGTCAGGCCAGACAGATCGTACCGGTCGATACCGCCCTTCATCCGGAGAGCCACCAGCACTTCCTCAAGCGATGCATTTCCCGACCGTTCCCCAATCCCGTTCACGGTAGTATGAAGCTGGAACGCACCGGCCTCGGCAGCGGTGAGGGTATTTGCAACAGCACATCCCATGTCGTTGTGGCAGTGGGCGCAGAACGGGCGATCCACCGATGCTACGAGATCGGTCATGATACGCTGCATCTCGGTCGGGATCAGGCATCCAACCGTATCGGCAAAACTGAGCAGGACCGCTCCATGATCGGAGGCACAGCGATAAACTTCCTTGAGGAAGGGAAGATCGGTCCGGGACGCATCTTCCGCAGCAAACCGGACCTGCACCCCGTGGTCCCGGGCAAAATCGATCATCCGGAGAGAATCCTCGAGCACCTGTTCACGGGGTTTTTTGAACTTGAGCCTGACATGGAGTTCCGAAGTAGGGATGAAGATACTCACCATATCGACACCGCAGTCGATGGCTGCCTGGATATCCGGCTCCCGGGCGCGGGAAAAACCACAGATCCGGGCGTCAAGCCCCAGATTTGCAATGGTCTTTACGCATTGCTTTTCATTGGGGGAGACTGCCGGGAAACCGGCTTCGATGACCTCGATGCCGATGGCATCCAGACTCCGGGCGATATCCACCTTCTCCTCGCAGGAAAATGACACCCCCGGGGTCTGTTCGCCATCTCTCAGCGTTACGTCACAGATCTCAACATTCCACGGTTTCATGACTGCATCCCTCAGGACAGGTTCCTTCAACAATTACGGTCCGGGGCCTGTCCCGGACCACAAGTTCGCGTTCCAGAGTCTCAACATCCTCCGCCCTGCAGATGACCGGGTCTGCCCACCGGAGGTACGGGATCGGATTGTAGGTGGATTGCTTGCCGGTCATTGCCGTACAATCGTTCTTCATAACGATGCACAAGAGGGGGAGATCCTTCTCGTACACATCGATAAGCGCATTCAGGCCGGAGTGCAGGAGGGCATAATCCCCGATGAGAGCCACCTTTGTGCTCCTTGCAGCAACCGCAACACTCGCACCCATACCGTAACTTGCAATACCCAGTTCGTAGGGGGGTGTCATCCCCAAGACCGAGCATCCCGCATCGCAGATCATCTTCATGTCCCGCACTTTGAGGATGTCCAGCATGCCCTTGAACGGACAGTTGGGACAGAACGTCCGGTAAAACCCCCGGTCTTCCATTGCCTGGGGGCGTTTTTGGGGCACGGGTGGCTGAAGCCCGCGGTGGTCCCGGACAAATGTTCTCCCGAACTCGTTGACCGTCTGCATCCGGGCGGCCTGTGAGGGGAGGGGGTGGACCGTTACGATCCGGGTGTTTCCGGGCGCCGGGCCCGCACCCAGCGGTTCGCCTCCCCAGCGGTTGAGGGAAGACTCATCGGACCAGGCAAACATCGTGCGGTATAATTCCTCTGCCGCAGTCACCCGTCCGTTCATGGTCCACGTCCGCGGAGAGAGGCGTCCTTTCTGGTCCTGCCGCGGAACAATATCGGATTGTACCTCTGCATCCAGGATAGCCGGGGTAAGACGGAGCAGGGCAACCCGGGAGAACTGCTCCGATGCCCGCAGGGCCGTTTCCACGCCGGTATAACAGGTGGTTTCGTCCGGTTCGATCACCGGAAGCTCTGCAAGTTCCCCGTAATACCGGGAGTCCTGGGAGGTCTGTGATCCCTCGGCTTCGGGATCATCCCCGGCAACAAGCACGACTCCCGCAATAAGTCCCTGGGCAGCAGCCTGGAGCAGGGGATCGGCACAGGCATTGACCCCGACGTTCTTGATGATAACCGCAGATCTCCTGCCGGACAACGAATCGCCCAGGGCATATTCGAGTGCGGTCTTTTCGTTTATCACCATCTCCGCACCGGTCAGCCTGCCGAGATCCGTGACCGGGAACCCCGGGACCGTATACTGGCGGTCCGTGTACCGGCAAAGTGCGTCGGTAAGAGCATCAATTCCTTTCATTCATCCCTCCCGGGCACCAGGTCGCAGCCTGCACAGTTCGTACACATGGTGAGGGCCTGGCGGGGATCGAGATGCGCCTCTTCCAGGGCTTGTTTATGTATCTCAAATATGCGTTTCAACCGGTCAGCAGACGGCCGGGGAGTACCGGTCATGCCGGCGACCGGGTTGAGCGGCCGAAGAACGGGGATCACCCCGTGATCGGCGAGGTTCCGTATACAGGTCGCCAGTTCTTCATCGGTTTCTCCAAGGCCGATCAGGACATTGGAGAAGACACGGCCCCGGCCGAACAGTACAACGGACCGGTCGAGAGCCCGCCAGATCTGATCATAATCCAGCCCCGGGCACATGATCTTGAACAGTTCCGGCGTTGCGGCTTCCAGATTGAATTTCACTTCCCGTACGCCAAGTTCCCTGAGCCGGTCCGGTGTCTGATCGGTAGGGTAAATGGAAACACCGAGTGGAAGACCGAAGAAGCTGAGGCGTTTTATCACTTCAAGCACGTAGGCTTCCTCTTCTTCCACACTGGAGAGCACGCCGCTCGTTAAAGAGATAGCACTGATCCGGTGCCGCACCGATTCAACCAGATCCATAATCTCTTCAATGGTCTTGCGTTTCCCACTCTGCAGAGGAACCGGACAATAGCGGCACCTGAAGATGCAGCTGCCGGTGACGGTGATGAATGCCTGGTCAGGACAGTGACAGCCGGGTTCCAGCAGTTTTCCCGGGATCAGCTTTCCCCCGTAATACAGGTCAGCCACCCCACCACCCCGGTGAACTATCTCGATTGCGCTCTTGGGATTCAGGCCGAATTTCACCCGGTGGCTGCCCATGGCAAAGAATACTGCCCCGGATCCCCCGGCACCCGGGCCGGCTGCGGACCGTGCGATATACTCTTCTGCAGGTTCTCCGGCCAGGCGGGCTGATCCAATGGCAAGCAGCTCGGCTTTCAGGTCGTTCCAGTGCATAGCTCCAGTGCCTCTTTATAATTTGTATAGAACGGGATCGCAGCAACCGCCCCGATGATCCCCCGGCCATTCATGACGATCTCAAGATGGTTGTCATTCAGGGATTCGAGAAGGCCAGACGCCACTTCCCCGCGTTTGACTTTCCTCCCAAAAGCAAGCAGATCTTCTGAGGGGGAAAAACCCGTATATACGGCCATACCGGTCTTTTTTGAGAGGGTATATTTTTCAAGAAGGGCATGGAATCTTCGGACGAGCCCTTTGGGATCCGAGGTTGCAAACTCTGCAACAAGACCCACACAATTCTTGGTCCGGTAGGGGACCGGGTAGAGCTGGACAATCGTGTGCGACAGGTACACGCTCTTCTCATCTTCAGCAGCTCTGGCAATATTGTGGACCAGGGTCCAGGTCGCCCCTTCTTCCGGCGTATCGGTATCGTCCACGCCAATGAGTACGCGCTGCATGCGGGGAAGCCAGAGCGTGGCTCCTGCAACCCGACCCCCTCCGGCCGGATCACTCCTGCTCCGCAGTACGCCCTTTGCATCCGAACGGCAGGCTGCGGCCCCCACTCCCCCGCCACCCATGCCGATATACGTTATGGCAATCTCGTCCGGCTCAACCGTGCAGGCCGATATGCCTGCCGGGAACCGCGATCCTTCCAGGGCAAGGTTCACTGAACCGGGACTGATTCGGTACCGCGTTGTTGACCCCACGCACCGGACATCCCGGATGATCGGACTCTGGGCATAGTGGTGCTGTGCCCACATGGCACCACCGATGCAATCGAAGAATTCCACCAGTTCCACGTTCTCCCCGGATTCATCAGCTACTGCAACGATCTTCGGGTAGTGGATCACGTAGGGTTCAGAGATGTTCATCATACAGCCCTGCCGCCTCAGTTCCTTTGCATCCCCAGAGTACGGCCCCGAAAGCCCCGATGCGTCCCTTGCGGCCATTGTGATCGATGAAGACGACACCATGGCTTTTTGCTTCCTGCTCTGCCTGATCGAGGGTCATGATCTCGGTCTTCACCATTTTATGCGCAGGCGATTCGGCAGATCCAAAAATTCCCCGGTACACGGCAATACCGGTATCCTTTGAGAATGTATTCTTCTCAACAAACAACCGGACAAACTCAAGCAGTTCATCAACCTTTCCGGGCCTGACTGCAAAGTTCAGGGCAGAGCTGACACAGTTGGTGGTCTTGTGCGGAACTTCAGGATTGAGCTGGATGAGACGCATATTGAGGAATTCCACACCGTCAATGGCGCATGCCCCCGCACATTTCAGAGCCATCACCCAGGTTGCGCCTTCAGTCTTGGTATCGGTATCATCGATGCCGATACAGATCTTCTCGTACCGCGGGGATACAATCCGGACATGGTTGGTGCGGCCACCACCTACTTTCAGATCTTCTTCCGAGGGATACTCCGCCCGGAGAACACCAGGTGCCTGGGGGAGGCATGCTGCGATCCCCACCCCCGCACCGGCGATACCGGACCAGGTTGTGATCACCTCGTCACCATTGACCTCCACCGATTCGAGGGCCTGGCCGCCAATCGATCCTGCTGCAGCGCCAAAATTCACCGGGTGCTTTCCCAGACGGGCATGCATTGTCATACCGGTCCCTTCCACTTCAACCCCAATAACGGCCCCACCGGCCCGGCGCCGGTTCATCGCATCCCATTCGATAGGGCCCCGCGCCCTGCACTGCTCAAGGATCTCTGCAGTGCCGGCTTTTTCATCCACCATCACGAGAAACTTCTGGGAAAAGAGCGGTCCGAACCGCTGTCTGACTTCGTCTGGATTCAGGGTGATCATGTTATCGCCGAAATTTTCGTTAACAAGATTATCGGCAATAAAATATTTATAGAGATCGATAAGTGAAAGAAAATTTTCTGTAAAAAGAGTTAGAGGACCTTGTGAAGGTCGATCTTGAAAGGTCCGAGGGTTCCGCCAAAGTTTCCGGCAGAGATGAACTTGACACCGGGCACCGTGACAGCTGCCCTGACACCGGCTGCCATTGCTGCTGCAACAGACTTCTCATCGATACCGTCAATGACAATTTCGTACACTGCCTTGACACCTGCGGGAATCTTAGTGTCCGGAACTTTCTCGCGCAGGGTCGGGCAGTACTTCTCGTTGGTGGATGCCGGCATGAACTTGTACTTCAGGCTGCCAACCTTGGATCCGCTTGCGACAACACCGCCGGGGAAGCTGGTGATGACACCGGGAACGGCATCGATCGCCTCGATTGCTGCCTCTGCACCAACAAGTGCTGCCATCTGGTTCTCGCCCATGATGAAGAAGTTGCCACCGGCAACGCCCTTGACGATACCAAACTCCTCCTCGCCAACATACTCGCCGTTCATAATCGGGATGACCCAGCACTTGCGGCCACCAACTTCCTTCTGGTACTCGTAACCATCACCGAAGAAGTGGAGCTTGACCGGTATCTTTTCTTCGGCATTTGTGATGCCGTTAAAGACCGCTGTCGTGGGTGCAGTCAGGACACATTCCGCAAGGCGCTCAACTACCTGCTCTTTCAGTTTCTTCTTGCTGGCACAGATCAGGATAGATACACCGGGTCGTCCATCAGGGGTCTCACTTGCCTGAAGGTACCCTTCAATTCCTGCCTCGCACGGGCAGCCGATCGCGGATGTGGCAAATCCCGTTGCCTCGGTTGCTGCTTTCTTTGCCCATTCCTTGGTCACCGCAGTGATGATGATACGGCAGACCCAGGTAGGGAATGCCTCTGCGTAGGTATTGTCAATTGTAACTCCATTGATTTCCATGAGATAACCTCCGGTACTACAAAGGTACCATGATGGTGGTTGAATAAATTTTCTAATTTGATTCAGAAGGAATGGAGCGCATGAAAAACCTCTGAAAAAGTATAGTAGATCTGGTTAATCTTTATAAACAGTATATAAACTAAAATTAAAAAACTTCAATAAATTGCCTGTTTTTTACGATAAATTTCAGAACATTTATCTACATTCTTCTACCACTTTTTGTTAGTCGATTTTTAGTAATCGATCATAGCTGGTGCGTGAAAAGCTGAATGGCATTTGCAGTGCACATAAACATGGAACGTTGTACTGGCTGTAATAATTGTGTGGTTGCATGTCCTGTGGACGCATTAGAGCTTCACACGATAGATCCTGTTTCAACTGACAAGATCTACCAGGTCAGGGATGGAAAATCCATAATCCTGGACTTCAAGGGTGAACTCTGCGCCGGGTGCGGTGTTTGTGTTCTGGCATGTCCATACGGTGTTATCAGGCTTGCAGGTTCACGGGAATCCGGAACGGCGGCAAAGGTACAATAAAAACCACGTGAGGGTTATTTCATGGCATTGTTTCCAAAGTTTTCTAAAAAGAAGGATGGCGTTAACGTCGTAATGGAGCAGAAACTCCTGCAGAACGTTAGCAACCTTATTCTCAATGCAGAAACCTGCACGGGATGCGGTATATGTGTCGAGGCATGTCCTGAGGAGGCAATCGTTCTCGGGCTTGTCGGTGCGGCAAGGCGTGGCGCAATCAATTACGCTGCCCCTATTGATGTAGACGAGACCAAGTGTTCATATTGTGGTGTCTGCGTCATCATGTGCCCGTTCAATGCGCTGACATTGAAGGTGGACGGACAGGAGAGACTCCCGATCCTTGAGAAGGAAGGGTTCCCGCAATATGATATGAAGGCGGAGATCAATGACGAGAAATGCGTCAAGTGCACGATCTGTGAAGAGGTCTGCCCCCGTGACGCCATTGACCGCAACGTCCCTGCCTACGAAGGAACCTACAAGGGACCGGTTGCAGGCGGAAAGCCCAAAGCAGCCGCAATGAAGAAGAAGACAACCTTTACTGTCGACAAGGAGAAATGTTCCCTGTGTGGCCTCTGCGGTGCACTCTGCCCCGCAATCGTCGTCAAGCACAAGGAATTCAGCGCTGAGTCCGGTAAAGTCGAGGGTGACGTTATCTGGGACGAGACCAAGTGCGACGCCTGCAAGGTGTGCGTAGAGGCCTGCCCAGAAGAGTGCATCACCGTCGAACGCGAGATAATTTCCGACAAGATCGACGGGAAAGTCAGCATTGTCAAGGACAACTGCTGCACCTGCACGTGGTGTTCCAAGAACTGCCCGACCGAGGCAATCACAGTCGAGAAGATTTTTGAAGGCGACATCGAGTTCCATGCAGAGAAATGCCCCGGAGGATGCTCGACCTGTGCCGAGATCTGCCCGGCAAACGCGATCTACCTGCCAAGCCCGATCCCTGCCGCGGACATGAAACGCGACAGCATCGAGGCGAAGATTGCCGTCAACAAGGATTACTGTATCCTCTGCGGTGCCTGTGTCAATGCCTGCCCCGGTGAGGATATCATCGTCCTGAACAGGACCGGTATCCGTATGAAGGGCAAAGAGACCGACCTGTTCAAGAAGATCAGTGAGAAACTCTGCACCAGGAGAACATCCAAGGTGAAAGAGGAGATCTCCGGTCAGGTCACGATTAAGATGATGGAGAAGGCGTGAGCAGTATGGCACGAACAAAAGGATACCCCGAAGCGCTGGAGAAGAAACTCCACGACCAGAGATACTTCCGCGAGGATTCAAACCCTGAATTCACCAAGAACGTGAAGGCCATCTCCCGCACCATCGCCCACATGTGCTACCAGTGCGGTACCTGCACCGGCTCCTGCCCGTCTGCACCCCGCAGCACCTACCGCATCCGCAAGTTCATGAGAAGAGCAGTTCTCGGGCTCGAGAACGAAGCACTCACCGACCCGGATCTCTGGCTCTGCACCACCTGTTACAGCTGTTCGGACCGCTGCCCGAGGGACATCATCCCGACCGATGTCATCATGTCCATGAGAAACCTCGCGTTCAAGCGCGACATCGTCCCGGTCAACTTCTTAAAGACCGTCCAGGCGATTTACTCATCAGGACACGGTGTGCCCAATAACGACGTAAACCGCGCAGCCCGGGAGAAACTCGGCCTGACCCGCGACCCGCCAACCACCCACATGTATACCGAATACATGCCCGGCATCCGGAAGATCATCGACCACTATAAGCTCAAGGCCGAAGCCGACCGGATCGTCAAAGAAAGGGAGGGCTAAACCATGTCTGAAGCAGGCGCAAACCACAAGTTCGCATTCTATCTCGGATGCATTGCCCCGAACCGGTACCCCGGTGTCGAATCCGCCTCCATCAAGGCGATGAAGAAACTCGGCGTTGAACTCGTTCCCCTGAAGGGAGCAAGCTGCTGCCCCGCACCCGGTGCGTTCGGCTCGATCGACCTCAAAGTCTTCTATGCAATGGCAGCACGGAACCTCGTTCTCGCCGAGCAGATGAAGATGGACATCGCCCTTGTCTGCAACGGCTGTTACAAGTCGATCTGGGAAGTCAACCACAAGCTCAAGCACAACAAGGATCTCCGGGACGACGTCAACGAAGTCTTAAAAGAAGTCGACATGGAATACAAGGGTACCATCAACGTGTACCACACTGCCGAACTCCTGTACAACGACAGGTTCATCGGTGTCGACAAAGTCCGCGACAGCGTAACGAACCCGCTGACCGGCGCACGCATTGCTGTCCACTACGGCTGCCACCTGGTCAAGCCCCACAAGGACCGCGAGTTTGAGAAAGAAGTCATGCTCAACACCGAGCACCCGGTCTGGATGGAAGAACTCGTTGCAGCCCTTGGTGCAACTCCTGTCGAGTACCGCAACAAGATGCAGTGCTGCGGCGCAGGAGGCGGTGTCCGTGGTTATGATATCGTCCATGCGCTCGACATCACCAACGAGAAGCTGATCAACTTAAAAGAAGAGAAGGTGGATGCGCTCACCGATATCTGCCCGTTCTGTCAGCTCCAGTTCGACCGCGGCCAGATTGAAATCCAGGAGAAATTCGGCGTAACCTACAACCTGCCGGTTCTTCACTTCGCTGAACTCCTCGGTCTCGCACAGGGAATGAGCCCGCAGGACCTCGGGCTGGACCTCCATGGTATCAGCTGCGAATCGTTCCTGCAGAAGGTGCTGTGAGGTGGTAACCATGGCAGAAAAGAAAGCAACCACCAAGAAAGCCCCGTCCAAGAAAGAGGACACCAAGAAGGTAGCTCCCGTGAAACAGGAAGTCAAGAAGCAGGCACCTGCAGCAGCCGGCACAACCACCAAGCAGGATGCACGTATCGGCGTGTTCATCTGCCACTGCGGTACAAACATCGCCGGTTCAATGGATATCGATGCCGTGCAGAACGCCTCAAAGTCCATCCCGAATGTAGCCTTTGTTGACAACTACAAGTACATGTGCTCGATGCCCGGGCAGACCGTCATTCACAAGGCGATCAAGGAACACAAGCTGACAGGTGTCGTCGTCGCCGCCTGTACCCCGCGTCTCCACGAGCCAACCTTCAGGACGGCCACCAAGGATGGCGGCCTGAACCCGTTCCGGTTCGAGATGGCAAACATCCGTGACCAGAACTCGTGGGTGCACATGCACGACCGCGTTGGATCAACTGACAAGGCAATAGATGCCATCAAGATTGCCGTTGCAAAGGCGACACTCCTCGAAGATCTCTTCCCGAAGTCAGTGCCGGTTGAGAAGACCGCGATGGTCGTCGGCGCCGGTGTTGCAGGTATGCAGGCAGCCCTTGACCTTGCAGCTGCAGGGATCAAGACCTACTTGATAGAAAAAGACATGAGCATCGGCGGACGCATGTCCCAGCTCGACAAGACCTTCCCGACCCTCGACTGTTCGCAGTGTATCCTTACACCCAAAATGGTGGATGTCGGAAGGAGCCCGAATATCGATCTCATGACCTGGTCCGAGGTTCATGAAGTCGAAGGCTACATCGGTAACTTCGATGTCACCATCCGCAAGAAAGCCCGCGGTGTAATGACCCCCAAGGAAGCCGAAGCCAAAGGTATTGTCGGCGGCGGCTGCAATGGCTGCGGTGACTGTGAGACCGCCTGCCCGGTTGTCAAGCCCAACGAGTTCGAAATCGGCATGAAACCGAGGAAGGCCATCTACGTCAACCACCCGCAGGTCGTTCCCCTCATCTACACCATCGACTTCAACTCCTGTGTCAAGTGCGGCATCTGCGTGACCGCCTGCGGTCCCGAGAAGCGGGCAATCGACCTCGAGATGAAGGACGAGTTCATCAAGGTCAAGGTCGGAACGGTCATCCTCGCAACCGGGTACGACATCTTCCCCATCGAGAAGAAAGAGGAATGGGGATACAAGCGGTACGAGAACGTTATCTCAAGCCTTGAGTTTGAACGGCTGATCTGTGCATCCGGCCCAACCGGCGGCCACCTGGTTCGCCCGAGCGATGGCGAGACCCCCAAGAGAGTCGCATTCGTGCTCTGTGCAGGGTCCCGTGACAACACCGGCACCGGCAAGCCATACTGCAGCCGGTTCTGCTGCATGTACTCGCTGAAACACGCCCACCAGATCATAGAGAAGATCCCCGGATGCATCCCCTACATCTTCTACATGGATATCCGGTCCTTCGGTAAGATGTACGAAGAGTTCTACTACCGTATCCAGGACGAAGGTGCCAAGTTCATCCGCGGCCGTGTCGCAAACATCATCGAGGACAAGAAGACCAAGAACCTCCATGTCATGACCGACGACACCCTCCTCGACCGCCCGGTCGATGTGGAAGTCGACCTCGTGGTGCTCGCAGCAGCAATCCAGCCTGCAGCAGACACCAACCGGACCCGGAAGCTCTTCGGTGTCTCCTGCTCAATGGACGGATGGCTCCTTGAAGCCCACCCGAAGCTGAACCCGTGCGGAACCACCACAGCCGGTGTGTTCCTTGCCGGTGTCTGCCAGGGACCCAAGGATATCCCTGACACGGTAGCATCAGCAGAAGGTGCAGCATCAGCAGCCAGCATCCCGATCCACATGGGAGAAGTCGAGCTTGAGCCCTACTTCGCTACCTGTATCGAGGAGAAGTGTGCAGGCTGCGGCATGTGCGTCAACCTCTGTCCCTACAGTGCCCTCGCGCTCGTTGAGAAGGACGGAAGGACCGTCATGCAGGTCACGGAAGCCAAGTGTAAAGGCTGCGGTACCTGCGGTGGCTTCTGCCCCGGCGGTGCAATCTGGATGAACCACTTCACAACCCCCCAGATCGTTGCTCAGATCGATGCATTCCTCCTCGGAGGTGAGCAGTAATGTCTGCACCAGGAAATTTCGCAATTCCCGAGAGAGGCCCCGGCATCTGGCAGCCCAAGATCCAGGGTATCGTCTGCAACTGGTGTTCCTATGCCGGTGCTGACCTTGCCGGCGGCGGCCGTATCCAGTACCCCCCGGATGTCCGGATTGTCCGTGTCATGTGCACGGGACGTATCGACGCACTCTTCGTCCTGAAGGCATTCGCCGACGGCGCCGACGGCGTTCTCGTCTCCGGCTGCCACTTCGGTGACTGCCACTACCTCGAAGGGAACTACAAGGCAGCAAAGCGGATGTTCATGGTCAAGCGCTTAATGAAGAGCATCGGCCTCGACGACCGCCGCTTCAGGATGACCTTTGTCTCGGCATCCGAAGGTGCAAAATGGGGAGCGGTTATCACCGATGTGGTCTCAACCATCCGAGAACTCGGTCCAAGCCCCCTGACGGAGTCCAAGAAATAACCGGCTGATGAGGGAGTCAATGCTACTCCCCGTCCCTTTTTAGATCAGCGGCCAGAACCGATTTCACACAAGAAATTCCGACACCGGTATTCATGGAAAACGGGAGAATCTCCCGTGACAAAAATACCAGGAGCTGGATTTCCTGCCGGGTCCAAAAAGGGAACACGCACACAGCAGATCGGTTCCGGTGCAGGGAAATGAATATCCCCGACCCCATCTTTTTTATACAGAGCGCACCTGAAAATATCAATTTCCCCATGCTATAATAACAATCAGTTCTACTTTCTATTGCAGTAATAATACTGCGTAAAAAAATGAAACCCTGAAATTATGTAATATTTGAACATTGCTCCTTTTTTTATAATTATTTTTGTATTAATATATATTCGTCTTCCGAGATAAAATAGGAATACTTATATGGCGAAATTGGGAATTATTCAATGTCCCATCTTAGGGGACGTGCAATAGCGACTTTCATTCATTTCAGTGTCCTGTACAGGGCACTCTCTCGTTCAGTGACTGTATTGTATAGCGGTTAAAGAACAATTTGGAGGAATTCAAATGGCAAAATATAAAGAAACAATCGACCTCTACGACGATGAGGGTAAGCTCTTAAAGAGCAACGTTACTCTTGACAAGATCAGCCCCCTGACCAACAAGGGTGCACTTCAGGTCATCGACCTCACCAAGAGAACCGTAGCAGTCAACCTTGCAGGTATTGAGGACGCACTCAAGACCGGAAAGGTCGGCGGAAAGTCCAACCAGATTCTCGGCCGCAGCATGAACTGCAGCTGTGTCAAGGACTCGGACGCAATCTCAGCCAAGATCAAGGACATGGTCCAGGTCGAGGCAGGCGACAACACCAAGATCACCAAGATCGGTGGCGGCAAGATGCTCCTCGTTGAGTGCCCGTCTGCACGTATCGATGCAGCAGCAACCTACGATGTTGCATCCACCGTTGTCGCAGCAGCAACCACCTACGCGGTCATCGACCAGTACAAGGTTGGCATGTTCGACGGTTCCTACGTCAAGGCAGCAGTCTGGGGTACCTACCCGCAGACAATGGACATGCAGGGCGGCAACGTCGTCTCGATCCTGTCCATCCCCCAGAACAACGAAGGTCTCGGCTACGCACTCCGTAACGTTCCGGCAAACCACGCGGTCATGATGACCCACCGGAATGCAGTCCAGGGTGCAGCACTTGCAGCAACCTTCGAGCAGGCAGGACAGTTCGAGATGGGTAACGCAGTCGGCCCGTTCGAGCGCGCCCAGCTCCTTCTCTACGCATACCAGGGACTCAACGCAAACAACATCGTCTGCGACCTCGTCAAGAAGAACGGCAAGACCGGTACCATCGGTACTGTCGTGCAGAGCCTCGTCGAGCGTGCCATTGAGGACAAGGTCATCAAGGCAGGCAAGAAGGGCAAGAGCGGCTTCATCTTCTACGAAGCAAAAGACCCCATGCTCTGGAATGCCTACGCATCCGCAGGTACCCTTGCAGCAACCATGGTCAACTGCGGTGCCGGACGTTTCGCCCAGGCAGTCTCAGCAACCCTGCTCTACTTCAACGACCTGCTCGAGCACGAGACCGGCCTCCCAGGCTCCGACTTCGGTCGTGCAATGGGTGTCGCAGTCGGGTTCTCGTTCTTCAGCCACTCGATCTACGGTGGCGGCGGCCCCGGTGTCTTCAACGGTAACCACGTCGTGACCAGGCATGCAGCCGGTGTAGGTATCCCCTGTATCGTTGCAGCCTGTGCACTCGACGCAGGAACCCAGATGTTCGGCCCAGAACACACGTCGAAGATCTACCAGGACACCTTCGGTCAGCTTGACGCATTCAAGAAGCCGATGCAGGCAATTGCAAAGGGTATCTAAACCCGTCAAGGATACGAATGACAGAAGCCACGTTCCCCCAGTGCAGGATTGATTCAGAGCGTCTGATGAATCCCGAGACTACGGAGCGCCTGCTGAACAAGGTAGTCAGCGTTGCAGGTGTAAGACGGATGGTCCTCAACGGGCCCCGCCTCCCCGCAACGGTTCCCTACGGGCCGGCAAAAGGACTTGCAAATCCTCACCCAATGAGGAAGAAGATCCGTGTCGGCGACCAGGAACTGGAACTGCAGGTTCACGTAGGCACTGTCCTTCTCGAGATTGAAAACCGCGACGTCATTCCCGCACTGCAAGCCGCAGTCGAACCGGTATTCACGGATTTTTCCTTCCGTATCAAGGAAGGCAGGTTCATGAAGACCGAACCGTCTCTTGTGGATTATTGCAAGTACGGCCCGAATGCGGACAAAGATATGCTCGGACTTGTCGATCCAAGCAGTAAGTCCAAGCCGATAATTCTTCAGGGAATAAAATAATCATGCCGATTGGACGAGTAACCCAGGTTGTTGACTGCCGCGAGGCGATGGGCATGGGTAAAGGAGGCGGTATTGCCCAGAGGGGCACCATCTCCGAGTGCCGGTACCCGGATGTCATAGTGGTCGGGATGTCTCCCGGACGCCGCCAC
This sequence comes from uncultured Methanoregula sp., assembly GCF_963677065.1. NCBI lineage: Archaea > Methanobacteriati > Methanobacteriota > Methanomicrobia > Methanomicrobiales > Methanoregulaceae > Methanoregula > uncultured Methanoregula sp. The sequence goes on from NZ_OY781872.1 coordinate 550,483, forward strand.
GTGACAAAGCCGGTGTGCGATATCACCTCAGGTCTGAGGCAACAGGGCGTGGAATACAGCATCAGTACGCTGGTGCTGAATGCCGGAAGTGGCGTACCGCCGGATGCACCGAAGATCGGTGGATCCGTCCTCGGCGCTTATTTTGGGCTTACTCCGAAGGAGATCGTGCAGATTGAGAAACACAAGGTTGCCATCCTCCACCACGGGAACGTACGTTCCCATGTTGTGCACAAGGTCCGTTTTATCCTTCAGGCTTGTGATGTGAAGGCAATCGTGGTTTCCCAGTCCCCGGTGGATTACGAGGATTTCGCCAAAGAGGGAGTGAAGACATCGGTTGTGATGCCGCCGCAGGACAAGATCCGTACCAAAGGTACGGTCATGTCCATTGTGAGCGGTGTCACCCGGGGTCAGACCCCCACCCGCGAGAAGATGGCAGAAGTCATTTCGTCAGTAATGAAACTCTTGAAAAAGAAAGAATCATTGGAGTGATAAAAAAATGGCATACAAACCCCAGTATTGTGCAGGCCAGAGCATTGTCGCCGAGAACCGGCGCAAGCAGATGGACCCGGCACACAAGCTCTCGAAGCTTCGGGACATCACCGACAAGGACATTGTCCTGATTATGGGACACCGTGCACCCGGCTCAGCCTACAAGAGTGCACACCCCCCGCTCGCTGAGCAGCAGGAACCCGCCTGCCCGGTCCGCAAGCTGGTCACCCCGACCGACGGCGCAAAGGCCGGCGACCGCGTCCGCTACATCCAGTTCGCTGACTCCATGTACAACGCACCCTGCCAGCCCTACCTCAGGTCCTACCTCGAGGCATACCGCTTCCGCGGCATTGACCCAGGTACCCTGTCCGGCCGTCAGATCATCGAGTGCCGTGAGAGAGACCTTGAGAAGTACGCAAAGGACCTCGTCAACACCGAGCTCTTCGACCCCGCACTCTGCGGTATCCGTGGTGCAACCGTGCACGGCCACTCCCTCCGTCTGGACGAGAACGGCATGATGTTCGACATGCTCCAGCGCTGTGTCCTCGACAAGAAGGCAGGCGTTGTCAAGTACGTCAAGAACCAGATCGGTGAGCCCCTCGACTCAGAAGTCAAGGTCGGCAAACCCATGGACAACAAGTGGCTCAAGGCAAACACCACGATCTACCACTCACTCGTGGGAACTGCCTACCGCGACGATGCAGAAGCAATTGAATACATCCAGCGCATCCACTCGCTCCGTGTGAAATACGGCTTCATGCCCAAGGAGGCATAATTATGGCAAAAGCAGCAAAAATCGAGAGAACCCAGAAGCTCTTCCTCAAGGCAATGAAGGAGAAGTTTGCAGAGGACCCCCAGGCAACCTCAACCGTCTTCGGACGCGAAGGTCTTGAGCAGTCCCCCCGCAAAGTCGAATTCATGAAGGCCGGCAAGAAAGTCGAGATGGACCGCGGTATCATCGGCTACGACCCCAAGCGCTGCCACCTCGGCGGTATCCCGCTCGGCCAGCGCCAGCTGATGACCTACGAGGTCAGCGGCACCGGTGTCTTTGTAGAAGGCGACGACCTCCACTTCGTCAACAACGCTGCAATGCAGCAGATGTGGGACGACATCCGCAGGACCATCATCGTAGGTCTTGACCTCGCCCACAACACCCTCCAGAAGCGGCTCGGCAAGGAAGTTACTCCTGAAACCATCAACGAGTACCTCCACGTGCTCAACCACGCAATGCCCGGCGGCGCAGTTGTTCAGGAACACATGGTCGAGACCCACCCGTCACTCGTTGACGACTGTTACGTCAAGATCTTTACCGGTGACGATGAAGTCGCAGACGACATCGAGCCCCAGTTCCTCTTAAACCTCGACAAGCTCTTCCCGGCAAAGTCCGCAGCAGCCCTGAAGGCAGCTGTCGGCAAGTCGATGTTCCAGGCAGTCCACATCCCGACAACCGTCAGCAGGACCTGCGACGGTGGAACCACCTCCCGGTGGTCTGCAATGCAGATCGGTATGTCCTTCATCGGTGCCTACCACATGTGCGCAGGCGAAGCAGCAGTCGCTGACCTCGCATTCGCAGCAAAGCACGCCGGTGTCATCCAGATGGCAGACATCCTGCCCGCACGCCGTGCACGTGGCCCGAACGAGCCAGGTGGCATCAAGTTCGGTCACTTCGGTGACATGATCCAGGCCGACCGCAAGTACCCCAACGACCCCGTCAAGGCAACCCTTGAAGTCGTCGGTGCAGGTGCAATGCTCTTCGACCAGATCTGGCTCGGATCTTACATGTCCGGTGGTGTCGGATTCACCCAGTATGCAACCGCTGCATACACCGACAACATCCTCGATGACTACTGCTACTATGGTCTTGACTACGTCAAGGCAAAGCACGGTGGCATCGGCCAGGCAAAGAAGACCCAGGAAGTCGTCAACGACATCGCAACCGAGGTTACCCTCTACGGTATGGAACAGTACGAACAGTACCCCACCACCCTCGAGAGCCACTTCGGCGGTTCCCAGCGTGCATCCGTCCTTGCAGCAGCATCAGGTATCTCCTGTTCACTTGCAACTGCAAACTCGAACGCTGGCCTGAACGGCTGGTACATGTCCATGCTCGCCCACAAGGAAGGCTGGTCACGTCTCGGCTTCTTCGGCTACGACCTGCAGGACCAGTGCGGTTCCGCGAACTCAATGTCGATCAGACCCGACGAAGGTTGTATCGGCGAACTCCGTGGACCCAACTACCCGAACTACGCAATGAACGTCGGGCACCAGGGAGAATACGCAGCCATTGCATCCGCCGCCCACTATGGACGCCAGGACGCATGGGTTCTGTCCCCGCTGATCAAGATCTGTTTCGCAGACCCCTCGCTCAAGTTCGACTTCTCCGAACCCAGGCGCGAGTTTGCACGCGGTGCGATCCGCGAGTTCATGCCCGCCGGCGAGCGCTCGCTCATCATCCCCGCAAGGTAAGCACGAATCCCCACCAAAATTTTTTTCTTTTTTATAATCCATAAAAAACGGGACCGGTTTTAACAGCCCCGGGTATTCTTACTGTTTCGTAATCCTCATACCCTGACAGGAGAAACAGGAGAAGTATGAAAAACCCCTTCCACATCATGATCATCCCGACGCTGGGATGCCCCGGCCGGTGCAAGTACTGCTGGAGCTCGGAAGAGGGATCGCCGATCATGACCATCGATACCGTCAGGGATATCGTTGAATGGCTCAGGGATTTCCGGAAGGACCGGGTGACGTTCACCTTCCACGGGGGCGAGCCGCTGCTCGCCGGCGCGGACTTTTACCGGCAGGCGCTCCCGCTGCTCGCCGGGGAGCTTGCGGATCTCACGCCGGAGTTTGCCATGCAGACCAATCTCTGGCGGATGACTCCTGAGATTGCCGAAGTGCTTGCAGAATACCAGGTCCCGATCGGCTCCTCCATTGACGGTCCCGAGGAAATTACCGATTCGCAGCGGGGAGACGGGTACTATGAGCAGACTATGAAAGGGTACGAGATCGCAAAGGCTGCCGGTCTCTCGGTCCGGTTCATCTGCACGTTCACCAACAAGTCGGTGAAGCACAAGGAAGAGATCTTCGCGTTTTTCAAGGAGAAGGGGTTTGTCCTGAAACTCCACCCGGCCCTGCCGTCGCTCCGGTCCGAAAACCCGAAGGAATGGGCGCTCGAACCGGCGGAATACGGGGAGCTCCTCGTCTTCCTGCTCGACAAGGCGCTCGATAATATCGGGAATGTGGAAGTGATGAACATCAACGACCTCTGCCGGTGCGTCTTCACCCGCCGGGGATCGGTCTGTACGTTCGTGGACTGCATGGGAAGCACGTTTGCCGTGGGGCCCGACGGGTGCATCTATCCCTGCTACCGCTTCGTGGGAATGCCCGAATGGGTGATGGGACACGTGCGGGACAGGCCGACGATGGAACAGCTGATGGGATCGGAGCCGGGCCGGCGCATGACGGCGTTCGCGGAATATGTTAACACGGCCTGCAGGGACTGTTCGCATATCCGGTACTGCCGGGGCGGCTGCCCCTACAATGCGATCGCCCCCTCGGGGGGATCGCTCGACGGGGTTGATCCCCACTGCACTGCCTACAAGCGGATCTTCGACGAGCTGAACGAACGGCTGAACACAGAGATGTTCGAAGCGCCGATGCCGGGGATGGGGGGATTCGGGATGCCAGCACCGAAAAAACCGGCAAAACCCGGCGTGATGATGCTGATGCGCTCGATTGTTGCGAAGTAACAGGCAAAGCCTGATATCCCTTCAGTTGAATTCTCTCTCTTAACAACCGGAGGCAGAAGACCTGATGGACACGAAAGGATCCCCTGTATACCAGCCGGTCGGGCTTGACCGGGACGGACTGAGCGGAAAAGCGCTGGACCGGTACAGCACAGCGCACGCCGTGGTCTGGCGCGATCTGAGCCCTAACCGGAAAAAAGAGATCCGGGCAGAATTCATGGACCTCATCGCAAACCTCCAGGAATCGCTTGCCGCCGGCAGCCCGGCCTTTCTCATCGATTACAGCCTCAGGGCACAGGAACGCCAGTCTGCCCGCCGGTTCCCGGAGGGGTTCACGGCATCGTGCCTCAAAACGCTTGCCCCGGTCCTTGCCGAAGAACTGCACCCCGACCATCGCGATAGCGCTGCACGGTTCATCCGGGAAACGCTTGCTGCCCTGAAAGCCGGGCACGGGAAACCCGCCCTGCCCGCAACGGCAGAAACGCCCCTCTCACCGGCCGCCCGGGCATTCCTCGATGCTCTCCTCGCCGGGAATAAACATCAGGCTGAAGAGATTGTTGACGGTGAACTGAAGGCAGGCCGGCAGGTCAGCGAGGTCTACCGCACCATCTTCCAGCCGGCGCTCGTGGAGACGGGCAGGCTCTGGCAGGTGAACAAGGTAAGCGTTGACCGGGAACACTACATCTCGGCAGCAATCCTCCGGCTCATGGGACGGCTCCAGGACCGGATTACCGATCCTGAAAAGTCAGGCCGAAAGAACCGGACCGTGGTCGCCGCCTGTGTCGGGGAAGAACTCCACGAGATCGGGATCCGCATGGTTGCGGACTTTTTCAGGATGGACGGATGGGATGTCCACTATATCGGGGCAAACACGCCGCCCCCGTACATAGCCGGCGCAGTCAGGGAAGAGAAGGCCGGCATCCTCGCCCTCTCGGTTACCATGCCTTCCCGCCTTCCCGAACTTCACTACCTCATCCGCTCGCTCCGGGCCGACCCGGCAACCGCGAAGACCAGGATCATCGTCGGGGGATACCCGTTCCTGCTCGTCCCCGACCTCTGGCAGCGGATCGGGGCGGATGCCGGCGCACAGGGTGCCGAGGAGGCCGTTGCCGCGGCCCGCAGGCTCATGAAAGGTACCGGCCCGGCACATCGGGCACCTGACCAATAACGTATCCCATCACAGAGTGCCCGGGGTGTCTCTGCCCACACGGCACATCATCCCGTTTATCGGTCTGCCGGTGATTGTACACCGGGTCGTTTTTCACGGCGGGATCTAGGGCATCCTCGGCTTCCAGAGACCAATGCCGTTTCCTTCGGTATCCTGGATGATGGCCACCTGCCCTACGCCTTTGATATCTTCCTTTGGCATCACGATTTTGCCGCCCAGCTTGGTCACGTTCGCCAGGACCTTGTCAAGATCGTCGACCATCACGTAGCTTTTGATGAGTTCGTTCATCTGCCGCTTGTACATTCCGCCCATGTTCATCGTGCCTTCCCGGGTTTCGCCGGTGATGATATCCTGGTACTCTATCGATGCCAGTTTCTCCCGGTCCATGGACGCGCCCTGGGAAGGTTCGATCTTCCACCCGAGGAGGTTCTTGTAGAAATGCTTTGCCCGGTCAACATTGTCGGCCGGTATCTCGAAGTACGCAATGTTTGCCATGGAGAGGGATGTGAGCGGATTATTATTTAGATGTTGAGATACAGGTCTCCGGGCCGTCATTTTTCCGATGCCGGCGGATCCATCCCCGGGTATATTTCCAAATCCTTTTTTCCCGAAAAGCGAATTGTTACCATGATGGCCGCGCTCGACCCCACGATCCTCGGGATCTTTGTATTCGGCCTTATTGCCGGCATCTGTCCGTGCAACAGCGTGCTCTGCCTGGGACTCATCGGCTACCTTACGAGCGGGAAGACGCAGCTCTCGCTTGCAAATATCCTCCGGCTGACCATCTCGTTCTGCGCCGGGACCGTCCTCGTGCTCCTGCCGCTCGGCCTTCTTGCCGGCTTCATCGGCCACTACCTGCTCTTCCTCAACAGCGCGATCGCGTGGGGAATCGGCGGCGTGCTGATGATCCTCATGGGGCTCCAGCTCCTCCAGGTGTACAAGCCGCCGATAAAGAGCATTTTTAATTTTTTTAAGGTACCCATGTCCTACACGGTAACGGGTGCATTCCTGCTGGGGCTCTCGTTTGGCGCAATCACCGTAGGACGGGGAGCCCCGATGCTGCTCATCGTCCTGACCTACATCGCCCTGTACCAGACGGCAGTCCAGGGATTGTTCACCATGCTTGTCTATGCAGTCGGGCTTGCCATTCCCCTGATCGTAATCAGCTCCCTTGGCGGCGCACTGGGAAAGACCATCAAGGACAAAGCCCGGATCAGCGGCGAGGCTTTCGACAAGATCATCGGGGTGATCATCGTGATCATCGGGATATACTTCCTCTGGCTCGCATTCCAGTAAAACAGGTATTCACCAGAAACGCCCGGCCCCCGGTCTTTCCTAAAATGAGATGGAGGCGGGTCCTGTTTTATTACGTAAGGCCCTGGGTAAACCGCCAGTAGATGGCACACCCGCTGTCCTCGCCGGGACAGATCTTTTCTGCAAAATCCGGGCAATTGCTCCCGCAGGGGGATTCCGGTTCAGATGGCTTTTTTGAAGGGGTTTTGGCTTTTCCCGTCATGGATACACCTGAATGACAGGTACTCCGTGCCTCCTCTTAAGGGTATAGTTTTTGAGATCATATCCCCCGTTCTCATTTTCCAAGGGGCTTGCCGGGTGCGACATACATTCCCCTGCCCAAAACCGCGAGTCCGGCACGAAAAAAACGGGGGGGTCCCCGGCCAACCCCCCCTCCCGTTGGTTTCAAAACCGGCCCAACCCCCCTCACCAGGTACGGGGGGGGTATGCGGGAGACCCCCCCACCCCCTCAGGCCAGACGGACCCCCCCTGATCAGAATCGGGTAGCCCTTCCAGAATCCCCACCGGCGGAAGCCGGCAAAATCAGGCACTCATTCGGGTGTGCAATACGTGTGCATTACCAGTTTTGAGGAGGGGGGTCTCCCGGGGACCTCCCCCCTCTTTGTTTTTTAAAATGGGGGAACCCCCCCCATGCGTTGGATTTGGGATGGGGGGGTGGACCCTCATTGCATGAAAATACTTGCAGGTGCAAGCAGATCAGAAAAATGGAATTCGGTTAAATTTCTCTCCATCCCCACCGTTGGTTTCTTCTCTCTTCAACCAGTAGAGCAGTTTACCAGTTATCAAATGTAGTTGTCAAGTATTTCTTGACTTTGAATCTTTCATCAATTTTCTCAATCATCAAAAAAATTGATATCAAGAATTGGGTTTGGACACTCATCATCTACCCTCCTCTAGTAATTCCATAACCTCAATCTCCCCACCCTCTTTATCGCTAACAGCCCAAATCGCTTCTTGGGCTTGCACTCCTTTCGTTTGCACTGCCTCTCCGGGCAAGAGAGTTAATCCGTGAGTTTTGAGGTCTATAACAATATCATTCTCTATTTTAAAGGTGACGATTCTTGTGGATCTAACTCTCCGAGGGGGGAACATATCAAGCAAAAAGGGTAATTCAATAGGATTCATTTCTGAGTGACTTTCGAATTTCACTGTAAATTCGTTGCTCTTTGCCTGATAATTGAAGTAATTACCTTGGAGGGTGCCTATTCTCACTTCTTTTTCTCCCTCAAATGCAATGGACATGGGAAATTGTTCGTCTATAGTCATCTCATTCTTGACACCAAGCGTCTTAAATAAATCCACCTCATCTGGGTGAAAACGGATCCATAATCCAATAACTCGGATATTTTTTGCCGATCTCGTAAACGTTGCAAATAATACTTTTCCAACAGAGTTCACTCTGATGGGTTCACCCATTTGTTCACCACCCACTCGGAATAAAAGATGTGGCGAATAAAATTTCCAGTGAATTAAATACACAATAATGGATAAAATACCGAGGACGCTTAAAACTAAAGAAATGATCTCGTACATATTTGCCATTCCTTTTCGTTATACTCCCTATTTCCTCTCGATCTACTGGGGTTGTTCGCGAATTTACATAGAACGTGAATTGCCCCAGTATTCCTCGTTTAGGTGCATTTCATCTTCTGTAAGGTAGTATTCGATTTTCCAATCAAGAAGTAGTTCTTCGATTTTTTCAGAGAGTCCATCGATAGTTTTTATCAAATTCATTCTCATTTTTTGAAAAAGTATAATATCATTTTTAATATTAGATTCAGAAAGCCATTGATTTAATTCCACTTTATTTTTAACAATAAATTCAGCCAGATCATAAAATTGCCGTCTATCTTTACGAGGACTATTTAGAAAATTTTCTTTTTGAGACTCGATATCGTCTAATGATATGCAATAGTTGTTCATGGGATTGCCAATAAATTCCTTATTTAAGATTAGGGTGCGGAATATCAGACAGTAGTTTGATTCGTGTGAATTTTCGGTACTTTCTCCCTCAAAATAGTCTTTAAGGTCGAATGTATCCAAGGAAACGCAGGTCGTTTTAAAATCATCCCATATACGGGGAAGATGTGTCGACATTTGTTGAATTGATTCTTTTAATTCCGAACATGAATCACTATATTTTTTGGTTAATGTTTCAATATCGGAATAATGCTTTTTCAATATGTTGTCTTTGTTTTTTAGTAGCGATGTGGCGGGTCTCTCAACGCCGCGATTCATTGACATTTGTGCGTTCTCGGCATGTTTTGAACAAATAAAAATATTTCCTTTCAAATAGAAATCCAACGGGTTAATTCCCTCTAATGTTGGTTCAGATCTTATTCCAACTAAGAATGATCCACGTTCTAAATTCACTCGCGCTTTTTTTAGATCCTTCAGCATTGGCGAAAAAATGGATCGTGAGATTTCTGCGATATATTTCCCTTGTGAACCTCTTTCGATAATTTTTACGTTTTTCTCAGTACTTACCGCATACCATGCAGTAATCGCTACAAGAACGGCAGTTACACCAACAGTGAGAATTCCAGAATCAAAAATTAAGCGAAAGTAAATTGAGGCAATTATCGACACCAAAATGATAAGAATACAGACAATTGCTAACCCACTTTTCCCTGCAATGAATTTCATCATTGTGTTTTACCCCCTCAACATCGCAATCCCCTCTGTTATCAGCCCTTACAACTTATGCGCCAATTCTCGATCATCGTATCCGTTGCCTCAACCTGCCGGGAAAGCAACGTCTTCTCGTGATCGAGTGAGGTGTCCTGCAACCGCTTGTTGAGGTCGAGCATCTGCCCGCGAATGTAAGCATCACGATGGAATGTATACTTCTCAACAAGGGGCTGGATGGTATCGGGGGCTGCCATTGATCAAGGGTTGCCGTAATGCCCGTTAAAGATATTGAATTATATTTCTGGAATTTTTCCGGTAGTTATCGGGGAAGAGTTCTATCATCCCAGCCCAACCCCTACCCCATTCATCTAACCCATTCCATCTTATATATTTAAATAAAAATATGATAATTTCTCAATAATCACAATGCCTCACCGGATACAATGCAACACCCGGTGAACCGTTGTGGGTATGCATCGAAGCACAGACCATCCCGGAACGGAAACTTTGGGATGTGACTACAGAAACGGCTGCAAACCGGCTTTATTCCCGGCCACCGGCGTGACGGTACGAAGACCTGCCCGGCAATTTTGGGCAGGAACCCGTATGCATGGCCCCGGAAGGCTTGGGCATTCTGACATGGCGAGCGGACGCTCCTGCAGAAAGTCCCGTTATCGGAGAGTTGAAGTTATGAAAATATGGCAGAAATTAGCAAGACGCAAAGAAACTCCAGGGGGGCAGTTCCTGCAGCCCGGGAAAGGAGCGGGAAGAGCATTCCCGTTCAGGGAACCGTTGTTGAACACAGGAAGGTGAACGCCGGGAGCATCAGCACCCGGACGGGTATCGCCCCGTGCACGGACGGGACAACACCCCCCGGTACCGGGGGGTGCCAGGCCAGCGATCCCGAAGAGACCATCAGCACCTACCTGAGATCGAGCGGGATCGTGTACCGGGCCATGAATCTCCTCGGGGACTGGAAGTACCAGGCCGCCCGGATCATCTGCTCCGGCATCCCGGTCGACATCGTGGCGATCCGCAGGGACCGGGTCCTGCTCGTGCAGGTCATCAGCTCGCGGGTGCCGGTCCTGGACGCTGCAGGCCTGACCCGGCAGTACGGGACAAAGATCCAGAACCTCAGGGTCATGGGAACCGATGCCCAGTTCCGGAAGATCCTGCTTGCGTACTCCCAGGGGTCCGGCTGGAAATATTACGATGTCCTGCCAGGAGGTCTCATCCCCGCATGGGACCTGCCGGAACCCCCGGCCCCCTGATCTTTTTTCTCTTCGCGCGGAATCAAATCCGCAGCACCGGTCTTGTCAGATTTCAAAAATAGTGCATTAAAGACCCCCGTTTTCAACCCCACAAGCGAGAAGATGTTCCCAGCCACCCCATGCTCTTATGTCAAAGGGCGCCCCGCGACAAAGAACGAAAAAGGAGGAATGAAACATGGCTGACTTCACCCAGAACACCAATGTGAAGAGTGCGGTCCGCAAGCTTGCGGCACCGATTGCGGACGTCAACGCGTTCAACGCGATTGTCCAGTCCGTCATCCAGACGAACCCGTTTGGATGCGTATCGTATATGAGCTCGGGCGCCAACCACCCGCCCGTACAGAAGACCAAGGAGAACTACACTGCCAGGTTCATGTACCAGGACAGCGATGCAAAAACAATCGGCAGGGCCTCGGAGAGTTACAGGACGATTGCCGGGTACAATGACGGCATCGCCGCCGTGCTCGCCAACACCGCCAACAACACGGCCCACGGGGGCGACCCGGTCCACACGACCGATGCCGACAACTTCTCGGCCACCCTGAAATGCCACGACCCCAATGGCGAACTGTATCTCCTGAACATATCGCGGCAGCAGGTCACCCTCTCGTCCTACGAGGACGACGGGATCCGCACCCGGATCGAGACCTGGGCCGACAGCGTGCCGGCGCTTGCGTGAGGAGTGAGAAGATGGACAACGAACTCATCCTCACCGGCATGTTCCTCGGCGCCGGTCTCCTGGCCTACATCGTCATCCCGGGACTCCTCGTGATCTGGGACCGGGTCCTCGACCACATGGAAGACCGGGGCGGGAGCCCGAAGTAGCAGGGCAACAAAGGGAGCAGGGGGTCTCCCCCTGCAACCACCCATTTTTTAAAAAGCCCTGCATCTCCAAAACATAAACCAATTAGTATATAATGTATTTTATGCATCATAGTGTAACCACAATGCTCCGGCCACGCACCATACCGGCTTCGGCATGTTGTCACCTTCCCCGGGCCGGCTCCTCCGTGTATTCACTGGAGAGCATTGTGGGGATTTTCTGTACCGGCACCTGTCCTGCATCCAGATTTTCCCGGCAAAAGACCTGATGGGGAGCTGATCCGGTGGATCCCTGAAAAGAGATCAGAAGCCGCCTGCATTTTTCTTAGTAAGTGCAGAATCATGCATTGCACAATGATACAGAGAACTACTGGTAAAAACCGGGCCGGAACTCTACCGGTACCTGCCGGTTGCCGATCCAAATCCAACCTCTTTTAAATTCCGGCGCCGGAATACCACTGAAAAGACCGGAGAGAGAAGCATGGACGAGAAGACCCGGGCAAACCTCGATCAGCAGGACTTAAAAGATCCCGGCTACGAGATCTTCATCCTGCTTGTCTCGCTCCTCTCCGTCTTCAACCTCGCAGTCTCATATATCCCCGGCATTGATCCGGATGCCAGCAATGTCATCAGGATCATCAATTTCTTCTTAACCGTAATCTTCCTTGCCGATTTCCTGTACCGTTTCATTACCGCCGGATCGAAACGTTACTACTTCTTCCGCGACTGGGGCTGGGCCGATCTCCTGGCAAGCATTCCCACCCTGCGAATCCTCCGGCTCTTCCGTGTCTTCAAGGCCTACCGCATGCTCGAAAAGTACGGGGCCCGTAACATATTCCATCAGCTCAAGAAACACCGGGCCGAGAGTGTCCTCTACATCGTCATCTTCTGCGTGCTGCTTGTCATCGAAAGCGGGGCTTTTTTAGTCCTGATGGCCGAGCGCTCGGCACCGAACGCCAATATCCAGACCGCATCCGATGCCATGTGGTGGGTGTACGTCACCATCACCACGGTCGGGTATGGTGATCGCTACCCGGTCACCAACACCGGCCGGCTTGTCGGGGTCATGGTCATGACCATGGGAGTCGGCCTCTTTGGTACCCTTGCCGGTTTCATTGCCAACAAGCTTCTTGCACCGGACGACGTGGCCGGGCCGGGCGGCAAACAGGGAACCGAAGGTGCCGGTCTTGCAGCGATCCAGGATTCCCTGGAACTGCAGGCACAGCAGAACAAAGAACTGCAGGCCCGGCTCGACCGGATCGAAGAACATCTGAAGACCCGGCCGCCCGGGGGCATCTGATTCGTCCGGGCAACCAAGATACTGCCACGCCGGGACAGCACAACCCTGCCTGTTTTTTACACAACTAAATTTTCATTAACACAACTCCACATGTGTAAAAAATCCCGAAACAAACCCGATTTTTAATTCGGGCTTTTTATAGTCCGATTTCGGCGAAATAAATTCGAAACCTTTTAATCAAGATCAGACCAAATTTACACTAACCACAAAGAGTATTTACTCGATGTGCGTGGCATTGCATTTTGAATACTCTCGTGCATTCGCACGCAGGGAGGAGGCTAAATGGAACATATTGTATTTGGCATTGGAATTACTGCATTGACAGGAGCTCTTGCCACTGTAGCCGGTGCTGCGGAAGATACTGAATCCAACATCGGATCTCAGGGAGACCCGAACTCACAGGTTCAGCTCGCACCGCAGATGGGATTCCTTCACCGCATCTTCAACAAGGCGGTAGCAGGAGAACCACCGGCATACGGCTTATGGTGTGCGCTGGGCGCAGGTCTCGCATGGGCATTTATGGCCATGCAGATGAACGCGGTCCTGGCAATCGTCCTTGGCTGTATACTCGCAGTCTTTGTGCAGGGCGTCTATGCAACAACCGCATACGTGGGCAGAACCGCAAGTCTGTCCAAGTTCGGGCAGCCGATCTACGTGGACGTACTTAAGTCCATGACGACGGTTACCATGGCACATGCCTTTATCGCGATCTTCTGTACGGTGACACTCTGTTACCTGATCAACGTTGCACTGGGACACCCGTTCCCGCTGCCGCTGCTCGGTCTTATCTGGGGTATCGCACTCGGTGCAGCAGGATCCGCAACAGGCAACCCGTACTACGGAAAAGAACGCCAGTACCAGAACCAGAAGTTCGGTGCAGGTGTCCCCATCTCCGCATCGGGTAACATCGTCCGCTACGCAGAAGCCGGTGAGAGGAACTCACTCGACAACGGCTGGTTCACCGCCAAGATCGGCGGCTCGGCATCCGGTATCTGTTTTGGACTGATTGTATTCCTCGAACTCTGGCGTACCGTTCTCTTCGAGAAGGTCTCCGCAGGCTGGGGTGCAATCATCGTCGGCATACTCATGATCCTCATCTTCACGGTCGTTGACCGCTACATCGAGGTCTGGGCACGCAAGAACTACGGACCCTACACGGCACCCAAGGAGGCAGACGCATGAGCGCAGTTGCAGCAAAGCCCCAGGCGGGCGGCGCAATCAACCCCGGCGCAATGGCAGTCGGCGTTGTGATGCTCATCATCCTTCTCGGGATTGCGTTCTACGTATCCCCGGGCGTCGGCTTCATGGCCCTCATCGGTATCGTCATCGGCGGTATCCTGATCGGCTTCGGCACCCACTTCGTACCGGTCGGCGGTGCTCCCGCAGCAATGGGACAGGCTCCCGGTATCGCAACAGGTGTCGCGATGCTCGCAGCTGGTGCCGGCCTTGCAGGTCTCTTCGGAGGCGCATGGGCAGCAGCAGCAGGACAGAGCCTGATTGTCGTAGTCGTCTCCGGCGGTATCGGCGGCGGACTGATGATGGCAATCACCTGTATGATGGTGAACTTCGTTTACGTCTTTGGCATGGGTATTCCCGCAGCATCCGGTAAGGTTGCAAAGGACCCGATCACCGGAGACACGCAGGCAGAATACAAATCCCAGGGCACTGAAGGTCACGGCCTCCCGTTCGTCTCGTTCGTTGGCGGCGTGATCGGCGGTATCCTCGGAGGTGCCGGCGGTACTCTCATCTACGTCGAGCTGCTCAACCTTTACCAGGCAACGCTCCCGACCGTTATGCAGATTACCTCCGCACAGGTCATGCCCATTGCAGTATCCGTTGCAGGTATGTTCGCCGTAGGTCTCTTCCTCGTGAATGCAGTGCTCACCGCATACAACATCACGGGAACCATCGAAGGACCCCACGACCCGAAGTTCAAGCGCTGGCCACGGTCAATCGTAGCATCCGCAGTCGCATCAGCCCTCTGCGGCCTTGTGGCGATCCTGATCGTCGTACTCTGAGGTGTAAAAGATGTCAGTAAAAGTTGAAGTTATCGAAGGAGGCGTTCCGCACCAGAAGATCCTGATCGCGGGCCTCATCAGCACCCTCGTGTGCATCTACCTGACGTACCTCAATGTACTCACCAACACCGAGATGTTCTCATTCTTCGGTGGACTCGCGGTGATCGCTGCATTGATCTGGGGTAGCCACACCATCAAGGTGCTCTGCAGCTACGGTATCGGAACAGGTGTCCCGTCCGCAGGTATGATTGCATTCGGCTCTGGTGTCATCGCCATGCTGCTTGCAACCAAGTTCGGCATCCTCGCTCCCATCGTAGCACTTGTGCTTGCAGCCATCATCGGGTTCATTCTCGGGTATGTCTCCAACAACATCCTGAACATGAAGATCCCGGCCATGGTCCAGGCCCTCACCGAGATGGCAATTGTCGGCGCACTCACCCTCATGGGTTTTGCCGCACTCATCACCGGCGGGTTCACGTTCGCCGGCCTGACCACGGGCAAGATCAGCGTCATGGGTATGACACTCCTGACCCACCAGAACTCGTTCCTTGGCGGCTGCCTTATCGCTGTCGCATTCCTGCTCGGTGCAATCGCCATCCAGCACCCGTTCAACGCGTGCCTGGGACCCGGCTGGAAACAGGACCGCATGCTCATGCTCACCGCTGAATGCGGGTTCCTCTCGATGCTCGTTGCAGCAGTCATGTCCTTTGCCTTCGTCAGCATCGGATCTGCAGTAATCTCGCTCATCATCGCCATCATCGGCTGGCTCTACACGTACCAGCAGTACATGGTGCTCTCGAAGCGCGATGCAGCAGCCTGGCTTGACTCAAAGCCGATTCCGGATGTGGAGGGACACTGATATGGCATACATACAGGTACTCCCCGAGTTCGGCCTTGTGGCTGACCCCGTTGCGGGTATTGTAACCACTGCAGGGGAATCACTCTCACCCGTCATCGAGAAGGTAGCAATCCTTGAAGCCACGAGCGACGATCTCGTCAACATGCTCGCGGGAGAAGGCAACCTGCTCGCATCGTTCCCGGGCAGGGAGAACGGACTTGCAATCGGTGCCAGCATCAACTCGTTCTGGTACGGTATTGCAGTCGGACTACTCATTGCAGGAGTCATTGCATTCCAGCTGATCAAGGTGCACTAACATGGCAGACAAGAAATCACCAGCAAGTGGATGGCCGCTCGTCAAGGGAGACTTCCACTCAGGCGACGCAAACAGCCCAGTCGCTGTTGTCACCATGGGTTCACACCTCGATGAACAGGGCGTCTGCGATGCAGGCGCGGCTCTCTGCGGTTCCTGCAAGACCGAGAACCTCGGTCTCGAGAAGGTTATCGCCAACGTGATTGCCAACCCCAACATCAGGTTCATCCTGCTCTGCGGTACTGAAGTGAAAGGTCACCTTTCAGGACAGACCCTTTCAGCGCTCCACAAGAGCGGTGTCAAGGAAGGCAGAGTCGTCGGCGCAGAAGGCGCTATTCCATTCATCGAGAACCTCAACGATGCAGCTATCAAGCGCTTCCAGGAACAGGTTGAGATCGTCAACATCATGGAAAGCGAAGACATGGGTGCCATCAAGGCGAAGATCAACGAACTCAAGGCCAAAGACCCGGGTGCGTTCGCCGCTGATGCCATTGTCGTTGAAGTCAAAGAGGCAGCCGGTGGCGCAGAAGAAGCAACCGGAGAAGCACGCCCGCTGTCCGGTGAGATGGCACTTATTACGGCCCGCATGAAAGTCATCGAGAAGATGGTGACCGATATCGGGTACCGGAACAAGTTCGCCGCCGGGGTCTATGCAGGTAAGATCGAAGGCCTGATGATCGGTCTGATCATCTCGTTTGCCCTGGTCGGATTCTTAATGCTGGGGTGAAAAAGATGGCAGAAGACGCAAAATCAACAGGACCTATCAGGATGGTGGCTATCGACAACATGGTGGAGAACATCCGCTACAAGTCACAGATCCTTGCCAGGACCAACAAGATTGACTCGGCAGTCACTGCAACCGGGCTCGTCGGCTTCGTAGCCGGTCTGCTCCTTGCTGTGATCCTGATCGTACTGCCGGCATTACTTATGGGATGAGGTGAACAAAATGGCAGACAAGAAATCACCAGCAAGTGGATGGCCGCTCGTCAAGGGGGACTTCCATTCAGGCGACGCAAACAGCCCAGTCGCTGTTGTCACCATGGGTTCACACCTCGATGAACAGGGCGTCTGCGATGCAGGCGCGGCTCTCTGCGGTTCCTGCAAGACCGAGAACCTCGGTCTCGAGAAGGTTATCGCCAACGTGATTGCCAACCCCAACATCAGGTTCATCCTGCTCTGCGGTACTGAAGTGAAAGGTCACCTTTCAGGTCAGACCCTTTCAGCGCTCCACAAGAGCGGTGTCAAAGAGGGCAGAGTCGTCGGCGCTGAAGGGGCTATCCCTTTCATCGAGAACCTCAACGATGCGGCTATCAAGCGCTTCCAGGAGCAGGTTGAGATCGTCAACATCATGGAAAGCGAAGACATGGGCGCCATCAAGGCGAAGATCAACGAACTCAAGGCCCGTGACCCGGGCGCGTTCGCTGCTGACGCCATTGTCGTTGAAGTTAAGGAAGCCGCAGGCGGTGCAGAAGTTGCCGCTGCAGGTGCAAACCCACAGTTCCTCGAGATCGAGAAGAGACTCGACAAGATCGAGAAGAAACTCGAGTTCGTGGATGCGGAAGTTGCACAGCGGGTTGGACGAAAAATCGGGCGGGACATCGGTATCCTGTACGGCCTCGTAGCAGGTATAACCGTATTTGTGATGCTGCTGTTCCTTCTCCAGAAATTGATGACGCAGGTATAACGGAGGTGTAATAGAATATGTTCAGATTCGAAAAAGAACAGAGTGTCTGGGACTTCAACGGCACCAAGATCGGAGGACAGCCCGGAGAGTACCCGACTGTCCTTGGTGCTTCTATCTTCTACAACAAGCACGAGTGCGTGCTTGACGACCACACGGGTAAGATCGACAAGGCAAAGGCAGAAGCCCTTTGGAACCGCTGTCAGGTCCTCTCGGACATGACCGGTGTTCCGCATTTCATCCAGATCATTGCGGAATATGGCGCAGCATTTGAGAGCTACTTCAGCTGGTTCGACTCAATCGACAACAAGACTGCGTTCCTGATGGACTCATCAGCCCCGACCGCACTTGCCCACGCCTGCAAGTACGTTACGGAAGTCGGCCTTGCAAACCGTGCCATCTACAACTCGATCAACGGGTCAATCCCGCCCGAGAACATTGAGGCACTCAAGAACAGCGACGTCGACGCAGCAATCGTTCTCGCATTCAACCCCGGCGACCCGTCCGTTGCCGGCCGCGAGAAGGTGCTCGTTGAGGGTGGCGTTGCAGGTCAGGCAAAGGGTATGCTCGCTATCGCAGAAGAGTGCGGTATCAAGCGCCCGATCCTCGACACTGCAGCAACCCCGCTCGGCCTCGGAAGCGGCGGCTCGTACCGTGAGATCCTTGCCTGCAAGGCAATCCACGGCTACCCGACCGGTGGTGCATACCACAACATGACCGTCTCCTGGACCTGGCTCAAGCGCTGGAAGGGTTCCAAGAAGACCCCCTCGGTCCTCGAAGCAGGATACGCAGGCAAGGATGTCCTCAAGGAGCAGATGTGCCACCACTACCTCGGCGGTATGGAAGGCATAAAGCAGGCCGCCTGGTCAGCACCCGATATCGGCTGCAACATGATTGCATCCACCCTCGGTGCAGACCTCATTATGTACGGACCTATCGAGAACGTCGAAGCAATGATCACGGCACAGGCCTACACGGACATCACTGTCCTTGAGGCAACCCGACAGCTCGGGATCGAGTGCAAATCAGAAAGCCACCCAATCTTTAAATTAATCTAATTTTTTTTGTATTTTTCAGCAAAGCGCCACTCTGCTTTTTTATTGGTACAGGATATCCGGTAGTTTCCCGGGAGAGCAACCTGTGCGATGTTGCGATAATTGCATCTGACTCACTGCCGTGTTGCAATAATGCGTAAAAGAGAGTCGGAACCGGAGAATTTTTTTTCCCAGTCACATGGCATTGTTGGACTGGCAGATGACAACGGGCGGGTCATCCCGGCCTGCAGTCCCAGACCATGAAAAAAACGATTTTCAGTCCTGCCGGAATGAAGAAAACCTGCCCACCGGGTTATGTTCTCCCGGGCCCCCGGGGGAGATTGACTATCTTGATGCACTCGTCGGCCTCCTTGGACCGCCCGAGATTGCGCAGGGAGATTGCCTTGTTGTACCAGACAAAGGAATTGACCGGGTTGAGATCGAGGGCTTTGTCAAAAACGGCAAGCGATTCCTCGTTCCGTCCCAGTTCCCGCAGGGCAATGCCTTTCGAGGTCATGGCCCGGATATTCTTCGGGCTGTTCTCCAGAATGGTATCAAAGCAGGCGATGGCTTCCTCGTACCGCCCGAGCTCGTTCAAGGAATACCCCTTGTTGGCAAGGGCAAAAGTATACTCCGGATCGATGGAGAGCGCCCGTTCGAAGCAGACAAGGGCATCTTCGTGCCGGTGGATCTTCCGCAGGGTATAGCCTTTCTCGAACCAGACCGTGATGAGATTCGGATTGATCGCAATGGCCTTGTCGTAGGTTGCAAGGGCGTCTTCGTGCCGCCCGAGATAATAGTAGCATTTGCCTTTATTCTCAAGCGCTGCGGTATTGTTGCCGTTCAGCTCCAGAACCGTATCGTACAGGGCAATCGCGTCATCGTAGCGCCCGACCTTCATCTGGTGATGCGCTTTATCCAGTAATGCAGGTACGTCCATTCCACTCATATAACCATGTACACGGGGTATGATAATACCTTCCTGTTCCCGGTGCAGGGGAACTTTATGGTTTTCTCCACCGGGCTGACATGACGGCAAGGGCTGCTGCTGCAACCGCAAGAGCCGGCAAGAGCTGGGCCATCGCACTCTTCCGGGTCGGCAGGGGTGTGGTTGGTTCGGGCAGGGGAGCTGTGGTAAGGATCGGGACCGGAGTTGCAGTTGTTGTAACCGTTACCGTTGTCGGGTACGGCGTACTCGTGTACACATGCGCCTCCGGGTTCAGAGTGTAAGATCCTGCACTGATGCTGACCCCGTTCCGGGGGCCCGGATCCTTCAGATACACGGTCATCACTTTATACCCTCCGGCAAGACCCGAGAGATCCGAAGGCGTTGTGCTCACGTACACCTTGTAGGTCCCCGGGTTGATCTGGTTTCGTATCCGGTCGGTGTTCCATTTCATGTACCAGGTCTGGTCGCTATTGACATCGACGACGGTGAAATGTCCCTTGGAGGCCAGTTGGGTAGTATCGGTAAGCGTCACGCCATTGGCCGGCAGGCCGGGCCCGGTCAGGAACAGGTAGAGCTGGCTGCTGGTATATGCCACACCATGAAGATCGATGGTGTCGCCGAGATAGGCTTCAACATAGTCCTGGTCCGGCGCTGCGGATGCCGGAACTGCGAACAACCCTGCGAAAAGTCCTGACGCAAGGATCAGGAAACAGAACGCCATGGGGAAGGGCCGGGAAAACGGGGTCATGATCAGTCTCGGATACAAAATAAACTGCCGGCAGGTTTATAGATTTGTACCAAAAACGAAGAGCCGCGGGAAAACAGACAGCACAAGCAACAGGAAAGAGAGAGAGAGAAAAGCGGAGGGAGATGAGACCCGCCCTAGTAGAGCCGGTAGATGAAATACCCGTCCTGGTAATATTCCATCTGGTCGTAATCTGAAAGAAGGTTTTTCCGGTTCCCGAAGGCCAGCATCTTCTCTTTGAGGGGTTCCATGCCGGACGTGTTGTAGATGAGCACCTTGAGCTCCTCGTTCACCCGCCGGATCTCCCTTGTCTTCATACGCCCGAGAACATCGGCCGGGTGGGCATCGATATCGAAATAGGCAAAGAGGGTTTCAAGGCTGATGAGCCAGAGTTTCTCCTGGACCGCATGGCCGGCAGCCACGTTTGCTTCGCTGTCGGTAAGGACCAGGTAGGCTTCATCGTTCCCGTGAAAAAATGCCTTGAAGGTGTAGAGGGAACCGCTGGATTCCCGGAGGGTCTCTTTCGGAATTCCGAGGAATTTTGCCAGTGCTGCCTTTTTTTGTTGCATGACCAAATCAGGATCCATTTCCATCCATTGGCTCTCCCTACACCGCAGCTACGACGCTGCATTGGTACGATTATATTCAAGCATGGATGTATAAGATTATAAGATCGTGCGTTTTTCCGGTGGTATCCCAGGTGCCCGGCGCTTACCCGGCCGGTTATGCAGGAAAAAAGAGAAGAGAATGTTCGGGATCAGCCGAGATAGAGAGGTTCGAATCCCTGTTTGAAGACCTTCCCGAACTGTACCCTGATCTTGGGATCGATGGCACAGACCGGGCAGGTGTAATCCTCAGGGAGATCCTCAAACTTTGTCCCCGGTTTGATCCCCCGGTGGGGTTCGCCCCGCTTCTCATCGTAAACATAGCTGCATACCGAACAGATATACCGTGTCGGGCGCCATTCCTCGAAACCCCATTTGCCGATCCTGCCTTTGCCCTGCTGCCCGCAGACCGGGCAGACATAGCTGTCGGGGAGATCGTCAAATTCCGTGCCGGCAGGGATGCCGTTGTGCGGTTCGCCCCGGAGGGGGGAGTAGATGTACCCGCAGAGCTTGCAGCGGTACCGGGCCGGCGCCGTTCCTGCTTTTTTGGTTGCAGCCTTTTTCACCGGTGTTTTTACTGCCGGTTTCTTGACGGGTTTCTTCGCAGTCGTTACCATTTTCTTTGCCGGGGCGGCAGCCGCAGTCTTTTTCGGGGCGGCAACGGCGTTTTTTGCAGTGGCCGGCTTTGCAGTCCTGGCTTGTGGACTCTTCTTCTGTGTAGCGGTCTTGACCATATTCACACAATCCTGCCGGATACCCCGGGAACAGCCGGAGCATAATCCGTTATAGGGGAAGATGGAGATTCGGGATAATATATATTATGGATACTGCAATTGCCAGTACCGGATCCGTTACGGAACCCGCCATTTTTATCCGCAATAAGAGCGCAATTTGTAATTCAGATTATGCAGGACCTCATTCCAGGAATCATCTACACCTTTTCGGCCCTCTTTATCATTCTTGATCCGCTCCTGTCCGTGCCCATCTTTGCAGCCATGACCAAAGGGCAGACCCCTGTCGAGATCCACAAGCAGGCCTTCATCGCTGTCGCCGTTGCCGGCGGGCTGATGTACCTCTTCCTCGTCTTCAACACGACCATCTTCTCCATTCTGGGGCTGAAACTGCCGGCATTCCAGATAGCCGGCGGGATACTCCTCTTCCTGCTGGGTCTCCAGTATGCTCTGGGAATAGAGTTCGGGCATTGCAAGGAGCGGGCCAATACCGCCGTGGGCGTCGTCATCGGGACACCGCTGCTCTGCGGTCCCGGCACGATCACAACCGTGATGCTCCTCTCGCGAGACTACGGCCTTCTCATCCCGTTCATCGCGATCACCCTCGCCCTGGTGGCTACCTGGCTTGTGCTCTATTTTGCATCAACCATCCAGCGTATCCTGGGCGATGTTGTGACGGATATCATGGGAAAAGTGCTCGGGATGCTCGTTGCGGCGATAGCCGTCCAGATCATTGCATCGGGTGTAATCGCGTACATCAAGATCATCTGATCCTCCCGTTGCAGCTTTTTTTAACACGAAAAGATTAGAATAAAAACGAACATTGGTTCTCTGCCCGAAAACCCGGCTGATCCGGTCAGGAATCCAGTTTCATCGAGTAGACTTCCACCATATGGTGCGGATGGTAGCGCATCTTGGCCTCCCGGAGACCTTCAACCCCGAGATCGCTCTCGCGGTTGATGTACAGGAACTTCGGGGCAAGCCGGACTGCCGTCTCGGCATTGATCGCCTTGTAGATCCCTTCGCAATCCGGCAATCCTTTCTCAAAATGGACGAGCGCCGTGTCGGCATTGAGCGGCTCGAAGAGCGACATGGCTCCAATCTTGGAAAATACCCTGATGACCAGTCCTTTGAGGGGAAGTTCGTCGAGATGATCGATGGCAAAAAAGACAGCGTCCTTCTCGTTGGCAAGGACCGGATCCCCGCTCTCGCAGCCTTTCCACTCGCACCATTCGATGAGGAAGCGCTTCACTTCCTCCCAGTTGTCCCTCGTTATGGGTTCGACAGCACTGGCACAGTTGCGCCGGAACTTGCTCAGCTGTCGGCGGATGGTTAAGTAATTCTTCCCGGGGAGTTCGGCAAGATCGGAGGACCGGTACACGTACTCGAAATGGTCCCGGTCAGGCACCAGGTTGATGCCGGGACAGACTTCCCGCATCCAGAGAGCGGTTTCCGGATCGATGAGCACAATCGGCTCATTGTCGCTGGTATCCGAGGCCAGCCGGATCAGGGACCGGAGCAGTGCCGGATTCCGCGGGCCAATCGGCGCCCTGAACCGGGTTACCCCGTCGATCGTACTTGCAAGTATGACGTTATGATCCCGGTATACATACGAGTATGCCGCAAAATGGTTCCAGCAGACCATGTTCGTGAACGTGTTGTCGCTGTGCATCTGGGGATACCGGGCATAATGCTCTTCGAAAAAAGCCCGGTCGGCAAGCGTCACCGGTTTGAAATCCTCTGCCCGGAGCATCAGTCATCACCCTGCAGGAGAAGCGGGACATACCCCTCGAGGGGAAGGAACCCCAGCGGTTTGTAGAAGCGATCGGTGCCGGGTTCGGCAACAAGCCCGATCCATGTAACGCCGGACTGCCGGCAGTTCTGCACAAGGGCTGCAAGGAGCCGGGCCCCGATCCCCAGCTTCCGGAACCGGGGGAGAACGACAAGGTCCTGGACATAGCCGTCAGAGACCCCGTCCGAGATCACCCGTCCCATACCAACAGCCCTGCCGGTTGACCGGTCAACAGCAACGGCAAAAACAAAACTCCCCCTGATCAGCCGCGGGATCTCCGCGGGATCATACTCTTCTTTCCACCATCCCCCGGCCCGGTAGAGATCCACGATCTCGTCCGCATTCCAGGACTGCACGCACTGGATTTCGATTTCACCCATAGCAGCAACACTCCACGTATTCGTAGCACGGGGTCTTTGGATGATCCGCGGTTACTGGAGAATAGATAGAGCTGAACGGATACAAAAGACTGACGGATACAGGAAAGGAATATATCAGTTTTTGAGCTGCGCGATGGCAGAATCAACAATCGATCCCAGGCCTTCCACGCCCCAGTGCCCTGAATTGAGGACCATATGGTATGCGGTCAGGTCGTTGATATCGATATCATAGTACATCCGATACCGTCCTGCCTCGCACGCTTCGCGTTCGAGAGTGAGACACATTGCTGTACTTTCATCGGCTACCTGATCGCGGAACGCAATCCGCTGGATGCGGCAGTCAATAGAAGCAAACAGCCAGATCTTGAGATCCGCACCCGGCACCATCCAGCCGGATAACCGGCCTTCCACAATGATATTGTCCTGGGATTCGGCGATCTCTTTCTGCCGGGCATCGATCATCTTGTCATACGAGGAATCTTCCTCGGCAAGGCGGCCGAACTCGGCCAGCTCCATGTTGTGTTCCCTTGCCAGCTGGCGAAAGACCTCGCCAGCGGAGATCATCTCAAACCCGTGGCGCTGTGCAAGATACCGTGAGAGGGAGGTTGTCCCGCTTCCGGGCAACCCGCTCACGGTGATCCGCATCAGAGACCCCCGATGTTGAGGGATTTCCGGATCACCTGGCTCAAGGTGATCGAGCAGATCATGTACCAGAAGATCCATGCCGGGATGACCCATATAACCGCATCATTCAGGGAATGCGTGCCAAGATACGGCATCGTGATCGTTGTATGAACTTCCGAGAGCCTGAAGAGAAGCCAGAAAAAGATGGGGACGGTCAGGACCAGGATGTAGGCCATGGGCTTGAACTGCTGCTGGGACATCTCCAGCTGATCCTTCATGACCCGGTCTCTCTTTGCTTCCAGTTTCTTGATGCGTTTCTCATCCTGGGAGAGCTGGGCTTCCCGGTATTCCTTCTGGAACTCCTTCATCCGTTCCTGCGATTCGGTCATCCGGTCGTAATCGATCGTGTACTTCTGGATAATGGAGGAGTACAGGCCGGTGAATGCCGACAGGATTACAATCAGGATGAAGAACGGAATACCAAACGTATCTACAGCAGGGGCAAGTGTTGTATCTATGCCTTTGCCCACGCCGACCCTCAGCCACTCGATACTGTACGAGACCATCATCAGCATCATTATGACGAGGGCAATGTACATGCCGTATTTATCCCAGATTTTCCCAAGATCCATCTGTTCACCTGAGGACTTCTGCCAGTTCCGACGATGAGCGTTCCAGCAAAAAGTCGGGGTTCGTTATGATTCTGATTGTGCAGCCCGTGATCATCGCATACGCGGCCGCTATCGACCGGTTGAACTGCTGGTGCTCGGCAATCGAGCGCGAGCCTTCCTTGTCGCGGATACGGGTTTCATCGGTGAGACGGCGCATGAGAATCTGGTCATCATCCGTTTCAACGAGAACAATGATGTCGGGCATGAGCTCGCGGAGAACCCAGTCGGGAAGCCCCGCAAGGTAGCCCTTGGGGGTTTTTACCGAAGCGTGGGTATCGATCAGGACATTTCCCGAAACCTGGGCGATCGCCTGGGCGGCGCGCTGCTGGAGCCGTTTCTGGACCGCCCGATCCAGTGTCCGCATCTGGTCGCGGTTCTCGACAACCTTGTCGTTTTTCGCAACCTCGAACATGAACGAGCCGAAATTGATCGACTGGTATTCGATACCCTGCTCCTTGAGCTTCTTCAATGCCTCGTTGACAACCGTGGTCTTGCCGACCCCGGGTACACCGGTTATGATGACCTTCTTTCCCACCATCCGTATCTCTCCCTAACTCACTCTTTGCCAAAGAATGTCCGCATGAACGGATACATCTCCATGATCTGCTGGCTTGCGATCTCCTCGTAGAGACGATAGGTGATACTCACGGTCAGGAGCAGACCGGTTCCGCTCACGGATCCGATCACACCGAAGAGGTTTGCCACAACACTGAGTACACCAATGAAGACGCCGCCGATGATCGTGACACGGGGGATATACCGGTCAAGGTACTTTTCCAGTACCTGCGGATTCCGGCGGTAGCCAGGGATGGACATGCCAGACATCTGGATCTGCCGGGCAACATCCTTGGAATCGAGCCCCGCGGTTTTGATCCAGAAGAGCGCGAAGATCGCACCTCCGACCACCATAAATGTTGTATCCACTCCCATACGTAAAAGGACCTGCCATGGGGCATGGCCCAGATCCTGAATCCACCACATCCACTGGGTGGGTCCGTTGATGGGTGCAAGATAATACATGATACCGTTTATGGGCGTGCCGTTCTCGAAAACACCGAAGATGGTTATGCCGATATTCGAGAGGAACATCCCCACCATCTGGATATTGGCCTGCAGAACCCTTACAAGGATCATGGGGAGAACGCTGGCGTAAATCAGTTTGACGGGGAAACGTGCCCGCGCCCCGCGAATCTGCGCGTGGGCAAGCGGTATTTCAATACGGGTGGATTCGACGTATACGATGATGAGGAAGATGGCAATGGTCGTGATGAACGCAAGCATCTCCGTGCCGAAATAGGTCATGTAATTTCCGCCGTCAAGACCTATCGCGATAAGACGGGGGAAGAAACCAACCGGGTACTGGTCGGTGACCTTGGCCCAGTTGATGAACCCGCTGATGAGTGCCTGGGATATACCGGCAATGATGAAAAGGCCGACCCCTGAACCGATACCCCACTTGGTGACTACTTCATCCATCAGGAAGACGAGAACGCCTCCGATACAGATCTGAATGAATATGAGGAGAGACACCGCAAACAGATTGCCGCCGAAGAACTGGCTTGCAATCACGGGATCGGGCTGCAGGAATCCACCGACGAGGTTCGGGGCTGCCTCAATCACAATCATGACGAGGATGAGGATCTTCTGCAGACCCATGTACATGACCTGCCCGCGTGTCTCGCTCGTATCAATGTGAAGGATATCTGCACCTTTTAAGAGCTGGAGCACGATGGATGCCGTGACGATCGGTCCGATACCAAGGTGGACGATCGATCCGCTTGCACCGGCAAGAAGGGCACGCCATGCTGCAAACAGATCCTGGTTTGCAGGAGCGAGACCAAACACCGGAATATTCGTCAGGACAAAATACAGAATCAGAATTCCTAACGTCCAGAGAAGTTTGTTTTTAAAATGAACGTGGCCTTCTGGGCTCTTGACTGCGGGCATCGCAGCGAGCAGGGGTTCCATTCGATCCAGCAGGTTTCCCATTGTTTCACCAAAAAATTACAAGGATGGCGGTCCTTAGACAACGAGTGCCTTGCCACCCATTTTCTCGATCTTTGCCTTCGCGATCTCAGAGAAGCTTGAGGCAGAGATGTTTATCTTTTTTGTGACTTTGCCGCTGCCAAGAACCTTCTCGATTCCCATATCAGCGACATTGATCACAACGGCATCTCCTTCCTGCTTTGCGATTCCCTGAGCGATGAGCGACGGGAGGATCTGGTCCAGTGCCCCGACATCGATTGCGATGACATCGGTTGCAGTCTGGTTGCAGAACCCGTCTTTTCCAAAGACAGGGCCGCCCATTTCCTTGTACCACTTGACAAAGTGGTGGGCGTTGATACCTGCCCGGCCCCTGCCACCGCGGTTACCTGCACCACGGCGGTTCTTGTGGGTTCCGCCGCCGCACGTCCGCGATCCGCGGAACTTTGAACGCTTGTTCGTTGGCATCTTGCATCACCTCATCTTGTAGAGGAGCGTGTTGATCTCCTCTCCATAGTAGCCGAGCGCCCCGCCCTGGGGGAAGGTGCGCTTTGTGGTCTTGTATCCCTTGCGGGGCGGGTGCAGGCGAAGCACGGGTTTGAGGCCCGGGACATCGCGCAGTTTCGTCTCGCCGCTTGCAAGCGCTTTTGCAAATTCGGCAATGCTTCCATAAGCCGAATTGGACTTGATGTACTCATCGGTCAGCGGTGCATCGCCGATAACCCTGCCGCGGGTCTGCAGGAGGGTCTCAACGGTTGCTGCATCCACTTCGCCGAAGGCAACATAATCCTTGACCTTGCGGATCATGCCGAGGTTCTCGGGAGAATCTGGCACGAGCACGCAGTGGTTGATGTGGTGGAGACGGAGCATCTTTAAGGTGTCCTTGATATCCTGCCGGGTCTTGACAACCCCGCGGACCTGAACAACAGCGTACATTTACTGTGACCCCCCGGTCCGGATCATGTTGGTCTCTTTGAGTGCATTGAACGTGGCCTTTGCAAAGTTGATGGTGGTGCGGGTCTGTCCGCGGGCAAAGGTCCAAGCATCCTTGATGCCGGCGAGTTCGAGCACTTTCTTGCTGATATCACCGGTGACAAGCCCTGTGCCCTGCGGGGCGGGCTTGAGGGTGACCTTGACGCTGCCTGCAATGCCGGTGACCTGCATGGGGATTGAGTGGGTGAGATCGCACCCGCATTCCCAGCTGCCACAGCCGCGCCGTACCTTGACAAGGTTCATCTTTGCCTTGACAATTGCCTTCTTGATCGCATCGCCGACCTGGACATCCTTGCCCTGGCCGAACCCGATATACCCGTTGCGGTTGCCGACAATGACAACTGCACGGAACTGGACACGGCGACCGGAGTCGGTCATCCGCTGCATCATGGCAATGTCGAGAACTTCGTCCTCAAGATCCGGAAGGAACGCATCGACGATCTCGGGTTCCTTGATCGGCCTGCCGCTTTCGAGAACCTGATCAATGCTCTTGATATCTCCCGAAGCGACGAGTTTGCCAAGACCGGTGACCGGGCGCCATTCCTGCTTTTCGTATGCCATTTTACACCAGCTCCTTCTTTATGGCGTCTGCCACCTGTTCGACATTCTTTGCGATATCGCCGGCATTCTTGTTGTATGCCGCAATGTGCTCTCCCTTGATCCGCTCTTCCGAGGGAAGGACAGATTCGCCGTGAGGGATCTCGAGCCCTGCATCCACAGCGCCTTTCAGCGCTGCAAAGACACGTGCTCCCGGGGTTGCCCGGTGGAGCCCGATGTCGAGGATTGCCTGCTCATACTGGGCCTTCTTTGCTTTTGCTGCAAAGAGCATCCCGGTGAGATATGCCGCAGGGGTGTTGGAGGTCGAGCCTTTGTACCCGTATTTCTCGAGTTCGCTTGAGTTTGCTGCAACAAGCGTGCGGTCGCCTTCCATCTCCGCGGTCACCAGCTGGATGATGATGTGCCGGTTTGTCTTCCTGACAACCATCCGCGGCGCATCAGCGACAACAAGCCGTGTCCGCTGGTAGTAGTCGGTCTTGCCTTCCCTCCTTCTTCTGAAGGGGACAAAATACCGTGATCCTGTCGCCATGTTACTTCATCCTCCCCTGGAGGATCTCCATCTGCGCTTTCATGTGCGCGACACTTCTGAACTGACCGCCTGCCGCTTTCCGGTAAAGGATACGGTAGAAATGCCGGTCAATGGTGCCGGCATCGCGGAGTTCAACAAGTACTTTCCTGATTGCACGGATCTTCTGGACCCATGCAGTCTTGCTCGGGTTGCGGGCACCTGCCGCACCCTTTCGTTTCCCGGGACCCTTGCGGTGGCCGTAGGAGCGCTGGGCAATCCGTGCCCGTGCTCTGCCGCGGCTGACACCTTTCTTCTGCCGTGCCTTGATGGCACCGTCAGTGATGAGGCCGCGAAGATCCTCGCGGGAGATCGCGTTCTCGATGTCCGAGAGCCGGGCCGGGTCGAACCATACGCGGTTGACACCACATTTCAGTATGGATGCAACGATCCGCTTCTGGCTGGCGACGTCACTCATTCTTCTTCACCCCTGATTTGGCAGTCTTGGCCTTGGGCTTTGCTGCTGCCTTGGGCTTTGACTCAGCATCCTTTTCAGCAGCGGGCTTGGCGGCCTTTGCCGGTGCTTTCTTCTCAGTAGGCTTCTCGGCAGAGTCTGCCTTGGGTTTTGCAGCCTTTGCAGGAGCCTTCTTCTCCTCAGCCTTTGGTGCCGGTTTTTCCTTTGCAGCTTCCTTCTTTGCCGGGGCGGAAGGTGCTTTTGTCTTGGAGGGCTTTGCTTCTTTCTTCGCTTTTCCCTCCGCCTTCACCGGTGCCTTTACCGGCTTCTTTGCCTCGACCTTGACGGTGCGGGCATTCAGGACCTTGATACCTGCTGCGCCTGCCTTCTCTTGGATGGCGATTCGCTTGCGGTCCCCGACAGTGGCTGCAATCCGGATTGCCTGGGTCTTGGGATCGAGGCCTTCAAGTTCCTTTAACGATGCAACCAGGACTTCAAAGAAGCCGCTCGGGTGCATGTTGCGCACAGCAACGGGGCTGCCGTAACCGGGCTTCGGGAGTGCTCCCTTTGCCTTCTTCTGCTCCCTCTGCTTGTTGTGCTGGCCGCGGGGCTTTCTCCAGGAATCGGAGAGCTGGCGTTTCTTGCCGTATCCGTCGCGTTTGAAGCTTGCGCCTTTTTCCACGCGCACCCGGATCAGTCTTTTCACTTCAGTAGTCATCTATGATCAGCCCCTCTGGACCATATAGATTCCATCCTGGAAAACGCGCGGGTCGCGGTTGCGGATGTGGGTCGCATGTTCGATATTGGCAGCGGATGTACCGACAAGTTCGCGGTCGATACCTGTGAGAACAACCTCATCGTTTGCCACTTTTGCAGTGACACCGGCTTCAATCCGTGCAAACCGTGATTTCTTCTCGCCAAGGAAATTGGCGATCTCAAGACGGTTACCCTGGAGTTTGAGCTGGATGGGGAAGTGGCTGTAGACCACTTTCATGCGGTACTCGAAGCCTTCGCTCACGCCACGGAACATGTTCTTCGTGTGCGCTTCAAGAGTTCCGACCATCGCGGTGATCTCCTTCCTGCTGGATTCGGTTGAGATGGTGATCTCACCGTTTTCGCAGGTGACGATAACCTGGGGGAACCGCATGTTGCGGGAGAGCTGCCCTTTTGGACCGGTTACGCGAAGCTGCATGCCGTCAAGCTGGGCTTTTATGCCCTCGGGAATTTTTACTTTTCTTACTGCTGACATCATTGCACCTTCTTAGTAGACGTACCCGAGCAGTTCGCCGCCAATGCCTTCTTTCCTTGCCTGGACGTGGGATATGACGCCACGCGAGGTCGAAAGCATCAGGAGACCGAAGTTCTTCCCGGGGAGGTACTGTTTCTCCCAGTATTCCATTTCGTCCAGCTGTACTGAAAACCGCGGGGTGATGGCACCGCAACGGTTGATCTTGCCGGTCAGGTTGACCTTGAGCTGTCCGCCTCTGCCGTCATCAACGAACTCGAAGCTGCCGATGTAGCCGGCGTCCTGCATAATGCGAAGCATTGCGCCAAGGAGTTTGCTTGCGGGTTCGATGACGCACACGGACTTTCCGGTATCACCGGCATTTTTTAATGCACACATTCCGTCTGCAATTGGGTTTACTCGTGTCATTGTGCAACTCAACTCCTTTAGCTCATCTTCTTGAAGCCCATCTTCTGGGCCCATTCGCGGAAGCACTGCCTGCAGAACATGATGTGGTATCTGCGTACGAGCCCCTGTTTGCGCCCGCACATCTTGCACTCGTTCGCACCGCGACCGTAGATCTTCTTCCTTTCTCCTGCCATTAGCGCACCTCGACCTGGTACTTCTCCTTGAGAAATGCAATTGCATCCGTCTTGTTCACGCGCTGTTTTAAGGGGAGTTTCTTCTGCTCCATCTTCCTGCGGGTGATCCGGATACCTTTGCGCTCGAGGACGACGTTGACATCCATACCATAGATACCGATCTGCGGGTCGTAGGACATTCCGGGGAAGTCCGTGTGTTCTTCGATACCAAACGCAAAGTTTCCGCTCTTGTCGAACTGGCTCTCAAAGACCGTTTTCTGGACGATCGTAAGAGCGGTTGCAATGAAATCGCGGGCGGGTTTGCCACGGAGTGTGACCTTGCAGCCGATGGGCATGCCTTTCCTTACGGAAAACGCGGGCTGCGTCTTCTTGGCAATGCTCCGGATCGGCGTCTGTTTGGTGATCGTCTTCATGATGTTCTCGGCTTTCACGAGCTTGTCGCCGGCCTCGCCGACTCCCATGTGGACGACAACCTTATCGATGTAGATATCACGCATTGAGGTCACGCTTCATGCCCCCATTTTGCAACTGCGGATGTCTTCTTGCCAACCATGTAGATGTACGTTGAGACGGTGTCGAACTTGGTGCCGGTCTTCTCATCCTCAAGAATGATCTTGTTGGGGACGCTGCCGGGAACCTTGACGATATCGAGAATCCGCGCAACCTTGCCGGAGTGTTTACCGCCGATGATCATCGCCATGTTGCCAACTGCAAACGGGAAGTGATCAACGATCTTGAACCGGGTCTCGGGCTCAAGGGAGAGGACAATTGAATCCCCTGATTTGTAGGTGTTGTCGGCGAGCAGATTGGAGCCGTCTCTCATGTTGAGCTGGACTTTGCCACCGGTGATGGTCGTCTTGTTCTTGATCTTGCAGAGACGGGTCTTGGCTGCCTCGGCATCGATCTCGATTGATACATGCCGGCCGTCCTTGTCTCTTAAGATGCGGTAGTACTTGTTGATCTTGGGAAGGGCGATGATATCGAAGATACCGATACCCATCCTGGGATCGCGGCAGGCCTTTCCGTTGATGATCACATCTTTCTGGCGGAGGATCTGCTTGATCTCCTTCATATTCCGCGCAAAGTCCATATGGTCCCGGAGCCAGACGGCAATCGGCATGGCGTTTGCATTGTGCGGGCCCGGTGCTGTTTTTGTGATGAACGTCGTGGTCTTCTTTGCAATGTGCCACGAGTCCGGGGCGTTTAAACGTTTCAGATGGTCTGACATTATTCAGTCTCCCCCAGTTTTGCCACACGGCGCTTGTCTGCGAGGTTCAGCTTGGTGATCTGCACGTTCGACGCATCAATACCACGGGGCACTTCAGTGCCATCTGCCTTATTGGACGATACACCGTGGACAATAATTTTTGACTTCTTGGTATCGACTGCATCAACGAGGCCTTCAGTCCCGACGAAATCGCCACGGGTCACCTTAACGGTGTCACCTTTGACAACGCGCAGGGTCTTCTTCGGGTATTTTTCCTTGAGTGCCTCGGAGAGCGGGGCATTGAGGAATTTCGTGTTGACGTGGGACGGTGCAGTATAGCGGGCCTTTCTCTGTTTTCTTGGCTGTGAACTTTCAATTCTTACCATACTGCACACCTCAGACAATGATCGTTGCCATCGAGCCGAGCTTGGGGAAACGCTCTGCAACTTCACGGGCAACCGGTCCCTTGATCTCAGTTCCCTTGGGCTCGTTCTTCTCATCCACGACAACGACCGCGTTGTCATCAAAGGATACCCGCATGCCGTTTGGCCTGCGCATCTCCTTCTTTGCGCGGATGACGACTGCGCGTACAAGCTTGCGGCGCATATCCGGGGTACCTTTCTGGACGCTGGCTGTACAGAGATCGCCAAGGCCCAGTTTGGGCTGACGGCGCCTGACACCATGGTAGCCAAAGACCGAGATGATCTGCACGGTTCGTGCACCGGTATTATCAGCGCATGCAAGCCTTGTTCCCGTTGCAAGTGACCTCGGCGTCTTGGACTGCTTTGCCTTCATGGCTGAAGCACCTCCACGACAACGAAGGTAGTGCTCTTGGAGAGCGGCCTGCATTCAGCAATCTTCACCATATCACCGACTTTTGCCTGGATACAGGGTGTGCTGTGAGCATGGAGTTTGGAGCTGCGCTTTTCGTACCGCTTGTATTTACGGACATAGTGCATGTAATTTCGTTCCACTACGACCGTGCCCATCATACGATCGCTCACGACTTTGCCGGTGATCACCTGGCCGCGCACCGGTAAAGTGCCGTGAAACGGACAATTAACATCCTTGCACTCGGTTTTTGGTGCCTGGACGTTCAATCCAATGTTTTGTGCCATTATGTTATCCTCTTCTTTTCGTGCAGGTTGATCCTTTTTTCAGGAGCCAGAACCATAACGGAGCCATCTATCTCAACAAGTTCCCTGCCGGGAAGCTTGACCTGAAAGGTGCTGTGCATCTTCTGGATGCGCTTTACACCACTGCAGGTCTTTATCGCGAACAGGTTTTTCGTTTCATCGATGATGGTACCGGATAGTCCCCGGTGATGCTGGTTGGAAGCTCCTGAGACCAGAATGTCCAGACCTATGAGTTCATGGCTGAGGACATTCTGGGAAGAGATCATGCAGTTCTCCTGCGGTTCTGCTCGGTCATCATGCGGGCAATGGTTCGCCGGAGTTCGCCAATGTGGCCGGGATTCTCGGTGGCCCCGCCAGCACTCACTTTACCGTAGTGCTGGACAAGTTCCATCCGGAGTTTTCCCATCTGTTCCTGCAGTTCCACATCGGAGAGCTGCTGGACGTCTTTGGCCCTAAATATTGCCATTACTGTTCCTCCGCAAATTCCTCATCGGGAAGTGCCGGCTCTTCAGCATCCACGTCACCGACAGGAGTTACCACGGTTTTCGATGCAGGGCGCTTCTTCTCCTGTTCAATAAGTGAGAAGTGGTCGGGCAGTTTTGCTCCTGCGGGAACAAGCTTGACCTGGACACCAATGACGCCGAGTTTCTTGATTGCAACAGCATAGCCTTTCTCGACGATCGTGTTGCTGGGTTCACCGCAGTGCTTGATGTACCCTTCAGTGAATTTCTGGGTACGGGCACGGGCTCCGGTCAGTTTTCCGGCGATGACAACTTCGCATCCGAGTGCGCCGGAATCCATAACGCGGCGCAGGATGCTGGTTCCGGCCTTGCGGAAGTACCAGCCGCGCTCAAGCGCATTTGCCAGCCGCTCTGCCATGATCTGGGCATTGAAGCTGGGATTGGTGACCTGCTGGACTTCGATCTGCGGGGATTCGACACCGTAGTTCTGGGCAAGGTCCTGGGTCAGCTGGTGAACCAGCTTGCCACCCTTGCCGATAACGATACCGGGTTTTTCCGCAAAGATCGTGACCTGGGTCCCAAGGGGTGTCCGGGCGATATCCATACCGCCGTATCCTGCCCGCTTGAGCTCCTTTGAGAGATACTTCTCTACGCGGGCTTTCCTGACACCTTCAGCAATAAATTTTCTTTCTACTGCCATTATGCCACCTCGCGAACCACGATTTCGATATTCACGGATTCACGGACTTTGGGGGTAGCACGCCCCATTGCACGGGGGAAGAACGCTTTCTGGGCACGGCCGCGGTTTGCCGATGCATGAATGATCTCGAGATTTTCTGCATCGAGACCGACATACTCGGCGTTCTTCTTGACGGATGCAAGGATCCGGAGGTATTCCTTGGATGCCTTGACGGGATACCGTCCTGCATCCCAGTTACCGGGAAGACCACGTTTGTGCGCAACATTGCGGTTGAACCGCCGGAAGGGAATTGCCTTCTTGAGTTTGACCACTTCATTCAGGTATGCAATCGCATCGTTCACGCGCTGGTGACGGATGAACGTGGCAATCTCGATTGAATGCTTGGGTGACATGTTCAGCTCGTTGGCTTTTGCTCTTGCAATGGTGTCACCCTTGATTTTCTGTGAGTATTCAGTTCTTGCCATATCTCATCACTTCAGCGGAACGTACTTGCTTCCTCTGGTTGCACCGATACCGGCGCTACCGTGAGCGACCCTCTTTCTTGTCAATGCGAATTCGCCAAGGTAGTGGAAGATCGACTCCGGCTGGAATTCCACTTTGACGAATTCCTTGCCATTGTAGATCTCGATCGTTTTCCCGATCATTTCGGGCATTACAATCATCTCGCGGAGGTGTGTCCTGATCTTCTCGTTACCTTCGCGGACGTTTGCCAGTAATGTCTCTTCACCACGGGAAAATCCGCGCACGATCTTGCGGCGGGGGCGGGCTGGCATGAGGGGGAGAAGTTCGCTGATCCCCATCGCTTTCAGCTCGTCGATCTTAAACCCGCGGTAGGTGAACTCCTCACGCCGTCTTGGCATCCTCTTCTGTGTCTTTTTAGGTGCTGCCATTACCCATCACTTCCTGCTCTTACCTGTCCTGCGTGCAGCCACAGATCCCACGGTCCTGCCTGGAGAAGTACCCCGGGCAATCGTTTTCGGGCGACCGGTGTGCTGGTGTCCACCGCCACCGAACGGGTGGTCGATGACGTTCATTGCTACACCACGGACGCGGGGCCAGTTGGATGCGGTGTTCTGCATCTTGTGGTACTTGTTTCCTGCTTTCACGAACGGTTTCTCTACGCGGCCGCCACCTGCAACAATTCCGACTGTTGCACGGCAGCGTGCGTTGAACCACTTGGTCTTGCCGCTGGGCATCCTGACACCAACGCGGTCTTCCGACTTGTCAACAACAACAGCCTGGACTCCCGATGAGCGGACAAACTTGCCGCCATCATTGGGACGTGCCTCGATGTTGCAGATATAGGTACCGGTCGGGATATTCTGGAGCGTCAGGGTGTTGCCGTTCTTGACTTCACCTGCGGCCGCCCAAAGGAGGGAATCGCCGATACCGACACCCTCGGTGACGAGCATGTAGACCTTGGCACCATCCTCAAGTTTCACAAGAGCGATGGGGGCATTGCGGGCCGGGTCATGTTCGATATCGATAACCGTGCCGGTGATTTTCTGCGTGTCGTCGCCAATGTGCTTCAGCTCGGCCTTGTACCGGTGAGATGGTGCGCGGTATGTCGGGCCTCCCTTTCCTCGGGCTTGTGTAGTAATTCTATGTCCCATGTTCCCCACCTTACATTATGCCGAGCCGGCTGAGGATCTCCTCGGCGGCTTTGTCATTCTCAAAGCTCACGATTGCCTTCTTCTGGCCGTGCATGGTCATGAGCGTTCTGACACTCTTGACCTTCTGGCCGAACGACTTCTCGATCTCGCGCTTGACATCATCCTTGCTTGCCTCGCGGGTGACAAGGAACTGGAGCTTGCTCTGGTTCTCGAGGAGGACCATTGCCTTTTCCGTGACAAACGGGTACTTAAGAGTCATTTACCTGCCCTCCAGGCGTACGAGTGCACTCTCAGTCCAGACCGTCAGGCGTCCTGCCTGCATGCCGGGAGCGAGGTGTTCGACGTTCAGCTGGTCGACCGTTACAACGTCCACGCCGGAAAGATTGCGGGCAGCGAGCAGGGGCTTTTCTGCAGTGACAATGAGCAGGCTCTTGCGCTGCTTGAACCTGCGGCCCCGCATCTTGCCTCTGCCGGCTCTGACCTTCTTGCTCTCTTTTGCACGCTCAATATCGTTGTAGACACCGGCGGTGGTCAGTGCAGTGATGACATCCTTCGTGAGGCTGATTGCCTCGAACTTGTCTTCAAGGATAACGGGTACTGCACCCTCGTAAAGGTGGCCGCGTCCCTTGATGAGTTCCTCGTTGACGCTTGCTGCAACTGCCGAGCGGAAGGCCTTCTGCTTCTCTTTCTGGTTGATCTCCTTGATCAGGACTTTCTCCACTTTCGGGGGGTGGGCTTCACGACCGCCCTTGGCCTGCGGAACCTTGGCGGCGCGGGAACCATTCTTGAGACGCGGGACATGTGATGAACCGCGACCGCTTCCCCAGCCGACTGCAGACGAGCAGATACCGGCAAACGGATACGAGCCGTGTGGCTGTCTCCGGGTGCTCTGGAGTGCCATGACTGCCTTCTTGATCAGATCGGGGCGGTACTCTTCCGAGAACATTTCCGGAAGATCGATACTCTTGGTAACTCCGCCATCCAGTGATTTAACCTGTGCTTTCATCTCTGATCATCCCTGCTTGCTCTGGACGCTCACGAACTGGATTGTCGGCATCCTGACGACATGTTCTCCCTGGCGAATTGCCGGGCGGATACGAATGAGCCGCTTTACCGGGCCGGGAATGGATCCCTTGACCAGCACGTACGGGTTCTTGAGGATACCATAGTTGATGAAACCACCTGCGGGGGTGACCTCGCTGGCGTTCTCGCTGAACTTTAAGATCCTCTTGTTGAACTCGGTACGCTGCTGGAATCCCAGCTGACCGATCTGGGGAACCTGCCAGCGTATGTGGTGGGGGTTCCATGGTCCAAGGGTACCGATGTGGCGTTCCTTGCCACCGACAGAGTGCTTGCGCTTGCGGAGAGCAATACCCCAGCGCTTGACAGCACCCTGCGTTCCTTTACCGGTGGTGATTGCGGTGATATCTGCATAGGCACCGGTCTGGACTACATTGTTCAGGGTAACTTCCTTTCCAAGAAGTCCCAGAGCAAATTCCAGCTGTTTCTTGACATCTGCTCCGCCAACCTTGATCTCCATGAGGTCGGGGACCTTCTTGGGGACACCGGAGAGGGCTGCCGGCTGTGTGTAGGTTACAGCATGGAGTTCTGCAACAATTCCTGCTGCAACTGCATCGGACAGTTTCTTCCTGGCGGCTTCACCATCGTAGTCCTTGGGCATCGTGATACGGCGGCCAAGGATAGTGTCCAGTTGGTCTGCCCAGACTTCGGTGAGGGCATGTTTGCCGTATGTATCTTTTGAGTAGGCGCGGATTGCAGCCACTTTCATCGAGGGAACTTCAATAACGGTGACGGGCACCATGATTTCCTTACCCTCGGTGGGGCTGTTCTTGTGATCATCTACCATGATAACATGCGTCATACCCACTTTATATCCGGCAAACCCCTGCAGGATCGGTGCTCCCTCGTAAAGAGGCCACGACTGGTACTTCGGGATTGGGCTCTTTGCACGCTTTCTCGGGCTGAATGCAAGAGAGCCTCGGCGTGGTCTGTTAATTTTTGGCATGTGTTAATCAATCCTTTACTGCGTGTAGGTTATTCTCACTGCGACACGAATTTTGATTAATCCGAGATTGTGTGATAACTTCGCTTGTTCCAGATGCCAACACGCAACACGAAGATTCCACTCATTACAGGAATCTGACCATGGCAATCCTTACGGGACTGCCGGCCAGAAGACCCGGAATGGTTTCGTCCGGTTGCGGAGATGCAGATGAGATTGTACTCATTGCCTGTGCCGGTGTGCACCGGCATTCCTGTCTCGCGAAAGAAGATCCTGACAATGACGCATCCGCCTGTATGATCACAGGGGGAACAGGCTCGTTGCACGAACGTCGACCCATGCGCCCTAATCAGACCCACTCTGTCAGCCTGTTGTGACGATTCACAACTCCTTCTCGGGATACCCCTCCATCAGGAGGGATCCACCAATCAAGGGATACCCACGGCACAACCGTCATCCTTGTGTCTGGAGGTACGGTTCCGCCGTAAGCGGAAACATTTACCCTGCCAATCTTTCGATCAGAAAGGGGGTTTCGCTAAGGATAACCTCATATCGGCTTCCTTAATTATTGCATAAAAGGAGATATAAACATATGCCAGGTACGGGTACTCCAAATTGAATGTATGGACATCTTGTTCACGACAAGTATATCAGCCGAAATAGATCTCGCCCTGATCGGTAATGTATACAATGACATCCTCGCACATGCACCGGGCCTTGCAGCACTGAGGGCGGGACTCCCGCAACCGATTAATAAGTGAGATCGTGTCATATTTCACTTTGATGTTGATCTTCTCAGCCTCGCTGAATACGATAGCAGGGACTTCGAAAAGATCTGTACCTGAGGGTACCGTGCACAGGTGGGTTGCATCAAGAGTGTAAAGGAACTCCAGAGTCTCTTTGGCCCTTCGGATGTTTTCCATTGCACTCTTTTCAATGGTACAGACATTGGCTTTTGAAGTGGAGATGATGTCTGCGATTTGCTGTTGGGTGAGGCCCTGTTTTCGATACCTGAGAACCTCCATCTGGCGTTCGGTGAGCAACCCATCCTTCATACTATCAATTTTTCCATCTGAACTTAAACACTTTTCGTTAACTTTCGGAAATTCCCGAAGCTCCGCCGATGGGAAAACATATCCAGGAACAGGACTGCCCACAGATCTTTCAGGAAAAATACACTTTTGAATATTTCTGGAGCCGCGCTGATCCATAATCGAAATGCTACGATCATTAACCGTCACTCATCACAGATTTCGGGTACATTCCACAATCCAGAAGAACCAGGTTTTCCTGATTTTCCGACGAAAGAAGAATTTCAAAATGTTTATATGAATACCGGCTCATAATACCATGTCATAAAAAATATCGAGGTGAATTAGATGGTTGTTAAAGTAGGCGTTGCAAAACTCGGCAACATTGCAAGTGGTGTAATGGCAGAGCTCCTCCTCGACGAGAGAGCAGACCGTGAAGACATGCAGACATTCATGGCGACCAGCGGTACGAAACTCGAGCCGGCAGATGTCGACCGCGTAGTCTCCAACCTGAAGGCATACAAGCCCGACTTCTGTATCGTTGTCTCCCCCAACGGAGTCCTCCCCGGCCCGACCAATGCCCGCGAAGAGCTCGCAAAGGCAGGTATCCCGGTCATTATCATCACCGATGATGTGACCACCAAGAAGGAATGGGAAGGCGTCAAGGCAAGCAAGTTCGGCTACATCATCATGAAGGCCGACTCCATGATCGGCGCCCGCCGCGAGTTCCTCGACCCCGTCGAGATGGCTGACTTCAACGGCAACCTTGTCAAAGTCCTGGCAGTCACCGGTGCCTTCCGCAAGCTCCAGATCGCCGTAGACAAGGTAATCGACCAGGTCAAGGCCGGAAAGTCTGGCGATGCACTCGAGCTCCCCAAGATCGTCATGACCACGGACAAGGCAGTTGACGGTGAGTTCACCAACAACTATGCACTCGCCAAGGCACGCGCTGCCCACGAGATCGCAATGGCAGTTGCAGGCCAGAACGTCAAGGGCTGCTTCATGACCAAGGAATGGGAGAAATACATCCCGATCGTTTCAAGCGCCCACGAGATGATGAGGTGCGCAGCAGCACTCTGCGATGAAGCCCGCGAGCTCGAGAAGGCAGGAGACAGCATCCTGCGCCAGGCTCACAAGAAGGACGGCACACTCGTCAGCAAGCACAAGCTCGTTGCAAAATTCGAGTAAATTTTTTATTTTTTCTCTTTTTTGTAGAACTTTCCAAGGTCTTCGGGAAGCGTCATTATTACCGGTTCCAGGTGGAGCCGTTCCATGAAGGCGGAATCGCTGGTGGAGGAAGGATTGGGATTGATCCGGGAGATCATGGAGCAGAACGCCCGGAATCCAGGATCATTACCGCGTTTATCGAAGAAGATGGACATGTTGAATGCATGGGTTCCGAGTTCACGATAGAGCGAGATTATCTCAAGGATACCCTGCGCCACGAGATCCACATAATTCTCCGTCTCATCCAGCGTGGCGATGGGAAGGATGCCCCGGACCTCGCGCTCGCCAACCGGGACCGCATGGGCAGACCAGACCATCTCGTCCCCGAAAAGATACCGGTCCGATGATCGTTCCTGTTCCAGTACCGCATCCCAATAGTTCCGGCCCTGTTTTTTCCGGTACTGCTCACCTGCAGCACGATAGATATCGAAAATATGAGACGGGCTGGAATCTGAAAGGCCCTGCATATGGGGATGTACGAGGCTTGCTCCGGCGGAGGGCAGGAAGTTCCAGTTGATGCTGGGATACCCGTCAACCTGTAATAGAGCCTCGATCTGCGAGAGAAGGGCATCCTCCACCTGCTGCCGGCTGAAGGAGACAACTGCGTGTTCGCGGGTAATGACGGTGACGACATGACCTTCTCCGAAAGGAAACAGGTTGGGAAACGTGACACTTTCTCCCTTGAGGATCCGTCTGCCATCGGGAAACGTGGGTGTGACGGTCATAACAGCATCGCGGCAGAACGGGCAGCCATCGGCATTTGGAGAGAGATATAACGATTGATCGATCTGCCGTTTTAACCGGTCAGGACTGATCCTGCACCGGAGGCCGGTGTGATGCTCTTTCCGATACTGTAATGTGCCCCTGCTGGTAACAACTTCCCTGACCGAAAACATGCCTGTTCAGCATACTATTTTCGGCAGGATCAGATAGTCGTTTGCACTCGAACCGGCTAAGCCACTGATAAGAGCCACCGTTCCCGGGCTGCATGGACAAAAAACCCGCGTTCCAGTCCAGCTGCCAGCCAATCGGTTAGACGCATTCGAAAGAATCTCCAGGCAGGAACCGACATCGCATTCTGGTGCATATTCGGCAGGTTCCCCGACAGCGTATCAAGGTAGCCCCTGCTCAAAAAACTGCTCTGTAGAAACATTTTTTTATAATCATCTCTCCCCTTGCACAATTTTGTACCCATGCGACCCCCCTCAGCTGAACATCTGGAAAAATCTCTCCGATCACCCCGTAAAACTACACGAATTTGGCTTAGAAATGGGAGGGGCCTTGGGGGGGTCGTGCGGGTACATTGATACATTGTGGTTTGTAACCAACCCATCCCGGAGAAAATTTCCGACAGTGCTTACCGCATTACACCGTTTTGCTGGCACCGGAAATACACCGCCCGACCCCCCCATAATAAATGTTACGCAAACTCGGGAGCGTTTTGTAGGTCGGAATGATTTCTCCAGAGCAAAAAAACAAGTCGCGATCAGGAGGTGTCAGTAAATCTGCCAACAGTGGGAGGATTATCTAACGGTTAAACAATTATCTCACAGTAAATCCATCCCGTGCGACTGCCCGTACGTTGAAATCAGGGGTTGTTCGAAAAACGATGAGCGGGGAGGGAGAGGGACGTTATCGTTAAAAAAAATCCATGGATCGATTGCCGTTGTGAATTCCTTAAGGAAAATGGCTCCCGTATTTACGGTATGAGATGCCTGCAGGAAATAACGATAGTGTTCATGTACCGGTTGCGGGAGAAAATGAAAAAGAAAAATTGGTTGATAATATCCGCAGGGGTACGTACTTTATCGGGCGTGATCCCTGCAGGTATTGTCCCGCACTTATACAACGTACTTGCCGAGGAGGCGGATCGAGTTGGTCATGTCGGGGCCGAGCGGGGATCCGAAGATGATCTGGGTCACACCGGCCTTGGTGAGGTCTGCGCACTTCTGCTTGACCATTTCAGGGGTTCCTGCAATGGTGAATGCATCGATCTCTTTGTCTCCGACGAGTTCTCCGACCGATTTGAAGTCGAACTTGCCGAGTGCTGCCTTGATCTTGGCAACATTGTTCAGATCGAGTCCGTGGCGGGTCAGGAGGTCCGGGGGTGAGCCGGCTGCAATGAATGCTGCAACGATCTTTGCTGCATTGCGTGCCTTCTTCTCGCTCTGGTCGATCGACATTGCGGTGTATGCACCGACATCAAAGTTCTTCTTGCCTACCTTGTCGCAGGCTGCCTTGATGATCGGGATTGCAATGGCGAAGTCCTTGGGGTTGGATGCGTTGATGAGTGCACCGTCACCGATTCTTCCGGCGAGGTCGAGCACCTTGGGACCCTGTGCACCGATGTACATCGGGATACCCTTCTTTCCGGGGAGGGTGACACCGGTCAGCTTTGCACCGTCGTAGTCGAAGAACTGGAGGCCAGACTTCTTGACTTCCTCACCGGCACAGAGCTTGCGGATCTGAACAACTGCTTCCTCGAGGCGGCCGACCGGCTTCTCCGGGTTGATTGCCAGCTTCGGGAGGGTTGAGAGGTCGCCGGGGCCGATACCGAGAACGGCACGTCCGTCAGAGATCTCATTCAGCGTGCAGGCAAAGGATGCCATTGCAGCGGGGGTGTCGGTAAATGCGTTCATGATACCCGGACCCATCTTGAGGGTCGTGGTCGCCTGCGCAATGGCGGCGAGGGTGGGGTAGCAGTGGCGGTTGTTGTAGTGGTTGGTGATCCATGCAAAATCAATGTCTTTGGATTCAGCAAGTTTACAGAAGTTAACAACTTGCTTTACGTTGACATTTCCTGGTACAAATTCAATTCCATATGTCAAGGCTTGTTCACCTCATTGAGTATTACCGTACACGCGTTTAAATAAATTATGATTTTATGTTGGCTGCCGAAAGCAATCTCCTCCAAAAAGGCCCAATTCGGGGTTTTTCTGGCATAAAATCGGAGATATTGGGGGTAAGCGGAGGGGAACGCAGGAGGATCGGACACAATAAAGCATCGTTTGGGGTTTCCGGGAATTGGACACCGGTACACGAATTGTTATGAGGGACACCTTTTTTTTTTACGGAGTCGATGATCCTATAAGATATTGAACTTCGACAAAAGAATTATAATCCGGAATCTTTGGATTTTATGACCATGAACTCAACCGATTTTAAAGGCTGACCATATGCGGATAGTGGCGATTGGACTGGGAGGGGCGGGATCCAGGATTGTCGACCGGCTCTATGCAATGGACAGGCACAGCAGCAAAATTGCATGTGTTCAGGGACTTGCAATCGATGTGGACGAGGAGAGTCTCAAAAATCTCGGGAATCTTCCCGATTCTGCCAAACTGTACTTTCCTCCGCTTGACCCCCAGCTGGGGAATGCCAGGGGCTCTGAAGCCCCCACGGCAACCATCGATATAAGCGAGATCATTTCCAGGATCCAGAACTATGAATCCGGAGAAACTGATGCTATCATCCTGTGCCTCGGC
Organism: uncultured Methanoregula sp.; assembly: GCF_963677065.1. Lineage (NCBI taxonomy): Archaea > Methanobacteriati > Methanobacteriota > Methanomicrobia > Methanomicrobiales > Methanoregulaceae > Methanoregula > uncultured Methanoregula sp. The sequence continues at coordinate 594,811 of NZ_OY781872.1, forward strand.
CTGGGCGGATCCCTTACCGACACAGCCCCGCACATCATAGCCGGGCTCAGGTCTGCTACTACGGAGGCTATCTTCGGACTTGTCACACTTCCCTGCCTTGCCGAGGGAGAGAAGCGTTCTGCACGAGCTGCAGATGGTATCGACATGCTTGCGCCAATCCTTGACGGTATGATCCTCTTCGACAATGAGACGTGGTATAAAAAGACCGCTGCATTGAAAGAGAAGATCCTGAACCGCGAAAAAGGATGGGTAGAGAAATTGGGTTTCGGAAAACAGGAACCGGAAATTTCGCCGCAGATGATTACCTATCGGCTCCTGAACGATTCGATCGTCCGCAGGATCAGCCTCATTCTCAGGGCCGGAGAGTTCAGGGCAGACGGTGGTATTGATCTCGCGGAGGTTGTACTGGATTCCGGCGAAGTCCTCAATACCATGAAGGGCATGGGATTCATCACGATCGGCTATGCCGTAGAACACACGGATCAGAATCCTCTCGGTTTTCTCAGCCAGTGGAAGCCAAAGGGAATCTTCGATGAAGAGAGCAAAAAGAAAGCCTCCCGGATCGTTGATCTGGCCAAGCAGGCAATCTATCAGGAGATCTCAACTCCGTGCGATATGACCAGTGCACATAAGGCCCTCATCCTCGTGGCCGGGCCAACCCATGAACTCTCCATGAAAGGATTCATGACCGTGAGAAAATGGATCGACCGGAGTATCGCAGGTCTTGAGACCCGATCCGGGGATTATCCGGTTGTCAATACAAAAAACGTCGCCATCATCATCATGCTCTCCGGCCTTGAGAACATCCCCCGGGTGGGGGAGTTACGGGAAATACGGGATCATTACCGGCATCCTGCCCTCCGGGCCACTGCCGGGGCGGGTGCGGGAGAAGGCTCTCCAACTCATTCCATCAGGGCGCCGGGGGAGATTTCTGATGAGATGATTGTTCTTCCCCAGAGGATGCAGAAGAGTAAACGCGAGGAACCGGTTACCGTGGAGAGGGAGACTTCACAGTCTGCTGATGAGCTGAGGGAGCGAGCATTCAGGGGACCAGTTCCAGGAAAAGATGAACTCGGTGAAGAAGGACCTGCCAAGAGGATGACTGCGCGAACCCAGGATATTACCCGGCAAACCGTAATACCGGCAAATGCGGTTCCCCCGCAAAAGCACCAGCGTCCAGCTATTCAGCAGGAACAGATCCCTTCCCACCCGGGAGTAACGGCAGCTCCACCAAAACCGGTAAAAAGTACGGTCCCACAACTTCAGACAGAAAAACCGGGGGTCCCGAAACCGGTGGAGGCCCGACCATCTCAGCTGCATCACCCGACAAGAGTTCCCGACCACCAGGTAAAAGAGACCCCACGACAGAAAATCGAGCGGGAACTGGAACGGCAGCGAATCATAACAGCCCCTGAACGCATAAAAAAGGACGAACGGGAACCATATATCCCAAAACAGACACCCCCGACCGTGATAATCCCCAAGACCCCATCGCCGTCTTCTGTCCACTATGGAAAAGAGGCACAGCCCCCGGCGGGAAAGGTTGCACCGGTTGGAACAGATAAAGTCCCGGAGCAAAGAACGGTTATTATCGCGAGAAAAAAGACGGTCTCCACTATTCCCCCGATTCCTCCGGCTCCTGAAACAACGCCATTACCAAAACAGGAGAAGTATGTTCCTACCGATGAACCGGTATCCGGTGAGCCGTTAACGGAAGAACCCGTGCAGGCAGAAGATCCCGAGGGGGAGGCAATTGATCTCAAAGAGCCGGCCTTTAAAGTGAAAGACCGGATCTTCGAAGGAAAGACGGTTCAGAAAGGATCCGTTCCCCTGCCACGGGACTCTGCATTTCTCAAAGCCAATCTGCATCTTGGGAAAAAAACCCAACCAGACACGGGCGCGGGACCAGATACTGACAAGGCAGATCAGGAGGACGACCGAGACTTAAAGAAAAACAGGGACAAGTCAATAAAAAAGAAGGACGAGATCTCCTGGATATGATCAATTTGTCTCAATAACTTTCGAAAACGGAATATTTCCAGCCCCAATTTCAGTTTTTATCTCTATACCTTTTTCAATAGTATTGCCAACATAATTCAGTCCGCTGAAAGAGACAATGGACAGACGATAGGGGTTCCGGGGAAGGTTCAACACTTCAGTTCCCATGGTGACCGGGAACACGAACCCGCAGGCATTCATGAGCCGTATGGTTTCCTCGACCTGCACTCGTGCCGAACAGGGCACTTCCCTTACATTTGCAAGTGCGATTCCGGTCTTTGACTGCGTGAACCGGGAAATCGAGGTAAGCCCGGATGAGATGAACAGTTCGAGGGGATCGATAGTTGTGCCACGGTATCCAATCAGATCCCTGAAGCCTTTGGGGGTACCGTCTTCGATCTCCAGCCTGCCGCCAAATGCCATCTTCACAGGAATGCCCTTACGCTGGAACACACCGTCCATGGAGATGCTGCAGATGGTGATGAAGCCGACATACCCGGGGGGAATGCGGGGATCCCGTTCGATTATCCGGTAGGATCTGAAAAAACCGCATCCTGCCCGGCCCACCTCATCAAAAGCTGCTTTTGCAGGCTCAAACTGTTCTTTCGGTACCATGGACAGATTATAGGCTACATCACCGGTACTGGTTAGCGGATCAAAAGTGTTCCGGTAAGCAAGGCGTTCCAGTTTCGAGATGACAAAGCCAATCCTGTCATCTACAAGTGCGTTATCCATCTCAGCTATCCCGGACGGCGTCAGAACTCTCCCCTGGTTCCCGACTTTTGCCGTAAATCCCATGGTATCCAGGTAGCTGAGGTAGTACTGCACTGCCCTGTCGCTCAGGATGAAACCCCGTTCAGCCATCAGTTCCGACAAGCGTTTGGCTCCCATCGGATCCTGATGTTCCTTGAGAATCCGCAGAATTTCAATATATTTACGTTCAGTTCGGATCATGATTATCTGGCCTCCACTACGCCCTGACTGTCCTGATAGCGACCCGTGTAGACCGTGTTATTATTGCAAACTTCATGAAGCACCATCTGGACTACCCGGTCATCTTTATGCAGGGAGATCTCCTCACTTCCCATATTCGTCAGGCAGAGTGTCAGCTGGCCGCGGAACCCCGGATCCACAAAGCCTGCTCCCAGAAGGACGCCACGCCGGCCAAACGAGGACCGGCACCGGAGAGTGCCGGCAAGATCTCTTGGGAGTTCGATCCACTCAAGCGTTGGTACGAGAGTGCAGATTCCCCGGGGAAGTGTCATATCGGATGCAGCCCGCAGATCGTAGGACGCCGGTTGCTGGCAGGCTGCATGGTAGGGACGGATGATGAGCTTTCCATCAGGAGAGTCCTGATCAATCCTGCGGGAAAACTCGGATGCTGAGAGAATCATTCAGTAGTGTATCGGTAGAAAATACTTAATATCTTTTGATGTAAAGAAGATGAGCAGGATCCATGGGGTAGAGGATATCCTCTTGGGCTTCGAACCCAAGGACGCGGGTTCGATTCCCGCTGGGTCCGTTTCTTTTCTTTAAGAGATCAAATTGCATGAGATTTTTTCAGGTATCAGAGATAGGCTTTCCGGCCCGCGGTTTCTTCCGGAAAAATAAATACGCAACAAAAGAAAGCCTTAGCTATATCGGGGAGGGTGAGACGATCATCCTGAAAAATATTGAGTTCATTTAGATAATTCAAAAAAAAGATTAAATTTCGTTTCTTCTGGATGAATGGTGCCGCCGTCTGCGACCGATCATCCGAAGGAGGCCAAACAGGATCAGGACGCAGACTGCACCAACGATCACCATCGTTACCAGACCCAGATCAAGGTTCTTTTCAATAACAAGCGTTACCGAATCCGTGGCATTGCCGTGGATTACCTGCTTCTTGACCATGACGGGCTGGTACCCGTCCTTTGTTGCAGTGATATTGTAAACGGTATTGAATCTCAGCCGTGCTGTATACTGACCGTTATCATCGGTTGTTCCGGATGCATTACCGTTCACAATAATAGAAGCCGCGGGCACAACTTTCTGATCTTTATCGTGGACAAAGACTGACAGGGCTGCACTTTCATGGGGCAGGGTAAATGTGTAATCCTTACCCTGATCAACAACGGTTATCACCTGGCTTGAGGGAATGTAGCCTGTTTTCCTGACTTCAAAGAGATATGCACCGGTCACAAGGCTGGGGAAATTACTCCGGCCATAGTCATTGGTTGTTCCGGATAAGCTCCCGTTGACATAAACCTCAGCACCACTCAGCGGGCTTTTGCTTTCATCGAAAACATACACAAATGCACCAATTGGAGCCTTCGACATCTCCATGGTGGATATTGCATCCGACTCACTGATGAGCCGGGTTTCGGTCACCGTCTGGTATCCCGGTTTTACAAGCTGGATGGTATACGATTTCCCTCGCGTGACCTGGGTATTGGCAATCCCGCGGGCATCAGTTTTCCCTACAAGAACGCTGTCGATATGGATCTCGGCATCCGGAACGGCCAGCTTGGTATCTTTATCCGTTATGATGAACGAGTACCTGTTTCCGGGAAGAAGCCAGTACTGGACTTCCCGGTTCTCTGCCCCCATATCAATGGTTCCGCTGCGGGGCTGGTAGTTGTTGCTGTTGATATAAATGGAGTAGAGGGTAAGCCCGTTGACACCGAACGAGGCTGCACCCAGACTGTCCGTTTGTTTTCCCATGGTGATATTCCCTGACGTCAGATTGACATTTGCACCATAGACGGGTTTCAAGGTATCTGAATCAAAGAGATTCACTTTCAGGGTGAGGGTTTTGCGATTCAATATTGCAAGAGCGGAAGTTGCGTTTTTGCTGATGGTTTGTGCCCAGTCATCATAGCCGGACATTGATATCTGGAGGTTTTGATCATACTCTCCGGTATGTGTGATGTATACCTGACCGTTTGCATTGGTACGGGCATAATCCCCGCCATTCAGATAAACCGTTGCATGAGGAATTGTTGAGTTATCGAGATTGTCCTGCACAGTTACCAGGAGGTTCGTCGTTGCCTGTGCTGCACTGCAGAGGAGGACGAGAAACAGCAGGGCAAAAAGGAAACGATGTCTATGACTATACATGCTAAAATATCGACACCTGCTCATATATCAGCACATCGGTCTAAATCTCGGTAATTGAGGGGACGCGATCGAGTAACATGCCCTCGACCAGAACCGGCATAAGCCTGCGCCCCTCTTCAATGGCATTCTGAAGGCGCCATCCCCGGTCCGCATAGAGGGTGAAAAGCGGATCGCCGGATTTGACCAGTTTGCCTTTTTTTGCATGGAGCAGTATTCCTGCACCCCGATCATGAGGAGCTCCCGCAGTTCGTGCAAGGGTTATAAGAGACCGGTTGTTCATCTCGATGACATATCCCGATGCAGGAGATTTCACAACAAACTGGTGTTCTCCCGGACTGATATCCGAGGATTTGACATTGGGGTCTCCACCCTGGATCTCGATAATTCTCCGGAACTTTTCCAGCGCTTTTCCGCTGGTGAGGATCTCCTGGGCCATGGCAGTGCCGCTGCCCCGGGGAGCCTTTCCGGCCATTTCAAGGGCAATACCTGCTATCGAGAGACTCTTCTGGATAAAAGAATTGGGTTCAGCGGATCCTTCCAGCACGCGGAGAGCTTCGATCACTTCAAGCTTCGGGCCGATGCTGTGCCCCACGGGAATATCCCCATAGGTAAGGGCGCATTCCACTTTCATATTGAGGCGTTCACCCAGCTCAATAAACTCACGGGCAAGTTTCCTTCCTTCCTGCATGGTCGCAACTTTGGTATGCTGCCCTACAGGGATATCGATAACAACAAGATTTGCCCCGACTGCAAATTTTTTTGCCATGACACTTGCAAGCATCTGTCCCCGGGCATCAATCTTAAACGGGTATTCCTGAATGATAATGCGATCATCGGCGGGTGCAATGTTTGTGGCACCCCCCCAGACGATACATCCCCCGACTTTCTCGGTCATCTGCTGCACTTCCCCGGAAGAGAACTCGACAAATGCAAGCACTTCCATGAGATCTGCAGTCCCACCCGCACCCGTGATAGCCCGCGAACTGGTTTTTGGGATTTTCAAGCCGCTTGCAGCAATAACGGGAACAACCAGGAATGAGATCTTGTTGCCGGGAACCCCACCAATCGAATGTTTATCGACAATCGGCCGGGAAGGGAATTTTATCTGTTCTCCAGTCTCCACCATTGCCCGGGTAAGGTTCTCCACTTCATCCATATCAAGGGGGTTGACATAGGATGCCGTGATGAATGCAGTAAGTTCTGCCGGAGAGAGATCATCACTGACAACATCCCGGATGATAGAGAGGGTCTCCTCCTTTGTCAGCCGGCCGCCATCCATCTTCTTCTTGATGAAATCCAGGGATGCAGGCCTGCCGGCTTCCCGGACTTCAATCGGATCGCCGTCATCCAGATGAAGGCGTTCATTGGTTATCCGGAAGATGCCACCGGTTCCCTGCTGAGCAATTGTTGACGTTGTTTCCACAAATGCTGCAACAGAAACACCATTTTTCGGGTTGATGATCTGGACACGGTCCCCATTCATTACACCGATACTGCGGGCATCGAGCCGGTTGAGAAGAATACCACGTGTTGCAATATCCAGGACTTTTGCGGTCAGTTTCATGGGTGGAATCACACCTGGGCTAACATCCGCAAGGAGGATGTATCACTCATTTACCTTGCCCACTTGGAAGATATAAATGTACCAGTGACAGGAAGAAAAAGACAACAAAAACCGTACCGGAAAACCCGGTGAGAATCAATTTAAAAAAAATTAGATTTTAAGTTAGTGCCTGCGCACGACGATGAATGCAACTGCACCGAGACCAATCAGGGCAATCAGTGCACCGTAGCCGGGCGACTTGGTGGTCGGGACCGGGGTTGCAACGGTGGTGGGTGCCTTGGTGGGTGCTGCAGTGGTGACAGGTGCTGCAGTGGTTGCAACGACGGTCGGGACTGCGGTTGGGGCAGATCCTTCAAGGACGTTGAACAGTGCAGAGTCGCTGGCTGCAGTTACGAGTACTCCCTGCATGGTGACAAGGTACTCGTCGGGTTTGAATGCGGATGCATCAACATCGTACGAGAGCGCGTTCAGGCCGCTGTCGCCCTTCTTGACCTTGATGGTCTGGCCGGCGCCGCTGAACTCACCGCTCTGGGACTTCTGGGTCGGTTTGAATGATGATGAAACGACCTGGACGAGTACGTCGTCATCTACTGCAAGGTTGGTGGTTGCAGTGATGGTGAACTTGTCGCCGACGTGCTTGTCGCTGATCGGTGCGATGGTGATCTTGGGGGTCTCAACAATGAACTGGAGCTTGGTGTAGGTATCATCGACGTTGGGGTCGTTGATTCCCTGGACAAGTGCCTCAGCTGCATCGGAGCCCTGGAGGCTTCCTGCTCCGAGGAGCGTGAAGACCTTGGTTCCAGTACCGGCTACGCCGAGCTGCATGTTCATGACAACAGTCTTACCTGTATCAGTGCCGGTTCCTGCTGCGGGAACAACATCGAAGATGGTGTTCTGCATCGGGTGCTGGACAACGACGAAGTACTGACCTGCATACATTGCGCCGGTGGTTGTCCGGGTGATCTCGTACTTGAACGAGCCGTCAGAGTTGACTGCTTCAGTCTTGACATCGCCTGCTTCCTTGGGGTAGTTCTTACCAAGGACCCAGATCTGGACACCCTTCGGGGGCTGGCCTTCTGCAATACCGGTGATGAATACCTTGTCACCCTGTGCTACAGTTGACTGGGATGCGGTTGCTGAAACGAACGGCTTCTTGATGACGATCGAGACAGTGCCGAATGCTGCTGCACCAAGATTCTCCTTGTTCTTGGGCTGGCTTACTGCATAGATGGTGTACGAACCTGCATCAAGTGCATAGTTTGCAGTTCCCCACTTCCAGGACCAGGTGTTGTCACCCTGAACATCTACCTGCTGGAACGTGCTGGCGGTGCCGTCAGTTACAGGGGCAGCTCTCGGGTTGGTGTTTGCAATGTTTGCACCGTTGGTCGGCAGGTTGGGTCCAATGAGGAACAGGTACGTCTTGTAGGTTTCAGTGTTAGTACCGGAGAACTTGATCTCTTCTCCAAGGTAGTAGCTCTGGTCGCCGGCTGCCACGATGGTGACTGCGCCCTTCTCGACCTTCACATCAACCTCGTCGCTCTTCCACTGGTTGGCTGAGTCCCACTTCTCAACATGGATCGTGTACTTCTGTGCCTTGGTCCAGTTGTTGGTAAGGAACTCGACAGTCCTGGTTCCGGATACAGACGTGGTGACGTTGGCGTTCACGTACGAACCGTTGCCGAGGGTTGCTTTGGCATCGGCGGAGGTGCCGTGTGCTACATCATCCCAGACTCTGGTAGTCGTGGAACCTGCATTCTGGTAGTTGTACCCACCAGAGGAGTTACCTGAATTTGCACCTGCATATACCAGGGGGCCATCCCATCCAAACTGTACTGGGTCAAACTTGACGCCATCCTGATTCGCGTTGATGTACGGGGGCTGGTTGTCGTAAGCACCGCTCATGGTGCTGGTTCCCTTGACCCATACGTGGTAGAGGGTGTTGGGCTTGCCGGTGATGGTGATCGAGAACGGCTTGCTGCGGACAACGGAATCCTTGTTGGCCTCAACCTTCAGCGTGTCGGAGACGAGCTGGATGGTCTGGGTTGCGGATACAGTCTTGCCGGTGTAATCTGCACCTGCATTCTTGTAGTTGTCCTTCATGTTGTTCAGCTTGGACTCAGCGGTAACCGTGTAGGTTCCGACCGGGTACGCATACTGACCGTTGACGAGTGCACCGGTTGACCAGTTGGACTCAGTGGCCGCGTTGGTCAGGCCCCACTTCCAGGTTGCTGCAGATACGTTCTGCTGGGTAATCGCAATTGCCTGGGTTGCAACGTTGTTTACATTGTTTGCATTCCAGAGTGCCGTGTAAGTCGTTCCGGACTCGTCCTTGACCTTGATATCAAGGTAGCCGTCAGTCTGGGTGTTGCCACCAACAGTGCCGTGGGATGCCATGTCGTTCCAGACAGGTGTACGGTACCTGCTGTCAAGTGCGTTCCACATGTTGGTCTCAATTGCGAAACCAAGTGCCTCACCCTGCGGAACTGACTTGCCGGTCATGTCCGTGTTCTGGGTGAAGTCCCAGATCTTGACAGCCAGGGTCGGGTCTGCAACCGTGAAGATTGCGGGAGTACATGCACGCTGCGTGGACTGGTTGACGATATACCAGTTACCGGTGTAGCCAACGAATGTGTTGGGAGCTACAGTGAACGAGTTGTTCTGGCCGACCAGGTTTGCAGTGGTCGTCGGGTTGGTGTTCTGCAGGTTTGCTGCAGATGCCCACCAGCCGATTGTACCGGCTGTTGCATCGGCACCGCCTCTAAGAGACGGATCGGTGGTAGATGCACCCTGAGAATATAATCCGCCCATCTGTGCAATAGAGACATTCAGTCCCTGCTCTCCAATAAACACTGTTGCACCCTGACTGATGTTGTACGAAGTGTTGTAGAACGATGCCGATACCGGCATTACTGCAACAAGCACAAACAGCGCAAGGGCAATCAGTGCGATAGTAAATCGCTTAGTCATTGATTCAATTCCTCCAAAGATTACATCATACAATTCAAGCCGTGAATCGATTTCGACAAATGCCGAATAACGATTCTACGAGCCCCATACTCCGTTTTGACGGAATATGGAAGAGTATTTGTAAAAGAGCTAATATATCCTTTGTGGTTGTTTTTACCCGGGATTTTAACTTCAATTTATGGCTTAATTTGAGATTTGACGAAAATTTATGGCTTTTTCTCACAGGATTCTGCACCCGGGGGGGATTGCTCCATATCCAGCCTGGCTATAGTGCTTGTATAAATGTCGCGCATTCACCGGATCACATAACACCCGCCCGACATCTGGTTTATCTCAGGCATCAACGGAACAAGATGCCAATGAATTATTAAATCACGTAAATGAAGTAAAACTTTCTGCATAGTACATGACATAATAAGAACCATTGAACCATCGCATATCGCACATACTAATTAGGAGACTGATACGAAATTCCCATCAACGTTACAATTCCCCCTCACCCAAATGCAACAATTATACAATATAATGGGACACACCTATCAGCATGAGAATCATCCGGGCACCCAGTATCGGGAAGGCACACGAGCTGGTCGTCACAATGATCCTTGAGAAAGGCTGGCTCCTCCGGACCGAAGATGCTGAAGCCACGGTGGAATTCGAAGAGATAGCATTGCAGGTCGATACCCCTCTGGCTGAGCCGATGACAAGCCCGAACTCCAGGTTCCAGCAGAGATTTGTCGAACAGTACGCAAAAGACCTGTTGCAGGGTTCGCACGCTTCCTTTGAATACGACTATCACGGGCGGCTATTCGACTGGGGTGAACGGCTGGTGTCAGAAGGCCAGCCGGTCCATGTCGACCAGATCGCCTATATTGTCGATAAGCTCAAGTCCTCACCGGAGACCCGGCGGGCCATTGCCATCACATGGAATCCGGTCATTGATGAAAAACTCGACGACTGTCCCTGCCTCCAGCTGGTCCAGTGCGTTATCCGCGATGGCAAACTGGATATGCGGGTGATCTTCCGGTCAAACGATATGCTGACCGCAGCCGGAGCCAACATGTATGCACTGGTCCAGCTCCAGAAGTCTATCGCCGACCAGCTGGGTCTTCCCTGCGGCACCTATACCCACATCTCCCTTGTTCCCCACATTTATTATATCCGGGATGTCCACGACATCGAGCCGTTCTGCGGCAAAGGATCCCTGATCCAGCCAATCCGGGAAGTCTGCCTTGCCTGCAAACGATGTGACCGGGCCAAATCGGTCTGACCGATCCGGGGCAGGCTTCCGTCACCTTAATTAAGCAACAGCCTCATAAAATATGAGGCACAAAGCCCGGTAGTGTAGCGGTCAATCATGGGGGACTCTGGATCCCCCGACAGCAGTTCGAATCTGCTCCGGGCTATTTCTTTTACTATCTTTTTCACATACGAAAGGATCCGTACAAAAAAGGGTACTGTTACGCAATCAGTGCCGGCAGGATGCAGCAGAGAAAAACCGCGCCAAAGGTGCCCGCACCCCCGATACTAACCTGGGGGATTTCAATCTCTTTTATCCTGACGAGATGAGCCAGGTTCCCGCCGATCAGGGTCCCAAGGATCCCACCGGCACATGCAATCACGGCTGCTGCAAGTCCGGTTCCGCCGGCTATGAGGATCGAGACAAGAAGTGCCGTCAGCGCCGGGATGAGCAGGGAGACGCGGAGACCATATCCGGTGATCATCCGGGTTGAGACGAACGATACACCGGCAACTGCCGCAATGCAGAGTGCCGCCTGCGGGAGGAGGGAGTTGCCGACAGCCGGGATTGCCTGATATAACAGGTAGATTGCGATACAGACGGGAATGATCGCACCCCCGAGATTAACCGCGATCCGGGTTTCCCAGACCTGCTGCGACATGAAAGGTGTCGGGATATCGAACCCGACGGGAGTTTCTCCGGAGACCCGGATCATATCGCGCTTCATCCGGTAGACCGGAATATTAACAAAACTCCCGACCAGCATCAAAAGGACAACCGCTATCGCTGCCACCCAGGAAAAACCGAGCCTTGTGAATGCCGCACCGATAATCCCCAGGAGAAGGAGCGGGATCAGGACAATTACGAGAATGACCAGGAGAATAAGCAAAAATATCGGAAGAGCTCCCGCCCCGGTATACACCCGGATCCCGTCACCCATTGTTCACCCCTCCCTTGCGTCCCGCCCCGGGTTTTGTACAGACTATAGCTGCATGATCCTGGTGATACGGGGTCAGCCAGACCTGCTCCATGACGGAAAGACCTGCTGATTCGAGGATTGCAATGGTATCCTGGAATACCTCACCGGGAGTTTTTCGTATATCGACACTCCGCGTCTTGAGCATGAGGATCAGCGTTCCCCCTTCTTTGAGGAACGCGCAGTTCCTGATCGCAATTTCCGCCTGGTCTGGCTGGGCTACATCCTGGTAGAGCAGGTCAACAGCTTCCACGAGAGGGGCATACTGCTCCGGCTGGCATGCATCGGCCATGATCGGCACGATGTTTTTACGCCGACGGGCCACTTCCAGCATATCCTGCATGGGGTGCGGGGCGAATTCCACCGCATAGACCACTTCCGTGTAATCCGCAACGTGAGAGACGGTCGTACCATTCGCTGCTCCGAGATAGAGAACCCGCATCCCCGGTGTCAGTTCCACACCGGTGCCGACATAGTACAATGCTGCAAGCTTGCTCCGGTACGGATCCCAGACCCGGGCGCCTGCGAGCATGCGCTCGCCATAGACGCCCCCCTCGCCACGGGATACCAGAACGTCACCGATCCGGATCATGGCTGCTCCTTTCCCGGTGTGATGGTTCCCACAGCATCAATCCTCACCTGGGCTTTTTCAAGGAATTCCGGTACTGCCACGCCACGGAAGTAATCGAGCCGGGCAGCGATTGCCAGTTTTCCTGCAAGAACCCGGGCTACCTTCCCGCGAACCTCGCGGGGTGCATTATGGACCCGCCGGTGCTGGAAGATGATCCCGTGCTTGGGAGACGGGGACTTTGTCCTCAGGTGGGCAAAAAGCGCTGTTCTGGCGCCCAGTACCTGGATCACGCTTGCCGGGAGCCGGGAGAGCGGGAGAAGACCGCCGGCCTGAGCCATGAGCCGGGCCGCAACAAGTCCTCCAATCAGTGCACTGGTGTTGGGCATCACCCGGTTTGCCCGGTCGGAGACCTCCCGGGCAAGGTCGGTCCTCGCACCGGCCAGTTGTTCGATCTGGCCGGCAGTCCTGCCGAGGGCTCCGCGCCCTTTCATGGCGATGGTTTTGATGAGGACATGGGCCGGGGTTTTCCGGTATTTCCGGGAGAAGGTGGGGTGCCGCACCTGGTGCCATTCCGCAACCCGCTCGGAGAGCAGGTTGATGACATCGTCCATCTCGTCCAGAGTCCGGACCATCTGGAGGAGCTCGGCATCCTTGACGGCGTACCGGTCCCGGATCTCCTGCTCTGCTGCAAAAAAACAGACTTCCCGCAAAGCAGAGAGGTAGTCTTCCCGGCTGGTGCAGATCCCGCATTCCCGGGCATCCTCCCAGGCAAGAGGGACAAAGTCCTCAAGGTTCGTACGGAGAGCCGCGACCCGATCCGCCCGCAACGGAACATCTCTTAAAAAGGGCGTGCAGACACCATCTTCCAGATCGCCGAACCAGTAGGACCGCATATCAGAAAAGTAAGGATGCCGGGGAGTATAAAGATCGCATATCCCGTCAACAGTAGCGGGTCAGCTATGAAGGATCTTGGGGTAGGACCAGAGGATCGATTTTATGATTAGATCGCGGCAAAACCAAACGACCAGATCATGACCGGAACCATGATAGCTCCCATACAATAGACCCGCGGAATATTCACGAGATGGGGAACGAGGCCGACCGCAATCGCCAGGAGAAGGATGGCCATCCCGAACGGGCCGGTGAGGAGAAAACTGAGGCAGACAACAAACGCGATCACGCCCCGGTTCATCAGCCGGCTGTCGATCCCGCGAAGGCGGTGGGCAGAGCGGGAGAGGCCGATCGTGATGAGATACGCAGCACAGGCGGCCAGGACGCCTACAACCATCAGCTCGCTCATCGTTGGCAGGGGAAGTTCCGACAGGGCGACCATAACCCCGTTGCGCATCCGGGAGAGAGCAAAGAGGGCAGTAAGGCCGATGAACGCGTTGGCGGTGTTTGCCGCGTTCGTTGCAAGAATGTAGGCCCGGCGATCCTTCTCGTACCCGATTAACGAGGCCAGCACACCATTTGCCGAGGCGGTCGAGAGACCCGGAAGCCATCCCACGGCAACACCGGCGAACGTTCCCAGGACCGAACATTTCACCACGGTCCGGTCATCAACCCGCAATCCCTGAAAGTTCTGCTCCGGCAGGGTTCCCCGCGACGCGGTGAGGAGGACGGAGATCCCAAACAGCCCGGTAAGGAGCGGCATGAGGATCGCACTTCCCCCTGCAAGGGTGTGCCAGCCAAGGAACGCATAGTGGAGGGCAAAAGTACCCAGCAGACCTGATACCAGGAAAACCGCAAATGCCCAGCCGGGGGCTTCACTGGTGACAATCATGTAACCCACCGACGCAACGAGCAGGATGCCGATCCACCAGTCAAAATAGGGCTGGAGAGCCGGGAGGGCAAAAAAGCAGAGGATCGAGAGCGGGACGGCAATCACCATGGCGCAGGCGCTGCCGAGCGCGGCGATCCGGACCGCTTCCTCACCATTGCCTTCCATGCAGAGCGCATGGGCAGGCAGTACTGACAGGGAGGTGTCGGCATCGGGTATCCCGAGAAACGTACTTGGGATGGCATCCACGAACGTGTGGGTAATCAGGGCAGCAAACATTGCCCCGGCAAGGGCCAGGGGACCGAGAAACGCGAGGAGCGCAAGCTGGAGACTCAAGAGAACCCCGGCAAGCGTGTTTGCATGGACACCGGGGATAATCCCGCTGACCGTACCCAGCGCCACGCCGATGAGCGTTCCAAGCAGGAGCTCGATCATTGATCAGAGATCCGGGGGAACGGGCATAAATCAACCGAAACACATACCAACATAACAACCATCATAACATCCCGGGGCGACAAGTTCGTAATGAAGATCGCAATCACGAGGTTAGCTGGAAAGGAGGCGAGCGATGCCGCGCGGTGCGCGGATTTCGGACACTCGTGTTACAGCGTCCACCCGCTCCGGTCGGAGGTCCGGGAGGACGCAATTACGGCCTTCCTGGCAGAAGCAGAGCGGGAGGCCTTCGATGCAGTCTTTTTCACGAGCGCACTGCCGGCAAAACTGATAGGGCCGAGGATGAGATCGGTAAAAGGGACCCGCATCATCGCCATCGGGCCCCAGACGGCAAAGGAACTCCGGGAGCATGGGATTGAGGCCGAGACCCTCCCGGGCTTCTATTCAAAGGATTTCGTACCCTACCTGGGAACCTGGATTGCCGGCAAACGGATCGGTATTCCCCGGGCAGCGGTCCCGAACCCGGCCCTTCTCGATGCCATTGCCGCGGCCGGGGGTATTGTCCGCGAGTTCCCGTGCTATGGCCTCGAGCCCACCGGTGAAACCCTGGATCTTGATACTGCCGACGCGATCCTCTTCACGAGCGCGATGTCGTTTGCAAAGGCCGTCTGGACCCCGCGCCCGGATCTTCTGGTGATGGCAATCGGGGAGATAACGGCCGGTGGTATGCAGAAGGCAGGAACGAACCCGGTCGTGGTGGGGGACGGTTCGCTGGAAGGTACACTTACGGCGCTCAATACCTATCTCGCAGGAAGGGAGAGATGAAAAAATGACCGATGCTGTTGATCCAAAAGAGCCGGAAAAAGTTCACCTGTGGAGCGGGTCCGGGATCATTGTGCTCGACAAACCCCGGGGCCCGTCCAGCCATGAAGTGGCGGCCTGGGTGGGGAATATGCTGGGCTGCCCGGTGGGGCACTCCGGTACCCTCGACCCGCAGGTCTCCGGCCTCCTCCTGATCATGCTCGGAAACGCGGTGCGCCTTGCCCCGCTCCTCCTCCAGCATGACAAGGAATATGTCTGCCTGATGCGCCTCCACGGAGATGCAACCCCCGAGCGCATCCGCGAGGTGGGCACAGAGTTCACCGGCCGCCTGTACCAGCGCCCGCCCCGCAAAAGTGCCGTGAAGCGCAACCTTCGTATCAGGACCATCCAGGAACTGGAGATTCTCGGCATCGATGGCCGGCTCGTCCTCTTCCGGGCCCGGTGCGATGCCGGCACGTACATCCGGTCGCTCTGCCACCACATGGGGCTCGCCCTCGGGGTCGGAGCGCACATGATCGAACTCCGCCGGACCCGCTCCGGCACATTCGGGGAAGGCGACCTGCACACCCTGCACGAGGTGCAGGACGCAGCCGTTGCCGCGCAGGCGGGAGACCGCAGCGCGCTCGTCTCCCTGATCCTCCCGGTGGACCGGGCGGTTCCCGATATACCGGCCATTGTCATCCGCGATACGGCGATCGATGCAGTCTGCCACGGGGCCGTGCTTGCCGGCCCGGGCATCCTTACCCATGCGCCGTTCGAGAAAGGCCAGACCGTTGCTCTTCTCTCGCAGAAAAACGAGTTTGTCGCGCTCGGCCGGGCACTCGTGCCCTCCGCGGGATTCGAACCGGGGAAGACCGGCCTTGTCATAGCACCGACCGCAGTATTTCTCGCACCGGGAACCTACCCACGGGGCTGGGAGAAATCGGATAAGCCTGTTATGCCCCGCGAGAAGAGACCAAAGAGACCTCAGTCTTCGGGCCCGGCAAAGACCGCTGACAAAATGCCGGGGTCGTTCCAGAAGAGAAGACCGGATGGGAATCAGGGCAACCGGTTCTGGAGAAAGAGATAGCATTAAAAAAATACCCTGCATATAGATAGGATACACTTTTTGCTGAGGTAGTCTAGCGGTAGGGCGCAGGCCTGGAAAGCCTGTGGTGCGAAAGTGCCTCGGGGGTTCAATTCCCCCCCTCAGCGTTTCTTCGGTTTTACGAGGTTATTTTTTCAATACCAGGGGCATCCCCTCGGTTGTTCCAAAAAAATCGATCGCTTACTCACATTTGAGGTGGGAGGGTGGGGGGTATACCCCCTCACCCGTTTTTTTCTGACAGGGGGTAACTCCCCCCACCCGGATCCAGGCGATGGGGGGGCAGGCCCCCCACCTGATTATGAAAAGTTCCGGAATCTACTCAATTTTGAGAACCAGGGGCCGGAACTTTCGCACACGATAACTCCACACGAAACGGCGGGTGCGCGGGTGCGGAAAAGAACCAATTACTCATTTTTGAGGATGGGGGGTGGGGGGTATACCCCCCCGCCCGTTTTTTTCTGACAGGGGGTAACCCCCCCCACCCGGATCTAAGTGACGGGGGGGCAGACCCCCCTCACGTTCTGATAAAAACTGAGGCCTTACTCATTTCTGGGAACCCGGCGGATCATGTACTGCACCCGGGAAATTACCTTCCGGAACAACAGATCCCACGTTGATGAGCCCGAGTAAAAACCGGTTCGGCACCTGCGGGCATCAGTGCCTGCCATTTGTCTTGTCCAGGGAGGCCCGGGCAAACGCACAATAATCAGGGACCACCTCAAACCCGAGGAAATGGCGGCCTTCCTGCTCTGCAACAACCGCTACGGTCCCGGAACCAAGGAACGGATCGAGCACCAGGTCGCCGGGATTGCTGGAATAGAGGAGAATTTTCCGTACCAGTTCCGAGGGGAGTTTGGTCGGCGTCTTCTTCCGCCCTTTCCAGTACTCCCGGCTGATCACCCAGACATCCTCAGGGTAATGATCGATCTTGTTGAACGTGTAATGCTTGGGATCTTTTACCACAAACAGGATGTGGTAGTGGCTGGTGACGTATTTCTTCTTCGTGAATACCCCGAACTGGTATTTCCAGATCAGGTGGTTGACCGTCGTGAGCCCGGCTGCGTCCAGCCCTTCGAGAATGTCCTTGAGCCGGTTCCAGCCGGAGAAGACGTACATGCTCCCCGAAGGAGAGAGTACCCGGGCCGCCTCGGCCATCCAGGTGCGGGTGAACAACGCATACTCATCTCCCGGGATCTCCCGGTAGCCCTCGATGACATTCGATCCTTTCCGGTTATAGTTGAGCCGGTGTGCTTTGAAGTCGATGGCAAACGGGGGATCGGTGACGATCAGGTCTATGGTTCCCGAAGGGACCGTTGGCAGGAGGTCGAGCGCATCCCCTTCGTGGATCCGATCCAATTCGGGCGCGGTCGTCCTCCGCCTCATTCAGTTCTTCCCGCAGGCGTTTCTGCCCATCTCGAATGCCCTGGCATTGATCTCCACGGTCTTTTTTGGGACAAGGCGTTTTACCGCCTCGAGGAGAGAATCAGGTTTCAGGGGGATAACGCTGCTTGCAGCCCCGAGCATCACGACATTCTGGGAGAGCGGGCTCCCCGCAGCTGTTGCCAGTTCTTCGGCATCAATGAGGCGGAGATCATACTTCTTGAGGACCGCAATTACCTCTTCCTCGCTGGGGACGGTGAGCTTGTGGGTGAAAACCGATGTCGGGTGAACCATGTCCCGGTTGATGACCATCGTCTTTCCCGGTTTCAGGTAATGCGAGTACCGGAGCGCTTCGAGGAGATCGAACGATATGAGGAGATCTGCCTGCCCGGGGGCGATCAGCGGCCCGTGCTTCCCGTCGATCCTGATATGGCTCTCCACCGAGCCGCCGCGCTGGGCCATGCCGTGAGTCTCGGCTCCCCGGATAGTCCTGCCCTCGATGAGGCAGGCTTCTCCAAGGATATTGGAGGCAAGGATCGTTCCCTGCCCGCCTATGCCCACGATCAGGATATCGAAACTGCCGCTCATCTCCGTCCCCCCTTCACGATTGCCCCGGTCGGGCAGAGATCGGCACAGACCGCGCAGCCGAAACAGAGATCCGTGATACGGGCTTTTTCATCGGAGAATTCGATTGCCGGGCAGCCGAACCGGACGCAGGTACCGCAGCCATTGCAGATCTCCGCGTTGACCATGAATTTCCCGCGCTTCACGCCGGTGCGACGGGCCATGATCACGCACATCTGCTTGGCTATGATCACCTTCACCCCGCTCCTCTTCTTTGCCTCCTGCAGAAGTGCTACCATGCCCGTAACATCGTACGGATCAACGGTCTCGACAAAGGTCACCCCGCAGGCCCGGCAGAGGGCATCCAGCGAGACCGGGGGGCTCTCCACGCCACACGCGGTAAGGGCGGTATTCGGGTTCGGCTGGTGGCCGGTCATCGCAGTGATGCGGTTGTCAAGGATGACAACGGTCATGTTCGCATTGTTGTACACGGCATTCAGCAGCCCCTGGATCCCGGTGTGGAGGAAAGTCGAATCGCCGATGGTGCAGATGACATCCCGCGGCTCGCCCGAATGAGCTATGCCGCTTGCTACGGTGATGGATGCACCCATACAGATGGTGGTGTCGACCACGCCGAGCTGGATCCCGAGGGTGTAGCATCCTATGTCGCTTGGGTAGATTGCATCCTTGTACACTTTCTTGATCGCGTAGAACGCGCTCCGGTGCAGGCAGCCGGCGCAGAGGATCGGCGGGCGGGCCGGGATATCCGGCACGGGTGCAACGGGGGGATACGGGTTCTCCTTCAGGAACCCGGCCTTTTCCATTATCACGGCGACTGCCGCAGGGGACAACTCGCCCTCGTACGGCGCGTACCCGTTCTTCTTGCCAAGAACCGGGACCGTTCCGGCCACCTGCCGGACAACCTCTTCCACAACCGGTGCGAGTTCTTCGATCACGAGCACTTTCTCATGCTGTTTTACGAAGCCGGCCAGCCATTCCTCATCGAGAGGATAGGCAGAGATCCGCATGAGCGAAACGCCGGGCGGGAGCAGTTCTTCCACATACGAGACCCCGATACCGCTTGCGATTACCGCGGTCTTTCCGCGAATCTCGTACCGGTTCAGCCCGAGTTCAACGAGACGCTTGCGGATCGCCGGCTGCTTCTCGTTGAGTTTTTTGTGGAGGATCCGGGTGTGGGCGGGGATGACCACGTACTGGCGGGGGTCTTTCTTGAACTCTGCTTTCCGCGTGCTTTTTATCACGGGTCCAAGGGCAACATCTCCTTTCGAGTGGCAGATGCGCGTTGTCGGGCGGAAGATCACGGGCAGGCCGAACTCCTCGGAGAGTTCGAACGCCTTCGGGATCAGGTCGTGCGCTTCCTGCACGCCCGCGGGATCCAGGCAGGGCACCCGCGCGAAGTGCGCATAGCACCGGGTATCCTGCTCGTTCTGGGAACTGTGCGCAAACGGATCATCTGCACTCAGGATCACAAGACCCCCGGTGACACCGGTATATGCGCTTGTCATCAGCGGGTCTGCCGCCACGTTCAGCCCCACATGCTTCATAGTGCAGATGGCGCGGACCCCGCACCAGGCTGCTGCAAGCGCATTCTCCAGCGCCACCTTCTCGTTCACCGACCATTCCAGATAATAGGGCCGTTCGGGCTGCGCCCGCAGCGTGTCGATGACCTCCGAAGAGGGCGTGCCGGGGTAGCCGCAGACGAAATCCACGCCCGATTCAAGACAGGCATGGGCAATCGCTTCGTTTCCGAGGAGATACTTACGTTCCATGATCCGGTTCCTTATACGTACCGTGGTTTTTTCACACATATCCCTATCTGAACAGATCCGGAGCCTGAGGGATTCACAACTTATAAAAACTCGAATGGAGTAGTTATTAGGGTAAATTCAAGGCAAACTTTTGGGCCCGTAGCATAGCCCGGTGGTGCGCCCGGCTGATAACCGGGAGGTCATGTGTTCGAATCACATCGGGCCCATCCAGTGCATTCATTTTCTCATATTCCTGCAGGGGAGCCAGGGCTCTTTTAAAAACATAAAAAAAGAAGTGATGGTTTCGCGGTTTTACGCCTTGCGGGCAAACACGTATCCGATAACGGTATCGAGTGCCGCGACAAGGGCTTCCTCGCCTTTGAGATAATCGTGAAGAGCCCGGTACAGCATGAACAGGACATCATAGCCATAGTGCTCGATGGCCGTCTTTGCCGTGATGGGATTCAGGTACGAGTCGGTCAGGAATCCGTCGAAACTGTACATCAGTTCGAAAAAGTCGCCATCCTCGGAGAGAACGCAAAACTGGTCGGTGATCTGCTTTGAGGGGTTGTCGGGGCGGAAGGCTGCAGGTTCGCTCTTCCCCAGGATGATCATCTTGGCAGGATAGTACGCGGGATCGTAGATCTCCCCTTTGGTGTCCTGTTTGCCCATCTTGAGCATATTCAGGCCGACAATCTTGACCACGGGGATTGCTGACGCTGCCATGCGGGCAAGCAGTTTTTCGTCATTTTTCTTCAGTTCTTCGGTGAGCTCGTGTTCCCTGCCCTGCATCTCCTCAATCTTCTGGGTCAGCTTTTCAAAACCGGTTTCAATCTCGTCCATATTCTGGTTCCCCCGCCGTTGTCGTCAGGATAAGAGTTGTTGATGCCCCAATTATTAAACCGCTCGTTTCCGTTTATCGGTTTCAATATTCCCCGGGATGTGAGATCGCAGGAGACCGGGACATGCGGCTATTTCGCAATCTCCCCGATAAAAAAGTACTTCCTGTCCTTTTTGAGAACTGCGCAGCCCTCATATCCAATCGGGAGATTGTCATTGATCACAACGCCGGTATAATCGGGCGTCCTGGCCATCACCGAACCCTCCCGGATCTTCTCGGTGACCAGTACGGGAACTCTCGTGCCGATGAGGGACCGGTTATGGGTTGAGTAAACCTGTTCGGCAAGGGCGTTCATGGCCCGGGACCGGTCTTTCTTTACAAAATCGGGAAAATCTTTCTCGGCTGCAAGGGGGGTGAGCGGGCGGGCAGAATATCGCGTGACATTCACTTTGCCCGGGCGGATCCGCTCGACCAGATCCAGGGAACAGGCAAAATCTTCATCGGTCTCGCCACAAAAGCCGACAATCATATCGGTCATAAGCGTGATGTCCGGATATGCCCTGCGGAAGGCTGAAACGATCTCCTCGAAATCCCGGACCGTATACCCTCTCCCCATCTTCCGGAGGATCCGGTCCGACCCGGATTGTACGGGCAGGTGGATGAACCTGAAGATATGGTCACCGGCAAATGCTTCCACCAGGGCATCCAGGTCCCGCATCACCGTTGCAGGGTTCATCATCCCTACCCGCATGAAATACCTGCCGGGGATCCGGTCAAGATCCGCGAGGAGTTCCGCAAGGGAGAGCCCGGTATCCATACCCCAGGCACTCACGTCCTGGGCCGTGAGCTGGATCTCCGGAATACCCAGCCGGACAAATGCCTCTACCTGATCGCGGATATCCGGGAGGGGAAAACTCCTGAGGGGCCCCCGGGCAAACCGGGTTATACAATAGGTGCACGCACCCGGGCAGCCCTGCGCCACCTGTACAATGCCCCCGCCGTCAGCGGAAACAGTACGAATACCCCGGTATTTCTCCTGGATGGATTCGGGAGGAATTATGACAGGAGTGCAGACCCCCAGAATGGCGTCCCGCTGGACTGCCGGCATACAACCGGTCACGTAGAGGGTGCGGTCCCGGAACCGGGACAGTCTGCGGAGCATCCGGCGTTCTGTAGGTCCGACAACCGTACAGGTATTGACGATGATGACATCCGCAGTTTCTTCGGAATTTTCAAGAGTGTTCCCATTATGCCGGAGGATCTCCGCCAGCTTTGCCGTATCGCCGAAATTATACCGGCACCCGTAGGTCTCAATGAAGACACGCCTGTTCCGGAGCGAATCCAGTACATCCAGATCGCAGGAGTCTGCCGCAGGATTGTTAATTCGCCGATCCACCATGCCGAGCTAGTAGTTCTTTGGGGGGCTTAAGACAAAAGTGTGTTGAGCGGCTCCATTGACGTCCTGTTTTATCACAATGCTTAACCGATTACACCCATAATCTGTTTATCATGATAAAAATCGGGCTGCTGGGCTGTGGAAATATCGGGCATATCATTGCACACCACACCGGCAGTTTTGCGATCTCTTCGGTGTACGATCAGGTTTTTGACCGGGCATCAGAAATCGCGGATCTCTGCGGGGGTCGGGCATACAAGGATTTCGATTCATTTCTCGAATCGGATATCGACATCGTTGTTGAGGCTGCATCCGTCAGCGCTGCCCGGGCTCATGCACTTGACGTGCTCTCGCACAACAAAGACATGATTATCATGAGTGTCGGGGCACTCACGGACGTG
Organism: uncultured Methanoregula sp.; assembly: GCF_963677065.1. NCBI lineage: Archaea > Methanobacteriati > Methanobacteriota > Methanomicrobia > Methanomicrobiales > Methanoregulaceae > Methanoregula > uncultured Methanoregula sp. The sequence goes on from NZ_OY781872.1 coordinate 617,659, forward strand.
GATTTCCGGGACGAATGCCGCAGAACCGCCCTTGCCCACGGAAAGAAGATCTATATCCCGAGCGGGGCGATCTTCGGCCTCGACAATCTCAAGATAGGCAATATCTCAAAGATAGACCGCCTGCTCCTCAGGACCACCAAAAGCCCCGCATCGCTGGGCCTCGATACCAGGGAACGCAAACAGATCTTTTCAGGAAAAGCCAATGAATGCATCAAGGCATTCCCGAAGAATGTCAACGTATCGGTCGCCATGAGCCTCGCCGCCGGACAGGACACGGACGTTGAATTATGGGTCGATCCTGCGGTTGACCGGAATGTCCATGAATTGTTCTTCGAGGGAGACTTCGGCGAGACTTACATCCGGGTGACCAATTTCCCAAGCCCGGACAATCCGGCAACCAGTTATCTCGCCGCACTTTCCATACTCTCCCTCCTGGAAAAGATAACGGACCCCATTGTCATCGGAACATAACAGGGTAAAGCCATGGTACAGATTCACCACCTTCTGCACTATATCGAGGAGGATTCCCCGTTCGGGGATGTGACATCGGAAGCCATCATTCCCGATATCAACTGTTCGGCGGTTATAAAAGCCGAACAGGAGGGTGTTGTTGCCGGCCTTGAAGAGGCAGCTGCACTGTTTGAATACTACCAGGTGAAAACGAGATCCCCGGTTCACGACGGTGACCGGGTTACTGCGGGGGCCGTAATTCTTGAAATGTCAGGTAATGCCAGGAAGATCCTGCTCGTTGAGCGTACAGCCCTCAACATCATCGGAAGGATGAGCGGCATTGCAACACAGACACGGAGGATGGCGGATATTATTGCATCGGTCAGTCCCTCCTGCCGGATCGCCGGCACAAGGAAGACTGCACCGGGTTCGCGTGCCATCGACAAGAAAGCGATATGTGTCGGAGGCGGGGATCCCCACCGGACCAGCCTGAGCGATGGGATCCTGATCAAGGATAACCATCTCGCGCTCGTCCCGCTGGAAACCGCGATCCAAAAAGCCCGGGCAGTATCCTCGTACCGGGTGATCGAAGTCGAGGTCGAGACACCGCAGGATGCACAAAAAGCCGCAGAAGCAGGTGCAGATATTATTCTTTTAGACAACATGAGCCCGGGCCAGATCTGCTCTGCAGTCGAACTCTTAAAAAAATGCGGGCTCCGGGATCGGGTTGTTCTTGAGATTTCCGGGGGGGTTGACGAGAACTCGCTCAGATCCTACGCAGCCTGCGGCGCCGATACCATCAGTATGGGAGCACTCACCCACACAGTAAGGAATTTTTCCGTAACCCTGGAACTCCGGCCATAACGGGAAGGCGGACCCGGAATCCTTGTTTTAATCTCTTATTTTCAGATAGTTTTTGCAGACAACGGCTCAGGAAGCGAAACCCCCGTCGTGGCAGTATAACGAAAAAGTTAATGGCCCGGCATCACGTATGGGTGGCTGAAGGGTTTTATAAATGGGTGAGAATGAAGCGCCGGCAATCGTAACGGAAAAGAAACCTCGCGAGCTGACACAGGACGAGAAGGATGCACTTGAGGTGCGCCGCAAACAACGGGTTCTGGAGTATATTTCACTCCTTAATGACTCGAGTCTCAACTTCCGCTGGAGGGCGGCGGAAGCACTGGGGACCGAGGGGGACGAGACCGCGGTTGAGCCGCTGATTGCTGCACTGAACGATCCGTATGTTGATGTGCAGTGGCTGGCAGCCAAATCTCTCGGAAAGATCGGGGATCTCAGGGCAGTCGGACCGCTCATCTCTGCGTTGGGTTCCCCGGACAAGTGGCTTCGGACCGGGGCTGCATGGGGTCTTGGAAAGCTGCGGGACAAACGGGCAGTCCCGGCACTCATCCCCCTTCTTAAGGATGCAAAAAAGATAGTCCGGAAAAATGCCGCATGGGCACTGGGAAATATCGGCGATGTGGCTGCATTGGTGCCGCTCCGGGAAGCATCCGGGGATCCGGATGAGGACGTCCGGCTGGCAGTAGAGAAAGCTATCCGATCTATCGAATCCGGTCGCGCATAAAGCCGCATGTACGCTCCACGGGAACAGGTACACGGAACATCGCTGCAGGTAACATTCACCTATCCGAGGGAACTCAAATCCCCGGGCATGCGGCGCAGATCCTCAGCTGCTTTCACGACAATCTCTTTTTTCCCATGGTAAGTCTGGACAATCCCGTACACGGATATCCGGTCTCCCTTCCGGATTCCGCTTGTCTGGACATATGATGACGGCGTGAAAACGGTATCGTTCCCCAACCGGATAATGGCATAATCGCCTTCTTTTGTAAGGGTTACCTGATCAACAGTACCATTGACTGAGACCAGTTCACCATCCGCAGAAGCTGGGGAGAATGGGGTGGCAAAGGGTTGTTTTCCAACCGCCGTGAGGAAAAGGTGCGCTGCTATGACTGCTACTGCCACGCCGATAAGAAGCAGCATCGCCAGCCGCTCCTGCCTCCCGAGCATGATCGATCATTATCGCAGGGGCTTTAAATTACCGACAGGTTGATATGTTAACAGTGTTAACATCACCATCATGTATCCTCCACAACTGCCACCGTCCTCAAAGACGGTGCTTGAGATACTGGATGCGGGTGGGGCGATGACCCACAAAGATCTTGTACAGAAGAGCCACCTTGCACCCCGAACCGTGCGCTATGCGTTAAAGAAACTCAAAGAGCGGCAGCTCATCATTGAGAAGTTCAACTTCCGTGATGCCCGCCAGATCATCTACCAGAACCGTACTGAACAGACTAACAAGCCACAACCGGCGTGCGTATGACAAAACATACCTGTACCCTTATGCACTGCGATTCCATGGTCAGGGTCCTGTTACCCCCCATGAGAGCGGAGATGGTCTCAAGGCTCGTGCAGAAGCAGGGGCTCAGTCAGAGTGATGCTGCGAAACGTCTTGGGGTAACCAGGGCCGCGGTCTCGCAGTACCTGAGCAGGAAGAGGGGTGCAGGAGAAGTGATGATCTCATCCGAGCTGGATGCCATGATCGACCGGTGGGCACTTGCGGTAGTTACCGGTGAAAGCGACATCAACCTGTGCGATGTCTGCCAGTGTGCCAAAAAGAAATTCTGAATTTCCGACTCTTTTCCACCTCGGGTTTCCCGCGATAATTTGTGCTGATCGATGACAGTCAGCTGTGATGGCGCCGGTAATACATTAGCAGGAGCAGCACAATCACTGCAACAGCCACGGCATATTTCAGGTAATCCATATGCTCTATGGGAGTCCTTAACGAGGGGCTCCAGTCGTCTTCGAACACCTGACCAAAATAGCGGGCCACACCAGGATGATCGATTATAACACCGGCTTCCCGGTTGAAATTCGGGGAATTGCTGTTCCAGTTGATACTGCTCACAAGCACGTATTGCCCGTCCACGATCACCCCCTTATTATGGATTTTTTCTATTTCATTGATCCTGAGATCTGCACACCGTGCTTCAAGAGGAAGGTGTTCATCGGATGCTATCCGGTTGATCAGGAGGACCATTTCGTCATTGTCGTTATTATCTGCCGTATTATACCAGTAGGAATCCAGGAGAATCCGTACATTAACCCCCCTCCGCGAGGCATTGATAGCCGCTGCCAGGTACGGGTTCAGGGTCGTTGCAGTCTCATTGGTGATATAAGCCTGTTCTATCTCAATTGTGTCCTGCGCGGAGTCGATAAGACTGAGGATCTGATCGCTCGTATCGGGAGAGATCACTGGGCTGACCACTGCATCTTCAAACCGCTGTGGCAGAAATTCCGCAGTGCGCGTTGGTACTGATACCTGCTCCGCAGTCCCCGGTGTCCCGGGAAATGCGATGACCGAGTCGTGGTTGATATCCGACCGGAACACTTCTGAAAAATATGCTGCAAGATCGGAGTCTTCCAGGTATACTCCCCAGCCACGGTTGCCGCTCATCCCAACCGGTGGAAAACCGCTGAATTTGAAATTTTCGCTGGTTAAAAAAACTGCATTGCCATCGATGACCATGTACTTGGCATGATCATAACGGTAAGGCGCATGCCCCCCCTTGGGCGGGGTCATCTGAAGGGTTACAATCCCGCTCTGGTTCAGCCTCGCAATCATCGCTTTTTCCTCAGGAGATATCCCTCCCACCGGCCCGCCTTCAACGAGAACGCTGATATTGACACCGCGTGTGCTGGCATTTACAAGAGAATCCACCATGGACGGACTTGAGAACTCATAGACATTCAGAAGGATCTCCCGCGACGCTCTATTGACGGCATAGGTGAATTGCAGATCGGAACTATCCGGGAGCACAAAGGCGGTTACGGTGACATTTTTGTATGTTTTTGGCTCAAGGCGCGACTGCCCGATCATCAGCGGACGGGGATCCCATACCCCGTTTTTCTGGAAATGGATCTGCCCTTCACGGGGTTTTACATCACCCGGCCAGACGATTTTCTGAACAAGAACTCCATTATTATAGAGATTGAGCTCGTCCTTCGCATTGGCAAGTTTAAGAGGATCGCCTCCGACAACATTGGGGATAACCGGGGAGTAGTCCATCCATTCAAAATCCGGATTACGTCCATGGGCCCGGGCATATGCCGGCCCGCTTCGGGCAACGGTAACAGTATCTCCTGCCAGGGTTCCCGCCGGAAACCGGAACCCCCCGTGATTATCCGAGACCGTAATTCCATCGAGCGTTCCATTGCCGGATAGAACGATATATTCATCTGCGTCATCGGGTAGATATGGATCTGGACAGAACTCAACAATCTGCAGGGCGGCACCAATAGGGACAAGACTCACAAAGAATATGGCAACAAGGACGAGGGTGCGCATGGAATATTTGTATATTTGTTAAAATTATATAATATATTGATATAATTATTTGTGAATATGATAACGCTGCGCGAACTATCAACAGAATCGAGAAGGACGTCATTGGTGGTCAAGATCGGGGGAAGTCTCCAGGCCAGCATCCCGAGTCTTGTACCCATACTCTCAGAGTCAGAACGACCCCTGTTCATTATTCCCGGAGGAGGGACATTTGCAGATGCAGTCAGAGCGGCAGATGTTGATGATGATACCGCCCACTGGATGGCAATTGCGGCAATGGAACAGTACGGGCGGCTCATTTCATCGCACGGGATACCTGTAACCGCGCAGCTTGTGGTCCCCGATAAAACAACCATTTTCTTACCCTGTGCATCACTCAGGACAACCGATCCCCTGCCCCATTCATGGGACGTCACCTCCGATTCGATCGCAGCGTGGGTAGCTGAACAACTAGACCTCGATCTTCTCCTCCTGAAATCCACAGATGGGATAGTGTTTGAAGGAGGTTTACAGGAAAATATCACGGAACCGGTAAAAACCGATGTGGTTGATCCGTTTTTTATTCCATTCATCCTGAAAAACAAGATACGGACAGCAATCATCAGGGGATCTGCCCCTGAACGAGTCCGGGATTTCCTCAAAGGATTGCCCGTACCAGGCACTTCAATTGGTACAACCTTTTAAAGGTACTAAAAGAGATACTATAGGAATCCTTGGAGGAGCAATAATGTCTGATAAAAAGTGTACATCCTGCAGTGCTCCGCTCGCAGAAGAGGGCGCAACAGAATTCAAATGCCCCGCGTGCGGTGTTGAGATCAGCCGGTGCTACCGGTGCCGGGAACAGAGCATTCCCTACGTCTGCCCGAAATGTGGATTTGGGGGACCGTAAAGCATGGGCAGTGTAGCTGTCATCATGCGGGTGATGCCCGAATCACCCGAAGTCAACCTGGAGCAGCTGAAAGCCGCACTCAAGGAGAAACTGCCGGGCATCCAGGACGTCAAGGAAGAACCAATCGGCTTTGGGCTCAAATCAATCAAGTTTATCGCAGTAGTGAACGATGCCGGCGGCGAAACCGATATGCTTGAAAAGACCATCGGCGCTATCCCCGGTGTCGAACGGGCAGAAATTCTTGAAGTGACATTAACCTGATTTCAGGTTATCCTGAATTTTTTCCTTATTCTTCCAGAAACGCAAGAACTTTTTTCGTACTTTCCCGGATCTTTTCAACAGATTCTCGGAAGGCAATTGCTTCCGACTCTTCAAGACGAATAGCAATGGGAAAAACACCTTTGTTGTTGATTCTGGCGGGAACACCGATACAGACATCCCCCATGCCGTGCACTTCGCTTTTGATATATGCAGATACGGTGAGGATACGGTTTTCATCGGAAAGGACGGTCCTGACCAGTGACGCAATAGCCTCACCCGGCCCGTAGACCGTGGATCCTTTGTTTTGTATGATAGACTGTCCGCTGCACTTGACCGATGTGATGATATCCTGCATGGGCAGGTGCGAAAAATCCGGCAGATTCGAGATCTTGATACCGCCAATCGTTGTTGCGGACCAGAGCGGGACCATGCTCTCCCCATGTTCGCCGATAATGCGCGTGTGGACTTCGCTGACATGAACATGGAAGTAAGAGGCGATGAGCGACTTCAGACGCATAGAGTCCAGATGGGTGCCAAGGCCAAAGACCTGGTGGGGCTCAAGGCCTGAATATTTCAGGGCAACCGATGTCATGACATCGACGGGATTTGTCACCATGAGAATCTTGGTGTTCGGCGCTATTGCGCCAATCTCCCGGGCAAGATCTGCGATGATTCTCCCGTTACCGGTTGCAAGATCCATACGATCCTGATCTGGTGTGCGGGGTACTCCCGCGGTGATGATGACTACATCGGATCCGGCAATATCTTTGAGATTTGTTGTCCAGTTGACACGGATGTCGGTTCCCCGCGCAGCAAATGAGTCCCCGAGGTCCTGAGCAATACCTTTTAAAAGAGCCTCTCGTCCTTCCCTCCCATGGAGAAGGATCTCACTCACGTGGGGAATTGCTGAAATCGCGTGGGCGGCAAACATACCGACGTTGCCGGTCGCACCAATAATGGTCACTTTTGCCATAGTAATCGTGAGAATGGGGACGTGTCATCGGTCGACTGTACGTTTCTGCGTTTACCAAAGCACTCCTCCTCCGCCCCGTTACCCTGTGGGCGCTGAATGTCTGCGGTAAGTCTGCTCCCTTCCGGGCCTGAACCGGTACCCGCAGCAACAGGTCGTTATTCCCTCCGGAATATTGATACCTGGCCATCAACCTCACAGGACGAGGTTTCAACGTCAGAATGCACAGGCTCCCGCAGGCCGTTGCAGCCTCAGTCAAACTTCGCCCCCCGCGTACCGACGGTTTCGGGTTACAAGTGACGCCGAGCCACCCGGGCTAGTCCCCATATACCTTTGTGCACCGGCCAATAAAGGCTTTTTACCTTGGATGTATCGCAGACCACTAAATTACACGAAACATTGGCTATGGAATGAATGCTTCGCCACCGGCCCGGTCTACCCACTCGCGCTGTATCTTTCCCGTTAGAGTGAGGTCTGTTTTATCGAAAAGATCGAGTGCGGTTACTGGAGCGATTCCCTGGGGAAGAACGGCAGGAAGCTCCCGGAAATCCCCTTGGTAGACCTCGATCGTCTGGTCCCCACAGGCTTCGGCAATCTTGATGGGTTCACGAATAACCGGGTGTTTCTGCATATCTGCAAGCTGCTCAAAAATCTTTACGCGTTTGATCTTCAGGTATTCGCGGTTCACTTCAAGGTTGTAAGCTGACCAGAATGCTGAGGCATACCAGGCATCATTCATGACAACATGGGCGACCCCAAGAGATGCAGCGGCAAGCCCCAGTGTCCCCACACCACAACAGGCATCCACAAAAAGCGGTACAGGGTGTTTCCCTACGTGCTGTTCCACAGAACGGATTTTCGGGTATCCCCCCCGGGGAAACTCGATATGAATGAGTGACTGTTGTTTGTAGATCACCAGAGGGCCGGTCCTTAACGGAAAAATATCAGCGCGGACATCGCATCCGGCGAGCAATTCATACACGTGAGGCACGGAATCCAAGTCAGGACTGGCAATACCCGGGATAAAACTCCCGGTTCTGACCACCCCCCGAAGTTCTGGTACCTCCTCCATGAGTTTTTCAGCGGTATTTCTGGAGGCTTTCATAGTGAGCAGAACGAGGGATTTTACCGGAAGGAACGGGGGACGATCCAGGGCATATCCGGGATGTATGAGAGGAGAACCCACTGCAAGCAGGGGATCGGTGGGTTTGAGATCGCCCTCCCTGACCATAATCACATATATGTGGGCAAAGACCTCATCGATGAACCGCTTGCCACAGGAACAAACGGGAGCATATTCAAGGGCCGGCAGGGGAGCACGTTTGTCCAAAACTCTGATAGTACATTCCGGGCACGGGTGGAAAAACGAGGGGAGTGCAGCAATGATCTCCTTTGCAGACTGCACGCAATCCATCCCGCAGACCGGACATTTCATGTTGCTCCCTATGAATGTGCAGGGATACAAAGGTTTTCAAACCAGTTTCATAAATGCAGGGGAGAGCAGGAAAAAACAAAAAAAATGGCAGTGGGCCCGAAGGGATTCGAACCCATGACCGCCCGGTTATGAGCCGGGCGCTCTAACCGGACTGAGCTACGGGCCCCCAAAACGCCCCCCACAGGGCTCGAACCTGTGACATTCGGATTAACAGTCCGACACTCTACCAACTGAGTTAGGGAGGCAATCCCAAAGCGTCAATGCGCCTTATTAGATTCTTTTTGAGTACTTTTAAAGGTAACTATACAGGGGCGGGTTTTCGGGAGGGGGTACGCCTTCCTGTCACCCATTTCGACCGGGTTTCATGGTTTCAAGCAGGTTTATGAGTTCATCAAGGTCAGAATCAAGGTGAGAAAATAATTCAATGGTGAGGGGTGTTCCGACGGCACCATCCTGGGATGCGCGGATATACCCGAGCTGCTCCAACACGTGGAGCGAATAACGAATCCGGTGGGAAGGAAGGTTCAGCAGCTCGGACAGTTTCATGATCCCGATGGGCTGGTGATCCATCACTGCGCGGGCTACTTCGATATGCCTGCTCAGGAGTTCAATCTCATCCTTCATCTTTTTCAGCATAATCAACCAGGGTGCGTTCCGGATCATTCCGATTTATTGACAGGGTTATTATCATCCGGTTGTTCATGAAGCCATGCTTTTGTTTCATGATACTTCTTCCGGAAATCGATGGATAAAACCAGCGCGAGAACAAGCATGATGACAATGGAAGGGATACGGAACTGAACCGGGAAGAGAAACAGGGCAAGAACGGAGAGTGCAACAAGAAGGATGATGACATTCAGTTGCACAGCGAGCCGGTAAAATTTCCATCGGAACTGATCTTTGGCTTTCGTGTCCATTACCCGATAAGTCAACCCCGGAATAAAAGTACTTGACGTTTCAACGCATATAGTCCGGACTGATGGATCCCATTTCAGCAGCAATCAGGGAGCAGAAGGCCGATGCCTATGTCATGTACGCTTCATCAAGGGATGCCGATATGCGTTATATGACGCAGTTTACAACCAGTGATCCGTTTATCTTTTTCAAAAAGCCCGGTGAAAAAGGTGCAATCATCATCTCCCAGATGGAGACCGTACGCGCATCGCGTGAATCAACTGCCGCAATCATAACAAGGGCAGAGGCCGGGCTTCCCGAGATCATGAAGACGGAAAAAGATCCTCTCCGCGCAACCGCAAAGATGATCGCCGGAATTACAGGGAAGCGAATTCTCGTCCCCCCGCAGTTCCCCCATGGTCTGGCAACCACGCTTGGGGAGTACTGTACGGTTATCGTGGATAACGGAACGGTCCTGTCGATGAGAGCAAGAAAAACCCGGGCCGAGATTGTAACAATGAAACGTGTCCAGAAAATAACGGAATCCGCAATGGAGACGGCAGTCCATATAATCCGGAAATCATCCGTGAAAAAAGGGATCCTCTACCATAAAGGGGCGCCCCTGACATCGGAATATATCCGATTCGTCATGCACAGCCACCTTCTGGAACACGAATGCTGTGCGGTGGATACGATCGTATCCTGCGGGGAGGATACGGCACTCCCCCATATGACCGGCACCGGTGCCCTGAAAGCGGATGAACCCATTGTCATCGATCTTTTCCCGGTTGAAGAGAAGAGCGGCTATTACGCAGACATGACACGGACAGTAGTGAAGGGAGAGCCGTCGCAAGAAATAAGCGATATGTATGATGCCCTGCGGGAGGCAAAACAACTGGGTATATCCAGAATCCGGGCCGGGGTATCGGGATCCGAGGCCCACCAGACGGTTGTTGATTATTTCCGGGACTGCGGTTACGAAAGCGATACGAAGGGTTTTACCCATAATCTGGGTCACGGTGTCGGCCTGCAGGTCCACGAGATGCCAACGGTTGGTCCAGCAGGAAAAACGCTTGAGAAAGGAAACGTGATCACCATAGAACCCGGGCTGTATTATCCAGGGATCGGGGGCGTACGGCTGGAGGATATCGGTGCAGTCACGGCAAAAGGCTTTGACAAATTCACGAATTTTTCCGAGGATCTGGTTGTATGAAGGACGAGGTTTTTGAAAAATACCGGGATGCGGGCAGCATTGCAGCGACAATTCTCCGGGAGGGAGCGCAGGAGATACGAGTCGGAGTTTCCTATCTGGATCTCGTCGAATCTATCGAGTCGAGGGTCCGTAAGGAGGACGCAGAGCTGGCTTTTCCCCTCAATGTCTCGTTAAACGAGGATGCCGCGCATGACACCGCATCCTACGGTGACAAGAGAATATTCGCCCAGGGGGATGTAGTGAAACTGGATCTCGGCGTCCAGATTGACGGATACATTGCAGACACCGCAACAACCGTGGATCTTGGGCGCAATTCCCTTTTACTCCAGGCATCCGAACAGGCGCTGGAAGCTGCAATAAAAACTATCAAACCCGGCGTAACCGCCGGGGATCTGGGGGCCGCGATCCAGAAGGAGATCGAAGGAAGAGGATATCGCCCCATCTCCAACCTGACCGGCCACGGGCTGGACCAGTATGTTCTCCACCGGTCTCCAACAATTCCCAACGTGGATATCGGGGGAGGAGTTGTTCTTGAAGAGGGTATGGTATTTGCCATCGAGCCGTTCGCAACCACCGGCAGCGGTCATGTGGGAGAGAAGACCAGGATGGAGATCTATTCACAGATCTCGAAAAAGCCGGTGCGCATCCCTTCGGCACGCATTGTTATGGAGAAGATCAAGGACCGGAACGGGCTTCCGTTTGCCCGCAGGTGGATGGGTGAGAAGAAACTCGACATTACCTTCCCCTCGCTGGTCAGGTCGCAGATCCTTCACGGGTACCCGGTGCTTGCTGACATACCCGGCTCCCTTGTCTCCCAGCACGAACACACGGTAATCGTTACCAGCGACGGCTGCATCGTTACCACCCGGTGAGATAGCCTTATGCATTCCGGGAAAGAATAATTGAGGTTACAGCCATGTCTGGTGATTCTGAAATCCTGCGAATAATGGAAGTCGTTCTGACCGCTGAAATAGTCAACCAGAACCCAGAACTTGATATCAATGACCTGACGCCCGCATGCCGCGAGATCTTTGGCGTCACTACAGGGTCCGATGTCAAGCGACCGGTCTACGTCAGTGACGGCCTGATCAAACGCTCCCTGGCAATTGCGGACGCCCATCAGAAACTTGCCGCAAATCCGTTCATTGCTTACGAAGAATTCGGGCAGAGGCTCAAGATAACTGCCCTTGAGCCGGCCGCGCAGTGGTTCCTGAAACAGGGAGGTACATCCCTTATCGCTCTCAATCCGGCGCTCGCATTTTATTTCGAAAAACTGGATAACACGGGCATTTCCTACAAGGAAGTCCGTATCGCAAATCCGCCATTCGAAGATACCAAGGCTCACCTGGATGCCCGGCTCTCAAAACTTGTCGGTGAAGACGAGAAACTGAGGGGCGCCCTTGATCTTGTCATCATCAACGCACCTGAAGAGGTTGAACAACACATCGGGGATCTGGTCTGCACCGCGGAACAGCTGGCAATCATCGCGAAGATCCAGCATGCCCTCACCCATCGAGAATTCCTGCTTCAGCACCGGATCTATGAGATTGGAAAACTCCTCTTCGTGGGTCCCCCGGGCACCGGTAAAACATCCCTTGCCCTTGCCATGTCGCGGACCATGCACATGCCGGTTCTCGAAGTGCGCCTTTCCATGATCACCTCCCAGTATCTCGGGGAAACTTCCAAGAATATCGATCGTATCTTCGAACTGGCAAAGAAACTCTCCCCCGCAATCCTCTTTATCGATGAATTTGATTTCGTTGCCAAGAGCAGGACTGCCGACGATCATGGGGCTATGAAGCGGGCCGTCAACTCGCTTTTGAAAAATATCGATAAGATAAACCTCATCAAGAACGGGGTGCTCCTGATCGGTGCAACCAACCACCCGCAGCTGCTGGATGAAGCTGCATGGCGCCGGTTCGATGAAGTTGTCGAATTCTCACTTCCCGATGAGGAGATGCGGAAAAACATTCTAAAAAAAGTCACTTCATCGCTCAACTGTCAGCTGGATTACCAGGAGCTGGCATCGAAAACAGAAGGTTTCTCAGGTTCGGATCTCCGTATGATGATCAAGGAGGCTATCCTGTCCGCGCTCATGGACAAACGCAAGACAATCATCCGCGATGATATCGAGAAGGGTATCTCCATGGTACGGACCCGGGAAGCCATCCGCCACCTCAACTGGTTGTAATATGAAAATAACCCTTCTTGGTACAGGGGATGCGATTGGAACACCCAGGGTAGGGTGTGACTGCCCCCAGTGTACCCGCGCAAAAGCAGAAGGGCTTACACGACTGAGGACATCCCTCCTCATAGAAAATGAGGGAAAGCACCTCCTCATCGACTCCTCACCGGATCTCCGTTTCCAGCTCCTCCGCACGGGTTCGCCGCATATCGATGCCGTGATCTGGACGCACGGGCACTACGATCATTTCATCGGTTTTGGGGAGTTCTACCGGGTCCAGAATATCCCCCCGGTCTTTGCTGCACCCCAGGTCCTGAACTATTGTGCAGAAACATTCCGGTTCCTTTCGTTTGAAAAAGGGGCGATTCAGCCATACGAGCCCTTCGAGATCTTCGGGATAACGGTCACCCTCTTCGTGGTCAAGCATCCCCCCGCGTTCACCTGCGGGATACTTCTCGAAACGGGTGAATCCCGGGTTGCGTTCACTTCCGACACCAACATCGATATTCCCAAAAAAAGCCTGGATCTCCTGCAGAATCTCGATATGTTATTTCTGGACGCAATCGTACCATCAAGCATCAAGATCCAGAAACACATGAACTATCTTGAGGCCTGCACTCTTGCACAACGATTATCGCCGAAAGATTTCCGCTGTGTCCATATGAGTCATTTTCTTCCCTGGGATCTCCCGCATCTTGGAAAAGATGGGGAATCTTTTGAATTCACTTGAAAAACAGGTGACTATCCGGGCCTTGTCGCAACTGCGCAGGTGCCCAACCTTACCCATACCTTAATAGTTTTCAGGTTCCCAAACATAGGTGCATGATTGTAAAGGTACTCGAACTCGAGAAAGACAAGGCACGGCTCATCATCCAGGGACAGGGCCACACGTTCATGAATACCCTTGTCGAAGAGCTCCTGAGTGATCCGGATGTGGATGTTGCGAGGTATATGATAGAATTCCAGTTCTCGGATCCCGAACTTCTTATCACTACAAAAGGAAAGAAGAATCCCCTCCCGATCATCAAGAAGGCCTGCAAGCGGATCAGCGGCCACTGTGATGAACTCATCAAAAGGCTCAAGAAGAACTGATCCAGAGATACTATACTTTTTTCAAGATATCGTACCGCATCAGCGGTATCTATCCATCATTATAACCGGATATGCGCATCTGCATGCAGCAGTGAGAAATAGAAAATAGGATACGATCTGAACCGTTTTCGAATGAAAAAGGATTATTCTTCGGTAGCCCGCTCGGTGAAAACGATAGAACCGGAAATACGGGAGATCTTGATTTTGACTTTCTGACCCGGTTTCGCATTGCCCACATACATGATATAGCGGCCCATCTTGACAACCCCGTCGCCCCGCTTTGAGATCGACTGGATCTCGACATCCATAACCATCCCCTCTTCAAGGTTCTCTGAAACCGGTTCCGTTCTTGCTTTCCTCTTGCGTACCGGGCGGTGACTTCCGCAGGCATCGCACCGGAGGATCATGACCCGGTCATCCTTGACAAGACGCGTATCGGGTTTGCCGCACTCAGAGCAGATGACATAATCCTCAACGTAACTCTTGATAATCGCCTTGATTAACGATATCTCGAATTTTCCATTGAAGATCGCCCGGTTCCCGTCAATTTTTCCGCTTGTTCCCAGCTCACCGAGCAGGAATTTCATCAGGTGATCCGGGTCGCGGCGGACTTTTCCGACAATATCGGTAAAATTCTCAAGAACCGTGGTCTTACCCTCAACGTATGCCTTGGCCTCAGGAACTACAAACCGTTCCGAGGATTCGGTTTTTTCCGTGATATTGGAATATGCCTGTTTGAGGAGTTTCTCATACGGGTCCGTCATAATAGTATAGTATAACGGCGCCTGCCGACAAAAAGGCTTTCCCCGGAAAGAGATGAGTGCAGGAACCCCAGAATAAAAGATGGAGCCAGAGAAAATTTTCCAAGACGAGATGTGAGACCTGGAGCCTACGAAAGACAGGAATCCCTGCCGGACAGAGTAAAAAATTATGCAGGATTTGCCGTTTTGATCAGGGTTGCGACAAGCTCTTTGGTCTTCTTTTCGTTCTCAATATCCTTATCGGATATATTTGCATTCCCCACGCATTTCATTCCCCGCGCCTCAATCCATTTCTGAAAAACTTCCGCAGTCTCTCCGGGACGGCCACCATGCGTGCAGAACGCAGTCGCCTTCTTTCCCTCGCACCCCTTCAGGGAATCGATGGCAGCATGAATGGCCGGGGTCGGCTTGAACGCCCAGACCGGGGAGCCGAATACCAGCTGATCAAAACCGGAAACATCGATAGATGAGGGTTCGATCGGGGTTTTCTCTTCTCCCCGCGCCATCTTGCACCAGACAAGGAACCGGGTCAGTCGGTTATAGGTGGCCTTGTCGGTAATATCGATAAGCTTCCCGTCGCATACCGATGCCAGGTGCTGTGCAACGTGACGGGTATTACCGGTTTCACTGTGGTAAATGATGCAGATTTTCATCAAGATAGTATGGGATATGCGAAATAAAAAAGATGGTAACCGGAATAATCAGCATCTCAAAAAAGAGCAGACTCGCAGGAATTTGGAAAAAATATTGGAAATCCAGGGTTTATTTCCTGAACTGAGGCATCATGCCCCTTACTTCTTTGCCGACTTCTTCAATTAAGTGATCTTCATCCGCATTCGTGAGGGCAGTAAAGACCGGGCGGTTCACCATATTCTCAAGCATCCATTCCCGGGCGAATTTGCCGCTCTGGATCTCTTCGAGAATCTCCTGCATAGCTTCGTACGCTTCGGGGCCGATAACCCGGGGGCCGCGGGTGAGATCGCCATACTGCGCAGTGTTGCTGATGTACTGGCGCATATTGGTAAGGCCGCCCTCATAGATGAGATCGACAATAAGCTTGAGCTCGTGGAGAACTTCGAGATACGCCATCTCAGGCTCATAACCGGCATCGACAAGGGTCTCGAACCCGGCCTTCACAAGCGAAGTGCAGCCGCCGCAAAGAACTGCCTGCTCTCCGAACAGATCAGTCTCAGTCTCCTCGCGGAACGAGGTTTCCAGCACAACGGCACGGGTGGCGCCGATACCCTTTGCATAGGCGAGGGCGATCTTGTGCGCGTTACCGGTATGATCCTGGTGAACAGCGATGAGGGCAGGAACACCCTTGCCCTCCTCATACTGCCGGCGGACCATGAAGCCGGGTCCCTTGGGAGCGACCATGATCACATCAACGGTTTCCGGGGGAACGATCTGGCCGAAGTGGATGTTGAACCCGTGGGAGAACATGAGACACTTGTTCCCGGAGAGGTTGGGCTGGATCTCGCTTTTGTAAACTGCTCCCTGGTGCTCATCGGGAAGGAGGATCTGGATGACATCTGCCGATTTCACGGCTTCGGCCACTTTCATCACTTTCATACCGTCCTTCGCCGCTGCATCCCAGCTCTTTCCCGGGCGCAGACCAATCACCACATCGAGTCCGCTGTCCCTCAGGTTCAGCGACTGGCCCCGTCCCTGGGACCCGTAACCGATCACTGCGATGCGCTTGCCTTTCAGCACGGAAAGATCAGCATCCGCCTCATAATATTTTTTTAACATAGTAGATCCCTTTGATATCAGCAACAAAGCACATAAATATTATATGAAAAAACTAAAGAAGCACACGTGAAAAACCATCTGGATGCGATGACCTATTAAGACTAAAAAAACTGAACAGGCCCCGGATAAATCATTCAGCAAGGAACTGCCGGACGTTCAGGCAACATCGCCTGATGTACGGATCAATCTCACCCGGGTCGGTGTAAAAAACGTAAAAAAACTGGTCGAAGTCCACCGTCATGAGAAGCGACCGGTAATTTTCATCTCCAATTTTGATGTTTACGTAGATCTTCCGGGAAGTCTCAAAGGTGCAAATCTCTCCCGCAACTTCGAAGTGATCGATGAAGTCCTCCAGCAGGCTATCGATGGCGATGTCAACCAGATTGAAAAGCTCTGCAGTGTGGTTGCCCGAAAACTCCTGGACCGCCATGAATATGCTGACCGGACAGAGGTGTTCATGCGTAGCGAGTTCATGGTAAAGCGCGAGACACCGGTGAGCAAAACCGTCTGCCACGAAGTGGTGAAAGTCCATGCCCGGGCGGTTGCACGGCGTACATTCCGCGATCCCATTGTTAGGAAGAGTATCGGGGCTGAAGTGACCGGTATGACCGCATGCCCCTGCGCCCAGAATATTATGAAAGAGCGGGCCATGAGGGTGTTGCAGGGACTAAATGTCAACAAGGAAACCATTGACTCCTTCTTCAGCGAAGTCCCCATGGCAACCCACAACCAGCGCGGCCGGGGATTTCTCTGCATAGAGACCGATGACGACCAGCATGTGGATCTCGAAGAGATCATCAGCATCCTTAAGGAATCGATGAGCAGTGGCATCTACGAACTCCTGAAACGGGGAGATGAGGGCCAGGTCGTGCTTAACGCGCACAAAAATCCGCGGTTTGTGGAAGACTGTGTCCGTGAGATGGCAAAGAAAGTACTAGCGGAATTTGATTATCTGTCCGGAGATTCTGTTGTCACGATTAAGCAGACAAACGAGGAGAGCATCCACCAGCACGATGCTTATGCCGAACGAAGGGCCACGATTGCCGAATTGGTCGATGAATTAAACGGCGAAAAGCAGACCAGCGACTGACCAATTTCTTTCGGGTTTTCATCAAGTCTGAATTCAAGTAATAATATAATTTATTTTTTTCACACCCGCATTATATCTTTGCACCTTTTCAGCAAATGCGGCATTTTAGGGATTTTTAGCAAAATAAGAGTGATTATGAGCCCTTTTTTAACATCAGATTAAGTCATAAAGGTTATAAAAGGGTTGGTACAAGATAGAGATGAACGTACTTTGTACGCTCAATTATCTCTAGAGATGAGAGATGTATAGAGTAATTTTGTACAGTAATTCGAACAACTCAACATAAAATGAGGCGATAATATTGTCGAAAGTTGTAGAGATTTCCCCAACCACAAGGCATGAGGGACACTCCAAGATGGTCCTCAAGGTCAACGACCAGGGCATCATCGAAACGGGGAACTGGTGTTCCATTACCCCGGTCAGGGGTGTTGAGAAACTTGCAGTCGGTAAGACCCCCGAGCAGGTCCCCAAGATTGCATCCCGCGTCTGTGGTATCTGTCCGATAGCACACAACCTCGCGGCCACCGAAGCAATGGAAGCATCCATCAAGTGCGAGATCCCCAAGGACGCACTTATGCTCCGTCACATCCTTCAGCTGGCCAACCGGTGTCACAGCATTGCACTGCACGATATCCTGATCCTGCCCGACCTGTACTTACCAGGCACCGAGACCAAGATCAACCCGTTCACGGCAGAAGAGCCGGTGCGCACCGTTGCAAAGCGCATCCAGCGCCTCCGTGAGATCAGCCAGACCATCGGCCAGATCGCAGCAGGCGACTGCATCCACCCGCGGAACACCCGTGTCGGTGGTATGTACCGCAATGTCTCCGAGCAGGCCAAGACCAAGATGTACGACCTTGCCAAGGAAGGACTTGTCCTTGCAAAGGCCCAGATGGATCTCATGATCGCTATCCTGCGCAACTACCAGGCACGCGAGCATGTGGACGTCGGCGGCATGAAGGTCGCACTCCCCAAGACCCTCGGTTACCACAACCAGGGCTACCTTGCAACCCATGCATTCTATGGTTCCTCGAGCCTTGACGAGTGCCCCAGCTGGGACATCCGCCGGTTCAAGGAAGTCAGGCCATGGGACTGGTACATGGGCGAGATGGAAGTTTCGCTCGAAGAGCCCCGCTACCCGATTGGTGGAACCACCAAGATGGGAACCAAGGTCAACCCCCAGATGGAAGCCTGCACCGGTATCCCGATGTACGACGGCCAGCCGGTTGAAGTAGGTCCCCGCGCCCGTCTCGCAGTCTACAAGGGCTACGACGAGAAGGGAACTGTCGGCCAGAACATTGCCCGTGAGATGGAATACACGGACTGCTTCTACGAGATGATCGACTGCCTTGACGAGCTCAACACTGCCGGTAAGGTTGTTGCAGACTACATCCCCGACGGCGACGGTACCCTCGGCTGGGCATCCAACGAGGCCCCCCGTGGAACTGATGTCCACCTTGCACGCGTCAAGGACTGGAAGGTCCAGTACTTCAGCATGCTCGTCCCGACCACCTGGAACTTCGCAACCTGCAGCGCTGCACTCACCGGTGCACCCTGGCAGCTCGCCGAAGTTATCATGCGCGGGTACGACCCGTGCGTATCATGTGCAACCCACATGATCGTCGTGGATGAGGACAACAAGGTAGTGGCTCAGAAGCTCATCCAGTGAGTGTAACCTGATGCTGTTTCCGGAGATCGTAATAGCAGGGTGTGGAAACCCCCTGTTCGCCGATGACGGCTTTGGCCCGGCAGTAATCGAAGAGATGCAGAAACTCTCGCTTCCCGACAATGTGATGATAGTGGATGCGGGCCTTGGCGGCCCGCATTTTATTTTTACGCTGCTCGACCCGGAAGTGACCAAGAAACTCATCATTGTCGATATTGCCGATTACGGGGCAGAGCCGGGGTCCATAACAAAACTCCGTGTCGAGGACCTGCCGCCAGGAGCATACCGGGACGCCCATTCATGGGATCTTACCGAGCCGCTCCAGCGAATCAAGGACCGGGTAGACGTAACGGTCATCGGAGTCCAGCCAGCAAAGGTTACAGCCCCTGAGTTTGAGATCGGCCTCTCTGATGAACTTCAGAGAGCAATTCCGAAAACAATTCGGGTGATACTGGAAACAATAGGGGTGGATTATGGGACTACTATCAATCTTCAAGAAGAAGGAAGTCAGCGCGGAGCCGCAGAAACCTGCAGCCCCACAAAAAGCCGCTGACCCAGTACCAAAACCAGCAGAAACTAAAAAGGAGGTTAAGCCTGTGGCAGACAAGATTACAGTAGGTTACACGCACCTGAGTGGGTGTACCGGTTGTACTGTTGCATTAGCAGACAACTATGCCGGATTATTAACTCTCCTCGACAAATACGTCGACCTGAAGTACATGCCAACACTTGCAGACGCAAGGCACATCCAGAAGGTAGACGTCTCGTTCGTCGAGGGTTCAGTTTGTATTAACGACAAACTCGCAGTACAGGAGATCAGAGAGACCCGTGAGAAGTCAGCAATCGTCGTCGCCCTCGGCGGCTGCGCCTGCTACGGCAACATCACCCGGTTCTCCCGCGGGGGCCAGCAGAACCAGCCGGCTCACGAGGCATACCTGCCGATCGGCAACCTGATCAAGGTCGACGTGTTCATCCCCGGATGCGCACCAACCCCCCAGATGATCCGGAATGTCGCGGTCATGGCATACCTGCTCCTCAAGGGAACCAAGGAACAGAAGGATCTCGCAACTGCATTCCTGACCCCGCTCATGAAGATGACGGAATCCAACAGTGCATGCTTCTGCGAACTGATGACCAATGTCATCAACCAGGGTCTCTGCATGGGATGCGGAACCTGTGCAGCAGCCTGCCCGGTCAACGCCATCACCATGGAGTACGGCAAGCCCAACGGCGAGCGCGACCTGTGCATCAAGTGCGGCGCATGCTATGCGCAGTGCCCGAGAGGGTTCTTCAACACTGATGTCATCAGCAACTATGAGGCGATCAACGAGGCCATAATGGCGGCACTCCAGTGAAGGTGATTGAAATGGGAGCAGAACTCGGAAATTACAAATCATGCGTCTCAGCCCGAAGCACCGACAAGGAGCTTCTCAAGTGCGCCCAGGATGGCGGTATTGTTTCATCCCTCTTTGCATTTGCACTGGACGAAGGCATCATTGACGGTGCAATCGTTGCAGCAAGCAAGGAGTTCGCAGCAAAGAACCCGTCCAAGGTTATCCTTGACAGCACGAACTTTGACATGATCGAGCCCTGGAGACCAATCCCGGCGATCGTCAACACCAAGGCTGAGCTGCTTGCAGCAGCAGGAACCAAGTACAACATCAGCCCGAACGTTGCACTCCTCAAGGAGGCAACCCGGAGCTTTGGCCTGGACAAGGTCGGTATCGTAGGCACCCCGTGCCAGATGCAGGCAGTCCGTAAGGCCCAGCTGTACCCGATCGGCATGAGAGATGTCGGCGCGAGCATTGCGCTTGCAGTCGGTATCTTCTGCATGGAGAACTTCCCCTACCAGAGCATCCTCCAGCTCGTGGAAGACCACGCTGCTATGAAGCTCGAGTCCGTCAAGAAGATGGAGATCGGCAAGGGCAAGTTCTGGGTATACGGCAAGCGCGGACAGGTAGTCCAGCTGCCCCTCAAGGTGACCCACAAGTACGAGCAGCCCGGCTGCCACGTCTGCCTTGACTATGTTGCAAACCTCGGTGACATCTCCACCGGCTCTGTCGGCAGCCCCGACGGCTGGAGCACCGTCTTTGTCAGGTCCAAGATCGGAGACTCGGTCTGGGCCAAGGCAATGGCAGCAGGCGTCTTTGAGACCCAGCCCATCGAGAAGGTCAAGCCCGGTCTTGAACTCGTGACCAAGCTCGCAAACGAGAAGATCACGAAGAACAAGGCAACCCTTGCAGGCCGTGCAACTTTCGGTGTGGACAAGGCTCTCAGGAACCCATACCTCTAATCTTTTTTCTTTAAAACGCCGGGAGAATGAATACCTGGTATAGCATATGCTCAACGATGGGCAGGCTCTTTTCATTCATACTATGCCTGCAATAATCCCGTGTGGGGGATAATCACCCGGCTCACCCACGGTTTAGGCGCTGACGCCAGGACGTGGAAATTCACTGCCAGCAGGCATATGTAAGCCGGCTGCATCAAAAACAATGCAAGCCCGGCGTAGTTTCCGAGACGTCAGGAAGTATTCATCACCAAAAATGCGGACCGGATAAAAAAACCCGGACCCGGGGAGTGATGATACATGCGAAAGGGGGTGTAAGGTTGCCATCTTCCCCATAATCGACAAGAAATGTGCAGGGTTTTTCCACATGGTTTCAGAACCAATCTTTGTTCTCCGGATTGCCAAATAAACTGCCGGTAGGTTTATGTAAGCAGGGGATTTTTCCAAACAGCATCGCCTTGCCAGCGGGAGAGATCCGGCAATCATCAAAAGCACTTATCCGCAGCACCGATAATCAGAGGATAAGGGGGACAAAAATGAAACAGAACCCCATCCCCCCACGGGGATGATCCCCGGTCTGCGGATCCCTGGAGCAGCGGGGTTTCCTCACGATTTAAGACTGGAGTGTCAAACCGGCAGGGCAATCTTGCAAAAAATGATGATCTGACTGCCAGACTGACCGATCCCCTGCAGTCCAGAGTATGCTGCATCCGGTTCCAGAATGCGAACCATTAGAGGGGGTGGATCTGGCTGAGATTACCATCGCCACCACACAGAGAACGGATGATCACACGATAGTATTCGGACATAAAAGAACCAGGATCCCAGAAGGTGAGGGAACATTCCGGTCGCGAGTGCCGATCTAAACCCGGGCCCGTGAATCAGTCTGAAGGTTCTCTTCTCTTCACGGTCACCGGCTCGATCATGGCGTTGATGAGAAGATCGAACACTACTGTATCCAGCCAGCCGGCTTTCTCAAACATATTCTGGAAACAGACCCCGGCCAGTTTTGCCCGGTTATGGCGGGATGCGAGATTGCGCACCTGCTCTTTTGTAACCGGCATGTACGGCATTGCAAGTCCCCCCATAACGACAATTACGCGGGGATTGAGGACCGCCGGTTCGCTGCTCACCTGCATCCCGGCGTCGGGAACCTCATGGAGTTTTTTCGCTTTCTCTTCTTCGAGCAGCGGGACATAGACCTGTTCAAGGTGAAGGCCGCGGACTGCGATGGCCAGCAGTTCCACAAACGGCGTACAGGTCCCGACACAGCCATAATAGACAATCTGGTCGCCCGGGGAGAGGTTCAGGGACTGGAGATATTCCTTGAACGGGCGCAGGATACCGGTGACCCCGGAGAGGGCGGGTTGTGGAGTCATGATTGATCATAACGTCTGCAGGCGTTATGATAAAGAATTGGCCTGGCACTCACCGGAACCGTTCATCCGACCGGACCGAAGTGACTTTGTGGACAACCTTCTCGAACCATCCGCAACTGGATTCCGGGTAGGCATCGAATGCGGGCACATAGGGCTTGATGTCGAGGAGCGGGGTGCCGTCAAGGATATCCACATCTTCGATTACCAGCGTTGACCCGTTCACCGAGACCAGGCGTACAACCGAGATGCCGATCGCGTTCGGCCGCCGGGGGGAGCGGGTGGCAAAGATACCGTGGGGCGCCGGGTCCAAAAACGGCGTCACGTGCAGTTCGTGACCGGTGCATTTATGGAAAGAGTAGATGAGGATGATCCGGCCAAACCCCTCCAGATCCTTGAGTCCTGCAACAAACCGGTCGGCAATCTCCACCGTTCCCCGGACCCCCCGGGCACCATTGGGCTGGATCGGCATGCCGGCAATATCGTGGAAAGGAGAATGGATACATCCCAGAGGGGAAAAAGAAACTGGCTGATCTGTCCCGTCCGTTTTCTGCATAGAGCAATGTCAGCAGCGGGGAAGAAGAGCGTATCTGTAGGCGACCTTCCCCGATTGATTGGGGGAGTGTCAGGCAGGATTACCCGGCCATTGCCTGGATTGCAGCGCTTTTCATCTGGATCTCCAGATTGGCCCGGTACGTGCCAACGGTATTCCGGAACTCCTGGTTGAGGGTTTTTATACCGGTATTTGCTTTGGTCATCGCCTCTCCCTGCCGGGTCCGCAGGGCAGCCTCCAGGTCAGATCGTTTTGCATCGATCTGATCGGCGATCTGCCGGGCCTGGGTTACATCGATCCCCTTGTCACTCAGGCTTCGGATCGTGAAGTTGCGTTCCTCCGATTCCCGGTTGAAAATGGTGACCCGGGCACTCTCCCGGGAGAGCCAGAGCGGGTCGGTCATGCCGTTGAACGAGAGATCGAATGCCCTGATGGATGCATCCGCAGTCTGTTTCATTCCCTCGGGGGTTCCGTTGAAGATCACTACCTGGACCCTGGCCTCGTCTGCAAAGAGCCGTGTCTGCGTGCACATGTCATCCCGGAGAGCATTGATCTGGTCGGCGGTCTGCATTACGGGAATAGACGCTGCGGCCTCCAGATAATCGTCGCGGATCTGCTGAAGTTTCTCGACACCACCGGAACTTCCGCTGATATTATTGATATACGCAATTACCCCGTCCATGCGGGCTTCCTGGGAGGTTCCGACATAGGCAATATGGGTCTTGAGGGCCGCGATATTTTCCGGGCTGTCCCGGGCAAGCGGGTCTTTGCTTGTCGGGATCTCTCTGTTTTCCACGATTGCACTTGCCGTCATGACAAGGAAAAGACTCCCGATGACAAGCAGACATCCCAGAGACAGAATCCGCTTCTTCATGTATCCATCTCTCCCATCAGGTGCAGTCAATCGGTTCACTCAAAGGTAATGGACATCCGGGTAAATAATATTCCTACGATAGCAGAGGTTATTCATGTAACCTGCAGGTTAGATCAATAAGATATGTCTGGCCCCTGTCAGGGGAAATACTATACTGCTGGCAGAACGAAGTTATAGGAGAGGATATACGCGTGAAGAAGGGTGTTTTTTCCAAGAGTGACCATTACACGATCCTCAACGAGGACATCTTCTCAACGCGGAACATAGATGACGGGAGTATTGATCTCATCGTCACATCGCCACCCTATAATGTAGATATCCAGTACAACTCCCACGACGACCGGATCAGCTACGAAGATTACCTGGATTTTTCCCGCAGGTGGATGGAGCGCTGTTACGGGTGGCTCAGAAACGATGGCCGGTTCTGCCTCAACATCCCGCTTGACAAGAACAAGGGAGGCCAGCAGAGCGTGGGGGCAGACCTCACCACCCTGGCAAAGAGCCTGGGCTTCTCCTATCATTCGACCATTGTCTGGAACGAGGGGAACATCTCCCGCCGGACCGCGTGGGGTTCGTGGCTGAGCGCGTCCGCCCCGTACGTGATCGCACCGGTGGAACTGATCATCGTCCTGTACAAGGATTCCTGGAAGAAGACGAGCGGGACCCGGAAATCGGACATCACGCGGGATGAATTCATGGCCTGGACCAATGGCCTGTGGACATTTAACGGGGAGCGCAAGACCAAGATAGGGCACCCGGCACCGTTCCCCGTGGAACTCCCGCTCCGGTGCATGAAGCTCTTCTCATTTGTGGAGGATACCGTCCTCGATCCCTTCATGGGCAGCGGCTCCACGCTGGTAGCTGCATCGCAATGCGGCCGCAAAGGGATCGGCGTGGAGATCGATCCCCATTACTGCGAGATCGCGCTCGGGCGGATCGGGCGGGAAGGAAAACAGGAATAATCCACAGTTTTCCCATTTTTGGGCATCCCGCATGATAGTACCCGGGTGGTGCAGCAGCCGCATTCGCCCCGGAGGGAGCGGCTCTGGATACGGGATGGACATCTTGATATCTTCCAGCGCAGTACGATTCAGTACAGATTACCATGGGAGAGCATGTTGATATCTTCATTGCCGATGCGGCAGACCGCTACGGCGGCGTTGAGAGCGTTCTTGGTGGATTTGACTTATCCGTTCTTGCCGGTTCGGCTGTTACGATAAAAGCAACGTATCCGAGCGCCGATCCCTTCCCGGCCTCGACCCATCTCGAGACGCTGGATGCGCTCTATACCGCGATAGCTGACGAGAAACCCGGAAAGATAACCCTTGCCGAGCGCAGTAGCGGCGGGGAGACCCGGGACGTACTTGCCGATCTGGGGGTCATTGCCCTGGCAAAAGACCGGGGATTTTCCATAGCCCTGCTCGACGAGATGGAGCGCTTTGGGTGGCTTGAGATCCAGGCTCCGGGCCTTCACTGGACCCGGGGATTCTATCTGGCAGCACCCGTCATGCGGGCCGATCATCTCATCCAGACCTGCTGCCTCAAGACCGACCGGTTCGGCAGCCACTTCTCGCTCTCGCTGAAGAACGCGGCAGGCTGCATTGCCCGCAGGGTCCAGAACCTCAATTACGATTTCGCAAACGAACTGCAGAACTCGCCGCACCAGCGCTCCATGATAGCCGAGATCAACAAGTTTTTCCGGACCGATCTTGTTGTCCTGGATGCCACTGAAGGATTTGCAAGCGGCGGCCCGGAGAGGGGAAAACTCATCAGCCCCGGTGTCATCCTTGCATCGCCGGACCGGGTTGCCATCGATACTGCAGGAGTCGCCCTCCTCAGGGCATTTGGCACGATTCCGGATGTTGCAAACGGGCGGATATTCGACCAGGAACAGATAGCCCGGGCTGCAGAGCTCGGCATCGGCATCTCATCGGCAGACCAGATCCGGCTTGTGCCGCTCGATCCCAGGGCAGAAGAAGTTGCTGCAAAAATGCAGGTGCAGCTCGACGCGGACTGATCGGTTGGGAGTGCAGCCCCGCACTGCAACCCGCCTGCACTACGAGAAGACCAGGAGCCGTTGCCGGTCATCCCGACAGACCCCGTTCAATGTCCATGACATCCCCCCTGACCGCATACATAGATATGGAATTTGCCGGCATCTACGGCACCCGCCAGCTGATGCAGATCCCCATCGAGATCGGCGTGGTTCTTTTCGACCCGGAATCGGATGCCCTTTCGTTTGCCGGCAAACCCTTTTCCCATGATATCGATGTTGAACTCTGGAAGAACATCACCGACGAGGTAGGGAAACGGGTTGATGGCAAACGACGGGTTTTCAATCTCGCAGAGCCCGGGCTGACCCGGGAATACAACCGCAAATTCAGCCTCACTTCAGAGCAGAAACAGGCTGCACGGACCGCGATAAACGCGGTCCACCGGGATCTCCGGCTGTTCATGCAGGCTCTCAACCGGAGGGAGATAGGCACGCTCGTCTTCTTTGCACGACAGAGGGAACTGGAGACGTTCCGGCATGCCCGGGTGAATACAGAAGGGTTTCTGATCCGCGATCTCCAGGCGGAGATCAAAAGCCGGTTCTCCTTGAAAGAGCACGTGTCCCTGGACCGGATGTCGCTTGTGATCGGATTTGGGATCAACAAGACCTCGATCTCCTCCAAAAACATCTCGTATCAGATCCCGGAACGGTTCCGGTACGTGATCAAGCCCCACAAGGCTATCGGCGATGCTGCACGGATGTTCCTGCTCGATAAGGAGTTCTCCACATCCGGCAATGCATTCCGGCAGGATGTCGAGGACCACATGGCCGAGTACGAACGCAGGAGGCTGGCGGCCCAGGAAGAGAAACAGACGCCGGAATGAGCCGGTTCTGACCAGAAACTTTGTCTAGGACTGCATCCTTTTTGTACGATCATGCACTATACCATCATCACGGAATCCCACGAGAAAGGCGGATTTACTGCCCGCTGCGTGGAGATCCCGAAAGCTCGCGGTCATGGCGGCACTCAGGGTGAGGCGATTGCCAGGATCAAGGAAGAGATCGAGCAGGTGCGACAGGAGCAGAATGCGGAACTGCACTCTATTATTGCATCCGTCCATTCTGAGATTATCAAGATCGAAGTCGCCGACTCGGCGTAAGATTCCCGGCGGGTGCCGGGACATAAAAATTCCCTTTTTTCTGATACCAGGAAACCGGATCTGCCGGATTCCTGCTGGCTATCGGGCATTCCTGCACAGGATTTATCACATACATGCCGGGTATCACGGTTCCCGATCCCCGCCGGGTTCATCGCAATCGTGGGGGTTCGCGCAGCCGGAATACAGGGTCCGGTGAATTCCGGATCATTGCATAAGCCCGGGCACCGGTGGCAGGCCCCCCCACCCCCTGCCAAAAAAATGAGCGGGGGGGTCACCACCCCACCCATTCCAGAGCGGGTGGGGGGTAACCCCCCATAAGAATCGCGGGAAATGCCCCGCTCTTATCATTTCTGGGAAGCGTAAAAGCGCGTGAATCCCGACGGCAGGTCCACACGAAATGGTGTGAGAACAATTGCAAAACCGGGCCGGCTACTCATTTTTGCGGAGGGGGCAGACCCCCCTGCCCCCCTGCCAAAAAAAAATGAGCGGGGGGTCACCACCCCACCCATTCCAGAGCGGGTGGGGGTACCCCCCCTGTCAGACACAGGTCCGATTAGGCTGACTGGGACATATCCTCCGACGGAAAGGGGCCGGATTTTCCGCGCAGCCGGGTGGGGGATGAGGGGGGTCGGTGAGGCTGAAGGCACGGGGGGCAGGGGGGGTGATGCCTCACCTATGCCGCGTTGACGCAGGATTCTGTTCTCAAATTACGCACCCGATCGCTTCATCGGGAATGATGGAGGTAATAAAAATATTACAAGATCTCTTCCAGGATCTCTGCAGCGCTCCGCACGAGGAGCGGGCACGTGGCCTTGAACGCACCTTTCTCCTTGGCAAGGCTGAGTTCGCGGGGATTCGAGAGATTATAGCCCAGCAGGTCCGTGCACCGGAGGGAACGGTTCCTGCGCAGAAACTCCTGAATAAATTCCCCGGTGAGATCGTAGGTCTTCTCTTTTGCAGCCAGGTCCTCCTGCCGGGTCCGCCCGTATTTCATACCGATAACCATAAGCGCACCGGTAACCGCCCCGCAGATGTGATCGGTATGACCCATCCCGCCCCCCAGGGCGCAGGAGAGTTTCAGGGCAGTCTCACGGTCGATCCCGTAATCATCGGCAAATGCCAGACACACCGCCTGGGCACAGGAAAATCCGCCCCGGAAGATCGCTTCTGCATCATCGCCCCGCGTAAGAGTCATAGGGTACAGCTTGCGCCGGTCGAAAAAAAGGATTACGGATCCCGATCTTTCCTGCCGGTTTGCGGATAACGGGGATTGGGGCAAGAGGTTTTTCCTCCACGGTGACCAACTAGTACCAGCAAAAGAGCACGGAGTCTGGATTGATGTCATACCGGTTTGCCAGCAGGATTGGAAAGGTGAAACCATCGTTCCTCGAGGAACTCTTCCGGGTTTCGAACGATCCCGCGATCATCTCGTTCGCCGGGGGACTCCCATCCTCGGCTCTGATCGATACGGAAGGTATCGCAAAAGCAACCCGCGAGGTAATGGAAGAAGAAGCGCATACGGCGCTCCAGTATACCACCACGGACGGGTACCTTCCCCTGCGGGAATATATTGCCAAACGGTACCGGACCCGGCTTGGCATCCCGGCCGAAGCTGATGAGATCCAGATCGTGAACGGCTCGCAGCAATGCCTCGATCTCTTCGCCAAGATCTTCCTGGACCCGGGCGATCACGTGGGCATGGAGCGGCCCGGCTATCTCGGCGCAATCGAAGCTTTCTCACTCTACGAGCCGGTCATCGATGCGGTTCCGCTGGATGATTGTGGCCCCGATCTTGGAGAATTCGAACGCGTGATCGCTTCAGCGCAGCCCAAATTTTTCTACGGCATTCCCAATTCCCAGAACCCGTCGGGCAGGACGTATTCCCAGGAGACGCGCCGGGCCATCGCCGGGATCCTGGACGGGCATGAAACGGTCTTTTACGAAGACGATGCCTTTGGCGAGCTCTTCTTTGACAACAAGCCCCGGCTGCCGGTCAAGCGCTACCTGCCGGACAAGGCCGTGATCTCCGGCTCCTTCTCCAAGACCGTTGCGCCGGGGATGCGGATAGGCTGGATGTTTGCCCCAGAAGAGATCCTCTCGAAGTTCAATATCGTAAAACAGGCATCGGATCTCCATTCCAACTTCCTCTGCCAGAAGATCCTCCACCGCTATCTCACGACTACCGATCCCGACCGTCAAATCCGGAAGATTGTCGGGGTGTACGGCAAGAAGTGCCGGCAGATGTGCGATCTCTTCGATGATCTCATGCCGGAACTGGCCCACACAACGCCGGAGGGAGGAATGTTCCTCACCGCCACCCTGCCACCGGGCATGTCTGCGCGAACGGTATTCGAGGAGGGCGTCAGGAACCGGGTTGCCGTTCTCCCGGGCATGCCATTCTACGTGGATGGCGGCGGCACCGATACGATCCGGCTGAACTTCTCTTCGGCATCGGAAGAGCAGATAACTGAGGGGATGCACCGGCTCGCGAACGTTGTCCGCGGGCTGCCGCGTGGATAGACCGGTGCGATTTATATACGTTCGTCTGCCAGATCTTCCTGTAAAGGAAGCGATATTCTTGACGAATAAGTACCTGATTCTGCTCCTCGCTCTTGCGATGATTGCAGCGGTCGTTCCCCTGGTCTCGGCCGATGATGGTCCCACGGATGGCCCGGTCGTCGTACCTACAACGACCAGGGACACTCCCGAACCAACAGCGGTGCCCACCCTGGTCACGGCACCGCCAACCACCGAACCAACGGCAACAGTCCCCACCTATGTGACCATGCCGACCACGGAACCAACGGTAACGGTACCTACCATGGTCACCCAGCCGACCACCACGGTTGCAACAACGGTCCCGACCGAAACCTGGACCATCGAGCCGACATCGGCGGGTGGCGGAAAGGGCTGGATCACAACCTACTGTAACGTCGATGGCGCAACGGTCTCATTCAACGGCGTCCCCCAGGGAACAACGGCCGGGGGAAGTCTCACCGTTGCGGTAAGCCCGTCAGGAACACCGGTAACAACCATCACGGTCAGTAAATACGGATATTCTACATGGGAAGGTCCGCTCTCCCACATGCCGGAGGACCAGGAGACCGTCTCGGTCTATGCAACTATCAACCCCCTCTCAACTCCCACGACAACCCCGCCGGTCCAGTACGGGACCATCTATGCCCAGTCAACCCCGAGCGGCGCCCAGATCTACATGAACGGGAACTTCTACGGGTACGCCCCGATCACGATACCGAACCTTGCACCAGGCACGTATTCGATGAAAGCCAGCCTCAGCGGGTACACTCCCGACACGAGGACCGTGACGGTTTACTCGGGACAGACCACCTACTACTCGCCCGTGCTCCAGCAGTCCCCCCAGCCGTCCCGCAGCACCGGGACGGTGTACGTGACCTCCAGCCCGGATCATGCACTGGTCTATGTTGACGGCAATTACCAGGGAAAAGCCCCCCTGACCGTCACGCTCTACCCAGGCAGCCACTCGTTCCGGCTCACCCTCTCGGGATACAATGACTATACGACTACTGTGTACGTCAACGGGGGCACCGCCCAGAACCTCAATGCCGTGATGACCTCGGCCACCTACGGCTCGGTTGCCATCACATCCCTGCCCGGCGCATCCGTGTACATGGACAGCAACCTGATGGGAAAGATCCCCTCTTCGGGAACCCTGACCCTCAACAACATCGTGAGCGGGAACCATCTCTTCAAGCTGACTGCCTCCGGTTACAACGACTGGATGAACACGATCTACGTGCGGGGCAATACCATGACCCCCTTTACGGCAACCCTGATACCCCTCGGCACACCGGTGCCGGCAACGGGATCCCTCAATATAGCTTCAATGCCTACGGGATCCGAAGTGTATCTCGATAACATCTTCAAAGGCTACACCCCCGCCCTGCTGGACGGGATCACGCCCGGCGAGCACCAGGTCCTGCTCAAATATACCGGGTTCTTGGACTCTACGACAACGGTAACGGTGGTTGCAGGCCAGACAACCCCGCTTTCCGTCAGCCTGCAGCCGGCCCCCAGCCCGACCCAGTCGGCCCCGTCAATTGCAGTCCTGATCGGGGGAATTGCAGGTTTGGTTGCGCTTGGCGGTGTATTAAGGAGGCGATCCTGAAATGACTGGTGCATGCAGATTATCCAAAACACAGATCCTGAGCGCTATCCTCGTGGTCATCATCATCGGGACGCTCACGGCGTACGCGTATACGAATGCGAACGATGCTCTCAAAGACTCCGTCAAGATGGGAATGAAATCCACGGCAGGAGTCATGGCAACCCAGATCAATGCAAGCGATCTTGCCAAATTCAAACCGGGCGATGACGCTACGCCGGCATACCTTGCCACAACCCGCCAGCTGAGGAACATGCGCAGTATGGACGATCATATTCTGAATGCGTATATCCTCAGGGTGAACAAGGATAAGACGATAACCTTCCTTGTCGATGACCTTGCGGAATACGATCCGCAGGGTTCGGCAAAGATAGGCGAAGTATCGACCGCCCCTGACAAGCTCGCGATCTTGTCGGCACTCTCCGGGCCGTCAACGTCTCCCGAGCCCTACACAACCAAATACGGCTCGTTCATCTCCGCGTACGCGCCCATCGATGATGCGAGCGTCGGGTCGGACGGAAACACCTATGCCATCCTTGCAATCGACATGACCGCCAGGGATTACAATGCGTACACATCGAAAGGCACGCTCATCCTTCTGACCGGTCTTATCTCGATGGTGATTGCTGTCGGCGCCATCTTCTGGTTCGGCCGCAGGGAAGAGAAGAAGAGCGAATAACCCGGACGGTCTGCGGGGATCTATCCCGCAACTTCTATTTTCTTATCCCTCCAACCAGCTTAACCATGTCATCTCAGGTCCGTATCATCCTGCCGGCACTCATCCTGATCGCAGCACTTCTTCTTGCTGCGGGATGCACCCAGCAGACAACATCACCGGTAAAAACCGAGGCAGCAACCAGTTCAACACCTGCCGGGATAACAACGGTTGCTTCAACACCATCAGGATCTGTCTCCACAACCGTCTCCACGGACTCCTGGAAGCGGGCCCGGCTCTCAACCAGCATGGGCGATATCGTGATCGCGCTCAACCCGGATATGCCCGTCACGTCAGGCAATTTCGAGACGCTTGTCAGACAGGGATTCTACAACAACGTGACATTCCACCGGGTCATTGACGGGTTCATGATCCAGGGCGGAGACCCGACCGGTACCGGCATGGGCGGCCCGGGCTATACCATCAAGGACGAGTTCAAGACCGGCAACCGGAATGACCGCGGAACCATTGCCATGGCAAATGGCGGACCCAACACCGGCGGATCCCAGTTCTTCATCAACCTGGTCAACAACAATTACCTTGACAGCAAACACCCGGTCTTCGGGAAAGTTGTCGAGGGCATGAATGTTGTCGACAAGATCGCAAAAGTGCCGACAACCGGCGGGAATGAGAACCGGCCGATCCAGAGCGTTACGATCCTGAAAGCTGAAATGATCTGAAAAATTTTCTTTTTTTGGTGCTTCCGAAAGGGCCGGCACTCACAAAACAGATGAAGCCAGAGGCCCAATACTTCTGCAGCATAGCATGACAGCACCAGCAGAGAATGGAAAACTCGTGCGGCTCGAGACAAACATGGGAACGATTGTTATCGCCCTTGCTCCCGATATGCCGATCACCGCGGGAAACTTCGAGACGCTTGTACAGAAAGGATACTACAATGGCGTGATCTTCCACCGCGTCATCAGCGGGTTCATGATCCAGGGCGGAGACCCGACCGGCACCGGCCGCGGGGGCCCGGGGTACGCAATCAAGGATGAATTCCCGCCCGGCAACAAGAACGACCGCGGGACCATCTCCATGGCCAACGCCGGCCCCAACACCGGCGGATCCCAGTTCTTCATCAACCTGGTTGACAACAACTTCCTTGACGGCAAACACCCGGTCTTCGGGAAGGTTGTCGAAGGCATGGATGTTGTCGACAAGATCGGCAAGACCAAGACCGGCCCCGGCGACCGCCCAAACAAGGACGTCGTCATTGTAAAAGCGGTAATGGAATGAAAAGATAAAACAAAGAGGATCTCAGTCAGAGATCTTCCTGCTTTTTTGATATATCGTATCCTGCGCAGCGCGCTGTGATGTTTCTGGTTGGCCCGGGCAAAACCGCACATTCTTGAGGCACGGGCCAGATCCAATTCCGTCCGTTGAGATAACACGGCAAAACAGGCAACAGAACCTGCGTGGAATGAACCTCCCTGCGGGATTGGATACCGATGCTGCAATCCGTTAAAACCAGTGCTGGAATTGCAGCAATTTCCTGACCGGGCACTCCTCCCGTTTCAACGGACACATAGGAGCAGGAGAGAAAATACAAAAAAAGGACGGGTATTGAGGCTGGGATAGTATTATGCGGACAGATAATCGCTCGGGGTGGGCATCTGTTCTTTTAAGCCCTTCCTCTTGCGGATGCTGACAACAACTTCCTTGACAAGGTTGTTGGGAACCAGTTCGAAACCGGCAAACTCGGTGTTCCACATGGCACGGCCTTCCGTGGCCGAGCGGATGTCACCGGCAAACCCGAAGAGCTCGGCAACAGGGGCTTTCCCGGCAACCGTGATGGTGTCGCCTTCGCTTGTCATGTCGAAGACCTGACCGCGCCGGCCCTGGATCTGGGAGGTTGCTGCACCCATCTGGTCCATCGGGACGGTGATCTGGATCTTCTGGACCGGCTCGAGGAGCGAGTCCCCGGCAAGCAGCAGGCCGCCCTTGATGGCGCCACGGACTGCAGGGATTACCTGTGCGGGACCACGGTGGATTGCATCCTCGTGGAGCTTGACATCGGTAAGAACCATCTTGAGGTTCTGGACGGGCTCATCAGCAAGCGGACCACCGGCAAGTGCCTCGTGGATACCTTCGATAACCAGTTCCATGGTCTCGTTGAGGTACTGGATACCCTTGGTGCTGTCGATGAGCATGTTCGTGCCCTTGATCATCTTGACACTCTTTGCCTCATCCTTGTCCATGCCGGCCTTGATGAGCACGTCACGGCGCTCCAGCATCTGCTGGTTCATGGATACTTCGCCCGTCTTGATCAGGTCGACGATCTCATCGGGGAGGGGTGAGAGGGTAAAGTAGAACCGGTTGTGCCGGTTGGGGGACTTGCCTTCCACATTTTCGACTTTGCCGGTTACGGTCTCACGATAGACCACGATCGGCGGGGAAGTGACGATCTCGACACCCTTGTCGCGCTTGATACGGCCCGTGATGATCTCGAGGTGGAGTTCTCCCATACCTGCAATCAGGTGCTCGCCGGTCTCTTCGTTGATGGAGATACTGAGGGTGGGGTCTTCCTTGGCCACCTGCCGGAGCACTTCAACAAGCTTTGGCAGGTCCTTCATGTTCTTTGCCTCGACGGCAACGGTCATGACGGGTTCGCTGTAATGCTTGAGAGATTCAAACGGCGTGACTTCCATGAGGGAGCTGACCGTTGATCCGACAATTGCATCCTTGAGACCGGTGACTGCGGCAATGTTTCCGGCAACGATCTC
The DNA here is from genome assembly GCF_963677065.1 of uncultured Methanoregula sp. Classification (NCBI taxonomy): domain Archaea; kingdom Methanobacteriati; phylum Methanobacteriota; class Methanomicrobia; order Methanomicrobiales; family Methanoregulaceae; genus Methanoregula; species uncultured Methanoregula sp. The sequence goes on from NZ_OY781872.1 coordinate 652,517, forward strand.
CTCGACTTCGACCCTCTTGGGTCCCATGAAGATACCTACCTGCTGGAGGCGGTTCTCTTTCTTTGCGGTACCCATGACGTAAAGAACGTCACCCCTCCGGAGTTTGCCGGAGAAGAGACGTCCAGTTGCGACTTCCCCTGCATGGGGATCAAACGAGATGTCGGTGACCATCATTGCAACCGGGCCGTTTGCATCGCAGGCAAGCATGGACTTGCCTTCCTTCGTGGTCTTGTCGCCATGCCAGATGACGTTGACACGCCGGGGCTGGGCCTCGAGCGGGTTTGGCAGCTTGTTAACGACCATGTCGAGAAGAACTTCCGAGAGCGGGCTGTTCTTTGCCAGGTATTTCATATCCCCTGCACGGCACTTGTCGTACACGATCTTGAAAGAGATACCGCTCTTCTTCATGAACGGTACCGATACCGCCCAGTTGTAAAGCGCTGAGCCGAAGGCAACGGTTCCTGCGCCGGCATCGAGTTTCCAGCCATTGTTGTAGGCTTCCTCGTTCATGCCCTTGATCAGCTTGTTGACCTTGTCGATCACTTTGCCGAGCCGGATCTGCATCTCCATATCGTCGACTTTCAGCTCGTTGATGAGCCGGTCGACCTTGTTGATAAAGAGAACGGGACGGACACCTTCCTTGAGTGCCTGGCGGAGCACCGTCTCGGTCTGGGGCATGGTGCCTTCGACCGCATCAACGAGCACGACTGCTCCGTCCACCGCACGCATGGCACGGGTGACGTCGCCACCGAAGTCCACGTGGCCGGGAGTGTCGATCATGTTGATTAAGAAATCCTGGCCTTCGTACTCGTGCACCATCGAGACGTTGGACGCGTCGATGGTGATACCACGGGCCTGTTCTTCCGGATCCGAGTCCATGAAGAGCTGCTTTCCTGCGAGCTCTTCAGAGATGATGCCTGCTCCTGAAAGCAGGTTGTCGGAGAGGGTTGTCTTACCGTGGTCGATGTGTGCTACAATACCGATGTTCCGAATGTGCTTCGGATCCTTCATGAGCTCTACTACGCGCTCAACCGTTTTTTTGCCGCGGGACATGAAATGACCTCAAAAAAAGATGAATTAACGGGCGGACTTCGCAATCCGCTCGCGCTCTTCCTTTTTCCCGACCGAGTAACATTTCATGTCGCCCTTGGATGCGGCGATGAGTTCATCGGCGAGAACTGCGCTTGCACTCTTCTTGCTGGTGCTGGAACCCTTCAGGGTTGCTTCCGCAAGGAAGTGAATTGCCGTGTCAACCCTGCGCATGGGTGCGGTATCGACCGATTTCGGAACATTGATACCACCGTATTTTAACCGGACCGTCTCTTCGCGGGGGCCCGAGTTGCCGATCGCTTCGACCAGTACTTCGATGGGGTTGCGCTTGGTCTTCTTGTTGATGATAACAAATGCATCCCGCACGATCCGGATTGCCAGCTGTTTCTTTCCGGTATTATTCTCGGTCTGCATCAGGCGGTTGATCAACCGCTCGACAATCATCATGTTGCTCTTACCAAATTCCTGGCGGGAGAACTTGCCGCAGGAATGGGGGATGATCTGGGAGGTGAGGGTGACGTAGCGCATGAGGCTGGGGTCGTTGACCTTGACTTCGGAGGCATCCCACTGATTGAACAGGAGTTTCTTTCCGGCTTCTTCTGACATTCAAATCACCTGCGCGGTTTCTCTTTCCTGCCAATGACCATCTCATGGAGGCAGACGTTGTTCACCTTGGTGACGACATACCGGACACCGGGGATATCTCCCATGGACCGGCCCAGACGACCGCCAATGCCTTCGATCTCGACTTCATCGTGTTCATCGATAAAGTTGATGGCACCATCACCGACTGCGAATGCGCTGACCTGCCGTCCGTTCTTGATCAGCTGGACGCGCACGCACTTCCGGATGGCGGAGTTGGGCTGCTTAGCCTCGACACCGATCTTCTCAAGCACGATACCTCTCGCCTGCGGAGCGCCCTCAAGGGGATCCGACTTCACATCGAGATTGAGTTCACGGCGGGCGTAATTCTTGTCTGCCCACCGGAACTTATTTGAGTCCCGAACCAGTTTTCTGGCTGCAAATTTACCCTGTCCCATTAAATAGCCTCATTTAAGTTGATTTTGTGGTTATCGATAACCCACACTGGGATATGTACTAACGCGGGTGATCGATTTATAAATTGTGGCCTCCCACCTGCCTGTCTTATACTATTGATCCTCAGCCATAATAACATTAATTCCTCTCAAGGCCAATGATGAGCAATGAAGACCGGGATCTATAAGGAGGTGCAAATTGATACCAGCCACCGCCTGCTCCATTATCAGGGCAAGTGCGCCAATCTCCACGGGCACCGGTGGAAGATCGAGGTCTGGATGGAGGGGGAGCCGAACCCTGCCACGCAGATCGTTATCGATTACAGTCTGATCAAGAAAATTGTGAACAAGTACGATCACCAGATCATCCTCAACCAGGATGACCCGATGGTTCCCCGCATCCGCGAGTTCCACCCGGTGATCACAACACCCGGTGATCCGACCAGCGAGCTTATCGCATCCATTATCCGGGAAGATCTCTATGCAGCCTGCCGCGAACTGGGTATAAAGGCAACGGTACCGAAAATCCGGGTGTGGGAATCCCCGACATCCTGTGCTGAGCTCACAGAATGAAGATTGCAGATATTTTCCGGAGCCTCCAGGGGGAGGGGAAGAACCAGGGGAAGCCCTGCCTTTTCATCCGGCTTGCCGGATGCAACCTGAAATGCCGCTGGTGCGATACACCGGAATCACGGGATGGCGGTATGGAGATGAGTCTTGATACCATCCTTGAACAGGTCTGGCGCCTCAACCCGCCTTATGTCTGTATCACGGGAGGAGAACCCCTGCTCCAGGCAGACGACCTTGAACACCTGCTCGCGTCACTTTCGCGGAGAGGGACTCTTATCGATATCGAGACCAACGGGACGATCGATTTTTGTAACCTCCAGAAGTATGCATCGGTATGCATGGACGTGAAGTGCCCGTCATCCGGTGAGCAGAGCAACCTTGCCCTGCTGGAAAAGATCCGCCCGCAGGACAGTGTGAAGTTTGTCGTGCATGACGAGGCGGATTGTCGTTATGCACAGGGAGTTATGGATACTTACCGTATAGCGGGAGAGATCTTCTTCTCGCCCGTCTTTGGCACGGATTATGCACCCATCACCCGGTTTATCCTTGTCAATAACCTTCCGGTAAGGTTCCAGCTGCAGCTCCACAAAATTATCGGAGTAAAATGATGAAAGCCGTTTGTTTACTCTCCGGAGGCATGGATTCGTCCACCCTCGCGTACGTGGCAAAAGACAGAGGATACGAGATCCTAGCCCTTCACCTGAATTACGGGCAAAGGACCGAGAAAAAAGAACTTGCCTGTGCAAAAAAGATTGCCGGCCTGCTGGATGCAAAGGATTTTCTCGAACTGGATGTCGGGTATTTCACCCGGTTCGGGGCCAGCAGTCTTACGGATACATCGATTGCAGTCGAAGAGTTTGATCCCGCACGGGCACATGTACCCAATACCTACGTCCCGTTCCGGAATGCCAACCTGCTCTCGATCGCAACCAGTTTTGCCGAAGCGAGAAGTGCAGATGCCATCTTCATCGGTGTCCAGTCGCTGGACTACAGCGGATATCCTGACTGCAGACCAGCATTCATCGAGGCTTTCCAGAACGTTATCAACCTTGGCACAAAAGACACGACCGAGATTACCCTTTTTACGCCATTTATCAGGATGACCAAGACCGATATCCTGCGCGAAGGGATGAGACTTGGCGTGCCCTATGAACACACCTGGTCCTGTTACCGCAATGAAGGCAAGGCCTGTGGTACCTGCGGGTCCTGCCATTTCCGGAAGGAGGCATTTGCCGCCATGGGGAGAAAGGATCCCATCGAGTACGAGGAATAAATGGAGATCTTTCGCGGGAGACGGCTCTGGATCGAACAGCGCAGGGTGCAGCTGCCAAACGGTCTGGAGCGGGAAAAACTCATAGTCCACCCAAGCAGCGCTGTTGCGATCCTTCCCATAGAGAGAGACCGGTGCAAACTGATCCGGCAATACCGGTACGCCATCGAGGATTATATCCTTGAAGCTCCGGCCGGTGCGCTTGAGAAAGATGAAGAGCCGCTGGTGGCAGCGGGACGGGAACTGATCGAAGAGACCGGTTTTGCAGCCCGGTCGATCGAACCCCGGGGTTTTATTATCACAACTCCCGGGTATACTGACGAGAAGATCTACCTGTACGAAGCGCACGGGCTGACACCGTCGCAGGAGTACAGGAAAGATGAGGACGAGGTTATCGAGGTCGTAGATGTAGCGGTCAGCGACCTCCCCGGCATGGTGCGGGACGGGAAGATCACCGATGCCAAGACCATCTGCCTCATCTACCGGTGCCTCGGGAGCTGACCATGCGATGGCTCCTCGTCCCTGTCATCATTCTCATCGTATGCTTGGCATCAGCAGGATGCACCGGAGGTACCACTCCTGCCAAATCCACGTACTCAGTTGATGCCGGGGGGGTTCTCTCCCTTGCCTGTGCACCGGCAGCAACGAGCGAAGAGGTACTCTTTACCAACGATACGTACACATTATCGCGAATCGTGATGCACACCGAGGATGGCGAAGTGATGACTTACCTTGCAGCACCAAAATCCCCAAAGGCAGCAATCGTGTACGTACCGGGCGCAGGGGAGAAACGTTCAGGGCATGAAGAACGGATGGTCCGGTTCGCATCGGCAGGTTACGCCTTCCTCTTTGTAGATACGCGGGGCAACGGTGCGGAGACCGCAGGAGTGCCGTTCGGCCAGCAGCTGATCCAACAGGATTATGCCCGGTTTGAGAAGGGCGAGATGCCGCAATACTACCTGAGTATCTGCGATCTCGTATCAGCACAGAAGATGCTCTCCGGAAAATTCCAGGTACCGGTATATGCAATGGGGTCCAGCAACGGGGGGCGGTACGCAGCAGTGGCAGCCGGTGTAGATTCTCAGTTTGCCGGTTACGTGGGCATCTCCGCATCCGACTGGGGGCTTCGCGATTCCGTTCTCCGGCAGGGGTATACCGGTGAGCCGGTCCGGTTTGCGACATCGCTGGAACCGGGTACATATATTGGATCAATCTCGCCTCGGCCGGTCTGGATGTTCCATGCAGAAAAGGATCCGATCATCCCCTTCGGGGACGGACAGCAGCTCTTTGCAAAAGCACAGGAGCCCAAGACATTCCTGAACTTTACCGGGGATCATGGCATCAACTCCGATGTTGACACTAAGATCCTTTGGCAATGGGCGCAAATTTATGCCCCCCGCGGGTGAATAGGTAATAGCTCTAAAAGAGAGGTTTGATTCGGGCAATGGCAGAAGAAGCAGTGGAGATGGACGATGCGCGCAAGCGCTATGAATTCAAGAAGACCCTGGAGAAACTCCAGTCGCAGCAGGGAGACGGGACGGAGCTCATAACGCTCTACATCCCGCCCGATAAGCAGATCTTCGATGTGACCAACCAGCTCAAGGATGAGTTCGGGCAGTGCGCGAACATCAAGAGCAAGCAGACCAAAACCAATGTCCAGAGCGCCATCTCCTCCATCCTCTCCCGTCTCAAATACTACAAGCGCCCTCCGGCGAGCGGGCTTGCCGTCTTCTGCGGCACGGTCAAAACCTTCGGCGACCGGACCGATCTCCAGTGTACCATCATCGAGCCACCGGAGCCTCTCAACCTCTATATGTACCGCTGCAGCTCGAACTTCGAGCTCGAACCACTCCTCCAGATGCTTGAGGAGAAGTACGTGTATGGGCTGCTTGTTCTCGACAAGAGGGAGGCATACTGGGGATTCCTGCGCGGTAACCGCATCGAACCGGTCGGTGGGGCAAACTCAACGGTGCCGGGCAAGATGCGAAAAGGTGGTCAGTCGGCTGCCCGGTTCGGACGCCTGAGGGAGATCGCCATTGACGAATTCTACACAAAGATTGGTGAGCGATCGAGCGCGATCTACCTTGCCGAGAAAGACTTCTTCGAGCGGTTCAAAGGCGTTCTGATCGGAGGACCAAGCCCGACAAAAGAGGAATTCGAGAAAGGGAATTATCTCCATCACGAGGTCCAGAAACGGATCATCGGACTCTTCGATGTCGCATATACCAATGAGGACGGGCTCTCGGAACTGGTTGATGCGGCAAAGGATGCCCTCAAAGGGATGACCGTCATCAAGGAGAAGGCCTTCATGGATCGGTTCTTAAAAGAACTGGTCAAGGAGGACGGGCTTGCAGCATACGGAGAGGAGAGCATCCGCCACAACCTCGGGATTGGCGCAGTAGATACCCTCCTTCTCTCGGCAAAACTCCGAAAATCACGGCTGAGAATCAAATGCCAGAGCTGTGATTATACAACAGAGAAGACGATCAATATCGAGCCAGGCAAGACGGTTGGAGATATCCCCCTTGGTATATGCCCGAAATGCTCGGCGCCGCTCGTACTCGAGGAAGAGATCGATATTGTTGACGAACTGACAAAGCTGGCCGACCAGAGCAGTTCCAAAGTCGAGATAATCTCCGATGATTTTGAGGAGGGATCCATCCTCTTTACGGCATTCGGCGGGATAGCGGCCATCCTCCGGTACAGGACGGGATACTGATGCTTCAGGACATGTTCACAATAATAGAAAAGGCAATCAAAGAGACTACCGGTGTTGCTGATGCACTCCTGGTCGCTGGCGGCGAGCATGCAGATCTCGCAACCACGGTTGCATTCACTCTTGCAAAACAGAAGAGACAGGCTCCGGTAAAGATTGCACAGGAACTTGCTGCAGATCTTACCAAACGCCCCGATCTCGCCGGGATTACCATCGAGGCCAAAGGTCCGTACATCAATTTCATATTCGGGAAAGACTATGTCAGCAACGTCTTGAGAGCCGCAGTCCAGCCCGGATACGGGAGTCTGCCAAGGAAACCTGTACGGGTTGTCCTTGAACACACGAGCGCAAACCCGAACGGACCGCTGCATGTGGGACATATCCGGAACTCTATCATCGGGGATACGCTCGCCCGCGCCTTCAGAAAAGCGGGTTACCCGCTCGAAGTCCAGTACTATGTCAATGACATGGGCAGGCAGATCGCCATCGTGGCATGGGGATTCGATAATCTCGACAGCAAACAACTCGAGGGTGAAAAAGAGGATGCTCATATTGCCCGGATCTATATTGCGGCAAACCGCGAGATCGAGAAGGATGAGGGAATCACCCAGCAGGTCAACACCCTGATGCAGCTCGTAGAGAACGGGGACCTTGCAACGGTGAAAAAGTTCCGCCGCGAGGTCTCGCGTTGCCTTGACGGATTCAAGGTCACGATGAAGGATCTCAATGTTGCCCATGACCGGTTCGTCTGGGAGAGCGACTTCATCCGCAACGGGAACACGGAAAGGATCATCAACAAGCTCAAGAGGATCCCCCAGGCACACGAAGAGGAGACGCTCTATCTCGATCTCTCGGAGTTCGGTTTCGAGAACAAGTACGTTCTCCGCAGAAGCGACGGAACATCGGTCTATGCGGCCCGGGACCTTGCCTTCCATGCCTGGAAAGGAGCAAACTTCGACCGGGTCATCGACGTTCTCGGCGCTGATCACAAACTAATCGGGGCCCAGCTCCAGTGCACGATGAAACTCCTCGGGGAAAAAGTACCGGAGATCGTCCACTTCGAGTTCGTCTCGCTTCCCGAGGGCTCGATGAGCACCCGGGCTGGCAAGTTCGTCTCGGCCGACGATCTCATCACCGAGATCCGCAAGCGGGCATTCGAAGAAGTGACCGCCCGTAGGCCGGAACTTGAGGAGGAGACGCGCAGGTCAATCGCACAATCAGTCGGTCTCGCCGCGATCCGGTATGATATCGTGAAAGTATCTCCCGAAAAGAGCACCGTGTTTGACTGGAAGGAAGCGCTGGATTTCGAGCGGCAGAGCGGTCCCTATATCCAGTACGCCCATGCCCGGGCCTGCAGCATCCTGGAGAAGGCGGGCGCGTTCCCCGAAGATTTCGATCTTGAGACCGAACAGGAGATCATCCTTGCAAAGATGATCGCCCGCTTCCCCCGGGTCATCGAAAATGTGGTCACTGAGCTCCGCCCGCACATCCTTGCCATCTATGCACGCGAGCTGGCTGACACCTTCAACACATTCTACCATTATGAGCCGGTGCTGAAAAGCGAGGGACAGATCCGCAACCGGCGTCTCACGCTCATAAAAGCCGTGCAGAACACACTCAAAGAGTCACTCGAGACCCTTGGGATCGATGCCATCCACTCCATGTGATCCCCTGCGCAGGCAGGGATACCAGTTTTTTTCACGGGCATCCACAGCAGCGCTCAAACCCTGCATGTGGTGCAAGCGGGCTCTTCAGGGAGGTGACATGTGCTACAAGCACCAGTTCTATGGCATTTCCAGTCACCGCTGTGTCCAGATGACTCCGACGCTGCGCTGCAACCAGCGCTGCCTCTTCTGCTGGCGATCCTTTGAGCATGAGCCTTCCGAAGAGGAGGAATGCTCCCCGGAAACTATCCTCGCCGGGATCCACAAGTACCAGAAAAAAGCGCTCGCCGGGTATAACGCAGTACTTGATAATACCGTTACAGAAAAACTCTGGCAGGAAGCGCTGGATCCAAAACATGTCGCTATCTCACTCTCGGGTGAACCCACCCTCTACCGGCAGCTCCCGGAACTGATCGATCTCTTCAACAACAAAGGGTATACCACATTTCTCGTGAGTAACGGAACCAACCCGGAGATGCTCCGCCGTTGCAACCCATTCCAGATGTACGTATCGCTGGATGCTCCGGACCGGGAAACCTACCATTCGATCTGCAGGCCACTTGAGGATTACTGGGAGAGGGTGAACGAGAGCCTCCGTCTGCTCGACACCCGCAGATCAGCAGTGAGAGTGACGCTCGTCAAAGGGCTCAATGATTTTGCACCTGAACGCTATGCATCGATCCTTCAGGAATCAGGCGCAAGCTTTGTGGAAATAAAGGGATATATGTATCTGGGATACAGTAGAAACCGGTTGGCAAGAGAGAACATGCCGGAGCATGCACTGGTGCGATCCTTTGCGGAGAAGGTTGCAGCTGCATGCGATTACCGGTTCAAGGACGAGAATGAACTGAGCAGAGTGGTAGTGCTGGAGCATACAAGATGAGATTCAATCCTGAAGACTGGAAACAAAAATCACATGAGAATTTCGAAGGGGCATGGCACGAGGGGCCGTCGGTCCTGACCCCGGCATCGCATGCAGACACCTACCCGTGCCGGGCATACAAGCGGGCGCAGGCGCACCCGGTCTTTGCCACCATCAACCGTTTGCGAGAGACCTACCTCTCGATGGGTTTTGACGAGGCAGAGGTCCCGGTCATCATCGACGAGAAGGATATCTACCGCCAGTTCGGGCCGGAGGCGATGGCCGTGCTCGACCGGGTCTTCTACCTTGGGGGTCTCCCGCGCCCGAATGTCGGGATCGCCCGTAAGCAGCTGGATGAAATTAATGAGATTCTCAGGAGTCACAAGAATACGCACATACACGAGAACACCGTGACGGTCAGTGATGCACATCTTCACCACCATTACCAGCAGATGACACCGGAAACCGAAGAGCGCCTCCGGGAAACCCTCCACGCATACAAGAAATCCGAGATTGACGGGGACGAGCTGACATTCGAGCTTGCCAAAGTCCTTGGAGTCGATGATGGCCTCGTGGTCCACATTCTCGATGCAGTCTTCCCGGAATTCCGGGCACTTGTTCCAGAATCTTCCCGCTCCACGCTCCGCAGCCACATGACCAGCGGCTGGTTCATGACGCTTGGTTCGATCTGGGACAAGAGCCTGCTACCGCTCCGCATGTTCTCGGTTGACCGCTGTTTCCGGCGCGAGCAGGCAGAAGGGCCTACCCGGCTCATGACCTACCATTCCGCATCCTGTATTGTTGCCGGCGATGATGTGACGATTGAGGACGGGAAGGCCGTCAGCGAGGCGCTCCTCTCCGCGTTCGGGTACACCGACTTCCGGTTCCAGCCCGATGAGAAGCGCTCCAAGTATTACATGCCGGATTCGCAGACCGAAGTCTATGCCCGGCATCCGGTCCATGGATGGGTAGAGGTCGCAACTTTTGGTATGTACTCCCCTTCCGCCCTTGCAGAATACGGCATAGGTGTCCCGGTCATGAACCTCGGCCTCGGTGTGGAGCGGCTTGCAATGATCGCCTACAATGCAAACGATGTCCGGCAGCTCTGCTTCCCCCAGTTCTTCCCCCGCACGCTCAGTAATCAGGAGATTGCCCGGGCTGTACACCTGCGCGAGGAGCCGGTCTCTCCCGAAGGCAAAAAACTCGCCATGGCGATTGCAAAAACCGCTGCTGCGAACGCAACTGCGCAGGGGCCCTGCTCATTTACCGCATGGGAAGGGCTACTTGGCAATGTAAAGATCAGCGTTGCTGTGGAGGAGTCAGAATCGAATGCAAAGCTCTGCGGCCCTGCCTGCGCAAACGAGATCTTTGTCCACGAGGGTTCCGTTCTCGGAGTGCCGGATGTTGAGAAGTGGAAGCAGGTGCGAACCGAGGGAGTGCCAACAGGGATCAGCTACTTGAGTGCAGTGTCTGCTCTCGCGGCAGCAAGGATCGAAGACGCGGCGCGGTGCGGGAAAGGTACAACCATGCAGGTGAAGATGGCAAAACTCCCAAGCGACATCAACCTGAAGATCGAGGAGTACGCTATGCGGTTTGTCACAGACAATAAAAAGAAAGTGGATGTCCGGGGCCCGGTCTTCCTCTCGGTCAGCTCAACTATCAGGGAATAATTTTTTTATTTCAAACTCGTTCTTTGATAAAGATTCTCCGGTGGATGATCCGCCAGGAGAGGATGAGCTGGACAATATCCGTTGCCGTTACGGTCTCTCTTCCTTCGAACATGGTAATCGGGTGGACGCCGGTCTGGTGCTCGATGCTCTTCTCAAGTTTACGGATAGTTTCGTAATTCATCTGCCCATCAAATGTCAGGGACCGCATCTTTGTACAATTGACAAACTGCGTGGAGAACTCAATAAGAAAGTCTTCGTCATGGAACGAGAGAAGCGAGTATAGATCGATATTGAGATCGATGTCCGAGAGGGTGCGCCCCATCCGGTTCTGCATGAGTGAGATACTGTACACGTTCTTTTCAGGGCCTTTCTCCCTCCCATACTTTGAGGGAGATATTCGGATAACCGCATCCGCCTCACACCTCTGAGGTGCAATAAAAGCCTCATAATCCTTCTCGCGCCGCACGATCTCTTCTGTTACCTGATCCGAAGAATACCCCCGGCGTTCCATGTCACGGAGCCGCTTCCAGGCATACTTCACTTCGTTATCCGGATCAACAAAGATTGAGAAATCCATCAGTTCCCGGAGGCGCGGGGTAAAGAGCGTGTGGAGCCCTTCCAGGATCAGGATCTTCCGGGGTGAAAACGGGACCAGGGGATCGAGCCGGCCGGTAGAGTGGTTATACACCGGTTTATGGATGGAATATCCCTGTTTCAGTTCCGCAATATCCATTTCCAGCTGCGCAAGATTGTTGGCATCCGGATGAAGGGGGGTGATATCACGCAATCTGCGTTCTTCACGGTCGTACTTGTGATAATCATCGAGCGTTATAGTCGAAACCAGTTCCGGGCCAAATATCTGCCGGATGGCGCTCGTGAATGTGGTCTTTCCCGACCCGCTATCCCCGGCCACACCAAGGGTAAAGACAATGGGAGAATGGGCAATAATCTCCTTGAAATTGGGAAGACACTCCATGGAATATGTACCAGTGGAGTGTCTGATTGTATTAAAATCATGGAATATACAGTGCTGAAACTACATTGAAATGATGATGTACCTGTATACCCGTACAAAAAGTTAGAAATAAATAACATTTATTACCATTGATGTTAGAAATAAATAACATAGGTTTGTGAGAATCATGAAATCAAGAAATTTTTACCGGATAATTATCGGAGCGCTGATGGTGGCGGGCGGTCTTGTAACCTTATTTATACCGACATACTTAAGACTGATAACTAATGGGGATGCTGTCATCTGGGCTCCTGCAGGGGATTTCAGTCCCAGGATCCTGTTGATGACGGACGGCGAAGCAGTGGTCGGTACCATTCTTCTTTGTGCCGGCATTGTATTCATCATCACCGGCATCGTACGCCATAGGAAGGATGGAGATTTCCCGGAATCGGATGAGCGCTCGAAACGGATTGGAGCATACGGAATCACGTACGCATGGCTGACCGGCCTCTTCTTTATGTTTATCCTATTCTGGCTGGATTACCTCAATATGTTCAGGATGAGCGCACAAAATGCACTCGTTCTCTCGATTCTTGTGCTTACTTTATCAGCAAAGATATATCAAATATATCTGTTCCGTAAAGGAGATGTCGAGTGAAAACTCAGAATGGGAAAGAGCATGCAGACCAGAATTAAGGAGTACCGCACCCGGTTCTCTTTGACCCAGGAAGATCTCGCAAAAGCCGTAGGGGTGCGCCGGGAGACTATTGTCTTTCTCGAACAGGGAAAATATAACCCGTCCCTTCGGCTAGCCCACGACGTGGCAAAAACCCTGCATGCAACAATTGACGATATCTTCCTTTTCGAAGAAGATTCTGAAATGTCCGGCAACCGCGAAGTGCTTGTGGATTAACCAGAAACAGCAGAAACTTCCACGGTCTTATCCGGTTCTGTGGGGAATCCGGCAGTTTCGTCTTTTTGGGGAGGCACCAGCCTTTCGAGAATCCGCTGGGTTGCTCCTTTATCAAGCGGCTGGTTGTCGTTCCCGCATTTGGGAGAGTAGATGCAGGTAGGGCACCCATCTGTGCAACGGCAGCCCCCGACCAGTTCAAAGGTACTTGAAAAGAGCGCAGGAAGGATCTCGTAGGCTTTCTCTGCAAGACCAATGCCACCTTCAAACGCATCATAGACAAATACAGTCGGTTTCCCTTCCTCACCATATGCTGGACACGAAAGCCCCCCGATATCCCAGCGATCGCAAACCACGTAGAGGGGCATGAGGGCGATGATCGCATGTTCTGCACCGTGGAGACCCCCTGCAAAGTCAAGAGTCTCAGCAAGAAGTTCTGCCTCAAGATCTGCCGGTACAACAAACCAGAAGGCTTTCGTCCGGAACGTAAGGGGGGGCAAGGCAAGTGGTTCGACTGCGATGATAGTGTCCCCTCGTTTTATCTTATATCCGGTATAGCGTTCGGTCACTTCAACGTCGCCGAATGCGCACTCTGCTCCCTGGATCGTTCTCTTTTCAAGAACGCTAATTACCGAGAGATTCACCTCTTTTAAGGGCTGTGTGTAGTAATCCACGTCCGTTTCCACAACCCGGATATTGTGGGATGTGAGATCCATATCTTTGACCAGATATGTGATACCCTGATGAAGCATTACTGCACCCGTGTGAGCTTCACGATATGCCTGCTCCCGGCTCATGGTCTCGAGTAGTTTTCCCTGGAACAGGATCCGGAACGTCTCACCGGGAATGCCATCGAGCCTGACAGCATCCGCAGCCCTTCCCCTCCCGGAGTAAACCCATCCGCGAGAAGTCCTGGTCAGGAGATCACTTGCTGCCAGTTCATCAAGATGTCCAACAAAGGGAACGGGGAAAACGCGTTCATCGGATATCTCCTGAAGAGGCAGCTCTGCTGCAGCGCAGAGAATGTGCCCTGACAGGATATAGGGATTATGAATATCGATGATCGCATGTTCGTGGGAACGTGAAAAGAATTCTTCCGGGTGGTTCATGAAATACTGGTCAAGCGGGTTTGCCTGGGCAACAAGGATCGCAAGGGATTCCTTTTTGCTCCTCCCCGCCCGGCCGGCCTGCTGCCGGGCGGACATCATGGTTCCAGGATAGCCGCTTATGATTACGGCATCGAGAGATCCGATGTCAATCCCGAGTTCGAGTGCATTTGTGGAGACAATGCCCATGAGTGTCCCGGCCTTTGCCATCCGTTCAATCCCTCTGCGTTCTTCAGGTAGGAAACCGGCACGATAGACAGATATGGATTCTGCAAGATGCTCAGATGAACGCCGGGCATCCTCCCGTGCCCACACTGTGACGAGCTCCGCCATTTTCCTGGAGCCGGTAAAACAGAGGGTCTGGACCTGGTTTTTTACACAGGAGATAAGGAGATCCTTTGTCTCCTGGTGCGTAGACCGTTCCCCAATACCATTGAAAAAAGGATTGTAGAGGACGAAGTTCTTCGTTCCAGAGGGGGATCCGTCCTTGTCAACAAGAACAAAAGGCTGGCCGGTGAGATTTATGGCAAATTCCAGGGGATTCGCCAGGGTCGCGGTCGAAAGAACGAACTGAGGGGATGACCCGTAATACCTGCAGATACGCTGGAGTCTCCGGACCAGGAAGGCAATATGGGATCCAAAAACCCCGCGGTACCGGTGTGCTTCATCGATGACAATGAACCGAAGTCCCAAAAAGAACGATCGCCATTTCGCATGCCAGGAGAGCACCTGATGGAGTTCATGGGGGTTCGAGACGATAATCCGGGCATTCTCCCGTATTGCAGCGCGCTTTGACTGGGCAGTATCGCCATCATAGAGAGCAGGTTTTACGCTGATCCCGCAATATTTTTCCATCTGTTCGAGGGTTCCAAGTTGATCATTTGCCAGAGCCTTGGTCGGGTAAAGATACAGCGCGCGCGCTTGTGGATTCATCTCCAGTTCTTCAAAAACAGGGACATTGAATGCAAGAGTCTTGCCGCTTGCTGTCGGAGTGGTAATTATCACGTTCCTGCCGCCACGGATATGATTGACAGCCTCGCACTGGTGGGAATACATCCGGATCCCGTTCTGCTCCAGGTATGACTGAAGAGCAGGAGACAGTGGCCGGTCCAAGAGACCGTATTCTGGTTCTTTGGGGGATGTTGTCTCAATGTGGACTGCCCGTTCACGGTAAATAGGATTTACACTGAAAAGCCGGATAACATCACTGACAGACATCAGATTCTCCGTACAAATGGAAGAAGAGGCGGGCAAGTGAAATAACATCCTGCCGGTTATGTTCGAGGATCGGAACCAGCGGCCCGCAATTACCGGTCCTCAGGTATATTTCAAAGAACTCAGGCACCATCTGCCCGGGAAGATCATCCTTGCGGCAGATCCCAAACACTTCACGTTCAAGGGCAGTGAGGCGGAGGGATTGATACTGGTCCTTCCATCTCCTCCTGCTGAAGTGGAGTACATCGAAATGAGGGATCCGGGGCAGGGGTTCCATACCATAATAGGAGAGACGATCGGAGAGATAAGGGAGATCGAAGGACTTTCCATTGAAGGTGACAACAGCAGAGTGTGCACCGGACAGATGCTCACAGGTAGCGGCAAGTGCGGCTGGTTCTTCACCAATATCGCGAAGCAGGTACTGCCGGATATGAAGATCCCCGCACCTGATGAAACCGATACCAAAAAGGATGATGGGGCGGGAGAAGAGCCCGAGGGTCTCAATATCGAAAAAAACGAAATCTTCAGCTCTATGGAGGCCGGCAACTTTTAAGACCGAGGGATGGGAGCGGGTATGCCTGCGGCCGATAAGATCCATAATTTCTGAGGAGTTTTTCCGTTCAAGACATTCAAGCACGTGGCGTGCACCCGGGCGGAATTTCGGGTGTTCCAGCAGGTCGCTGATCTGATAAAATCCCCGTTCGTTCAAACGCTTCCTGACAGCTGGGCCGATCCCATGAACAAGCGAGATGTCTTTGACAATCCCTTTTCTGAATGATTCACTGTCGAGAGGAGAATGTACCATACTTTGAGTGGCCTCAAGAGAGTAACAGGTTCCCCATTCATTATCTATCGTTTTTCCGTGAAATATCGTCTCAAATGGGAGATCCTGATGACGGGCGAGAAGGTCTCCGAGCATCCGGTGTGCCTGATCATATTCTGATGAGAAAAGGACATTACCTGACAGGCCGGCGCTAAAGGCATTACCATCACGGACAACTTCGTATTCATGCATCGTGTCCACGCGCTGTCGCCAGAGCGTGCCAATCCCAGGATGAACCTGCAGGGCAGACATTGTCTGCATGAACATCGAAAAAGCGAGGGATAAACACCCTACCGTGCGGGATGAAAGTGAGAGACTGCTGTACATGCTGAAAGGAAATCCACAAACACTAGACCATTCAGCGGGGGAATCCGGTTTTTAATTCCTGTTTTTTAATAAAAGATGCAGATATCCAACAATGGCAGGTATCGTGACAAAGCCGGATACTTTTCTACTTAAAACAGCAAACGTATCTGCTATAATCAGAGGAAGAGATTGTTCGGAGGGAACTAATGACCGCTTTTAAGGGTTTTCTCATTGATCTCGACGGGGTCCTGTACGTGGGAAACACGGCGATACCCGGCGCCACGGCCGCAATTGAATACCTCAAAGATGAACAGCTCCAGTTCCGGTTTATATCCAACACTACCCGGAAATGCCGTGCTACCATCGTCCGTAACCTTACGGCCATGGGACTAGCAATTCCGGAAAACTACATCTTCACCCCGCCGATGGCAGCAATTACCCATATGAAAAATGCAGGAAAAGAACAGTATTACCTCCTCACAACCGGTGATGCGGAGAAAGACTTTGATCCTCGATACCGGTGCTTCCCCCCGGCCGTGCCGGATTTTGTTGTTGTAGGTGATGCCGGTGAAAAAATAACATACGACACACTCAATACTGCATTCAGATTTCTCATGGATGGTGCGGAACTCGTTGCTCTGGAAAAAGATCGTTACTGGATGGACAGGGACGGATTGTCCCTTTCTGCAGGGCCACTGGTTGCGGCCCTTGAATTTGCATCGGGGAAAGCCGCTACTGTGATGGGTAAACCGTCGGCTGCATTTTTCTCGCTTGCTCTGCAGGATATGGAACTTTTACCGGACCAGGTAGCAATGATCGGGGACGATATCACTACGGATATCTGCGGGGCAAAACAGGCCGGGATGTCAGGTATTCTGGTCAGGACCGGCAAATACCGCAGAGAATCAACAGATTCCGCAGCCATTAAACCTGACTATATCATAGACTCGATTGCACAAATCAGGGAAATACTGTAAGGTGTACGCGGAGTCCTGAACATACGATGCAGAAAAAGATCCTCTTAATCATCTGGATTGTACTGCTTGTGATAGCCGTTGGAGTGGCAGCCGGGTATTTCACCGGATTTTTCCAGAAAGACCGGGTGATTGTCCCGCATATTACACCGACAGCCCCCGCAACATCGCCTATTGTTTCAACACACAAATTTCCATTTGAACAATCCTTTGTCACGATATCTATACCGGTCAACAGATCGGTCTTTGAAGGGGCGCGGAACGCCGACAAGTCGGTCACCATTTTCGGGAATGTTTCAGAAAATATATGGATGGCTGACAGTTATCGGGCCATGGCGGGAGATCCCGCCCAAGAAGAGCTCTACCGGACACTTATTACAGAATTTCGGAACGTGAAAGCCGAAATGGGATTGAGTGATGATGAATATATCGAACTCCTGGCAACCTACACCCAGTCCATCAGGTACGAAACTGCTGCGGAAAACCCTGCCAAATTTCCCGTAGAGACTGTGGTAGATGAATCAGGGGACTGCGATGACAAAAGTCTTCTGCTTGCCGGCTTGTTGTCCCATGAAGGCTACGATGTCGCCCTCTTCTCATTCGGCCCTGAAACTCATATGGCAGTAGGAGTTGGATCGGATCAGTACCTGTATAAAAATACCAATTATACATTCATCGAGACGACGAACTTTTCTTTCATTGGGGTGCCCACAGGCACGCTTGATAATGGGGTCATCCTCCAGTCAAACCCTATAGTTATACTAATTGGATCGGGATCAAATGGTTATCACAGCGGAGGACAGACCCGGTACATCCGCGATACGCTCCTGCTTTCCGAGAGAAATGCAAAGGAACTCGAAATGCAGGTGCTCTCGATGGATCAGGACCTGAAAGCCCGGTGGGACACCGTTACCCATCTCGAAGAACAGATGATAACCCTGCGATCTTCGGGGAACATCGGGGGGTATAATGCACTGGTGTCAGAGCACAACTCCCTTGTTTCGGAATACAATACCCGGCTTAACAATTATCGTCAGCTCCGGGCCCGGTATGAGCGGTATGCAACGGTCTACAATTATATCATCGGTCACGAGTATGACCGGAAAGGGGTCTATAAGTATATTAAAACGAATTTACCCACGTAAGACGAGCTAAAATCCAGAATTCCGTTATGTTTTTTTCAGGGAGAGAAATGCCGGGGCCGGATAATCGCTCGTAAATCCGGTTTCGGACGATGCTGATTCGAGACGGTTCATGGCCATATCACAATACTGGCAGGAGTTGTCAATTCCGATAAAACGTCTGCCGGACTTCCAGGCAACAAGAGAGGTCGTTCCAGCACCGTTGAAGGGATCGAGAATGATGTCCCCTTTGTACGAGAGTAGTTTCATGAGACGCCGGGGTAGTTCTTCCGGAAACATAGCAGGGTGGCCGTAATCTTTCATCCGGGTCTCAGGAGGAAACGACCATCGTCCTTTAACCCATTCCTTAAACTCATCGGCAGTGATGTCAATATTCTCGCACTTCCCGGACTTTTTGTGAGTAATTTTGTCAAAAACTTCAATGAATTCCCAGGTGTATTTTATGTAGGGCATTGATGGAGATTTCCAGCTTCCCCAAGCCGTGAATTTTGCATTGTAATTATTCTTCTCCCAGAGAAATTCAGCTTTCCATAGAAGACCCAGACCTGCGAGCTGCCTGGAGATGATATGGTGGGTTGGAATGTAGTCGGAAAAGAGCGGCTGGACATTAACTGCTATCCGCCCGCCGGGTTTGAGGACTCGGTTGCATTCCTCCCACACTCCCAAGAGTTTCTCAAAATATGTATTCCATTCGTGTGTATCATCATGAAGGTCTCCTGCATATTCATGGCCAAAATTATACGGAGGGGATGTGATGATAAGATCAATACTTTCGTTCGGAATGGATGAAAGGGCCGTTTGTGCATCCCCGCAGATGATGCGATTGATAAACTCGTGCAACCGTTCGGATTCCGGCACAGAATGCTCTTCCTTGGCATCTTTCGAGCCTCCCCGCACACGCGCCTTCCCTGCCTTGTCGGATACTTTATTTGCCCTCATAAGAACACTCGATATACAATGCTGTACCCCTCGGCGTTAAAGTCTGTCGAAATAACAGGCAGGGGATGTTCACGTCAAAAGCGTTAATTGGTGCCTTGGACATAGTGTGTGTGATTGTTCTATGCTGCAGATTAAAAATTTGCATGTGAAGGTCGGCGACAAAGAGGTGTTGCACGATATCAGCCTCCATATCGGGGAAGGAGAAACCCATGTGCTGCTTGGACCCAACGGATCAGGCAAGACAACGCTCCTCATGACGATCATGGGCTTTTCCAACTACACCATAACCAAAGGACAGATCCTTTTCCGCGGGGAGGATGTGACGGCTATGCATGCCCATGAGCGGGCACAAAGGGGTATTGGCATGATGTTCCAACGCCCCCCGACCATATCCGGTCTCAAACTTGGGAAGATGCTCAGGGCTATCTCAAAAACCAAAGAAGAGGATATCCCAGCTCTTGCCACTTCCGTCCATATGGACCGGTTTCTGGAGAGAGATATAAACAAAGGATTCTCCGGGGGGGAGATCAAGCGCAGCGAAGTACTACAGCTGATGATCCAGAACCCGGACTTCGTCATGCTTGACGAGCCGGAGAGCGGGGTTGACCTGGAGAACATCTCCCTCATCGGCACAACCATCGGAGCCCTTCTTGAGAAGGACAAGCACCTTGCAAAGAGGAAAAAGAGCGGTCTTGTCATCACCCACACGGGATATATTCTGGATTATATCGATGCAGACAAAGGCCATGTGATGTGTGACGGGCAGATACGGTGTCACGGGAACCCCCGTGAGATCCTGAAAGATATCAAACAGCGCGGTTACAAGGAGTGTCTCGAATGCCGTCACCAGTAAAAATGCCTGAACTCTCGAATGTCGACAAGACACGACTCGCCCAGGTAGGAATCGATCTCGAGAATAAAAACCGGTGCGGGACCTATGTCCAGATGGACCAGGATGTAGTCCAGGAAGATTGCGGGGACTCTGGTATCGAAGTCCTCTCTTACAAGCGGGCAATGGAGAAGTATGACTGGCTCAAAGAATATGTTTGGAACGTTGTCTCGGCCGAGAAAGATGACATAACAAAATACGTTGCAGCACAGAAAGACCCAAAAGGGTATGTCATCATAGCCCACAAGGGCTCAAAGAACATCATGCCCGTCCAGGCATGTCTCTACTTGGGAAAAGACCAGATCCAGCACGTCCACAATATCGTTATCGCTGAAGAGGGGGCGGAACTCCATATGATCTCAGGGTGTGCAAGCGGAGCTCACGTGGGAAAAGGCGGGGCACATTACGGCGTCTCTGAATTCTACATCAAGAAGAATGCCAAGATCAGCTTCACGATGATCCACAACTGGAGCGAAGATATCGAAGTCTACCCACGAAGCGCATCCGTTGTGGAGGAGGGGGGCGTCTTCCTCTCCAACTATGTCTGCATGCAGCCGGTCAAGAAAGTCCAGATGTATCCTACAGCCACCCTCAAAGGAGCGAATTCAGTTGCCCGATTCAGTAGCATCGTGGTCTCAACACCGGGTTCGCATATGGACCTCGGTTCCCGCGCCATCCTCGAAGCACCGGGGGCAAGTGCAGAACTGATTACCCGAGCCATCACCAAAGGCGGGACAATCATATCCCGTGGCCATATCAATGGAAAAGTAGCCGGTACACGCGGCCACCTTGAATGTAAAGGCCTGATCCTCAAAGACGGGGTGATCTATGCCATTCCGGAGATCGAAGGATCGGTTGTCGGGACTGAACTCTCCCATGAAGCAGCAGTTGGGAAACTTGCAAAGGATGAGATCGAGTATCTGATGGCCCGCGGACTCGACGAAGATGAAGCTACCGCTACGATCATCAGGGGGTTCCTTGACGTAAAGATCAGCGGTCTTCCAGAAGCACTCCAGAACCAGATCGATGCATCAATCGATGTGGCAGAGAAGTCGGGATTCTGAAGCGGATTTGTATGCAAAAGTATCCCCGGGAGGAAGAGCGCACTGCGATGGTCGAGACCCAGATTGTTACAAGGGGCATTAAAAATCCCCATATTCTCACCATCATGCGGGAGATTCCCCGCCACCTATTTGTTCCGCCACCCTATGACCGAGACGCTTACAGAGACTCTCCACTCCCGATAGGAAACGGGCAGACCATCTCCCAACCATATATTGTTGCGCTGATGACAGAACTTCTGAACCCAGGGCCGGATGATCGTATTCTTGAAATCGGAGCTGGCAGCGGATACCAGGCCGCGATCCTTGGCAAGCTGGTAAAAAGCGTGACAACCATCGAGAGGATACCTGTTGTAGCAGATCTCGCCCGATCACACCTTGTATCACTGGGAATCACCAATGTGAAACTGGTGGTCGGCGATGGAACACTAGGGTATAGCCCCAGTGCACCGTACAGCGGTATTCTCGTAACAGCAGCTGCCCCGCAGATCCCAAAAGCCCTCATCGATCAGCTTGCCAATGGTGGGAGGCTTGTTACTCCGGTTGGAAGCCGCGATACCCAGGAACTCGTACGGATCTGCCGGAAAGGCTCCCATACCATTGAATCTCATCATGGGGGTGTCCGTTTTGTCCCTCTGATCGGAAAACACGGATGGGAGGACGAAAATTGAAAATTTACGATATTACACGCCCACTCACCAGTGCCTCTGTCGTCTACCCTGGCGATATGCCCCCCAACTTCGAACAGGAAGACCGGGGGCTGTACCTGATAACCGACATACACATGAACAGCCATACCGGGACGCATATTGATGCCCCCGTTCATTATCTGAAGACCGGGTATACCATCGACAGGGTGTCATTTTCTTCCCTGATCGGCAAGTGCAGGGTTCTCGATGTAACCAGTGAAGGGAGCATAATAACAGAGGCTGACCTCAGGGGACGAATTGATGGAACAGAACGACTCCTCCTCAGGACTTCTTTTTCTGCATCCACCGAGTTTCGGGAGGATTACCCGGCTCTGAGCCTTGATGCCGCCCGGTACCTGACCAATGCCGGAGTACACTGCGTAGGTATCGATTCATTCTCGATAGAGTCATTCATCTGCGATGGGTCAGTTCATCGTGAGCTGGCCAGCCATCAGTGTCTTGTCATCGAACTTCTCGACCTTTCTGGAGTGCCGGAAGGGGATTACCACATGATTGCACTACCCCTTCGTCTCGCCGGCCTCGATGGCTCTCCGGCCCGGGTCATTCTTATAGAAACAGAGGGGGACTCCTGATGGATCTTGTAATAGAGTCTGTGAAAAAACTTGAGCAGCTGATGGAACACAGCGGGTGCGAAAACGGGGATGTGGTCCTCCAGGTAAATCCTGATGTCACCAACTGCCAGTTCGAGAAAGGGGCGTGCATGACGGCTGCGTTCGGAGGGAGGAGTGCAGATTTTACTACCTTTGATCCCATCCGGGCCCGAACAAAAATATCATTCATGTTCGGAGCCCCGCTTGATACTCCCCCGACAAGGGGCGCTGCTTGTGCAATCGTGAACGTTGCTGCCGGGTTCTTCTGCCTGTCCAGGATACTTCATGCCTGCCTGCCATCCTCTCACGAAACCTGCAGTATGAAGTTACAGGAAGAGCTAGTCGGAAAAAAGATCTGGTGCGTGGGGGACATCTCGGGATTTGATACGAAACTCCGGTATACATTTGCGGATTCCCCATCCAATGCTGATATCTTCCTCATTGGTGCTGAGGGTATAATTGTTGCAGGGACTGGGGATCTTATCGAGATCTGGCGCGGAACAAAAAGAATCATCTGTATCGGACCATCCACAGCAGGCACAGCCCGTCTTCACAATCTCGAACTATGGTGCCCCTGCGGTAAAAACTGATCCAAAAATTCCTACTTCCCTGATAGGAAAGAAGAACCAAGCGATAAAATCTATTAAAAGAGCCTCCAATAGTTCTCCATGCTTTTCGGGTCGTCGGGAATCCGGAGGAAGTACGATCAGATCCTGATCGATACCGCTCTGAAAGTGGGCTCTGCACTGGCGTACAGGTCGTCGGATATTGTTGTAGGAACGGATACCCGGACCACTAGTCCGCTGCTTGCCCATCTTGTAATATCCGGGATTCTGGGGAGTGGAGGCATTGCGCGTATTGCGGGAGTTGTCCCGACACCGACTGTTGCGTATGCCACCCGCACAGCGAAGGCCGGCTGTATGATCACCGCTTCCCACAACCCGGAAGAATATAACGGTCTCAAACTTTTCAATCCTGATGGCTCTTCGTTCACGCAGTCCCAACAGGCAGATATGGAAAAACTCCTCACCAGCCGGCATTGGACGGACTGGCAGCACCAAGGAACCGAACGTACCATAGATGCCATAACCCCTCACAAAGAGGCAATTCTGAACTCGGTACATATCGGTTCTGATCTTCCTGTTGTCCTTGACTGTGGCAATGGCGCCGGATGTACGCTCAGCCCCACCTTGCTGACGGAAGCAGGGGCCAAACCCACGTGTATCAACTGCAACACATCCGGCCATTTTGCCCGGCCTTCCGAGCCGCTTGAAGAAAACCTTCATCATGTAGGAGAGATGGTGCGAAAAACCAATGCCCGTTGCGGGGTTGTGCATGACGGTGATGCCGACAGGATGATGGCATTCGACAACAAGGGGAGATATATCGGAGGTGACCACCTCCTTATACTTTTTGCACGGTACCTGGATGCAAAACGGGTGGTGACAACGAGCGATGCCTCTATGATCATCGATGATTTAGCTGAGGTCCGAAGAACTCCCGTTGGAGATACCTATGTGTCTGAGGAACTGCTCAGGTGGGGTGATTTTGGGGGAGAGCCTTCAGGAGCCTGGATCTTCCCGAAAGTCTCATATTGTCCTGATGGGCCTCATGCCGCCGCGCTCTTCTGCGAGATCGCATCTCAATGGGATATAGCAGCAGAGATCGACGCAATGCCGTTATACCCGATCATCAGGGAATCCCTGGCAAGTCCTGCTGCAAGGGAGACGGTAAAAGCTCTTGGTGCTTCAAGTCCCACTGACGGAATCCGTATTGCAGAAGAGGGGGGCTGGTGCCTGATACGGGCAAGCGGAACGGAACCAAAAATACGGATTACTGCTGAGGGGAAGACGCTTTCAAAAGCAAAAGAGATGCTCGCAAAGGGTAAAGAACGTATCCGGCAGGGGAAAACTGCTTAAACATTGTAGGAACAGCTGTACGTATGGAATGTGTCGTTCTCGCCGCAGGGGAGGGAAAACGCATGCGTCCCCTGACGGCGAAGCGCCCGAAGGTTATGCTTCCCCTGGCAAACCGCCCAATGATGGAACATCTAGTTCTTGCAGCTCGCGATGCAGGAATTTCCCGGTTTGTTTTTGTTGTCGGATATGGAGAGCGGGAGATCCGGAAGTACTTTTCTGATGGATCACAGTGGGGGATCCAGATCGAGTATGCCTCCCAGAGACACCAGCATGGGACTGCCGACGCTGTAAAGGCAGCAGAAGATCTCGTAAACGGACCGTTTCTAGTAATGAACGGTGATATGGTACTCAGGCAGGCAGACATTGCCGAATTGTGCCGGAAAAGGGCTCCCTGCATGAGCACCAGTACAACCGATCACCCGGGAGATTTCGGGGTTGTTATGGTAGAGGGGGGGAAAGTGACTTCACTCGAAGAGAAATCACCCCAACCCAGATCCAACCTCATCAACGCCGGTGCTTATTTTTTCACTCCCGAAATCTTCGAATATATTAATAAAGTCCAACCTTCTCCACGGGGTGAACTCGAGCTGACAGATGCTCTCTCGGTTCTTATTGGAGAGAAGAGACTGCAGGCACATGCTCTCTCGTACTGGATGGATGTCGGGTATCCCTGGGATATGCTGGATGCCAATGCTACTCTCATGGAAACGCTATCTAGTGATAACAAAGGGACAATAGAAGACGGTGTTTCTCTCAACGGTGCAGTAAAGATCGGCGAAGGAAGCGTCATAAAAACGGGAACCTATATCGAAGGACCCTGTATCATTGGAGAAAACTGCCGGATCGGTCCCCATGCATATATCAGGGGTGCAACCAGTATCGGGAATAACTGCCACATCGGCCACTGTTCCGAGATCAAGAACACCATTGTCATGAGTGAGACGAAGATCCCCCATTTTAATTATATCGGAGATTCTATAATAGGAACGGGATGCAATTTCGGTGCGGGTACCAAAATTGCCAACCTGAGGCACGATCATGCCTCGGTCAAAATATGTGGCAAAGATACCCGGAGGAAAAAATTCGGTGCAGTTATCGGGGATAACGTCCAGTTTGGGATCAACTGCTCCATAAATGTCGGTACGATGATAGGGAGCAACGCTCTGTTCGCGCCCGGATCCTATATCGAAGGATGCATAGGGGAGAAAGGTATTATCAGGTAGGTTCAACAATGCAGGCAGTTATTCTGGCAGCAGGAGAGGGAAAGCGGGTCAGGCCACTGACAAGGAGCAGGCCCAAGGCAATGATACCGGTTGCGAACCACCCCATCATAGAATATGTCATTGATGCCCTGGTAAAGAATGGTATCCGGGATATCATCGTTGTCGTAGGATACCGGAAAGAGCAGGTGACCCGGTTCTTAAACCAGCTTGAGCTCCCCATTGAAGTTGTTGTCCAGAACAAGCAACTGGGAACTGCACATGCCCTTCAGTCTGCAGAATCAAAAATTCGCGGTGATTTCCTGCTCCTCCCGGGAGATAACTACATTGATCCACATTCCATTGCACGGATTAAAGATATTCACAATGCCATGCTGGTCAAAGAACACCCAAGTCCCTCCAATTTCGGGGTGGTCCTGCTAAAAGAAGGTGTTGTATCCCACATCATGGAAAAACCCGAGCATGCTCCCAGTTTCATGGTCAGCACGGGAATTTATTCCCTGAACCGAGATATTTTCCCGTATCTAACAGGAAATGATCTTACTGATGCGATATCTGCCATGATAGAAGACGGACACCAGGTACGGGGAATACCCGCCGATGACTGGCAGGATGCAATCTTTGCCTGGGATCTTCTCAAAATGAACAGGCGGCTTTTAGGCACACTCTCCCCTGCGCGTGAAGGCATGGCGAGCCGGCAGACCGTAATACAAGGAGCGGTCAGAATTGGAAAAGGTACGACAATCGGGCCGGGCACGGTGATTACCGGCCCTGTTGTCATCGGAAACGACTGCACGATCGGGCCGAACTGTTGTATCCTGCCCAATACGAGCATCGGTTCAAGGGTTGCGCTGGAGCCGTTTTCACTCATCGGGGACAGCCTGATCATGGACGATTCTTCAATCGGGTCGCATTCACGGATAACTGATACCGTAGTCGGTGAGCGCTGCATACTGTCAGATCATACCTCAATAACGACAGGGACCGGCCTGATGGAGATCGAAGACACTGCAATACGATCGGAATTTGGAGCTATTTTCGGAGACGGTGTGCGGAGCGGTTCCTTTGCCCGTTACAAGAATTCCCTTGTTGGAAATAATACAACCATCGAGGGAAGCACTTCCCTGACTACCCGCTGCATCCCCGACGAAAGTCTGGTGATATGACGTGTGCGGCATTGTCGGATACGTTGGCAGAAAAGAAGCTGCTCCGATTATTGTTGAGGGACTTAAAAAACTCGAGTACCGCGGCTACGATTCATTCGGCGTTGCCACACTTGGCAATGGTATTGAACTGGCAAAACACCGGGGCAGGATATCAGAAAATGCCAGTTCTGCCTTCAAACTGACGGGAAAAACAGGCATCGGACATACGCGGTGGGCTACACACGGAGCTCCCAATGATGTCAATGCTCACCCCCATATGGATTGTTCCTGTAGCATTGCTGTCGTTCACAATGGTATTATTGAGAACTATGCTGAGCTGAAACGACAGCTCGTTTCAAGGGGTCATACATTCCAATCCGAGACCGATACGGAAGTTGTCGCCCATTTGATTGAAGAGCAATATACAGGACCCAATAGCCTGCTTGCTGCAGTGCAGGAGATTCTTCCCCTGCTGGAAGGATCCTATGCTCTGCTGGTCATCTCATCACGGGAGGATTGCATGATTGCCGCAAGAAACGCAAGTCCGCTGGTGCTCGGGATAGGTGACGGGGAGACATTTGCTGCTTCTGACATGACCCCGGTTCTGGAACATACGGAGCGGGCGATATTTCTAGAAGAGGGAGATGTTGCACTCATTACTCGGGGAAAATATGAGATTTTCAATCAGGGCCAATCCATGACCCGCCCGGTCGAACTGATAGACTGGTCACTTGAAGATGTCAAGAAAGGTGGATTTGCCCATTATATGCTCAAAGAGATCTACGAGCAACCTCAGGCATTTTATAACACTATCCGCGCAGTCAACCAGGATACGGTTTCAAGTCTCATCAACTGCCATCCGAATGCCGTAACGATCGTAGCATGTGGATCCTCATATCATGCCGGTCTTATCTTCAAATATCTCCTGGAAGGATCCTGCGGCATTCCCGCACGTCTAGAATTTGCCTCCGAGTTCAGGTATTTTCCACCACCGGTGGAGGGGTTGGTCATAGGAATCACCCAGTCCGGGGAGACTGCGGATACACTCACCGCCATCAGGCTGGCAAAAACTCATAACTGCCGGACGCTTGCGATCACCAATGTTCTGGGCAGCACAATAAGCCGTGTTGCGGATATGACGCTATTCATGCGGGCCGGGCCTGAGATGAGCGTAGCCGCAACAAAGTCATTCACCGCCCAGCTTGCTGTGATGATGCAGATGGCAAATCTGGTCTGCGATAGAAAATATGATGATAGTCTCCTGAAGGCTCACCAGGCGATCGAAGAGGTACTCCTGATGGACATTTCTGAAGCGGTTGCGCTGTGTGTAAAAGCCCACAGTATCTTTTATGTCGGAAGGGGGCCGTTTTATCCGGTCTCGCTGGAAGGCGCCCTGAAGATGAAGGAGATCTCGTACATCCATGCCGAAGGATATGCAGCAGGAGAACTCAAACACGGGCCGTTTGCCCTGCTCTCAACTGAAACCCCGGTGGTCGCAATCTGCATGCCGGGAGAGACGTACGGGGTTATGATCTCCAATATCAAGGAGATGAAAGCACGGGGGGCACCCGTTATCGCGATTGGTTGTACAGGAGACAGCGAAGTGTCGGAGATTGTCGACATCTTTATCGGAATTCCACCGGCTTCAGTTTTTGTACAGGTGCTCACCAGTCTTGTGATACTCCAGCTGCTTGCCTACTATACGGCAGTGGCATTGAACCGCGATGTTGACAAACCCAGAAACCTTGCAAAGAGCGTGACGGTAGAATGATAGAATACGGACTGAACAAAGTCGGAGAAAAGGCCAGGATATTCGAACCCGTCACGCTTGGTTTTCCATCCCGCGAGAACATGGATAAAACGGGGTTTGCAGGTTCAATAATAGGGAAAAATGCAACCCTGCGATCCGGCACGATAATCTACTGCGATGTGATTATCGGTGACGATTTCCAGACAGGGCATAATGTGATGATCCGGGAAAAGACACGGATTGGAAACCATGTTGCCATTGGCACGTCAACGGTAATAGATGGGAAAGTCACTATCGGGAACAACGTGAGCATTCAGAGTATGGTCTACATCCCCACCGACACCCGGATCGGGAACAATGTATTTATCGGGCCCAATACCGTTTTAACTAACGATCGATATCCGCCCTCCTATGGGCAGATGGAGGGGCCGGTGATCAAAGACCGGGCTGCTATCGGTGCCAATGCCACGATCCTCCCGGGAGTCTGTATCGGGGAAGGTGCGCTTGTCGCTGCCGGATCCGTCGTGACAAGAGATGTTCCGGACAGGATGCTTGCTATCGGATCTCCAGCGAAAATGCGGGATCTTCCAACACCAGTGGCAGAACGCTGAGATGACAATAAAACCGATCAGAACTGCTTGTCTATCAAACATAATACCAAGGATAACGGACCATGAAGATCCTCCTCGTATCAACTCAGGATTACATCCATCACCCGGTCCTGTCACGGCACCATAACATCTTCGAGATCCTGGCACAACGACACGATGTTCACGTTGCACATTTTCATGTCAGCAGATGTCCACCCCGGCCTACCCGGCTGACGGTGGATGAAGCCACCCTGATCCCCATCCAGAGCCCCCTGTTACATTATACGCTCAACACACCCTATCATTACTACGCCTTTAACCGGCTCTTAAAAAAAGAGAAGTTCGATGTAATCGTTGCTGCACATGTCCTCGCAGGCTCGGCCATTATTCATGCAGCAAAAAAACAAAACATCCCTGTTATATTCGATCTTAAAGACTGGTTTCCCGACTCTGCCGCAGCGTATTTTAAAAACCGGTTCCTTAAGAATGCGGTACGGAAGAGTGTCTGGGCGATTACCAGACATAATCTCGAGAACTGTGATATAATCACAACAGTCTCCCCCTCACTCGTAGAGAAACTCAGGCAGCTGGGTTTTTCAGCAGAGTTGATTACGAACGGGGTGGATACAGAATTCTTCAAACCTTCTGACGGGAGCCCTGTTCGGAAAGAGCTGGGGATAGCAAACGGAGATTTTGTCATCGGATTCTGCGGGAGCATCGAGCGATGGTATGCACTTGACGAGATGATCCGTGCTCTGCCAAGCCTTATCCGGTACCGTCCGGATACACGGCTTCTCATTGTCGGAGGATCCCTGTTTACCAATTATGAGCAGGAACTGAAGGATCTGGTTGAAACACTTCAAGTATCAGACAATGTAATTTTTACCGGACTCAAACCCTATACGGAACTCCCCCGCTATATCGCATCCATGGATGCCTGCACGATTCCTCTTGCTCCGCCACAATGGGGCGATATTGCCCTCCCCAACAAATACTTCGAATATTCCGCCTGCGGCAAACCGATTGTTATGCGGCCGATGCCCGATGTGGAGAAGATTGGCGGACCAAACCTGTTTGTATACAGGACTCAAGTGGAATATACCGCCCACATCAGGGCTCTTATGGATCACCCATCCACATTTTCAATAAATACGGAGAAAAACAGCTGGAACGAGAAAGCAAGGCAGTTTGAGGAAATATTTGCCCGCATTGTGTAGAGGGGTTATCCAAATTTATTAATGATTCCCGATGAAACCTTATACCCAAGTAAGGATGGTTTCATGGTATTTCTTGATCTTCAAAAACACCGAAAGTACCTGATTTTCGGTCTTGTCGCAATCTTTTCATTTTTTGCTCTCTGGCTTCGCCTGATTCCCATGTTTTTCATGGGGAACACGGATGTCCTGATGATGGTGGCAAGCGACGATCCGCTCTACAACCTCCGCCAGGTGGAGTTGATCATGGCGAATTTCCCCAATTATGCCTGGTTTGATCCCATGAGCCTCTATCCTGGCGGGTCAGCTATCTACTGGGGTCCGCTCTTTCCCACGATCATTGCCGCATGCTGTATCCTGACCGGGGCCTCAACCCGCCCTGAGATCATCAGTCTCGGGCTCATTATTCCGCCCCTCATGGGTGCCGCTACCGTTGCCATCATGTATTATATCGGCAAGTGCTGCGGGGACTGGAAAACAGGGCTTCTCGCCTCAGGTTTCACAGCGATTGTAACAGGACAGTTCTATTACCGGTCCCTTTACGGGTACATGGATCACCATATCGCAGAGGTCCTTTTTTCCACGATCTTCTGCCTTATCTACCTGTATGCAATCCTATCCGAGAAAGATAATAAAATTGACTTAAAAAATATTCACACCTACAAAAAAACCCTCCTCTTATCGGGCCTTGCCGGGATAACTTACATTCTCGGGCTGCTGGTCATGCCAACAATGATTCTCTTCGCGATGATTGTTGGGGCATTTACATTGATACAGTTTGTTATCGACCATTTCCGCGGCCGGACAAGCGAATATCTCCTCATCATCAACAGCGTGATTTTCCTTGTAGCAATTGCAGGCCTGCTCCTCTTCGGATTCAAATCAACAGGCATGGACCTGTCAACCTATTCGATCGGTCATGTTTATGCATACATCAGCCTTATTGCAGGAACGATCTTTTTATACATCCTTTCAGGAGCGCTAAAAACAAAAGAGCGGTTTTTTTTCCCTGCGGTTATTATCGGCTGTGCAGCAATTTGTACACTTCTGCTCTATGTTTTCATCCCGCAGCTCTATACTCTCCTGGTCTATGATATTTTTGCATTCTTCGGACAGGCGCCAATAACCGAAACGGTTCAGGAAGCACGGGGATGGTCGACAGCACTCGCATGGAATACATTTAACTTCGGCATTCTCCTGATGCTGGGCGGGATCATCGTCATGGCCTATAACAACTTCCGTGACGAGCACCCGGAACAGGTATTTGTACTGGTCTGGTCACTCATCATACTCTTCTCCACATGGCAGCATGTCCGGTACGAGTACTATCTTGCGATCAATGTAGCCCTCCTGTCAGCAGCATGCATGAGTTTTGTGATTTCCCGCGGAGAGGGTGAGTTCCACCGCATGGTGAAGAATCTGCCGCAGGAGACCGCTGCATCAGACAGCAAGGATTCGGATAAGGAAAGTCCGGCCCGGGGTAAAAAGAAGAAAAATCTCGCGAAAAAAGAGATGTCATCCCACCAGACAAATTATCCGGCTGTCTGCCTGTTCATTGTCGGAGTGCTCGTAAGCCTGCTCTTTGTATATTCATCAGTCTCCCTCAGTTACGTGAGCGCTTCCCAGGATCCAATGCGGATGAATTCGGACTGGCGCGAATCCCTTGACTGGATGGCTAACAATACACCAGGTACCGGAGTAGACTACCTCAAGATATACGATTCGAAAACTTTCAAGTACCCAAGCCAGGCATATGGCGTAATGTCCTGGTGGGACTACGGTCACCTGATTACATATATTGCCAAACGGATTCCCAATTCGAACCCCTTCCAGCAGGGAGTTGCCGGGTCTAATGGATCAGCGGCATTTTTCATGTCAACTTCGGAAGACACTGCAAATACTATCCTGGATCAGGATGGCACCCGGTATGTCATTACGGATGCAGAAATGGACACAGGTAAGTTCTGGGCAATGGCCACATGGTATAACTCTACAGAGGGAAGCAGGCCCTACCAGATTACCCTCCTGACGCCAAACAGTGCAAATCCTGATAGCTACGATTCGTTCATGCTCAATGAAAAGCCGTACTACCATACCATGGTCTCGAAACTGCACAACTTAGATGGATCCCTCACAAAACCCTCGACCGTGTATTATGTTGAGTACGCAAACCCGACGATCAGCGGCT
Source organism: uncultured Methanoregula sp. (assembly GCF_963677065.1). Lineage (NCBI taxonomy): Archaea > Methanobacteriati > Methanobacteriota > Methanomicrobia > Methanomicrobiales > Methanoregulaceae > Methanoregula > uncultured Methanoregula sp. The sequence goes on from NZ_OY781872.1 coordinate 685,002, forward strand.
CGTCACTGCCGGTCATGACCAAAGCCGATTCAACAAATTCAACCGACGCAATTTTCAGGGCTGAGCAGTATAACCTCAAAGCACCGGCAGGATATCAGGCACAGGCACTGAACCCGTCGCTTACCAATCCTATCGATGAAGTTCCGGCTCTCCGCCACTATCGCCTTGTCCATGAATCCCCGACAAACGTCCTCAATTCAAAGGTTGCCGATGTGAAGTACGTCAAGGTCTTCGAGTATGTCAAAGGAGCCCATATCAAAGGCGAGGGGATCATCGAGGTCCCGGTTGTTACCAATACTGGCCGGAATTTTACCTATCGCCAGGCAAGTATCAACGGTGAGTTCGTTGTCCCGTATTCGACTACAGGTAGCTCCTATGACGTGAAAACAACCGGAAAATACCAGATTTCAGGATCCAACCGCCAGTATGATGTGCCGGAAGCTGCTGTCATGCAGGGCTTGACAATCCAGTAATTTTATCACATTCATTTTACAAGAAAATCCTCAGGTCTCCTGATGTACGAGATTGCAGAGTACTGACTGAAACCCAGGCTACCTGGGAAAAGGTAAAAAATGCTTATATGGGGGGATATGCTCATACTCCGGTATGTTAGCTGAAGAGATTACCCTCGGGATGAAAGTCCGCTACCCCCGCACCGGGACAACCGGTAAGGTTCTGCATCTGGAACAGGTCCGGGGTGTGACGTTTGCTGAACTGGACAGCACAAATCTCCTCTACCGGGTCGATCAGCTCATTCCCGCAACCGGGACTGAAAAGAGAACAGCATCGATTCAGGTGGATGCAAAAAAAATTATTGAAAATGAAAGGGAGTTCGCTGCCGGGAGCGGACTTCAGGAAGCCCTCAAAAATATCGACCAGAGCTGTGAAGGCGGGGGATAACTGTTTAGTTTGTTTTTCCCTGTTCTGTCCGGTACCATGCATCTCAATCGCAAAACATGGAAAAAACAAACCAATACGATCTTGTCTTGAAAGAAATGGGTTCGGTTTGGATCCTTATGCGAAAAACCATAAATGGCGCGGGTATTTTTATCAACCCAAACCGCAATATGATTATCACTTGTACGATTGAACTCGTCCCGGTCTCTTGGCAGGGCACCGGGTCCGGCAGGCGCGATATCTGATGTGCGTCGGTCCTGATAAGAATAAATCATACAATGGTTGATTCAACCAGAAGTGAAGGGTAAGGAGGTTCGATTTCATTTGCATGATGTGACAGTTCCCAGTGTCAATATCGGGGTCGTAGGTCATGTCGACCATGGCAAGACCACGCTCGTCAACGCACTCACCGGGACATGGACTGACCGGCACAGTGAGGAAGTGAAGCGGGGCATTTCCATCCGGCTCGGATATGCGGACGCAACGTTTTACCGGTGCGATTCCTGCGAAGGAACCGAGGCGTTTTCAACAAACCAGACCTGTCCGAAATGCAGCAGCAGCGGAACACCGTTCCGTTCCATATCATTTGTTGATGCACCGGGGCATGAGACGCTGATGGCAACGATGTTATCAGGTTCAGCCCTGATGGACGGGGCAATGCTGGTGATTGCCGCAAGCGAGAAATGCCCGCAGCCGCAGACAAAAGAGCACCTGATGGCGCTCGAGCTCGTGGGTATAAAGAACATCGTGATCGTCCAGAGCAAGATCGATGTTGTCAGCCAGAAAGAAGCCGTGGACAATTACCACGAGATCAAGGCGTTTGTAAAAGGCACGATAGCCGAGAACGCCCCCATCATTCCCGTCTCATCGCAGAAGGGGATCAATATGGGGGCACTTGTCCAGGCACTGGATCAGGTTATTCCTGAACCGAAACGGGATCCTGATGCCGAGCCGGTAATGCTTATCGCCCGCTCGTTCGATGTCAATAAGCCGGGCTGTAACTGGAAGGATGTCAAAGGCGGCGTTGTCGGGGGATCTCTTATCCGGGGCATCCTCCGCGCAGACGACAAGATCGAGATCCGCCCGGGCAGGCAGACCCAGGTGGAGAACCGTATCAAGTGGGTTCCCATCAAGACTACGATCACCACCATCAACGCCGGGTCAAAAGTTGTTGAAACGGCAACTCCCGGGGGGCTTTTGGGCGTAGGGACCAAACTCGACCCCGCACTCACGAAAAGCGATGCTCTTGCCGGCCAGGTGCTGGGCCACGAGGGGAAACTCCCCCCGGTCTGGGACAAGATCCGGTGCAGCGTCACCCTGATGGAACGCGTTGTCGGAGCAACAAGCGAGCTTGTCATCGAGCCGCTGAAACATTCCGAACCGCTGATGCTCTCTGTCGGGACTGCAGTGACCGTGGGCGTCGTGACGAATACCAAGAAAGATTACGTGGAAATCGCTCTGAAGCGACCCGTATGTGCAGAGGTGGGTTCACGGATAGCCATGAGCCGGCAGGTGGGAGCACGCTGGCGGTTAATCGGGATGGGTGTGCTGGGCGAGTGAAGGTCCTGCTGGATGCAAATGCGCTGATGATGCCGGCGCAGTTCCAGATAGATCTTTTCGACGAGCTCCGTATGCTTCTGGGTTCCTTTGAACCAGTTGTTCTCTCCGGGGTCCTGCGGGAGCTTTCAGGTCTCTCGCGGGCAAAGGGGAGAGACGGGGCAGCAGCACGCCTTGGCCTGACCATAGGTGAGAAATGCACCATTGCAGAGAGCAATGAGATGGAATCGGTATCGATCGATGCACAGGTAATCGAATACGCGACCCGGAATTCCTGTCTGGTGGTTACCAACGACCGGCGCGTAAGAGAAGCGCTCTTTACCCGGGGCATTGGCGTAGTTTCATTAAGAAAACAGAAAAAACTGGAGATATTGCGGAGGTAAATATGTATCATAAACTACTTCTTGAGGATAAGGTGCGGGTTCCCCCCCAGCGTCTTGGGGAGAAACTCGAAAAAGTGATTCTTGAGGTCCTGCAGGAGCAGCTCGAGGGCAGCATTGATAAGGAGATTGGGATCTTCATCTGCGTGACAAAAGTGCTCGATGTCGGCGAGGGCGAACTCGTTCCCGGCGACGGGGGCGTGTATTACGATGTCCGGTTTGAGGCAATGGCGCTCAGGCTTGCCCTCCAGGAGGTCATCGAGGGTCTGGTTGTCGAAACCACCAGCTTTGGCGCATTCGTCAGCCTCGGACCGATAGATGCAATGTTGCACGTCAGCCAGATCTCCGATGAGTACATCAACTACGACGAGAAGAATGCCCGCCTCATCTGCCAGGAGTCCAAACGCTACATCGGTGTCGGGGACGTTGTCCGGGTCCGTGTGGTCACTCTCTCGCTGAACGAGCGCGAACCACGGGACAGCAAGATCGGCCTCACCATGCGCCAGGCGGGTCTTGGCACGGCGCTCTGGCTTGAGGAAGAGATCGCAAAGGAGAAAGAGAAAGGCAGCCAGCCTGCCACTGCCGTAAAGGAACGGCCAGCAGGAAAGGGAAAGAGGAAGGAGAATGCCTCCGGCGAATAAGAAGAAACAGGGAAAAGTCTGCCGCGACTGCCACCGGGTAGTTGACGGTGAGAACTGTGTAGTCTGTGGTACAACAAATTTAAGCGAGGACTGGTCCGGATACCTCGTTATCATCGATCCGGAAAACTCGGAAGTTGCCAAACGGATGAACATCAAGCTTCCGGGCCGTTATGCGCTGAAGGTCCGCTGATGCTCACTCTTCCCGAAGAGCACCGCCGGCTCTTCAAGGAACCGTTTGGCGAGCTCCATCGTGAGATCGAGGAGCTCCTCCCCCGTCTTTCCGGCCATATGGTCTGTGCAGTCGGGGATGTTGTCACGTACAATCTCCAGAAGCACGGGATCGTTCCCGATGTGGCAGTTGTCGATGGCTACACGATGCGGACGCCCTGCAGCAGGATACCGGAAGTCACCAGTACCTGTACCATGGTCAAGAACCCGGCAGGAACGCTGACCGACGAACTGATCGAGGCTCTCGACCGGGCAGTCGCACATCCTCCCACGACCCTCGTTGTCGATGGGGAGGAAGACCTGGCAGTCATCCCCATGGTGATCGCAGCCCCGCTTGGGGCTATCGTTCTCTACGGCCAGCCGGGGGAAGGGGTTGTATTCAGGACCGTGACCCCGGAAGCTAAGGAAACGGCGAGAATCTTCCTCAGCCACTTCATCCGTTCATAAGCCTGGGGATTCCGGCAAGACCCGATAATACCGGATCCTGTTTTTGTATTTCCTCTCAGGACGGGGTCACATTTTAAATAAACCGGTTCCCAATAATTACAGGATATCGATGGACTTTGAGATCACCAGCGATAAAAGGAATGAGCTTTTATCCAGAAGAGAGGTTCAGTTTAACCTCAAATACGACGGTGCAACCCCCTCCCGCATGCAGATCATCGGGAAACTCTGCGCACTCCTGAACGTGAAGGAGCACCAGGTTACCCTTGACACCCTGAACAGCAGCTTCGGCAAGACCGAGCTTACCGGCGCGGCACGCATCTACGACTCTGAAGAGACCAGGAACAAGACCGAGCGCCCGCATCTCGCTGCGCGCGGTATGCCCAAGCCCAAGGAAGAGGGAGCTGCATAATCATGGCAGCCAAGAAGGCAGCAGCTTCCAAGGGAACCGTGAGGGGCGCCTACTTCAAGGTTGAAGGCGCAAAGGTTACCACTGCAAAGAAATACTGCCCGCGCTGCGGACCCGGTGTCATGATGGCAGACCACAAGGACCGGGCCACCTGCGGCAAATGCGGATACACCGAATTCAGAAAATAAGCACCAATGCCTGTTTTTGGGCAGATACTCGGGATTGAGGGCACTGCCTGGAATCTCAGTGCCGCTCTTTTTGATCACGATCTTCTTGCTCTTGCATCGCGTCCGTACCGCCCTGCACAGGGGGGAATTCACCCCCGGGAAGCAGCGCAGCACCACGCGTCAGTGATGAACGAACTCATCGGCTCGGTCCTCTCAGAGCCGGAGAAGGTCAGCGGGATAGCATTTTCCCAGGGACCGGGTCTTGGTCCCTGCCTTCGCACGGTAGCCACGGCAGCCCGCTCCCTTGCGCTTGCGCTCGATGTCCCGCTTGTCGGGGTCAACCACTGCGTTGCCCACGTGGAGATCGGGTGTTTTGCCACCGGGTGCAAAGACCCCATAGTCCTCTATGCAAGCGGGGCAAACACCCAGGTGATCGGGTACCTGAACGGGCGGTATCGTATCTTTGGAGAGACGCTCGATATCGGGATCGGCAATGCCCTGGACAAATTCGCCCGGGCAAAGAACTTCCCTCACCCAGGGGGCCCCCTTATCGAAACACATGCAACGGGCGGCCGGTATATCGAACTCCCCTATACGGTAAAAGGGATGGATCTTGCCTTCTCGGGCCTCATCTCGGCTGCAAAAGAGAGCCGGGCACCGCTTGCAGATGTCTGTTACAGCCTTCAGGAGACAGCGTTTGCCATGTGCGTGGAAGTGACGGAGCGGGCACTCTCCCTGTCCGGTAAAGATGAAGTGCTCCTGGTCGGGGGTGTGGGGGCGAACCGGCGCCTCCAGGAGATGCTCAGGATCATGTGCGAGGAGCGCGGGGCACGGTTCTTTGTGCCCGAACAGAAATATCTCGGAGATAACGGGGCCATGATTGCCTACACGGGTAAACTGATGCTGGAGAGCGGAACATCGCTCCCGATCGAGGCCTCGCAGGTCAACCCCTCGTTCCGTTCGGACGAGGTCGAAGTGACCTGGAAGCGGGATCCGGCGAAGCCTGTGCCGGGCGCCACCGGCAGGCAGAAAGACGCACCAAGACAGGGTGCGGAAGCGGTGATCACCTTTGGACCGGCCGTGGTTGAAAAATACCGGGTTGCAAAAAAATACCGGGTTCCTGCCCTGGACCGGCGCCTGGTAACCGAGCGGACCCGGGCAGAGGCGCGGCTCATCCATGCAGCCCGGAAAGGCGGCGTACCAACCCCTGTCCTGCACGACATCACTGCCGATACCATCGTGATGGAGCGGATTCCAGGCACCCTGCTCACCGACGACCTGAACGAGAAGAACCTCATAAATGCGGGCAGTACCATTGGAAAACTGCATTCAGCAGGGCTCATGCACGGGGATCTCACCACGAGCAACCTTGTCCTGCGCGATGGGGACGGGACTTGTGTCCTGATCGATTTCGGACTTGCGCAGGTGACCCAGGAGATCGAACAGCGGGGCGTTGACATCCACGTCCTCTACCAGACCCTGGAGAGTACGGCTCCCGACCGGTGTGCTATCCTCAAGGCGGCATTCGAATCGGGGTACAGGGAGACATTTGCCGGGGCCGATGAGATCCTTGCACGGGAACACGAGATCGAACTCCGGGGGAGATACCTGTGAAGATCACGATGGTGACCGGCAATGCTAACAAAGCCCGGGAAGTTGCAGCCTTCTTCGGGGGGATGCTCGAAGTATCCCACGTCACCCTGGACCTCCCCGAACACCGTTCGGAGGATGTCGGGGAGATTGCCGAAGGCAAAGCCCGGTTTGCGTACGCGCAGCTCAAAACCCCGCTTATCGTGGACGATACGGGCTTTTCCATCCGCGCACTCAACGGATTCCCTGGCCCTTATGCCGCCTATGTCCAGCAATCCATCGGCAATACCGGTATCCTGAAACTGATGGAAGGCCGGACGGACCGGGCTGCACACTTCACAACGGCGATTGCCTATGCGGACGCGAGGGGAGTGCGGGTTTTTCCGGGAATCCTCGACGGGCAGATCACCCACACTCCCCGGGGGGATGGCGGGTTTGGTTACGATCCCATCTTCGAGATCGGGGGAAAAACGCTCGCCGAGATCCCCATGGAAGAGAAGAGCAAAATGTCCCACCGGGCCCGGGCGCTTGCCGGGTTCCATGACTGGTTTGTAACAGATACACGGCAGACCGGAGAACCCCGTAACACAAACGGTTAAGAAGTCTTACAGCTTTGTTATAAGGGCAGACAGGAGTGTTTCTTAATGGCAAAGTTTCCAGAAGCCGAAGCCCGGTTACTCAACGTGAAAATATGCATGCACTGTAATGCACGCAATGCAATTCGTGCAACCAGCTGCCGCAAGTGCGGTTACCAGAACCTGCGGCCCAAGAACAAGGAACGGAAAGCGTAATCAAAATTAAAATATCCAGATTCTTTTTTCCGGTCCTGCCGGTTTTTACAACAGATGCAGTGCAGTATCACATGCACAGCCGGTGGCACCATGGCCCCGGGCAGTACAAAACGCAAGGATTCCCGCAGGGCCTTGGAATTTTAAAAAAGAACTTTTAGAATACCGGAGGGTTTCCTGTTCTGACCGGTCTCATCCGGAACAGAGTACGCAGAATTTTTGTGCGGGATTATGCCGTATAATACGTTACCCGCTTGCCTTTCTTGGCATATTCACCGGCAAAGGTCTCGATATTGCGCTTGTACCCGATACGGTCGACAAACCCGAGTGAGCGGAGTTTTTCCCGGACCCGCATGACATCCGCCTCGTCCGCCCAGTCTTTCGTGTACACGTAGATCACCTTGCGGTTGTCCCGGGAATCGGGATTGGGTTTGGCCGTACTCACTTTTGCCGAGATACCCAGTTCGAGTGCAACCGTCGCATCCCGGACCTTCTTCCACGCAGCATCGGCGAGATCCGGCTCCTGGAAGATCAGCCATTTGCCGGCATTCTCGTCTTCGATGGCTTCGGGAGCGCTGCCGGGAGCGTCAAGAACAATCCAGTACATCTGGGTGGTCTTTGAGGGAAGAGTCCCTTCCCCTTCGCAGAGCATCCGGTAGATCGTATCGATACCGGAGAACCGGTTGATCATAGCTTCTGCCAGCTGGGGGTATTCTTCCCGGAATGCATCGAAGATAGCGGAGAGCTCCGCTTTGAAGTCGATACCTTCCTCAACGTACATGTACAGGTACCTGCCCTGTTCCCGCAACCTGCGGTTCAGGAGATGCTCGAAGATGCCGTATGCCACATCAGCCAGCGCTTCGGGATCGACTTCAGCCATAAGTACCAGTCGGCTGTTGGCAAAAAAATAGTTTCCTGTATTGATCCAAAAAACCCGGAGCAGGACCCGGAACAGATACTGATTCTGCCATTGCCTGCGGCGCTGGAGAAGGTGTGCACTCACCCAGAAAATCCGCCCATTCTGAACCCGGATTATTGGGATAATCGAATAATTTAAAAGACACGGATGAGAACATGTACTAATTATGGAATGGAAACGTGACTGGGGCCTTACGGCCAGGGTCTGGTTCACCGGGTTGCTGTTATTACTGCTCTACCTGGTGTTCATGACCATCCTCCTGGCATTCGGTGTGAGTTACTGGTTCATCATTGTCATTGCCGTAGGCATGGGATTTGTTCAGTATTTCTTCTCGGACAGGATGGTGCTCTGGTCAACCGGAGCCCGGGTTGTCGAAGCCGACGAATACCCTGATCTCCACCTGACGGTGCAAAAACTCTGCAAAGAAGCAGGTCTTCCCATGCCGAGGATCGCCATCATGCCGAGCCCGGTGCCCAATGCATTTGCTACCGGTAGGAGCCCGAAACACGCGGTTGTCGCCTGCACAGACTCTATCATGCGGCTCCTGAACAAAGATGAACTCGAGGCGGTACTGGCCCACGAGCTGGCCCATGTGAAGAACCGCGATATCCTGACCATGACGCTTGCCAGCTTCATTGCCATGATCGCTTCGATGATCATGCAGAGCTTCTTCTTCTCGGCACTGTTCGGCGGGAACAACCGGGAGAATGGCGGTGCATGGATCGTTATCTGGATTGTATCTATCATAGTGTACGCGATCAGCACCCTGCTCATCCTGGCACTCTCGCGATACCGGGAATTTGCCGCAGACCGGGGCAGCGCCATGATCACCAGGAATCCCAGGGCACTCATATCAGCCCTCAACAAGATCAGCGGACGGATGGATGTGATCCCACCCCAGGCCAAGGCAAAGGTTGAGGGAGCAAATGCCTTCTTCATCATTCCGGCACTATCGGGAAATTCCATCATGGAGCTCTTCTCAACCCACCCGGCGCTCGAGAAGCGGATAGCAAACCTCCAGAAAGTCGAGGCCGAACTCCGGGGCTACTAACTTTTTTAAAAATTCCTTCCGGCAAGCGAAAAAGTACGGGAAACCAGAGACAATTATTAATACACTGCCACACCAAAATTGTAGAGCACGTGCATCGATGGTCTAGAGGTATGACTTAGGCCTTCCAAGCCTATAGCCCGGGTTCGATTCCCGGTCGATGCATTCAGGGCTCGTGGTCTAGTTGGCTATGACGTCGCCTTCACACGGCGAAGATCTCGAGTTCGAATCTCGACGGGCCCACTGATTCTGGATGTTTTTTGTCCGGACCGCTCTTTTTTTATCGCCTTTGCCGAATAGATCCTGTACATGAGACCGGTCTTTGTCAGCGGAGTTTCAAGGGATTGCGGGGATAATGTTCTTGCCGCAACTATCCGCGAGACCCTTGTTGATGCAACGGACGATTTTACCTGGCTGAAGGATGGCGACACAGTTCTTTTAAAGCCGGCGCTGAATTCCGGGAACCCCTATCCCTCCACAACCCACCCGCTCGCACTTTCGGTCACGGCGGGCATCCTGGAGGAGCAGGGAGCACGGGTCTTGATCGGCGACCAGTCCGGGATCGAGCATGTCCTCCACCATCCCAGCGGGGTAATCCGGGGCGGCAGCCGGGAGAACTTTATCAGTTCCGGAATGGGAGCAGGACTGAAGAGCCGGTTTGTCAGTTTCGAAGACGAAGGATGGGACTCCGGATTTTACCATCATGAGTCAGATCGCACCCGTTCCTGGGCCCGTGGCTTTTTCATCTCCCGTTGGGCAGCAAAAGCAGACCATATCATCTGCCTGCCCCGCCTCAGTACCCACAGCCAGGCAGGCGCCACCCTCGGGCTGAAATGTATGGTGGGCATGCTCCGGGAAGACAGCAGGATGGAGTTCCATGCCAACGGGCCGTACAATTCATTCATTCTGGGCGCTGCAAAAGGGAGCTCGCTGGTTTCCCATAATGATGGGTCCGGCACGTTCTTTGAGAAGATTGTCGAGATCAGCGATGCCATACGGGAGAAGCTGCGCCTCACCCTTGTTGTTGCGACAAAGGCACAGGCAACCTTCGGGCCGGACCGGTACAGTCTCCGGCTGGGACCTGTGGGTCTTGGAAAAGCGTACGTCACCAGCCCGGACCCGGGGCTGGTATTTGCAAGCGCTGATCCGGTTGCCGCAGAGGCCTTTGCCCTTGCGCTGCTCAGGGGTCTCAAATCCAAAATCCCATTCTGGCAAGAATTCTCTGAACGCAGTATCCTGTTCTCCAACCCGAATGTCCGGAATCTTCTTAAAATTCCGGTAAAGGATCACCCGTACATCCGGCACGCAATGAAGATCGGTCTGGGTGAGATGCCCGGCCGGATCGTTTACCGGAATGTTCCGGATGTTGTTACAGAGCAGCTGGACCGCGAACTGCGGTGATTGTCGCGCTTTCCGCCATATTTCCACTGGAAACAAAGGGGTATCTATATGCTTGTAATGCGGCTCTATAGATCGCCTGTGCATTGCATAACCGCGTACGGCAATGCCGGTTATCCATAAGGATCAGCATTGGGGGTCAACAGCTGACATCCCCGCTCAGGAAGATCCTTCCGGTATCCCGGGGGGATGGCGGAAGAAGATGGCGATGATGACGAACGGGAAGAAATAAATGATGTCATAGTAGGGGAAACCGGAGAGGAGGACCGCGATCCCGAATAGGGAAACCCCTACAGGCACAAGGTACTTTTTCTGCAGGAAGATTGCTTCAGCACGGGTAAGTTCCGGAACAAGCAGGGACGGGCGGGCCCGGCAGGCATAGTACCAGGCACCGGCCAGCAGGAGTGCAAGAACCAGATAATTGAGCTGGAAGACTATGTCCGATATCGGGATTTCAGAGCCGTCTGAAGTGAATGACTGGGTGAACGGGACGAAGACGACCACCATGAGGGAGAGGAGATGAATATAGAGGAAACGGGAATCGTATGTTTTCATCCGGTGGAACATCTGGAAGTAGAAGAGCCAGAACATGCCGAGGATGAGGAACGCCCCGATAAAATCCAGAACCGAAAGGAGCGTGGTATCGATGAACCGGAAGAAGGCGGTAGTTTCAGTCAGCGTTCCGGCCGGGGGAAACTGGAGGTTGCGGATCATCAGGGTCATGGTGAAGGCATAGATGCCGTTTGTAAGGCGCTCAAGGTTGACTTTGTTGATCGGTTCTGAAACAACCATACCGTTATCCCCTGTAGTACCATTGAATTGTTTTTTTTGGGTATTCTTTTTTTACATCCGATCGCAGGGCACGGGTCCGGCAAACAAAGGGGGGGTGGGGGGTATACCCCCCCTGCCAAAATTTTCCGGGCAGGGGTGACCCCCCCACCCTGTTTAACGTGACGGGGGGTCAATCCCCCCACGCATCTGAAAAATCCCGGGTACCTACTCATTTCTGCTAATCATGCACTGATGACATGTCACGCCGGATATCCCACGTAAAATTCCCGCATGAAATGGTAAAAACCATGCGTTACTCATAATTGAGATGGGGGGGTGGGGGGTATACCCCCTTGCTGAAAATTTTCCGGACGGGGATAACCCCCCCTCCCTGTTTAACATGACGGGGGGTCCCACCCCCACCAATATACTCTTCCCCGCCCCATATTCCGGCACAGGAGATCCAGATGCAGATCACCCCCGCAATCCATGCACTCCGGCACCCGTTCCAGGTTCCGGTTGCACCCGGCACAGCTCTCGACCGCTTCGTGTACTCGTATCTCATTGCAGGAGAAACTATCACCCTCATCGACAGCGGTGTAGCAGGATGCGAGAGGAGGATCTTCGATTATATCCGGACCATCGGGCGCGATCCAAACGAGATCTCGCTCCTCATCCTGACCCACTCCCATCCCGATCATATCGGGGCGGCCCGGGCGATCCGGGACGCAACAGGGTGCACCGTTGCAGCACACGCGGCCGAGCGGACCTGGATCGAGGATATCGGCCGGCAGAATCGTGAGCGCCCGGTGCCGGGGTTTGACACCCTTGTCGGCGGGCCGGTACCGCTCGATTTCGAGCTCGAAGACGGCTGCACCATTGATACCGACGGAACCGCTGAATACGAAGTCCAGGTGATACATACGCCGGGACATTCCGCCGGTTCGATTGCCCTGTTCATGCCCGGGGAGGGGGCTCTTTTTTCCGGGGATGCCATCCCGGTTGCGGGCGATCTCCCGGTCTATGACGATGCCGCAGGATCCGTGCGATCGATCCGGCTCCTCCGTTCGGTCCAGGGGATCCGGCATCTCCTTTCCGCCTGGGACGAGCCCCGGAGCGGGGATGCAGTCTACCTGCAGATGGACCGGGCACTCGCTCACCTCCAAAGAATTCACACGGCTGTGCTGGCAGCCGCAGGTGAACGCGATCCCGGGATGATGGAAGTTACAAGAAAAACCGCAGAAGCGCTGGGGCTCCCCCAGCAGGCGATAAACCCGCTGCTCGCCCGCACGTTTGCAGCAAACCTCAAGGCACGGGACTCCGCGATCTTCGTCGACTGATCATTCAGGGGGCCGTTTGCTGCAGGGAGCCGTTCTCATGGCGCACCAGTTCAAGCCATGCATCGAACTCCTGAAAGAAACGGGCGATGCGTTCGCGCTCATCGGGGGTCCGTACCGAGATTTTATTATGGTAATACCGGGACTGGTCTTTTGCATCCCAGTGATCCTTCTCGCCATCAACCGGGGATAATTCTGCTTCATCTCCGGTCCGGCATGGTTCATTTTTCAGGGTGCGGCAGAAGGCGGTCCGGACCGGTGACCGGAGGGGTTTTACCGCGCACCTTGTATCCGACCGGCCATCCCAGTGCTCGTTGACCGGGAAGCCGGCCCGGGCAAGGGGCCGGTCCCACGTGGCATCCACAAAAACCCACCGGCACCCGATCTGTACCCGGCAGGCAAGGTGATGGGAGACAGGAACAATGGCAGCCAGTTCCCGGAGCCCGGGCGGGTAACGGATATCCGGATCATTCCAGGAGAAGGCAATCGTGGCATACACAACGTTCAGGTTCAGCCTCCGGTACATATCCGCGAGCAGGTAGTGCTTCGGGCCGCAATATCCCCTGCCGATCCGGAGCATCTCTTCCGGTCCCGACAGGAGATCGCCCCGGGGGACCGCAAGCGAGTACGGGATATCGCGGATGTGCTCAAAGATCGAGATCATGCTCTGGTGCGTATCCAGACCATGAGTCCATTCTTTAAAAGCACTGGCAACCAGCGAGGGCATGGGCGATCCTCTCTATACCAGACTGGAGGGCCGTAACGATAAAACCCCCGCCTCACGATAACGGGAATGAATTCCCAAAGGCAGGTACCGGTAAAAATCGAGAAACTACCCCGTCGGGGGAAAACTATTGAGCGGTGCCGCCGCCCGGACTCTCCCGGCCGGCGGCTGACCGCGTGCAAAAGGAAAAAGTAAGATTATGCGTTCTTCATCTTGGCTTTTGCGACGAATCCGTCTTTGCCAATGTAGTACATGAAGCCCTTTTCCTTGGCAATCTTCTCAGTACCGACTTTCTTCTTCTTGCCGGTCTTGTTGTGCTTCATCGGGGCTGCCCAGACGTATCCATCCTTGCCGATAAAGTAGAGGTAGCCCTTTTCGCGCTGGATCTTTTCTTTTCCAATTTTGGTTCCCATTTAAACACCTCAAAACCACTATTGGGTTTTGATAATGAATGGTGACGCCTGATAATATAAAAGGTTTCCGTCGAAAGCCCGTCGATGCCTCAATTTTTACCAAAATTCTGGGGGTATTTTGGTCATTGTGGCGCACTATTCCCTCCGATTAAAAACCTTCCAAAAACGCTCCTTTTTTCGTTTAACAGGCTATTTATGGCTTAAATGGAGGTTGGTGCAGTCAGGGGGACCGGATGTCAAAGCGCATTCTGTGCAGGGGTTTTCATGAGGGGGAAACGGGGGTGCCGCAGGCCCTCATCCCGGTTCTCATCAAAGCTTCATGACCGGCCGGATCCGTTCGGGAACAACGCGGGTGAGAGTGAGCGGCATCGCGGTTCCCTCCGGGCTCAGGGTAACGGCAAATGTCCCGGACGGCCGGGCGCCCGAGGAAGAGCATATCAGGAGTTCGAACTCTTCATCGGGTTCCATCCAGTTGTCCGCATCGGCAACATGGCCGGGGAGCATATTATACTTCCCGGTAATCGTCCAGTTGGGACAGACCAGGGGCAGGGTGTTTGTCCGGGGAATTTGCTCGGTAACACCTTCCCCTTTCCAGCTCACCCGTACCTGGTCCATATCGATGGCCCCAGTATGCCCGAGGAAAAGGGAGACCATCACCTGGACCGCCCCGAGCCGCTTGGGATCCGGCCGGGGGACAATATAGAGGGGCTTGTTGCCAACCCGGCTGACCGCAGGGAACCCGAACACGGATCCGACTGGCTGTATGTGATCGCCGGATACGTAGATGCTGTCTGCCACCATCCCTCCCGGAAACGTCCTGACCCATCCCGGGGTCTCCCCCGGGTTGGTGAAAACGATAATTGCGACAACTCCTGCCAGGAGAACCAGAATCAGGATCACGAGCTCAAGACCCGTGAATGCATCGTCATGTTTCCTGTTATACACCACGGTATCACTCCGAACCAAGGGACATGACAGGCTGGGTCATGGGGGGTACGGTGATCAGTGCAACCGGCGGCTGGGAACTCCCGGGGGGGTTCACCGTTATGGCGAACTGCTGGTAAGGGGGAGTAGTACTCGCCGGGCAGACCACGATCTCGAACTGTTCACCGGGATAGAGGATGTCCGTTCCCGTCAGGGATGAGACGGCAGGTTTGCTTCCAGCACCTCCGGCCGTGGGAATATTCTTTGGAAGGTTTGCGGCATTCACCTGCGCCGGTTGGGGCACGTCAAACCGGTTGGTGATCATCCAGCCCGGGCAGACGAGTGGTTGTGCAGTCTTCCGGGGGATCGTTTCCACACCGCCGGCCTTTGTGACAGAGAGGTTCACGTTGTCGAAATCAACTCCCCCCATATCACCCATAAAGAGTTCCACGGTCATCTGAACAGCCCCGAGATTTGCGGCATCCTGCTGCGGGTACTGGATCATGACATCCGAACGGTTGCCATTCACGGCCGAAAAGCCGGTGACCGGTCCCACATGCCGCAATGTATACCCGGATTCCCCGGCAAAGGTTCCTGCCATTCCTTCCGAGGGATTTTTGAACATGCCAGAAAGGGTGACAAGAGCAACGTGGCCGATCACGACAAGGACAAGGATAATCACGATCAGTTCCAGGATGGTGAGGCCGTTCTCGCCCTTATGATTATGTGGCATCATATCAGTGCAATCTCCGGTCGATCAGGCGTTTCGGCCGCCCTTTTTGTTTGTGCAGTTCGAGCCCCCCGGCCCGGGTGAAATTCACGATAATCCGTAAGTCCCCGTCGTGATAATGCCGGGCGAGCCCGGGTTTGTACTTCAGGAAACGGTTTAAAATTGTATCCTGAATGGTTTTTTTATCGCAATGATCCGGATCGATACATTCCACACCAACCGACAGTACCGTTTCATCCGGGCGTTCCCCGTCACTGATGAAAGCCTCATATTCCCCATTCAGGTACTCCAGGTTTTCCGGCTGGAAGACCGCCGCCTCTATATCCACGCGGTTTAAGGAATTTCGGAAGATCCATGCAGTCTCGGCTTCCCGCTGGGGGTTGTGGATCCGCATGTGCGTCCTGCCGCAGGTGCACCGGTTGCGGGAGAGGACAACGGTCGTATCTTCGGTATCGTAGTTGAGGAGAAGCATCCCCGCCTTTGCTCCTACGGGAAGCAGGGTGGTGAGGACGCCCCTGCCGCAGGCGCCGTCATGGACAAACGATTCCATCCGGGGATCATAGACATCCAGGTGAACGAGATCCTCAGGTACATGAAGTCCGGCAATCTCTGTGCATTCCCCGCACATAGTACCCTCAGTACTGCCATAGGTATTGTACACCGGGCACTCCCAGAGTTCAGCAAGGTACTTCCGGGATTCGTCGGCAAAGCTCTCGCCACCCGCAACCAGCTTGTCGATCGATGTTTCAGAGGGCGCGAGACCTTCTGCCCTGAGCCTCCTGTAGAGACGCAGGAGCTTGAAGACGCTTCCGATGATCGCGGTAGGCCGGTAGCTTTTGAGAATCCGCGATTCAAACGAACATTTGCCGATGGGAATGATCCCCATGCCGATTTTCTGTGCGGCAATGGTCATGGTGTTGGCCCCCACGTTCATCCCATAAGAAGCGCAGACCACGATCCGGTCCCGGCTTGAGAATCCCTGCGATACAAAACTCCGGGCATACTTCTCGGCATACCGCTTCCAGTCTTCCCAGGTGAGAAAGAAGCCTTTTGGCGTCCCGCTCGTACCGCTGGTCTCCTGGATGGAGAAGACATTGCTCCAGTCCGTGGACTTGAACTCGAACTCCGGAGTAACAGGGGGTTGGTGTTCCCGGATCGTTTTACCGGAGATGATCGGAAGATCCAGGAGATCCTCGTGAACGCGGACCTTTGCCGGATCGATACCATTCTCCCGGAACCAGTGCCGGTAAAACGGGGAATGATCCGCCGCATACCTGACGGTATATCTCACCCGTTCGTCGATCAGGGCATCGAGGCTGCCCCGATCCAGGGTCTCAATTTCCGGTGAGAAGTACGATCCCCCGGGCATGAGAGAGGATTGAGAGAGAGATGGTTTATACATTACGGCAAGTTCTGTCATGGAGGCAGGCCCTCATTTTATTGTCCGGACGGTCGAAAATGTACAGACTTCCCATGTACTTCCACCTCATCCTGACCGATGACTGCAATCTCTGCTGCAGTTATTGCCGGGCAAAGGCATTTGAGGAACTTGAAGAGGGTTCCGGTGAGGGAGAGCAGGTTGAGATCGATCCGGATCTTCCTGCGGAGCTGGACTACGATCTCCGGCTTCTCTATGAATTCCTCAGTAAGGATCCTTCTGCCACGCTGACATTCTATGGGGGCGAGCCGCTTCTCAGGGCAGATCTTATCACCCGGATCATACGGGAGGCGCCGGTACAGCGGTTCATGATGCAGACCAACGGCCTGCTTCTCGGACGGCTTGAACCGGCGATCGTGAACCGGTTTTCCACGATCCTTGTCTCACTGGACGGGAGAGAGGCACTCACGGACAAAAACCGGGGTGAAGGTGTATACCGCAAGGTGATCTCGCAGGTAAAAAACCTCCGTAAAAACGGGTATGCCGGCGAGCTGATTGCCCGCATGACCGTTACTGAAGATACCGACATCGCAGATGCCGTCAGCTGGCTTTCTTGCAATCCGGATTATTCTTTTTCCTCTATCCACTGGCAGCTGGATGCTGATTTTGCCAGTGACTTCTCCCGGCGCCGGTTTGCTGAATGGGTAAAGAACAGTTACAACCCGGGTATCCGGACCCTCGTCAGCTCATGGGTTGATCGGATGGAAACCACCGAAGAAGTCCTCCGCTGGTACCCGTTCCTCGATCCCATGGACGATCTCCTGCACGAGAGGGCAAGCCGGCTCCGGTGCGGTTCGGGATATGCCAACTACAGCATCATGACCGACGGCCACATCGCCCCCTGCCCCGTGATGATCGGCATGAGATCCTATTATGTGGGACATATCGCAGACGCAGACCCCGGTGCCCTTGACCGGATCGAGATCGGGGGGGATTGTATAACCTGCCGGATCCGGGATTTCTGCGGGGGACGGTGCCTCTATTCCAACATCACCCGGCCGTGGAATGCAGCAGAGCGGCAGCTGGTCTGCGGGACCGTTGAAAACCTGCACGATGCCCTCGTATCAGCCCTCCCGCGGGTGCGGGATCTGATCGCACGCGACACGATCACACGGGAAGATTTTACCCATGAAAAATTCAACGGGTGCGAGATAATTCCCTGATCTCCCGCGATTTATTCCTACAAATGTATAAAACAGATCCGGATACTGCAAATGTTTTTTATACAGAATCGGTAGATGTTTAGCTGCAGCTCAAAACTGCATGAGTAAGAGCAATGGAAAGAAAGAGTTTTGGCGGCCCGAGAAATTTCGGTCCCAGAGAAATGACAAAGACAGTCTGCTCAGACTGCGGAAAAGAGTGCGAAGTTCCCTTCAAGCCTACTGAAGGAAGGCCGGTCTACTGCAGGGACTGCCTGCCCAAGCACCGGAAACCCCGGTTCTGATCTCATCACTTTTTTCTTTTTCCCGCGTTTTTATACGTGTTACCTGAAAAAAACAACACTTCCCCTTCCCGAAACGCTCATTGAGCATGATCTCACATACCATCAGTATGAGCGGTTCATGGCATGAGGCAAAGGAGGAAGCTAAAAAAGGAGAGCTACCGCAGGTCTATCATGACTGCGATACCGGAACATACGGGGCGTGCAGACCAGGTGAGGAGCAGGGAACCTTCCAGGCCGGTGTATTTGTCCCTCACCGCTGCATCTGCATGCCGGCGCACCTGAGTGCAGAAGAGCTCGAGGCCAAAGAAAGAAAATTCCGCGAGGAAAACCCGGACTGGTAACGTTCCTCATCGGACAAAACTATTTTCTCCGGATCTCGTCGCGGAACCGGTGGACAAGATCGTAGAGCATCAGGCGGAACTCGTCACCGATCTCTTCCCAGGACTTGACATCCGATGCTTTACCCGGTTCTCCCGAAGGCGCAGGATCATGCACAATAGCGGCCTCTCCTTCGGGATGGGGCGTCCACCAGAGGTTCCGCATGATCTCGAAGTAGCCGGTCACAAGGACGAGGATGAAGACGAGCGGTACTATCACAAACGAGAGCAGCCAGAAGTAATGGTAAAGGTTGTTTGCCGTGATCATGTCAACCCATTCAAAAATCCGGAGCACGAATGCAACGATGAAGACGCTGCCTACCGCCTTGATGACCGGGAATGGAAGGTTGAGCGGGAACGGGAATGCCGCAAAGATATCCGCGACAAAGATGATGATGCCGATGACCAGCAGGAGCCAGAAATTGGTATTTAAGAACTCGATGCCCGAGAGAAGGGTCGGGTTCCGGATAAATTCCTTGAGGATGTTGGCGAGCACAACCACGATCAGGAAACAGATGATCCCGGTCATCCGCGATACAAAAACCCAGCTCAATGACTTATCGCGACACGGCCACATGATGTTGCCACCAAAAATGCAGTACAGGATTTGTGCGGAACGGTAAATAGGTTGCCGTACCGCAGTTCCCGCAACGGGGGAATCCTTCGCACCGGGGTTCTTCGGGCAGGATCGGCCACAGGATTATCCGCCTTTTTCACTACAAGGAATATGCCCGGAGACCCGGCGTGGTCGCGATCCACCGTTGCAATCAAATCCCCGCAGCCGGACAGCAGTTTTTTCCCGAGTTGGTCGGCCGTTTTCCGGATACTTATATTGCAATAATTCCTGCATCAATGCTCAAAAAATTACAATAATGTATAAATATGTACAAAAGCCACCTTTTAATCAGATTATGTGCCGGGACACCGGGTTCACCTGCAGGACAGGACCGTTCCCCTGAAACCCGGCATACAGGGTACGCAAGCAAACCGCCGATACGTGGATTACAGGAATAATTTATGAAAAACGATCTTACCATCAACCTGAGTGAAGAGGAGTTCATCACCGCGGTGAAAAACCAGCCAAAACCGCTCATTATCCCGCTCTGTGCGGAACTGCCGCTTGAAGATCTCTGCCCGCTGGACATCTTCCTTGGCACGCGGACCGGGTGCGGGTTTTTGCTCGAGTCCATGGAAGGCAGCGAGAAACTCGCCCGCTATTCGTTCATCGGCCTCGACCCGGTTTTCGTAGTATCGGTAGGATCGTCCGTGGAACTTGAAGGTGACGAGCTGTTCACTTCCATTGCACGGGATCCTGAAGGCCGGGATCCTGTTGATCGTATCAAATCGATCCTTTCCCGGTTCCAGTATGTGAACGTGAAAGCTCCCAGGTTCTTTGGCGGGATGGTCGGATACTTTGCCTATGACTGTGTCTATTCCCTCTTCGAAAAAGTCAGAGAAGGTACTTCCAAGACGATGGCCGGGAGCGGGCCGGATGCACGGTTCATGCTCACTAAGGACTGCATCGTCCTGGACCACCGGGACCGGATCCTCTACATCTTCTCAAGCCCGTTCCTCACGTATGAGTCGGATCTTTCCCGGGAGTATCACCGGAGTATCGATCGCATCCGGGCCCTTGCGGACCGTATCGCAACGCTTGCTGCAATCACCACGCCTGCATCAGAAACCGCTGCCGGGACCGCCAATGCCATACCTGCAATCCCTATGGGAGCACAGGAGGAGTACGAGCGGGCGGTAGAGAATATACGGGAGCACATCGCAGCCGGCGATATCTTCCAGGCCGTGCTCTCGCGAAGGATGGAATGCGAACTTTCCGGGGATCCGTTCAGGTTGTATGCGGCACTCCGGAAGATCAACCCGAGCCCGTACATGTATTACCTGGATTTCGGCAACGAGCAGGTGATAGGGGCTAGTCCCGAGATGCTCGTCCGGGTCGAGAACCGGAGGGTGACCACCGTCCCCATTGCCGGCACACGGCCCCGGGGCCGGACCCCAGCGGAAGATCAGGCACTGGCAGACGAGCTCCTCCGGGACGAGAAGGAGCGGGCCGAGCACACAATGCTCGTGGATCTTGCACGAAACGATCTTGGGCGTGTCTGCCGGTTCGGGTCGGTGGACGTGACCGAGTTCATGAACATCGAGAAGTTCTCGCATGTCCAGCACATCGTCTCCACGGTTTCAGGAGTGCTCCGCGACAACCTCGACTGCTATGATGCATTCCGGTCCTGTTTCCCGGCCGGGACTGTCTCGGGGGCGCCCAAGATCCGGGCAATGCAGATCATTGGTGAGCAGGAGCAGGGACCACGGGGAATTTATGCCGGCGCCGTCGGGTACATCGGGTTTGACCGGAACCTTGATTTCGCCATCGCGATCCGGACCGTGCTTGTCAAGAACGGCCGGGCATCAGTTCAGGTCGGGGCCGGGATTGTTGCCGACTCGGTGCCGTCTTTGGAGTGGAAAGAGACCGAAAGCAAGGCAACGGCTATGATGAAGGCGTTCGAACAATCGGGGGTCTGCCCATGAAAGTACTGATAGTTGACTGCTATGACAGCTTCACCTTCAACCTGTACCAGCAGGTGGGAAAACTCGGGGGAGACCCCCGGGTACTCACCTGCGACACCCCGCTCAGCCATCTGAAGAAAGTCGCCTGCGACCGGATCATCCTCTCGCCGGGCCCCGGGACACCGGAGGATGCCGGGGTCTGCCAGGAAGTCCTGAGCACCATGAGCAGAACCATCCCGACGCTCGGGGTCTGTCTCGGCCACCAGGCCATCTGCACCGCGTTCGGGGGAGAAGTCGGGAGGGCCGGGCGCCTTATGCATGGCAAGACCTCGAAGATCCAACACGACGGGAGGGGCATCTTCTCGGGGATTGAAGACCCGTTCGTTGCAACCCGGTATCACTCCCTTGTTGCACGGGAGGATTCACTCCCGGAAGAACTGGCCGTCACTGCGAAAAGTCTCGATGACGGTTTCGTAATGGGAGTGCGGCATAAGCACTACCCCATAGAGGGCGTGCAGTTCCACCCGGAGAGTATCCTCTCCCCAGCCGGGGATCGGATTATAGCGAATTTCCTCGCAGGGCCGGGGGTTGCACGATGATGCTGAAAAACGCCATAGGAAAACTCGTGGACCGGGAAGATCTCACGGGAACAGAGGCAGGCGAGATCATGGGAACCATCATGGAGGGGAACGCCTCGCAGGCCCAGATAGGGGCATTCCTTACGGCACTCAGGCTCAAGGGCGAGACACCGGAAGAGATCGCCGCATTCGCAACCGTCATGCGGAGATATGCAGTAACCATAAAACCGGTGACCCGGCATATGCTGGTGGATACCTGCGGGACCGGTGGCGACAGGGCCGGGACGTTCAACATCAGTACAACTGCAGCATTTGTTGCAGCAGGAGCCGGAGTCCCTGTGGTCAAGCACGGGAACCGGAGCGTGTCGAGCAGGTGCGGTTCCGCCGACGTCCTGGCTGCGCTCGGCGTCAATCTCTCGGTAGATCCAAAGGAGCAGGCCCGTATCGTGGAACAGGCAGGAATAGCATTCCTGTTTGCCCCGCAGCATCACCCGGCCATGCGCCATGTGATGGCTGCCCGGCAGGAGATCGGGTGCCGGACGGTCTTCAACATCCTCGGGCCCCTCACGAACCCCGGCTGCGCGGAGGCGCAGGTTCTCGGGGTCTATGACGAGTCCCTGACCAGGACCATGGCAGAGGTGCTCCGGCTCCTCGGGCTCTCCCGCGCCATGGTGGTTCACGGGAGCGGACTCGATGAGATCACGACAACCGGTGAAACCACCGTGTCGGAGCTGTATCGCGGGATTATCCGCAGTTACACGATCAACCCGGACACCTACGGGATAGCCAGGGCAGGACTTGCAGATCTCGCCGGTGGAGATGCAGAGACCAATGCACGGATCACCCGCGAGATCCTCAGCGGGGAGAAAGGGGCCGGGCGCGATATCGTCCTGATGAATGCCGGAGCTGCCATCTACGTTGGCGGCGGGGCCGGAGATCTTCGCGAGGGAATCATCCGGGCTGCCGGGTCCATTGACTCCGGCAATGCCCGGGCACGGCTCGATGCACTGATTGAAGCAACCCGGGAGGCAGCATGATCCTCGACGAGATTGTCCGGCGAACGGAAAAGCGCATTGCACATCTCCCGGAAACGTTTCCGGAGCCTTCGGCACGCCCGAAATCAAGCCTGGCCGGTGCCATCCGGGGCAGGAACGGGAAGAACGCCGTGATTGCCGAGATCAAATGCGCCTCCCCGAGCAACGGGGTCATCCGGCGGAACATTGACATGGCGATGATGGCGGGGGTTTTAAAAGACGGTGGATGCACGGCTATCTCCGTCCTGACCGAACCCTACTTCTTCGGGGGGACCGGGGGGGATATCGCCCGCGTGAAGAGTGCCGTCAGCGTGCCGGTGTTGAGGAAGGACTTCATCATCGACGAGCGGCAGATCGCCGAATCGCGGGCGCTCGGGGCCGACGCAGTCCTCCTCATCGCGGCAGTGCTCGGGAACCGGCTCCCGGCGTTTGTCGATCTCGCACGGGAATACGGCCTTGAACCGCTCGTGGAAACCCATACCATGGAAGAAGTGGATGCTGCACTTTCAACGGAAGCGGAGCTTATCGGGATCAACAATCGCAATCTTGCAACGATGACCATAGACCGGTCCACGACACGGCTCCTCTCGGGACAGGTCCGGGACGAGGGCAGGCTCGTTATCTCCGAGAGCGGGATGCGGTCCGCGGACGATGTGCGCGAACTCAAGACGTACTGCGACGCATTCCTGATCGGTTCGTCCATCATGGCAAGCGAGTACCCGAGAAAGAAACTGGAGGAGTTTGTATGCGCATAAAGATCTGCGGGATCACCCGCCCGGAGGATGCAAAGCTTGCCGAAGAATTCGGGGCCGACGCCATCGGCGTTGTGCTCTGCTCGGACTCCCCCCGGTCGGTCTCACCCGAACGGGCGCAGGAGATATTCGGGGCAGTAGGCCCGTTTGTGGCAACAGTGGCCGTCACCCATACCCGGTCCCGGGAAGATCTGGACACAATCTTCGCCATCCACCCGCATGCAGTCCAACTCTTCCACCCGTTCGTGTTCGGGACAAAACCCGGCCCCCGCATCATCCGGGCGATCGGACCATCCGATCCATTGCCCGAAGACTGCAGCGCCATAATCGTGGACGAGAGTCACGGGAAGGGAAGAACGGTGGATCTCTCCCACGCCCGGGGCGTTGTGGAGCGCGCGAAGGTTCCGGTCATCCTCGCCGGGGGGCTGACACCGGAGAACGTGGGCCGGGCCATTGCTGAGGTCCGGCCATATGCCGTGGACGTGGCAACCGGCGTGGAATCGTCGATCGGGATAAAGGACAAACAGAAGATGCAGGCATTCATCAGGGAGAGCAGGAGGATACAACATGACTAGTTCAAAGAAGGGACGGTTCGGGATCTACGGCGGCCAGTACGTGCCGGAGACGATGATGAACGCACTGCAGGAACTGGAAACTGCGTACGAGAAGATCCGCACTGATCCGGCATTTGTCCGGAACCTTGCGGCATACCAGAAGGAATACGCCGGGCGGGAGACGCCGCTGACGTTCTGCGCCAATATCTCGCAGGAGCTCGGGTGCAAGGTGTACCTGAAACGCGAGGATCTCGTACACGGGGGTTCCCATAAGCTCAACAACACCCTCGGCCAGGCACTGCTTGCAAAGCACATGGGAAAGAAGAGGCTGATCGCTGAGACCGGCGCCGGCCAGCACGGGGTTGCAACCGCTATCGTCGGGGCAGCGCTCGGCCTGCCGGTGGAAGTGTACATGGGCGAGATCGACACAAAGAGGCAGGCTCTCAACGTCTTCCGGATGGAGCTGATGGGTGCAAAAGTCATTCCGGTGAAGTCCGGCTCCCGCACGCTCAAGGATGCAACGAGCGAGGCCTTCCGGGACTGGGTGGCAAACGTGCGGGACACGTATTACCTGATAGGTTCCGTCGTGGGACCGCACCCGTATCCCGGCATGGTGCGGGATTTCCAGTCGGTGATCGGAAAGGAAACCCGCGAACAGGTGATGAAAAAGGAAGGCCGCCTGCCGGACTGCATCGTTGCCTGCGTTGGCGGAGGCTCGAATGCAATCGGCATCTTCCACCCGTTCCTTGACGACGACGTTGAACTGGTAGGCGTAGAAGCAGGGGGGAAGGGGATCGAGACCGGTGAACACAGCGCAACGCTCTGCGCCGGCGAGGCCGGCGTCCTGCACGGGGCTTTCTCGTACCTGCTCCAGGACAGGGACGGCCAGGTTCTGCCCACGCACAGCATCTCCGCCGGCCTCGATTACCCGGGAGTCGGGCCCGAGCATGCAATGCTCAGGGATGAACAGCGGGTAACCTATGCCGCGGTGAACGATGCAGACGTGATCGATGCCTTCCGGTTCCTCTCGAAAAAGGAGGGTATCATCCCGGCGCTCGAATCCGCTCATGCGGTCGCTTATGTCATGAAACAGAAGGACCGTTTCGACCGGGACGACATCGTCATAATCAACCTCTCGGGACGCGGGGACAAGGATGTGGCGGAGATCGCAAAACTGCAGGAGGCCTGCTGATGGGAAGAATCGCCGACACATTCCGGAACCGTGATTCGCCGGCATTCATCGGGTTCACCGTTGCAGGCGATCCTGACCGGGAGACCTGCATCCGGGCGGCCCGGGCCCTGATTGACGGGGGTACGGATATCCTCGAACTCGGGGTCCCGTTCTCGGACCCGGTGGCCGACGGTCCGACCATCCAGAAGGCCGACGAGCGGGCCCTTGCATCGGGAACTACGCCCGATACGGTCTTCTCGATCGTCCGGGAGCTGCGCAAAACCTCCGAGGTCCCGATCGTCTTCCTGACCTATTACAATACGGTTTACCGGAGAGGAATCCGGGAGTTCTACCGCGAAGCCCGGGAGGCAGGAGTTGACGGTATCCTGATCGCTGATATGCCCTACGAGGAGTCGGACGAAGTCACTGAGGCTGCAACCGAATATGGTATCGATCCCATCATGCTCATCACACAGACTACGACGGATGCACGGATCAAAAAGATCGTATCGCGGGCCCGGGGGTATCTCTACCTTGTGGCAGTTCTCGGGGTGACCGGGGCGAGGGCAACGGTGTCCGATGAGGCACTCGATCTCCTGCGCCGCGTGCGCCGGCATACGGATCTCCCCCTCGCTCTGGGTTTTGGGATCTCCCAGCCGGACCATGCGAAGACCTGTGCAGAACAGGGTGCCGACGGGGTTATTGTCGGCAGCGCCATCGTCGATATCGTGGGAAGCCGGAAGGATAATCCGTCCGGGATGGAAGAGGCGCTCAGGGAATATGTAGCCCGCATGAAAACGGCAATGATTTCCGCCGGCCGGAAATAAAGTCAATCCCGCTCCCTTTTTTATGAAAGACTGCCCAATCGTATCCTGATACGATCATGATGTCAAAACAGAGTATCATCATTCTCCTGGCAGCCTGCGTTGTTGCAGCCCTGCTCATATCCGGATGTACCCAGTCAGCCACGCCAGCACCTGCCGCAACGGCAGCTCCCACCGCTGCACCAACAGCGGTTGCAGCAGCAACAACCGCGGCTGCAGCGCCCGGTGCAGCCGGCATGGCAAACCCCGCATCGGTCAACTGCGGAAAGGTCGGAGGACAGACCGAGATCAAGACTGCCGCTGATGGCGGCCAGTACGGCATGTGCACCTTCACCAACGGGACTTCCTGCGAGGAATGGGCACTCTACCGTGGCGAAGGCTGCAAGGCGAACGTATCGGTAGCAGCAACAACCGCTGCAGCAACTCCCGTTTCCGGTTCAGTCGGCATGGCAAACCCCGCATCCGTCAACTGCGGAACGGTTGGCGGCAAGACCGAGATCAAGACTGCCGCCGATGGCAGCCAGTACGGCATGTGCACCTTCACAAACGGGACTTCCTGCGAGGAGTGGGCACTCTTCCGCGGTGAAGGCTGCAAGGCAAACGTCTCGGTAGCAACAACAACCGCTGCCCCGGCAAAGTAAATCTCATTCCTTTTTTGATCCGTACGGATCATCAGTCCCGTTCCCACAGGTTCAGAGATATTTCCTTCCAGCGGGCGTGATGCTGTAGATGATCCAGTTGCCCTGGTATTCGCCCTCAATGAGACCGCTCTCCTTGAGGATCGTAAGATGATAGGATAGCCGGGAATCCGCAATGCGCATGAAACGGTTGATGATACAGACGCAGAGCGGCTGGTCTTTTACCAGGTGCAGGATCGTGAGCCGGAGGGGATCGGAAAGGGCATGGAAGACCCTGCTTTGAGCATCAAGATCCCCTCCTGAGGGAATGCCGGAGGACAGTGCTTCAAAGCCTCCGAGGCGTTCCAGCTCTTTTCGGACCTGCTCCGGGACAGCAGCCTCGCGTTTCCCGCCTTTCAAAAGAGTGTCTCCGCAACATGAGGTCCTGGCACGAGTCATTTCAAAATTATATGAAATGCAAAGGTATATAATCATCGCACGCACAGGTTGTTTCAATAAAATTTGAAATGATGAGATGACCATGACCCACCAGACAGTAACCCTCATGAACCAGGTTCGCAACACCGACACGCTGGCCTGGAACCCGCACCCGAAATTTCCCGGTGTTGCCCTCAGGCATCTGGTCACCGGCAGCGACACCGGGGGCCGTCTCTCCCTGCACCACGTCAAAATCGAGCCCGGCTGCGAGATCGGCGACCACACCCATGCAGGGATGGTGGAGATCCATGATGTGATCGCAGGAAACGGAACCTGCGTTCTTGAAGGAAAGGAGATCCGGTATGCCCCGGGCTCGATGGGGGTCATGCCGGCCGATCTGGTGCACCGGGTCACTGCCGGGAGCGCGGGGCTCCTGCTGCTTGCCACATTCTCACCACCGCTCGTATAAAAGAGAGATACCATGGATGCAAAAAAACAACAGACTGCCTGCGGCGGTTCAGCGGGCACTTCATCACCGGTTTGCGCCTGTACGGGGAATACAACCCCGTCCCGGGAGATCCGCCCGGCAACCAGCACCATAACATTTGCCGACAGGTTCGATCACTTCCTCGCCCGCTGGGCAATCAGGAGAGGGAACCACCGGGTGGAACCCGGCCTGTACCGGCTTGGCAACCCGACAACGGATTCACCGGTCTTTGCCTCGGCAAACTATACCCTGAGTTTCGATGCCCTGAGATCCGCACTCAGCGGTGTGGATGGTTATATTCTCGTTCTCGATACAAAGGGGATCAATGTCTGGTGCGCTGCAGGCAAAGGCACCTTTGGCACCGAAGAGCTCGTGCGGCAGATTGCCGGCACCGGTCTTGCAGATATCGTCAGTCATAAGAAGATCATTCTTCCCCAGCTGGGGGCACCCGGGGTATCCTGGCCGGAAGTCATGAAAAGGACAGGTTTCCGGGTTGAGTACGGCCCGGTCCGGGCATGCGATCTTCCGGAGTACCTGAAATCGCATACGGCAACACCGGCAATGCGCCGGGTAACGTTCCCTCTTTGGGATCGCATGGTGTTGATCCCCGTGGAACTCACCCACGTTGCCCTCCCGACAATTGTAGCAGCACTTGCACTCTGGTTCCTTGCAGGACCCGTGGCGGGGCTTGCCGCCGTAGCCGCGGTTATTGCAGGAACGGTCCTCTTCCCCATCCTGCTCCCCGTCCTGCCCACGCATGACTTCTCCACCAAAGGCCTCCTCCTCGGGCTCCTTGCCGCGCTCCCGTTTGCGTTCCTCTGGGGCGGGGCGGTTGCTCTTCCCGTATGGGCACGGGCAGCCGGGGCGATAACCCCGCTCCTCATCGTGCCGGCCGTTACCGCGTACCTTGCACTCAACTTCACGGGATCGACAACGTTCACATCCAGGACAGGGGTGAAAAAAGAGATATTCCGGTATATCCCGGTCATGGTATGCATGGCGGTTGCAGGTGTTGCTCTCGGGATCCTGCTGGGCGCAGGCCGGCTGCTGGGGTGGATCTGATGTTCGATTCCTACACTGATACAACGCTTGTGCTCCATCCTGATCGCTGCATCAACTGCAGGCGCTGCATGGAGGTCTGCCCCCACGGGGTCTTTGCTCTAGGCAAGGATACCGTCAGTATTGCACAGCCTTCAGCCTGCATGGAATGCGGGGCGTGCCAGAAGAACTGTCCCGTTCAGGCAATCGAAGTGCAGAGCGGAGTGGGCTGCGCCTGGGCGATGATCGGGGCTGCACTGAAAGGAAAGGACATGGACAGCGGGGAGTGCAGCTGTGGCGGGGAGGACAGCACCTGCTGCGGAAGCGAGAAGCCTCCCTGCGGGGATCCCAAATGAAAAAAACCCGGGTCATCTTTGTCTGCACGGCCAATGCAGCACGCTCGCAGATGGCAGAAGGGTTGCTCCGGGCACGGTACGGCGACCGGTACGAGGTGTTCAGCGCCGGAACACGGCAATCGAGCGTGAGCCCGCAGGCAATTGCAGCAATGCGGGAGATAGGCATTGACATTGCGCACCACCACTCCAAGACGATTGACGCGTTTGCCGGGCAGACATTCGACATCGCGGTAACGGTCTGCGACCGGGCCCATCAGGTCTGCCCGGTCGTTCCCGGCGCCGGAAAAACGATCCATTACGCATTCCTCGATCCCCATACAGTACAGGGATCCTCGGACGACATTGCCGGAGCCTACCGATCGGTCCGGGATGCAATGGCGGCCTGGATCGACCGGGAGTTCGGTACTGGCGCTGCTACTCCGCCGTAACCCGGTTATGGGCGGAGTCAGTCCCGGCTGTTTTTGTTTTATAAATTCCCTTTCCCATACCCCCCACAAGAACATTGATGGTATTCAACCACCATCATTCAAAAAGGGAGTACCGGCAATGGCAGGGGCAAAAAGAAAAGATATCTACGAGGAATCGCTCGCTCTTCATGAGAAGTACCAGGGAAAGATCGAAGTACACTCAAAAGTCCCCCTAGCCGACCGGCGGGATCTCTCCCTTGCCTATACCCCGGGCGTTGCCGCGGTCTGCCGGGAGATCGCGAAGGACAAAAACCTGGCGTATAAGTACACGCTCAAAGCCAACACGATCGCGATCGTGAGTGACGGCTCCCGCGTCCTTTCCCAGGGAAACATCGGGGGATACGCAGCAATTCCGGTTATGGAAGGAAAAGCCCTCCTCTTCAAGAAACTGGCCGGGATCGATGCGTTCCCCATCTGTTTTGAGAATTACCACACGCAGTTTGCCGACCAGATAAAGAACATCGCACCGGTCTTCGGGGGGATCGCCCTCGAGGACATCGCGGCTCCCAAATGTTTCGAGCTCGAGGAATCCCTGCAGGGCATCGGCATTCCCGTGATGCACGATGACCAGCACGGCACGGCGGTCGTGGTGCTTGCGGCACTCCTGAATGCGTGCCGGGTCACAAAAAAGCGGTTCGAGAACCTGAACGTTGTGGTCTGCGGGGCGGGGGCTGCCGGGTTTGCAGTAATCAGGATGCTGAAATGTATCGGGTACAATCCCGATCTCTGCAGGACGGTGAAGGATATCATCGTCTGCGACCACGAGGGGATCATTTACCGCCACCGGCCGGGGCTCTATGCGAACAAATACAAGTTCATCATCGGGGATGAGACCAACCGCACCGGGCGGACCGGGACGCTTGCCGATGCCCTGGAGGGGGCAGATGTCTGTATCGGGGTTTCGGTCCCGGGAATCATCACCCATCAGATGATCCGTTCCATGAACGAGGATCCCATCATCTTTGCTCTCGCCCACCCGATGCCGGAGATCCTCCCCCACGATGCCATCCAGGCCGGGGCGGCGATTGTCGGCACCGGGCGCGGGGAGTATCCCAACCAGATCAATTATGCCCTGGCATTCCCGGGAATCTTCCGGGGGGCACTGGATGTCTGTGCATCCCGGATATCGGATGAGATGAAAGTTGCAGCAGCACATGCTCTTGCGGGATATATCAGAAATCCAAGAAAAGACCGGATCCTGCCCAGGATTCTCAACAGGAATGTCGTGACCACGGTCGCAAAAGCAGTAAGCGAAGCTGCCATTGCAAGCGGTTGTGCACGCACCATTGAATGAAGGGTAAAAAAAGGTTGAATTATACGAGCTCGACCTGGATGCCGCCAATCTTGCTCGCGAAGATATTGTACAGGAATGCCATGATAGCCCCGCAGATAAAACCAAGGATGGCAAAGACGATCGGGAAGATGATGATACTCATCAGACCGAACGCCTCAAGGCCGGCCATGCCCTTGTTGTACCCGATTGCAACTCCCATCATTGCGAAGAGCACGCCGTAAACAAGTCCCATTACAATACCGAAAAGGGCCTGGATCTTTGCCCAGGACATAATATCAATGCTTTTAATGACTGCCATTAGTGCACCTACGTATGATTATAAAAAACACCTCTAAAAAGGCTTGCGTATTGCATCCGGTTTCAGGGTTTCATTATCCGGCAGACCGTCTCCATAAGAGCATGGTGGCGGCAGAGGTGCTCCATGAACTCCCTGCTGCGTTCCCCTTCGGGAAGCGGCTGCCAGTCAATCCTGCAGTCCGTATCCCAGAGAATGAGACCTTCGGCGGGAGCGGGTTGCAGGGGCCGGTCTGTTTCTGACAGGAGAAGACGGGATATCAGGTCTTCGTCCTCGCCATTCCCGATCCGGAGCAGTGCCGAGGCCATGCACCGGACCTGGTGCCAGAGGAAACTTTCAGCAGTGACTTCGAGGAAGGCAAAATTATTCTCCATCCTGACCCGGGCAGAGTGGATGGTCCGCAGCGGGTTCTTGTCCTGCACTCTTGCAAAATTCGAGAAATTATGCGTTCCAAGAAATTGTCCTGCAGCCCGGTCCATGGCAGCGATATCTGCCGGCATGCCGGCAAAATAATACCGGTATGTCCGTGACCGGGCATCGAACCGGGGATGGAACTGCGGGGATACTTCCGAATACCCGGTACACCAGCAGTCGGGGGGAAGCTGGGTGTTGATGACGGAAACCGCCCGGGCCGGTTCCCGGGTTGTGAACGCAGCAACCTGCCCGATAGCATGAACCCCGCGGTCGGTCCGGCCTGCAAACAGGAAACCCGCTTTCCTCCAGTCGTCAAAAAGAGAGATACGCTGGCAGGCTGCCACGAATTCTCCTTCAACGGTCCGCTCGGACGCCTGCATCTGGGAGCCAAAGAACCTGCTCCCCAGGTACGAGACCCGGAACGCAAGCCTTACCGGAGCTGCACGTGACGCGTGATCCTCTTTATCTTCTTCCATGTGTTGTTGATCGACTGGCGGGTATAGGTACGCAGCGGCGTCTTCTTTCCGCCGCAGGAGACGTTTCCGGCCCGGATCGCTTCCAGGATGGACGGGACATTCTTTTCAGCATCGACAAACGTCCTTCCGAACCCGACAAACCGGGCATTGTGGGCATCGCTCCCGCCCACGCAGGGTTTACCCATCCTCTTTGCTATACGGGCGGCCTTCTTGTTGGCCGAGCCGACGATATACCGGCTGTTGAACGATTCCACGGCATCGACAACGGCCATGCCGGCTTTCTTGCGCCGGGCCACGCCGTGCCTCCAGATATGGTAAGGGTGGGGGAGGATCAGGAGCGCGCCCATCCTCCGGGCAATCTCGACAGTAGCTTCCACATCGAGGCCTGCAGGAATTATCTCGGTAACGCCCAGCACAAGGAGATGGCCCTGCCGGGTCGAGACCTCGATACCCGGGATAACGAGTACCGTTGAGGGGATGGAAAGCGCTATCTTTGCACCATCAACGGTGTCGTGATCGGTGATGGCTATGGCGTCCAGCCCGACCTCCTCGGCCTTTTTGAGGATCTCCTCGACACTGCTTTCGCCGTCTTTGGAATATCTGGTATGCACATGCAGGTCGCAGGTCAGCATCTGATCATAGTGTTTTTATCTCTCTGGTATTAAGGGAACTTATGCGCATCCTGCTCCCCACCGGCGCTGCCACCGAAGAGATCGTAAAGCGGGCAGCAGCCGGCTCCGACGCCAGGGTTGTTGTCACCGGGGAGATCGCATCGTTCCTGACCCCGCACCGGCTCAAAAAACTCCTTTCGGAGGAGCGGTTTGATCTGGTGCTCGTGCCCGGCATGTGCACCGCCTCGTTCGAACAGGTAGAGCGCGAGACCGGTGTGCCGGTCTTTCGCGGACCCCGCCATGCAGCGGATCTCTCGCTGATCCTGCCACTTATCGGCACCATCCCCCTGTCCCGGACCGTTCCCGCGGATGAACTCCTGTCCGCAAAAAGAGCGGGGGAAGCAATGGAGCGGGTAGAGCACGCCGAATCCGCTGCAGAATACGATTTCATCATCCGGGGCGTGAAGATCGGGGGGAACTCGAGGATGAAAGTCCTTGCCGAGATCATGGATGCCCACCGGCGCAAGGAGATCCGCGAGCTGGTTGGGAGATACTTTTCTGCGGGAGCGGATATCGTGGATCTCGGGTTCGGGTTCGATGCCGGGCCGGCGGACGTTCTCAGGGTCTTTTCCGAACTCGAAGGGATCGATCAGCCCCTTGCCGTGGATACCCAGGACCCGGAACTGATCCGTGCAGCGCTCGGGCGGGCGGACCTCGTGCTCAGCCTGCAGGAAGAGAATATCCCGATGGTCGGAAAAGAGGTTGCCCGCACCGGTGTTGCGGCAGTTGTTGTCCCCGGCAGGAGCACGCCTGGAAAGAACATCGCCCTTGCAAAGCAGGCCGGAATCCGGTGTATCATCGCCGATCCGCTCCTCCAGCCGGCCGGTTCCGGGCTGGTGGACTCGCTCAGGAACTTCAGACGTATCCGGTATCCCGTATTCTTCGGGGCGGGGAATGTCGTCGAGCTCCTGGACGCCGACTCGCCCGGGGCAAACGCCCTGCTCGCGGCAATGGCTATGGAAACGGGAGCCGCAGTCATCTTCACAAGCGAGCATTCCGACAAGACCCGGGGCTCCGTGAGAGAGATGCGGCGGGCAACGGAGATGATGATGCTGGCCCATAACCGTCCCTATCCCAAGGATCTCGGGATCGATCTTCTCATCCTCAAGGAGAAGCGCCGGCGCCGCGAACCCCCGCTCGAATACGATACCGTCATTGCCGCAAAAGAGATGCCGGACGATCTTGCATACGATCCCAGAGGAAATTTCCGGATAGGTATCGAGGGGGAGAATATCGTTGCGGTCATTTCCGGAAGAGCAATCTGTGGAAAACGATGGCAGGACGTCCTGCATACCATACTCATCCAGGGCGATGTCTCCCTGCTGGATCATGCCGGCTATCTCGGGCGCGAGCTTTACAAAGCGGAACTTGCCATCAGGTACGGGAGAAGCTTCGAACAGGACGGCGAATTCTGATACCTTCAACCAATCTTTTATTTCTCCAGAAAAGCACCTGTACAGCATGACAAAAAAGGCACGTGCATCCCATATCCTGGTAAAGACCGAACAGCAGGCAGCCCAGGTCATGAAGCGCATTGCTGACGGCGAGGACTTTGCAGCGGTTGCAAAGCGGTTCTCCGGATGCCCGTCAGGGAAAAACGGCGGCGACCTCGGCTGGTTCACGAAAGGCCAGATGGTCCCGGAGTTCGAGAAGGTTGCTTTTGAAGAGGAAGTCGGCAAGGTTGTAGGACCGATCAAGACCCAGTTCGGGTACCATGTCATCAAAGTGACCGGAAAAGACTGAATAACCCTTCCTTTTTTAGGAATTTTCCATGGATACGCTGAAATTGATTCTTGGCATAGGCCTTGCCGTTGTTCTTGTCTTTTGCGGGACGGCCGTCCATGCCCAGATTGCAAAGGTCTCACCGGTGCAGGCAGAACCGGATCGCGAGACGCTGTACCAGGTCTCGACCATCGATGCCCTGCTCCAGGGCGTCTTCGGGGGAGTCCAGACCGTCGGGGAACTGAAACATCACGGTGACTTCGGCATCGGCACGTTCGATGCCCTGGATGGCGAGATGACAGTGCTGGACGGTGTCGTGTACCAGGCAAAAGCCGATGGGAAGATCTATACGGTTTCTGACAGCCAGACAACCCCGTTTGCCACGGTGACATACTTTTCAAAGGACCATTCTGCCACGACACGTGCACCGATGAATATGACAATCTTCACATCGGAGATGGAAAAAGAACTCCCCACCGGGAACATGATCTATGCCGTGCGCATGCACGGGACATTCCCTTCAGTGAAAGTCCGGGCAATTCCGGCTCAGAAGAAGCCGTATCCCACGCTGGCCGAAGCAAGCAGGAACCAGTCGGTCTACACCTATGCGGATACGACGGGGACAATTGTCGGGTTCTATACCCCGGTCTTTGTCAAGGGCATCAATGTCCCGGGCTACCACCTCCACTATATCAGTGACGATCATACTCAGGGCGGCCACATCCTCGATCTCACCGTACCGGCGGGAACTGCCGTTGAGTATGACGTTACCCCGGGTTTTAGCATGGCACTCCCGACGAGCGGCGATTTTACCGGTGTCGATCTCTCACAGGACAAAAGCAAAGAACTTGCAATGGTTGAGAAATAACAATTTTTCCCGACGTTTTTTCTAGAGTGACAACCTAATCCAGTACAACACGACAGGCAGACCATCATGAAGATCCGCGGTATCAGGCAGGAACTCCTTTCACTTCTTCTGGAGATGGGGCGGGAGAGCCACCCGAACGAGTTCGTCGGGGTGCTCCGGGAACGGGACGGGATCCTGGATGAGATCAACCTGCTCCCCGGCACCATCGGCCGCGAGGATTCTGCATTCCTGATGTACGATATGATGCCGCTCGATACCCATGTTGCCGGGAGCGCCCACAGCCATCCCAACGGTGTGCTCCGCCCGTCCCTCGCGGATGTGAATTTTTTCCCCCGGACCGGCCGGTACCACCTGATCATCGGTTTCCCCTATGAGAAGGACAACTGGCGGTGTTTTACTGCCGATGGCGAACCCTGCAGCCTGGACGTGATCGCATGACGGCACGCCGCATTGTTGCAACCGGCACCTTCGATATTCTCCACCCCGGACACCTCTACTACCTGGAAGAATCGAAAAAACTCGGCGACGAGCTTTTCGTGATTGTTGCCCGGGATGCCAACGTGAAGCACAAGCCGCACCCGATCATCCCCGAGGAGCACCGGCTCCGGATGGTGGCAGCGTTAAAACCGGTCGACCATGCGATCCTGGGGGACAAAACCGACATGTTCCGGCCGATCGAGGAGATCAGTCCCGAGATCATCACCATCGGGTTCAACCAGATGTTCAACGAGACAAACCTGGAAGAGCAGCTCAGGGCCCGCAATCTTGCCCCCCGGGTTGTCCGCATCGGGAAATTTGCAGACGGGGACCTCTGCAGTTCCCGACGGGTCGTCCAGCGTATCCTTGACAAGCGGTGCGAGGTCAGGGAGAGCAAATAATCTCTCACCGTTCTCGATCCTCGGCATTCAAGGGCGGATGAACAAGATCACAGAAGGAATTGCAGGACCAAAGGGGAGAGAAAATCGGGTGTAGTTCTCCCGAAACCTGATGTTACAAAAAGAAAGAATAGTTCCGCCAGGGTTCGCTCCCCCGGTCGGACATACCGCTACCTGCTCGTATGGGGCCGGTGCATCAGAGCTTTTTTCCGGCTCCTCCTGACAAGCCCCTCTCTCATCCGGGTACTGAATTTCGACGTGAAGGCACCAATAAGTGTCGTTACAATAACCAGCGCAGCGATAACCGTGCCCACAACCGGTGATCCGTACAGGACGGCAAGGGCAATGGAAAATTCACCCCTGCTGATGGTATTTGCCCAGATCTCGAGCCCGGACATGGCCGAACCGTGAATGACAAGCCCGATGATCATACCGGATATAAATTTGCTGACAACCGCAAGACCGCACAGGATAGCAACCGTGAACATGTTCACACCGCTTGCAAAATCGATGGTAACACCGAAGAAAACAAAGAACATGACCAGGAAGACATCCTTGAACGGCCGGGCATGCTGCTCGAATGCTTCAGGATCGGTTGTTGCAAGGGCGGCTCCCAGGGCGATCACCATCATCGTTTCCGGAATACCAACAAAAAGGGCCATCGATGCCGTCGTGAGTACAGCTGCGAACGTGAAAAGTATCGGGGTTTCATCATCGCGGTCAAGGATGGAAACAAGGAACTCCTTGCCATAATGGGCGATAGCGTACATGACACCCAGTGCCAGCACTACTTTGATGAAGAAGAAGAACAGGTCCTTGTTTCCTGAGGATAACAGCGCGATGATAACAATGAGAACCAGATCTTCGAAGACCTCGATCCAGATGATCGTTTCAGCTTCCTTGCACATCAGTTTGCGATTTTCGATGAGCGATGTCATGACAATCGCGGTGCTGGTAATGTAGAATGCGGTGCCGATGATAAACGCTTCTATCAGCGAGAATCCCAAAAAGTACGCTGCGGTGAACCCGATTCCCATATCCACGACGAGGCCTATGAGTCCGCTGATAAGAATTTTTGAGGGATCGGCAATTATCCGGTCCATCTTGAGCTCAAGGCCCATGAAGAACAGCAGGAACAGCAGTCCCATCTCGGAGAAGAAATGGCTGATCTCATCCGACTGGACAATGCCAAGACCGGCCTTTCCGAGGATTATACCGGCAAGGATGTAGAAGGGGATTGCAGGTATAGAAAGGTGTTTTGAGATAAGGGCGAGCACCAGACATACGAAGAGCGCAATTATGAAGCCTTCCATTAATCCACCATAATTTCGCGCTCGAATTGCCTGATCTGGTCGCTCTCCCCGATGAGCAGCGCCGCATCCCCGACCTCAAAAACAAATGATGGAGGCGGATTGATGATGTTCTTGTCCTGGCGGCAGACCGCGATCACGGTTGCCCCGGTCTTGGCCCGGATCTGGAGATCCTCTATTGTCCTGCCGGCAATGGTTTTGGGAATGTAAAAGGTATGTATCGTGACCCGCAGGTCGGCAAGTGCCGAGAAGGCTATCTCCACGCTCTCCTGGTCCGCCTCAATGATTGCCCCGGTCAGGATATTTCCCAGCCTCCGTGCCTCAACCGGGGTCATCTCCGCAGCACTCGGCGTGCGGCAGCCTTTCTGGAGGGTGTACATCTGGATAACACCGGTCTTGGTAAAGAAGATCGCAACCGTATCGCCCTTATCGGTCTCGAATTCGTATTTTGTTCCAATACCAGGAAGATTGAGGGAGCGCAGAGCCATAGATGACATTAGATTAACGACGTAAAAATATATTATGATTGTGAGAGAGGGTTTACCCCCGGTTTATGAGGGTAAAAAGAAAAGAGGGTTTTTTGGGTCTTGAGAGGTCGGGAGGGGCGATGCATAAACATCAAACTGGCATCTGACTCTTGAGGGGTTTAATCGTCCTCCCCACATACTCTGTTAAAACAGAGAGGGTTTAAACCCGGAGCCGGGCAGGGTGAAAGTGATTCTCCGCTCCACAACGGGTGCGTCCGACAAACAACCATTTAACCCCCGGTGCCTGAATTGGATCTATGGATCGGAGAGCGCACGTCCATATCATCAGCGCCGGCGAGAAGATCGCGATTGCGTACCCGGCCATGTTCCGCGAACTCCCGACCATCTCGCGGACCATGGTGTTTACCGACAGCTCCGTCCATGAAGGATCACCGGATACCGTGACAGAGAGACACCGGTCTGCAGTCCGGAATGCAGTCTCGGCCGTGCAGGAGATCTCCGCATCGCTCTCGATACCCTTCACCCGGGTGATGATCTTTCCGCCGGCCTATGGTTCGGTCCGTTCAGCGCTGGCGAAATGCCGGCGGGAGTACCCGGATGCCCGGTTCACATTCGATCTCTCGGGCGGGTCGAAAGAACTCTGCCTCGCACTCTTTGCCTTTGCTCCCTGGCTCGGCGGGGAGGTCTATGCATCCTTTGACGAGAAGACCGCCCGCCGGGTCCCGCTGCCGGACCGCACCGCCGGTTCGCTGCTTGCCAATACCAACCACCAGACGATCCTCGCGATCCTCCTCAACCGGCGGGATAGGAAAACGGAGGCCGCAAAGGGAGCCGCCAGAGAAGTGGTCTCAACCGATCCAACAACCCCGTTGTTATGGGTGCCCCGGCAGTACCTGTACCAGCAGCTCCGGCCGTTCTATGTCCCCTCCCGGACAAAGAAGGAAAAACCCGGGGATCCAAAAAAGCCGGTCATACCCTCCAAAAAGGGTGAGAAGCCGGCAGCAGAACTGTCCCATCAGACCTTCTCCGGGTTTATGGGTAACCTCCGCGATGCCGGACTTATTGAAGAGGAAAATCCAGAGGGCAACCGGAAAGAGAAGACTTACCGGATTACAAAAGCCGGAGAGATTGCCTTCCGGTTCTTTTCCGATCCGGCCACCAACTCGCTGGTCAGGAGCATGTTGGAGCGATCCTGAGGCAGGATCCGGGATCACGGTTTTGTGCATTTTTGGTACACAATTTTCTGCCAAAATTTTCTTTTTTTCAGAATTTTTTTTGGCCAGACCCTGCTGAAAAATTTTCAATCGCGATCATGGGGTGTCAGTTGATGAGGCGATTATCGGATAATTATCCGATAAAATGCATGTACAAGCGACAAAAATTTTCGTTCTCCGGCGTGAAGGTCCGGAACATGCAATCAGGGTCCGGTTGAAAAATTTTAAGCAGGGGGTGAGGGGTCGATTGAAAATTTTTTGGCGCAAGAGCGATCGCGATTTTTTTGTAAAATTAGTGGCGGACCGGCTTCGGAACAACAGCTGGAAGAACTAGCTACTCGCCTTGTAAGGAAAAGTCGGGCGGAAGATGTGGCTTGCAAATATTGAGATTTCGCCGGGTTCTATGAACCCGGGAATCCCGGAATTTAAATTGACCAGTGGCGCTCTTTTGCAATAAGCGCAATTTCCAGTAAAAAAACGATAAATGCCACAAATACCGACCAGCCGCCAATGTACGGCTGTAATATAAAATTGATCATTGACGCGATGGCTATCGTTAATGCAATACCTGGCAGTATTGAAATATCTGCGAGACCTCGTGTCTCTAAAATACAGATCAGTGCTACCAGGAAGAAGTAGACTGCGATATACGTTCCCCAGGTCCCAATAATGGGATACAAATAGGACCCACCGATCCAGGCAATCGCAGTTATCACGAAAAACAGAACCACAGTGATGATTGCTTCAGAAATATCCATGTATTTTCGCTCCAGAAAAAATTAGGGGGATTTTAATCTGATGTACACGACTGCGCCCACGAGAGTAACTACGCAGATACCTGCGAGAGTGTTTTGAACAGTGTGTACGAGATCATTGCCCCATGCCTCCAGGGCGATTCCTGAGTTTTCGATAAACGTTCCGTTTGCTGCGACCTTGATGGCATGCCCTGCAGTGGAGCTTGATGCTCCAACAATGAACATAATCAACAATGTCGCTCCGATAAGGGTCAAGGCCCAAAGTTTCCAATCGATGTGAACATTTCCTTGTCATTATGTTGAAGAAACAGCACAATATTTATCTATACTCAATGGGAACATAGTTGTGTAAGTTTGGTGCTTACTAGTTCCGCTGCCTTTACAAGAGGCTGCGCCTTTCTTTTTCAATCATACTGACTAGTTTAATTGTTTGTGTGATCCGTTTATATATTTGTGGGTTAGTGCATCAAACCACGGCCAATCCTGGTGATATAGGACGATTCGGCTAAATATTAACGATTTAGGATTATTTTGCGAAAATGACAGTTATGTGAAGTATTTATAATGAAAAAAACGGCACTATATTAAACATCCCTTACCTGCAAATAGCCTACAACTGCAAAACTTCGCGCACATTCCCGGAGAGGGAGACCCCACCCCCATGACAAGAATGATACTTTTTTCACCAGCCGTGATGATAAATAATGATAGAACCGCGCACTTCCCGCCGGTCAACCGCTTCCTCACTTACAACAGGAGTTGGATACTATCGCCGAAATTCCCAAAGAAGAATACATCCTGAAATGTACTTCGGCCTGTGCCGGGTGCAGCGACTCCCTCGCTCTCCGGTACGTGCTGAAGGCTGCCGGGCCCGATACGGTCCTTGTCGTTCCCGCGTGCTGTACCAGCGTTATCCAGGGCATCTACCCGAACACCGCATTCAATGTGCCGGTGTATAACATCGCCTTCGGTGCAGCGGCAGCCTGTGCTTCGGGCATGAGCAATGCCTTCCGCGCTGCCGGAAAACCAACGAACGTGATCGTGTATGCAGGGGATGGCGGGACGCTCGATATCGGGATCCAGGCCATGTCCGGGGCATTCGAGCGGGGCACGGATTTCCTCTATATCTGTTACGACAACGAGGCATACGGCAACACCGGCATGCAGCGGTCCAGCGGGACGCCGCTTGGCGCGAAGACCACGACAACCCCGACAGGGAAGACCGATGCCAAGAAAGACATCGATGCCATCATCGCCGCCCACAACCCCCCGTACCAGGCAACGGCCTGCGCAGCCTACCCGCAGGATCTCTTCAAGAAAGTCCAGAAGGCTCTGACATTCCGGGGGCCGACCTTCATCCACATCCTCGCGCCCTGCCCTCCGGGCTGGCGCTACTCAACAGAGAAGAGCGTGGAGATGGGCAAACTTGCCGTCAAGTCCGGGACATGGGTGCTTTACGAACGGGAATACGGAAAACTCACGATCAGTCCGCAGTCAAAAGCAGCAATGAGAAAGCCCCTGCCGCTCGAGGATTATCTCTCCCCGCAGGGCCGGTTCAAGGGAATTGACGCAAAGACCGTGGAGATACTCCGGCAGCGCCTGCAGAAAAACCTTGAAAAACTTGCAAAAGAGGAGGCGGAGCCATGAAGAAGATCGCAACCGGGAACAAGGCCGTGGCAGAGGCGGTAAAACAGGTTATGCCCGGCGTTGTTGCTGCCTACCCGATCACGCCCCAGACCGAGATCGTGGAGCAGATCGCAGAGTTCGTCTCCGGCGGGGAACTGAAAAGCAGGTATATCGCAGTCGAGAGCGAGCATTCGGCAATGGCCGCCTGTATCGGGGCGAGTATTACCGGAACCCGCACGTTCACGGCAACGAGCTCGCACGGGCTTCTGTACATGCACGAGATGACCAACTGGGCGGTGGGTGCCCGGCTTCCCATTGTGATGGCAAATGTGAACCGCTCCCTCGGGCCCGGCTGGAACATCTGGGCAGAGCACACCGATGCCCTGCAGGAGCGCGACACCGGCTGGCTCCAGGTCTATGTCAGCTCTGTCCAGGAAGCCTACGATGCAACCCTCATGGCATTCCGCATCGCCGAACACAGCGATGTGCTCCTGCCGGTAATGGTGAACCTGGACGGGTTTGTCCTCTCCCACATCATGCAGCCCCTTGAGACCGTGGATCTGAAAGACTTCATCCCCCCAACCAACCTCCCCCATGCGATCGATGTCAAAAATCCCGCGGGGTACGGCGGGCTGACCGGTCCCGATCAGCAGTTCCGGTTCCGCTGGGATATCGAGCGCTCGATCCGGGACTCGGTAAACGTTATCGAGGCAACCGAGAAGGAATTCGCAAAAAGGTTTGGCAGGAAATACGGGTTCACCGAGGATTACTGCTGCGATGATGCCGAGGTTATCATTGTCGCGATGGGGACGCTCGGGAAGGAAGCCGAAGTTGCAGTCGATCTCCTCCGCAAAGAGGGGATCAAAGCAGGTTCGATGCGCCTGCGCTGGTTCCGGCCGTTCCCAAAACTCGATCTCAAAGGGAAGCAGGTCGTTGTCATCGATCGCGACTACTCGTTTGGCAGGGGTGGAATCCTCGCAACCGAGATCATGGCCCAGACAAAGGAAGAAGTCTTCAGCGTCATCGCCGGTCTCGGCGGGCAGGAAGTCACGTACGACGACATCGCCGGTTTCGTGCGGAGCCGTCGCATCGGGGAAGAGTTCTGGTTCGGGGTGAACAACCATGTTTGAGATCCGCATCCACTCCCGGGGCGGGCAGGGGGGCGTTACCGCTGCCCGGCTTCTCGCCCTTGCTGCAATTCATGACGGCAAGTATGCTACCGCGTGCCCGTTTTACGGGGCAGAGCGCCGGGGTGCCCCGATAGTCTCGTTTGTCCGGATCGATGACAAACCGATCAAGATCTACAGCCAGATCAAGAAGCCGGATATGGTCATTGTCCTGGACGCAAGCGTCATGGACGTGGTCGATGTCCTCCAGGGACTGAAAAAAGGCGGAAACGTTCTCATCAACAGCGCCCATGCCCGGGAGTTTGCCGGGTTCAGATCCGGCCATGTCGATCTCACGGGCATCGCCCTCAAGGAGACCCTTGTTGTTGCGGGAAGCCCGATCCTGAACACGCCGGTCCTCGGAGCCCTTGCAAAGATGGGGATCGTCTCGGCAGAGTCGGCAAAGACCGCGATCCGCGAGATGTTTTCCGATGAGCGCAATGTCAAGGCAGCAGAGGCTGCATACAAGGAGATGAGCATATGAGCAGCACAGAGCGGGAACGACTGGCGATCAGCCGGCCGACAGAAGGCGCCGCAGGAAAGACCGGAACCTGGCGGGTATTCCGGCCTGTCGTGGACAAGGAAAAATGCAATGCCTGCGGGCTCTGCCAGACCTACTGCCCCGATGGGACAATCGACGAGGATCTCAACATCGATCTGGCATTCTGCAAAGGCTGCGGCATCTGTGCCAATGAATGCCCGAAAAAAGCAATAACGATGATCCGCGAAGAGAAATAACACCGGGCACCGTATTTTCATATTATGTGAAAAATATTTCACAACCTTTTTTTATAACATCCTTGAATATCTCCACAAAGATGATCCGATGAACCGAACGTATTTTGGCGATACCCGGGACCTTTTCAAGTTCGATCTCGTGCGCCATATCATGAAAGCCGTCCCGGCCTTTGATAGTTTTACTTTTATCCCCATGCTGACCGGAACGGCCGGGGGATCGGTCGGAAAAAAAGGATCGAAAAAAGACCTTGCAAAAGCCAAGAAGGCCGGAAAAGCCGGAAGCCAGAACCTGGATCTGGTTGCCCGGATGGAATGCCTGCAGGAGATGGCAGATGATCTCGATTATTTCCAGCAGATCCAGGATTATTTCCGGAGGGAACGCATTCCCGCCCGGATCTTTTCCGAACAGGAATTTTCCCACCAGGAACGCAGCCGGTATTTCGAGCAGATCCTCCCCCGCCTCCCGCGTAAGGCGCTTATCGTTCTCGATCCCGATACGGGGCTCGAGGAGAACAGACCTACAGAAAAAAACCTGTTGTTTTCCGAGGTAAAGCGGATCGCTGACCGGATGGACTCCCGCTCAGCCCTGCTGATCTACCAGCACTTCCCCCGGACAAAACAGGACATATACGTGCACAACCGCTGTTCCCGGCTGAGCGATCTCACCGGGACAGAGCCCCTGACAATCGCAGACAACGAGGCGCTCTTCTTCCTGCTGGTGAAAAACCCGCAGCTCAGATCAGCTATGGAAGAGGTTCTGGAGCGATACGCCAACAGCTACCCGGCCCTCACCTCCCGGACCAGCGCTTCCTGACCGGATGACTACTCTGTGTTCAGTGGATCTTTGGCGATATATTCCAGGTCGAATTTATAGAAATGCGTGAAACTGCAGTTCCTGCACCGCACGGTCAGGTGACGGGAGCTGACAACGATATCGTGGGGGCCGTTCACCCGGCAGTTCCTGCAGACCGCCTCCTGTACCAGTTCCCAGACCGGGTATTTCCCGATCTTCGTCAGAGTCCCTGCGGTATCCACATCCTCGGCCCTTGGTATGAAGACCCGGGTTGCCCCGCAGGCTTCGCACGCAACCTGGGCCTGGTACGGCACGGCCTTGATTATCTGGTCTGCATTTTTTTTGCAGTGGTAGCAGTCCGTGCGGTACCGGGTAAAGATGAACCTGTCGCTCATGAGAGATAGTGGATGCGTCCGTACACATTAAACTGATGCAGCGGAGGCCGGAAGAGAACTACAATTCCCATGGAATAATACACGGTTCAGAAATATTCCCGGTGACTCCGGATAAGGCAGGTTTTCGCGTGATCCCCTCAATCCTCCAATATTTGGCGCCCTGCTGCAAAAATACCGGCAAAGATAGCAGTAAATTTAATTATACGACGAATACAACCTACAGTACATGAAGAAACTGTTCGGATTTTGTATCCTGGTGATCCTGCTGGTTGCTATCAGCGGATGTACCCAGCAGGCACAGCCGGCCAAGGTGACGCCCACCCCGACCGCGGTTGAAACAACCATTGCAACACCGGAACCAACCCCGGTTCCCACGACCGCGGTCGCAACCATTGCAACACCCGTTGCAACACCAACGGCTGAGGCAGTAGCAACCGT
This sequence comes from uncultured Methanoregula sp., assembly GCF_963677065.1. Lineage (NCBI taxonomy): Archaea > Methanobacteriati > Methanobacteriota > Methanomicrobia > Methanomicrobiales > Methanoregulaceae > Methanoregula > uncultured Methanoregula sp. The sequence goes on from NZ_OY781872.1 coordinate 730,000, forward strand.
TGCCACTACAGCTGCCGTTGCAGCCAATGTCACCTCAGAGGCACCAGGTCTCGTCTCGACACCCAAGGTAAGCCTGACACCCTCGATCAAGGTCACGACTATCAGCATAACCAACAACACCTTCACCCCCAAGGAACTCACGGTCCTCCCGGGCACCGGGATCACCTGGAGGAATGACGATACCATCAATCATGCTGTTAAAGGAACAACAGAAACGGGATCAACCATGTTCAATTCGGGCGACATCATCCCGACCTCCACCTGGTCCTACACGTTCGGTGACCGGATCGGGACATTCACCATCGTCGACCCCGGCTACCCCCAGATGAAGTGCGTCATCATTGTCAAAGAAGGGCAGAATTTCGCAGGTTCCCTGTAAGCACGCATATTCATCCAGCACTTTTTTTTATTTTTTTGCGGGAACATGGTTCAGAATCGTTGTTCCGCACCAGATGGTATTGCCAATCCCGGTTTTTTCACCGGTGCACGGGAGATCCATAGAGATGCCGCAAAACAGGAGACCGGAAAGCGGGATATCTTCCGGGATTTACAACACCCCCGTGGCCTAGCAGAGAAAATACTCACCTGGCACTTTCGACAATCGCATGCCCAGGGAACGAACGGGTAAACTGCACAGGGCGGGCAGGATCACTGCCAACAGATTTGGCTTAAACAACAAACAGCAGGAACAGGATCCCGGAAACCAAAAAAATAAAAAAAATTCAGGGTTAGAAGTCGCCCATGCCCGGAGGCATGCCGCCCATTCCACCCATACCGCCCATGCCACCCGGAGGCATACCGCCTTCGGGCATCGGGCTCTTGGAGGAGGCGATGACATCGTCAATCCTGAGGATCATGACCGCTGCTTCTGCAGCAGAGGAGATGGCCTGGGTCTTGACGCGGAGGGGCTCGACAACGCCGGCCGCCTTCATGTCAACAGCTTTACCTTCGAACACATTGAGGCCGTGGGTCTTCTTGCCCTTCTCGTGGGCTGCACGGATCTCGACAAGCATGTCGATGGGGTCGAGACCTGCATTCTCGGCAAGGGTGCGCGGAATGACTTCGAGTGCTGATGCGAAAGCCTCGATAGCGAGCTGGGCCCGGCCACCGACGGTTGCTGCATATTCGCGGAGACGGAGCGAGAGCTCGGTCTCGATTGCACCGCCACCGGCGACGACTTTCTTGTCCTCGACAACGACACCGACAACGCGGAGTGCGTCGTGGATTGCCCGCTCGAGTTCGTCGACAACGTGGTCAGTGCCACCCTTGACGATGATGGAGACCGCTTTGGGGTTCTTGCACTGCTCGACAAAGGTCATCTCTTCGCCGCCGACCTTGCGCTCTTCGACAAGGCCTGCCTTTCCGAGCTCTTCCTTGCTGATCGCGTCGATCGAGGAGACGAGGGTTGCACCGGTTGCCCGGGCGAGTTTCTCCATGTCGCTCTTCTTGACACGGCGGGTTGCAAAGATGCCTGCCTTTGCAAGGTAGTGCTGGGCAATGTCGTCGATACCCTTCTGGCAGAAGAGGACGTTTGCACCGCTCTTGACGATCTTGTCAACGATACCCTTGACCATGCGCTCCTCTTCATCGAGGAATGCCTGGAGCTGGTCGGGGGAGGTGATGTTGATCTCGGCGTCGACTTCGGTCTTCTTGAACTCGACTGCTGCGTTCAGGAGCAGGATCTTGGCGCCGGTGACCTTCTTGGGCATCGAGGGGTGGACGCGTTCCTTGTCGATGAGTACGCCTTCTACAATCTCGGAGTCCTCGATCGAGCCACCGGTCTTCTTCTCGACCTTGATGTTCTCGATATCGACCTTGCCGTCGTTGTCGGTGACCATGGTGACAGCCCGGACAACGAGGTCGCAGAGCTTGTCCTTGGATGCTTCTGCACCCTTGCCGGTCATTGCGGTTCCTGCAATGTTCACGAGAAGTGCCTTGTCGGTCGCCTTCACGTCAAAGGCCAGGTCCTTCAAGAGTGCCTGTGCCTTCTCTGCAGCCTGGCGGTAGCCGGCTGCGATGATCGTCGGGTGGACATCCTGTTCGAGAAGGTCTTCTGCCTTCTTGAGGAGTTCTCCGGCAATGACGACTGCGGTGGTGGTACCATCGCCGACTTCATCGTCCTGGGTCTTTGCAACCTCGACCATCATCTTTGCGGCCGGGTGCTCGATGTCCATTTCCTTTAAGATGGTGACACCGTCGTTCGTGATCACGACATCGCCGATTGTGTCGACGAGCATCTTGTCCATACCCTTGGGACCGAGCGTGGTCCTGACTGCACTTGCAACTGCCTTTGCGGCGGTTATGTTCATACCCTGGGCGTCGCGGCCGCGGGTACGGGTGCTGCCTTCTTTGAGAATAAGTATCTGCTGTCCTCCAAGTTGCTGTGACATAAAAATCACCACTTTTAGCACTAAAATTGGTTTGTGGTTCTATATAAAAGTTGTTGAAAAAGATTCAGTCGCCGATAAGGTCGATGAGTTCGAACCCGTCTTCGATGCGGCGGAGACGCTGTTCGCTTATCACGAGCGTCTTTCCGATCTTCTTCTCTTTGGTTGAGTCGGTGATGATGCATATCGCGTGCTTTTTGGCAATCTGGGAGAGGTTCCCGATGAGAGCTGCGCGTTTGACCACTTTCTGGGCCGGCCCATAGCCGGTCAGGATGGTGTGTTTGTCAAACGTGAGGAGCGCCTGGAACGGTGCCCCGTGAAGCTCGTGCATACGCACCCCGATCTGTTCCAGGAACTCCATGGGGCTTCTGAGCCCGGCACTGGCAGCACTGTTCGGTTCCATTGCTTTTGGCGGCTCATGCCGGATCAGGTCGATGGATTCGACCACGCCGGTATCGAAGAACTCCTCGATCCGGATGGCGACTTCAAGGGTTGTTCCCATGCCGCTCTCGTACTTGCTGATCGTCCGGCGCGAGACGCCGAGTACATTCCCAAGATCGCCAAGCGACATATTCCGCTTCTCGCGGAGATCCTTGAGTTCGTCGCCATTGATGTTGACATACAGGCCTCCGGGAGATGCGTACACCAGGGGGGGAATCTTCTCAACGAAATAATCGTAAAGAGTCGACGGGCTGATCGCGTAGATACCATAACGGACATACACTGCCCCCCGTTCAAGCTCAGCGTCCCGGGCCCGCTCGCCCACGATCAACGGAACCCCGCCCAGGTGCCGGGATATGACCTCCAGATCGAAAGCTACCTCTTCACTCACGGAGTCGATGTGGGCAACCACCTTGATCACGAGCAGCGTGCCGTTGTTCCGGGCAATGAGGTCGAAACTCCGGGGGCGGAGGCTGAACCGCTCGGAGACATCGAACCCGGCCGTGATCATAACACTCGTGACCAGCTGGAGCTGGCGATCCTGGGACATGTGGATACAAATGGATTAAGCGCTCCCATAATATTAATATAGACATGCTGATCGGGATTGATGACACGGACTCGCCAGCGGGTATGTGCACTACCTACCTCGGGGCAGTGCTTGCCCGCAGGCTGATCCGGGACCATATGCGTGTGCGCGAGGCCCGGCTCGTCCGGCTCAACCCGAACGTGACCTTCAAGACCCGGGGGAACGCGGCGATAATGCTCGACGTTGACGGCGATCCGGACCGGGCGTTTGTCCTTGCGTGCGATCTCGTGGAGGAGCTTGCAGACCAGTCCTGCGAGAACACAAACCCGGGAGTTGTTGTTGTGACGCAAAAATGCGATCCGGCCTTTTACCGGAAAGCGGTCACGGACTTCTGCTCGATTGAGGAGGCAGTTGCCCTTCTTGAGCGATCCGGCGCCCGGTACCGGGGCTGGAAGAACCGGCGCGGACTCATCGGGGCAACAGCCGCAGTTGCGAGCGATCTTGCCGACCGGACCTCAGAGATCCTCGTGTACCGGCAGCCGGAGCGCTTTGGCACGCCCCGCGAGGTTGACCGGGCAAGCCTGTTTGCTGCGGAAGAGGCCACCTTTCCGCATACCTGGGACACGGTGGATGTGACAAACGATGTGGTGGTCTGTGTCCCGCACACACCCGACCCGGTCCTTTTTGGGATCCGGGGCGAAAGCCCGCAGTGGGTGATGACAGCCCGGCAGATGATCATCTCAGAGAAGCCGGCACTTGAACAGATCTGGGTCACCAACCAGGGAACCGATGCACACTTGCTCAAAGCTGCAATCGGGGAGCTGCGGGAAGGACTTTCGTACCGCATCAATGGGATCGTGAGTGATACACCGAAGACAGGCACCGGGGGGCATGTCTCATTCACTATCCGCGATGGCGATCACTCCGTGCGGTGCATGGCGTATGAACCGACAAAAAATTTCCGGCAGATCGTGCGGCAGCTGATACCGGGCGACGCCGTCATCGCTTGCGGGAGTTTCAAAAAGGAGAGCATCAACCTGGAGAAGCTCCTTTTGGTCTCGCCTGCCAGAGCCAAAACCATCAGACCCCCCCTCTGCACAGCCTGCAACAAACGGATGACAAGCGATGGAAAAGGCAAAGGCTACAAGTGCAAACGGTGCAGCGCCCGGGCGGCGGAACCGGAGATTGTGGAAATTTCCCGTACGCTGAAGGCCGGCTGGTACGAAGTGCCACCAACGGCCCGAAGGCACCTGGCAAAACCCCTGTGCCGGGGTATGCCGGAATAAACCGGCAACCGGATACCCCGGTGTTGAACACCGTGCATCGCAGGGCAGATACGATCCGGAGAAAGACTGACGGATCGCTGCATCAGGGCAATCTATTTCTATCATCGTAATCTTCTGTAGATTATCGATCCGAACCTGCCATGACAATGATATCAGTCCTCTATGTTGACGACGAAAAGGACCTCCTTGATATTGCACAGATCTTCTTAGAAAATACCGGGGAGATTCATGTCGGGACGATGACTTCTGCAAAGGATGCGCTGACCTCGCCGGAACTCCGGAAGTATGACGCCATCGTCTCGGATTACCAGATGCCGGGCATGAACGGGATCGCGTTCTTAAAAGCAATCCGTCAGCAGCTCGGGGACATCCCGTTCATCCTTTTCACCGGCAAAGGGCGCGAAGAAGTGGTGATCGATGCGATCAACAACGGGGCAGATTTCTATCTCCAGAAAGGCGGCGACCCTACAGCCCAGTTCGCCGAGCTGACGCACAAGATCCACCAGGCAGTCAAGAGAAAACAGGCCGAGCTGTTGCTCCAGGATTCCGAGAAGCGCCTTGAGGATATCATCAACTTTCTTCCCGATGCCACGTTTGCGATCGACCGATCCGGCCATGTCATTGCATGGAACCGGGCGATCGAAGAGATGAGCGGGGTTGCTGCAGCGGATATGCTCGGGAAGGGGGAGAACGAGTACGCCATCCCGTTCTATGGCACGCGGCGCCCGATCCTTATCGACCTGATCTTCGAACCGGACAATGTCATCCGGAAGAGCTATGGTCACATCATTCACGAGAAGGGGATCCTGATTGGGGAGACCACGCTCCCGCGGCCACGGGGGAGGGATGTTATCCTCATGGGAAAAGCCAGCCCCCTGTATAACCGGGAGGGAGAACTTGTCGGGGCGATCGAATCCATCCGGGATATCACGGAGCTGAAAAAGGCCGAGAAGGACTTGAAAAAGAGCGAAGAGTGGTTCAGAAACATAATCCAGAGCTCGTCCGACATGATCCGCATCATCGGCAGGAGCGGGCGCATCACCTACTGCTCCCCGTCCACCGAAAGGATCCTGGGATATCCCGTATCGGAACTGATAGGGAAAGACCCCTTCGATTATATTCATCCGGATGACCTGAACGGGGCCAAAAAGGCATTGGGAGAGGTGCTGGGAAGCACCAACCCCCATACGCCGACAGAGTACCGCATACGCCACGCAGACGGGCATTACGTGGATGTTGAGGCGGTGGCAAACAACCTGCTCGATGTGCCGGAGATCGACGGAGTGGTTGTAACCGCCCGGCCGGTCACCGAGCGCAAGAGGGCGGTGAATGCCCTTGCGGAGAGCGAGGCCAAGTACCGCGAGCTTGCCGAATCCCTCCCGCAGGGAATTTTCGAGCTGGATCCGGATCTGCGGATCACGTACGCGAACCGGCACATCCAGGAAATATTCGGGTTCACCGAAGAAGAGATACAACGGGGGATCGATGCCCTCTCGTTTTTTGAGCCGTCAGAGCACGGGAAGATCCGGGAGAATGTAAAGCGGATTATTCAGGGCTCATCCGTTGATCCGGACGAATACATGGCCATAAGCAGGAACGGCACTGCGTTGCCGGTCCTCATCTATACAACTCCCGTGTACAGGGAAAAGAGACTCACCGGGTTGCGGGGAGTTGTTGTGGATATATCCGCCCGGAAAAAACTGGAGGAGGAACTCCGGCAGAAGAACGAGGAACTGCACGCAGCCTTTGAACAGATCACGGCAACAGAGGAGGAACTCCGGCAGAATTACGATGAACTCCGCAGGCATGAGGCCGTGCTCCGCGAGAGCGAGGAGAAGTTCCGCACCCTTTCCGAGCATGCCCTGGACGGTATCCTGATTATGGACTTTTCAGGAGCCATCCGCTTTGCGAACCATGCGGCAAAACGGATCATCGATATCCCCGAGAACGGGACCCTTGACGGGCGGAACCTGCAGGAGTTCATTGCAGCAGAATCCCGGGATGCAGCTCTCTACGAATTCGGTATGATTGCCGAGGGACGGGGGGATACCTGCCTTTTGTCGTGCAGGCTTGTGACGGAGAAGAAGCGGGAGATCTGGGCCGAAGTTGCGGGCAAGAAGATCTCGTTCTGGGGACACGAGTCCCTGCTCGTGTCCATGCGGGACATTACCGGGCGGAGAGCGGCGGAAGAAGATCTGCGGAGATCGGAGAGCAAGTTTGCCACGGTTTTTAAGAATAACCCGGTCTCGCTCACGCTGGTATCGGCAAGGGACGGGAGATTTGCCGATGTCAACCATGCGTTTCTGCGGAATACCGGTTATACCAGGGAGGAAGTCATCGGCAGGACCGCAGAAGAGCTCGGTATATTTTCCGATAAGAACGAAGCTGCCCGGTTTGTTTCTGCACTTCGGGAAACAAAGTACGTGCAGGGTATGGAACTGCAATGCCGTAAAAAGGGCGGTGAGATCCGGACCTGCCGCTTCTCGTCAAGCCTCATCGTGATGGAGAATGCACCGGTCATCCTCTCAACGATCGAAGATATCACGGAACAGAAGCTGGCAGAGGCAGCTCAACGGGAGACCGAGAGCAAATTCCGCCGGCTTGCGGATAATGCCCAGGACATCATTTACCGCATGTCGCTTCCGGATATGAAGTTCGAATATGTCAGTCCTGCCTCTGTTGCATTGACAGGATACGCACCGGAAGACTTCTACGCGGATCCTGAACTTGTCAGGAGACTGATCCACCCGGCATGGCGGGAATATTTCCAGACGCAACGGGAGGCCATACTGGAGAAGAGAATTCCTCCGGTGTATGAGTACCAGATCATCGATAAGGCCGGGAAGGTCCGCTGGTTCAACCAGAGGAACATGTTTGTTGAAGACGGGCAGGGCAATCCCCTTGCATTCGAGGGGATCGTTACCGACATCACCCGGCAGAAAACGATTGAGAGCGAACTCCGGAAGAGCGAACTCCGGTCCCTTGCCGTGAGCGAGAATGCCGGCTCCTGGATCTGGGAAGTTGATCCCGAGGGGGTCTATCGCTACTCAAGTCCTGCAATTGGAAAAATCCTCGGGTACCAGCCCGACGAGATCGTGGGAAAGATGCATTTCTACGATCTGTTCGACCCGGCGGGGCGCGAGGAACTAAAGAATGCCACGCTTGACGCGTTTCGCCGGCAGGAGCCGTTCCGCGACTTTTCCAACCTCAACCGGCACCGGAACGGGACGCCCGTTCTGTTAAAAACCAGCGGGACACCGGTATTCGATGAGAACGGGATATTTACCGGCTACTGCGGTGTTGACGAGGATATCACGGAACAGGCAGCAACGCAGTCGGCCATACAGGCAATTGTCAGGAGCATTGTCGGGACAACCGGTCTCACCTCACTCCGGCAGATAACCGAGAATGTCAGTTCCTGGCTGGGAGCCGAATGTGTCATGATCGGAGAGATCCAGCCCGACAACCAGACTGTTAAAGTCCTCTCCATGCTTCTTGACGGGAAGGAGGTCCAGGGTTTCACTTACATGCTCAAGGGGACACCCTGCGACAATGTGGCGGAGAAAGGGTTCTGTATCTATCCCGATAACGTCTCAAAGATCTTTCCCGAGAGCAAGGATCTTACTCAGCTCAATATCCGTGGATACCTCGGGACGCCGCTGAGGAATTCATCGGGGAAGGTATTTGGGATCCTCTGTGCCCTTTCCCGGAATCCGCTCCGCTCGCTTCCACCGGTACAGGAGATCATGGAGATCATTGCCGTGAAAGCCGCTGCCGAGATCGAGCGCAGCCAGATCGAGCGCACGCTCGATAAAAACCAGCACCTGCTCGGGGAGGCAATGGATCTTGCCAACCTGGTCAACTGGGAGTACGATGTCGCATCGACCACGTTCACGTTCGATGACCGGTTCTACACCCTGTACGGTACGACCGCGGAACGGGAGGGCGGCAACCTGATGCCGGCAGAAGTCTATGCCCGGGAATTCGTCCACCCGGACGACCGCCGGTTCGTATGGGAAGAAGTCGAGCGGGCGCTGACAGCCGCCGATCCCGGCTACATGGCGCAGATGGAGCACCGCATCATCCGGCGGGACGGGGAGATCCGGCACATCGTTGTGCGGATCAGGATCGAGAAGGACAGTAAGGGCAGGACCGTAAAAACCCACGGGGCAAACCAGGATATCACCGATATCAGGAAAGCCGAGGTGGCACTCAGCGAGAGCGAGGAGAAGTACCGCTCGCTTGTGGAGACTTCCCCGGGCATGATCTGGGAGATTGATTCAGGGGGGATATTCCGGTACATCAGTCCCATGATGAGAACGATCATGGGATATGAGCCCGAAGAACTCACCGGAAAACCGATAACCGATCTCATAATCGAGCAGGGGCGACCTTTCGTGATGAAGGAACTCTCCCGGCACGTGACAACGGACGGACCCATCCCGCCGTTCGAAGTCCCGGCCCGTCACCGGAACGGCCGGTTCATGGTGATCGAGATCCGCCCGTCCAGGATAACCGGGGCCGATGGCAAACTGGCGGGGCTCCGGGGAGTGGCTTACGATGTCACCGAGCGCAAGAAAGCCGAAGAGGCACTCCACCGGGCCAACCGCCAGCTCACCCTCCTGGGGAGTATCACAAGGCATGATCTCCTCAACAAGATCACCGTTATTGTCGGGTATCTCAAGATCGCAAAGAAGAGATCCCAGGATCCCGCCATAACCGAATACCTGGACAAGATGCATGCAGCCACAAATGCGATCACAGCGCAGATCGAGTTCACGCGCATCTACCAGAAACTCGGTACGCACGAGCCGCAGTGGATAGATCTCGAAGAGATCATGCCCTTTTCCCACCTGCCGGCCGCAGTCTCCCTGGAGGCAGAAGTCCGGGGGATTTCGGTTCTTGCCGACCCGATGCTGGAGAGGGTCTTTTTCAATCTTCTCGACAACTCGATCCGGCACGGGGAACGGGTGACCAGGATCCGGGTATCCTGCACATATTCCGGAGAAGACCTCATCATCGTCTGGGAAGATAACGGAACGGGAATCCCGGGTGAGGACAAACCGCACATCTTCGAGCGGGATTTCGGGAGCAACACCGGCCTGGGCCTGTTCCTGGTCAGGGAGATCCTCTCGCTCACGGGAATCACGATCCGGGAGACCGGGGTACAGGGGGAAGGGGCCCGGTTCGAGATCCTGGTGCCGGAGCACTTCTGGCGCAAAAGCGGGGAGTGACACGTGATTTCCAACACCATACAAATTCTCTATGTCGATGACGAATCCGAACTCCTGGAGATCGGCAAGCTCTACCTGGAGGATGAACTGGACTTTTCCGTTGATTGCGTAACCTCGGGAGGGGATGCCCTCGAACGGATCTCGTCCGGCACGTACGATGTCATTGTCTCAGATTACCAGATGCCCCGGATGAACGGCATTTCCCTCCTGAAGACCGTGCGCTCAGCGGGAAGGGATATCCCGTTCATCCTCTTCACCGGCAAAGGGCGGGAGGATGTGGTGATCGATGCCTTCAACCACGGGGCGGACTTCTATCTCCAGAAGGGCGGGGAGCCGGATGCCCAGTTTGCAGAACTGGCCCACAAGATCAGGAAATCCGTGGAGCGCAAGCGGGGGGATAGTGCGCTCCAGGAGAGCGAACGCAAATACCGCAACCTGTACCAGTATGCCCTGGTCGGCCTCTTTGAGACGCGCCTTACGGACGGGACCATTGTGGCATGCAACCAGCGGTACTGCGATCTCTTCGGGTTTTTTTCCGTTGAGGATGCCATCGGGGAGAGCGTTGTCCATCTCTACGAGCAGCCCGGGGATCGTCCTGAAGTGAGCCACATTCTTCGCGAGCAGGGACAGATCAGCAATCACGAAGTCCGGTTCATCAACCAGCTGACCGGTCACCGGTTCTGGGCACAGTTTTCTGCACGGTACAATAAAGAAAAAGACGTGGCGGAAGGCACCATCATCGACATCACCGACAGAAAAAATGCCGAAGAGTTGCTGAGGGAGAGCCAGCGGGCCCTTGCAACGCTCCTGATAAACCTGCCCGGGATGGCCTACCGGTGCAGCTACAACCGGAAATGGACTATGGAATTCGTGAGCAACGGATGCAGGGATCTCACGGGATTCGAGCCCTCCGATCTTATCGAGGACGGGACAGTTGCTTTTTTTGATCTCATTCACCCGGATGACCAGGAGCCGGTCCGGGATCAGATCCGGCGGGCCGTGAGGAAGCATGAGAAGTTCCAGATCTTTTACCGGATTCTCACCGCGGACGGATCGGAAAAAAATGTCTGGGAGCAGGGTCTCGGAGTCTTCTCGCCCCAGGGAGAGTTGCAGGCAATCGAGGGATTCATCATCGATATCACCGACAGGAAACTCCTGGAGGCGGACCTGGAGAGGGAGCAGCGCGAGCTGAAGATGTCCTGCGACCGGCTTTTAGAGCGCGATCGGATACTTCGGATCAACGAAGAGAGGCTGCGCATGGCGCAGAGGATCGGCCGCACTGGCAGCTGGGAGTACGAGATAGGGGCGGAGACTGTATGGGGATCGGAGGAGGGGCTCGCTATTCTCGGTTACCCGCCCGCCGCAGGATCCCTTCCGCTTGCGGAGATCGAAGATCTCATCCCGGATCGGGAGCGGGTCCGCCAGGCACTTGAGGATCTGATCGAGAAAGGGACGGCGTACGATATTGAATATCTCATTCATCCTGCGGATGGATCCGAGCCGAAAGTTATCCATTCCATGGCCCTGCTCGAGCGCGAGGACAATGGAAAACCGGTCCGGATCCGGGGCATGATCCAGGATATTACAACGCGCAAGCGGGCTGATGAAGAGCTTGTATTCAACAATATTATCCTTGCAACCCAGCAGGAGACGTCCCCCGACGGGATTCTCATCGTGGATGAATCCGGAAGGATCCTGCATTACAACCAGAAATTCATTGGTATCTGGAATATCCCTGAGGATCTCATTGCAGCCCGGGTGGATGAACCGGTGCTCCGGTTTATTCTGGAACAGCTGCCCGATCCGGAGATCGCCCTGTTACGGATCAGGTCCCTGTACGATCACCGGGAAGAGAAGAGTTTCGAGGAACTCCACGTAAAGGATGGCAGGACTATCGAGCGGTTCTCGGCCCCTATGCTGGGAGAGACGGGAAAATATTACGGGCGGGTCTGGTACTTCCGGGACATCACCGACCGGAGGAGAGCGGTGCAGGCACTCGCATCGGCAAACAGGAAACTCACGCTCCTCTCGGGAGTCACGCGGCACGATATCACCAACCAGCTCACCCAGCTCCAGGGATACCGTAAGATCCTGGAGAGGAAGATAACGGATCCCGGTCTTGCGGAGTACTTCCTGAAGATCGATGAGGCTGCCCGGCGGATATCGGTCATGATTCAGTTCACCGGCGAGTACGAGAAGATAGGGGTGGATGCCCCGGCCTGGCAGGACTGCAGCACGCTTGTTGAAGCCATGGAAAAAACCACCCGGCCGGGCGGGATCGCAAAGGTGAATGAAATTCCTCCCGGGTACGAAGTCTTTGCCGATCCGCTCATCGCCAAAGTCCTGTACTGCCTGATGGAAAATGCAGTCCGGCACGGTGTCGCGATCACGAAAGTCCGGTTCAGGGTGCAGGAGTCCGGATCCGATCTGCTCATTCTCTGCGAAGATGACGGCGGGGGCATACCTGCAGAAGCAAAAGAGAAAATCTTTGATCTCGGGTATGGCCAAAATACCGGTCTTGGACTGTACCTTGCCCGGGAGATCCTCTCCCTGACCGGGATCACGATCCGGGAGACCGGCGTGCCGGGCACGGGTGCACGGTTCGAGATGAGGGTCCCGGAAGGAGTGTGGCGCAGGAACAGGAGCGGCGAATGAAGCCGGATCCCATCCGGGTTCTGTACGTTGACGACGAACCCTCCCTCCTGGAAATTGCAAAAATCTTCCTGGAACAGGACGGTGCCTTTGCAGTTGATACGTTCACGTCGGCCAGGGAAGCGCTCGCCAGGCTGGAGAAAGAACAGTACGATGTCATCATCTCCGACTACCAGATGCCGGAGATGGACGGGATCTCGTTCCTCCGGCGCCTCAGGGCGCAGGGCAACGACACCTCGTTCATCATCTTTACCGGCAGGGGGCGGGAGGAGGTGGTCATCGAGGCGCTCAACGAGGGGGCCGATTTCTATCTCCAGAAAGGAGGGGACCCCCGGGCGCAGTTCGCCGAACTGGAGCACAAGATCCGCCACGCCATATCCCGGAGAGATGCGATCCGTGCCCTCAAAAAAAGCGAACGGGACTACCGCCACCTGATCGGACATGCCAGCGAGGCTATCTACGTGGTCCAGGACGGGATGCTCCGGATGGTGAACCCGCGCCTTGCGGAGATGACCGGGTATCCCGAACAGGAACTGGTATCCCACCCGATCACAACCTTCATCCATCCCGGGGATCGCGCCATGGTCGTGGACCGGTATGAGCGGAGGATCCGGGGTGAGACCCTGCCGAGCCGGTATGTTTTCCGGCTCCTGCGGAAGGACGGGACCACCCGGTGGGTCGAGCTCAGTGTGGTCGTGATCACCTGGGACGAACGACCGGCCGCGCTTGTCTTCCTGACCGACATTTCCGAGAGAAAAAGTGTTGAGGATGCGCTGAAAGATCGCGAGGAACGCTACCGGCAGTTCTTCAAGACCACGCGGGACAGCGTTTTCATCACGACACCGGATGGCCGGTGGATTGACTGCAACGATGCCCTCGTGGAGACGCTCGGTTACAACAGCCGCGAAGAGATCCTGGAAATCCCGGTTGCTTCGGCCTATGCCCATCCCGAAGAGAGGGAAGTCTTTCTCAAACGCGTTGAAGAGGAAGGCTATGTCGCGGATCACCCGCTGCAGTTCAGGAAACGCAACGGGACGGCGTTCGACTGCCTCATCACGATCGTGCCCCTCAAAAACCCGGATGGATCCCTCAAGGCGTTCATCGGGACGGTCCGGGATATCACGGAGCGGCGGCGGGCGGAGACGGCGCTCAGGGAGAGCGAGACGCGGTACCGGTACATCTTTGAATCGTTCGAGGATCTCTACTACCAGACCGACACGAGCGGGGCGATCACGCTCCTCTCGCCGTCCCTGACCCGCCTGACCGGGTGGAAAGCGGAAGATCTGCTGGGAAGGCCGGCCACATGCCTGTACATCAACCCGGATGACCGGACCGCTCTCCTCGATGAGATCGAAAAGAAAGGCGCTGTCCGGGATTACGAACTGCTGCTCCGGAAACGGGACGGGACGCAGACAACCGCATCCTTAAGTGCAAGCCGTATATACGATGCCGAAGGCAGTCCTGCAGGAGTTGCCGGGATTCTCCGGGATATCACGGAGCGCAAGCGGATGGAGAGAGCGCTCAGGGAGAGCGAGGAGAGATTCCGGTCCATTGTCGAGAATTCCCTCGAGGCTGTCCTTATACTCGATCCTGAGGGAACGATCCTGTTTGCCAACCATGCAGCAGCCCGCACCGTGGAACTCGATCCGTGCACGGGAATGGTTGGCAGGAACGTGATGGAGTTCATTGAACCCGAATCCCGTGACGATCTCGTCCCGGGCCTGGCCGGGCTTGCACAAGGCCACAATCCCCGTGTCGCACACTACCAGGCTGTCTCGGCCAGAGGGAACAGAATTTCCCTGGAGAGTATCGGAAAAGCTATCACGTACTCCGGCAGGCAGGCAATACTCATCTCCATCCGGAATATTTCCGGGCATGGCCGGGGGGAACCGGCACCCGCCGGCCGGGAGCCGTTCGACCCGGAGCGGGCGGAGAGCCTGCAGGATTATATTGTCGTGTTCGATCGCAACGGAACGATCCTTTACGTAAACCCGGCTGCAGTGAAGGCGCTGGGGTATATGCCGGAAGAGATGATCGGAACCCCCCTGACCTCGCATGTTGGCGCGGAGTCCTGCGCTAAAATCTCTGCGTTCAGGGAGGCATTGCGCGAAGGGCACGAGGTTCCCCTTGACGAGATTGCGCTTCTCACCCGGGACGGGCCGCACAGGTCGGTGATCGCAAAAGGAAAGCCGATCCTGTACGGGGACATTCCTGCAACGCTCCTCTTCCTCATCGACATCACGAGAAAAAAAGTGCTCGAAGACCAGCTCACGGCCCGGGCAGACGAGCTCTTCCGGACATCCGCCGCCCTTGCCCAGGCGAACAAACAGCTCACGCTCCTCTCCAGCATCACCCGTCACGATATCAATAACCAGCTGACCGTGCTGACCGGATTTCTCAGCCTGATGGAGCCGGAGCTGCACGAGCCCCGGCTCGCGGAGTACTGCAGGAAAGTGAGCAGTGCTGCAGAGCGGATCGCTGCCATGATCCGGTTTGCCAGGGATTACGAGACCATTGGTGCGCAGGCACCGGCCTGGCAGGACCTGCAGGAATTGGTGGAGGCCGCCGTGAGCATAGCCCCGCTCGGAAAGATACATGCGATAAACGGGCTCCCGGCCGGCAGGGAAGTGCTGGCCGATCCGCTGATTGTCAAGGTCCTGTACAACCTGATGGATAATGCGGTCCGGTACGGAGGAAAGATCACGACCATCCGCTTCTCCCTGGAGGAGTCCGGGGATCTCCGGACGCTCATCTGCGAGGACGACGGGAACGGAGTTGCTGCCTCGGAGAAGGAGAGGATATTCGAGCGCGGGTTCGGCAAGAACACCGGTCTTGGCCTGGCAATATCCCGGGAGATTCTCTCTATCACCGGCATCACGATCCGCGAGACCGGCGTACCGGGCGCAGGAGCCCGCTTCGAGATAGCGATACCGAAGGAAGTGTACCGGATGGCTCCCTGCCGGTAACTGTATTCATGCGAACCGGGACGGGACTATGGCTCCCGGAGCTAAAAGGGTATCTTTTTTATTGATAGGTTAACAATATTTTAAAAAGAATAATTGTACCCCCATCGATTGTTTCCGGAGGATGGATGAGAATACCACGACCAGACCTCACCGCTCGCAGGGCAAAAAAATTTGCAGAACGGCAGGGATACCGCTGGGTTCCGAACCCGGAGGCAGACATGCCATTCGATGCGCTGGTGTACCGGAGCACGGACATCGTGATCGTCCGGACCCGGACAAGCCGCAATGCACCGGGCGACTACGATATCCGTGAAGAATGGTTCCGCGAAGATTTCCGGATCCTTGATGCGCTGCCGTTCCCGCCCTACATGCCCCGCGAGGTCTGGATCCGTTACCCGTGGAGCCGGTCGTTTCACCGCTTCCGGATGATACGCGGAAAAATCAGGGAAACCACCATGATCGACCGGGAGAAGCCGGTCTTTATGCTGAAGGCGGAGACGTCCCGCCCGCAGCCTGCTGCCACGATCTTTCGGGGGGACAGACCAGATACATCCCAGGCAGCTCCCGACCGATAACGGGGAATCCGGTTCATGTGACAGGATAGATCACAGAATTTTTTGTACAACGGAAAGGGAATGAGAACATGAGGGGACGAGCACCGGCAGACCTGAAAGACGAGGGAAAACAGCTGGCCGAGAAGATGGGATACCACTGGGCGGAGAACACCGACCTGTCCGTGGGATTCGATGGCCTGATGTACCGGAAAAACAGGGTGGTTGCAGTAGGGCTCAGGAAATACCGGTACGGGCTTGGCGAGGACTGCATTCTTGAGAAGATATTGCCGGACGATGTTGCAGGTATGCGGACACTCCCGCTCCCGCTGTGCGTTCTCCGCGAACTCTGGATCCGGACCCAGAACGAGCGGGCGTACCGGCGATTCTGTATTTTCCCGGACACGACTGCAGAGATTGAAGAGAACACTGCTGAGCATTACCGGAACACCCATTTCCGGGAAGCGTACTGGAAGAGAGCCCCGTACCGTATCGGGATCCCGCTCCGTCCGGAAGACCGGAAGAAGGGCTGAAGTCAGAAAACCCCGTAAAACGCTCTGTTTGCCAAACGGACGATCCTCATTTCCGGCTGGAGGGGAAATGTTGTCCACGCTCCTGGAGAATACTCCATTTTGGGAATATTTTTAAGATCCGGGCAATTTTAACCCCGCTTCAACCTGCAAAATAGCGGGCCGCAAAGGACCCCCGTTTTACAATTGAGATCGGGTGGCTGAAAAAAAGAGGCTGTCCGGAGGCCGCTATGACCGTTTTGGAGGGGGCGGGGATTTTACGAAGATAAATTCTCTTCCACAACTGCGATCTCTTCAGGGGAGAGGCCATACAGTTCATAGACCAGCGCATTGATCCGGACATCGGTTACATCGATCTCCTGCTGCACGAGTCGTCGCTCCTGGTCGGTCTTTGCCCGCGGGAGGTAATGATGAAGCGAGATGAGCTGGGATACGAGCGCGACAATTTTGTCGTGCCGGGTCCTGTCCGCGAGCTTATCGAAGTCGGGAACCATAACCGGAAATTTCCCGAGGGCTCCCGTGCTGACATGGTACCCGCGATCCGTGAGCGGGCAGATGCGGGCGACAACAAACCGGCCGAGCGATGAATTCAGGATTGCGGCAAGGTATGGATCGTTCCGTGGAATGGCAGCAAGCGAAATCGTGAGAGCATACGTGCCATCCGGATCGAACGAGAAGGCCGGGCTGTGCTGGTACAGGGAAAAAATGATCTTCGGCCTCATATGTTCCGGGAACCGGGTCTCTGCGGGATCCGGGAATTGCTCTTTCCAGTCTCCCGGAAGTTCCCGGGCAGAGTCGGGTTTTGGAAGTGCTGCTGCCTGTTCAAGATATTCGCTCAGTGCCCGGCATCTCCGGATATCGCGGGAGTTCTGTACAAGGATGACATAACGGGATGGTTTTGCCGGCACATGGCGCCGTATATCTGCCGGGCGCAGCAGCGGGACAAAAAAACGCCGGGCCCACCACGCCCGCCGGGTCAGCCGGGTTCTTGTTTCCTGGTCAACAACCAGCGGATTGTCCCGGACGGGATGGACGCCGGCCTCGAATTCATCGAGAATATAATGGCTGAGCGCGGTTCCGGTTGCCTGAATCTTCTCAAGGATCCGCACGGTTCGCGTATCCTCAAGTTTCCAGCTCCCGTCATCCAGCAGGCGCTGGTCGAATAAAAAGTCGTGCTGCCCGGAAGAGAGCTCCCCGGATCCCGTCCCGCCCGGTGAAACGACAAACGGTCTTTCGGGAGGTTGGTTCCGGATCGTGAGGCTGTACATCATCACTTCGCCTTCCGGCAGGACACGCGTCCTGCCGGTGCAGGCGATCCGTTCGATCTGGCGGGAGAGGAGAAGGCGCCGGAGCGGGCGGGCGGACCGGGACCGCAGGAATGTTCCGGGAAGAAGGAACGTGAGGATCGCGCCAGGCCGGAGCAGCCGCAGACCTTTTTCGATAAAGTAACCGTACAGCCCGGCCAATGGGGCATAGATATCATAGTGGGTCTGGAAGTACTCCTCCCGGGCCGGGACGGCAAACGGCCGGTAGGGTGGCGGTGCGCCCACCACCGCATCGAACCCGCCACCGGCAAGAATCTCAGGAAACGTCTCCTGCCAGCTGAACGGGTTGACCTTCCGGCGCTCGTCCGCATTGAACGGGAAGACCGGTTTCTGGGAGAAATAATCCGGTCCAATCAGGGAGTTGCCGCACCGGATGGTCTCTGTTAAGCAGGCGCAGACTTCGCGCAGTGTTTCAGGAGAGACTGGGCCGCAACCGGAGTGCCGTTGCTCTTCCATGAACGCGAGCAGCAGGACAAAGCGTGCTGCGCTCACCGATTCCGGATCAATGTCAGTACCAAAAACAGAAGCAACTGCCCGGCCCGGCAGGTGCTTGCGGGGATTCTGTGAATCATAAGGGCGGGTGTTCCTGCGGGCGGAGTTCCGGTACGCGGAGAGGAGAAAGATCCCGCAGCCGCAGGCCGGATCGAGGACTCGTTCCACGCCGGCATCCCGGGCCTCAGGGTTCAATGACCCGCGCACAACCGGTTCAACGATCGCCAGGGGTGGAACATCGAGCGTGCCTGTGTAGAGAAGGGCCGATTTACCGGCGCGATCCACCCGGCAGCCTTCCGCTGCCTGCATCCGCGTCCCGAGGAACTGCTCAAGGACAGCAGCCAGCTCTTCAAGTGCGAGACCTGCCAGAGGAACAGGAACATTTGGTTCGTCCATCTCCCGGATGATCGCCCGGAGGGGTTCGTCCGGCAGCGGGGGAAGGGTACGGGAAGTGCCCGGGCCCTGTTCAAAAAAAGAGCCGAAGAGCCCGGCATCCGAGCAGGCCCGGGCCATGCGGTCCGCTATCCCGTCCGATCCCGCAAGGGCTGCAAGCGTGCCGGGTTCAGCAAACCCGGACTCCTGGCCGGTCTTCAGGAACAGAATCTGGAAAAGTGCCGACACGGGAATAAAGTTCAGGTCCGGATCGGTGACCGCGTGAACATCCCGGACAAGGTTTCGTGCAAGACGATCGCGGGCTGATAGGAGGCAGGAGAGAAGAGCGGCCGGCTGGCCGGGCGGGGGCATGGAGAGATTCCTGCCGGATCCAGATTCTCCCTTCATCGGGGTACTATTTGTCTGTACGGCGATATCTTTGTCGCGCTTTTCCGGGCCGGGTATCGCAAAATACAATGGTTAAAGAGGTCCCGTGACAACAACAGAATCACCAGACAGCGGATTTTCGGTACGGGATGCGGCAGTCGGATCCGGTTCTCCGGTTATTCGGGGGAACCGGGGCGGGCAGGAATTCCACCGTTGAAGGACAGGAGAGAGCATGACTACGGAACCAGCAGAGAGAACAGCGGGGGCGGGTGGAGCACAGTCCCCGGCCAAAGCAGCAAAAAAGGACGGAGCCATTCATGTCGTGGTCTTTGCCCTGGGAAGCGAGCAGTTTGCCATCAACCTGTTCGATGTCAGGGAGGTCGTGGAGTACACGACCATAACAAAGCTCCCGAACGTGCCCTCCTATATCAAGGGGATCATAGATCTCCGGGGCGAGATCACCACGATCGTGGATCTCAGGTACCGGCTGAACCTGCCGGAAGCCGGCCTGGAGAACCAGGACAATTCACGCATCATCGTCCTGGACAGCACCGTCACCCGGGTCAAGACCGGCATCCTGGTCGATGACGTCACAACCGTTGCCACATTCGAGGAGTCGCAGGTGGATTATACATCCGCATCCATGGGCAGCGAGAATTCCACCATCCTTGGTATCATCAAAAAGAAAGTGAAGCTCCAGGAGAGAGAGAAGAACGAGCTGATCATCTGGATCGATATCAAAAATCTGCTGGAAGAGGAAGGGAGATAACTATACGTTCGGGCAGGGGGTCAAGGAACCGGGTCCGGTTTTCATTTTTTTAGATGGTGCAATGTCAGAATTCCGGAAAGACCGGCTGGCATCGCATCCATAATGGTTGGCCCTCACGCGAAAACGTGCGTACGTGAAAAAAATAAAAAAAGCCGTGGTCCCGGGTTTTCATATCCCGATTCCCGGTTCGCTGCTCTCGCCCGAGGGCACTTTTGCCGCAACGCCGAGCATGAGGATGATGCCGATCACTTCGAGCGCCATGCAGAAGAGGAACGTGACATCGAATGCACCGGCAAGATCCGCTGCCGCCAGTGAATGCACAGAGCCATGGGCAAGCTTTGGTCCTGCCGCTGCCGTTGCAACGAGCATCACCGTTGCAACCCCGAGCGAGGACCCGAGGTTGGTCATCATCTTGACCAGGCCGCTTGTCGACCCCCGGTCCTTGGCCGGGCACTCGCCCATCACCGCACTGTTCAGCGGCGAGAAGGCAACCCCGGTGCCGGCACCCAGCAGGAAGAGGTAGATGGCGATATGCCCCACACTCGTGTGGACTGAGATGCCGGAGAGGAGGAAGAGGGCAACCGTACAGAGGGCAAAGCCGGTGATGATCGGTTTTTTCGTGCCGATCACATCCGAGATCTTGCCGGAGAGGGGGGCCGTGAGGATCATGCCGATGGGCAGGGCGAGCAGGATGGTCCCGGCATCGCCCGCGGGGATCTTTTTAACCAGTTCCAGGTAGAACGGCATGATGATCATGACACCTGCCATCGCCATCTGGATCAGCATCACGTTGATGTTCTGGAGCGCATACCCGCGGTTTGAGAAGAGGGCAAGGTTGATGAGCGGCGCCTTTGTGCTCCGTTCCCGTAAGATGAACAGGATCCAGAACACTGCCGAGACAACGAGCGCCATTACTCCGTTGAGCGGAGCTGCCCCTTCAAGGGTTGTCAGCCCGAAGATAAGGGTCCCGAGCGCGACAAAAACGAGCACGATGCCGGTGCGATCCATTTTTGCTTCCGGATCAACGGGATCGCGTCGGGGAAGGAAGTGCATCCCAAGGATGATCGCGACTATCCCCACCGGCAGGTTCACGAGAAAGATGTACTGCCAGGAGAAGGAGCTCGTAAGAAATCCCCCGATGACCGGGCCAAGGGCCGCCCCGAGCATGGTGAACATGGCAACGATCCCGAGAGCCTGGCCGCGGAGGGAGGCCGACAGGTAAGAGGTGACCATGACCGCACCGAGGGCCGAGATGACCGCCCCGCCAATCGCCTGGAGCATGCGGGAGAGGATCAGGATATCCAGGGTGGGAGAAAGGCCGCAGAGCGCCGAGCCGAGCGTAAAGAGGGCAAATCCGCCGAGGAAAATGTTCCGGTACCCTTTCATATCCCCGAGCCGGGATGCTGCAAGGAGCAGGCTGACGAGGATGATCAGGTACGCATTGAGTACCCAGGAAACGGCAACCGTTGATACATCAAACGATTTTGCGATCGCCGGAAGGGCGATGTTGACAATCGTAGCATCGAGACCGGCCATGAACGAGCCAAGCGAGATGACGATAACTATCATCAGGTCTTTAGGGGACATTTTCTGGGACGAAGAATTTTCACTCATGCCTATCAGAACCAAGTGAAAGGAATTGTATTTTTTCTCCATAAGAACCCTTCCTCATGAGCAGCCGGAGGCAGTATGCAGCGGTATTTATAAATCGAAAGGGCGATGACGATCGTTCACACAAGCCATCCCGGCCACTGCGGATGTGTCATAAGGAGCATCGATGCCTGCCATGCCAGAGAGAAAAAGAACGTATCAGGATCCCGAAGGGCTGCCTGGTTCCTGGGACACGGATTCTACTAGCATGCACATTGCCCCATGGCAGGACTGGGATGAGATGGGCAGAAAGGAGCGGGCGGGCCGGTTGCGGCAGACCGTGGATGGCATCTTCTGCGAGCAGGTGATGGGGGGCCTTGCGCTCCTGCTCATCCCCATCCTGGTTCTCATGGATTTTACCGGGCTCCCGCCGGCATTCTTGTCGTTCCTCGCCATCCTCGATGTTGCGATCTGGTTGTTCTTCATCCTGGAGTACGCGTGCCGGCTCGCCGTTGCAGAAGACCGGTGGGGGTACGTATCATCGCCGTGGAACATCCTGTACCTGGCCATCCTCGTGGTACCGGCCATTGCTCTCGTCATCGGTTCGGGATACGGCATTGCCCGGTATTTCCGGGTGCTCCGCGTGATGCAGGCGGTCCAGATCCTGTTTCTGGGCGGTAAGACCGTCAGCCGGCACCTGGAGAGAAAAACATCCGGCCAGGCCGGCGGGCAGCATGAGGAGAAGATGCAGGTCCGGTCCCTTCCCCTCGCCGCATCCCCGCCGGCATGGGAGCCCGTAACACTAACAAGTACTGCCACGCCTCTCGATCACCGGGGCCGGTGGATCGATTTTTCAGGACTGAGCCGGTCCGACTTCGAGACCCTCTCCAGGATCACCGCTGTTCCTGCCTACACGCTTGACGTGAAACTCCGGGAGCGTGCCTACACCCGGGCGGAGATAGCCGGCAACCTGACCACGGTCTTTGTCAAGATCCCCCGGATCGTGCAGGAGTCGGGTACCGGGATGTCATGGCGGATCTCCTGGGACGGCATCCTGGCAGCCTATGACCAGGATGGCGTGATGACGTTCTCCCGCTCGAAGCTTGCGGTCCCGGACAAGGTGGTTGCCGCAGCCGGTGCCGAAAAGATCCCCCTCACCGGCCCCGGCATCATCTATCTTATCGTCAGGGACGAACTCGGCACGCTCGAAGATCTTATCCTTGCAGCAGAGGAGCAGCTGGAATATCTCGAAGTGCAGCCGATGAGCCGGCTTCCCCCGAATTTCCTTGCCATGATGTACAATGACCAGAAGGCGCTCTCCCGGATAATCTCCGGGCTTCTCCACACGAAAACGGCCCTTGAAGAGATCGCCGATAAGATCGTGGAGCTCTCCGGCAAAGGAACACCGGAAGAGGGGAGGCTCCGTTCCCTGATCGACCGGTGTTCCCTGCTTGCAAATAATGCCCAGCATGCATCTGATTCCTTTACCTGGATGGTGGATTTCTACCTGAACACGACCTCGTTCTCGATGAACCACGTGATGAAGGTCCTTGCGGTACTCACCGCACTCACCATGGCCCCGGCTATCGTCGGGGGGCTCCTTGGCATGAACCTGGCCGGCAACCCCTGGCCGGCAACGCTCGTGCAGATGGTCACTGTCGTGGGTCTTGTCATGATCCTGACCGCCTGGGTCTATTTCAATCTCGGCTGGCTGAAACACGATTAAGGATGATGGGATGTGAGAAATGCCAAAACCTGACAACAAGAAAATGAACCGTGCACCGGTAGCATTCCGGACAATTTCTCATTTCTATGATGCGGATGATCCAACGCCCGAGAGCGGCCGTGAATTATCGGACCGGGCCGAGAGCGAGATCTTTCGTCAGGTGCTGGCGGCGCAGAAAGAAGGGCCTGCCGTGCTCTGTGATCATATTGAGATCCTCCTCCCGGCGTCCGATCTGACCCCTGACCGCCCGGCTGCGATCGCTTCCGCGATCCGTAAACATTTCCTGCTCCGGGCCGAGGAGGTACAGCGGGATTCGAAACTTACCGCAAGGGTCGGGCTCCGGGAGATCCGGCTGACGGTCGCCGTATGCATTCCTTCGTTCATCGGCATTGCCATCTGTTCGCAGTTCAAGGGCGATGCACTTGCGGAGGTTCTCGAGCAGGTGCTCGTGATCTTCTGCTGGGTGACCATCTGGCAGCCGTTCCAGTCGCTCGTCTTCGATCGCTGGACAAAGTCAAAGACAGCGCAGCTGTACCGGAAGATCGCGGAGATGGAGATCACGGTCCGGGCTCCGTAACCTGCTCATGTGATGGTACAACAAAGTAGCGGTTATATACCCATTTCGAGAGTGCAATCCCTGGCTGATCAACATATCTATACATAAGGTAGGAAACACCGAGCAGGACCGGTGTTGTGAGGAGGGTCATGAAAAGCCCTGCAACAAGCGAGGGCTGCTGGAAAAGCAGCCTGAAAATTACTGACGAGAAAATAAAAATCACCGTCATGTGGATCAGGTAAAGGGAGAACGAGATTTTCCCCAGAAACACCGGTATGCCTGCAGACAAAACGGTCTGGAACCATTGCGAATTCAGAAGCGAGAGCAGGAGGAGAAAAGCACCGATGATGTAGAGGAGCTCGGTTATCGATGCTATCCCCTGCTGAAAAAGTGAAGGGTATCCAAACGAAAGTGCGGAAGAGGCGGCCGTTGCCATACTCTCAATGTTGCTACGGAGATTCCCCATGCCGGCAATGAGGAATGTATAGGAACCAAAAAACAGCCCTATACTCCCGATACATACCACAGAAAGGGTATTTTTGATCCGGTAATTCTCCCGGGATGAGCCGGTGTACAAATCTGCAAGGGCCATTCCAAGGATAAACGCCAGAAAATACGTTTGCAGGAATACGAGAATGGCAACCATATAGAATATCCACCGGTTACGAAGGTTTCCGAACAGGGAGGCAAAGGCAAAGACAATAAAACTCCCGATGAATTCGACGGTCATTGTCCACAGAGTCCCCGTATAATTGTTTTCAAGAGGGGTAAATGCGGTCTGGCCCTGAAAAAACACACCCCAGAACACCTGATAGATCATTTCTCCAAACGCAGTGAAGTTCCCCAGCCCGTTCAATCCAGGACAGATGAAGATGTAAATCACGAAAAGAACCGCCGCGATCGGGACGAGAAGTCGGATATATCTCCTGACCGCTCCTGATACGAGGCGTTCCTGACCGCCTGAGCTGAAAAATGCACTCGTAAGGACAAATCCACTCAGTACAAAAAAAATACAAACGGAAAAACTGCGCCAGGTTCCAAATGCGATGCTTATCATGGAGATCCCGATGAAGAGCGGGAACAAGTGACCGAGATAGACGACAAATGATGCTATTCCTCTCAATCCCTCCAGATATGCGACTTTTTCGGTTATGGAAACCTCCTCCCAGGCACTGACCCGCTCACGAGCTCCTGTGGTATGGTGTGACGGGGACGTCCCTCAGGAATAATAGTACTGCCGAACTAAAAAACCATAATCAGGGATTTTCCGGTATCGGATTGAAACCTGTTTGCTGATATATTTTTCACTTACCGAAGCCTGCATCCATCCCATCATTGATGATTTTATCGAAGTAACGGGTCTCGCCGCTGAAAATAATAACGGTTATATAGCATTCCGCGCTGATTCAAACCTGATCCATTATGGAAGTGGAAATTCTCACAAAAGGCGGGCTGCTTGCCCGCGGTATCTTTGCATTGATCATCGGGATCCTCTGCTTCACGCTGCCGGTGGGGATGCAGGCCGTCTTTGCCTACATCATCGGGATATTCCTGTTGATCATCTCTATTATCACCGGTGCGCTCTCCATCAGCGAGTCGGGCAAGGTTCACTGGGGGATACTCATCCTCTCGATCATCGGTGTCGCCATTGCCCTCCTCATGTTCGTATCGCCGTTCATGATGTTCGTGGCATTAACCATCCTGATAGCTGCCTGGGCGATCATAACCGGTATTGCTGAACTGGTCATCGCGTTCTCGCTCAAGGAGATGCCGTTCCGGGTCCTCCTGGGGGTCAGCGGGTTCTTCGCCGTCCTCTTCGGCATCCTGATCGGGTTTGCCCCGATCCCGGGAGAGGGATCGCTCGTCCTCATCCTGCTCATCGGGATCTACTGCCTGATCCTGGGTATCATCAGCCTCATCACCGGCCTTCTGATGCACAAGGGCGAGACGATTGTAGCGGCCTGATCCCCGATACAGTCTATTCCTTTTTTATCCCCCCGGATAATTGCGGCAGCCCGTTGTGGCGGGAGTCCGCCCGGCGGTTTCAATGAGCCGATCGTATTTTATAGAGCGCGATGCAAGGGCTGGATAGGAAAAAGATGGCGCTGGAAAGACCGGAGGATCAGATCCCCCGATCACCCCGGAGTCCATCGGGATCAATTCCATGAAACTGAACGGACCCGAAGTGAATGAGTACATCAGACCATTCGTTGTTAAACCGGGAAAGAAGGTACAGCTGAAAAAATACGATACCGGCTGGGCACAGAACGAGCGCCTCAAGATGATGAGCCAGGGCCAGGCAAAAGATCTCTTAACGGAGATGCTCGAGAAGGACCGGGCTTCCCTTGCCGCAGCCCAGGAGCTCTTTGCTGCTTCCCAGCAGTACAGCCTGCTCATCATCCTCCAGGGTATGGACACGTCAGGCAAGGACGGCACGATCCGACATGTTATGTCCGGTGTGAATCCCCAGGGGTGTGCCGTGCACAGCTTCAAGGTCCCGAGCAGCGAGGAGCACGCCCATGATTTCCTCTGGCGTTACTCCCAGGTGCTCCCCAGGAGGGGGATGATCGGTATCTTCAACCGATCCTATTACGAGGATGTGCTGGTGATCCGGGTCCACCCGGAGCGCATGGAGACCCTCCCCAAAAAGATCGGACCGGATTCCGGCGGGTTCTGGGATGCCCGGTACAAGGACATCAATTCCTTTGAGAAGCACCTGGTCAGGAACGGTACAGTCATCCTCAAGTTCTTCCTTCACATCTCGAAAGATGAGCAGAGACGGCGCCTTCTTGACCGGCTCGATCACCCGGAGAAATGCTGGAAATTCTCGGCCGACGATCTTGCCGAGCGGCAGTACTGGAACAAATACATAAGCGCATACGAAGCCATGCTCTCGGCAACATCGACCGACTATGCCCCGTGGTTTGTCGTGCCCGCGGATTACAAGTGGGTTGCAAGGACCTTTGTTGCCGAGGCGGCTGCAGCCGCGATCGGGGGGCTCAGGCTCGAGTACCCGCGCCTCAGCGCCGACCAGCAGAGGCAGCTCAATGACGCACGGCGGGAACTTGAACTGGAATAGCCCGCATACAGGATCCTTTTTTTCCATCCCGGACCCGGAGTGCCGGGATCCAAACACAGTTATCAGGCCGGACAGCCAATATACCGGCACTATTGGGGGAGAATCATGACACGTCCATGCGATGAACCGGTCACCCAGCTCCATGTCAAGCCGGGCATGACGGTCAACGAACTGGTCAGGGCCATGGGGGAGGCCGGGGCATACAACGGCGGATCCCTGTCCCGGGCAGCAGACATCTACGAACAGATGCTCCGGGATCCGGAGACCATCCGGTTCTTCGGACTTGCCGGGGCCATGGTGCCTGCGGGAATGGGCGGGATAGTTTCCGATCTGATCCGGGCAAAACACATCGATGTGCTCGTATCAACCGGCGCAAACCTCACCCACGATATCATCGAGGCTATCGGTTGCCGGCATTTTCATGGTACTGCCTTTTGCAATGATATCGAGCTCCGCCACGATGAGATCAACCGTATCTATGACGTTTATCTCCCCAACGAGGCGTTCGAGCATTTCGAGGAGTTCATGCAGGGCGTCTTCGGGGAACTCGAGCCCGGCAGTTCCATCTCGATCTCGGGACTCCTTGCCCATATCGGGAAACACACGAAGTCCGGCATCCTGCACACCGCTGCCCGGAACAATGTACCGGTCTATAACCCCGCAGTGCAGGATTCGATGATCGGGCTCCAGTACTGGCTCTTCTCCCAGACAAACAAAGTGACGGTCGATGCATTTGCCGATATGCCGGCCCTTATGGACCGCTGCTTCAACATCAAGAAAGCCGGGGCGTTCCTGGTCGGGGGAGGCGTCCCGAAGAACTTCATCCTCCAGAGCATGCTCATGACCCCGAACGGGTTCAGTTACGCGGTACAGCTGACCGGCGACCGCCCGGATCTCGGCGGGCTCTCGGGCGCAACGCTGGACGAGGCCCGGTCATGGGGCAAGATTACCGAGGAGGCCCAGGCAGTCACGGTGTACGGGGATGCAACGATCACGCTCCCGGTTCTCGTTGCTGCAGTAATGGAGCGGCTGCAGCATGACTGACCTGATCCTTGCCCTCGATGCAACCGAGAAGAAAAGAGCTATAGCGATTGCGAAGGCCTGCGCTCCCCATATCGATGCAATAAAGCTCGGCTACCCGCTCATCCTCACCTCAGGGCTTGCCATTGCCCGGGACATGGAGGAGTTCGATCTCCCGCTCATCGCCGATTTCAAGGTGGCCGACATCCCCAACACCAACCGGCTCATTGCCGAACAGGTCTTTGATGCCGGGTTTGCCTCGATCATCTGTCATGGGTTCACCGGCAAAGACTCGGTCCAGGCCTGCGTGGATGTCTCGCTCGATTACGGGGGGGCCTGCTTTGTCGTGGCCGAGATGAGCCACCCGGGGGCAACCGGATTCTTCCACGGGGGTGCCGCAGAAAAGATCGCCCACCTGGCCATGGAGTGCGGGGCCGACGGGATCATAGCGCCGGCAACCCGGCCGGAGCGGGTGCGGGAACTCCGGAAGATCGTGGGATCCCGGAAGATCCTCTCACCCGGGGTCGGCGCTCAGGGGGGAGATGCGGCAGCGATCGCATCGATCGTCGACGGCATCATCGTGGGTCGGGCAATCTACGAGGCAGTGGACCCGGGCGCAGCGGCCAGCGGGTTTGCCCGGGTACGATCCGGGAAATAATCCGCGTGCATCCTGGGGATCCGACCGGGATTCCGGTGCCAACCGGCTGGTGGCGTATATATTTTTCTCCGGATCTGATCCTCAATTTCCAACTCTGTTATGAAAATCAGCCCCAGATATCACCCTGATTTTATTGCTATATTTAAATGACGGGTTTTTGCGGCCAGATCGGCATATACGCGCTTTTAAGTGGATGAAATCGCAGTTCATCGAACCTGCAGGTTCTAAATATTTATTAATGACCTGCACGATGTTATAGTATGGATTGGACGGCGGAACAACGGACACTTGCTGACAAATACAAGAAACTCGAGGATATTCCTGAAAAGGACCGTAAATTCAAGTGCCACACCTGCCACCTCATTGTTGACCAGAACCCCTGCCCCAACTGCGGGGAGACGCACCTGGAAGTGATGTGTCCGCTCGACCACTGCCACTGCACCCACGAGATCATCTCGGGTATCGAGTACTGTCCGCTCTGCGGCCAGGCCGTCTGTCCCGAATGCGGTTCGCACGATGTTGTGCAGGTCAGCCGGGTCACCGGGTACCTGCAGGACGTTTCCGGCTGGAATGCAGGCAAACAGCAGGAACTCAAAGACCGTATGCGCTACTCGGTTGCATGAGATATTATACCGACAACAATACTCTTTTCATCCGCGGATCGTTCCGCGCTGCAAGCACCGGCATCTGCGGGGGAATCCGTTCCGTACCGGCCATTCTTTACCATACAACGGATCCCGCCTTGAGCACCGGTGAAGATCCGGACAAGGTCCTTGGGAGAGCGGCAGCCCGGGCCGGCCTGGGATCCGAATATACCGGATTCCTGTCACCGGTTCCCGCAAGCCAGTTCTGTATCCTCCAGTACGATTTCATCACGGTCTTTATCGCAGCCGGCATCCGCCGCGAGCCCCCGGCGGGATCGGGGGGCATCAGCATCATTGTCACGAGCACAGAAGGCTTCGATGATGCAGCGCTTCTGGAAGCCGTCATGATTACAACCGAGGCCAAGACGGAAGCTCTCCGGGCGCTCGATCTCCCTGCATCAGGAACACCGGCGGATGGCGTGATCATTGCCTGCGAAGGCGACACCCGCCACCAGGCAGCCGGCCGGGATACTGCCCCGGGAATGAGAATCCGCGAGGCCATCGCTTACGGTCTTCCGGAAGCCCTCCGCCGGCACGATTCAGGCATTGCAGCCAGCCGGCCGGCTTTTTTCATTTACAGCAGGTTCAAAGGCGGGCACTGGATCGAGTGGGTGCCGGAAAAATGCCCCTACTATCCGTGTCATTTCCCGGGCCAGGCCTGCGACTTCTGTTACTGCCCGTTCTACCCTTGCAGGGACGAGAGCCTCGGGCAGTGGGTCGAAAGTGCCAGCGGGGGAAAAGTCTGGAACTGCGCAACGTGCACACTCCTTCACGAGACGGAGACTGCCGGTTATCTGAAAAAGTACCCGGGAGCACTGCTCGGGGAGCTGAAACTCGTTTCAGCGGCAAAAAAGAGAGATTGAACGATCTATTTTGTTTTACTCTTTGATGTCAAGCGCTTTGAGGAGCTCGGGCAGCGGGATACCGTGAGCTTCGGCAGCTTCCCGGATGGTCTCGCCCCTTGCAATAGCACACCCGACACAGCCCATACCGAACTTGAAGAGGGCTTCTGTGGCTTCGGGCTTGGCCTTGAGAAGATCATAGATCGTACTGTCAGCGGTTATTTCAGACATAGTATCATCTAAGTCATCGTTTGGGTACATAAACCTCACCATAGCGGCGACGGGCCATCCGATGCGACACTTTCACTATGCATGGTCACCCTATATAATCCGGGTAAAACCGGACTAACACTGGAGATGTAAGAGATGGATTTTTCCGAAGCAGCAGACAGAATCTCCCGAAAGGTTTCAAAAAGCGGACAGACGCCCGATCTCCAAAAGATCGAGAGCAAGCTCCGCCGGCTCGTGCAGGAATTCGGCGTCCAGCCCTCCGAGGCTGAGCGGACGGTGACAAACGAACTGGCAAAGGAGTTCAACATCCCCCTTGGGGGATCCGGCGGGCCGGCCAAAACCGGCAGCGGGACAGAAGAGCGGAAGATTGCAGAGGCCGCATCCGGCGAATGGGTGACGATCGAGGGAAAGGTGGTCTCGCTCTCGCCGCCGGTCTCCCCCGCAATCGCCCAGAGCGGGATCATTGCCGATGAGTCCGGGGCGATCCGGTTCGTTGCCTGGGCCAAGGCGAGTGCACCGGTCATGGCCGAGGGAACCTGGTACCGGATCGAGTCGGCCGTTGTGGACGAGTACCGGGATATCCCGAACCTGAAGATCCACTCCGGCACAACCATAAAGGAGATCGGGGAAGACCGGGCCCTGATCCCGGCCCCGGCGCCGATAAAAGATCTGCGCAAGGGGATCGCCAGTATCCGGGGAAAGGTTGTCCAGGAATGGGATACCACCCACGAGCGGATGCTCCAGTCGGGACTCATCGGCGACGAGACCGGGACGGTCAAGTTCGTTATCTGGAAAGAACCCGGCAAAGAGACCCTTGCGGTCGGGGCAGTGTACAATGTCTTTTACGCACAGGTCGACGAATTCAACGGGCGCCTCTCGCTGAACCTGAACCCGGCAACGGTCCTCCAGGAAGAAGGCGACATCCCCGTGAGCGGGGGGGAGGCAGCGTTCCGGGGTTCGGTCGTGCATATCGCCCCGGGTTCCGGTATCATCAAGCGCTGTCCGGTCGAGGGATGCAACCGCGCCCTCTCGCGTCAGAACTACTGCCCGATTCACGAGATCCAGCCCAAGTTCGTGTATGACCTGCGGATCAAGGGATGGCTCGACGACGGGATAAAAACCCACAGCATCCTGCTCCAGCGGGATGCCGTTGAAGCCCTGACAGGGATCAATCTTGAAGCGGCAAAGGAGATCGCGGAGAACAACCCGCTGGGCATGGACGAGGTCTTTCTCCAGATGCGCGAGAAAGTGCTTGGCCGGTACATCACCTGCCATGGCCGCGAGATCGATGGCCGCCTGCTCGTGAACAGGTGCGAAAACTCGCGGTTTGAGAGTACGGAACACACCCGGCTGCTGAACCGGGCCGGGGGTGCATCATGAGTATGAACAGCAGCGAGATGGGGCGCAGGGAAGGTTCGTTCGAGCGCGAACCGGCCCGTCGGGTCTTTGCCGGCGAACTCCGGGAATGCCGGTACCAGTTCAAGGATGGCGAGGACGAGAAGAGCCCGACCTTCGCACTTCTGCCCACCGGGGAGCGCTGCAACCGGATCTTCCTGGTCGGAACCCTGACCGAGAAGCAGCGGCAGGGAGAACAGAACGTCTTCTACCGGGGAAGAGTCGTTGACCCGAGCGGCACGTTCTTTGTTATGGCCGGAAGTTACCAGCCCGAGGCAATGCAGCAGCTCGCCAAGATCGAGACGCCCGCGTTTGTTGCCGTAATCGGAAAGCCCAACCTGTACCAGAAACCGGATGGGTCGTATCTTGTTTCCGTCCGGGTAGAATCGATAACAGTCGTGGACAAGGAGACCCGGGATCTCTGGGTGCTGGATGCTGCCGAGCGGACCCTGGACCGGATCGATAACTGTACCGCGGGAACTGCACCCGATGTGATAAAGGCAAAAGAGCAGTATCCCACCATCGATCCCGCCGTGTTCCGGAAGATGGCCTACGATGCGCTGGCGCAGATCACCATCTGATACTGCACTTTTTTTTACTATGTCCGTTTCGGACAGGCAGCGGAACTCGGCTTGTACCGTGCACCGGATCTCTTTCATGCGGCTTGTCCATTGCAGGTTATGGGGCCATCCGGATCATAGGATGAGTGATCACCCACCATCATAATCCGGCTATTGTTCAGGTCCAATCCTTTTTTGATTGTTGAATGCAATCTTCTCATAAAATCGGATACGATCTCATCCGGCCTGTGATGATCCGATGAAAAACCGTGGATCGGCATACCCGGATACAACGATCCACTCGCACGATCCATGTTTAATTTCTGATAAATATGTATAGTCCATAAGGATAAAATTTAAATAAAATTTAAGGCAACATGTATACTCACAAAGGGTAAATCGTGAGTTTATATGATGGCCTTCAAAAGAGCTCAGTTCAATAAGGATCGCGCACTCAGGATACCGGCGCGATATCACAATAACCAGATCCTTGCCGTTTTGATCCTCGCCGGCATTGCAATTGCGTGTATTTTTGTAAGCCCTGCATATGCCGGGGATCAGTATATGGCGGGCAGTCCCGTACTTTCGGCATCGCTCTCCGGGACAAATGAATTTGCACCAGGCCAGGACGTCAAGCTCCCGGTTGTGGTGAAAAATACCGGGCTCAACGAGTTCAAGATCTCAAA
Organism: uncultured Methanoregula sp.; assembly: GCF_963677065.1. NCBI lineage: Archaea > Methanobacteriati > Methanobacteriota > Methanomicrobia > Methanomicrobiales > Methanoregulaceae > Methanoregula > uncultured Methanoregula sp. The sequence goes on from NZ_OY781872.1 coordinate 762,908, forward strand.
GTCCAGCATTGTTGATCGCGATGACCTGGCAAATACGGCAAAATTTCTCACCGTAACTCTTGAACCCGGCAACAGCCCCTTTATCATCAAATCAGATCCCCAGGTGCTCGGGGATCTCAAGGCGAGCAGCACCGCCACGGGTACGTTTACCGTACGGATTCCATCAGACACTCCCGCCGGGACATATAACATTCCTGTTGTTCTCAACTACACGTACATGTATGATGCCTACCAGTACGGCGTGGACACCATCGAATATTCCTACAAGACAAAAACCGAGACCCGGACAATACCCATCAACATCAAACCAGATGTCAGGACCAAGGTCATCTCGACCGATGTCCAGAGCATGAATGCAGGTACAGAAGGATACATCCGGCTTCTTGTAAAAAATATCGGGCATGAAAATGCAACAAAAGCCATTGTAACCATTGTAAGAAACGACCAGAGCCCGGTCATCCCCACCGAAAGCCGCGTGTATGTCGGGGATTTTGCCTCGGGCGGAACAGTAAACTGCACGTTCAAGGCAACGGTTGATAAAGCCGCAGAAGCCCAGACCTATCCGCTCGATCTCGTGGTAAAGTACGAAGACCACAACGGGGATACCGTCTCCTCGAATATCGAGACCATCGGGATTCCCGTTGGAAAGAAGATCGAGTTTTTGGCTGTTGCAGATCCCGAACCCATTGCACCGGGACAGAAGAAAGTGATAACGGTCCGGTATACCAATACCGGCGGGGCAACTGCATACGAGGCCCAGGCCCGGGTAAGCATGGTGGATCCCTTCACCAGCAACGATGATTCCGCATATCTCGGAGATATAGCGCCAGGAGTGACCAAGACCGCCTCGTTCCTCGTGACCGCTGACAAGACGGCATCTATCAAAGAGTACGGAATCGATTCCGAAGTGAAGTACCGCGACGCCCTGGACAATTCCGTGACCTCGGATCCCATCAAGGTTACCGTGAACGTCAGTGAGGGCAAAAGCATAGTCTCCCAGCTGCTTGGCAGCCCGCTGCTCCTCGGGCTCATTGCGATCATCGTTGTTGCAATAGGGTATCTCATCTACCGGAAGAAGAGACTCCAGTGAGGGCTTGCAGATGACAAATACCAGTCTCCCGTGGCATCACCACGCAGCCATCGCACTTGTCGCCCTGATGATATGCAGCGCGATTGTTGCACCGGTCTTTGCTGCAACAAAATATACAGAAGGAAGCCCGGTCTTTTCCGCATCCATCAGCGGAGTCAATGAATATGTCCCGGGGCAGAATGCAACCATACAGGTCCTGGTCAAGAATACCGGCCTGAATGAGCTCAAACAGCTCAACTGGGGAACCATCGATCCCGAGGATCTCCCGTCAACCGCCAAACTGGTGAATGTCGGGCTGGCATCCGGAAACAACGATATTATCATCAAGACCGATCCGCAGATGCTCGGGGACATCCAGGGAACCGGAAAGCCGGTGGCGGTAAACTTCGTTGCCAAGATCACGGACAATGCAACAACCGGAGAATACCAGCTGCCGCTCACGATCAGGTACAAGTATCTGAAGCCAATTGTACAGGAGGCCGGGGATACCTTCCAGTTCACCTATAACACCGAAGAAAAGACCATTCCCTTAACCATCAGGATCAAACCGCAGGTGAAGATCGAAGTCGTGGAGCTGACACCCGAACTGATTGCATCAGGTTCGGAGGGGTACATTTCCATGAAGATCCAGAATGCCGGTCCGGAAGCAGGCCGGATGGCCACGGCAAAGATCATCCGGAACGGGAACAGCCCGGTAATACCGACAGACGGGACGGTCTTTCTCGGGGATTTCCCCCGCGGCGGCGTAGCGGAGTGCAGGTACAAAGTATCGGTTGGAAAAGATGCACTGAATAAAACGTACCCGCTGGATGTTGCCGTCACCTACACCAACAAGGAAGGAGCCATTGTCACGACCCGGTTGACCACCGTAGGGATTCCGGTATATGGAAAACCCGGGTTCACCGTCATCTCCCCGGTGCCCACGCTTGCACAGGGATCCGGAAGCACAATTGCAGTCACCTACCGGAACGACGGGATTGCAACGATATACCATGCCCAGGCCAGGCTTACCGTCTATGACCCGATAACATCCGGGAGCAACACAGCCTACCTCGGGGATATCAGGCCCGGAGAGTCGGCAACGGGAACCTACGAGATCCAGGCCGACAGCTCGGCAGAAGTAAAAAATTACACATTCGACAGCAAGATCCGGTACCGCGATGCTCTTGATACCAGCCAGGAATCGGACACCATCCCGGTAACCATCCGGGTGGTGCCGGCGGGAACGGGGATCACCGTAAACCTGCTCATTTTTATCGGTATCATTGCAATAGTTGGGGCAGGAGTTGTATTGTGGCACAATTACCGTGCACGGAAAATGAGGTGATATCCGTTATGGATCCACAGGTTCGGGTTCCCTCGTTTTCCTGCTGCGGCAGGTTTTCTGAGGTGCGGCATACAGAAGTTGTACCCAAGGTACATAAACGGGAGGTGAGCGTCCAGTGATCAGCAGGATCTTCGAAGGTATTGCACATACCATTATCAAGCGGCCGAAACTGGTTGCGGTCTTCGTTCTTGCCCTGTTCTGTGTCGGCATCTACGGCATGACCATGCTCAGCATGCAGACTGGGTGGGAAACCTACGTTGACAAGAACTCCGCCGCAGGCGCCATCGAGCAGAAATACAACGAGGAATTCAAATCGGATACGATCATCTTCATCGTCGAGGCAGGCGATCCGCTCAGCCCTGAAGTTCTTTCCTATATAGATACTCTTGAGAAGAACCTCAAGCAGCAACAGAATGTCAAGAGCGTACAGAGTATAACCGATGTCCTCAGGACGTACAACGGGGGAACACTCCCCACTTCAAGGGCGGAGACGGAGCGCATCGTCAATTCGCTTCCCGAGAGCACCCGCGCCGTGCTGTATCCATCGAACGTACTGACCCTCGTCCAGCTCAAACTCACACCAGGGTTATCCGAAAAGGTCCAGAAATCCGTTCTGAACAACGTAGGATCGGTAGTGGACTCATCCAAAGCACCGCCGGGAGTAAAAGTTGAAATTTCCGGTTCGCCTGCGTTCTCACAACAGATGAGCGCAGGGCTCACGAGCAACATGGGGATCCTGATTGGCGGGGCGATGATCCTGATGATCATCACGATGGGGATCCTGTTCTCCTATGTCCGTCACCGGTTCATGCCGGTCCTTCTCGTGGCAATCGGTCTTGTGACCTCGCTTGGCCTGATGGGAATTGCCGGTATCAACCTGAATATGGCGGTGATCGGTGCCTTCCCGGTCCTGATCGGCCTTGGGATCGATTATGCGATCCAGTTCCATGCCCGGTTTGACGAGGAGGCAAGGAAAGGATCGCTCGATGATGCGGTCTTTATGACCGTGACCCGCACCGGCCCTGCGGTCTTCTACGCTATGCTCGCCACATCCATGGGATTTGTAGCCATGTATGTCTCGACGGTCCCGATGATCCGCTCGTTTGGCATTGTGTCCATCATCGGGATCAACACCTGTTTCTGGGTGTCCTGCATCGGCATGCCCACAATCGCCCTCCTGGTGAACTACAAGCCCAAACCGCAAAAAGCACAGGTCTGTTATGCAACAGGGACCGGTGCGTGCGATTCGATCATCGACAGTGCGAAAACAGGAAGCGGGAAGAAGAGATCCTTCTCATATGGCCAGTTCCTGACCGATACATCGGTCAAGATCGCAAAGAACCCAATCCCGGTTCTCCTGATAGCCGGCTGCATTGCCTTGGTCGGCTTCCAGATCGACGCGACCATCCCGGTCAGTTCTGACGAGAACGCGTTTGTTCCCTCGGATATGCCGGCCAAGATCAACATGGACAAAGTTACCCGTATCATCGGGGCAACCAGTACGGCAGACCTGCTCGTCCAGGGATCCCGGGTAACGGATCTCGATACCGTCCGGTGGATCAAGGAGTTCCAGGATTACGAGCAGTCTCACCATACCGAGATAACCGGATCCACAAGCATCGTCACCTATATCCTCCAGTACAACGGCGGCGTGATGCCGGAGACCCAGGCCCAGCTCGACACCGTCATCGGAAAGATTCCGGAAGATACGCGGAAGTCAGTTCTCAGCGACCCGATGTGCGGGACCATCCGGTTCAGCACCGGGGACCTCTCGATGACCCAGCAGAACACGCTCAAAGAGCAGGTGAAGAAGGATATCGCATTCCTCGAACCACCGGTCGGGATATCCGTTGAACCTGCAGGGAACTTCGAGGTTATGACCACGCTGTTGAAGGCAATGTCAGATTCGAAGGATACCATGACGATCCTCGGGTTCATCTTTGTCTTTGCCTTCCTGATTATCGTCTACCGGCACCTGCACGCGGTATCACCGATCATCCCGATCATTTTCGTTGTCGGGTGGAACGCGGTGATGATGTACATCATCGGCCTTACGTATAACCCGCTCACGGCAACCCTGGGATCGATGACCATCGGTGTAGCGGCAGAGTACACCATCCTGGTGATGGAGCGGTACGCAGAAGAGGAAGAGCGGCTGCACGATCCGATTGCCGCAATCCAGGAGAGTGTCCAGAAGATCGGCACGGCCATCACCGTCTCGGGTCTTGCCACATTCTTCGGGTTCTCCGCACTCTGCCTTGCCACATTCCCCATCATCAGCAATTTCGGCATCTCAACCCTGATCGCCGTGGGGTTCTCCCTTATCGGGGCAATCTTCATCATGCCGGCGGTGCTCGCCCTTGTCGGCCAGCTGGGCGAATGGCTTGACAAAAGAAAAACAGGCAAACACCCGGATACCCAGACCCCCATGGAGACCTGATCTCCGGACCCCGACAGAATTCTTTTTTTAGATCTTGCCTGCTCCCGCAGGGGATGGAGGGTTCGAGAACCGCAATTACCAGGAGGGGATACTCTCCCGGTTATATTACAAAATCCAAAAGGAGATGGCCAGCATCCATCCCTTCAGGAAAAACAGACACGCGGAAATGATATAGATATCAAGGGTCCCGCGATCAGCGGGAAGATGATGTCTTCTCCGCTTCCCAGCGTTCCAGCACTTCGGGCCCCTCGACAAAGACAAGCCCGTGCTTCCGGGCATAAAGTTTTGCATCCGCTTTTGAGAGAGCATAACCGGACTCATCGTCAAGCATCTCGCAGATGGTGATCGCGGGCGTGACTCCCGCCATCTCCGCCATTGCGACCGAGAGTTCGGTCTGGCCCCGGCGCTGATCGAGCAGGCCGTCGGCTGCCCGCAGGAGTGCCATGTGGCCGGGGGTGCGGAAGATCTCGTGGAAACTGACATCCCCGCCATTGAGTGCCCGCTTTACCTGCTCGGCGATCGCGTTGACGGTCAGGGTACGGTCCCGGTCGGTGATACCGGTGAACGTGTTGCGGTGGTTGACCCAGAGCGAGAACGACGAGTGATTCTTCCGGTCGTACGGGATGTCGCCTTCCCGTTCGGCAACGGCAATGGCCCGGAGGGCATCGCTTGCGAACGGCAGGCCGAGTCGCCGGGCTGCGGCCGGGTGCACGGCCGTGCAGATAAGACCCCCGCCGTCCTTGCGCATCTGGACGATATGCTTTGGCGTTACCGCATCGGATCGTATTGCAAAATCCGTCTCGCCTTCCCGGTCATCGAAATCATAGAGCAGGATGAACTTGCCGTCGCGGAGCGCCTGCAGGGCGTCCTCTATCACTGCCCCACCTCTACATTGATACTGTCGTTATCCTCAACACCCAGCTTCCGGCGCAGGGCGATGGGAGCGATAACTTCAAGGAGGTCATCGGGGTAATGGGTCCGGCCGGGGACAACGATACCGCATTTGATCGTGCCGATCCGGCACGGGATGCAACGGGCGTCGCCAAACGTCCGGCCATCGGTAGAGAACCCCTTGATCCGGGTCCAGTCAAGGGCATCGATCTTCTTCCTGACCGTAACGCTGGAAGGGGAGAGCTTGATGTTGAGCGTGCCGGGGTACGGCTCGAACCCGAGAACGGTACTGAACTGCTCCTTGTAGGGACCAAGACTCATGTAGTACTTTCCTTCGCCGATTCCGCTGACCACGGAACCACTCAGCTGATAGGTTTTGCCACCCTCGGAAAAGATCCGGCAATACTCCTGGTACTCCTTTTTCAGTACATCTTCACCGGATTTGGTCACCGTCACGTGCTGCCCGTCGGCAACCAGTGTCCGCGAGATGAGCCCGGCAGTCTCGAGGCTCTTGAGCCTTCGCGAGGCAGTCTGCTGGCTTATCGCAAGCATCTCGCCGATACTTTGAGTGGAGACGAATATGGGACCACTGCACCCGCCCCGCAGCGCGATCGCCTTGAGGCACTGGAGATCCTCAGCTGGTATCATGCTTATCAAAATTGAGATGCTTATTATTTATGGGTTGCCTTCCGTCCGTGCCTCCGTCGTATTTCGTTCTCTGTCGAAGAGCTGTTCGTTAATTTTATAATCCCCCGCATCATTGGTATTGAGCATGAAATCCGGATTGCGGAGCCAGCTTGCCGAGAAGATGGCAGGCGAGATCACGCTGTCGGACTCACCGGGACACGCGCTCAAGAAATGGCGCATGAACTTCGAGATAGCCCCTGGCGTCCTCTCGGATCGTCTTGGTGTATCTCCGTCTGTCATCAGCGATTACGAGAGTGGCAGACGAAAAAGTCCCGGCACCGCTGTTGTCGGCAAGATTGTCGACACCCTCCTTGCCATTGACGAGGAGACCGGCGGTGCACACATTCACAAATTCTCAACCATGCTCTTCTCGAATGTCGATGATGACGTGATCTACGACCTCCACGAGTACGAGACCGCAATCCCGCTCAAGGAGTTTACCGACGCGATTGGCTGTACGCTGCTCTGCGGGTCTATGGACAAAGTCATCTTCGGCTATACGGTGGTCAACAGCCTCAATGCGATCATGCAACTCTCATCCGATGAGTTCAACCGCATTTACGGCTGGAGCACCGAACGGGCGCTGGTCTTCACCAACGTCTCGACCGGGAAATCACCGATGGTTGCGATCCGCGTAACGCCGTTCAAGCCACGCTGCGTGGTGCTGCAGGGCATCGAGCCGGCAGACGTCCACCCCATCGTGGAGAAGATGGCAGAACGGGATCGCATCACCATCCTGTGCACGGGCATGGATATTGACAAAATCGTGAGTACTCTGAGGGAGAAAGAATGGTAGGCATAATTACCTACGGTACATACATACCGAGATACCGCATCAAGGTCGAGGAGATCGCACGGGTCTGGGGCGGCAACGCTTCCGACATCACGGGCGGCCTGGGCGTTTTTGAAAAGTCCGTTCCCGACATGGACGAGGACGCAGCAACGATCGCCGTCGAAGCAGCACGCAATGCGCTGCTGCGCCGGAAGATCGACCCCGCTGAGATCGGGGCCGTGTACGTAGGCAGCGAGTCGCACCCCTATGCGGTGAAGCCTACGGCCTGCACGGTCGGGGAAGCGATAGGAGCCACCCCGAATATGACGGCAGCCGACTACGAATTTGCCTGCAAAGCGGGAACCGCTGCTATCCAGACCTGCATGGGTCTTGTCAAGAGCGGCATGGTGAAGTACGGGGTTGCCATCGGGTCCGATGTCTCGCAGGGTGCACCGGGCGATGCGCTCGAGTACACCGCGGCAGCGGGCGGAGCGGCATTCATCATCGGAAACGATGATCCGATCGCAATCATCCACCACACGGCTTCGTTCACGAGCGACACGCCGGACTTCTGGCGCCGGGAGGGGCAGGACTATCCCCGCCACGGCGGCCGGTTTACCGGAGACCCCGGGTACTTCAAGCACGTGAAGGGCGCAAGCCGACTTCTCCTGGAGCAGACGAAGAAGACCCCGAAGGACTTCACCTACGCGGTCTTCCACCAACCCAACGCCAAGTTCCCGCAGAAAGTGGCAAAGGACCTCGGCTTCACGTCTGAGCAGATCAAGCCGGGCCTCGTTGTCCCGCGCCTCGGGAACACCTACTCGGGCGCATCCCCCATCGGGCTTGCGGCAACCCTCGACATGGCAAAGCCGGGCGACACCATCTTTGTCTGCTCGTTCGGCTCCGGTGCCGGCAGCGACGCGTTCGACATCGAAGTGACCGATGCCATCAAGACCAGGATCAACCGCGATGCGGCACCCGGAGTAGAGAAACAGCTCAAGGATCCCATCTACCTGGATTATGCACGATATGCGAAACACAAGGGGAAACTGGTGATGCAGGCATGAGAGACGTAGCAGTTATCGGGATCGGGTGCACGAAATTCGGCGAGCACTGGGACAGATCGTTCCGCGACCTCTTCGTCGAAGCAGGAGCGCTCGCCATCGAGGACGCCCAGATATCGGGCGAGAAGATCGATGCAATGTACGTCGGCAACATGAGTGCAGGCCGGTTTGTCGAGCAGGAGCACATCGGGGCGCTTATCGCTGACTATGCCGGTATGGCAACCCGCCACATCCCCTCGACACGTGTCGAGGCTGCCTGCGCCTCGGGAGGCCTCGCCTTCCGGCAGGCAGTCATCGCAGTTGCAAGCGGCATGGAAGATATTGTCGTGGCAGCCGGTGTCGAGAAGATGACCGATGTCGAGCCCGGCGCGAGCACGGACGCCCTTACCGGCGCTGCTGACCGCGAGTGGGAAGGATTCGTAGGCGCGACATTCCCCGGCCTCTACGCGATGATCGCAAACGACTACATGCACAAATACCACATGACCCGCGAGCAGCTGGCACACGTTGCCGTGAAGAACCACTTCAACGGTGCCCGCAACCCCATTGCCCAGTTCCCGTCGGAGATCACGCTCGATACCGTGCTGAAGTCGACCATGGTAGCAGAACCCCTCCGGCTCTTCGACTGCTCGCCCATCACCGATGGTGCGGCAGCCGTTATCGTAGCCCCGCTCGAGCGGGCAAAGGAGTTCACGGACACGCCGATAAAAGTGCTCGCAACGGCACAGGCCAGCGACTCCATTGCTCTCCATGACCGGCGCGACATCTCGACCCTTGATGCAACCGTTGCCGCAGGGCAGCGGGCCTTCAAGATGGCCAAGCTCACCCACAAGGACATCAACATGGTCGAAGTCCATGACTGCTTCTCGATTGCCGAGATCTGTGCAATCGAGGATCTCGGGTTCTGCAAGAAAGGCACGGCCGGGAAGTTCACCGCTGATGGCGAGACCGCTCTTGGCGGGAAGATCCCGGTCAACACGAGCGGCGGGCTCAAGTCCTGCGGCCACCCGGTCGGAGCGACCGGCATCAAGCAGGTGTACGAGATCGTCCAGCAGCTCCGCGGCGACGCGGGCAGGCGGCAGGTGGAGAACGCGAAGATCGGCATGACCCACAACGTGGGCGGCACCGGTGCAACGGTTGCCGTGCACATTCTCGGGAGGGTATAAGATGACCGTAGCACGATTCTGGAGAAAGATCCCCCAGCGGTACAACCTGATCGGAACGAAATGCGAGACCTGCGGACGACACTTCTTCCCCCCGCGGACCTTCTGCCCGGACTGCCGCAGGACCGGCAAGATCGTTGACCACAAGTTCTCCGGGAAGGGTACCGTTGTGACCTACACGGTCATCCAGACCGCACCCGACCAGTTCTCATCGCCCGGGCCGTACGTGCTCGCGATCATCAAGCTGGATGAAGGCCCCCAGATGACGAGCCAGATCATCTGCGACCCGAAACAGGTGAAGATCGGCATGAAAGTAAAAAGCGTCTTCCGCAAGATCGCAACCGACGGCGAGAGCGGCATCATCCACTACGGCACGAAGTTCGTGCCGGCAGAATAATTTTCTTTTTTTTCAGGTATTGCGGTAAACCAGGATATTCCAGATCCGCTATTGATTCAGAACATAGTCACCCGTGTTTACTCAAAAGCGATTTGCACCCTGTTCACCGGATGCGCTTATTTTGCCGTCCTCGTTCGGATTAATTTACTCTGTGGAAAACCTTTTTTATAACCATTTCTCCCCTTGCACAATTTTGTACCCATGCGACCCCCCTCAGCGGAACATCCGGAACAATCCCTCCAATCACCCCGTAAAACTACACAAATCCGGCTTAGAAATGGGAGGGGCCTTGGGGGGGTCGCGTGGGTACATTGATACGTTGTGGCTTGTAACCAACCAGTCACGGAGAAAATTTCCGACGGCGCTTACCCGCATTAAACGTTTTGCTGGCACCGGAAGGACACCGCCCGACCCCCCCATGATAAATGTTACGCAAACCCGGGAGCGTTTTGCAGGTCGAAATGATTTCTACAGAGCAGATTTTTGTACCCGGCTTTTGCTCCCTCCATCACAAGCACGATCACAGTTCAGGTACACAATAACGATCCGCAGGGCCAACCTCATGCAGGAGATCATCACCAAAAATTTTCAGGAAAGCATCCGAATGGTCCGCGAATCGGAAGATCTCAAGCGATACCAGGCCTGTTCTGATTGTGGTAAGGAAGTGACCATTAAATCAACTCGTGCATAATATGTACGAGATAGTTATTATGGCCGCGACAATCTTTTCGTCCTTGATGGTAATGCTCCAGCTCATCTGTGTGATTGTTGTTGTTGCCTACCTGCTGACCCGGAGCAAATTTTTCCTGGACTTCCTCGACGGCCATTCCACCATAAAAACACAGATCATCCTCATTTTAATTTTTGGCCTCCTCTCGATCTATGGCACGGTAAACGGCGTAGAGATGCTGGGTGCCATTGTCAATGTACGTGACCTCGGCCCGATGCTTGGCGGTCTTATCGGGGGACCGTTTGTCGGCCTGGGAGCCGGGTTGATCGGCGCAGCGTACCGCGGGACCCTTGGGGGAATCACGGTTGTGTCCTGCTCCATTGCCACGGTTCTTGCCGGGCTGTTTGGCGGGCTTATCTGGTTGTGGTGCAAACGGAAATTCTGTGGAATTAAAATTGCAGTTATCTTTGCCATCCTCATGGAAGGATTGCATTGTCTGCTCACCCTTCTGATTGTCCGTCCGTTCGATCAGGCATGGACGATCACATCTTCCTTTGCTCTGCCCATTATCATTGCCAATGCTGCAGGGATGTTCATCTTCGCATTCATCATCGAAAATCTCCAGAAAGAACGCAAGATGCTGGCTGAGCGCGACACCCTGATGCGGGAGATAGAACGAAAGAACACCGAACTTGCGATCGCTGCTGAGATCCAGCAGAGTTTCCTGCCCGATTCGATAACGCAGATCGAAGGATTCGAAATAGCAGGAAAGAGCGTGATGGCAAAAGAGGTGGGCGGAGACTTTTTCGATGTGATCCCGTTCGAAGTGATCCCGCTCAAAAAAGGATCCATGGGGATCATGATCGCTGATGTCTCGGGCAAGGGCATTCCTGCCGCCCTGTTCATGGCCCTCTCGCGGATCGTGGTCCGGGTGAATGCCACATGGTACGTGGACCGGCCCGCAATGGCAATCAGAAGCGCAAACAACATTATTTCGGCCGATTCCAAGGCCGGAATGTTTGTCACCCTCTTCTATGGGATCCTGGAAGTGGACAGCCATACGCTTACCTATGTGAATGCCGGCCACAACCCGCCGATCATCTGCCATGCTGATGACGAGCAGCTCATGGAACTTGAGGCAACGGGTATTGCAATCGGGGCCCTTGCAGATGCTGAATATACCACAGCAACAGCCCCAATCAAAGCCGGGGATGTCGTTGTGCTCTACACCGATGGCATCACCGAAGCGGAAAATGCAGAGCAGGATATGTATGGGGAAGAGCGGCTGCATGAAGTGATCCGTTCATGCCGTGCAGAACCCGCAGAAAAGATTCTCAGTACGATCCTTGAATCGGTACGCACGTTCACCGGGGGCGTTGCCCAGTCGGACGACATAACCCTGATGGTCGTACGGGTTAAATAAGGGGGGGAGCCCCGTTCAGGGACCCCGGAATTCGCACGGAGGGTATGCAGACAAAAGAGCGATCATAGCCAGCAACATTCTGATGGTCAAGATACCGTTGTTTTTTTAACGGGTGAAACGGAAAAGACCAGCTTCCTTTTATCGAGTGAAAAATCCGACAGCGTTAAACCGAATCTCAACACACGTTCAGACAATAATGCCCACAACTCCACCGGATATTGTGTACGATGTGGACGATATTCCACCTGCACCCACGCTGGTAACGCTGGGACTTCAGCATGTCTTTGTCATTGCAATATCCCTGATCCTGCCGGTCCTGATTGCACGGGAAGTCGGGCTCTCGGATAAAGAGGCTGCCTATTTTGTGAGCATGTCCATGCTGGCCTCCGGTATCGGTACCTGTCTTCAGGCATGGAAATACAAAGGGACCATCGGATCGGGATATCTCTGCCCCTGTGTCTGCGGGCCCGCGTACCTCTCATCATCAATTCTTGCGGTAAAGAACGGGGGGCTCTCCCTGTTATTTGGGATGACCGCACTCACCGGCGTGTTCCAGGTCGGGCTTTCACGGGTTATCGGAAGACTGCGGGTACTGTTCCCGGTTGAAGTCACCGGCGTTGTGGTCATTATGGTGGGCATATCCATCATTCCGTTTACCCTCCCCCTCTTTCTTTCAACCGGAACAACCGATCCCGTCGTGGCCCAGAAGGAGATTCTTGTCGCAATCGTGACCTTTGCCATCATTCTTTCCTTTACCATCTGGGGAAAGGGAATGGGCCGGCTGTTTCCCGCACTCATCGGCATTGTGGTCGGCTATGTTCTCTCAGCAGCTCTTGGCATTATCGATTTCTCAACGTACCAGGCATTTGAGAAAGCCCCGCTCTTTGCAGTGCCGGATTTCTCCTATTTCGGGGTCAGTTTCAGTCTTGCACTGCTCATCCCGTTCGTTGTCGCAACCATATGTTCCTCGTTCAAAAATGTCGGCGACATCTCAATCTGTCAGAAAGCCGGGGATCTTGACTGGAAACGACCTGATTTTTCCACGATCAGCAATGGTATTCTTTCGGATGGGATAACAACCACGGCGGGAGGGCTGCTCGGAGGAGTCGGACAGTCCAGTTCGTCCGCCAACATCGGACTTGCTCTTGCCACCCGGGCAATAAGCAGGTACATTGCCTTTGCCGCAGGGGGAATTCTCATCTTCCTTGCACTCTTCCCCAAGATCGCAACCGTCTTTCTGGTGATGCCATCGCCGGTGATGGGGGCGGCGCTGGTCTATATGGGAAGTTTCATGATCGTCGCCGGGTTTGGTATCCTCACCTCCCGGATGATGGATGCCCGCAAGACATTTGTCATCGGGGTCTCGCTGATGTTCGGGATCGGTGCCTATATCCTCCCGGACACGTTCTCCCACATGGACCCCCTTATCAGCCCTCTTTTTGAGTCGGGACTTGCGATTGCAACACTCCTTGCAATCGGTCTGAACCTGATTGTACGAATCGGGGTGGGAAAAGAAGAGACCCTGGTGATCTCAGCACAGGATTCCGGCGCGGATCGCATCTTTGCCTACATGGAGAAGGCAGGAGAGACATTCGGGGCCCGCCGGGAAGTGATCGTTGAGGCATCCCATGCGGTATCGCAGACGTGCGATGCACTCCTCGACTTCGGGCTTGCAAAAAGTGAGATCCGGATCACCACCCGTTTTGATGACATGAATCTGGACATTACGATCCAGTATCACGGAGATCCTCTTCCCCTCCCAACGCATTGCCCTTCAGAAAAGGAGATCCAGGAAGACGATACCCAGCTGATAAACTTGACAGGGTTTCTTATCCGGAATTACGTTGACACGATCCAAGAGGTCTCGAAAAACGGGGATTGCACGATCAGCCTACACTATGATCACTGATTTTTTGGCTCTTCGCTGCTCCGGATGTTCAAATATTAATTGTCAGGGTTGATTATTGGAAAAGATCAATTTACCACGATATCGTACACCGCATGCCACTGCCCCGGCGAGTAGGACCGGACCTCCCGTTCAGCAAGCACAGTCCCGCCGAGTTTCTGTATCTTCTCCGTATGCTCCCCGTCAACAGATACCAGCGAGTAGAAATGGATCGTTCCGCCCGCCCGGCAAAGCCGGAAGGCCTCTGGCAGGAATTCTGTGCCGGCCAGCGGGAGGTTCATCACCACCCGGTCGAATTTCCATGGGAGGAGCGCAGGAAGCCGGCGGGCATCTGCAAGCAGGGGGAGCACGTTTCCGGCCCGGTTCTTTGCGAGGTTCTCAAGCATGAGTTCGATCGCCTTCGGGTTGAGATCGGTGGCAGCAACAAAGGAGGCCCGGGCAGCAAGCGTGATGGCAAACGGTCCGACACCGGCGAACATATCGAGCACCGTCTCATCACGTTGGACCTGCAGAAGAATACGCTGCCGCTCGGTCGAGAGCCGGGCGGAGAAGTAGGCACCGGCCAGGTCCACGACGAACCGGTGGCCATGCTCGGTCACGACCGTCCGGGTTGTCGGTTCGCCCGCGAGCACACAGAATTCCCGTGTCCGGTATTCGCCATGCACCTCCCCTTCGGCAAAGACAACCGTGTGGAGCGAGGGGCGGGAGGCAAGGATCTTCTGAGCACCGGTCTTATCATCCTCCTGCATAATTGCGATACCACCGACCAGCTCGTGCCGGGGCAGGGGTTCCCGGCCAGGGTGTGCCTCGAACTCAAACCGGTCCGCACCGGTCCGCGGACCCGTCAGGGGGAGAACAAGGGCATCTCCATCCCTGATGACCCGCAGCGTGGCATCGAGCGCGCCTTCCCGTATCAGCGCCTGCCGCATCTCCTCGCCCTGCCGTGCCGGCACCCGGAGCCCCCATTGACAAACCGTCATCCTGACCACGTGTATCATAACAGTATACGTCCTAACAGTTATTCATGGCTGATGATGCTGGGCGCCGCAACGATACCGGGAACGGTGCAAAGTCAGGTCACGATAATGAGAGGGAGACTATCATTCGCTCGCGGCTGAAAGACGGAACGCTCAAACTGTACGAACTGGAGAAGGAACTCTCGCCACTGGATGCGATAAGGGTCAGGCGCGAGTTCATCCAGGAGGAGACCGGAGCCGAACTGGAAAACATCGGCATCTTCTCCATCGATATCGAACGTGTGGTCAAACGCAACTGCGAGAACATGATAGGTACCATCCAGGTGCCGGTCGGGGTTGCCGGGCCGATGCTCATCAACGGGGGATATGCCCAGGGGAATTACTGGCTTCCCCTCGCGACAACGGAGGGAGCGCTGATTGCCTCGGTCAACCGGGGATGCGGTGCCATCACCAAAGCCGGTGGGGCGGAAGTCCGCGTGCTTCACGACGGCATGACCCGGGCGCCGGTCTTTGCCGCAGACAGTGTCGGCCATGCTGCGCAGGTCTGCGACTGGGTGAGCGTTCACCGCGACGAGCTCAGGACCGTTGCAGAGAGCACGACCTCGCACGGGAAACTCACCGACATCGTCACGTTCGTTGCGGGAACCAGCGTCTTCGTAAGGCTCGAGTTCGATACCAAGGATGCGATGGGCATGAATATGGTCACCATCGCGAGTGCCAAGGTCGCCGACCTGATTGCCCAGGGAACCGGCGTGCGCCTCATCGCCCTCTCGGGCAACATGTGCTCCGACAAGAAACCCGCTGCAATCAACGGCATCATGGGCCGGGGCCGGAGCATTGTTGCAGGGGTCGC
The DNA here is from genome assembly GCF_963677065.1 of uncultured Methanoregula sp. NCBI lineage: Archaea > Methanobacteriati > Methanobacteriota > Methanomicrobia > Methanomicrobiales > Methanoregulaceae > Methanoregula > uncultured Methanoregula sp. The sequence goes on from NZ_OY781872.1 coordinate 778,568, forward strand.
CCTCTCCCACGAACTGATAAGCTCGGTCCTCAAGACCGATGCAAAGACGCTCGCGGAAGTGAACTACCGCAAGAACCTTGTCGGCTCTGCCCGGGCCGGGGCAATGGGCTTCAATGCCCATGCAGCCAATGTCGTTGCCGCGATGTTCATAGCCTGCGGGCAGGACGCCGCCCACGCGATCGATGGCAGCACCTGCATCACCACGGTCGACCTGACAGAGACCGGTGCATATGTCGCCGTGACCCTTCCCTCCCTCCCGGTCGGGACCGTTGGCGGCGGGACCGGCGTGGAGACCCAGCAGGAATGCCTCAGGCTGCTCGGCGTTGCCGGGAGCGGGACGCCCCCCGGGACGAACGCGAAGAAACTCGGGGAGATTATCGGGGCCGCGGTCCTGGCCGGCGAACTCTCGCTCCTCGGCGCCCTTGCCGCCCAGCACCTTGCCCGGGCCCACCAGCAGCTCGGCCGGGGATAACAGCGCTTTGTTCCCCGGACCTCTTTTTTTCGCGATTCCCGAGTGAGAGCGGGAGACCATCCGGCTCTCCTGGATCATTTGAGGGGCTCAGACCCTTTCAGGTAAACCGAAGATTCGATCCCTGCATTTTTTGAGAAAAAGATTATTGGTTCGCCCGCTTGTCCGGGAACAGTTCGTCAAAGGATTTCTCATCCGGGTTCTGGTACTTGATTCCCCGGATCCGCCCGGTCTTCCGGCCGATCCAGTACACGATCATCGGGATGAATACAACGGGAACCGAGAGATAGAGCGAGCCCACGAGATCCGGGTTGAAGGCAAGCACAACAAGGGCGATGACCTCAAGAACCATGCCGACCAGCACCGGCATCCATGGCGAGAACGGCGCCGGGGCGATGATGTCGGCTTTCGTATACCCCCGCTCATAGATCCGTTTCCGGAAGACAACCTGCGCCCAGCAGATCGAGATCCAGCAGATGGCACCCGTGAATGCCGAGACGGAGAGGAGCCAGAGATAGAGTTCCCCTTCCCCATTGGTGAACCACCAGAGAGAGAGGACGAGCCAGCAGCAGGCAAGGGTGACCAGGGTCCCGACCATAGGCACGCAGTTCCGGTTGAGCCGGGAGAGGAACTTGGGAGCCATCCCCTCGATCGAGAGGCCGTACAGGGCCCGGACCGCCCCGTAGAATCCGCTGTTGGCGCAGGAGAAGGCCGCAGTAAGAACGATGAACGAGAGGACTGCAGCCACTTCCTGGAACCCGTATTTCGCGAGCGCAGTCGAGAATACGCTGTCGGAAATGCCTGCTTCGGCAAACGGGATGATCAGGATGAGGAGAATGATCGGGATGATATCAACACGAAGAATCCGGTGGACCACCTGCCGGCAGGCTTTGGGAACGGTCCGTTTCGGGTCCTGCGTCTCTGCGGCGGCAAGGCCGACTATCTCCGATCCCTGGAAGTTGACAAGGATGATGGCAAGGTTCGTGATGAGGACAAAAGCTCCTGCCGGGAAGATATCGTCATAGAGACTCGTGTTGGGCGGGAACGCGATGCTTGTCCCGATGAACCCGGCCGTGCCGATGAGGCCGAGCACGATGAGGGCAGCCACCGCACAGAACGCCACATTGTGCCCGATCTTGACAATGGCAAGGGTGCTCTCTACCCAGCCGAAACCGCCAACGTGGATCAGGTTCAGGACGGTGATCATGATCAGGAACGCTATTGCCCAGAGAACGATAGGAACCTGGGGGACAAAGACGTGCATGATGATACCCCCCGCAACCGCTTCCGAAGGGATGTACGCACACCAGTTGAACCAGTAACTCCACCCGGTGCCGACAGCCCAGGTCGGGGAGATGAACTCTGCGGAATAGCTGACAAAGTTGCCCTGCCGGGGTATATTGACCAGGAGCTCGGCAAAAGACTGCATAACGGTCCAGATGATCAGGCCGCCGATAGCATAGAGCAGGATCACGCTCGGGCCCAGCTGGGAGACCAGATATCCCGAGCCGATGAAGTACGCCGAACCGATGATGCCGCCGATTGCAATCAGGTTCGCCATCCACGGCTGGATCCCGCGTTTCAGCCCGAATTCCCCCATTGGGGGAAGGGGATCCCTCGGCCGGTGATGGGAGGCTGTGCCCTCTTCTCGTTCCTGCTCTTGCTGTTCTGGGTCCGGGTAGGGAAACCTGAACTCTCCGGTCTCGTCCGGCCTGGTCGTGGGGGGAGGTTCCTTGCTCGTCACACGGCATTCACTGGTCCCGTTAAACCAACAAAGGTTATCGACAGAGAAAAAAACCGTTTTGATATGTGTCCGGCCCTGGGCCGGGAGAAGAGCACACCGGGCTCTCCAGAAGGATCAGAACCGGAACCACTTCATCATGACAATGGCATCCTCGCCATTGGCATAATAATGATCAATGCCGAAGACAGGGCGGTATCCCATCCGCAGGTAGAACCGCTGTGCTGCGGTATTGGAGACCCGCACTTCGAGCTGGACACCGGTTGCGAGCTCCACGGCAACCTGGTGTTCGAGCCGGCGCACGAGGAGCCTGCCGATCCCCTTCCCGCGGTAACGGGGGGAGACGCCGATGTTGCAGAGATGGCCATAGATATTCTCACCGGTATCCTCGAGGCCGCCGATTACGAACCCGACCACGGCCCCATCCGCGACAGCGACAAAATAAGTGGTCGGGTAATACGTGAGGGCTTCCAGAAATGCGGACTGTTCCCACGGGTCGATGAAGGACTCCTGCTCGATCTCAACAATGGCGGCGATATCCGATGGGGCCGCCTGCCGGATCTGCGGGAGGGGGTAATGGGCGAGATCATGGGGACGGATCACGGGAAGTCACCTGTTCGTTCTCCGGAATAGTGGGCCTGAGGGTAAAAAAACCTAGTGCATCAGGTGACGGATACCGGGCAGTGCTGAAAAATATAAGGATGTACGCCAAAGTACAGCAAGCAGTTTGGGTTCCCCGGCATAGGGGACGGGTGTGAAATGGTCAGGATCTATCGTTTTTGTGGGGTAAGGCCGGTCAGTTCGGCAGCCCCGGCGATTGCGGCAGTACCGTACGATGTGGTAACCGCGGAAGAGGCGCAGGCAATCATCAAGAAGAACCCGAAGAGTTTCCTGCGCGTCAGCCGCCCGGATGCGGAGATGCCGGAGATTCCTGCCAATGATGCACGCATTTACGAGCGGGCACGCGAGAACTTCGGGGCCCTTGTCGCATCAGGAGAGATGCAGAGGGATCCGGCTCCGGCGATGTACCTGTACAGGGTCCGGCAGGACGGGGACGAGTTCCTCGGTCTCTGCTGCTGCCTGGACGTGGATGATTACCGGACAACAAAGATCCGAAGGCACGAGCAGACAAGGTACGACAAGGAGGAGGACCGCACGCGCCACATCGGCACGACAAAGACGCATAACGGGCCGGTCGTGCTGCTGTACCAGGATACCGACGAGATCTTCCGGTATGTAGCTTCGCTCGTTCCGGCACCTGCCGTCCCGGATGCCGAAGTGAAAGCTGACGGCGGGGGAGTCCACCAGATCTTCAGGATTACGGACGCCGCTGCCATCAGCCGTCTCGAAGAACTCTTCGCATCCGTTCCCGCGCTCTATATCGCCGACGGCCACCACCGGGCAAAAGCCGCCGTGAACGTGGCAGACCGCCGGATCGCAGAGGGGCTTCCGGCAGAGGGCGAAGTGGCAAAGTTCATGGGAGTCATGTTCGCCCACAACCGGGTGAAGATCCATGGCTACAGCCGGCTCCTGACCGATCTCGGCACTTTTACCCATGAATCGTTCCTTACTGAATTCCGGAAATATTTCGATGTGAAACCCTATGGCCGGGTGAACGGCAGGCAGTTCAATATCCCGCCGAAGATCAAATCCCCGGAGAAGTACCATATTGTGCACATGTACCTGGCCGGCGAATGGTACGAATGCACCCGCCCGCTGGAGAAGGGCGTGCCCCCCCTGGAATCGCTCGACGTTGCCGTGCTCCAGAAGTACGTGCTCGAAGGCATGCTCGGGATAACCGATCCCCGGGGCGATGCCCGGCTCCAGTACCTTGGCGGGGCCCGGCCGGTCGCCGATCTCGAGAAACTGGTGGATGCAGGCGCCTACCGGCTCGCGTTTGCCATGCAGCCGGTCCGGGTCGGGACGGTTCTCTCGATTGCCGATGCTGGCGGGGTCATGCCACCCAAGTCCACATGGTTCGAGCCCAAGCTCTTAAGCGGGCTTGTCGTCCACACCTTCGAGTGACCGGACAAAAACCAATACCTTCACCTTTATTGTTTTTTGCAGCGGATACGGTAGGGTATGATCACCCTCGCCCTCCCCAAAGGCAGCCTCGAGGCGCAGACTCTCCAGCTCTTCAAGGAAGCTGACCTCGAAGTGAAACGAACGGACCGCGACTACAATCCCTGCATCAATGATGCCCGGGTCGGCAAAGTGAAGATCCTCCGGCCCCAGGAGATCCCGATCTATGTGGACAAAGGATACTTCGATCTCGGCATCTCGGGTCTCGACTGGGTGCACGAGACCGGTTCCGATGTTGTTGAAGTGGCCAACCTCTCGTACAGCAAGACCGGAGAGGGGAATGTGAAGATCGTGATAGCAGTCCACCGCGACGAGCCGATCGAGAATGTCAGCCAGATCCGCAAAGACAGCAGGGTCACGACCGAATATCCCGAGCTGACCCGGAAATTTTTTGAGAAACTGGGCATACCGGTCCAGATGTTCCACTCCTATGGCGCATCGGAAGCAAAAGTCCCGGACCTCATGGACGTTGTGGTGGACTTGACCGAGACCGGGACAACGCTGCGCAAGAACGGGCTCAAGATCATCGGCCAGATCATGGAGTCCCATACGGTGATCATCGCGAACAAGAAGAGCTGGGCAGACCCGGAGAAGCGCCGGGAGATCGAGGAGATACGAACGCTCCTCTTCGGCGTCATCGATGCCCGGCACAAGGTGCTCCTTACGATGAACGTGCCCGGATCCTCAATGGAGAGGATCGTTTCAGCCCTCCCGGCCATGAAGAAACCCACCGTCAGCCAGCTGCACGGGATCGATTACTACAGTATCCAGACCGTTGTCCCCAAGAACTCGGTCAACAGCCTTATCCCGAAACTCAAGGCCTGCGGCGCGGAAGATATCCTGGAGATCCCGATCTCCAAGATCGTGCCGTAAGTCTTGGGAAATACTCCTTTTTTAACGGTCTCCCCGTAAATTATCAGGAGGGACAATCCGGATCGCCCGCTCATTCGAGCTTGATGTATGGCCGCACGGACCCGTCGATCTTTGCATGGAGCGCATAATCGGAGGCTTCTTTCTCTCCATAGGTCTCCGCCCAGACCGTAATCCTGTACGTCTCGCCGGACTTCATCTTCAGCAGGCTGGTATCAATGGAGACTGAGTCCGGCGTAGTTCCCGCAGTTTTATCTGAAACCGGTTGCGGGATAACCAGCCATTCCGTGTGGGAGGTTCCCGAACACGGGACAGGGGTTGATCCGCTCTCTGAACAATACAACAACTTCTCGTGCACCGTGCTGCTCCCTTCGTATACGGTATTCCAGGAGACCGTCCACCGGCCGGGATCGGTTGGGCTGCCCGCGATCGCGACATCTTTTACCAGGAGCGCGGCCGTTGGCACAAAGGGATTGTTCACCAGGCTCTGGTGGGTGGTCCAGGTTTTGGAGGGCACGGTCACGGTCTGGCTCTTCCCGGTCACCGCGTCGATGAACGTGACAGGGCTGTTCTCGCCGAAGATCCCGATCTGGCCGGCTTTTTTGAGCCGGAACTGGATGTTCGTCATCCATACATCGTTGAGAATGATCTTTCCTACATCAAATTCCAGCTTCTTGGAGGTCAGCCCCGGGAGCATTGTCGGGTTTGTCCAGTTGCCGGTATCGTCCCGGACCAGGGTATAATACGTATTCTTCGGAGGTGTTACCGGGACCTCGGTGTACTTGGATATATAGGTTGATGAGGAGGTCCCGCCCCCGGGAGCGTACACGTATTCGAGGTATTCTCCCACGGTATCCCCCGTGACCGTGTTGCCATCGACCGTGATTTTGCTGAGGTCCGTGATGAGCTGGGTCTGGCCGCCTGCCTGTTCATTCAGTGCACCGGCAATATCGGTATAGATGTTCGCAAGTTCGGCCGGGGCACCGGCTGAATAATATTTTCCCCCGGTATCGGTCGCATACCGGGTCAGCTCATCGCTGTTTGCATCGGATCCCAGGCCGATTGTGAATATTTTTATTTTGTTGTTCTTTGCATACGTGATCACACTGCCGGTGTTCACGCCGTTCCCAAGACTTACGCTCCCGGTACCGCCCTCGGGATTCTGGTGGGTTGACCAGGCACCGTCCGTCAGCAGGATGATGGCCCGTATGGGCCTTTCTGCCGAATACGCGGGAAACATGTTCACGGCAGAGTACAGGCCTTCCCTCATCGGGGTCCCGCCGGCAGGAACGATCCCGTTGAGCGCATCGGTCACCTCAGTCTGGGTGTGCGAATCCAGGGTGAGATCCTGGTGGGTGTGGACCCCGTAGCCATAATTCTGGGGATTCCCGTTATTGTAATGGGCATTGAGATACTGCTGGTGAACTGAACTGGGATCGTATCGTGTACTCCCGTAGCCATTGCAGCGGCTTCCGCACTCCTTTGCTGAATCATCAGCCACCCAGTACCAGCCATCCAGAGAATAGGAACTCGCGTAATACACATTGTCCCAGTCCCAGGACGTGCCCGAGCTGACTGGAGCTAAGGCTGCAATACCCGAATAGGAATCGGTATCACCGAAGGAGATCATCCCGATATGGTCCTTTCCTTCCGTGAGTTTTGCAGTGAATTTCTGCGCCGCATCCTTGGCAGTGACCATCCGGTCAGGGGAATCGTACAGCATGCTTCCCGACCGGTCGTTACAGAGCACGACATCGATGGCCTTTGGCTGGAGCGCTGCACCGGTTCCCCGGATCCAGACCTTGACGTTGATGATATCCCCGACTTTGGGATCGGTCTTGTCGATCTCCGATTCAACGGTCAGGAACGGGTAGTTCTTCCAGACAAAGGTGATCTCCCGGCTCTTGATCTCAGCGGTCTTCGGGTTGACCCATCTTGCAGTCACTTTGCAGGTTCCCGTTGCTGCCTCGTTATACCCGCTCTCGCTCTTCTTTGCAAACGTTCCCGGCACAAACTGCACGGTTGCATACCCGGAATCCCCGGTTACAGCCGAGAGTGAGCTTAAGGAAGACTGGGCGGTTTCGGTGAACGTTGGATACGAATCGGCCGATTTTTCGAACGTGACGGTCTGCCCTTTGACTGCATTGCCGGAGGAATCCACAACCCTGGCCTTGACATCAACGGCTTTTGCACCATCGACATCCATGCTGACCATGGTCTGGGGGCTCGCGGTCAGGATCATATCGACCGGGTCCATGGGCAGGTATTCCACCGTCTGGCTGCAGTAACCATTGGTCCCGGTGTCCGTACAGAGGATCGTGGCGTTCAATGCCGTGGTGGTCCCTGGCACTACGGGTTTTGCAGTGATGGTGTACACACCGGCGATATCCTTCGGGCCGTACGGCGTTGAGGCCATGCCCTCGGCATTGGTGCTCAGGTGGACCTCCTCGCCGGCCTTGGAGGATGTGACATACAGATCCGCATTCTCTACCGGATTCTGGTACCGGTCAAAGACGGTCCAGTAGAACGTGAAGCGGTGATCGGGATCTTTTCCATCGGCCGGGTAGGATGAGGGGGACGGGTGTACCTGGACCAGGTAGAACGGATTGCTCTCCGCCACCCCGTTGATAGTGATGGGTTCTCCCAGGTAGGAGCCTACCGGGTAGACCTGGACGATGTTGAGACCGGCCTGCGTCGAGACCCGGAGGTCCACGGAAGCTGTTCCGCTGGCATCCGTGGGTACGGAAAGGTCCTGGACATACCCGGTTCCTTGCAGGAGGCCGGAACCACCGTCTCCCGACATATGGAGGAGGATGGTGTGGGTCTCCGCGGGATTTTTGTTGTCGGCGGGGTTTCCTGAAATATCCACGAGCCGGATCGTGAGACGGGTTACCGAACCGACCGGCACATCATGCTGGTAGCTGAAGTCCGCATCCCACGGGGTATCGTGATCGATCTTCTGGACACAGCTGATAGGGAGCGTATTGACGCTGCCATCATTGTAGGTTACGAGTGCGTTGATGGTTGCAGTCCCGCTTTTGGTACTTGTGCGGAATACGGTCTGCGCCAGGCCATCGGAACCCGTTACCACACTCTGGGCAGAGAGGGTTCCCAGATCTGACGAGTCCCCTGCAAGGGAAAATGCAACCGTTGCCCCGGACACATCGGATGCCGGGGAGCCCTGCAGGACGTGAACGGTGATGGTTGACTGGTCATTGCCGTTTGCAACAAGCCAGCCGGAATTGCTGCTCACCATCGTGGATGGCGTCAGATCTGCAGCTGCTGCCATACTCACGATGAAAAAAAAGCCAAGAACAACAAGAATTACCCGGTGGATCATGGATCCAATCCCTTCTGTGTGTGGAATTGTGTGTGATGTTATTTATAAGTTCTTATTTCTGGAAAGTGCTGTTTTTTTGTCAGATTGGTAAAATAGAAATAATATCGAGCTAAAAACCCCATTCTACGCGGTTGGAAAGCACGCAACATGTGCCAGAGGGCATCAACATATATAGTCCGTGATCCCAAAAAAGCATGAGGAATATTATGTACGCGCCGGACCGGATACGCGTCATCGCATTTTTTACCCTGATGCTGGTGCTGGCGGGCTGCTTGTCCGCGGGCTGTACTGCACCGGTTGCCGTTCAGGGGCAGAACGAGACCGGAAACGGGACCGATCTGGGATTCCGGCCCGTAACTGTCTCCGGGGAGCGGGCTGCTATCAGTTTCCGGGAGGCCACCGCAGCTCTTTCCGATCTCGTACCCGGTGCAGGGAACCGGTCTGCATCGAACTCTTCGGATCCCAAGATCCTGTATGTCCGGGGTACCGCTCTTGACCGGAACGGGGATGCAGCAAGCTGGATATTTGTCGTGCAGGACAACAACCGGACCTCCATTGTCACTGCTGAACAGAAGGGGACAACGCTTTCCGAATGGAGAGGGGCATTTTCCAGGCAGGAGATCCGTATGGAGTCAGTGATCTCCCCGGCAGATCTCTTCCGGAAAAACGGTCCCGCAATTTTCTTAAACGAACAGGAGAACCAGACCCTGTCGCGGGATCTCGTCCTGTCGATGAACAACTATACCCTGACGATAGCCGGTAAGGGGGAGAAACGGGTTCTTGTGTTCGATGCGGGAACGGGAGCCCTGACGAGGTCAAATGGCTGACGATTCCGGGATGCTGTCGCTCGATTTTCTGGCAGGTTTCACCATATTCATGGTTGCCTTCATATGGGTGGCAACCATGGTGCCCGGCCTTTTTATCGGGCTGAAATCGAACGCCATCGATTATGATGCAGTAGCCTACCGGACGGGTGTCATCCTTGCCGAAGACCCGGGAAACCCGGTCGGACCTCCCATCGACAGCACCCCGTGGGAGTTCCTCGCAGACAGCAACAAGATCGATATCAAACGGTTCGGGCTGGCCGTCTCAAAAGAGACGCCCGGGATTCTCGATTCAGATAAAGTACACCGTTTTTTCTGTGCAACGGTCTTCTCCTACCCGGATGATTACCGGAAACGCGTGATATTCGGGGATTATCCGTACCAGTTCAATATCACCCTTCGTTCCTTTGAGGAGAGCCATGCGCTCTCCGTGGGGATGATCCCCCCCGAGGGGTACGGGTTCATCCACAGGGCCGTGAAGATCAAGTCGCCCAGCAATGCAACGATCAACGCTGCCAGGATACAGGCTTATCATTATTATACCAGTGAGAATGCCTCGTTCCACCCGTTCTCCATCCAGATCAATAATTCCCGGCTCCTGCGGGATGAGATCCGGGACCCGAAGTACCAGATCGACTCGCAGAAAGACCGGATAACCATCAACATCACCGGCCTTGACACCCAGCCGGTCCGGGACCTGACCGTAACTCCTGCAAAGGCAAACCTGACGGGAATCCGGTTTTACAAAACCTACGCCGGGGATACGGATCTCCAGGATCTCTCGGTGAATGACCTGGCCACGTACCTCTACATCGACGGGGCCCCGGTAACCACCCACCCGTTTCCGGATCCCCGCCCCGAAGTCAAGGAGAACATCTCGATGATCTTCGGGCCGTCCTTCTTCCAGTCTGCCGCACCCACGGACACGATTACGATCGTGCTGAGGTTCGGCCTCGATTCCCCGCAGCGGTACCTCAATTCAACGCAGACAGGGGCTTTCGATTACGATTACAACCCGGCGAACGTCACCCAGCCGGCCCTTAAGGATGCTGTCATGGAGGTAGCGGTATGGTAACGGATTCGGGCCAGCTGTATACCATCGAGGGTGTTGCCGCAGGACTTATCATGCTCATCTCGGCCTTTATTGTCGTCAACAGCACATCGGTATTCACCCCAGGCGACACCCACATCAGCGACATGCAGCTGGAAGTGCTGGGGAGCGATGCTCTTGCCATGATGGACACTGCCCCGGACAGCACCTTTGGAAAAAGTCCGCTCGAGACGATTGTCGAGACCGATGATGCCGAATCCTTCAGAACGCAGTTTGAGAGTCTCGTGAACACACGGGCCGGGACAAAGCCGGATTCTATCCACTTCCAGGCAGAAGTTACGTATGACAACCCGGATACACCCGGACAATACAACAGCACATCCCTTGGCAAAAACCGCATCCTGACCGGGGGAGAGCATGCGGTCCGGGTCTCCCGGTGGGTGATCGTGGAGAAACAGTTCCCCGACTGCCATTCGGCAGACTGCAAAGGTAAACATGCGGCGCTCGTTGAGGTGTACTTATGGCGGGACTGAACGACGATGCCCAGTGGATCGTCCTGATGGGGTTCATCGTGAGCTTCAGCCTTTTCTTCCTTGCCATCGTTGTCAACCAGTCGGTCGTGGTCGGGCAGACCACTGCAGAAGCGGTCTCGGAGTTCCCGAAATACGATGTCCGGGGCGTCCGGGACGTCATCATCCAGTCCGAATCCTTACGTGACGACGCCCCGTTCTCCAACAGGACCCGGGTCCAGAGAGAGATCCGGAATCTCTCGCGGATCCGGCAGAATGCGGTCGTGGACTTTGAGAAAATCCAGGACGGGGGAAGCTCCTATTCCGTGATCCATTACAACAACGGGGTGATTGCGTACAATGAGACGTGGAAATTATCCTGAGTGCGAGGGCGGGGTTACGAACATGATCGAGTACATCATCATCTCCGGAATTCTCATGTGCCTGTTTGTCGTCATGCTTCTCCTCGTCAATGCAAATTTCATGGAAGGCCCGGCGAACACGATCGCCTACTCGGCATTCACCGATATCGGAAACGGCGTCTCCACCCGGATAGTCGATACCTATGCCCTGGCACCCGGCATCGGGAATATCACCTCGCATTTCGATATCCCGGATGAAGTTGCAGGGCAGGATTATTCTGTTGAGATCGGCAATATTGCAACAGAGGACCCGACAGCCCAGACCGTGACCGTGAAGAGGGGATCCATAAGCTCAAGCACAAGTATTGCCGGCATTGGATCTTCCCTGCTGGCTGCCGGGAATACCACCGGCGCAGGGATGAACAGGATCAGCTATGATTCGGAGGGATACTAACATGGCAGGGTCATCTGATGACCGGCAGGGATCGGCGGGCGTGTCGGAATCGATCGGTTTTATTCTCATCTTCATGATTGTCACGGTAGGCATCGGGCTCGTGACCCTGTACGGGTACCCGCTGCTTCTCGCACAGCAGGTAAGTACCGACGAGAAGATCATGGAGAAGAACATGATCGTGCTCCAGAACGATCTCAAGGGAATCACGTATAAGACCGTCCCGTACAAGGAAACATCCCTCAAGATCGGGGGAGGGCTGCTGACCGTGTACAATTCGAGTTCCACACCCGCAAGCTCCACCATCCGGATCTACGATTCATCCAGGGACTATGTCAGCTCGTTCCAGTCCGGCGACCTGCGGTACACCTCAGAGAGCAGCGCAACCGACATCTCGCTCCAGGACGGTGCGGTCGTGATGCGCTCCCACACCATTCCGGGATCGGCCATGCTCGCCGAACCGCGCTGGTTCTATGACGGCCAGACAAATACGATGGTGATAAGTCTCATCTCCATCAACAGCACATCGATGCTCTCAAAAGACGGCATCGGCACCGTGCAGATGGCACTGGGAGAGACCGGCTACCAGTATACGGACGGCATCCTAACGGATATCTACCTGGATTACACGCCCGACGCTACACCGGTGGTGGCGCAGGACTACCGGACCGCCTGGGACAATTATTTTGTCAACACCCTGAAGATGGAACGGACGAGCGCACCCGATGCACCCACCGTGACCTACCGGCTCCCGACAACGACCAGCGCCCCGGCCCGGCTGGTGGTCAAGACCTACGATGTTATGATAAAATCACTCTGAAAACAGGAACTGCGTTTTTTATTTTTTCAAAAAGAGAGAGATCAGAGGTAATTGTTGCGCCGGAGCCATTCGACCTGCGGCCCGGTATACCGGTAAACAATATCACACTTCTCATCCTGGAAATTCCAGGGGATGACGATGAGGATATCGCCTTCACGGATCCAGACTTTCTTCTTGATCTTGCCCTTTATCCGTCCCATCCTCGTCACGCCATCGAAACAGCGGACCCGGATATGATTGGCGCCCATCATCAGTTCGGCAAAACCGAACATCTCGCGGTTGCGCTTCTGGGGCAGCTTGACCCGGATTACCTCGTCTCCCGGGGGAGCTCCCGGTTTCTTATCTGTCAGTCCAACCTCTCCTGATACGCCGAATTGGTACGTGCTTAATTGTTGGTGTCAGATAAAATATATTTATTCCCTGAAACGAGCGAAACGGAGGCTTGCATGCCACCAGAAGGGGAAACGCGGGGAGTCGCCGGTCACAAAAGAGATCAGGGCATGCCGCCCTGGCCCCAGTACAGGGACAGAAATACGAGCATGCCGATGCCGATACAGAAGATCATGACTCCCGAGAACTGGTTGATCCGTTTCAGGCTCTTCTGACTCAGCCGGGACCGGAACGATCCGATAGTCCCGCAGAGGAGGATCCACCAGAGGGTCGAGCCGCAGAAGACGCCGGCAACGAATTCCGCTGCAAGGATATACGAAGCTCCCTGGAATACCACCCCGAATGCGGGCAGGATTGCAAGAAAGAAGATGACGGTCAGGGGATTGGCAATGCCGATCGCAACTGTTGTGAGATAGTCCTTGAGAACGGTTTCCTGCCCGGGTTTTGCCGTTGCCTCCGGGGGCAGCGAGAGAAAAACCTTTGCTCCGACGAGGAGGAGAACGATCCCGGCGATAAGCCGGAACAGCGACTGGTGGGCCGTGATCATGCCCGATATGAGGGTGAGGCCCAGGAAGACCACCGCGGCATACAGGGAGTCGGCAGTGGCAACGCCGAGGCCCGATGCGATCCCGTGAAGCCGGCCTCCGGCAACGGCCCGCTGGATGCACAAGAGCGAGATGGGACCTACCGGTACGGCGAGCGTAAGGCCGATGATGATTCCCTGGGTAAACAGGCCTGCATCCATGAACGTGCCCGGGAGATACTGCCCTTTCAGGAACCCGCGAATTCCTCATTTTGAGGGGTCTGACGGGAACCGACCCGGCGGGCATCCTGACCGGATTCCTATCCATACATTCCCTTTTGCCGATGTTGAGGGTTTCGGTACAAGAATGCGAGCCATAGTATAATCCCCGGATCTGCTATAGGGATGAACGGATCCGCAACATGGATAGGCAACTGACTGTGCCCGGGATAAAAAAAGGATCAGGGGAAGAAGACCGGTTCCAGGGTCCAGGTCGAGTTGAGGCCGCTTATCGGCTCCAGGGGGTTTTTCTGGTCCGCGTAGACGATATCGAGGGTCGCCCCCCCGGCCTTCAGCGCTGCGTAATCCTTGGAATCGATAGTTACGTAATCCCGCATGGTGCCGGTGGAGTCCGGGTCGAATATGAAGGTCGCTGCACCGGATCCGCCATGGGATACGCCGACGCCACCGTACGAGAGCCCGTTTTTATCGGTGAGCCTGCTGTACCAGACCAGGCGGATGGACTCGTTGCCGGTATTTTTTAAGCGGAGATAGATGTTGACCTGTTTTCCGGACTCTTTTGAATCGACCTCGATATGATCGATGGCCGCGGTCAGGGAGTAATTCCCGCTTCTGATGATCGATGGATCCTTTATCGGTACCTGTACCTTCTGGATTGTGGGGGTTGGCGTTGGGGTAGCTGCCGGTGCAGACGGGGTGCCGGTGCAGCCTGCAGCCAGGACCAGACAGACAAAAATGGCGAGCACTGCGATCTTTTTCATGGTTCTGCCTCACAAATCATTTGATGCTGGAGAGAATAATGTCTGTATTCCGGGGTGAAAAATTTTCCGGACGCAGGGCGTCTTTCCGGGAGAGATCACCAAAAATAAGCGTTGGTATGCGAGAAGCAGGAGTTGAACCTGCGAACCCCTTCGGGAACGGATCTTGAGTCCGCCTCTGTTGGCCACTTAGATATTCTCGCTTGGCAATAGTATTGGACAACCGGATAGTAAAAGGCTTTTACTCGTGAAAGAACCCGGGCCGGGTCACGGAACGGGTGAGCTTCTTTAAACCTGCATTTCCAATCTGAAGTGAATGTTGCATCAGATCCAGACGAGCAGGTACCGGGATTTGTTCATCAGCGGCCCGCTTATCGCTTTCTTTGCTGCACTGCTCTGCCTGTCAACTACGGGAATTCTTTCAGGGGACTTTGGAGAATTCATAACGGCAGGGGGGATGGTTGCCCCGTTCGTGATCCTCGCCCTCCTCGCCTATGCCGGTGAGACCATCCGGCCTATCCGGTACATTGCTTACCTCTGGCTCCTCGGTATTCTCCTCTGCATCTTTGCAATAACCTTCATACTCATCCTTGCACCGGTTGCCGGGGCTTCTTCGGATCCGGATGCCCTGGCAAAACACCTTGATACACTCCCTGTAAAGACCGTCGGGACCGCTCTCCTGTACTCATTTGGTGCAGGGCTCATCTGCCTGATAGGATTCTCGCGCTCGTTCCGGGGACTCCTTGCCCGCCGGCTGCCCATCAATCCCGACTCCCCGGTTCATACCGCAGGGCTCGTATCGGTCCTGGCACTCATCATCATGCCGCTCGTGCCGCTCATCGTAACGGGAAATGCCCCGCTCCTCAATGCGGATCTCCAGAACATGCTCGGTATTGGTCTTGAAGCGCCGGGTTCATCGGTAAGATTCGATACGTTCACCCTGATCTGGACGGTCGTCGGATCGTTCCTGCTCGCAGGGCTCTGGGTCCGCAGGGATATCCGCGGCACGCTAGAACGTCTCGGGCTCGTCCGCCCTACGATCCGCCAGGTCCTCATCGGGATCGCATCCGGCATAGTTCTCGTCGGGGTCTTCTGGCTCTTTGACGATGCAGTTGCGGCCCTGTTTGCTGCATACGGTATCCCCACAACCAATGGGACGCTTGTCAGCAACCTTTTCATGGCCTCGTTCACGCCGGCTGCAGCGATCGTTGCGTCGATAACCGCCGGCCTCGGGGAGGAGCTCGCGATCCGCGGGGTTATCCAGCCCCGGTTCGGTATCATCCTGTCGGCCCTGGTATTTGCATCGCTGCACGCGTACCAGTACGCGTGGGATGGCCTCCTGAGCGTTCTCCTCGTCGGCATCTGCTTCGGGATCATGAGGAAATATACCAATACCTCCACAAGCGCGATATCCCACGGGATCTACGATCTGACCCTCTTCGCCCTCATCATGGCAGGGATCACAACCCTTTAAAAAAAGTTACATGAAATCCGCAAGGCCCAGCTGCTCCTGCTTCTCTTCCCCGAAGGTCGAGGTGATGGCAAGATCGATCACCTCGACCCGCTGCTTGGTGTACTCGGAGACCTTGTACTTCCGGCAGATCTCCCGGGACATTTCGAGGTACTTCTTCACCGAGCCTTCGTGCACGGTAGGGATGAGGGGGCCGTTGCAGGGGCCCCTTCCCTTGAACTTGGTGCACTTGCCCGAGAGAGGCATCCGGCGGTAACTGGTATTGCACTTCGTGCACCGGAACTTCTGCTTGGAGAAAGCCGAGAGATTGCCCATGAGATCCCGGATGAAGTGGGTGTTGAGCACCCGTTCTGCAACATCGTCGGCATCGACCGCCCGGATCTTCTCGGCGAGATCGAGCTCGGCTCCGAGCTTGTCGGTCATCGTCTTCATCTGGGTGTACATCGACTCGATCGGGCCCGAGGAGATGTCCGAAGTGTCGTGGGTGAACTGGAAACCCTCCACCTGCCCGGGCTTCCCTATCCTTTTTTCCACCCGGTCGATGAGGTCGGCGATCTTCTTGGGCTCAACATACGCAAGGGCGCCGGTATAGACCTCGATCGGGTAATGATCGCAGACATCCACGTTCAGGGCCTCCTTGTCGATCTCGGCCGGGTCGATCCGGCTCGTCATGACAAGCGGGGCATCCATGGAACCGCCCCGGTTCTGCGGCAGAAACGAGCGCGAGAAGTTGATGAGGCCGTCGAGGAGGAGCATGATACAGTCCTCGTCGCCATCGCACTGGCCGGTGAAGATATCGTTTGCCGTCATCGTGTGATCGTTGTCAACCGTCAGGCAGTAGACCCGCTCCTCGGGGGCCGGGACAGGTTCGGCAGCGGTTATCCGGTCCGAGATGACGCACGAGCCCTCGAAGACGGGGACTGCATCGCCGGGTTTGAGTTCCACGGCCCGGATCTTCCTGAGGTAACTGGTATCCCAGACCAGCATGGCATGGTCGGGCGTAACCGCAAGGGTCCGGCCTCTCGCAGTCTCGAAACGGATGAGGGCAGCGGGGGATCGGTGGATCGAGACCGAGGTGATCTTCCGGATGTGGATGCCCCCGGCAGTGTCGACGGCCCGGGTATAAAACGGACGGGCCGGGTCCGAGTAGTACGTCCCGAGCCGGTCGATACCCGGCCGGCTGATGTCAAAATTTTCGAGAACGAATTTCCGGATGGGGGTTTTCACCCAATGCCGGCCATCGTAGACATCGATTTCGGTATCGCCAAAGAAGCAGTTCCGGCGCTTGGCTGCGTGGAAGAACGGGTGGGCATAGCCGACATTTGCCCGGGTGAACCCGACGATCCGGGCAAGCACACCGGCGCTCGTGTGCGGGGCAAGGCCGATTACAAGGTGGCCGACAAGCTCCTCGGGTTTGCTGATGTTGTAGAACGGGGGAAGGCCGTAGCACTTCACGAGCAGGTCGTCCATGAACTGCGCCACGCTGACCATGTACTCGGCACAGGAGTCCGAGACCAGGATATCCTGCGGATGGAGCTCGACAACCTGCGCCGGGTTCTGGAGATCGTACCCGTGGGTATCCTTCGTGTACCCGAGCGAGCGGAGTTTCTCGACAGAGACCCGGACCTCGTCGGGGCGGATATGCGTTATCGGCAGGTCGATCATGTCAAAGCGGGTGGTCCCGTCCTTGAAGACAAAGATGTTCCGGATCGCCCTGAGGATCCCCTTGTCCATAGCCTCGACCGTCTTCTCCTTGGAGATGACCCCCTTGACCCCTTTGACCAGTGCCACGGAATCGGTCTTCAGGCCGAGACGTTCCATGGCCTTTGCGTACTCCGCTTTCACGTTTAAGGTGATCCGCTGGCTGCAGACAACCTGGCCATCGCAGCCGGGGCAGCGGGGGAGCGTGGTCTCCCTCCCGCACCGGGTGCAGACGGAGAAGGCAACGGTGTGCCCCCCGCATTTTTCACACCGGTTCAGGTAGTTGATCTCCCCGCACTGCGAGCAGCGCCGCCTGCCCACCTCGATCTCGATCATGCCTCCCTCTTTCTGGAAATCGAGATCGGTATCGTTCCGGTCAACGTCTTCGGTATGGCTGGAGGCCGACTGGAAGGATCGCCGTGCTCCGCCCGAGTCCCCGAGGGGGAAGAGGGCGTGCGGGGGCGGGTTCATCTTCCGGGGCTTGGATTTCCCCGGCCTGCCCATGCGTCCCCCGATCCTCGTGCCGGACCGGGACCGCATCTTCAGGCCGGAGAGGTGCGCCACGAGATCGAGCGGGGGTTTGTCCCCGGCCGTCTCCCAGACATCGCGTTTTTTCAGGTTCTCATCAAGGCCGAGGCAGGCAGCAAACGCCTTCCAGGATGCGATCTCCACCTGCTCCCCGTTCACTTTATGGGAGAGGAGGAGGAGTTCCAGGGGGGTCTTGGTTGCCGGGTCCAGGGGCAGCCTGAGTATCCCGTCAGCAACCGATCCTTTCGCCGAGACCGCATCGGCCAGTTCCCGGATCTGGTCCGAGGTGATATCGTCCCAGAACCAGGTCCAGGCCGGGTGGAGATATCCCCCGGCCCGGGCAAAAGCCAGGGCTTCTTCCTCAGTTGCGGGTGGTTTTACTTCGGGGCCGACATCGAGCTGCCACCATTCAGCGCAGTAGCCTGCAGGGATGAGCGGGTGGTTGTTCTCCAGGAACTCCCCGAACGAGATGAGGATCTCCCCGACATCCAGGATCTTCTCGATCCCTGCATTCAGCCGCTTTGCGGTGGCCTCGTCATCGATCCGGAGCACGTCCCCGTTCCGGAGGCGTACCGTGGGGCCTTCGATGGAATCGACCGGAACAACCCCGCAGGCCTTCCCCGGCCGCTCGGTCTTCATCTGGGTGCCGGTGGCGAGGAACTCTCCCAGGATGTACAGGGTTGCGGGGTGCATCCCCGCAGCGGCAAAACCCGTGTTCCGGGATCGCCCGTACCGGAGCCGGAACCCGCCTTTGCGCATCGGGTAGGAGAAGACCGGCCGGCCGCCGATCAGGTCGCGGAGATACTTGTCGAGCGGCTTGATGCCGACCGTCTTTTCGCCATCGCCGCTCTTCGCTGCTCCCGCGATCAGCTTGTCGAGCCAGTCCCAGCCCTCCATCTTCATCTTCTCGACCCGGCCTTTGAGCTTCCGGGCCTTGCCGGCGATGCCTTCGCCGATGACGAGCGCCATGCCGCCCCGGACAACGTTCGTCTCCACCCGTTCGAGATTCCGGTGGCCCGAGACCTCCTCCTGCTCGGTGGCTTCGCCGTCAACGCAGACCGGGCAGTTCTCGATGATGAGCCGGATCTCGGCCTCGCTTGGGAGGTACTGGAGGTTCATGATCGAGTTGTACTGCCGGATCTCCTCGATATACCGCTCCACCTCCTCCTGCCTCGGGATATACCGGTTGATGCCCAGTTTCTGGCGCACGTAATCGCCCACGAGCACCGACATGGCCTGCGCCGTACCCCCGGCGCTCCGGATCGGCCCTGCATAGAAGATCATCAGGTACTGGGTGCCGTCATCGTTCTTGCCAAGGGAGACCTTGGCTATTCCTTCCGTTGGTGCTGCAACGACACCTTCGGTCAGGAGCGCCATCGAGACGCGGATCGCATGGTCGAGGACATCGCCGATGTCCTTCTCGCCGAACTTCCGGGCAACGAAGTCGTCGCCGATCCGGAGAGCGGCCTCCTCGCGGGACATCGTTGCTTCGAGCTCGCGGATCCGGGCTGCAACCCCCTTGATATTGAGAAGCGCTTCCACACGGTCGGCGAGATCGCTTGCTATCGGGATCTCCACATCGAGGGTCGGGTCGAGGCCCCGGGACCGGGCCTCCTTTGCTATCGCAATGGCACGGTGCAGCTCGTCGAGTAACGACTTCTCGTAAGCCTCCATGGTTGGCGAGAGCACAAGCATACTGGTAGAATTCTCCGGGGGGGGATTTATTGGTTCGGATACCGTACCTCAGAAAAAAAGCGGGTTGTGCCGGATGGATTACTGCTCATCCTGCATCTTCTCGACCATCGAGGGCAGGCCGGTCTCCCCCATCTGCCAGAGGGTCAGGGTTGCGCACTGCCGGATGGTCTCATCCGGGTCTTTGAGCCGGAGGGTGAGCGAATCCACGGCAGGTTTCCCTATGCGGCAGAGGGCCCGGGAGAGAAAACCCCGCAGTTCCGGGTCGCTGCTTGCCATGCCGTCGATGAGAGAATCAACGGCGGGTTCCCCGATCTCGCCAAGAGCGGCAGCGGCATACCGGCGGAACTCCCGCCCGGCGTTCGCCTCCATTGCCATGATGAGGGGGATCACCGCCGGCTCCCCGATCCGGGAGAGCGCAATCGCGGCATACCAGCGCCGGTCATTGTCCGGTGCCTTTGCCATATGGGAGATGAGCGGTACAACCGCCGGTTCCCCGATCCGTTTCAGGGCGCTGATGGCAGCGTGCCGTTTGTCTATCGCCGGATCATCCAGTGCTTGGATCTGCTGCCGGATCTCCCCGCCAGTGCCGTCCGATGTGCCGCCGGTTCCTGTCATACGTATCACTGATCTGGGGTGTAAATCCACATGGTTGTTTCCATCCTGACCGGACTCAGGCAAACCCCAGCCATGCGGGGATGAACAGGATGGCAAAGAAGACCGCCATCAGGGCCACACCGAGCGGAAGCCCTACCTGCGCCCACTCTTTACTCGTGATCCCGAGCTTGCAGGCCGCGATGATGTTCGGGATATTGCCGGGAATGAGCATGCCCCCGGCAATGAGGAGGCCCATGAGGGCGCTCGTTATCTGCGGGAGGGAGAGGGCGGGGCTGATCTCGGCTGCCGCGAGCGTGGCATTGTCCAGCACCGCCGAGACGATATTCACCCAGTACAGGCCTGCCGGGGGGATGCCGATGACGTACTCGAGGATGAGGGGCTTGAACCCCTCGCCGAGAAAGATGAGCGCCATGATGAAGAGGTAGACTTTCGCGGCCCGGAGGAGTATGTCCCGGATGCTCTCCCGCTCGACAAGGCATTCCAGTTTCGTATCGCCGGTATTGCTCCGGTTGAACAAAAAGACACCGACAATACCAAGCGCTATAACTGCCGGGATGATGTAGATAGCCAGATTGTCGAAGAGGAAGGTGAAGCCCGCATAATAGGGGGCTCCCGAGAGCTTCGAGACCACGATCGTGGTGAGCGGCTCCCCCAGAGGAGTGAGCCCGGCCCCGAGGCCTATCGAGAAGCAGGAGACGACCGTAACCTCGATCTTGGCCTTCCGGACCACCGGCAGCGCATTGACGATCTCGACAAGGACGATCGCTGCGAGGATCGCGGAGATGATGCTCGAAACCAGGCCGAGGACGACAATTAAGAGAAAGACCACCCATTTCAGGGAAACGCGATCGATCAGGCCGAGGATCGCGCCCTGCATCCGGTGGTAGAAGAAATAGATGAGAAGGCCGACGACAAGGACGATCTGGACGATCCCTATGGGGATGCCAAAGATGGTTGCGATCTTGAGGGGGGAGATGAGAGCCTCGGCAATGATAGCGAGACTCCAGCCGGTCTGCTCCCCGGGGATCGTGATGAGACCCGAGAGCGTGAGGGCGGCAACTCCGCAGGCAAACAGGAAAACTTCGAGGTTGTGCTCGATACATTTCACCCGGAACGGGAGGACCAGTACAAGGATGAATATGATAACTAACCCGAGTGTTGCGAGGATCTCCATGATTGTCTCCGGAAGGGCCGGCAGCATGCCGGCCGACAGGTTCCTGAAGGAATGTGGTCTCCCTGACGATTAATGGATTACCCTTTTTTTCCCGCTGGGGTTCCGGCGCAAGAAAGTATATATCCTACTTTGGAAGTATAGACCAAGTGAACATCTTCTGTCGGGAGGAGGCAGCCATGGCGCAGGATTTGATGAGAACGATCAGCGCAATGAGGGAGACGGCGGTCGGGAACTGCCGCAAACGGATAGAGGATGCAGCCCGGAAAGCCAGGGAGATGATCGACGATACACCTGAACATACGCCGGAGACCAGGAACGGACCTCCTGCCTGCGGGGTTACGTCGATCCTGAAACGGAAGCACGGACTCTGAGGGGGAATATGGAAACGGATACCGAGAAGACGCTCCTGCAGCAGATACGGGAGAAGGAGACTGAGCTGGCCGCGAGAGTGGACCGGGCCCGCCTGGAGGCAGATACGGCCGTGGATGCAGCAAAAGCGGAGGCCGAAGACCTCCTCTGCACGGCGGACAAGGCTGCAAAAGTGACATCCGAACAGGTGTACTGGAAGGAGCGGGGGAGGACCGAGACCGAGATAGAAGATCTCAGACGCGCGGCTGAACTGGAGCTGGAGACCGTTTCATTCCAGGGAGAGAAGAATGTGCCGGCAGCCGTGGAACGGATAGTCAGGTACGTGACCGGGGAATGAAGCCGGGACGGCCCGGCGGGTGAACAATATGCTCCAGAAGATGGAACGCATCCAAGTTATCGGGCCGAAAGGAGATCTGGGACAAGTAGTTGATACGCTGTACCGGGCCGGCACCCTGCACCTTGAGGATGCACCGGCAATAATCCCCCAGAGCGAGATCCCGCTCAGCCGGCTCCGGCAGGACGAGGCCGGGGATGTAGCCGGGGTTCTTGGCAGGATCGACGCGATCTTCTCGACCCTGCCTGTCATCAGGGATGATCCGGTCCTCCAGGAGCGGTTCCGGACATCCCTCGGGAGCACGACCCATGCCGGGCCGGTTGCCCGGGCCCTGGAGATCATCCGCACGCTCGAGACGACAACAAAGGATCTCTCGGCAAAGAAAGCCGAACTCACCCTCTCGATTGCAACCCTGAACCGGTATGCAAAAGTCCTCGAGATCATCCACCCGGTGGAAAAGGAGCTGCCTGCCCTCGAGGGCTTCGAAGTCACGATCCTCCTCATCCAGGAAGAGCACCGGGATGCCATCGAGCTGATACGAACAGAGATCGGGACGATCACCGGCAACCGGTTCGAGATGACGGCAACAACGGTCGATGCCGAAACCCTTGCCGCGATCATGGTCTTCCCGAAGAGATTCTCCGAGGCCGTCCATGCCTTCATCTATTCCGTGAACGTGAACGAGGTCCGGCTCCCGAGGGAGTATGCCGGCAAGCCGTTCTACGAGATGTATGCTCTCCTCGAGGAGAAGCGGATAGAAGCCGAGGGAGAGATCGTCCGCATAGACAAGGAGCTCCTCGCCCTCTCCAATGCCTGGTACCAGGAGCTCGTTGTCTTACGAAAGCGGCTCGGGGAGATCCACGGCGAGCTGGGCGCGTACCGGAATTTCGGCATCTCGGAGTACACCTTCGTCATCATGGGCTGGATCCCGAAAAAATACCTGAAGAGAACCCGGCAGGCCATGAAGGACGCTTTCGGGGACCGGGTGATTATCCGGGTACTCCCGGTCACGGAGAAGGATCTGGAAGAGGCCCCGGTCTTTTACGATAACCCCTGGTGGGTGAAGCCGTTTGAGTTCATCATGCAGCTCGTTGCCCCGCCCCGGTACCGGGAGATCGACCCCTCGCCAATCCTTGCCATTTTCTTCCCGCTCTTCTTCGGGATCATGGTCGGGGATATCGGGTACGGCCTCATCATCCTTGCGTTCGCGCTCGTGATCCGGTACCGGTTCAGGGCTATCGCGTTTGCAAAGAACCTGGCCGATATCCTGTTAATCTCGTCCATCCCGACCATCTTCTTCGGTTTCCTGTTCGGCGAGTTCTTTGGCGACCTGGGAGAGACGATGGGCTGGATCCACCCGGTCAATTTCCTCGGCATATCGTGGAACCGGGTGGATGCGATGATCCCGATGCTCATCTTTGCAATCGCTATCGGCGTCATCCATGTCTTCCTCGGCCTTTTCATCGGCATCCGGAACGCGCTGATCCTCAGGAAGAGAAAACACCTCCTGGAGAAGACGGGGATGCTTCTCGTGATCACCGGCATCATCGTCCTCGTCCTGATACTTGCCGGCGTTGTGCCCGAGTTCGCGATCTACCCTGTGGTCGTCATCATGGTTCTCGGGCTGCCGATGATCCTGATGGGGGCCGGGGTGTTCGGGACGATCGAGGTGATGAGCACGGTGGGAAACATCCTCTCGTACGCCCGGCTGATGGCGATCGGGATGGCCTCGGTCATCCTCGCGATGGTGGCGAACCGGCTGGGCGGGGCATTCGAGATCGCGATCATCGGCATCATCGTCGCGGTCCTGCTCCATACGCTCAATGTCGTGCTCGCGATGTTCTCCCCCTCGATCCATTCGGTGCGTCTCCACCTTGTCGAGTTCTTCTCGAAGTTCTACGAGGGGGGCGGTACGGTGTACCGGCCGTTCAAAAAGGAGGTGGAGCTGAAGGGGCCGGGGGAGTGAGACCCGGGTTTCTCCGGATCGTGATCGGATCGATGAGACAAATGAGAGAGGACCATTTACTTTTTTGAAGGAAGGGTGCGATTGAAATTATTCAGGCAAGGTCCGGTTGAAAATTTCAAATCAAGGTTCGATCGATCCGGATCGATTTTTCAATCGCGATCCTGATCGCGTTTGAAATTTTAAAATCAAAGCTTGGTTGAAAAAATAAAATCGAAGTCCGCTCAAAAAATTTCCATCAAGGTTCGGTTGCAAAAAGTAAACCACTTATGCATAGGATTAATCTGGAAGTCCACGACGGAAAGGGGATCGCGGATGCGGGTTTTCAATCAAGGTTCGCTTGAAAATTTTCAATCGAAGTCCGGTTGAAATTTTTTAATCAAGGTTTGATTGAAAAATGAAAATCAAGGTGCGATCGATCCGGATCGATTTTTCGATCGCGATCATGATCGCGATTGAAATTTTTGAAGCAAGGTGTGGTTGAAAATTTAAAATCAAAGTCTGCTCAAAAAATTTCAAGCAAGGTGCGGTTGCGAAAAGTTAACCACTTGTACTCCCGGTTGTTTTGGATTCCACGACGGAAGAGTGCGTACGGGTGCGAGCTTTCAACCAAGGTTTGCCTGAAAATTTTCAATCAAGGTCCGGTTGAAATTTTTCAATCAAGGTTTGATTGAAAATTTTTTATCAAGGTTCGATCTGCGAGCGGTTTTTGATCGTGATCGCGATTGGAATTTTTGAAGCAGGGTCTGGTTGAAAAATGGGTTGTTCAATCATGCACTGATCTCAGCGCAAAGGATCTCGGCCTGCTCCGGGTTCACCTGGGGCAATGTCCGGGCCGAAAAGTGTGATGTAGCCGAGCTCCCGTAGCCATGCGAGGGCGTGTTCTTCTACGTGGGGTTCGGCTATGGTATTTTTTGCATTCAATCACGCGGGGTCCGGGAAGTCCAGAAGCTGTTTCTGTTGTTTATCAGTATTTTTTACGGGTTCTTTCTTCTGTTCCCATAATTCAGAATGTTCGTTAAAGATGAAGATAAACTCTCTTCCCCGTCGGTCCATGGTTACATATTTGAGTTCAGCAAGATGCATGAGATCTGTACGTGCTGTCTGGTAGACCACATCGAACATCTGCGATATCTGTCTAATGATGAAATACTCGTCGGAGTGCTCCATCATGTACCGAAGGATGGTTGCCTGACGGGGGTTGATATCCCGGATCTTTGTAATGATCGCGTTCGTGGCATTCTGTTCGCTCTGTTTGCGTTCAAGATATTCCAGAAGATCATCGAGCGCTTGGATTATACAGGAAATATTGTATTTTAGGAAGTACGTGAGATCATTGTCATCATATTCTGTGTAAAGATATGCCAGCCCGTACTTCTTTTTTGAGCGGAGAAGTATACGGGAGATTGCCATATATTCAAAGAGCCAGTATCCCTGAGAGAGCACATACCAATAGAAGATACTCCGCGCCGTCCTCCCATTCCCGTCATTAAACGGATGGAAATATCCGATAAGATAGTGCAGGATAATTCCCTTAATTACCGGATGGATGAAATCACCGGTTGTCCGGTCCGACCCTTCCTCCGTCCTGTTTGCGAACTTGCAGAACTGCCCAATGAACCCCTCTATTTCGGAATGATCCGGAGGTGTATGGAAGACCGTCCCGTCCCCCGGGTCTACAACCACCACATCATTTTCCGTCCTGAACTTCCCGACATATGCTTCGTCAATCGTGCCTTTCGTGACAATCCGGTGAATCTCAAGGATCAATTCCTTTGTGAGGGGGGTGTCTCTCTTCTCCCGAATGAACCGCATGACCTCATAGTTATTCAGGATCATCTGTTCGGCGTGGTTCTTGGGCTTGCGGCCTTTCCGGAGCATCTCTTTTGCGGCCTTCCGGGTCGTTGCGGCACCTTCGAGTATACTGGACGCTATTGCTTCTTCCATGAGCGAGTTGATAATATACGACTGTTCCATCCGGATGGTCTTGTTATGGATCTGGATCGTTCCTGAAAGATAGCGATCGATTGTATGGAGCCCTTTGACAATTTCCGGGATGAACGAGTAATTCATATTGAGTTTTGCAATCGTAATCCGTTCATATCGCATAATCCGAAGGAATTTCATCAATCCCCAGATTGCTTTCCTTCGATCTGCGTCCTCAACACGGTATTTCATCTCATCCCAATAGAGATAGCGCCGGTTATATTCCGCCACATCCTTATGGAAACTATCATCCTTGTTGAATTTTTCATCCGCAAGGTTCAGGGATTCATCCCAGTTAACCTGCGGTTTTTCAGGTAGTTTCTGCATAGGCTCCACCTCACTAACTACTAAATTAGCACAAATTAGTATTTATTAGTATTTGGTGCTTTTAGCGTATTTTATGAAAAACTCATCCGAAGCAACTACTAATTTAGTATACTTTAGTAGATTTTAGTAGATGGAAATTGTGGGAAAAAAATCTGAAAATTATTGAAAAATTTTCAGGTAATTCCGAAACCCAACGTTTTTACAAGCCTTCATTATCAAGGAATTTCTCTACCGGAAGCCCGGCCAAAAATGCGGCTTTCTCCAGGCTGACTTTTCCTTTCTTATAGAGAGAGATTGCGAGGGGAATCCGCTTCCGTACTACCCGTTCATAGATTGCTGATTTCTCTATGAAATCCGGGTATGAGACATAAACGAAAAGAAGTATTTCGTCACGCGACAGGTCATTGAGAAACTCCTTGTAATCCTGAATCGCTTCGATCTGTTCCGCTGTAAACACAGGTTTGGCCTTACCGAGTGCCGCAACCCCATGGGGAGTTATGTGATATTCGTGATACTTTTCCTCCACGAGCCCCAAGGATTTTAAATTTCTTATCCCATTTTCAGCTGCCTCGCTGTAGGGACCGGAGGTGTGGGGAATGAATTTCGCCAACTCGGAGATCTTTTCGATATAATCTGCGATAAGGAACATCTCCGTCTGGAACGCCACCTCTCCTTTGACAGGAGCATCGTTGCCGGCGTGCAGCAATTGCAATATTGCGAAGTCCTGATCGGTAAGATCTTCGATTGAAAACTCCATTGCAGATTCCTTTTCTTATTATGTACGAGCGCTGATCTTCAATACTTCTGCGGAGATTTTACAGGTTGGGGGATATGAAAAAGGAGGCAGGGGGTCGGTGAAAGTGAATGGTTGTTGAAAATGAATTAATTATCGTCTCCATGATAAGGTCGCCATTGATGGTAAGGAGATACCCGATGCATGGGCAATTGACCGTACCTTTCATCTGGTTTGCGTTTCTTTTTTTCTTCGATATCAACAAACAGAATGAGATACATTACTGCGGCTCTGAGTAATTGCATAGCGGTTATCGTTGTTTCGAAAAGATATTCCCTACTAATTCTTGACGTTATATCTGAATGATCTTCTGGGATCCTCATTTCATGCACGATTAAAAACCGGTGTGTGACAGCATTTCGGCATTCATAGATTTCCCGATAATATCCGTCATCTTTTAAATCTAAAGCCAGATCGAATAAGGCAAATAAAAATTTATTTTTCCTTGCAGCGAATTCAGGACGAAGTGTATCATGTAACTTGTCTTGTGTCCAAATAGTCCGAAAATGTGTATTTCGCGCAGAGGGCTTTTGTATTCCACAATATTCCCGAACAAACTGCGCGATTTTATCGAAAGTATCCATAGTCAATTTTAATGATAATTTCAGGAATTCGATGTACGCATTGTGAACTGAATAGTCGAGAGGATCAAAAAGGATCACATCTTTATCAATTGTGTCAACTGCAGTGGACTGATATTGAGACTGAATGAGAAGATACCGTGCAACGACGAAATCCTGCTTGATTTGATTGAGAAATGTGATATGCCGATCCACGATATGTGCATCGGAAATTTTTTCAACAAATCTGGATATGAACATGGGATCTCCGAACACCATATCGTTCTTTTTACCGACAAACGTTGTAGGCGTAAGATAGAGTTGATGTTTAACGCAAAAATTACGTGAAAATTCATGGAATTGCGATATAGGGTCTGAATTAATATGATTTTCCGGTTTCATTCCGGTATGTTTCTTGATAATAGAGTCGACAGCAGCGTGATTTTTTTCAAAAATCAGGTCTGCCTCACGTGGTAGGGGTTGTTTTAATGCCTCCTGGTAAAGGCGTTGCGATTCGATGAGGAAGAGATGTGTATGACCATGCGCTAAAAAAGCGAGCCATTGTAATTCAATCGCTTTATTTCCTAATGCCATTCCAAAATTTTTGTCATATTTTAACGCGGAATCATAGAAAGAAAATGCTTCAACCTCCCTCCCTACAGAACAGAGACAATTACCAAAGTTTGTATTAATCTGAGCTCGAAGGTTACGATCCAAGGAGGTTTCTGGCTTTTTTGCAAGATCCAATGCTTTGCGGAAATAATGTTTTGCTGCTTGATAATTTTCATCGATTCTGCCTTCGTTCAACGATTCTCTTTTATCTGAATCCCACAATGCGATATAGCCATTAGCCAGGTTATAGAATTGTCCAACAGTTATTTCAGATTCTGGTTTGGTCTTGATTGGGTATTCGGTATGATGTTTGCCACGTATAATCAAATCTTTGTCACCAGCGACAGCGCCTAAATCAATCATCAAACTTCCGAGATTTGCATGCACTTGTGAATAATACGACGATTCTGGAATCGTTTGCAGCTTTTTTTCGACTTCTAAAATAATATTTTTTGATTGCGGTACATCCCCGTGATCGAAATATTTGCGTGCTTCTTCAAGATTTTCATGAATTTTCATTGATATACCAACGATTTAATCATTTTTTGAATGCATATTTGCATCTCTATGGATATCTATTGCTACTTTTCTCGTCGCATCCCACACTGAATAATGATTCATATTACCTTCTGTAATGAAATATTGATTTGGATTTGGTTTATCAATAAGCGTTTCAATTAATGACACGTTTGGTCGCTTTTTCGAAAGAGAGTTGCAATGAAATTGTCCAATAAATTTTTTCTTAAATAACGCAGGTTTTTCCCTTACAAATTCTTCGTAAATAAGGTCTCCTGTTTTTAGGCCAAGTCCACCTCGCCATCCATGACCGAATAGCCAAACATATTTTGCGTGATCTTTTCTCAACTCATATGCGACGCATCCTGGTGAATCGCAATGAATTATTTTATACGGGTATTTTTCTTGGGACAACTTATTCACAATATTATGAACCCCCGTTCCCATTCCGATGTCACGAATCCATTGTGAATGTGCAATAATTATTGCATCATAATCCAAACCAGATGTTTCTAGATTATCAGGATATTGAATAATTTTTGAAGTGTTTAAGAACGGGTAAGATTTGTGAATTATTATTACTAGAAAAATCATCAAAGAGATTGCAATTATACCAAGAACGAATGCAATGTAGAAGACCAATGAAATGGCTAAAAATTTTGATGTGTAACTCCATCCGAAGAAAAATAAACCAATAATAGAGAGTACCCAAATCTCCATTCCATGATCGAACCATGATTTTGAAAAAACAAACACTGGTTTTTCTTGGATTGATTCATCATTATCACGCGACCTTTTCTCTTGTAGCATCTCTTTCATTTGTCAAACACATCCGATACAATTCATAAATCGAACACCGGTTGGATCTCCCCGCTCATCAGTTTCGGCAGCAGCACATCTCTGATCTGGGCAAGCGTCCGAGATTCGTGACTGAACAGGTTTTTCTCTTTTTGCCAGTATCAGCTAACGGTCCCCCGTAAAACAGATCCTCTGTCATGTCATTGAGCTAACCAACACCATCTTATATATTTATTGTAATATATGACGTTTTCAGAATAATCACAATGTACCCGGTACAAGACTTCGACCAGGACAGCATTGTGGGATGAGAAGCACAAATAGACCATCCCGAAAACGGAAACTTGGGATGTGATTGCAGCAGCGTCCGCAACCCGGATGCATCACCCGGCTGCCGGCCTGATACCGGCGCCATCTGAAGATTGACAATACGAGCGGACGCTGTTGCAAGTAGTCCCGTTATCGGAGAGAACCAGTTATGATACCATGGAACAGAAAACCAGTATTACCAGCACCGGGGAGGCAGCAGGCCAGACCCCGGGAGGAACCGCAGTTGAACACAAGCGATTAAACACCAAAAGCACCCGGCAGAGCATTCCCCCTCATCCGGGAGGAAATGATCGAGCCCTCATTCCCGGGGAGCGGGATAGCTTCCGCAGGCAAGCGCAAAAAACAACCGCCGGACCTGACACCACCGTCATCGTCCACGAACGCTTAGAGGACGGGACTACTGCGGACCCCGACAACTACCTCAGGAGCCGTGGCATCGTTCACCGCGCCATGCAGCTCCTCGAAGAATGGAAGTTCCAGCCAGCCCGGATCAGCTCTTCCAAGATCCCTGTGGACATCATCGCCATTCGGAAGGAGATGACGCTCCTTGTCCAGGTGATCTCCTCAAAAAAACCCACCCCCGATGCCAGGACCCTTGTCCGGCATTATGCCGGTAAGATCCGGAATCTCATGGAGATGGGAAGTTCGGCCCGGTTCCGGAAGATCCTCATGGCCTATTCCACGGTTTGTGGCTGGAAATATTATGATGTTCTGCCGGGCGGCCTGATTCCTGCATGGGACCTGCCGGAGATACCGGCTTCCTGATCTTTTTATTTTTTTCGCCGCACGGTACCAATTCCGCAATGATTAGAGTCACGGATTGTCCGTTCCTCCACGCATCATCCCCCGTTTGCCACATCTCGGATTATCCGTTATATCCAGACTGCCAATGCTGTTATGTCAAAGGGCGCCCCGCGACAAACCACCGGGAAGTTCGGAGAACTCCCCGGAAAAACCAAAAGGAGAAACCAGAAATGGCAGACTTTACGACAAGCAACACGACAAAGAGCGCGGTTCGCAAGATTGCAGCCCCGCTCGCCGATGTGGCCGCCTTTGACAACCTTGTCCAGGGCGTCATCACGAACAACCCCTTCCAGTGCACGACCTACAATGCAGGAGGGGCCGACCACCCGCCGGTAGAGCGGACCAGACAGGGATACACCGCCCGGGTCTTCTACCAGGACTCCGATGCCAAGACCATCGCCCTCATCACGATCCGGTCACCCACGATTGCGGCCTTCACCAGTGTCGCCAACCGGATCTTCGCAGATACGGAGATTGCAACCGCATTCGGGGGGACACCGGTCCGGGACCTCGACAACGAGAAGTTCACCTCCACCCTGAAATGCCACGATGCCAATGGCGAGCTCTACTTCGTCAACTTCAGCCGGGAGCAGGTGACTCTCACCTCATTCTCGGACGAGGCGATCCGCAACCGGGTCGAGACCTGGGCAGACACCGTGCCGGCCCTTGCCTGAGGTGATCCTCATGGACAACGAACTCATCATCACGGGAGCATTCCTCGGCGCAGGCCTGCTCGCCTACGTGGTAATCCCCGGACTCCTTGTCATCTGGGACCGGGTCCTCGATCACATAGGAAGCAGCGGAAACACCAAGTAACGCAGGAAGAACAAACGGGCAGGGGAGAGATCCCCTGCCTTACTATTCTCAAAAACGATCAAACTTGTTGTTGAGGCCCTGAATTGGCTGAGAGAACAGCCTCCCTTTTACGCCACCAATCCCCCGTTGGGGAACGGGGCGCATTACGATAGCCCTCAAAAAAAGATTACTCGCCCGGGCCGGCCCTACAACCGGAACCCCGGGATCCGGTCGAAGAGATTCTGGTACAGCTCGGTGAAGAGCGCGATATAGTCCCGGGCATGCTCCGTTGCACTATAGGTATTCCGCTCCCCCTCTTTTGTCAGGGCGAGATATCCTTTCCCGCAGAGGAACGCGATATACTCCTGCCCGGTCTTGGAATTGAGATCGCACCGGCTGATGATGGCCGAAAACGACCGGGGGGTCTTGCAGTACACGAGGATCTCCCAGTAAATCTCGTAGGGGGTCCGCCGCTCCGCCATGGTCACCGCTGCTCCAGGGTCCGTTCCAGGATGCTCTCGTTGTTCGCGGTAGCATCCAGGCGCTCGTCCCAGGCCCGGGAATACCGGTGGAACCCGATCGAGATGACAATCGTCACTATCCCGATCGTCAGGTTGATGGCTGCGGCGCCGAACGGGAGGGCGATCTCCATCCAGTTCGGGGCATTCCCGGCAGCAATTCCCTGCAGGATATTCACGATACCCAGCGTGACAAAGCAGCATCCCCCGAGCCGGGAGATGGTGATCATCCAGGGCAGGATATTCTTATGCTCCCGGTAATGGGCAAGCATCCGGACAATCCACCCGGTGAGCATCTCGTCCGGTACCGGCCCGGCATGGCTCAAAAACTCCCGGCGAAGTCCCCGCATTCCCCGGAGGACCCGGGTGCTCGAAAGTATCCACATCAGCCCGAGCCCGAAGCCTGCCATGGATATGACGCCGGCAAGAACCCGGAGCGCCGGGGCGGTCTGCACCAGCGGCTGCCCGAGGACGGCCATGATCATGTACTGCATCCCGAAGGCCATTGCAAGGGCCCCGAATGCCATATTCAGGAGCACGAGCACGAAGAAACTGTTCAGTTCGTCCCTGAATTGAGTTACGGTATCATTTCCCATTCTGGTTTTTCACCGGTCTATAGGTATATGGGAGTTCCGTGATTAAAGACCATGAATCTTAGATACGTAGCAGGAGTGCATCCGGGTTCCACGTTCGATCCGGCTATCCCGCACTCTCGTGAAAAGAGGGGAAACTGACGCTCCCTGGCCGGATCCAAAAAGGGTTACGCCGGTTTGTAAACAATGCCGGCCTTCATGACAAAGCTGACCTTCTCCATGACCGAGATATCCGCAAACGGGTTGCCCGGAACAGCGATGATATCCGCAGTCTTCCCGGGTGCGAGGGTCCCGAGCTCGGGATGCATGAGCAGCTCTGCCGCAACACTCGTTGCAGCCCGGAGGGCACGGACCGGGGAGATCCCGTTTGTCACCATCTCGGAGAACTCGACCGCACCATTGATGCTGTAGGAGAGAATGCCCAGATCGGTCCCGAAGGCTATCTTGATGTTGCTTTCTGCGAGATTTTTTGCATTTTCGATAAGAACGTCCTTGTACATCCGCATCTTCATCTTCTCGTACGGGTTGTTTCCCGCCGATACCCAGAACTCCTCGCTGTCACAGAACCGGGCCGATCTCACCCCCGCATACTGGGTCGGGACGAGAAAGACTCCCTTCTCCTCGATGAGCCGGAGGGTCTCCTTCGTTGCCATGGCCCCGTGCTCAACCGACCGTACTCCCGCAAGGACCGCCATCCGGACCGCTTCATCGCCGTGAAGATGGGCTGCAACCGGCCGGTGGTACTGGGTGGCAGTGGCAACAAGGCTCTCCATCTCCTCTTTCGTGTACCCGACATCAACGGGATCGTCTGCCGGGGATGCAAAGCCGCCGGATGCGGCAAACTTGATCCATTCGGCTCCCCACTTGATCTCTTCCCTTACAACTCTCTGGATCTCCAGGGGCCCGTCGGCGAGATTGTTCTGCCAGCCATTAGAGTCAGGAGAGAGGGTCGATGTGGCATCCATATGTCCGCTCCGGGCAGAGAGCATATGACCCGAATTGATCAGCCGTGAGCCGGGGATGAGCCCCTGCTCGACAGCCTTCTTTACGTCCCGGATCGTGTACCCGTGGAGATCCATATCCCCGCAGTCCCGGACCGTGGTGAACCCGTTCAGCAGGTGGGAATTCAGTGCCTGGGCCCCGAGGAGTGCTTTGTAGCCTGAGGAATGGCTCCAGAAACTGCCAACCATCTCCGGCCGCAGGGTGATGTGGACGTGGCAGTCGATGAGGCCCGGCATCACCATCCGGTCGCTGAGATCAATAACCTCTGATACTGCAGGTGCCCTTACGCTCTTGTCCATCGCGGTGATGAGCCCGTTCTCGACAAGGATCTCCCGGGGGCCGAGCGGCGTTTCGGCAACGCCGTCCCAGACATTTCCGGCCCGGATTACGAAAGGAGTCACCGGATGTTCCTCCCTGGGTTTGCGCGTGTCTCTTTTTTATCGGCCTGCAGGATGCTTTGCAGGGTGGGTTTGGCTTGTATTCTCATCGGTTGTCCTCTTGGATCATCAATGCATGTGCATGACCTTGTGTAATGAGTCCGTAGTCTCTTCACAATAAAGGGTTTTCCTTCCTGCTGAAGGTGATCCTAAAACGGGGATCCGGATCAAGGAGGGGGGAAGACACCGCCATTGCAGCATCACGCAGGTTTTCCGGCCCGGGTGAATGACCCGATGATCTCGCCGATGAATACCCCGCAGATGACTGCGCCGATGATGGCAAACACCTGGAGCAGGGCAGCCACCCCGAAAACCACCCCGCTGGTGTTCAGCAGGTACAGCGCCTGGATGAAATCATAGCCGGGCACCAGCATGAGAACTGCCGGGAGCAGGATGGTGGAGAGCGTTGTCCTGAACCGATCCGCGGACACTCTTGCATACACGGTAAGGATGATCGCCCCGAAGAAGAACCCCTGCCAGAAACCGAGCATCTTCCCCGCAAGTAATCCCGCCCACAGGAGGAGGCCGCAGAGGATGAGCAGCCAGAAACGGGAGGGAGAGACACCAAACAGGATACCGTTGCTGATGAGCAGGAAGGGGATGAAGACCCAGACAAGGATGGGAGAGACACCGGCGAGAGGCCCGGCCGCTGCCGCGGGAAGGAAGAACTGGACAATGCCGATGCCAAGAAATGTCCCGATCATGAGTTTCAGGCAGACCACCAGGGCATTCATGAAGTAGATGATGCCGGAGAGAGTCTCTCCCATGAGGATCTCGCGCGGGGCGATGGTGAGGCCGAACCCCGGGATGTAGATGGTGAGGGCACAGACCGTCACAGCCACTACGTGGACGCCCGGCACCCCGGCCGCAATGAGCGAGGCAAGAGCCGCAACCAGTGCGGAGATGACCACTTCCCGGGCATGTTCGAACTGGGGGATACGGGAGACATACATCTCAATACCAAAAGCGATAATGCCAAGAGCACCGCCGATCAGGATCTCCAGCCAGGATATGCCCATGAGCGCCCCGAAACCTGCACCAGCGAGGAAAAACGCAATCGCTTTAGCCGGATTAGTATAGAGAGGCGGGGCCCGCTCGATTTCCTGAAGCCGCCGGATCCCCTCAGCCGGGCCGGTCCGGCCGGCCTCCACATCCTCGATGAGATCCCGCGTCCATTCCAACCGGGTCATATCGTACGCCGGGTCCTGCGATGTGGCAATATGGATGGTCTGGTGGTCGGTATGTTTCTGCCAGAGGGCGATCGTCCGGGAGCTGGGTGTTGCCAGGATCTCCCCGTTCAGTCCAAGGGATCGGATGACGTGGAGCAGGGTCTGGTCCATGTCGTGGGAATGACCCCCGTACCGGTCAACGGCTTTTGCCAGGGTAGTGATGAAGTGGACACAGTCGTCAAAACCGTAAGGGGTATCAGGAGGAGAACATTTTTCATTGCCGTCAGTCATAGCCATCGTTTATCCGCGGTTGTGGTTGGGGGGAGATCCCTGCACTCAGGGAGTGATTCATCATAATACTCCCCTGAGGACATATCTGTTTGTCTTATCCGGATTGATCGCCCACCCGGTCAGATGTATGTCGGGTGTGCCGGCATCTCCGTCAAGAGATTTTGGCATAGTATCGTTCCTTGTTCCCGGGCACCAGTCTGGTGTTGGAGTTAACATGAGACCGGGTCTGATAGAGATCTCCTGTTCAGAGAAAAAAGAAAGGTGACGGGGAAAAACCCGTAACAGGAGCCTGAGAAATAATTCCGGCAAAAATGCCCGGGTCCTGACGGGAGACACCTTCATTTGATGCCGCCTAAGCCATTGCCTGTTTCTTCTCCTTTGCCTTCTTTTTCTTCTTCTCAAGGATGCTCTTGACTTTCTTGAGCCGGAACAGGTCCTCGCGCTCCCGCTCCTCGATCGCGTTCTTGATATACCTGGCCTGGCTTTTCAGCTCGGGGATCAGGATCTGCTCGAGGGCATTGACCCGCCGGCGGTTCATCTGGATCTCGGTCCCGAGACGGCGCATGGCGGTCTCGGTCTCGGCAAGCTTGATTAAGAGATCCAGCTCCGCCTCGTACCGCTCGGCGGTCTCATCGATCCGGGCGCTCGTCGTGATGATCCCGTAGCCCCGGTCCAGCATGTTCTTCGAGACCCGTTTCTTCTCGATGACCGGGACCGGGACACCCATGATGTTCTTACCCGTGATATCGACCGTGATCGATCGCCGGGTGGCAAACGAGGCCGACTTCAGGGTCACCGGATCGTCGACAGCCTGGGCTATCATCAGGGCAAGGTCGGCAGACCGGGAGACCTGCTCCAGCTCGTCGCGGGAGTCCGAGACGGTGGAGAGGATCTTGAAGAACTCCCGGATCAGGGCATCCATCTTCTCCCGGAGGAGATCCCGGCCCTGCTCCGCGAGCCGGATCTGGGCCTTCTTCTTCATCAGCTCCATCCGGGTTGGTTTTACCTGTTCCATCCTGATCAGTTCTCCGCCGGTTTTCCGGCAGTCTCCTGTGCCGACGGGTGGTACTTCCGGATGTACTCCCGTTTTATCCGCTTGAGCTCGTCCTCGGGCAGGGTGGAGAAGAGATCCCAGGCAATCGAGAGGGTCTTCTCGATGGGCCGGTCCTCGTTGCCCTGCGTGATGAACTGCCGCTCGAACCCGTCCGCGAACTTCAGGTACTTCCGGTCAAGGTCGGTCAACGCCTCCTCCCCGACAATGGCAACGAGCCGGCGCAGGTCGCGCCCGTACGCGTAGCTGGCATAGAGCTGGTCCGCCACGCCCCGGTGATCCTCCCGGGTCTTCCCCGGCCCGATCCCGAGGTTCATGAGCCGGGAGAGACAGGGAAGGGCATCGACCGGCGGGTCGCCGCCGCGCCGGAAGATATCCCGCGAGAGCACGATCTGGCCCTCGGTGATGTATCCCGTGAGATCAGGCACCGGGTGGGTGATATCGTCGTCCGGCATGGTCAGGATCGGGATCTGGGTGATCGACCCGTGCTTTCCCTTCAGCCTCCCGGCCCGTTCGTAGATGGAGGCCAGGTCCGTGTACATGTAGCCCGGGTACCCGCGCCGGCCGGGCACTTCCTCGCGGGCGGTCGAGATCTCGCGGAGCGCTTCGCAGTAGTTGATCATGTCTGTTAAGATCACGAGGACATGGAGATCGTGTTCGAAGGCAAGGAACTCCGCAACCGTGAGGCCGCAGCGGGGGGCTGCGAGCCGTTCCACGGTCGGGTCGTCGGCAAGGTTCATGAAGAAGACCACGCGGTCGAGCGCTCCCGTGCGCTCGAAGTCCTGCATGAAGAACGAGGCTTCCTTGTGGGTGATGCCCATGGCAACGAAGACCACGGCAAACTCCTCCCCCTCGCCCCGGACTTTTGCCTGCCTTGCAATCTGGGCCGCAAGCTTGCTGGCCGGCAGGCCCGAGCCGGAGAAGATCGGCAGCTTCTGGCCCCGCACGAGCGTGTTGAGACCATCGATTGCCGACATGCCGGTCTGGATAAAGTCCGCAGGCTTGTCCCGGGCCGACGGGTTGATGGGCGAGCCGGCAATATCGAGCACTGCCTCGGGAATGATGTCGGGGCCGCCGTCGCGGGGCTTCCCGACACCGGTAAAGATCCGGCCCAGCATGTCCTTCGAGACATTGATCCGCGCCGGCTCGCCGATGAACCGGGCGGTGGTCCCGACCAGGTCGATTCCCCGGGTCCCCTCGAAGACCTGCACGACCGCATGCTCTTCCGAGATATCGAGCACCTGGCCGGTCCGCTCTTCGCCATCCCGGAGGGTGATCTTCACGATCTCCCCGTACGATGCCCCGAGGACACCGGAGACGAAGATGAGCGGGCCGGAGACATACTCGATCGTCCGGTACTCTTTTGTCAGGAGCGATGCCTCTTTCATTTCTCCACCTCCAGCCGGGAGATCGCGGAACTGACCTCATCGATGATCTTCCGGACCTCCTCGGTCTCACCGGCCTCCTTCATCCTGCCGATGGTGGCCCTGAGCGGGAGGGCCTGGATCTGCCGCAGGCTGATGCCCCGGTTCATGGCAAGGCTGGCCTGCTCGTAGAAGGTCATGATCACCTTGAGCATCAGGTACTGCTTCTCGACGGGGCAGAACGAGTCGGTGTCGCTGTACGCGCTCTGCTGGAGGAAGTCCTCCCGGATCATCCGGGTCACTTCGAGGATCGCTTTCTCGCTGTCGGGCAGGGCATCCGGGCCAACGAGCTGGACTATCTCCTGCAGCTCCACCTCTTTCTGGAGCAGGTACATGGCCTTCTCCCGGAGCTCCCGCCAGTCGCGGGCGATCGTCTTGCTGTACCATTCCGCGATGCTGTCGAGGTAGAGCGAGTAGCTCTTGATCCAGTTCACCGAGGGGAAGTGCCTGCGGTAGGCAAGGTTCGTGTCAAGGGCCCAGAACGTCCCCACCACCCGGAGGGTGTTCTGGGTGATCGGCTCCGAGAAGTCCCCGCCGGGTGGCGAGACCGCCCCGACAACGGTGATAGAGCCGTTCCGCTCCCCGGTGCCAAGACAGATGACCCGGCCCGCCCGCTCGTAGAAGGCCGAGAGCCGGGTTGCGAGATATGCAGGGTACCCTTCCTCGCCCGGCATCTCCTCGAGCCGGCCCGAGACCTCCCGCAACGCCTCGCCCCACCGGGAGGTCGAGTCCGCGAGCAGCGCCACATCGTACCCCATGTCCCGGAAGTACTCTGCAATGGTTATGCCGGTATAGATCGATGCCTCGCGGGCGGCAACCGGCATGTTCGAGGTGTTGGCAATCAGGATCGTCCGCTGGATCAGCGGGAGCTTTGTCCGGGGATCGATGAGCTCGGGGAACTCCGCGAGCACATCCGTCATCTCGTTGCCCCGCTCCCCGCACCCGATATAGACCACGATCTGGGTATCCGACCACTTGGCAAGCGTCTGCTCGGAGACCGTCTTTCCCGTTCCAAAACCGCCGGGGATCATAGCCGTACCCCCTTTCGTTACCGGGAACATGCAGTCGAAGACCCGCTGGCCGGTGATGAGCGGCAGCAGCGGATCCAGCTTCTTCCGGTGGGGCCGGGGAATCCGCACCGGCCAGGACTGCATCATGGGAAGCTGAACCTTGTTGTCGAGGACGCAGACAATCTCTTCCACCGTGAACGATCCCTCTCGGATTCCGGTTACGGTGCCGGAAACCTTCGGAGGAACGAGCACCCGGTGCTCGAACTGGAACTCGGCAACGGTGCCGATTACATCCCCGGGCCCGAGTTTGTCGCCGTTCTTCACCTTCGGGACAAATGCCCACTTCCTGGACCGGTCAAGCCCGGGCGCAAAGATGCCGCGGCCGATGAAGTTCCCGCTCTTTTCAAGAAGGACCGGCAGCGGGCGCTGCACGCCGTCATAGATCGAGGAGAGGAGACCCGGGCCGAGTTCAACCGAGAGCGGGGTCTCGGTATTCTCAACCCTCTCGCCAAGCATGAGACCGGTCGTATCCTCGTACACCTGGATGACCGCGTCATCTCCCTCGAGCCGGATGATCTCGCCGCGGAGTGCCTCTGATCCGACTTTCACCACATCGTACATCTTGGACCCTTTCATGCCCTTGGCGATAATCACCGGGCCCGAGATCCGCAAAATTGTTCCCGTAATCATACCATCACCTCTTCAGGACGATGTTGTACCCGATCGCTTTTTTCAGAAGGCGCTCGATGTAGGTCCGCCGGTCCAGCTCCTTGGATTTCGAAGGGATCGGGATTATCAGCGGGCGATGCATCTTCTCGATCCGGTCCATCAGTTTCTCGTCAAGCGAGAGCATGTACTCCTCGTTCACCGCAACGATGCCGATATCGTCCTGGTGCAGCAGGGGGGGAATCACGACCCGGGCCTCCTCAACGTCACCCGCTTCAAAGACCTCAGCCCCGGCAAGCCGGAACCCGGAGGCCCGGTCGCTGTCCGTGACAATGACGAACTTATACATACACCAGCTCCTCTTTCAGGGACTCCACGGGGAAATCTGCGGTCTTGCACCGGGAGATGACCCTGATATTGGTGATCTCGTTGTATTTCGCCCAGAAATACCCGATGAGCGAGCCAACGCTCAGGGGATCGGCAAGAAAAGATCGGGTTCCCTGCCGGACCAGGTACCGTTCCAGTTCTTTTTCTATGACCGAGATCTTCTGCGCCCTCAGGGCGGTTTCCGGAATTCCCGAGAGGAAACGGTACCGCGTCGGTCCCAGCTCCAGAAAGACGTCCTCGATGGTATGCAGGGTGAGAAGATGCCTGAGTTTCTTTACATCGAACTCCTGCCCCCCGTCAAGCAGGAATTTTGCGGCTTCTTCAGGAGTGACATGGTCCCGGATCATCCGCAATACCGTCTTGATGTTCACCACATCGACCTCCAGCGAGAGGATGTTTTTGATCATCGCGTTGTTCTTCCCGGGCCTGCCGACGGCACGAAGGGCATCCGCGTAATAATACCGGTCAAGGGCACACTCGAGCATGCCCAGATCCCCGCTCCTTGCAAAATCCGGAAATGCCGTAGTGAGGGGGGTTGCCCACGGGATCCTCCACGTGGCGAGCAGATCGATTACGGCTTTTGTGTCCTGCTGGCGCACGAGCTCGGTTAAGGTCGCCTCGTCCATCTCGCCTGCCGGCACGATGCAGTCAAGGATCTCCTCGTTTGTCACGTGGATGTTCTTTCCGCGGAGAATGGTCTTTATGTTCTGGATATCCCAGCGGTGGAGAAAGATGCCGATGTACTGTTCTGCTTCCTCTTTCTTGGCAAAATCGAGGATCTTCCTGAACGTCCGGACAAAATTGCTGCGCAGGGCGTGCTCTATGCAGGGCATGCCCGAGTACCTGCCCCGCGCCTCGACAATATCGTCGTGGTAGGGGGTCTTTTCCAGCTCGTTTACCAGCGACTCAAGGTCCGGCTGGAGGACCAGGTTGTCGAGCATGTGGTGGTCCAGGAGCCGGCTCTTCATCCCCCGCATCCGGGCATTGATATACCCCCAGTCCATCTCAGCCTCCAAAGAGAATGGCGTAGATCTCTTTTTGCTTGAGTTCCCTGATCCGATCGAGGCGGGATCCTACCGTATTGGAAATGACGACAAGCCCGTCCGTTGAACTGGCCACGAGCCCGCCGGCACAGGTAATATCCGCAAGGATTTCGCACCGTAAGCCATGTGCGGCAAGGGTCCTGGTGCAGAGATCGAGATCGCGCGGGTCGACATGGATCCGGAACGGGGTGTTTTCCATGGTGACGGTCACTTCCAGGAGAAGCCGTTCAAATATTGCGGGGTAATTCCCGTCATCGCGGATCCGGGCAAGCACCTTTCCCGCTTCATCGAGCGTGGCATGGAAGACCTCTTCCCGGCGCCGGAGGGACGCTTCCTTGATCGCCCCTTTGGTCAGGTAGAGCTGCTTGTTCCTTTCTGCAGCAGCAGACTTTTCCGCTTCCTGTATGGCACGGTTCTGGAGATCCTCTGCATCCCTCCGGGCACTGGCCCGGATCTCGTCTGCAAGGCTCTTTCCCCGTTCCCGGAGCTCCCGCTCCCGTTCCTGGGCGCTCTCCTCCACGGAATTCAAAAGACTTTCATAGGCCATGACTTCACCGTCCCGCAGCTCATCTCCTGACAGGCAACACCGCTGACTGCCAGCCAGGGATTCCCGTTCCCGGTCCGGGAGGGATCAGGGAATGCTTCCGGGGAACGCAAATATCTGACCGGCTGACGTCCGTGCTGCCCGGGTCACTTCACCATGAGAATGATCATAGCGGCAACAACAAAACCGAGGATGACCAGGGTCTCGGGAATGGCTTCGAGGATGATGATAGACCCCACGGTCTCCGGTCGTTCGGCTATTGCTCCTGCACCGGCCGCACCGATGCGGGACTGCGCCCACCCGGTGCCAATCGCGCCACCGGCAAATGCGATGGCAGCTCCAATCGGGACTTCCCAACCTACCATGTCGATTCCTCCTAATGATACAACCTACAGGGTGCAGATATATTAAGGTATTGAAGAGGTTCGAATCTACACTTCTGCGAAGAACAAGTCCGGCCGGCAGAACCATAGGGTAAAATTCCGGATCGCACCGGTATGCACGGCGGGTTGCGGGAAGCGGAATGTTCTTTTGGACGGTTAAGGTCCTGCCGGGCTGCGCAGTGAACGGGAGAGGATCCGGTCCATCTCGTCCACGGTGGCACAGGAGAGACATCCGTGTGGGAGACCGGAACCCAGGGCAAGGATCGCCTGCAGGTCCTGCCGGGTAAGAGTTGAGAAGGCGTACCGCTCCCATTTCCGGTGATCGAGGCTGCACCAGAGTTCACCGAGAATCGACCGGAGGCACGCATAATCCGTGCCGGAAAAGGAGTGCCAGTCGGCATTTGGAGCATGCCGTATCTTCTCCAGAGCGGCTTCGACCTCCTGATCCCGGGAGAGCTGGAACCGCCGCCTCCCGAGTGTATCATCGCTGGTCCGGGACATACCGCAGTCGATTGGAAGTATTCCGCTCCGGGTTAATAGAACTATCTTTCAAGGAGAGGGGGATCTGTCTGCACGCGGGGAGAGCGGGATCCACCACCACAACCGGGTCAGCCACAAAGTATATCGTTGCACAGCGGGATTCACTCATCATCCCGAAGAGGGGGTGGAGGAACCTGTATGCCGGAAGTAACTCAGGCCGAGGTGGGCAGGCGGCTGTACCATGTCCACCGTGAAAAAACGGTTGAAGGGGCAGTCAAGCTGATGCAGCAGGGGATCGGTGCGGAGTGGAAGACATTCTCGGAAGAGGATGTTTCACTCCTCCTGCATCTGCTTCAGTGCACCTGGAATACCATTGACCAGAAGGTATGGGACAGGATCGCGTTTGCGAAAATGTCCGCAGCCGAGGTCCGGCAGATCCTCTCTCACGGCGAGGGAGTTGCGCCGGGTCATAATCCTCAGCCGGAACAAGTGGAAGCGATCAAGAAGATCCTGCTCAAAAAAACCTGATCTTTTTCTTTTTTTTTGGTTTTTATGCTCCATCTTACCATTACCGGGGCTTATTATCCCCGAAAATGATCTCGTAACAGAGACTGACAAACAAAAAAGTTACATCTCCTTTCTCATCAGGACGATCACCCCGCAGGCACGGGCGTTTTCAGGAGGGGGATTCGAGGAAAACAGGGGCGGGCAGAAAAGGAGAGATTTT
The DNA here is from genome assembly GCF_963677065.1 of uncultured Methanoregula sp. Classification (NCBI taxonomy): domain Archaea; kingdom Methanobacteriati; phylum Methanobacteriota; class Methanomicrobia; order Methanomicrobiales; family Methanoregulaceae; genus Methanoregula; species uncultured Methanoregula sp. Next base: position 822,094 of record NZ_OY781872.1, read on the forward strand.
GCTTTACTCAGTCGCAACCGCGATACAGTCTTCAATCGTCCCGATCCGGGCCACCGCAGCGCACATGTCCGGTACGTACGCGAGCGCCTTGCCGCTGTTGACCATGATTGCGGAATACTGCTCCATCACGGGTGAGACCACCATACAGGTGTCGGCAAAGACCCGGGCCCCGCTCTTCTCGATGGCATCCACGGTCCTCTGGTTCTTGTCGATAACCCCCTGGGATGCAAAGACATAGAAGGGTTTCATCACGAGCTTGCCTTTCAGGAGACGGGCGATCTCGCCCAGTTCTTCCGGGGAGCAGTGCGGGCAGCCGACCGCAACGGCATCGACCGGCATCTGCTTGAACAGCCTTTCGATCTCTTCCGTCTCGACCGTGATCACTTCGAGCCCGGAAAAGTCAAACGGCACCTTCACTGCCTCCGGTGTCACGCCTTCCACGTGGTAAAGCGCCACGGCACCGGTGGCCGCCATCGCCGCCCCGAGACCTTTGAGCTGATCGCGGTCTGCTGCTTCGAGCCCGGAGAAGAACGGGATCCGGTTGCCCACCAGTTTGCCGGTGTGGTACCCGAGCGCCCCGAAGTGGGCGATGCTCCAGTCACGGGTGTCGGCCTGGACACGGATTACCACCTGCGGTTTCCGGTTCTCTGCAAGATGGAACCCGTAACAGGGCGTCTTGCCTATCAACGCTGCGGCAAGGGCGCCGGGCCCGCCTTCCCGGTTGGTCCGGGCCCCGATCACGGAATTTGCATAGCTGACAGCCGAAGACTCCGACCAGGCGAGATGATCCCCGTATGAGGTCTCGCGGAGATAGTAGGGGGTGCAGGTGCATTCAAGGCCGATACCCAGCCGTTCGTACGCGGCGACAACTGCGTTCTGTTTCTCGGCAAACTCCCTGCCAACCCCCATCTCCTCCCACCGGCCCCGGGGCATCCCTATCGGGTTCAGCACCGCCGGGACAACGGCTTTGGCATCCAGGGATGAGAGCCAGTCAAGCCCGTATTCGCCGATCGTCTTGTAGGAGGCCCCGCTGACCTGGGCGCTCCGGATCGGGACGAGTTTTTCTGCACCGAAGACCTTGCCAAGCGCAACAAGGAGTTCGAGCATCTTCTGCTTGGTCTCCCCCTCTTCCCCTACAAGGATCCGTTCGTCGGATGGGTCAAGATACATCGGGATCACCACGTGGCCCGCGAGAACTCCGCCTCGCGCCCGAGCACCATGGTTGCATCGATCCCGACCTTGACATTCGTGCCGTCCTCGAGCTGGCACGGGTCCAGGGAGGAACCGCGGACGCCGGTCACCACCAGGATATCCCGGTCGCCGGTCACCCGGGTCGCGATCGCGTACTCCACCTCATGGGGGTTCATGGGGTCGATATCCTCGTCAACGATCACCACGTGCTTGAGCGAGGTATGGGCGGCAAACGCTGCCATGATCGCGTTCTTGCCATCGCCCTGCGTGCTCTTTTTGATCTGGATGACCGCGTGGAGATAGCCGCAGCCGCCCTTGGTGAGCACGACATTTTTCACTACGGTGACCCCTGCCACCGCCTTGTAGATCTTCGGCTCGTAGGGGGCGCCCATCAGCATCTTGTGCTCGTCGCCACCGGGCAGGATCCCGTGGTAGATGAAGTCCGGTTTTGTGTACATGCCGGTGAACTCGATCACGTGCTGCATGCGGACCGGGTCGTACGTCCCGGTGATGTCGACAAACGGCCCTTCCTCGACCAGCTCGGCCGTGATGAATCCTTCGAGCACGATCTCGGCATCGGGTACGAGCACCCCGTTACTGCACCGCTTCACCTTCAGCGTGCCTCCCATCAGTTCAGCAGCGAACGGAAGTTCCATGCCGGTCGGAACCCGGGTGCAGCTGGCGAAAGTGACGGCCGGGTGCGTCCCGATCGTCACCGCAACGGGCAGCTTCTCTCCCTTTGCAAGGGCAGTCTTGAGCATCACGTGCGTGTGCCTGCCTTCAACGAGACGAGCGGCCACGCGGTGGGAGTCGAGCACCTGCATCCGGTGGATCGAGGCGTTCTCCACGCCATCGTAGCGGGAGAAGACAATCGCGGAGGTGAGGTACTTCCCGGCATCTTTCGGGAAATGGTGCATGATGGGAAGCTTCGAGAGATCGGGCTTCTGCATTGCAAGGGTGCCGTCTTCGACGACCCTGCCATCGAACTTGGCATCCGCGAGGGTTTTTACGATCTTTGCCTCATCGATGTTGAGCGCACGGGAGAGGGATGCCCGGTTCGCGGTCAGGTTCATGACTGCCCGGTGGCCGTCAAGGTTGTGGAAGAAGAGGAGATTCTCGGTTCCGGCTGCCATCTTCGCCGCCTGCATATCCGTAGACACGGGCTCCCGTATCTCGGTAACGAGCCCTGCCTTTCGCATTGTTTCAATGAATTCACGCATCGTAACCACTCCAGCGCTCGCCAAGGTTGTGTTCCACTTCAAGGTGATCGAGAACGCGGGCAACCACCATATCCACCAGATCGTCAATCGTCTCCGGGCGGTTGTAGAATCCGGGGCTTGCCGGCATGATAACTGCACCGGCCTCCTCGGCAGCGAGCATGTTCTTCAAATGGATCTTGGAGAGCGGCATCTCCCGGGTGACAAGAATACATTTCCGGTGCTCCTTGAGACAGACATCCGCGGCCCGGGTGATCAGGTTGTCCGCATACCCGGTGGCTATCGCAGCGAGCGTCTTGGCGCTGCAGGGAATCACGACCATGCCATCGTACTTGTGCGACCCGCTCGCAATGGAGGCGAAGAGCTTGTCGTTATCATGGTAGGTGGCAGGGAATCCGTCGAGCGATACGCCTTCGTGGGCTGCGATCTTTTTTGCAACATCCGAGACGATGATATGGACATCGGCATCCCGGCACAGCACTTCCAGCAGGCGGCGGGCATAGCAGGCCCCGCTTGCTCCCGTCACCCCGACAACATACTCCTTTCTCATAGATTCCTCGCGCTCTCCTGTGATACCAATGTCGGAGCGGGGACAAAAAGAGTTTGTGCCGGAACAGCCGGCACTCCATGCGGGTTACTTGTTCTTCATCGGGGCAAAGAACCGGAACCGGACCTGGGATTCCTCAATCTTGCGGGCATGGGAGGGGTTGAGATCGCGGCGCGCCTCGATGACCAGGGTATTGAGGATATTGTGGAGCCGGAGCGTATCATAGTCCTTGTCCTTGTGCTCGTTTAAGAAATCCAGAAGATCGTTGGTGCTCTTCAGCACACCGGTGCTGCCCACGAGGTTGAGACGGTTGAGGGTAAGGGCGAGATTCTTCTTTGCGATATCCATCTTGTAAGGGTCTCCCCCGGCGAGATTGAGCTCGGTTATCGCGTTTAAGAGGTCGGTATAGACCCTGAGTTTATGTGTGCTCTCGTGCATTCTCCGCTCGGATGTACGGAGTTTCATTAGGGATATGGCAACAACAATTACCACTGCCACAACACCACAGATTACAACAATCCAGTCTTCGATCATACAGATTCACCTCAACAGTTACGGATTCCTCTTTGCCACGGTAACCCACACTTTAACCTGGTCTCCTTTCATGGTGATCGCATAGGGTCCCTGATTATACATCGGGATCATCTGGTTTTCGATCCTTGGGAACCTCCCGCCGTACCCGAACGATTCCGCTTTCCGCGTGTTTGTGTTGGTCACATTCATGGTGAACCAGGACGAATTGAGGCTCTGGTTGTTCCAGGGAATGACTTTTAACGAGATTCCCCAGGAGGGATTGTCTACGATAAAAGACCGCTCGATACTATCCGTCTCATTACTGAAGACATTGCCATACGGAAGATCGAAATACACGTCGCCAAGGGTGAAGGAAGGCTGGTAGGTCTGTTTTGTCGGGGTTGCCGCAGAAGTTGCCGTCGTTGTTGGCTGCGGGGAGAGGGGGATGGGGGTCTGCGTACAGCCGGTGAAGAGAACACCTGCAAGAACCAGCACGAGCATTACGATTCCACAGCCTTTCATAGTGGAGTGTTTGGGTGCAGGATTATATTTTTTTATGGTATTTATTGTGCCCGCGGGAACAGAGACCCGGTCAGGGAAACGAAAAAGATCGGCCGGGCGAGTTTTGCAAAGAAACGTGTGGGGATAAACGGGGGTTAAAAGAGGGTGTCCTGCCGGGTGGGTTTCTTGAGATGGAGAACGTCGATCCCGGCTTCAGAAACGGTCTGTCGGAGTTCAGGAAGCGTGTAAACCCCAAGACGCCACTGCTCCCGCCGGGTCTCGTTCAGGGTCCGCGCCCGGGGCGAGATCTCCTCGAGACCGACAACGGAATGCCGGTTTTTCACCCGGACTCCAAGCGAGATCTCCCGGGGGATCGCGGGAACATCCACGAGAACCTGCTCGGGCAGGACACCGGCCTGCTCTGCAATCTCCGCTGCCAGTTCCCGGCTCTTCTCTATCGAGACGCCGGCATGAAAAACCGGAGTATTGACCTGGTCGCTGCCGGCATAGATCGCCCGCTTGTACAGCCGCCGCCCGTACAGGCGGCCTGCAAGCTCCCGCGCAACAGGATTGGCTGAATTCATAAGGATGTGAAGACAGGTGGCATCATCCATCTGCAGGATCGAGCCGATCGCGTCCGACGGGCCGGATTTGATGTTCTCGAGCACGGCCAGCTGGAACATGCTCTCCCCGATCCGGCTCACGTGGTGGTAATACACGGCAGGGCGCATGAGCGTCCGGGCGATCAGGAGCGATTCGGCGGCATTGATGCCGTTCTCATCGAGAACCGTGCCTTCCGGTGTCCGGATCAGGTGCCGGATCAGGCGCTGCGCGTCAACGGTACCGTAAGGGGCACCGGTGTAGTAGGCATCCCGCAGGAGATAGTCCATCCGGTCAACATCGAGATCCCCGTGGATGATTCCCGAGAGCGGGTGTCGGCCCTTCACGATATCGCAGAGTTCGCCGGGATCGATGCCCGAGTTTCTGAGTTGTGCCCCGAGCCGGTCTTCCACGATGAAGTCGATCTCGTCGTGTGTGCGGTGGAGAAACTCCTCCATGAGGGGCTCGCTTGCATGGGAGAACGGGCCGTGGCCTATGTCGTGCAGGAGGGCTGAGGCAATGACAAGGCGGCGCTCGTCTTCAGAAAGACCAAACCTCCGGCTCGCCAGATCCGCAAGGAACATGGTGCCCAGAGAATGTTCGAACCGGGTGTGGTTGGCCCCGGGGTACACAAGGTACGAGAAGCCCAGCTGCCTGACATAGCGGAGGCGCTGGAGCGCCGGAGAATCGAGGAGCGCAAGCGCAAAATCCTCGAGTTCAACATACCCGTGGACCGGGTCCTTGATGATCTTCTGGTTCACTAAAGAATCTTCATATACATCGCATAAAAGTATTGAGTAATGATCACCTTTCTTTCGGGCGGAACCGGGACCCCGAAACTCCTGCGGGGCATGCAGAAGGTCATGGACAGGCACGAGATCTCGGTCATTGTCAATACTGCTGAGGATATCTGGATTTCAGGCAACCATATCTCGCCCGATGTCGACACCGTGATGTACCTGTTTGCCGGTGTGCTCAACACCGATACCTGGTGGGGCATCAGGAACGACACGTTCATAGCCCACGAGGAACTGGTGCGCCTTGGTATCGACGAGTTCATAGCGATCGGGGACCGGGACCGGGCGGTCCAGATTGCGCGGGGGGAGATGCTCAGGAACGGCACGCGCCTCACCAATGCAACGAGAAGTCTCTGCGATCGTTTCGGGGTCCGGGAGAACGTGCTCCCGATGACCGATTCCGAAGTGACAACGCAGGTCAGGACCGACATCGGCCTTATCCATTTCCAGGAATACTGGGTGCGGGCAAGAGGCAAGATCGCGATCCGGGAGGTTATAAGGAGTTCCGCCGAACCCCCGGTAGCAACGGAAGAGGCTCTTGCTGCCATCGAAGCCAGCGACGCGGTCGTGATAGGGCCGTCCAATCCTATCACAAGCATCCTCCCCATCCTCACCTGCGAAGGGATCAGATCTGCGCTCCGGGATAAGTTTGTGCTGGCGGTCAGCCCGTTTATCGGGGATGCGCCGGTGAGCGGTCCTGCCGGGGCTCTCATGACCGCATCCGGGTTTGAGCCGAGTTCGGCTGGCACCGTGAAATGCTACGATGGGCTCACCGATCTCTTTCTGCAGGATATCCGCGATCCGGTCGAGGTTGCCGATTCTGCCAGGTTCGACACGCTGATGGTGGATGAGGACAAGAGTATTGGACTGGCCCGCGAAGTCCTGCGTCTCATCGAGGCATCCTGACCAAGGATCGGGGGATGATGCTGAACAGGAAAAAACCGTCAAGGGAAAGGGTTTGCAAATCTATATATTGCCGCGCAATAACGGTTATCGTGAGAGGAAGAGCGGAACAATGATACGGAAAACCACTTTTTTGCTGGTACCAGTTCTGGTAATTTTTTTTGTTCTGGTATCGGGATGTACTTCCGAGACCCCCTTAGCAAAAGGAACCATCCAGTTCACCTCGTCACCAGCAGGGGCGCAGGTTTACCTGGACAACCAGTACCGGGGTACCACTCCCTGTACCGTGACCGGGATCGAGACCGGCAGCCATACCGTTGAATTCCGTGAAACGGGATATCAGACCTGGTCGAACGCGATTGCGGTCTCATCGGGTGCGAACAATGTCTATGCCTCCCTGCAGCCGGTGGCCACCGGCAGCGTATCCCCGATTCCCATCATCGTTGTCACCACTTCCCAGACAACAGCAGTCCCGGTGTCCGTGACCATCCAGGCTGGGCGGGAGAAGATGATTGTCGGGGAGACCATCTCTTTCACCGGTACGGCAAGCGGATGCGATAATGTGGTGCTGACCATCTATGGCCCGGGATCCTATGCTAAGGGACTGGCCCAGCCCCAGGTGCTTGTCGATTCGAATGGGTTATGGAGATATACCTGGAACCCGGGGACGGGGATCATGCCCGGGACTTATACCATGATCGTGAGCGATCCCTACAAGACGGTATCGGACAGGGCGCAGTTCAGGGTAATTGGCAACGGGCAGGTATCGATCGTTCCCAACAGTTATTCCGTTGCTGCGGGTAATACGATCCAGTTCTCCGGTCTCTGCACAACCGGGGCCCAGAATGTACAACTCAAATTGCTCGGTCCCGGCCTGTATTCAAACGGGGTCAGCCTGGGATCGTATCCGGTCAAAGCCGACTCAACGTGGAATACCCAGTATACGCTCGATATGACCATGCCAACGGGATACTATACGATGTACGTGTATGACGAAGAGAAGACCGCGTCGAACATGGTCCAGTTCTCTGTCGGATTTGTCTGAGGGTTAATCCGCGGATTTTATTTTTTCCCGGTTTTTCCCGTACAGGATGTCCACAGGGCCCTGATTTTGGATAAATAGATTTTACGATACCTATTTGAATGAATTGTACAAATACTCGTCCGGAGAAATACCATGGGAATTGTCAAGAAATTTCTCAATGTTTTCAAATCAGGCAAAGAGGAGGAAGAGGCAGCCCGCCTCCTTTCACAGAAAGAGCGGTACGATACCTTCCTCAAAGCTCTCACTGAGGGGGATCTCGATACCCGGTGGGCAGCGGTCCGATCGGTCGGAGATCTTGGTGAACCGTTCATCGAGCCGCTGATTCACGGACTCAGGGATGAGTACTGGATCATCCGCCGGGGATCTGCCGATACCCTGGGCAAGATCGGGGCGCCTGCCGTTGCACCGCTCGTTGCCGCTCTCGAATATCCCGGTGAGGATGTCCGGCAGGAGACCATAAGGGCCCTGCAGCTTATCGGGGAGCCCTCGGTTGCCCCCCTGGTCCAGGCAACCAAGAACAGTCACCCGTTTATCCGGCGGGGGGCAATCCGGGCACTGGGTCTCATGATAGAATCACGGGCAGTTGCGGTAATCATTGAAGGACTCAAGGATGCCGATGCCGGTGTCCGGCACGAGAGTGCAGTGGCCCTCGGGCAGATCGGGGATCCCCGGGCAGTCGTCCCCCTGATCGAATGCCTCAATGACGCAAAAGAGCAGGTCCGCCTGTCTGCGATGGCAACGCTCTGTTCCCTTGGGGAGCCTGCCATCGAACCGCTTATCCGCGCACTGGTTGACACAAACGAGGACGTCAGCCGCAGGGCAGGACTCTCCCTGGTTACCATCGGAGACAGCTCCATCGAGCCCCTCATCCGGGCGCTTGGCGACCAGAATCCCGGGATCCGCAGGGGAGCGGTGGAAGTGCTCGGCCAGATCGGGAACACCCGGGCGATCACCCCTATCATTGATACGCTTGACGATTCGGAACGCCTGGTCCGGATCGAGGCTATCAAAGCCCTTGCTGCACTCGGGGTTCCCGCGATTGCCCCGCTCATGCAGGTATTCCGCGAAGGGGATGCCCGGATGCGGACCGGTGCAATGGAAGCGCTCTGGATGCTCGGCCAGCCCGCAACAACACCCCTCATCATGGTTCTCAAGGATGACCAGAGCGATGTGCGGAAGCGTGCCGCCCTCCTGCTCGGGGAGATCGGCGACCAGAAAGCGGTCGACCACTTGACCGGTCTTCTTTCCGACGATAACGTCACGGTCAGGCGCGAAGCATTCGAAGCGCTTGAGATGATCAAGAAGAGATCCTCTCAATAATTCCTGCCAATACATTTTTATCAATTGTTGCCGGTTTTACCCGGATTGCCGGATTGCACTGCTATTCCCTGACTAAATCCACAAGGATACCAGTCAGGGTTGTGCAGGTTTTGTTTTTCAGGAACACCCCTGCCAGCGCAACCTATATGAGTTTCATCCCAAAAAGAGTAGCATACGAGGTTTTCATGCGCCAGGTTGTCACCGGAAGAAACCAGTATGCCATCGGGTCCCGCCCGGGAAATACTGCCGGGTCAGATACTCATCCCGATACGTATCGCGAGCGGCTGGTCAAGTATATCCCGGTGGAGATAATCGTAATTTATATTGCCCTCTATGGCGGCACCTATGCCCTGGCAGGCACCGATCCGCTCTTTGTCTTTCCCGCACGATGGCTCATTGTTGCAGGATTCATCTGCACCCCGGTGTACCTGTGGACGGTCGAAGGGGTTTCTGACTGGGTACAGCTCCTGATCTCCACGCTCGGCTTTGGTATCTGGGTGGCTGCGCTCGGGGTCATCCCCGTTGCAGATCTTCCGTGGTACAACCAGGTGGCAGCTGCAGTGCTCCTGCCGGTCTATGTCTTCGGCACACCCCTTATTGACGGGATACCCGGCCGGTTCTGAAAGACCGGTACCTGCCGGCAGGGTAGTACCGGTGATAAATTCAAATGCAATGATGTCAGATCCCTCACCCATGGACCCATACATGCAGGCGGCAATCGCCGAGGCGAAACTCGGTCTTGCCGAAGGGGGCATTCCCATCGGATCAGTACTGGTGCGGGACAATACCATCATCGGGAGGGGTCATAACCGCCGTGTGCAGGAAGAAGACCCGGTCATCCACGCCGAGATCGACTGCCTCAGGAATGCCGGGCGGATTGGAACCTATCGCAACACCGTTCTCTATTCCACTCTTATGCCCTGCTATCTCTGTGCAGGTGCGGCGGTCCAGTTCGGGATCAAAAAAGTTGTTGCCGGGGAATCGGAAACCTTCGCCGGGGCACGGACGTTCATGGAAGAGCACGGCATCGAGGTGATCGATCTGGAACTTCCCGAATGCATCGCGATGATGCAGGAGTTCATCCGGAAGAATCCCCGGCTCTGGAACGAGGATATCGGGGAACTCTGAGCCGCCTAAGCAATACTCATATCAAAAATACCGGCAAGAAAAGGGGGGAGTGGACTTAGAGTTCGCCGAGGCTCTTCCAGTGATCGTACTCGTGCTTCCAGAGATCCTTGTTGAACATGACCAGGCGCTTGAAATAAGCCTTGCGCTCCTCGTGATGTTTCTCCTGGGCAGGATCCTCCCACTTGGTTTTTATCGCGTCAGTCAGTTTCCTGCCAAGCTCTTTGGCCTGTTTTTCCCCGCTGACAATCGCATTCGGGTCGGCACCCACGAGCACCCCGACTTTTCCAACGGTTGTTGCCCCGAAGTTGAGGAGGGCCGTGTTCATGTAGTCTGCCACCTCGTCAGCGTAAGCTCCTCCGGCCGTACAGACCGAACAGCCGTACTTCCCGGACAATGACTGGCAGTGAACCACGTCGGCCATCCGGTCGAAGAGGGTCTTGAGCTGGGCGGTGACCTGGTTGATGTAATTCGGTGAGCCGAGCACGATGCCGTCGGCATCCATCATCTTCTCGAGGAGCATGGCGAAATCATCGCCAATCACACACTCGCCGTTTGCATAGCAGGTGCCGCAGGCAGTACAGTATCCGATGTCAAGGCTGCAGATATCGATGAAGGTGATGTCCGCACCCGATTGCCGGGCGCCTTCCAGTACTCCCATGACCAGACGGCGGGTCTGGCTCTTCTCGCCTTTCGGGCTTGCATTGATACCAAGGATCTTCATGCTGTTCACTGGAGAGGTGTATGTGCTGGAATGGATAAAAGGCTGTACGACCGGTGGTAGCCGGCACGTTTCCGGAAGAGGGAGATCGCTTTTGGCCGGTTCTGCCCGATATTTTATATACAATGGATCCGATGGTGAGTGTATGAACGCCATGTGCACACCTCCCGAAAAGCGCACCTGGATCTTCTTTTTCCTGATCCTGCTTGTCGCGATCCTCTGGGCATCGTTCCTCCTGATCCGGGGTGAGATGGTGGAGACGAGCCTGCTGCTCGCGATTACCGCCATCTTCATCTCGATCTTCTCGTTTGTCCACTGCAGCCGGCACCGGTTGTGGATCTTCTTCTATCTCATCGTACTTGTGGCGATCCTCTGGGCCTCATTCCTCTTGATGAAGGGAGCCATGATCTGGGTGAGCGCACTCCTCTTCATCCTTGCCGGGGGAACGACGATCTTCTCGTTCCTGCTCGTTGAGCCCGGGCCGGAGGAGATCCCTGAAAAATAATCTCTTTTTTAACCCTTCAGCAACCACCATTTTCCAGACATACCGAGAGATCCTGCCATGATCATCCGCGACATCGCCGACTTCCCCCACGAACGTGTCATCGACCGCTCGCTCCTCTGCGAGCTCCTGCATCCCGATAAGGTTGCAGGAGCCGGGCACCTGGGATGCAGTATCGCCCATGCCATCATCCCCCCGGGGGAGTCAACGCTCCCCCACATCCTGGAGACGTCGACGGAACTCTATTACATCCTGAGCGGGAACGGGGAGATGCATATCGAATCCGAGCATGAACCGGTACATCCGGGTCAGATTGTCCTGATCCCCCCGCGTGCACGCCAGTATATCCGGAATACCGGCCCCGGGGATCTCGTCTTTCTCTGCATAGTTGCCCCGAGATGGCAGGCCGGGGACGAGAGCCTGGTCCGGTAAGAGACCCCCCGCCAGCCGGGCCAGGGACATCTTTTTATAGATGGAATAATATCCAAGGATTATGAGCGCCGGCACCCATGACCGGATCAAAAGGACGCGGGTCTTCTTCTTTCTGATCCTCTTTGCCTCAGTGGTCTGGGCGGTCTTTTTACTCCAGAGGGGAGAGTTCCTCATCTTCAGTTTCATGTTTGCAGGACTCGTATCGGTAAACCCGGTCATTGCGTTTATTGAGATACGGAACCCGGAAGAGGCACGATCGCTCTTCCTGTTTTATGTTCTCGTGCTTGCCGCACTGCTCTTTGCAATCTTTCTCCTCCTGCTGGGAGTCCATCTCTGGATAAGCCTGTTCCTCTTTATCATAGCAGTAGGTATCCCGGCCATGCTTCACATCACGGGAAAACAGGGATCCGGGGTCACAGAAGACCCGCATCTCAAACCGGGAAGTTGATACTGCAGGAGAACACATCACTTTTTGATACCGATGGGAGACGGGTACGAATATCATATAGCAAAAAACCGGCTGGAAACGCTGTTCGATGGCATCTTTGCCATTGCGATGACCCTGCTTGTTCTTGGCATTGCATCACCACAACCACCGGTCTCCGAGGCCCGGGAACTGCTTCCCGGAGAGATCTTCCACCTGTTCCCGCAGTTTTTTATCTTCGTGGTGGCGTTCCTGGTCCTGGCCATATTCTGGCTGATCCACCACCGGCAGTTTCATTTCGTCAAGATTGTTGATCCCAAGCTCCTCTGGATCAATATTTTCCTTCTCATCTTTATCGTTCTCGTTCCATTTTCAACCGATATCGCCGGTGACTACCCTGAAGTACCGGTTGCCGTTCTCTTTTTTCATCTGAATATCCTCATCGTGGGACTCATCTTTGCGGTTCACTGGAAATACATCTACCGCTCGGAATACCTCTGCGATCCCATACCGGATCAGAATATCATACGGGCCCGGTTCATCGACACGACCCTCATACCCATTGTAGCGGTTGTCGCGATCCTGGTATCCGTTGTCAGTTGCCCGGCCTCGCTGCTCGTCTACCTTGCCATTCCCGCGGTGATTGTTCTCCTGAACCCAAAGAGCCTGTTCTGATAACCCCGGCTGGTTGGGAGGCCGGAAAACCCCCTTTCGGGGATCGCAAAAATAAAAAAAGAGAGCGGGATTAATCCCAGAAATTCTTGACAAAGAGCCGGGATTTCCTTATCTTCGGGGTCAGGACCCGGAGAGCGAGCGGAACTATCAGGATAGTGACAATGATATTTCCGATAAGTGCAGTCATAAAGACGCTCCCGATCTTGTCGGGAGTGATGATGTTTCCAAGACCCAGGGTCCACGCACACCAGGCAGCGCCGATGATATTGTTGAGAAGTACGCCGAAAACAACGAGGATGTTTATATCCCGGAGGTTTTCGAGACTCAGGTCAGCATCCAGCGACCGGATCGCAACAAGCGGAATGAGCACCTGCAGGAGACCGGCAATCGCCCAGTAGACCGCAACCTCGGGGTGGTTAGAGAGCCCTCCCGTAGAGAGGAGCCCGGATCCAACGAACGTTCCGACATATGCGGCAATAGCGCCATATGCACCAAACCAGAGGGTGAAGAGAATCATGAACGCAACGGCGATATACAGCCAGGACACCCCGTTTTGCCCGGACAAGAAGAGGGTGCAGAGCCAGGCAAGGAGGGTATCGACCACAATGAGAACAAGGGTAAGAATGACAAAGGAATATGTAGGCTCATGAGCGTTTTTCATGGTAATACCTTTACACCATATTGTATGCTCCAATAAATAGTATTTATTCTTTTATCGGTCAGAAGGCCGGCCCCGTGTATTCCGGCAGGTATGCCCGGATTGGACAGGACACCATAGAGAGGGAGACTGATGCTGCAGGCGTACGGGAGACGGCCCCCCGGCAACGAAAGAAGAATTACGGCTGCCGCGTGACGCGCTGTCGATGAAAAGTCCGGCACAGGCCCGGAATGGCCGTTATTACCCGGGCCTGCTTTGTTGACTGAATGAACCCGGACCGGGAACCGGGCAGATCTCAGGTCCGGCCCTGTTTCTGGTAAAACGTGCAGAACGAGCCGCACCGGGTACATCCCTCATTGCAGGGCTCGACATGGATGGTGATATTGGCCCGGGAGTACTCGGTCTTCAGATCAGATTCGAGATGATCGGTGAGATCGTGGGACTGGATCACGGAGATGGTGCCGGGGACAACGAGATGGAACTCGATGAAGATCTCGGGACCCGAGCGCCGGGTCCGGAGATCGTGGAATCCCGCGTATTCGCTTGCATGATCGCAGATAATCTTCCTGATCCGCTCTTCGTCCGCCGCAGGAATACTGTGATCGATGAGATCGGCAAAGGACCGGACCGAGAGATCGTACGCCGCTTTCATGATGATGATGGCGACCCCGATGGCAAAGATCGGGTCAAAGATGGTGATGCCGGTGAGCCGGATGAGGATGAGGCCGATGAAGACGCCAAGCGAGGTGTAGACATCGGTCCGCAGGTGCCAGGCATCGCTCTCGAGAGCAATGGATTCGGTCTGTTTTGCAACCTTCATGAGCCGCTGCGAGATGAACCAGTTCACGAGAGCCGATATACCCATGACCACAATGCCGGCTAAGAGGAGCTCGGGCTTGAGCTCTTCGGTCGTGTGTCCCAGGAGTTTTGTTGCCGCCTCCCAGATGATCAGGATGGCCGCCACAAAGATAAGCAGGGCTTCAATGAGGCCCGAAACATCCTCGAACTTGCCATGCCCGAACGAGTGGCCGGCATCCGGGGGCTCTGCGGATTTCCGGACCGAGAAGAACGCGATCACGGCGGCAATGAGATCCATCGAGGAGTGGATGGCTTCCGAGATGATGCTGACGGATCCGAGGGCAAACCCGACCGCGAACTTCATCAGGACAAGGCCGGTGTTGGAGATGACAGAGAGGTGGGCGGTTTTCTCCTTGAGCCGGTCAAGGGATTGTTTATCCGCAGGAGGATTATCCATACTTTCGCATTACCTATCAGCGTTTCTGAAGATGAAGATTTGGCGGGAGAGTCCGAAACCGGGTAACCGTGCCGGCCAGGGCATGGGAAAAACCGATAACTACCAGATTTTTCGCAGTCAACGCCAGATTGATGAACTCTGCTCCCCAAGGGTCATTGATCCACTATGTCCCGCAGGTTCTTCATCTCCCTTGCTCTTCTGGCCCTCCTGGCAGCAGCCCTTATTACCGCGGGCTGCACTGACCAGAAAACACCGGCCTCCGGGGAGATAAAAAAATTCGGTTCAGCGGCAGAGATCCGCCAGTACATTGAGAACAATTCCCGCATTGCAGCAGATACCTGGGGCGGAAGTTATGCAACAGGCAATGCTGTATTTATCGGAGAATCGGGAGTTTCGGTACCCCAGCGGGCTGAAGCAACGGCTTCCGCAAAAGATCTCAGCTCCGCGCTCCCGTCATCCGGAGCCACGGAATATTCGGAGACGAATGTCCAGGTTGCCGGGATCGATGAACCGGATTTTGTGAAAAACGATGGACGGTTCATCTACATGATCTCGGGCGATACCCTCACGATCGTGGACGCGTACCCGGCAACGGCGGCATCGGTAGTCTCGAAGACGGTTCTTGACGATACCCCACGGGAGATCTTTCTTTCGGGCAACCGGCTCGTGCTCTTCACAACCGGAAGTTCAGTTGCTCCCGACAGCAGGCCGGTTTATGCATCGCAGATGAAGTCCATGCCCTACTACGGGGGATATTCCCCGGTTACCCACGTTATCTTCTACGATATCAGCGACAGGAAGAACCCCAGGCCCGTGAAGGATTACACCGTTGACGGGGACTTCATCGATGCAAGGCTTATCGGCAGCAACCTCTACCTCATCACCCGCGAGCAGGTTTACCTGTATCGCGATGCGGAGTTCACCGTCCCGGTCCTGAAGGAGAGCGGGAAAATTGTTGCGTCCCCGGATGTCTACTATTTCGACAACCCTGAACAGCAGTACGCCTTCACCACGGTGACCTCGTTTGACACGCTGAGCGGGAACGAGAAGGAAGCTAAGACGTACCTTGCCGGCAGCGGCAATATCCTCTATGTCTCTCCCGACGCAATTTACCTGAGTTACCAGAAGTACCGCCCGATCTACCGGACTATGCGGGGCGGGGCGGAGCCGGCGGTTGCACAGGCCGGCACTGCGGGAACCGCGTCCGGTGTTTCGGTGCCCGCGGTCCTCGCGAACTTCAATACATTAAGTGAGACCGACAAACAGCGCGTGATAACCGAGATGAAGAGTGCGGAAGAGGAAAGCCTCATCAAAAAGGAGATCGACCAGACCACGACCGTCATCCACAGGATTGCGATCGATAACGGCGCCATATCCTATGCAGCCCGGGGCGAGGTACCGGGATACCTGAAAAACCAGTTCGCCATGGACGAGTACAACAGCAACCTCCGCGTTGCGACAACCTCCGATGTCTGGACAACAAGGGGGCAGTACGAGTATAACAGCGTCTTTGTCCTGGACCCCGCGATGAAGACTATCGGCTCCTTAACGCACATCGCCGAGCAGGAGAAGATCTATTCGACCCGGTTCATGGGCGACCGGCTCTATATGGTCACCTTCAAACGGGTCGACCCGTTCTTTGTGATCGATCTCTCGACCCCGGCAAGCCCGAAGATCCTCGGCAAGCTCAAGCTCCCCGGTTACTCGGACTATCTCCATCCGTACGATAAGAATTACATCATCGGCCTTGGCAAGGAGACCGGGACCAATGACTGGGGCGGAGTCTCGACCCAGGGCCTCAAGCTCGCTCTCTTCGATGTGAGTGATGTGGAACACCCCAGGCTCGCGGGAAAGGTCGAGATCGGGGATGCGGGTTCGGACTCGGCCGCTCTCTCGGACCACAAGGCATTCCTCTTTGACAAGGCAAAGAACCTCCTCGTGATCCCGGCCCGGGTGGTCCGGCAGAACGCGGTCCAGGCAACAAAGCTGAGCGGCGACCAGCCGCAGGTCTGGTACGGGGCGTATGTCTTCGGAGTCAGTCCTGAAAACGGGTTTGCCCTGCGGGGCACCGTGGAGCACGGCACCGGTGGCACCGGGTATTATTATTACGGTAGTTCGGCAAACGAGGTGAAACGCTCGCTCTATATCGGCGACACGCTCTACACGCTCTCGGCAGCAAAGATCCTTGCAAACCCGCTCGACCAGATCAACAGGACAGTTGCAACGATCACCATCAACGGGAAGGATGATGTTCTGTACCCGCCGGTGAAAATGACTGCATAAAGGGAATAATTCTTTTTTCGTGGCGCAACCATCCCAGCCACGATGCAGAACCGCGACGGGGGCCGGTCAATCGATGTATTTCGTTGCTGAACGACCAGTTCCAGGATGCCGGCGTGCTGGAGGACGTGTCATTGAACTGCACATTGAGAGCTAGCGGGCAATTGAATCATTGCGGAGGGGACTAGTAAGGCAGGTACCGCAAGTGTGGAGGGTGATCAGCTCCTGTAACATTTTCAATCAAGGTTCGATTGAAAAATAAAAATCAAGGTCCGGTTGATCCGGAATTGTTTTTCAACCGCGATCATGATCGCGATGAATTTTTTGAAATCAAAGCTTGATTGAAAATAAAAAATCAAAGTCTGATGAAAAAATTTTCATCAAGGTTTGATATACAAAAGTTAACTACTTGTGCATAAGATTAATTTGCCAGTCCACGACGGAGGCGGGATCGCGAGACCGGGTTTTCAACCAAGGTCTGCTCAAAAATTTTCAATCAAAGTCCGGTTGAAATTTTTTAATCGAGGTTCGATTGAAAAATAAAAATCAGGATCCGATTGATCTGCGTGAGGTTTTCAATCGCGATCGTGATCGCGACTGGAATTTTAAAATCAAAGCTCGATTGAAAAATAAAAATCAAAGTCTGCTAAAAAAATTTCAATCAAGGTCTGGTTACGAAAAGTTAAACGGTTCTGCATAAGTCCAAAGAGGGCAGGTCACGACGGAGGCCAGATCACAAATGCGGTTTTTCAACCAAGGTCTGCTCAAAAATTTCAATCAAAGTCCGGTTGATCCGTGAACGGTTTTCAAACGCGATCGTGATCGCGATGGAAAATTATCAGACAAGGTCCGGTTGGAAAACACGGTTCCGTTAAACTCCAAACATGACATAAGAATGTGCGTTCTGGAGCACAAGAGCAGGACAGCACATGCTCTTTTGGCATGCGAATCAGGTTACATCAAGAGGTTTTTTTAAAAAGGAACGTCCCCATGGTAAACGCGGGGTTCCTGGCACTATTATTTCGGCTGGGCGTTCATCTTTGCCGGGATCAGCTGCCGGAGAACCAGGTCGGGGATCTGTTTTGAGGTTTTCAACGTCAGATCGAAGAGCGCGTTCTTCCCGTTCGTACCAAGGTACGTGAGGGTAATCTGGAAGTCGGTATCCAGAAGCGGGATTCCCAGGGCGGAAATCCGGGCAGAATGGGGACTGATAACGCGCTGCTGGCCGAGGGTGAGTTTCTCCTTGTTGCCGTCAACATCGGTAAGAACCTCGTTTTCATAGCTCATCACCACGATCCGTGTGTTTCCGATGGTGACCGGTTCTCCATCCGGCAGGCTTACTGTGTATGTTGTGACGTAAGGATACTGTGTACCGGCATCTGAATCAAGCACGGCAATCGTAAGGGTGAAAACTGCAACAATGGCAACGAGTACAATGATTGCAATAACCCCCACGAGAACTTTCGTGCCCGTGCTCCAGCCTTTCTTATCCTTCGATTCCATCTCGCTCAGGGTATCCGACATAAGCTCTCACTATACTCCAACGGCGGGAAAATATTTACGAATTGTGGCTGCCGGTCCCTGCAACCGTCACCACTCCTGACCGGGCCAAAGAAGAAAATCCCCATAAAGTCCATTATCCCCCCCGGCCCATAGATATAGGATTCTGATGCGCATACCCATAGCAAATGTCACCCCTGAATCCGGCAGTGCGGAGATCGCCGGGTGGGTCCACGAGGTCAGGGACCTCGGGGGCCTCGCCTTCATGCTCATCCGCGACCGGACCGGGATCATCCAGGTGACCATCCCGAAGAAGAAAGTGTCCGAAGCGGTTCTTGCAGCAGTGAAAGCCGTATCCCGCGAATCGGTTGTCCGGGTCACCGGCCCGGTCAAGGCCATCGACAAGGCCCCCGGTGGCCGCGAACTGGTGCCGGACTCGATCGAGATCATCAGCCTTGCCGAAACACCCCTCCCGCTCGATGTTTCAGAGAAAGTCCCGGCCGAGCTCGACACCCGGCTCGATGCCCGGTTCCTCGATGTCCGGCGCCCCCGCGTGGCCGCAGTCTTCGAGATCCGGAGCGCTGCCTGTTACGCGATCAACGAGTACCTGCACAACAACGGCTTCACCGCGATTACAACCCCCAAGATCGTGGCAGCAGCAACCGAAGGAGGCACGGAACTCTTCCCCATCGCCTACTTCGACAAGGAAGCGTTCCTCAACCAGAGCCCGCAGCTCTACAAACAGATGATGATGGCCGCAGGCTGCGAGAAAGTGTACGAAATAGGGCCGATCTTCCGGGCCGAGGAGCACGCGACCACAAAGCACCTGAACGAGGCCACGAGTATCGACATCGAGGTCTCGTTCGCCGATCACCTCGAAGTCATGCGCATCCTCGAGGACCTCATCAAGAAGACCTACGAGTACGTGGACAAAACCTGCAGCGTCCAGATAGCGAACACCGGTGTCGAGGACTTCTGTGTCCCGAAGAGCACCTTCCCCCGGCTTCCGTATGCGGAGGCCATCGAGATCGCAAAGAAGAAGATCGAGGACCCGATCAAGTACGGCGACGATATCAGCCCCGCAGCCGAGCGGGCGATCGGAACCGAGATGGGCGGCCACTATTTCATCGTGGACTGGCCCTCCGAGATCCGGCCCTACTATGCCATGCAGTACGAGGACGACCCTTCGATCTGCAAGGCGTTCGACATGATGCACCCGAGAATGGAGCTCTCGAGCGGGGCCCAGCGGGAGCACCGGTACGATATTCTCGTAAACCAGATCAAAAAGAAAGGTCTCAACCCCGAGAGTTTCGAGTTCTACCTCCGCCCGTTCCGCTACGGTATGCCCCCGCACGCGGGCTGGGGTCTCGGTGCCGACCGGCTCGTCATGACGATGCTCGGCCTCTCAAATGTCCGCGAGGCGGTCCTCTTCCCCCGGGACCTGCACCGGCTGGTCCCATAACCCGACCACGAACTATTTTTCCTTCCGGAACAATCGATCAGGTACAATTCAGACCCGGATTTCCTATGTCCAAAGCATATTTTATCAACAAAGTGCTGGCAACCACCGTTGTTGGCAGTTATCCCGTAGTGAAAGCCGGAGGTTTCAAGAGTATCTTCGACCCGCTGGCCGGTGCCGTTGAGACTGCCGTTGCCGACCAGATCGGAGCCGGTATCGATATCATCTCCGACGGGCAGATCCGGGGCGACATGATCGGGAATTTCGCATCCAAACTGCCGGGTGTCAAGGACCAGCAGGTGATCGGAAAGATCCAGCCAGCTGCCGGGCCGATCACAACAGGCGATACGAAATACGCCCTTTCGAAGTCCCCGAAAGTGAAAGGCATCATCACCGGCCCGTCGACGCTCGCCCATGGCCTCCACATCAGCACCCCCATGTATCGGAACAAGGAAGAACTCGCGCTCGATCTGGCCGCAGCGCTCGTGCCCGAAGCCAGGAGCCTCGAGGCAGCCGGGGTCACGCTCCTCCAGATCGATGAACCGATCCTGTCAACCGGCATAGCCGATCTCGCGGTTGCAAAACAGGCTGTCGAGATAATCACAGCCGCAGTCCGTATTCCCACCTGCATGCATGTCTGCGGCAACATAGCAAACGTGCTTGACGAGATCCTGAAGTACAACGTGAATGTCTTCGACTTCGAGTTCTCGAACAACCAGGCAAACCTTGACGTGATCTCCCGGCGGGATCTCACCAGCCACATGCTCGGGTACGGCTGCGTTGACTCGACGTCGGAGACCGTCGAGACCGTGCAGGAGATCCGGAAGCGGATCGAGAAGGGCGTTGAATATTTTGACCCGAAAATTCTCTTAATCGACCCGGACTGCGGGATGCGGATGCGGAGCCGGGAATCTGCTTACTGGAAACTCAAGAACATGTGCGAAGCGGCAAAAGAAGTAAGAATTTCGCTCTGATTTTAAATTTTTTATTATTATCCAAGCCACCCGGCGACGATAACAAGTCCGATAGCAAGCATGGCAAGGCCGATGAGCAGGCGGAGGAGCCGTTTGTTACCTGTTCTCCAGTTGTCCAGGCGTTCCGGTGAAAATCCGTACACTGCAAGCAGAACCACGAGGGCCAGCGGCAGGATGAAGATCACATTGTAAAGGATGAGATAGGGAAGCCCGGCAAACAGGGTGAGACTGCGGCCCATGAGGCCGAGGATGCTGATGTAGATGCCACCGGTGCAGGAGAATCCGAAGAGCCCTGCAAGAATGCCCAGGATGAATGCTGCCGGAACAGACATTTTCTGGACATAACGCCCGATGATGCCTTTTCGGGATTCGGGAACCGAGAGCAGGAATGTCTCCCGGTTCCTGAGAACATCCAGGAGGGTTACAAGACCCAGCACGATCGCCACTGCAGCACCGATGAGCGAGAATGCCCGGGAAAAGCCGGAGAAGGCGATTGCCGAGAAGAGCCCGATCCCGACCAGCAGGTGGAAAGAGAAGATCGCAGCAATATACGAACTGCCGACCAGCAGGATCCTGCGCCGATCCCCGGCTGCCGCGAGAGACAGGAGCAGGAAGACAAGGATCGCAAATGCGCAGGGATTGATGCTGTCAACCAGTGCAGAAAGAATAACCACAGGAATGGTAAGCGAGGTTATGCCTGCCTGGCTATCAGGGATGAAACCCTGTGGCAGAAGGGGTTCCGTGCCATCGGATGCAGACAACCCCGTCCTCTCGGCAAGGATACATTCCTCAAGATGAGCTTTGATCTCAATATCCCCGAGAAGGGCGCGGTTCCCGATGATGATGAGCGGGATGCCGGCATTGCCGAGATTGAACTGCCGGGCAGCAGCTGAAAAATTCTGCTGGTTCGAGACATTGGTATAGATCTCCAGCATCTCAACATGGAAATCCGGATATTTATCCTGGAGGGCGGCAAGCACCGGTTTTACATTCTCGCAATGGCTGCAGCCATCCCCATAAAAATAACGGGCCGAGATGGTTGCTCCGGGCGATGCATTACCCATCCGGGAAACAACGGGCCCGGCCTTCTCAGCGGTTACTGATGCTTTTTTTTTTCCTGGTCGACAATCGCCTGTTCAAGTTTCCCGGGAATGTCAACTTCCCCGATGAGAACAACATCTCCGACTATCGCTTCGGGAACCCCGCTCCAAGTGACTTTCAGCTCACGGTTGAGCGTTGTGTAAACGGCATAGTTGGTCTCATTATGCCAGGTTTCCAGGATGAGGAAATTAACGGTTGGATATTTCTCCCGGAGGGATTGTACAAACGGCATAATTTTGTGGCAGTGGGGACATTCTTCCCCGTAAAAAAAGTATACGGTCACGTTGCCGCCGGGGCTGTTGACTGCAGGTGCCGAAGAGATGAAGGACGGCGATGTTGCGGAGAAGACAAAGAAAAGCGCGGTGCAGAGAACAATGGCACCAAACACTCCTGCGGCGATTTTGATGATTCTGTCCATACGATAATGTCCTGTATTAATAGAGCCGGTTACGGATTAAAAAATACCTGACGGTTCTATCTCCATTATTTGAGCGAGATCATGGTACCTACGCCGTCGTGGGTGAAGAGTTCCAGGATCAGGTTGTGCTCGATATTGCCGTTGATAACGTGGGAGAACGCTACGCCGTTCTGTACGGCTTTCACGACAGAGTTCACTTTGGGGATCATTCCTTCGCCAATCGCCCCGGTTTTCTGCAGCTCGCCGGCTTCCGCGACCGTCAGTTTCCGGAAGACCTTCGTCCTTGCCTTGTCCATGACACCGTCAACATCCGTCATGTTGACCAGTTTGTACGCCTTGAGCGCGATGGCGATATCCCCGGCAGCAGTATCGGCATTGATATTGAGGCTTCCCCCGAACTTGTCGATGGCAATGGGGGAGACGACCGGGATGTAATTTTTATCAAGGAGGGTATTGAGGAGGGTCGGATCGATCCATTCGATCTCCCCGACATGGCCGAGATCAACCTCCTTCTGGATGCCCCCTACCTCGATCTTCTGGAGATCCATCTTCTTGGCAAGGATCAGGTTCCCGTCGCTGCCCGAGAGCCCGACACCCCGGGCCCCGCACTTGGCGATGAGAGAGACAATCCCCTTGTTGATCTTGCCGACAAGCACCATCTGGGCGATCTCGAGGGTCTCCTGGTCGGTCACCCGGAGGCCCCCGACGAAGACCGATTCCTTGCCCATCTGTTTCATCTTCTCGCTTATCTCGGGGCCTCCGCCATGGACAAGCACCACCCGGATCCCGACATAGTGCAGGAGCACGGCATCGCGGATGGCGTTTTCCAGCACAACCGGGTCGACCATAGCATGACCGCCAAGCTTGATGACAATGGTCTTCCCGTGGAACTGCTGGATGTACGGGAGGGCTTCCATGAGGACGTCTTCGCGTTTCATCATGTGGTGTACCTTCCGTTGATCTCAACATAGCGCTCGGTCAGGTCGCAGCCCCAGGCTGTTGCTTCTTCTTTTCCTGCCGCAAGATCGAGGATGAAGATTACAGTCTTGCTGTTCATGGCCTCTTTTGCTTTCTTGAGATCGGCAATGATCTCGCCGGATTTGACCAGCGGGTAACGGTTCTTCCCGTCGCTTATCCAGAGAGAGACGGCATTGGGATCGAACTTCACCCGGGCGCGTCCTGCTGCGGCAACAACCCTTCCCCAGTTGGGATCTTCCCCGTAAACTGCGGTTTTCACCAGGGGCGACTCGATCACAGTTCGGGCAACTTTTGCGGCATCCGATTCCTTTGCTGCTCCCGTAACCCGGACTTCGAGGAGCTTTGTTGCTCCTTCACCATCGGCAGCAATCTGTTTTGCAAGGGAGCGGCAGCACTCCTCGAGCGCTGCGGAGAACTCCTCTTCATTGACCCGGCCGGATTCCCCGGTGGCCGTGCAGAGCGCGATATCATTGGTGCTCGTGTCCCCGTCAACCACGACCCGGTTGAAGGACCGCTTTGTCGCAAGCTTAAGCGACTCCTTGAGCTGCTTTGCCCCGATCTCTGCATCGGTGTAGATGAACGCAAGCATGGTGCCCATGTTCGGGGCGATCATACCGCTTCCCTTGCAGATCCCCGCAACCGTGAAGGTCTCCCGTTCAACCAGGGCATGCTTCGGGTACGTATCCGTTGTCATGATCGCGTTGGCCGCGAGGGTCTCGGCATCCCCGCTGGAGGCGAGTTTCGGTGCAACGGCGATACACTGCTTCCGGATGAGAGGAAGATCCAGGTACCTGCCGATGACACCGGTACTTGCCACACCGATATGTTCCGGCTCAACCCCGAGGGCTGAGCTGGCGTACTCGGTCATCACGACCGCATCCTCGTACCCCTTCTGCCCGGTATAGGCATTGGCACACCCGCTGTTGACAACGATTGCGTCCAGTTTTCCTTTCCGGATCTGGGTGCGCATAAGCTGGATGGGCGCAGCCTTGACCAGGTTTTCCGTGAATACGCCGGCCGCAGTCCCGCTTGCGCGGATGAGTGCAAGGCCGAACTTTCCTTCCTTTATCCCGCTGGCAGTCACACCCTCGACCGCACAGATGCTTCGTTTTTTCATTGATTGTCAGCTCCTTTGTTTATCGTGTATGATGATCCGATTGTGTTGATATTATAAGCCCGATAGGTTACCGGGTTTTCTGTCATGGCTTCCACAACGGGCATGAGGCCCGCCTAGGGGAGCATCCCCGGATGCATGAGGCCGTCCTGTTCCTTGAAGCCGCACATCAGGTTCATATTCTGGATGGCCTGGCCGCTTGCCCCTTTCACCAGGTTGTCGATGGCAGATACTGCCACGATACGCCGGCCCTCGCTCTCGACCAGGATATCGCAGAAGTTGCTTCCCCGGACTGCTGACAAGGTGGGCTTCTGGAGCCGGACAAAGTATTCTCCCTTGTAGTAATCGTGGTAGATCTTCTCCACTTCTTTCTGCTCTAAGGGTTCATTGAGCAGGATATGTGCGGTGGTCAGGATGCCCCGGTTGACCGGGACAAGGTGCGGCGTGAAGTAACAGTTCGCTTTTGATCCGAGATGGGCAAGCTCCTGTTTCATCTCGGCCAGGTGCCGGTGGGTGGTCAGCTTGTACGGCCCGACATTATCCCCGACATTGGGGTAATGCGTTGTTGCAGACGGATTGTCTCCGGCACCGCTCACGCCGGTTTTGGAATCATAGATTACCGTATGCGCATATTTTGCCAGGGGGGCAGCGGCAAGCGTTGCACCGGTGGGGAAGCAGCCGGGGTTTGAGACGAATTTTGCACCGATGCAGTCCTTGCGGTGGATCTCGGGAATACCATAGGGTGCGGGGAAGTAATCGGTGTGGGATACCCCGTACGTCTTTTCGTATACATCCTTTGGCAGCCGGTAATCCGCACTCAGGTCAACCACTTTGATCCCACGGGACAGCAGCTTGCCGGCATACTCCATGGCTGCAGTATGGGGAACGGCCAGGAAGGCGACATCCGCATCGATGGCATCGATATCTGGATTCTCGAAATTAAGGCTGGTAAAACCTTTCAGCTGGGGATGGATCTGATCCAGGGGGGTTCCCGCAAGTTTGCGTGAAGTGGCGCAGACTACCTGTGCTGCAGAGTGGTGAACAAGGAGGCGAATCAGTTCACCACCGGCATAGCCGGAGGCCCCGATAATCGCAATTTTCATAGAAGTGTTTCCGGTTGTGAAAATTTAATGCTTTTTAAGACGGGTGGATAATCCATACGGTTTTAAAATTCGAGTATGCCGGTATTACATCTGTTCGAGTTTCCGGGAATAGAGATTATACAGACGCTGGCCGAGCAGTTCTATACGCTGGCGGTCCTCCAGGTTCTCAAGAAGATCCGAAGGCAGGGCATCCATGCCCCGGGACGCACCGAGATATGCCCCGCAGAGAAGTGCGATGGTGTCGGTATTCCCGCCCGTGTTGGCCGAAACCGTCAGGAGATCCTGGGGATGGTTGTACCGGCTGATGAGGAAGAAGGCAATCGGAAGGGTCTGGAACACCGAGACATCGTTTCCAATCTTGAGCAGTGCAGTTTCGGTATCCATCCCATCCCGTTCGAGCGTGAGGGCATTGCGGATCTTTCCGCCGAGGACTTCGTCCTCAACCTGGGCCTGTTCGACTGCCTGCCCGATAGGATCCGGTGTTTCATGAAGGGTATGGTAAAGGAGAGTGACAAACGTGGAGACAGCTGCGTGGGCCGCCGGGTGTGTGTGCGTAACATTGCAGGCACGGACTGCCCTTTCCGATCCTTCGCTCAGGCCCGGAAAGGCCAGTGCAAAGGGAATGGATCCCGGAAGGCAACCGGACGTTGTGGATTTGACTCCCGTTGCCTTGGTACCTCCCTTTGCAATATGTTCGCATACCGCTGAAACGGATCCATCCGGGAACCGGAGGGCGTTGCGCGAATACATCTCAGAGAGCGCTGCAGCATACCGCTCTTCATTATACTTGCCGTCGGCGAGAAGAGTGCCGGTCAGGAGCATCAGCTGCGTATCATCGGTAAACTGCCCCGGGTTCAGATTTTCATTAGGGTGTCCTTTGTACGGGCGCCGGTACCCGTATTTCATTTTATTGAGATTCGGTGCATTACTCTCGTTGGGCATACCGAGAGCATCCCCGATTGCTGCACCGAGAAGGCATCCCTTGAATCTGCTGAGCATTGATCTTATATTGAAAAACCCGGATAATTAACCCTTCTTATATCCGTTTTTCCAAAGGTCTACTGCACTTTCATACCAAAATCTATAACGATTCTACACGATGTCAGAAAGTTTTATGTGATGTCGCTCCAATTCTTCCTTCATTATAACAAAAATTCAAATATTAATTCTACATGATTAATTATGTAGAATAGGAGCATATATGACAGAAGACTTTGATGTCAAACTGGTGGAGAGCACTGTCCGCTATACTCCCGACCCTTCCTATAAACGGAATTCCTGGGTGGGGGATTACGAGAAAGCATACCGGGACTTCATTGCAGATCCCGATGCATTCTGGGACAGGATTGCCCGCGATCTGGACTGGATGAAACCGTATGACAAGGTAAGAGAATGGAATTATCCTTACGCAAAATGGTTCGTCAATGCAAAACTCAACATAACCGCCAACTGCCTTGACCGGCATGTAAAGGGGGACCGGCGCAATAAAGTCGCGTTGATCTGGAGGGGAGAAGATGGAAAGGAGCGGGTCTTCACGTACCAGAAACTGCTCACTGAAGTCATGAGATTTGCAGCCGGGTTAAAAAAGATCGGGGTGCAGAAGGGAGACCGGGTCTGTATCTATATGCCGATGGTACCGGAGCAGATCATCGCTATGCTGGCATGCGCCCGGATCGGGGCGGTTCACAGCGTGGTATTTGCCGGTTTTGGCGTGACTGCACTGAACATGCGGATTCGTGAAGCCGCGGCCAAGATCGTCATCACAGCCGATATCTCAATCCGCCGGGGCAAGGCCATCCCGCTCATCACCACCGTCCAGGAATCGATCCTGAATGCCCCCAGCGTTGAACACCTCATCATCTTGAGAAGGCGCCGGGAGCCGCCGGTGGATATCCGGCCGGACTTCGAGATCGATTTCTACGGGCTCATGGAAGACGGGGCTGCATCCTGTCCCCCCGAAGTCATGGATGCCGAGGACCCGCTCTTCATGCTCTACACGAGCGGATCGACCGGGACACCGAAAGGTATCGTCCATACCTGTGCAGGATATATGGTCGGGACCTACTACACCACAAAATACGTCTTCGACATCAAGGAGAACGACATCTACTGGTGCACGGCAGACCCGGGATGGATCACCGGCCACAGCTATATCGTGTACGGTCCGCTAACCGCAGGTGCCACCGTATTCATCACCGAGATGACACCGGACTTCCCGGATCCGGGAATCTGGTGGAAACTCATCGAGGAGCAGAAGATCAATATCTTCTACACCGCCCCGACTGCGATTCGGATGTTCATGAAGATGGGCGAGGAATGGCCGGATAAATATGACCTGAGCTCGCTGAGAATCATCGGATCTGTCGGGGAACCCCTGAATCCGGAAGCCTTCGTCTGGTACCACCATGCGATCGGAAAAGACCAGTGCCCGATAGTTGACACCTGGTGGCAGACCGAGACCGGCATGCAGATGATCACAACCATGGTCGGGGAACCGATGCGTCCGGGTTTTGCCGGAAAACCAATTCCCGGTGTAGTCGCCGATGTCGTGGACAAGGATGGAAAGCCGGTACAGCCCGGGACCGGTGGATTCCTGGCAATAATGGAGCCCTGGCCTGCAATGTTTCGCACGGTATACAACAACGACGAGAGGTACCGGAAATACTGGTACACCATCAACGGCATGTATGCTGCAGGGGATCTTGCGGTCAAAGGCAAGGACGGGTACATCATGGTGCTGGGCAGGGCCGACGACATCATCATTGTCTCAGGGCACAACATCGGCACCGCTGAAGTGGAAAGTGCACTTGTCTCGCACCAGTCGGTAGCTGAGGCGGCCGTGATCGGGAAACCGGATCCCATGAAAGGCAACTCAATCAAGGCTTTCGTCATCCTCCGGCATGATTATAAACCCAGTGAAAAACTCACCCACGACCTGATCTACCATGTACGCATGACACTCGGTCCGATCGCGGTCCCGCACGAGATCGAGTTTGTCGATAAACTGCCCAAGACCCGCAGCGGCAAGATCATGCGCAGGGTACTGAAAGCCAAAGAGATGGGCATCGACCCGGGGGACATCTCCACGCTGGAGGAATGACCCGGCAAAAATTTTTATAGTGAGAAAAGAATGTGCACTCATCAATTATTTCACAAAAAAGGAAGGGATTTATGACACAGGAAACCAAAACCGAAGGACTTCTGGTAAAAAACCTTGACGTGACCGCAAACCCGGCCCCGCTCGGACTGATCGCATTCGGCATGACAACCGTGCTCCTGAACCTGCACAATGCAGGATTCTTTGCACTGGGATCCATGATCCTTGCCATGGGAATCTTTTATGGCGGACTGGCCCAGGTCATCGCCGGTATCGAGGAGTGGAAGAAGAACAACACCTTCGGGGCAACCGCCTTTACTTCGTACGGCCTGTTCTGGATGACCCTTGTTGCCCTTCTCATCCTGCCCAAGCTCGGTCTTGCGGATGCTACCAGTGCAACGGGCATGTCAGCGTATCTGTTCATGTGGGGATTGTTCACCGCAATCATGTTCATCGGGACCCTCAAGGCAAACAGGGCGCTCCAGTTCGTATTCGCAACGCTTGCGATCCTGTTCTTCCTGCTCGCACTCGGGGATTTCACCGGCAACGGGACGATCACGGTAATCGCGGGTTACGAAGGAATCATCTGCGGTTTCTCAGCAATCTACGCAGGCCTTGCACAGGTGCTCAACGAGATGTACAAGAAAACGGTTGCACCGCTCGGGTAACCGGCGGTGGCAGAGATCCACTCACTTATTCTTTCTTCTTTATTACCAGGGAAAACCGGAACATTACTGATGAATCCGCTTGCGCTGGGCCATCCGGTATCCGGAAATGACCTGGACTGACGGCCCGAATTCCCTGTCGAGATCGGCATCGCCGGAATCTATGTAGAGTTCGGGAGTATCTTTCAGTTTGTGCGGGGTTGCAACAAGGATGATATTCCTGATCCCCACACGCCGGACCAGACCAGCGCTGATCTGCTGGTTTCCCCTGCCGAGGATGAAGCCCTGCGCACCGATGGGACTTACGATAATCCGGACTTCCGTCTCCTGCCGGACAAGATCGAGAAGCGTCTTCTCATCAGCATCAGCGGCGACCAGCTTCCCGTTCCGGATGGCATCGACACCGAGCAGGGTTTTTTTAATTCCGAGCAGGCGAGCTATTGCTTCGGTGGTTGTTCCGGCTCCCAGTATATAGAGCGTATCCGGCAGGATCACTTCCTGCATGAACCGGGCAATCTCCTGCTTGGCCCGTTCCTCATCCGGCTCCTCATAGACCTGTTTTGAGATCTGGACTTTTCCGGCAACTGCCGGAGTCCGGGCAATGCCGAAGATCCAAGTCTTCAGGGTACCGGACCGGTACGCTTCTTCATCCACGTCCAGGATCTCTGAGTCCCGGATATGGCGCGGGTCGTATTCCCGCACAAGTTCCGCTGCCGTTTTCGGATCAATGGCAAAGACCGCGGAGTACATCTTGACCCCCGCCGGAATCCCGAGGATGGGGAGATCCCTGCCCACAATACCGAAAATATCCCGGGCAGTGCCATCCCCGCCGCAGAAAAGGATCAGATCAACGCCTGCCCCAATGAGCCGGCGGGCTGCCGCTATTGTATCGCGGGCGCCGGTCTCGTCCGGACTGGTGTACGCAATCTCATAATCCCGGCAGCCAGCCTCCCGCAGAATCTCTTCACCCATGGCACCGGAACAGGTGATAAAATGCAGATCGCTCTCGTGTGAAAGAGCGTCAAGGGTGAGGCGTGCCCGGTTTTGTGCCTGCGGAGATGCCCCGCGTCTGCGGGCTTCTTCGACATTGCCATCGGTCCCTTTCAGCCCCACCGATCCTCCCATGCCGGCAACCGGGTTGACGATGAGGCCGATTCGTTTCATAAAAAGAGATAGGGGTTGGGATTTATTCTATCTTGGGGATCCGGCCGATGGCCTGTTTTATCAGTTCGTCCGGGTACTCGTAATCCACCAGCCTGCCTGAATAATAATCATCATAGGCAGTCATATCGAAGTTGCCGTGGCCCGAGCAGTTGAAGAGGATCGTCTTTTCCTCGCCGGTCTTTTTGCAGGCAAGGGCTTCATCGATCGCACATCGCACTGCATGGGACGTTTCAGGAGCAACGATGATCCCTTCCGTCCGGGCAAACGTCTGGGCTGCCTCGAAGACCTCGCTCTGGTGGTAGGACACCGCCCGCATGACCCCGTCGTGAACAAGGCGGGATACAATCGGGGAATCACCATGGTAGCGGAGGCCCCCGGCATGCATGGAGGGCGGGACGAAATCATGGCCAAGGGTGAACATCTTGAGGAGCGGTGTGAGACCTGCTACATCACCAAAATCATAGGTGTAAAGACCCTTTGTGAGGGTTGGGCAGGATGCCGGCTCGACACCGATGATATCCACATCCTTGTGTTTTCCCGTCATCTTGTCCCCTGCAAAGGGGAACCCGATCCCACCAAAGTTCGATCCACCGCCAACACACCCGATAACAACATCCGGATAGCTGTCGACCATGGCCAGCTGCTCGCGGCATTCAAGCCCGATGACGGTCTGGTGAAGGCAGACGTGGTTCAGGACCGAACCCAGCGCATAGTTGGTGTTGGCATGAGTTGCCGCGTCTTCGACCGCTTCGGATATCGCGATCCCGAGAGCCCCGGGGGTCTCCGGGTCTTTTTCAAGTACCGAACGTCCCGAGTTCGTTCTCGTGCTGGGGCTCGGGATGCACTCTGCTCCCCAGACATGCATCATGGATTTCCGGTACGGCTTCTGGGTGTAGCTGGACCTGACCATATAGATGGTGCACTCAAGATCGTACAGCATTGTTGCAAAGGCGAGCGCCGATCCCCATTGTCCGGCCCCGGTCTCGGTTGCGATCCGCTCAATGCCGGCCTTCATGTTGTAATAGGCCTGCGGGATGGATGTATTCGTCTTGTGGCTGCCGGCCGGGCTGACCCCCTCCCACTTGTAGTAGATCTTTGCCGGGGTTTTCAAGAATTTTTCAAGCCGGTGCGCCCGGTACAGGGGGCTTGGCCTCCAGAGCCGCAGCACATCCTGAACTTCATCGGGGATATCGATATGGCGATCGGTTGTGACTTCCTGCCGGATCAGTTCCATCGGGAAGATGGCGGAGAGATCATCGGGTCCGACCGGCTTGTGGGTCATGGGATGAAGCGGGGGATCGAGCGGGGAGGGCAGATCCGCCTGGACATTATACCATTTCCTGGGCATCTGCTCCTCGTCAAGAAGGATCTTCGTCTGCATGATCAGTAGTTGTTCTGTACAAATATATACATTGTGGAACAAAATTGGTTATTGATGTGTTTTATTAAACATCGTGTGCTGCTTGACCCCGGGTCATCACCGGTCGCTATCTACTGGCAATGGGAACACCCCCCCCGATATTGTTAGAAATAGATAACATTATTAGGATCGTGTTAGAAATAATTAACAACAAGGATTGCAAGCCACATCTCCCGGAAGGGAATTCCCTGACGCGAAAAAGAAGGCCATATCGCCCGTTTCCGGTCCATTCACTCAAAAGCATATTAATTCCCGAAATTCAACACTGAGATAAGATTGTGATTCTGTT
Organism: uncultured Methanoregula sp.; assembly: GCF_963677065.1. Classification (NCBI taxonomy): domain Archaea; kingdom Methanobacteriati; phylum Methanobacteriota; class Methanomicrobia; order Methanomicrobiales; family Methanoregulaceae; genus Methanoregula; species uncultured Methanoregula sp. The sequence goes on from NZ_OY781872.1 coordinate 854,082, forward strand.
GTTCGGAACTGACCAAAGATAATCTGAAACCGGGGAGTGAATTGTTCTTTTTGAACTGCTGAACGCCCAAAAAGCATATCGGGGGATTTCAGGAAATTTCAGAAAGATTTTGTATGTCAACATCATAATGTTGACACAGATTTTCCCTTCCCGGAAAATTAGTCCTCATAAAAAAGATCCAATTGACACGGTGAACCAAATGATCCAATCCTTAACGGATATTCTGATAAAACCCAATGCATTCTTTGCAAATGTAGTGGGAGAAAAAGAGAGTTTCAAACTGCCGGTCCTCATCCTGCTGGCCGGAGGAATCCTTGCCGCCGCATATGGTTACCTCATCGGGGAGATCAGCGGCCGCATGATGGCCGGGGCCCTCCCGGGTCTCGACATGATAATTGCACTCGGCTCAGCCGCGGGCGCCCTCATCGGCGTATTCATCTTCTGGGTCATCTGGACCGGGATTGTATTTCTCATCTCCATCGCCTTCAAAGGAAAAGGGAACTTCAAAAGAACCCTGCAGGTCATCGGGTACGGATACCTCCCGCAGGTATTCGGGACACTGCTCACCCTGATAGCAGCACTGGAATACCTCCCGAAAGTCGTTGTTCCCCAGGTCAGCGCTTCGATGATGCAGGATCCTGCCACCATGCAGGCGGTGACAAAAGCCTTAATGAACGACCCGGCCATGCTCCAGCTGACCCAGATCTCAACCGTCATCAGCGTGGTATTCCTCTTATGGAGCGCCAACATCTGGATCTTCGGGGTCCAGCACGCACGGGAGATCTCCACGCGCAATGCCGCGATCTGCGTTGGCATCCCGGTCATCATCTATATCGCATATGTTGTCTTCACTCTCGGAGTTATCTAAATGAAAAAAAGCAATTCACTCATCATTCTTGTCGGATTACTGATCCTTTCATCAATAACAGTGGCAGTCCAGGCCTATGAAACGCCGGAATCGATCGTTGCTGCAAGCAAAGTCTATGTCTCGAATGTGGTCTATGACCCCGGTTCATTCTTCACCGGCGATGCAGGAACGGTCACGGTCTATGTGACAAACGCCAACACCAACCAGAGCACGGTGGTAAATCACGTCTCCTTCGGCGATACGAACATCCGGCGGACAAGCCAGCCATATGACAGTTCAACCAACATCGGTCCCCTCCAGACGCAGCCATTTGTCTTCTCTGTTGACACAAATGCAAAGGAAGGAACTTATTACCCTACCTTCACGCTCAGTTTCCGGGATGCCGACAGCCTGTACTACCGAGCAACCGTGAAAGTGGACAATACGCCGCTCGAGCTCACCATCCTTGACAAACCCGATGCCTACCTGGCAGGAAAGAAAAAGACCATTTACGCCCAGATCGCCAACCCCCGGGACGACAAAGTCAGCAATGTTGTTCTTGAAGTGACGGGGGCCGGTATTGATACAACGCCCTCAAAAACGTATATCGGGGATATGGCACCGGATTCAAAAATACCATTGAACTTTACCATCACCCCCGCATACGCAACAACGGCAAATCTTTCCCTGAAGTACGACAACGGGGACAACCATCACGTTGTAACACTCGATATTCCCGTACCATTCGGCACCGATAAAAAACAGGCAAACCCGGTCATCAGCAATGTGGTTGTCAAACCGGACGTGGGCTTTTACCGGATCACCGGGGACGTGACCAATGCCGGCCTTGAGAATGCCAACTCAGTGACCGTCACGTCACTCTCGCCAGCCATACCAAAAGATCCCTACCGGTCCTATGTTGTCGGAGTGCTCAAGCCGGACGATTTCGGCAGCTTCGAAGTCACGTTCACAGCACTGAATGCAACCAGCGTCCCGCTCCAGATGTCGTACAAGGATGGGGACGGGAACGTCTACACTTCCGTCCAGGACGTGCAGCTCTCGGGATTGACACTCGCATCCGGTGAGAAGAGCGCCCCGCCGATCCTTCCCGTAGTTGCCATAATTGTCATCGTTGCAGCGTTCGCAGGCGGATGGTACTTCTACCTCCGGAAAAAGAAGTGACACCCTCATGGCAGAAACACCAGTAATGTTGTTTGAGGATGTAGTCAAGATATACCCGCTTCCGGCAGGGGATGTCACGGCACTCGACCGGGTCTCGTTCCAGGTGGAGCGGGGAGAGTTCATCTCGGTCATGGGCCCGTCGGGCTCGGGAAAATCCACCCTTCTCAACATGATGGGGTGTCTGGACACCCCGACTTCCGGCGATATCTATATCAGCGGCACCCGCATCGGGGATATGACCGATGTTGAACTGACAAGCTTGCGGAGGGACCGGATCGGGTTCATATTCCAGTACTTCAACCTCTTCCCCCTCCTCAACATCATTGAGAATGTCACCTTCCCCATGATGCTCAAGTCCCAGAAAACCGTGGATCCGGAGCGCGGAAAAGAGGTGCTCAGGTCTGTCCAGCTGGAAGAAAAACTCTTCACCCATACCCCGACCGAACTCTCCGGGGGACAACAGCAGCGGGTGGCTATTGCCAGGGCTCTTGTGAACAATCCCGACATCCTCCTCTGCGATGAACCGACCGGCAATCTCGACTCAAAGACCGGGGCAGGCATCATGGACCTGATGACCGAGCTCAACCGGAAAGGAACCACCATCATCATGGTCACCCACGACCCGCACATTGCAGAATACTCGCGGCGGACGATCCGGATTGCGGACGGGAGGATCGTATCATGATCTTCTGGGAGATTGCAAAGCGCAATATACGGCTGCACTTTCTCCGGTCAACCCTCGCGATGCTCGGCATCGTTATCGGGGTTATCGCCATCGCATCAATGGGGATCCTGGGAAACAGCCTCGTCGCATCCGTATCGGACAACCTCAAATCCGTTGGCGACAGCGTGATCGTAACCCCCTATGCCGGGGGAGGTTCGGGACCTTTTGGCGGCGGGGGTGGCCACACGGCAAGCCTGAAGATCACCGACCAGAACTTCCAGCAGATAAAACGGGTTGTGGCACCGAACACGGCAACTCCCGTGTACTCGGCATCCGATCACATGAAGATCGGCGTTGGCAGCGATGATATCGTTGCACCCATCTACGCCCTGCCATCGGACGATGTGCCGGATATCATGAAGCTCAAGGAAGGGAGTTACAACAACGGGAACTCGGGGTGCCTTGTCGGGTCCACGTTTGCCAAGGATCATGACCTCAAGGTCGGGTCCCGGATCTCGATCGGGACGAGTGGCGAGAAAGGATCTCTGAGGGTAACGGGGATCATCGAGGAGCGGGGCATGAGTTTTGATATCAGTACCGACAATGCCCTCATCGTTACCCCGGAATGGTTCGAGAACGCGTACAACCGAAACAAGGATTACGATGAGGTTGTCGTGAAAGTCAAGGACGGGGATACGGCAATTGTCAAGACCAACATAGAAAAACAGCTCAACAAGCACAAGGACAACAAGATCGTCAGCGTGATGGACAGCAAGGCAACCCTTGCAACCATCTTCTCCACGTTTGGCATGGTCACGACATTCGTAACCGCAATCGGCGGCATTTCCATGATTGTTGCCGGGGTCTCGATCTTCAACATCATGATGATGTCGGTCAACGAGCGGATCAAGGAGATCGGGATCATGCGCAGCATCGGCACCCAGAAGAAAGAGGTGATGAGCATGTTCATCTACGAGGCCGCGATCATCGGCGTGATCGGGAGTGCCATCGGCGGCATCATGAGCATTCTTGCAGGATATGCCATCAGTGCCCTGATGCTCCAGACCACCAAGTACCTGTTCACCATTGCAACCGTATTCTCTGTTGCGGAAGGTGTCGGGTTCGGGATCGTGATCTGTCTTGCCTGCGGCATTTATCCCGCATGGCAGGCCGCGAACTTAAATCCCATCGATGCACTCCGGCACGAGTGATCACTCCAGCCTTCTCTTTTTTATATCAGGAACTTTATTACCGGGCGCATGCATACCCAATGGTATGACTGTCCCGCTGCCGGCCGGGCCCGAACCGGACTGGAACGAGATCTGGAAACTGCGGCAACGGCAGCACGAGGCTTCGAAGATTCCTAACGATCCCACCCACAACTGGGACCGGAAGGAGAACGCCGAGCGGTACGATGCCAACGCCCGGAGCGTGTATGACGACCGGGTCAGGACAACCATCGCGGCGCTGGAGATCTCACATGACTCGCGGGTGCTGGATATCGGCGCCGGGCCGGGAACGCTGGCCCTTCCCCTGGCCCCGCTCGTAAAAGAGATCACCGCAGTGGAACCCGGTGCAGGGATGGTTGAGATCCTGAAAACACATGCAGGGCGGGAAGGGATCCGTAATATTTCCTGCGTGCAGAAAGTATGGGAGGACGTGGATCTCTCCCTGGACCTGAAGGCACCCTACGATATCGTTGTCGCTTCGCTCTCCTTGACAATGCACGATATCCGTGAGGCGCTCACAAAGATGGATGCAACTGCATCGGGGTCCGTCCACCTCTTCTGGTTTGCGGACATGCCGTTCTGGGAACGGATGTATGCCGATCTCATGGAGCCACTCCACGGAAGACCGTACTATTCCGGCCCGAAGGCCGACTGCCTCTTTGAGGTCCTGTACCAGATGGGAATCTACCCGGACGTGACGATGCTGCCACTCGAAAAGGAGTACCGGTTTAAGAACAGGGAGGATATGTTTGCGTTCTTTGTGAAGCGGTTCGATGCCGGGACGCCACAGCAGGAGCGGATTGTCAGAGAGTACGTTACACCGCGTATCCGGGAGCAGGGCAGCGAGGTGGTTATTTCAGGAAATTCCACATTCGCCCACATCCGGTGGAAGAAGGAGCGATCCTGAAAAAAGAGCAGGGGGATCCTTGGGAGAACCGCCTTGCAACAACGTCCTGCAGGAACACCGGGTAGGGTCATGGTTCCTGCGATCACCAGCACGTACTCAAGGAAGGCCGTTCCCGATCCGGACCACTTCCCGCACCAGCAGGTCGAAGTCGTCCCTCCGGCTGCGGTGGTTGGTGATGGCAACATGCAGGTACTTCCTGCCCCGGATGCTTACTGTTGAAGGGACGGCAATCCCCTGCTCCTGGAGTTCGGTCTCGATCTGTTTGTTCAGAGCATTGAGCCGCATATCGTTCACACCGGGACGCACATACCGGAAGTTCACGATATTCAGCGAGACCGGCAGCGCCAGCCCGAGTTCCGGCGAATCCCGCACCAGCCCTTCCAGGTAGTGTGCCTGGTCGATATTCTGCTGGATCAGCCGGCCGTATTTTTCAATCCCCTGCTCCTTGATGGTCATCCAGGCCTTGAGCGCGAGGAATCCCCGGGAGAGCTCGAAACCGTAGTCGGAGAGCCAGGGAACGTCCACGCCGGTCAGGCCGCGATCCCCTTCGCCATGGGCAAGGTAGGTGGGGGTGAGGGAGAAGGCATTGCGGTGGGCCCGGGCATCCCGGACAAGGACGCAGGCGATGGGGTACGCCAGGTACATCCACTTGTGCAGGTCGAACGCGAGCGAGTCTGCCCGTTCCATTCCTGCTACGAGATGCCGGTATTCCGGGGCAATGGCAGTCCAGGCACCGAACGCCCCGTCAACGTGGAACCAGCACCGCTCCTCCGCACAGATGTCGGCAAGGGCACCCAGATCATCGATCGCCCCCGTATTTGTTGTGCCTGCAGCCCCGACAATGCAGACCGGGTGGCAGCCGCGTGCACGGTCGGCTGCGATCATCTCCCGCAGGGCCGAAGTGTCGATCTGCAGGGATTCGTTCACCGGTACGCGCCTGAGCGAGTCGTTACCGAAGCCGAGCAGTTCAACCGCTTTCTGGACCGAGGAGTGGACTTCTTCGGAGCAGTACAGGGTCATCTGTTTTCCTGCCCCATGCATTCCCTGTGCCCGCACATCGTACCCGGCCATCGTGTTCCGGGCAACCGCGAGGCCGATCAGGGTCGAGGACGAGCACCCGCTCGTGATAAGTCCGCTCGTGCCGGGCGGGAACCCAAGGAGTTCCCGGCACCAGTCCACGACCTGCATCTCCACATAGTTGTTGCTCATGTAGGAAAACGCCCCGCTGACCGCGTCCGTCGAGGCTGCCAGCAGCTCGGCATACGTCCCCATCACGGTCCCCGAGCCTGCGACCCAGCCCCAGAAACGCGGGTGGCTGTTGCCCACCTGGTACGGCAGGACCAACCGGACGTACTCCCGGTACACCTCTTCCGCGGACTCGGGACCGGCCGGGGGCGGCCCTTCGAACCGGGTCCGGATCTCCGGCGGCGCATGCTGCCAGACCGGCCGGTCCCGGATTGTCTCGATGTAGTCCATCGTATCGTCCACGATACGGTGACCCAGCGCCCGCATGGACGCCCAGTCCTCGGGGTCCAGCGTCTCTTCCCGGACTATCTCTTTTTCCTTTTCCATTCTCATCCTTCCGAGGGGGCGTGGGCAGCTTTTCACTCGCAGGGGAATCGCGTTCCAGCCCGGAATGAATAAGAGTGAACCGGTAACCAAGAAAGCAGTTGCGGGATGCACCGCCACGTGATGCATGCCGAGAGCACAGGAGTTGCGATCCCGGGAACACCGACTCCGGCTCACGTGCTGGAGGAAAATAAAAAACGTAAGTTGCAAAAGGCTGACCGTGCGTTTGCGTTCTCAAAATCGTTCAGCACAAAAAAATCCGGATTAAACTGTCCCGGCCCACCTCCCGCACACGGTTACGAGGGCATATATAATTTGAATAAAATATGAAAACTAGTATGATTAAAATACTCACACTCGCCATTCTCATTCTCGGCATCATAGCTGCGGGATGCAGCAGTCCCGCGCCGCAGCAGTCAGCCGCTACTCCCAAACCGACCCAGACCTCCTTCTACTACTATGGAAACGGCACCTTCAATGTCAATGGCACGCTCCAGCAGGTGAACGGTACCCTCTTTGTCGCGTCAAACCCACCGGGCGCGGACATCTATATCGATAACGAACACTGGTGCCGGGGCGATTGCGCCCTCTCCTATAGGATCCCGCCCGGCCGCCACACGGTCGAATTCCGCATGGACGGCTACGAGACGGTCGATTACCCTGTCATGGTCGAGAAAGGTGGCATGGAAGGGATCAACGTAACACTCACAAAGAAAGGGAGCCGCCTGCCGGTTGCTTCTGCGACAACGACCGGGACATCATAGGGTCTCCGGGCAGTACCCTCAGGTTCGCGGCCCGATCTTCAGGATCCGCTCCGTTGCCATGATCCATGCAGTCCGTCCTTTCTCGGGATCTTTTCCAAGAATATGCGTCATCATCCCAAGACCGATGGTCAGGGCATAGATGGCCCGGACCGCCTCGTCCAGGTCAACGTCTCCCGGGATCTGGCCGGACTTCTGGAAACGGGCGATGGCAGTCTCGATGAGGGCGCTGTTCTCTTCAAGCAGGCTGTCGATCTTTTTCCGGAAGACCGGATCTTCCGGCAGACCGGCCATGGCCTGGATGAAGATCGGGATGAACGGTTTTGGCTGGAGGAAGATGAAGTCTGCAGCCCGATCGAGAACTTCATGGATATCGTTCTCATCCTGCCAGTGCTCAAGGATATGGTTGCGGATGATGCGGATCAGCTCTACAATAACGTCCTGCATGAGCGATCCGCTGCTCGTGAAGTACGCATAGAACGCACCTTTCGTGACGCCGACTTTTTTTGCTATCGCGTCAAGAGTCAGCGCCCCCCAGCCATCGGAAGCCGCAACATCGAGCGCAGCTGCAATGATCTTCTTCCTGGCATCTTCCCGGTATTCAGCATTGATTCGTGGCATTCTCCCGCAACCCCCGGCTCCTCTCTTTCATCTTGGATGTCCGGAAATAAAATTCTGTTCATTAAACTAAACATATGTTTAATTAATTGAACAGCTGTACACTTTTCAGGGCATGAGTCCTGCAGAATAGCGGAATTAATGGAGGAATAAATGATAGCCCCGGACATTGGAACACGACACGATCGGATGAGCGCGAAGAACACTGCACCCGGAAAACGGCGGGGAGGCGTTGGCCTGGTACTTTCCGGAGCAGTCCTAGTCACCCTGCTTCTCATTGCCACGGCAGCCGCGGTGGACAACGGAGCCGGCTCCACGAATCCCACGGTGATTGTGAGCACCTACCAGGTGACACCGGCAGTTCTCCTCCCGGGGGACAAAGGGATGATCACGCTCACGATAATGAATACCGCCCAGAGCGCGACTCTCAAGGAAAATACCGGGAGCGTCACGGGCGGGACATTTGAGAAGACCAGGAGCACGGACATCAATGTCTTTGTCGAGAACGTGCACCTGGAAGGCAACGGTGTCCTGGTACTGACAAAGGACTTCGACCGGCTCGGGGAGATCGGCCCCGGTCAGTCCGTCCCGGTCACGTTCGTCATCCAGGCCCCGGAGGAGAGCGGGATCTACTTCCCGGAAGCCTGGATCGATGTGAAAGACGGGAGGAGCACCCGGTATCCCTTCACGGTGAACGTGAACACCGATCTCTCGACCCTGAAAAAGCCGTCGCTTTCCGTTATTCAGGATCTTCCGGAACGCGTGGCACCGGGTGAATCCTGCACAGCCCGGGTCACGATCCGGAACAACGGCCTCACCCGCGCAAGCGACATTTCGGTAACCGTCAACTCGACAACGAAATCCCTTGTTCTCACAACGCCGGGCCGTTCCTGGAGGGAGCAGCTGAATCCCGGTGAGGAGATGAACCTCACGCTCGGGTTTGCCACCGACAAGAACACGCCCATCGGTATCGACCCGGTCACGCTCGCGATAACTTACCGGAACCCCGACGGGAGCAGCGAGAAGCAGACCGAGACCCTCGGGATCCCGGTGAAAGGAAGGGCCGCCCTTTCCGTCAAATCGCTCTCGACAGACCCGGTCCGACCCGCTCCGGGCAGCCCGTTCATGCTGGTCGTCCGCGTGGAGAATACCGGCACCGACCAGGCCACGTCCGTGAAAGCATCCCTCGACACCCCGTTCTCGGGCACGAAGACAGCATTCATCGGATCGGTTGACAAGAACAGCGATGCGCCGGCGGTCTTCTACCTGCAGGCAACAAAAGACGGCACAGTCCCGGCCAACCTGACCATCTCCTACCTGGACGATTTCGGGGCACATGAGATAACAGAGCAGGCTGCGGTCGCAACTGCGTCCGGTCAGGGCCTCCTCCCGGCTGCCGCCATCCTCATCGCGCTCGGGATCCTGGGTGCCGCATACTGGTATCTCCGCATCCGCCCGGGGAAGTTGCATGCCGGGGAATGACGGAGGATGGGGGGTCTCGGTCTACCTCGCCGCCCGGGCGATCCGGCGCGGCAACCGTAGCACGCTCCTTTTGACCATCCTGATAATCGCGCTCGTTGTGGTGCTGATGAATTTTCTCGGGATGATCATCAGCGGCGTTGTCACGCTCTATAACGACCAGATGATCGATTACCAGTACGGGACGGTCACGATCGAGCCCCATGACAAGCAGACCATCATTCCGGAAGCCGGCAGTCTGGTGAAGCGGCTCAAGCAGGTACCGGGCGTTGCCGGGGTTTCGGCCCACAGCTCCGCGGGGGTGACTATCACGAACACCAAGAACGGGAAGTTCCAGTCAAAGTCCCTGGTTGCCTTCAATCCCGCAGACGAGCAGGAGGTGACGGACTACCATCTTGTCCTGACGGACGGGGATTACCTCTCGGCAGGGGATACCGACCAGATTCTTATCGGCACGCTCCTTGCCGGCAACGAGGACGAGTCGCAGGACAAGCTCCCGTCGCTCGGAGGGGTGAAGGTCGGCGACCGCGTGCAGGTGGCCTACAGCAATAGCGTTACGAAAACCTACCGGGTCAAGGGGATCTACGAGTCGCTCGGCGCCCTGATCGATTCCTCGGCGTTCATCACGCGTAACGAGATGGACTCGGTGATGCACACAGGGGATTCGGCAACGGAGATCCTTGTGCGGGGATCATCGGCAGACAGTGCAGTGCAGCTCAAGTACACCATCATGAGCTATGGCGTAGATGCGAAGGTGAAGACCTGGAGCGAGAAGGGCAAGGGCATCCTCGGCGACGCCATCTCGAGCCTCAACCTGATCAAGAACATCATGACGGTCGTGGCCCTGATCGTGGCAAGCATCGTGGTCTTCATCGTGACCTACATCAACATCATCAACCGGAAGAAGCAGATCGCGATCCTCAAAGCGATCGGCGTCCGCAGGCAGGTCATCGTAGCGAGTTACCTCATCCAGGTTCTCTTCCAGTGCGCCCTGGGAATTGTTACCGGTGTCCTGCTGCTGAACACGATCAGTTTTGCACTGACCGTGTACCGTATCCGCTTTCCCATGGGGTATCTCACCCCGTCCATCGAGTACGGTTCTGTTGCGCTGAGCGTGGTCCTTCTCTGCATTGTTGCAACGATCTCCGGGTTCGTGCCGGCCCGGCAGGTGGCAAACGAAGAGATCCTCGATGCCATGAAGGGATGACCATGATCGAGGTTGCTGAATTAAAAAAGATTTACCGGATGGGAACCGTGGAGGTTGCGGCGATGCGGGGGGTTACGATCCGGATCGACCGGGGCGAGTTCGTCGGGATCATGGGGCCGTCGGGGAGCGGGAAGTCCACGCTCCTGCACCAGCTGGGCCTGCTCGACCGGCCCACGTCCGGCCGGATCGTCCTGGACGGGACGGACGTATCGCATCTGGATGATGAAGAGAGGACCCGGTTCCGGCTCATGCACCTGGGCTATGTCTTCCAGGATTATGCCCTTGTCTCGGAGCTGACTGTGCAGGAGAATGTTGCGATCCCGGCCCTCATGCAGGGCCGGCCCCTGCCGGAGTGTTATGCCGCAGCAGCGGACGTGCTGGAGAACGTGGGCTTACAGAACCGTCTTGGCCACCTGGTGCACGAGCTCTCGGGGGGGGAGCAGCAACGGGTCAGCATTGCCCGGGCACTCGTGAACCGGCCCGCGATCGTCTTCGCAGACGAGCCGTGCGCAAATCTGGACACCGAGAACTCGCGGACCGTGCTCGATCTCTTCCGCACCGTGAACCGGGATCTCGGCCAGACGGTCGTGATGGTCTCGCACGAGCCCTGGCACATGGAGTACTTCGACCGGATCATCTTCATCCGCGACGGGATGCTGGACGAGGAGCGGATCGCCCGGGAGGGAAAGCAGGAGGGGCCGGGACCATGACCCCGGCCGGAGCCCCCCCTCCCGGACCCTTTGGCTTTGCCGATGCCCGTGTGCTCCGGCCGGAACCGATTGTAACGTTGCTACATATTACCTCACGGATTCCCGCCGGAGAATGCTGAATTATTCCGGAATTATTACCGCGTTTTTCCGAATTATTGCCTCCCGGGAAAAGGGGGGGGAGGCAAAAGTGGTACAACGGGGGCCGATACGGGTCGGGATTCTTTATCGTCGTGGGAGTTGGGGAGGGGTGGATCCGGGAAGTCACGGCATGATCGGGATCCTTCGGTACATCCATAGGAATCCTTTTTTCCCACCCGGTAAATCCTGAATCAATGAACACCAGAATACCGATCCTTCCCGTTGGTGCGATCCTGCTCGCGGTTCTTGCTGTTGTTGCCGCAGGCTGTACCGGGATCTCTCCTTCACCAAAGCCGGTGAGTACCGGGACCGCCGCGGATGTATCCTCAGGAAACACCGGTATCCATACGATCTTTGTCGAAGCAAACGACGGCCGGGCCCCGGTCCTCAAAGCCATCGCCGGTGCCCAGAAAACTATCACCCTCACCATCTACCAGCTGGATGACCCTGAGATCGTTTCCGCACTGGCCGCCGCACAGAACCGGAGCGTCTCGGTCCGGATCATCTACAACAATGCCTCGTTTGCAGCCCAGAATGTAACCAACCCGAACAATTATGCGATTGCGAACCTGACCCCGCTCGGGGTGCAGATGAAACCGGGCTGGCCAATCTATACCCTCACCCACCAGAAAACCCTCACGGTTGACGGGTCGGTCGCGCTCATCATGACCCTCAACCTGGACCAGACATTTTTTACAACAACACGGGATTTCGGGATCGTGACAAACGACCCGGCAGAAATACAGGAGATCGAACGAGTGTTCGAGGCGGACTGGAATTACCGGAATGTGACCCCGACTCAAGCCTCGCTTGTCTGGAGCCCGGTCAATGCCCGGGAAAAGATTGTCGGCCTGATCAACCATTCGAATAAGACCCTCGAGATCTATATCGACTCGATCACCGATCCGCAGGTGATCGGGGCGATCTGCAATGCCTCGCAGAGAGGCGTTGCCGTCCGGATGCTTGCAGCCGATAATGTGGGCAGCAGCGGGACGAACGTGAATGCACCGGCAATTGCCATGCTGAATGCCAGCGGGGCAAAGGCAAAATCGATCGCTTCTCCGTATATCCATGCCAAGGTGGCTGTGGCCGATTACGGGACATCCCGCCAGGTCGCGTACGTGGGCTCGGCTTATTTTGTTGCGGAGTCCCTGGACCAGAGCCGCAACCTGGGGATTCTCGTGTCTGAGCAGCCAATCCTCGACCAGATCGAGACTGATTTCAACAAGGACTGGCAGGCCCCCGCTGTGCCGGAGTCCAATGGGTGAGGGGAGCAGATTCGGACACCCCCTCCCGGACCCTTTGGCTTTGCCGATGCCGGGGGTCTCCGTCCGGGACATCGTACTCCCAGGACGATGTTGATCGTCGTCCGTATGTTCGCACAAACTTTAATGGCAACGGGCGTGATACGTAGTGTACGGTAACTCGTATGACAACGATTAAGGCAAAAGTCATCGATGGTTTTCATCTCGAACTGGAGAAGGGGATCCAGACGAAAACCGGTGATGAAGTCTTCATAAAAATTATTGAGAAAAAACCGGTTGCATCACTCCGGGGGGCATGGGGTTATGATGTTGATAGTGCGGATTTTGTCGATACGCTGAGGAAATCCAGAGCAATCCAGCCCTTATGAATTTTTTTCTTGATACCAGTATCTGCGTTGATGTGCTCCGGACAAAGGGTCCCCAGAAGTCCTTTGATCTCTTTGAAAGTTTTTCGTTGGACCAGAATACCGGGATCATTTCTGTTATCACGGTTGCAGAGCTGAGCGCCGGGGCGGCACTTTCTTCATTAAAAGATGCCCAGAAAAAGACCGACGAGTTACTTGCCTATGTCACGATTGTTGAACTCAACGAGTCGGTTGCTCTGGCTGGCGGAAAGATCTATGCGGACCTTTCAAAAACCGGAAAGAAGATCGAGTTCAATGACTGCCTGATTGCAGCCACGGCACTATCGCTCGGATTTTATGAGATTGTAACAAGGAATTGCGATCACTTCAGCCGGATCGATGGTTGTTCTGCAATCGTGCCGGAAAATCTCAATTTCTAAAAAAAGTTCCCTTTCTCATTGAGATTTGGACTCCGCACCGGAAAATTTTTTTAAGAAAGTCAAATTAAATGTCCATACACTTGATCTTTTTGTATTAACGTCAGAGGCCACTCATATCAATAGCACATTCCGGAATAGATATTGATACGTTATCAGTTTATTGTAAAAATTTTAGAAAGTGGAAAATTTCGATCCATCACGAACCTATCAGACCCTCATTTTAAGGCATTTTTATAGTCTAATCTAAACCCGATTCCACCCAACTCTTTTAATAATTCTGTTTTCCATCCATTCCCTTTATCATATTTTATGTAGGAAATCCCTTTGTAATCTGAGGGCATGTCTTCAATCTCATAAAAAATAACACAGACTAATTTATCTTCCAATAATCCCAGAAAATATCCCAATTCAAAGACGACATTTTGGCGAGGCCGACTTCTTAAATCAATTTCATTCTTATCATATTCTTCCTTAGTACAGGCCATATCATCTGGTGTTAATAATACAATGGCGTAGCCGGCATCTTCTGAATGATCACGAAGCTTTTGTAATAAACTTCTTCCATTGTTCGGCTGTTCGTGTAAAATTATTGGATTTAAACCCGCATTTGTTACAAATCTTGCAACTTTTTCTTTCAATTCTTCATCATGACCATGCACAATAAAAATATTATTTGATAATAGAGGTTTCGAAGATTCTGGAGAGTGGGGTGTTGGAATTTGATTATCTATTTGTTTTTGAGTCGTTAGAATAGTATCATTTTTTCCAAAAACTTCATCACGTGTAAAACCATATTGGATTAATTTATTTCTCATGGATCTGTCAATTTCATCTTCATTATAAGGTATATTATTGAAACTTGCAATATTCATAATTAATTTTACAACAAATTCTGAAAATTCGTTAGGCATTTGTGTAAAAAAATAATATAACAATTCTGACAATAGATTCTCCGTATATCCTTCTGAAGTTTTATAAAATCCTTTGGCGATGAGCCCATTTGATGTCTGATCAAAAAATGCTTCGATATCAAAAAATTTACATAATAAACGAAATTCCTTTGTTGTAAGATAATTTGCGGGATTAAATGTCAGTAATAAAACTAAAACTTTTTTAAGTTTTCTTCTTTGTGCGATCGTTTGATCCATATTATTTTTTTATACAAATGTAATAAAATTAAACTTTGGCAAAGAGGAGTTTTTTCTGTAATCAAACGGATTTACAGGTCTTCCTCATCGTCAATATTGGATTTTGGCAAGATCTCGAACCCGTGTGGATTGTGAGCGCCACTGAGGAAAATCGGGGAAGATCCTTCCAATTATATGTGCCGGCTGAAGTCGACTTGTTAAATGCTGCTAAAGAAAATATCCTTAAAAAGTGATTAAGAAAATTACCCAACCCGCTTGATCCTATCCATCGCCTCTTGCAGCTTCTCCATCGACGCCGCGTACGACAGCCGGATCCATCCCGGGGCATCGAACGCAGAACCGGGCGTTGCCGCAACATGTCCCTTCTCAAGCCAGCGGGAGGCAACTTCCATGTCGTCGCCTGCAACCTTCACGAAGGCATAGAACGCCCCGTCGGCCGGTGCGGTCTCGTAGCCCATCGCGTTCAGTTCGGCAATGACGTATTTCCGCCGGCGGTCGAACTCTTTTCGCATATCTTCGACACAGGCCTGGTCGCCTTTCAGCGCCGCAACCCCACCCCACATGGCAAAGGTCGTGGCCTGGCTGATCGAGTGCTGCTGCACCTTGGACATCTCGGCGATGATCTCCTTGGGGCCCACCGCGTACCCGAGCCGCCAGCCGGTCATGGCATAGGCTTTCGAGAACCCGTTGATGGTGATCGTCCGGTGGTGCATATCGCCGATGGAGGCGAGTGAGATATGCTCTTTGCCGTAGATCATCTTCTCGTAGATCTCATCCGACATCGCGTATATGTCGTTGTCCTCGCAGAGATCGGCGACGAGATTCATGGATTTTTTGTCAAGAACCGCACCCGAGGGGTTCGAGGGGGAGTTGACCACGATCATCTTGGTCTTCTTATTAACCCGTTCGAGCACGGAATCGTCGAGCTGGAAGGTCTTCTGGCTGACCGCGTGCTTCACGGTCTTCCCGCCGGCGATATGGACGCAGGGCTCGTAGGAGACCCAGGCCGGGGTGAGGATGATCGTCTCGTCGCCCGGGTTGAGGACGGCCTCCATGGCTTCGTAAATGGCATCCTTCGCGCCGCAGGCAACGATCACCTGCTGGGGAGTGCAGGGGAACTTGTTCTCTTTATTGATCTTCTCGCTGATCGCCGAGAGCAGTTCGGGGATGCCGCTGCTCGGGGCGTAATGCGTCTCGCCCCGCTTCAGCGCATCGATGCAGGCATCCGTGATGTGCTGCGGGGTGGCGAAGTCGGGTTCGCCAATCGACATGCTGATGACGTCGATTCCCTGCCGCTGCATGGCTTTGGCCTTGTTCGAGATCGCGATCGTTGCCGACTCGGTCACGCCGGCGATCTTCGCCGACAGCGGCTTCATCTCAACCGCTTGACCATCTTGATGGCTGACTCAACGGCCCGCTTTGCGTAATCGATCCGCTCGTTGGCCTCAAGCCTCGTCATGCCGGGGCCGGAGATGCCAAGGGCAACCGGTTTTCCGAACTCGAGCGAGAGATCGATGATCTTCCGGGCTGCATGCTGCACCACGATCTCGTCGTGCTGGGTAGCGCCCTCGATAACGCAGCCGATGGTGATGACCGCGTCGACTTTTCCTGCCACCAGCAGTTTCTTGATCGCAAGCGGCATGTCGTACGCGCCGGGCACATAGATGGTGTCGGTCACTTCTGCGCCGAGGAATGCTGCATGTTCGCGGCCTTCAATCTCCATCATGTACGTGATGTCGCGGTTGAACTCCGCAACAACGAATCCCAGTTTTATCGGGTTGGTGTCACACATATTCTAATCATCTCATGTAAATGGTCATTAATGCGTAGGCTTGGTCTTATTTCCGGGCCGGGCCGGCATCCTCGAAACCCTGCCGCTGCCCGGTCCCCGCCTCGCGTTCGAGCTCCTTCGGGCGGAGCACGAGTTTTACCGCATTGACCGCATGCTCCCGGGTGCGCTGCTCCATGAGCCAGGCCAGCTCGCGGTCGTCCTTTGCCTCGTCCTCGTGGACGAAGACCTCGATGATGTGGGTGTTCGTCATGAGCTGGCACATGATAAGGCCCTGCGAGGCCTCATGGGCGCAGAGCTTGTCCTTGTCCTTGCCCCCGGGCATGCCCAGCGCCATGACGATATCGCACCGGCGTTCTTCGATCAGTTTCTTGCAGGCAACGGGGAGGTCCTTGACCCCGGGCACCGTTACCCGTTCGATTGCCACACTGGCATGTTTCTTGAGCTCATCTACGGCGATGGCTCCCATGTTGACGCGGGAGAAAGTGGTGTCGGCGACCCCCACTCTCATCCCAGCACCTCGGCGGCTGCCCCGACGCCGCAGCCCTCCGGCTTGTACCCGCACTTCTTCAGCGCGTGCTGCGTGGCTGCAAGGGTGGCGAGGATCTCCGGTGCGCCGACAGCGCCCATGCTGCCGATCCGGAAGATCTTCCCCTTGAGCTGGTCCTGGCCGCCCGCGATCACGATGCCCATCTTCTTGACAATGCCCCTCATCTCGTCATCCTTGACGCCGGAGGGATACTCGATGGCCGTAACCGTGGACGAATAGTTATGATTCTTGTCGATCTTCGGGAAGAGCGAAAGGCCCCAGGCCTTGGCCGCGGTCTGGACCGCTTTTGACATCTTCTGGTGCCGGGCAATCCGCGCGGGAAGGCCTTCCTCTTCCATCATAAGGCAGGCCTCGCGGAGCGCAAGGAAGAGCGGGACGGCCGGGGTGTACGGGGTTTCCATGGGGGTTCCGCCGGCACTCTTCTTGTAGGCTGCAAGGTCGAGATAGTACGGCGGGTTCTTACACGTCCGCTCCCAGGCCCTGCTGCTCACGGAGACCATGGCAAGCCCTGCGGGTGCGGCAAAACATTTCTGGGAGCCGGTGATGGCGATATCCACGCCCCACTTGTCGGCCTCGACAACATCGCCGCCAATGGAGGTGATGCCGTCCATGATGCAGAGAGCATCGTGTTTCCGGCAGAGCTTTCCTATCTCTTCTGCCGGGTTCTTGATACCGGCCGAGGTCTCGTTGTGGATGAACGTGACAACCGATGCGCCGGCCTCGAGCTGCGCCTTGAGGGCTTCCAGGTCAACGGGCGTGCCCCACTCGGACTTGATCTCGTGCGCCTTCCCGTAGCGCTGGCTGATCTTATAGAGCCGCTCGCCGAACTTGCCGTTGACGATGCAGGCTATATCCTTGTCACGCCCGACGTTTGCAACCGCGGCTTCCATGCCGGCTGTTCCGGAACCGCTGATGACGAAAAGATCGTTCTTTGTTCCAAACGCGGTCTTACAGACACGCACACAATCGGCATATGCGGCACCGAATTCAGCGCTGCGGTGGTTTATTGCCTGACGCGACATCGCGAGCCTGACCCGTTCCGGTATCGGCACCGGGCCCGGCATCATCAGGAGAAGTTCTTTTTCCATGTGAATCTGCTCATAGTATTTTAATATAGACGCAATATAAGTTTGGATGGCAGATATGGCAGACGTAGCTATTATATCCGGATCCGCCTCCGACGCGGCTATCACTGACAAGGTCAAGAAAGTCCTTGACGCAAACCGCATCTCGTACGATGCACAGATCCTCTCGGCACACCGCGACCCGGACAAGCTCGACGCATATGTCAAGACCAGCACGGCCAAGATCTTCATCGCCATTGCCGGCCTCTCCGCAGCACTGCCCGGCGTCATCGCATCCCGGACCGACAAGCCGGTCATCGGCGTGCCCGTGAGCGGGACGCTGAACGGGATGGATGCCCTCCTCTCGATTGCCCAGATGCCAAAAGGCGTGCCGGTTGCCTGCGTTGGCGTGGACAACGGGGACAATGCCGCATGGCTGGCGATACGGATCCTGAACCTGTCGAAGAAGTGACAAAAATAGCTTTTTTTCAGATTTTCCCTGATGATCCGGGGGGTTCTGTCCCGCCAAGGGGGGAGCAGTGTCCCACATGCGAAGATACCCGATTACCGGTAAGAAAACGGATCGGGCTCTCCTGGAACAGGATTACCCGGAGTGATCAGCAGATTATTTCACCTGCTTTTAGGTCTTCTTTCCAGATTTTCTCCCGTGGGGACAGACCCAGACGCAGAGCCCGCAGACAGCCGCAACACCCCCGCCCTTCTCAAGCTCCTTGTAGTAGCGGTCGCACGCCGCTGCATCGAACCGGGCCTCGCGGGGTTCGTCGGGCGAGAAGGTCCTGCCGGTAAATGCGTGGACGGGGCAGATATCAACGCAGGCCGTGCATTCCCCGCACCGGGGCTCCATTGGCGACCCGGTCGGCTCCAGCGGTGCATCGGTGAGCACGGTCACCCACCGGACCCTCGGGCCATGATCCGGTGTCACGAGCAGGCAGCTCTTCCCAATCCAGCCAAGGCCGGCCATGTGGGCCGCAAGTTTCTGGGAGAGGATCCCGCAGATATGTTCGTCATCCGTCCGCTTTGATGCCGGAACGGGAAACGCATGATAGCCCTTCCGCTGGAGGAAATTGGCCAGCCGGAGGGCCACCTGGTCGAGAGCGATATTGACAACATCATAGGTCGTATGGCGGTACAGGATTGCGCCAGCCTTGTCTTTCTCCGGAAGGAGGTCGACAACGCTGTCCTGCAATCGGATTCCGACAACAATGCCCCGCGGGTACCGGCTGGCCCGCTCCCCGCCCTGGGCATGGATGAAATCGCGGGCCGGGGCGAGATCCGCAACCCCGTAGTAATCCGCGTCAAGGGAGAGGGCAAGAGCCCGGATTTGTTCGTCAATATTTTCTGACATCGTTCGTGTACCTCAGGTCTGCAGGAGAACATCAGGATAGTGGTCAGGGAGAGTTCTCCATCACAAAGAACGTGTACCCGTAATACCGCTTGTACTTCTGGTACATGTCCGCTTCGTGCGCCAGGGCATCGAGGAGGGCGGCATCGCCGGGAATTGATCCGTGCGTCTTGCGGAGCTCCGCAATGCGGGCCTGCAGCGGGACAAGGTAGTTATCCCACCACCCGGCTTCCGGCAGCCGGTAGGTTGCAACGAGCCGGAGCCCGGCCCTTCTTACCCGTTCCTTCATCTCCTCTTCGGGCACGGGAACATATCCCTCGCTCTCCCACCATTTCATAAGTTCTTCGGGGGGATTTGGCTCGAACCAGTCGGCATCGGACACGACCATGCAGCCGCCTTTTTTCAGGAATGGCTTCCAGAGCTTGAGACCCTCCTCGAACCCGACAATGAAGACGGCTCCCTCGGACCAGATGAGGTCGAACGATCCTTTGTCAAACGGCAGGGCGTCCATGGAAGCGCAGAGGGTTTTCACCCGGTGGGCCATGCCGGCTTTTCTGGCCCAGGCATCGAGCATGTCCAGGAACGGCTGGTGGTTGTCGACTGCGGTGATCGTGCCGGTAGTCAGGGCGGCAAGATCGCGAGTCTGGGTCCCGCTGCCGCACCCGATATCAAGGATCTTGGCATTCTCGAAAACGGGGGGGAGGAGAGACCAGGCTTTCCTCGTTGCTTCAGAGCTGCCGGGCCCCTGCCGGGGGAGTGATTCGAAGATCTGGTAAAAAAATGGTGGTAATGACATGATGCAGAGCTGTTACACAGGGTGTAATGAGTGCTTTGTGGTCGAACCTGAGGGGGATGATAACATAGCATGAAGATGTTGCGGATTCCCTTAAGGAAAAAAAGAGGGACAGGGGGTTCTCCCATCCCGTGGCATTTCATTTTCTGGTCTGGAGGGGGGTTTTGGAATGCATGATGGTTTCTTCACTGTTCTGGAGGTGGTTTTCTGCCGGCACCTCGGGATGCATCTCGGCAGTTCCCTGGAAGAGCTCCCATAATGCTGATAGGGACCGGTGCGTCCCGGAATGCCCGCAAGAGCAGCGGGACGGTGTATCTGGTGTTTCGGATGGTTCCCGGTCACTGGGTGCGTTCATGGTTGCTCTCCTGCCCGGGTCTTCCCGGGTCTGATCACGAGGTTGGCTCAGGGGAATAAATAGGACAGGATATTGGAAAAAAATGCAGGGGATTTTTCCACGCGGGCGGGCACGGGGATCCTGCCGGTGTCCCCATCCGGCCGCCCGGCACTCACTTCCGGTGCTTCTGCGCCGGTTCCGGGTTCTGATCGGGAAGAACCGGAGATCGCTTGAATTCTTCGGGATCGCAATAGGCCTCGACCATCAGGTCCGCCTTCCGGTGACCGGCATCGTCCGCAGCTGGGCCGGGGGGGATGGCTGCCCCGTTCATCCAGGCCGCAGTATCGATCAGGAGCGGGCCTTTTTCCGTCAGCATGATCCGGGTGCTGGCGGCCCCGTACCGGATCCGGAGCGCATCGAGCGTGCTGACAGCATAGTGGACAACTTCGGCATGATCTCCGGATGGCTCCTCCTGCTGCCGGGCCCGGTTCCCTGCACGGGCAGGAGACATATCCTTCCTGCATTCCCGGATCGCGGCCAGCCGGTGTTTCCCGTCGCGGGATACGGTGTCCACGCAATATTCTGTCCCGGCCAGGCACTCCTCGGCCAGCACCTCGGCATTCTTCTCCCCGTTATCATTCATTGTCCCGACAAGGGCCCGGAAAGCCCGGGAGACTTCCTGCTCTGTCTTGCAGAACACAACCCCCCTGCCCGATGCACGGTTCACCGGTTTTACGACAATCTCCGCAAACCTGCGGGACCGGTACCAGGCCAGGAGATCGGTCTCGTCGGACGTGAGGAGGAACTCTTTGGTCGGGAGACCGGCATCGATCAGGGTCTGCTGCATCAGGAACTTGTCGCTCCGGGCAGCCGATCGCTCGGTCCCGTTCGTGCAGAGTTTCATGCGTTCCGAGAGGGAGTCCGCAAGAGATATCCCCGTCCCGCTCCCGGGAATGATGCCTATAACATTATAATCGTCGAGTTCGCGGACAACCGCATCGATATCGCCATTGAACGCGATCGTCAGCTCGTACAGGGAGTCCGGCCGGCAGTCTCCGGCAGGAGGCCTGGCCAGTGATATTCCGGAAAACCTTCCGGTGCTGAGCACTTCGATGCAGGAGATTCCCACTGCCTGGAACCGGGATGCAAGGAGACGGCCCGGCTCGGTAAAGCCATCAACGATGACAATGGCCCGGGGCTGTCGGGGAAAAGCCGGGGCTCGTGGAGCCGGGTCCGGTTCTTCCCTTCCTGGATACTTGATCTGCATAAAAAATTCTCCTGGATCGGTTGTTACAGTGACCCGTTTCATACCCGGGGGTATAAGGGGCAGGAAGTTGGAAAAAAAGGAAGGGATTTTTTCCATTCCCGGTCTCTGCCTTACCACTTGGAGGGCAAAAAACGGCATTTAAATAGTTCTCGCCGGAACTAGTACGTACCCATGTACCCGGACCTGACAATGTTCCAGCGGATGGTGGACGAGGAGAACCTCTCCGGCGCCGGGAGGCAGACTCTCCTAGCCCTGTACGACGGTCCCCTCCGCCTCCGCCAGATCCTGGATATCGTCAATACAGCGGAGTGCGGCGCCGGGGGAAAGAAGATCACCGAGTCCGCACTCCGCAAACGGCTCGATGTCCTGATCGCAAGGGGCATCCTTGCCCGGGCGGGCAGCGAACGCACCAATCCCTACTACTATGTCCGCCGGCCGTGGATCTTCAACAAATATGTCCTTGTCCGGTGCCGGGACAAGCCGGGCAGGGAGCTCCTTGAACTGACCATCCTCCTTCACGAGCTCTCGCAGATGGCAGACGGGGGGGATGCCCTGCTCCCCCAGCCGCGGTTCATATCCGCTGTTGGCGAGCGCACCGAGCGCAGCCACCAGATAGGGGACGCGTTTGCATCGTTCCAGAAACTCCTGGGCAACAAGTCTGCCATCGGGGACTACCTCGAAGGGATCTACGAGGATATCTATGACGGGAAGGTCCCGGCAAGCGACATCGATGCCCTGGTTGCCCGGGACTTCCTCCGGTTCGTGGCAACCGCACCGGTTGAGGAGCGGGAGGCAAGGTTCTGCTTCTGGTATGCCGCCTTCTTCCATACCCTGGACCGGTACCCGGAGGCAGTCGAGGCATTCCGGCGGGGAATTGTTCTTGCCGGGGAGCAGGGGCTCGACCTTCCTGCAATCCTGTCAGGCCTGAGGATCTCGGAGGGGCATCTTCTCCTGGACCTTAATGACTTTTCCGGGGCAAAAGAGGCCTTCCTCAAAGACGGCCAGATGAAAGGCATCAGCCCGGTTGCAAAAGCGAAAAGCCTGTCTGGCGCCGGCGAGGCGGAACTCATCTTGGGGGACGTGAGCCTTCTGTTTGTCCAGGGGCGCTTTTTACAGGCCCTCGCGCTCTGCACGTCCGCGGATCCCGAGGGAAAAGATCCCGATGTCACGGAACTCAGATCGGACATCCTGCGCCGGATCGGCTCTGTCCACCGGATGACCGGGAAATTCGACGAAGCTGATGCCTGTTATGGAGAGGCTGAGCAGGTCGCCGGCAGCAGTATGTCCCGGAGTCTTGTGCGGCTCCTTCCCGAGCGGGGGGAACTTTTGCGGGCACGGGCATTTTCCGCACCTGCCGGTGAGGCCGGGGAATTGATTGCCGAGGCGGAAAGGATGTTCGAGGAAGCGAAAACAGCATCCCAGCGGATCCGGAACATCACCTGGTTTGCGAGCTGCCTTGTCGGGGAATGCGAGACCGCCCGCATTGCGTACGAGCGGTTCAATAAACCCCTGCCAAAAAACCTGGCTGCAAAATATGCCAATGCCTTTGAGATCTACTGCCAGGTCTCGTCCCGGTGGGGAATCGTCCAGACCTTTATCTCAGAAGCGCTCCTCTATCGCGCCGCATCCGAGGTATTGCCGGATATGTATGCTGCAACAGCGGACAAGCTCGCGCAGGCCGAGGTCTTTTCCCGGGAACTCGGGCTCAGGCGGGAACTTGCCCTGATAAAACGGCTCAAGTCCGGGGGAAGTCATGAGCCCGAACTCAACCCGCTCACCTTCCTCTGAAGGAGACACCTGCTGATCCGGATCCCCGGATATGGGCGGGCCATCCGGCTTTTTCCGGTTTCACACCCGGTCCGGGACATCAGAAAATCCATATCCTCATAATTCTCAAGGTGCAATATCTTCTTCCATGAACGAGGATAAAGAGAAGCGAATTCTTCTGCTCGTTGCCTCGCTGGCCTCGTTCCTCGTCCCGTACACGGTCTCGTCCCTGAACGTTGCGCTCCCCGCCATCAGTGCATCCTTCTCCATCGATGCCGTGATGCTCGGCTGGGTTACGTCCGCCTACCTGCTCACTGCCGCAATCTGCATTGTGCCGTTCGGGAAACTCGCCGATATGTACGGCAGGAAGAAGTTCTTTATCCTGGGAAACGCCCTCTTCGCCGCCGGGTCTCTCCTGGCAGCGATCTCGTGGTCGGGATCGGTCATCATCACGGCCCGGGTCATCCAGGCGCTCGGGGGAGCGATGGTCTTCTCCACCTCGATTGCGATTGTCACGTCCGTCTTCCCCCCCGGGGAGCGGGGACGGGCGATTGGGATCATCACGGCAACCGTGTACGCCGGCCTCTCGCTCGGCCCGTTTATCGGCGGCGTCCTCACCCACAATATCGGCTGGCAGAGCATCTTCCTCGTCAATATCCCCCTTGCGCTCCTCGTCATCATCCTCACCCTGCGGTACATCCCCGGCGAATGGCTTGACAAAGCCGGGAAGTTCGACCTCGTCGGGGCAGCCCTGTACAGCGTGATGCTCTTTGGCTGCATCTACGGGCTCACCCTGCTCCCGTCCGGTGCCGGTATCGCCTGGATGGCGCTCGGGATCTGCTTCCTTCTCCTCTTCATCCGGTGGGAACAGCGGGTGCCGGCACCGATGGTGGATATCGCGCTCTTCCGGTCGAACCCGGTCTTCCTCTTCTCCAACCTTGCAGCCCTCATCAACTATGCCGTGGTCTTTGCCGTCGGGTTCCTGCTCAGCCTGTACCTGCAGTACAACCGGGGCATCGACCCCCAGATAGCAGGACTGATCCTGATCGCCCAGCCGGTTGTCCAGACGATCGTATCGCCGGCTGCCGGCCACCTCTCGGACCGGATCGATCCCCGGATCCTTGCAACAGCGGGGATGGCACTCACGAGCCTGGGCCTCGGGATCCTGATGTTCATCTCGCCCTCCATGCCGCTTGCGGTCATCATTGCGGGGCTTGCCATTCTCGGCCTCGGGTACGGTCTCTTCTCCTCGCCGAACACCAACGCCATCATGAGTTCCGTGGGAGCGCAGCATCTCGGGCTTGCCTCCGGCATGGTCTCCACGATGAGAGCGATTGGCCAGATGCTCAGCCTCGCGATTGCGATGCTCGTCTTCTCCGCTATCATCGGATCGGTCCAGATCTCTCCGGAAGTGTATCCCCAGCTCCAGCAGAGCGTCACTATCGCGTTCGGGGTATTCTTTGTGCTCGCCCTCATCGGGATCGCTGCTTCATATGCCCGGGGCACGGTCCGGAAAGAAAACACATAGCCCTTCACCAGAACCTGATGTGCACACGGTTCACCCGATTCAAGATCCGGGCATGAACGAGAGGAGTGGGGGTCTCACAAAGATAGGGAAGGAGCAGCACAAGAATAAACCACCTCGCACAAGAGGTTCCGGGTAATATATATCATGAATTATAGTTAACAGGTATATGTGAACGGCCAGAACGGATTACCGGTAATCGTGATCAGCCTTCTGGTTTTAACAGTTTTTTTTACAGGCTGCACAGCCAATTCCGCTTCCCCGAGTATACCTTTTTCACATAAGATTGCTGCAAATCCAGATCAGGCACATTCTGACCGGGTTATTGCGATCTCTGCGGGAGATACTCACGCTCTTGCCCTTCTGGAGAATGGGACTGTTACTGCATGGGGTTCAAATTCCAGTGGCCAGTGCGGGGTTCCTCCCGATCTCACGAACGTGACGGCAATAGCTGCGGGCAGCGAATTCAGTGTAGCCGTGAAAAATGATGGTTCCGTAGTTGCATGGGGATGCAGGTGGGAGCCGCAGCCAATGGGACGGCACCGGTATACAACATCGGTCACGTGCGATGAGTCGTGCCCGTGCCGTGTTCCGGTAAATCTCACCCATGTAAGAACAGTATCCGCAAGTAACACCCATGTCCTTGCCCTCAAGGAGGATGGAACTGTTGTTGCCTGGGGCAGGAATTATTCCGGTGAATGTAACGTTCCCGTAGGTCTTAAAAATGTAACCGCAATCTCTGCAGGGGATACACACAGCCTGGCACTCAAAGAGGATGGTTCGGTCGTTGCATGGGGAAGATATGCCGGGCGGATTCCCGTAGGTTACCGGAATTGTACTGGTATCGCGGCAGGCACCAGGCACAGCCTGCTCCTGAGAGATGATGGAACCCTCGATACGTTCCGAGGGGCCTTGGAAACTGACCCATCTCTTCCGCTCTATCATCCGTCTCTCTCGAATGTTACCGCTATTTCTGCAGGTCCCTATTATTATATCGCCCTGCTCGGGAACGGAAGCGTTGTTTCATGGTCAGGCCAGAAGAATGGACTGTCGCAACGCCTGAACACTGCAGGAAAAAATCTTACGAATGTGACTGCCATTTCTGCAGCCGGGGTGTACAGCCTTGCCCTTAAGAACGATGGGACCGTGGTGGCATGGGGCGATTGCGGAAGGGACGGCAGTTGCGAAGTCCCTCCATCGTTCAGAGGGGTAATATTGCCTTCTCAACCAGCAGAGGATACCCAGAACATGGAAAAGGTAACCGTCACAACCGCCAGGGTAATCTCACCGTAACTCAGCAGCAGTAGAGGTTCTTGACAAGGGTCATGACCGCCATCCCTTTCTCAGTGAGGCTGTAAAGACCCGCCGGCTCGGTCTTGACAACGAGCCCGGCCTCGACAAGCCGCGTGACATGGAAGAGGAGGTGCCCGCCCTTGTACCCGGTCAGGGCGCTCAGCTCCGAGTAGGACATGCTGCCGCCCGAGAGCCCCTTCAGCATGGCAAAGCGGACGGGATGGGAGAGCGGTTCGATAAGAGTGGAGAGCACCTTCTCATCCGGGAGATCAGAAATGTACATATCCGGTTTCTTCTGGCGGAGCACCTGCCGGGTTGCCGAGAGCTTCCCGATGGCCTGCATGAGCCCGTCACGCTCCCTGCAGTAGGTATCGTAACAGGACCGGCAGGGGGCCCGGTCCAGTTCCGGGTAGCGGACGAGCAGCTCTGCATCCTGCTGCACCAGGGCGGAAAGGAACCGCTCCGCCTCTTCCGGGTCCATACGCTCAGCGGTATCCTTAAGCCGGCAGAGGAAGAAGTCGATGCATTCCGACCGGTTGAAGAGCGAGCAGGGATTCGGGCAGACCGTCTCGAATTCCCGCCTTGCCGTGGAGAGAACAAGATCGAGAAGGAGACGCTGGTGACCCTGGGCCATCTGCTGGCGCATGGCCTCGATCTTCTCCTCGATAATAAGCCCCTGGAATGCCCGCAGCTCGGCAATGACCGCATCGCTCGTCTGCCGCTGTCCTGCCTGGAGTTCCCGGAGGGTCTTCTCGATCTGCACGATCCGTTCTTCGATCTCGTCCTTCCTCATGCTCTCTTTCCCGCAAGTATACTGGAATTACCTTATTTTATATTTTGTTTTTCTTCCTACGATCCGGTATGACAACAAGAAAAACCGCAACCGGGATATCACCGGGAACTGCAAAACCGGATATCCGGGCACGCTGCGGGTTTCACTGCAGCAGTTGCCCCTCGTACAAAGAGAACGCCAGGACCGATGCCGACAAGAAGCGGGTGAGCGAGGGATGGGAGAAGATCTACGGGTTCACCATCCCCCCAGAAGCCATCTATTGCGATGGCTGCCTTGAGCCGGACGAGAATAATCCCCGGAGGATCGGGAAAACCTGCCCGATACGAACGTGCGTGCTCGACCGAAAGATTGCCCACTGCGGGGAGTGCGGTACTTTTCCCTGCGAGCTCATCGAGAAACACCTCCAGTCGGTGGAGACCGTAGTGCCAAAAGCAAAAGAGATCCTGAGTTCGGCTGAATACCGAAACTTCGTTGAACCGTACCTCTGCCGGGAGTTCCTTTCCGGGCCGATGAGAAAATAATCCTTTTTCCTGTTCCTGGAACAGGCTTTCTCCAGGGGATACTTTCGCAGCCCGCAGGCTCTTCCTTTATCGTGCCCGTGAGACCATCCCCTAGTATGACAAAGAAGATCGAGACTGTATGCGGGTTCTCGTGCAGCGACTGCGACCACCATAAGAAGGAGTGCCCTGGCTGTGAAAAGACCAGAGGAAAACCGTTCTGGACAGCATTTGTGAATACCGACCAGTGCCCGATTTACGAGTGCTGCACAACCATGAAGAAACTCCCCCACTGCGGGAAATGTCCCGAGCTTATCTGCGAACGGTTCACCCGGTTCAAGAACCCGGAGATGACGGACGAGCAGGCTGCTGCGGCGCTTGCAACGGCGGAAAAAGAGCTCCGGGCGAGGAAGTGACCGGCCGGTATCCCCGGGACACGGTTTATGCTCCGGTCCGGGAAAAGACGGGGGGGTCCCCGGGTAACCCCCCCGCCACTTTTTTTTTTAAAACGATCTGGCCCCCCTGCATGGGGGTGGGGGGCAGGGGGGGTTACCGGGCCGGAAACGGGACCGGTTCGGATCGCAGGCTCCAGTCTTCTTCAAACGTTTCCTGGATCCCTGAGAGAATTGCGGGATCCGTAAGAAGGATCCCGAGTTCGCGATCCTCGGTGAGGTGCTGGGTCTCGAAGTTCTGGGAACCGGCAAACCCGACAGCCCACGGCGTGCCGTAATCCGCGATGAGAGTCTTGGCATGGATATAATACGAGGTTCCCTGACGGACTGCAACCCCGCTCTCGGCCAGGTTTTCAGCTGCCTTGAGCCGCTTCTTCCCGCCTTCGGCAGGATCAGCGATGAGGACCCAGACCGATACCCCCCGCTTCGCGGCCTCGCTTAAGTTCTCCACCACAAGCGGATCCTCCAGATTCTCATTGTAAATCGTGATATCCGACCGGGCACATTCAATAAGGGAGAGGATCGTTGCCCGGGCATGCTCCGGGCTCCAGACAAGGGTCGGGACACGGTACGTCGCGGTCCGGTTGTTCCAGTCGGCATCGAAGACCTCCTCGATCTCCCGGACCTCGGTGAGATTGTCGGTTCTCACGATGAAGTCCCGGGTAGAGGAGAAAGTATCGGGTTTCAGGTTGCAGGTCATGACCAGCGAATACTTCCCGTCGATGGTGAAGGTCTTCTGGTGGGTCTTGGGAAAGACCGCCGGCCCGGGCCGGGTGAGAACCCCATATGTTTCCAGCTCCTGCATCCGGGGCAGGTTCCGGTCGGTAACCGTGGATTCGGGCTCCTTGCCCCCGTCATAGATGACCCGGACCGCGACCCCCCGGGCCGACGCGTTCTCAAGCGCCGCCATGGTCTTCTTGTCATTCAGGTTGTAGATGGTGAGATTGACCGAACGGGTTGCGGAGTTGATGGCGTCGAGAACCGGTGCCCGCCCGTTATCGGGTTCGATGAAGAGTGTGTAGGGGGAGAGAGATGCGGCGGCCGGGGTTCCTGCTCCGGCGGCATAAGAACGTGAGAAGAGCCCGGCAATCGCAGGATTGGATTTTGACTCTGCGGCAAGGAATCCAAGGGACGCGAGCAGGACGAGGAAGACGATGATGAGGGCCGGAATCTTCTGCATCAGGATCAAAAGAAGATGGCGTGACGGGAATATACAGGTAGCGGAACGGACCGGGTGGAGATAATCCGTACCGGAACTGCCGGGGGATTTTTGTCCGGCAGGAAAAACCGGTTAGTGTTCCACGGCCGCCCGTTTACGGGCCTCCGCCATCACGTAAAAGATCGCTGCCGAACAGAGGAAGACTTCGATATACAGCCCGATCATGAGAAGAATACTGTTCCAGGGCGGGAAATAGGCAAATGAAGAGAGATTCAGGAGCGGGATGATACCGTCCATTGCCAGGCCCAGCAGGGGGAAACGGTAGGAGAAGTCGGGGGCCGGCTGCCCCACCCGGGCCTCGACGCTGCCCCCGAGGAAGAACAACCCGAGCAGGAGCATGGCAACATACGATACAAGCGCAACAGCGACCCATGACCGGTAGCCCATATCCTTTCCATCGAACAACGAGAAAGCACCGAGAACCGCCATGATGACAAAGGTCAGCATAAGGAGAAGCATCGGGATGACAAAATATTCCGGGGCCGGTCCGCTTGGAGCAAGAACTGCGTAAAGAGCAGCGGTCAGACCGGCGAGGAGTGGGGAGAGCCAGACCGGGATCGTTTTTGTGATCTTTTTGAGAAGGAGACAGAGCCCGGCGGCATAGAGCCCGATAAAAAGGATACCGGCGGGGATCAGAATCCAGACGGGGACCCAGTCAGCCATGGTTCCCGGTAGGTTTCCCGGACAATACTATAAACATGCGTAAATAAAAACCGGGTTCGCAAAATCAAGCAGGGTTGATCGAATCATGCAGGTTTTTAATCAAGGTCCGGTTGAATTTTTTTCATCAGGGTCTGCTGAACATTTTTCAAGCAAGGTGCGATTGAAAAATGAAAATCAAGGTTTGATTGATCCGTGAACGATTTTCAAACGCGATCGTGATCGCGATTGAAATTTTAAAATCAAAGCTTGATTGAAAAATAAAAATCGAAGTCTGCCTAAAAATTTTCAATCAAGGTTTGATGATCAAAAGTTAAGTACCTGTGCCGGGTGCACACGGACTGCTCACGACGGAGGCCCGATCACAGATACGGTTTTTCAATCAAGGTCCGGTTGAAATTTTGAGATCAAGGTCTGCTGAAAATTTTTCAAACAAGGTTCGATTGAAAAATGAAAATCAAGGTTTGATTGATCCGTGAACGATTTTCAAACGCGATCGTGATCGCGATTGAAATTTTAACCCAAGGTTTGGTTGAAAATTGTGGTTCTAGTAAAACCAAAAGCCGGGGGGTCAAGGGGATCTCCCCTTGGGCTGCCTCCCCCTTTGGGGGAGAGAGGGGGTCACGCTCCATCCACACGAAGAGTAAACAAACAAAACGAAAAAAAGTTACACTGATGAATAAAGGGGAGAGCGAATAACTATTTTTAAATAACTGTTAAAAGAAGAATTAATCGCGATAATATGCTCGACCTTAAAATTAAGGATTTAATTGATTTGGTTGTTGCAGATGTTCCTGAACCTGAAAAACGTATTGAAAAAATGTATGATTGGCATTTTGAAAAAATTAAAATTTTATATCAACTTAGTTTAGGTATTTCTGCCTCGTTGTTTGTCTCAATAATCTTGGCGTATCTCCAAAGTAATATCAAAATGGACTTTTGGCAGATTATTTTTACTTTAATAATGGCATCCTGTCCAGCTATATATGGTATCTTGAGATTTCATAACTTAAAATTAATTCATCGACAGTATGTTGTCGCGATAAAAATATACAAAGAATTGAAGGATATTCGACCATTTATTCTCATTTATCACCAAAAAGTGCCTGAGTGAGCGATATGGTGGAAATAACGACATTCGGAATTATTACTATATTATCATTATGTGCGGGTATTCTTTCAATCCTTTTTGCGGTATATAATCTGTGTGTTGCATATCGTCTAACAAAAGAAAAAATTAACAAAGCGAAAGAAGAGAATTTTCAAAAGGCTCTGGAATCCGATGACCTTGAAATTTTGGGAAATTTTCTCGAAAAAAAAATTGGAAATTTTACAATTTCTGAATACGTCTCTGATAATGATGTAAATTTAAAAGTGAGTTCATATTTTGAACGCCTTCAGAATTATTTATCTTCTCCAATGGAATTCGAAAAAGAACCTATAAAGAGCGAACATCCCCATTTTGAGAGTGCGAATAAACAACTACCAGATGAAGACTTCAATAAGATTCTTCATGAATTAAATTTCGGAGACACTTGGAATTCCCTTGCGAGATTACGAAGAACAATTGAAGTTCAATTAAAAAAATACGCTAGAGTGAACGATATCCAAGTCAGGGAGCAGATATCCGCAGGACAGATATTGAATATTTTAAGAAATCAAGAGAAAATTTCTGATAGCGTTTTTCGAAATTTAAAATTTAGTGTTTCAATTGCTAATAACGCAATTCACGGCAAAGATGTAAGTTATGATGAGGCTCAAGAGGCAATAACTCATGCACGAATTGCAATTGACGAATTAAATCGAGATACGATGTCCAATCTTACGCGGGATACTCACTAATAAATCTACGAATTCCAGATAGCATCTCAAAGACTTGTTGTTTTGAATACGCAGTATCATTCCCATGTGCTGCTTCACTTCGGATTTTATACCAAATATCAATTTGCCCTTGGAGTAAAGAGTTGTATACACCTTTTTTCACCAAATCAACATTCATATCATGCAAATGGCGAAATTTTTCTTTATTTTCTTTGATTATTGTTGTTACAACTCCATTTTTTTCACATAATTTGCGGACGTGGGACTCCAAAACAGATCCCAACATCACCGCCGCAGGGCATTTTAGTTTTTCACTTTCCTGCAAAAAATTTTCTGCAATTTCTATAAAATTTTCAAAAATATCAGCATGTATGCGCTGTTGCATATTCATAAGTAGATTTTGTTCATAAGCACTTTTTAAAGCGGACAATACGCCATAAAGATCAGCAATATCTCGATGCATTTTTTGCGATTCAGTTATCCACAATGAATTATAATTTTCTTGAGTCCTTTCGACAATATAACGTGCATTTCTTTTAAAGGAACTATTATCCGGTGAAAATTGAAAAATGGTTTCTATTAGAAGTGTATGAATCACCCAAGATTCAGAGTCTTCTTCGGGGGGATTCTTTTTCCATATTAAATACTGGTTGATTGTAGCGTCTATTGTTTGAATAATTTCACGTTTTTCAATAGACATATCATCACTTTTTGGATTTTTCCTTCCCGGTCCCGAACAACTCATTGACCATCTTCACAGCGCACAGGTCCCCGCACATCGAGCAGGTCTCGGTCTCCCCGTCCCGCTCGTGGATCTTCCGGGCATGGTTTCCATAGAGAGCAAGCCGGAACTGTTCGTCCCAGTCCAGTTCGTGCCGGGCCTCGGCCATCTGCACTTCCCGGTCCATCTTCCAGCCCTCGTGCTTCCGTACGGTGTCCCCCACGTGGGCTGCGATCTTCGCCACCCGGGTTCCTTCGATGATATCGGCAACATCCGGCAGGGCCAGGTGTTCGCTCGGTGAGACCATGCAGAGGAAGTCGGCGCCGTTCAGGCAGGCCGTTGCCCCGCCGATGGCCGCCACTACGTGGTCATAGCCCGGGGCGATATCGGTGACGAGCGGGCCGAGCAGGTAGAGCGGGGCATGGTCGGTGATCTCTTTTATCATCCGGACATTATAGCCCACCTGGTCGAGCGGCATATGGCCCGGTCCCTCGATCATCCGCTGGACGCCGGCCGCGTGTGCCTGCTTCGCGAGCGTCCCGAGCGTCATGTACTCGACCGACTTGGCCAGCTTCTCCGCGTCCTGCAGGCAGCCGGGGCGCATCCCGTCCCCGAGGCTGATCGTCACATCGTACTCGGCAAGGATCTCGAGCAGGTAATCGTACTCGGCATAGAGCGGGTTCTCTTCCTCCCGCTGCATCATCATGGCGCAGTGGAACGACCCGCCCCGGCTGACAACCCCCATCAGGCGGGGATCCGCCCTGAGTGCGGAGAGCGCCTGCCGGTTCACCCCGCAGTGGAGGGTGAGGAAATCAACGCCCTGCCTGCAGTGCTCCCGGATGACCGTAAAGAGCAGGTCGGCAGTGACGTCGCCGGCATTTCCCGCCCGGCGCACCGCCTCGTAGATTGGAACCGTCCCGACCGTTGTGTCGAGGGCGAGCATCTTCTTGCGGATCGCGACCAGGTCGCCTCCCGTGGAGAGGTCCATGATGGCATCGGCGCCGTTCTCGAGCGCTGCTTTCGCCTTCACCTCTTCAAGGGCGGGATCGCACCGGCTCCCGGAAGTCCCGATATTCACGTTGATCTTGACCGAACAGCCGCTCCCGATGGCAGAGAGCGGGTGCTGCCGGGCCGGATTGGACGGGACGACAATCCTTCCGGTGGCTATTCTTCTCGCGAGCCGTTCCGGCTCCATCTGTTCCGCCCGGGCAACCGCGTCGAGCTCCGGCCGGGCCCCGCGACTGCACCTGCGGATGAGCAAATCCATAAGAAACATCTGTTACGGCTCCTTATTATTGTGCATGCAGGTCAGGTGGATTTGCGGGGAGTCGGTCTATGCCAATGCGTATATCTGTGGAAATATCCTGGTGGATGCCGGGATCATGCCCATGGCGGTCCAGCCCTTCAAGGAAGAGATCGATACCATCGTACTTACGCACTGCCACTTCGACCATACCGCCCGGGTAAAGGAGATCGCGCACATGTGCAAGGCCAAGGTCGCCATCCACACAGAAGACGCCCTCGGTCTCCTGGAAGATGCAAAGAGCCTCTCCATGCACTTTGGCGCCCGCTCGCCGGGTATCCTCCCCGACATCAAGCTCAGGGAAGGGGACACGATCGGGGACTTTTCCGTGATTCACACCCCGGGCCACACCCGGGGGAGCATCTGCCTCTGGTCGGAGAAAGATCAGGTGCTCATCAGCGGTGACACGGTCTTTGCCGACGGCTACTTCGGGCGCTATGATTTCCCCGGCGGGAGCAGGACCGATCTGGCCCGCTCGCTCGACCGGCTAGCGCTGCTCGATGTTGAAGGACTCTATGCCGGGCATGGCGAGCCCACCGATGCTGGCGGAAGCCGGTGTATTGCAGCGGCACTCGGGCTCATGAAGAGCGGGTATGGATAAGGGAATCTACTGCCTCGTCTTTTTTTGTCCCGGGTGTACCGTCAGGGTCGGGGCTCTCGGGGAGATCGCATTCCGGAAGGGCTGGCACATCTACGTGGGTTCGGCACTCGGGACCGGGGGTCTCGCACGCCTCGAACGCCACGTCGCCCTCTCCCAGAACAAAGACAAGCGCCCGAAGTGGCACGTGGATTATCTCTCCACCGACTCCCGGTTTTCACTCCGGTCCACAGTCCATGCCGTGACCGAAGATCGGCTTGAGTGCCGGCTCGCGGCTGCTCTCGCGGGAGCCGTCATACCGGGATTCGGGTCGAGCGACTGCGACTGCCCGTCCCACCTGTTTTACCGCACCCGGAATCCCGTGAACGAGATCGAACGTGCGTTCCGGTCCCTGGGACTGGAACCGGTCACCAAAACCATCAAGAACCCGTAGCACCGTAACGGTAAATTATGAAGGTTCTTGGTATCTCGGGAAGCATGCGAAAGGAAGGCAACACGGCAAGCCTCGTAAAGATCATCCTTGACCGGTGCGAGGGGGCCGGCCTTTCAACCGAATTTGTCTCGCTTGCAGGAAAGAAGATCCTGCCCTGCCTTGGCTGCGAGAAGTGCAAGGAGAAGAAATGGTGCATCATCGAGACGGATGACTGGGACAAGATAATGAAAAAAGTGCTCGGCTGCGATGTCCTCGTCATCGGCTCCCCCACGTATTACTTCGATGTCAACGGGCAGACCAAGAACTTCATCGACCGCTCCTACTCCCTGTACCATGACCGCAAGCTGGCCGGCAAAAAAGGCGTTGCCGTTGCAGTCCATGCCAACAAGGGAGTGAGCCGGACCATCCAGACGCTCGAAGGCTTCCTCTCCTCCCACGAGTTCTCGTCCCTGGGATCGGTCAAGGGGACCGGCTACCACGAAGGCGATGTGCTCAATGACAAAGAAGCAGTCCAGAAAGCGGAGAAGACGGCCGACAAGATCATCCGGCTCGTCAAGACCCGGCACACGTGATCTTCAATACCCGTGCTTCTTTCCCGTCATTTCCTTGATATCGATCCGGATCACGCAGACCCGCTCCAGTTCTTTTTCTGAAAAGATGTGCTCTTCTCCCCCGTAGTGCCGGAGGATGCAGGTGAGCGCCCGCTGCTTCTCAAAGTTCTCATCAACGAAAGCAGCAGTCCCGGTGCAGATGACGCTCTGGTACTGCATCTCCCAGGAGCAGGGGCGCTCATCCGGCAGGGGGCCGGCGGTATTGTCCACTTCAACACAGCAGCGCGGATTGTTCCGGAGGATCCCGATCTTCTTTCCTTCCTGCGCGGAATGGATATAGATAGCCCCGCCGTCGATCCCGAAACAGACCGGGACCATGTATGGCTCATCGCCGTCTGCAAGGGCGAGCCGGCAGACGGGAGCAGCGGAGAGGATCGCGGCCATCTCCTGCGGGTCGGTGATCTCCCGGTCCTTCCGCCGCATATCAGCTCCTCCCGGCAGGATCGGAAGCAACCGGCTGGTACAGCGTTGTCCGCCGGGCGAGCGTTCTGCCCAGGTCCTCGACTACCCGCTGCATCTCTGCAGGATCGAGATAATCCGTGTTGGTGGCGCCGGCCCCTTTTGAGATGCTCTCCTCGAACATGGTGCCCCCGAGATCGTTTCCCCCGGCAATGAGGCCGAGCTGGGCCATCTTGATTCCCTCTTTCACCCACGAGACCTGTATGTTCCTGAAATTGTCAAGGAAGAGCCGGGCGATGGCAACCATGAGGAGATCCTCCCTCCCCGTTGCCCCGGCCCGGGCCTTGCCCTCGTGGTAGATCGGGGTGTTCATGTGGATGAACGAGAGGGGGACGAACTCGGAAAACCCTCCCGTCTCATCCTGGATGTCCCGAAGGATGGCGAGGTGGCGGACCCGGTTCCGGTCCGTCTCGCAGTGCCCGTACATGATCGTGGCCGTGGTCTGTATGCCAAGGCCGTGCGTCTCGGTGATGATCCGGATCCATTCCTTTGTCGGGATCTTCCCCCGGCAGATCCTGTCCCGGACCGAATCCACGAGAATCTCGGCAGCCGTCCCGCACATGGACGCAAGACCGGC
The DNA here is from genome assembly GCF_963677065.1 of uncultured Methanoregula sp. Taxonomy (NCBI): domain Archaea; kingdom Methanobacteriati; phylum Methanobacteriota; class Methanomicrobia; order Methanomicrobiales; family Methanoregulaceae; genus Methanoregula; species uncultured Methanoregula sp. The sequence goes on from NZ_OY781872.1 coordinate 890,479, forward strand.
CTCTTTCATCATAGCCAGGACTTCGGCTGTGGAAAGGCCGCTCTTCTTTGCCGCGTAGGCAACTTCCATCGGGTTGCTCGCATGGAGGTGGACGCCCGGTGCCGCCTCGCAGATCCAGCGGTACACGTCCGTATAGGACTGTGCGGTGAAATCGGGGTGGAGGCCGCTCACCGTGCAGATCTCGGAAACGCCCCGCTCATGCGCAAGGGCGGCCTTCTTCTGGATCGCCGCCTTGTCGTGGAAATAGATCCCCGGATCACCCGGTTTCTTCGAGTACCCGCAGAAACCGCAGGCATTGACGCAGAGGTTCGTTACATTGATGTTCTGGTTGCGGACATAGGTGACCGCATTTCCCGCCCGCGCTTCCCGCACTTCATCGGCAGCGGCGGCAATCTCCCAGACCTGCCGGTCGCGGACCGAGAAGAGGAAGACCGCCTCGTCCTCGTCCAGCCGGTGGCCGGCTTTCACATCGTCAAGCAACATCCTCAGGTTCCGATCCATGCTACCCCACTCCTTGGTACGCAGTGTACCTTTCATGGAAAAGTAAAGATATCGTATCCGCAAACTGCAGGCTTATCATCCCCGGCGACAACCATTCCTTTTGAGAATAATGAAACAGACTCACGTGCACCTGGGAAAGAAAGTTGCAGACGGATTTGTTATCCCCCTTGGCCCGGCAAACCTGGTCGCGGTCAGGACCGACCTCGGCATGGTCGGGTGCGGGGCCTTCGATGTGGCTGCGCTGGACAAATTCAGCTACCCTGCAGCACGGGTCAGGCCGGCCACCGGGCCATCCATTGTCACTATCGATGATCTGCTTGATGGTATTGTCAAGGAGGCCAACCGGTCGGCCATTGACCGGGGGATCAACAACGGCATGACCGGCCGCGAAGCCCTGGAACTGCTCTAGGCTCCGGAACTCTTTTATCATTTTTAAAAAAAACGGACGTTTGTCCGGCTCACACGAACTCATAGAGCGTTGTCCGCTGCCGGAGAGTCCGGCCGATATCCGTGACAATACGTTCCATGTCTTTTGGGTCCAGGTAATCCGAACCGGAGGCTCCGGCATCGCCGGTTACATCGTCCGTGAACATGGTGCCGGCCAGGTCGTTGGCACCCGAAAGGAGGGCGAGCTGGGTCATCTTGAGGCCCACCTTGCCCCAGGCCACCTGGATGTTTGCAAAGTTGTCGAGGAAGAGCCGGGAGACCGCGATCATCAGGAGATCCTCGCGGCCGGTCGGCCCGGCCCTTGCTATGCCCTGCTGGTACAGCGGCGTGTTGGTGTGGACGAAGGGGAGGGTGACGAGTTCGGTGAATCCCTTTGTCTCGTCCTGGATACCCCGGAGAAGGCCGAGATGCTCGGCCTGATCCTGTGCAGTCTCGTACGAGCCGTACATGATGGTGGCCGTGGATCGCAGCCCCATCCGGTGGGCTTCCTTGATGATCCGGACCCAGTCGGAGGCGGGCACTTTCCGGGGGCAGATGACCTCCCGGACCGAGTCGACAAGGATCTCGGCTGCGGTTCCCTGGATGGTCCCGAGGCCTTCTGCTTTGAGCCGGGCAAGGACTTCGGGGGTCGGGCAGTTGAGCTTCTTTGCTGCAAACGCGACCTCGTCCGGGCTGAAGGCATGGATGTGGACACCGGGGCAGGCCTCGTGCACCCAGTCCATCATCGCGCAATAGGTATCGAGGGTGAAACCCGGGTGGACCCCCGAGAGAAAACAGATCTCCGTAACGCCCCGGTCCCTTGCAAGCCGGGCCTGCTCCTGGATTGCCGCCTTGTCATGGCAGTACGCCCCCTCGTCGGTAACCTTCCGGCCGAACCCGCAGAACCCACAGAGGTTCTTGCAGATATTGGTCACGTGGAGGTTCTGGTTCCTGACATAGGTGATGGTATCTCCCACTTTTCGTTCCCGCAGCTCGTCTGCAGCCGAGACGATCTTTAAGACATCCCTGCCCCGTGTTGCAAGAAGGGCAGCGGCTTCCTGTTCCGTGAGCCGGTGGCCTGATAGCACATCATCGAGAAGGGTTGCAGTCGTTGTCATGGTCCACTATCCCCGCTATTTCTGTTTTTTGCCGGCCTTCTTCGCCGGTTTTTGTCCTTTCTCTTCTCGTGACCGCATATACAACTCGTGGAGGACCATGATGACGATAACGATTATCACCACTTCCACGATATGGAGGGGCAGGTACCCGACAAGGGGAACCGTGAAGAGGGCTTTTCCGACAATCCATTCATCCTTCACCGGCTCGGGCTGGCCGATCCCCGCAAACGAAACGAACTGGTCCGGATAGGGGTTGTTGTCCCCCCACGTGATATAGCCGGGATGGGGGGCCGTGTAATTCGTCTTGAGCTTGACGCCCCGGATCTCGGTCAGGGGTTCATCGGTAGCATAAGCAACCGCACGGTGGATGATCGGGTGGACGGACGAGAGGCCGTTGGGCTTGTAGATGATGACGTCCCCGTAACTCCCGAACTTCGGGTTGCCCGCTGCTTTGCCATCGAGCCAGGTCTGGAACTCCCCGTACCGGTCTTTCTGGACCACGAGGACGAGGTCCCCGACTTTCATATTGGGGTCCATGCTCTTTGACTCGATGGTCACGACCGCCGGCCAGGTGCCGCAGATCAACCAAAGGGCAAGGGCGATCGTCCCGACCACGGCGACAACCCAGAGGAGATCGCGGGCCAGCGAGACTGCCCAGTGATCGCTGGTGCGGAACCGGGTGAATAGGGATCGGATATCCTGGTTGTTGTCTTTCTCTGCCACGTGGAATCGCGTCCTCTGCTGAAATTTGGTATAGTGTTTGACCGGTTATACTTTAACCCTGTGGAATCCGGCCTGGCGTGGTGCATCGGGAGGGGAGAACTTCAGGACGGAAGAACTGCCCGCACAAGATAATAGAGGCCAAAGGCAACCAGGAAGAGACCGCAGGCTGCCATGATCCGGTGGTAAGTCGTGTCCGTGAGAACCGAGACCCCCTTTGCCACACCGGCCGAGACGACCGTGAACCATGCAGTGTCGGCTGCCCAGTGGCCGATCATGAAGACCGCAGCGGGCAGGATCCCTCCCGCAAGGGCGGCAATCACCATGGCGCCCCCGACCGAGAGCCACCAGATCCAGAAGTACGGGTTTGCGGCGCTGGAGACAACGCCGGCAAGGACCGGGCCTGCCGTTGACTCGGTTTTCCGGGTCTCAAGCGACGCCGTCCTGCTGCCAAGGAGGGTGAGCACCCCGAACAGGATGAGCGCAAGCCCGCCCACAACGGCAATGGCGGTCATATACGGGCGGGCAACCGTTGCAAGGCCGAAGAGTATCAGGAGGAAGATCGCAAGTTCAACAATGATATGGCCCAGGGAGATCCGAAGACCCGCAGTCCATGAGCCGGAAAGGGAGGCGTTGATGGTGGCAACAAGCGTAGGACCAGGGGCAAGGGCACCGGTGAGGCCGATTATGAACCCGAGAAGGAGCATGGGGAGGATATCGTACATGGTAAGTCAGGATATTCTGCACCTGTACCTGCGCACGTGATGCTGATGAAACCTGCACAACCGTCCTCCGGGCGCCGGTGGCGTGTAAAAATACCAGCCTATATGTTATCCGCTGCCCATGATCTATCATGCTTGATGTGCGGGAGATCGCGATCCGCTTCCTCGATACAAAACTCCAGGTGCACCCCGACGTGGTGCGCTATATCCAGGAGCAGGACGATCTGGACCTGATCGACCGCATCATCGCTGGGGTCCCCGAAGGCACGATCGTCGTATCCGCAAAGCACCTCCCCGGGATCCACCCGACCCGGGACGGGACCCGGTTCCTCGCTGAGCCGGAGATAGAGGTTGAGGCCGGCTCGTCCGGAACTTCGGGGGCAGTCACCGGGGCCGGGGATTACCTCCACTATTTCCGGGACCGGTACAGCAGGCTCGGCGGCATGATCCGGAGCCGGGCCGGCGCTATGCCCATCGAGGGCCTTTCCAAGAACACCCGGTACCGGCAGGAAGAGTGCACGGTCATCGGGATGGTCGTCGAGGTTAGTACCACGAAAAACGGCCACCGGATCGCCGAGATCGAGGACTCCTCCGGCTCGATCTCGGTCCTCTTCCGGAAAGACCGCCCGATCCACGAGGATGCCGAGAAGCTCATCCCGGACGAAGTGATAGGCGTCAAGGGAAAGCTCTCGAGCGACGGGAAACTCTTCTTTGCCGAGACCCTCTACCGCCCGGACATCCGGATCGATAACGCCCCGTTCAAGAGCGAGCAACCGGGAAAAGCGGTCTTCATCTCCGACGTCCATGTAGGAAGTGACACGTTTCTTGAGGAGTGCTGGAAACGCTTTGCCGACTGGCTCTCGGACAATGACTTCTCCTACCTCCTCATTGCAGGAGACCTGGTGGACGGGATAGGCATCTACCCGGGCCAGGAGAGCGAGCTCACGATAAAGAACATCTACGAGCAGTATGATGTCTTCGGGGAGATGATGCGGGATCTTCCCTCCCGCATGAAGATCATCGTCTCCCCCGGCAACCACGACGTGGTGCGGGGCGCCGAGCCCCAGCCGGTGCTTCCCCCGCAGTTCACGAAAAAATTCCCTGAAAACTGCGTGCTCGTCGAGAACCCGGCGCTCATCAAGCTGCAGGGAGTGCGGGTGCTGATGTACCACGGGCGATCCATCGATGATATGATCGGCCTCATCCCCGGGGCCTCCTACGAGAACAGCGGCCTGATGATGGAGGAGATGCTCCAGCGCCGCCACCTTGCCCCGGCGTACGGCAGGAGGACACCGATTGCTGCGGGAAAGGCCGACCGGCTGATCATCGACCCGCTGCCGGAGATCCTCCACACGGGCCATGTCCACATCAAGGGGATCACCACGTACCGGGGCGTGCTTGGCATCAACGCGGGAACCTGGCAGTCCCAGACCAAGTTCCAGAAGCAGATGAACGTCAACCCCACACCGGCCCTTGCCGTTGTTGTCGACCTGCAGACCCTGGTGCCCGAGACCTTCAGTTTTGCATAAAGGGCGGTTTTCCCGTTATAAAATCGCAATCATCTTGTAGATTGGTCCGCCATATCCATGCATGAAGAATGGCGCAGGGAGAAGAGAGGCAGATCCATGAGACTACCCGCTGCTTTTGAGAGAGGCGATCTCTTCTGGTACGCGGTAATTGCCGGAACCACAGTTGCTGCACTTCTTGCAACATTTATCGGTGTCCTGTTCGGGTTCTTTTCAGGTATCCCCCATCTCCTGTACATTCCGGTGGTGATTGCCGCATACCAGTACCCCCGCCGGGGGGCGATCATTGCCGGGTGTATCGGCGGCATCTACCTCCTCATGGTATTTCTCTTTGCCGGATCCTCGCAGACCATCGTTATTGAGGCCGTGTTGCGCACGCTTGTCATCATCGCTATCGGGTGGCTGATCGCTGCACTCACCCTCAGACTAAGGGATCAGGAGACTCTCTACCAGGGCCTCTTTGACCATTCAGAAGGGGGCAGCATCCTCATCTCAGATGCCAAAGGATGCCGGACCATCGAGGAGATCAACTGGAAAGCAGCCGATCTCCTCAAGAAAAAAACAGCCGACCTCAGGGGCACGTCTCTCTCTGCCATCTGGAGTGGAGAGGAAGCGGACGTGTTCTTCAGCAGGCTCGCAAACGAGGGGGCGGTCTATGCTACCGAGACAACGTTTTCCCTGCCGGATGAGAACCCGTTCATCGTTCTTGTTTCTGCTGCATCACTTCCTGACGGGCGGGCTATCCTCACCTTCTTCGATGTAACGAGCCGCGTCCATGCGGAGCACGCTCTCAAGACCGCAAACGACAAACTCAGCCTCCTTTCGCAGTTCTCCTCAGATCACCTCCACCGTTCAATTGACCAGATCATCGAGAAAGTCGATGAGGCCGAGGCCCGGTGCAAGAATCCCGGGGTGGGTGCCTGTTTCGAGCAGATCCGGGCTCTGGCATGGAATATTGTCCGCCAGCTCTTCCTCACCGAGTCCTATAAGGATCTCGGGACCCGGCCGCCGGTCTGGATGGGTGTGCAGCAGCTGATTGAAACCACCCGCCTCCCGTCGGATGACGGGACGGTCTCGATCCGGGTCTGGACCGGGCGCCTCGAAGTCTATGCAGACCCGCTCTTTGCCGATGTCCTTGCCCATCTCCTGGAGAATTCCCTCCTGCATGGCAGAGGCCGGGTCAAGAACATCGTTGTTACGTACCATGAGACGCCCGAAGGGCTTGATCTCACGCTCAGCGATGACGGGGCCGGGATCCCGGCCGGAAATAAACAGCAGATATTCGAGTATGATGCCGGGGGGCATGCGGGAATCGGGCTCTTCATCTGCCGGCAGATTGTTGAAGTCACCGGTATGACCATCCGGGAGACCGGGATCGAAGGGAAGGGTGCACGATTCACGATCCATATCCCGCCCGGCGGGTACCGCATCGAGGGAACGGGCGACGATGCACCCCCGCTTGCCCCGTTATCCGGACCGGCTCTGCATCCCATAAAGCACCGCACCGGCGCAGTTGTCAGAGAACTGACATCCCTTGAATTTTCCCTTGCGGAAACACTCTGGATCGATTATCACAATACGAAGGGTGACAGAAAAACCGATCGCATCTTTGCAGCGTTCAACGAGGGACAGGCGGTCTCGGTTGCACGGTGCAAACGGCACACGGATGGTTTCGAGGTGGACGGCGTCTTCACCCCTGCCAGCCAGCGTGGGCACGGGTACGCAAATGCCGTAGTATGGGCGCTTATCGAAGCCTGCGGCCAGGATACCCTCTACATGCATTCGGTTCTCGGCCTTGACGGGTTTTACGGCACGTTCGGGTTCGTGCCGATCGAAGAGAAGGAACTCCCGCAGACCATCCGGGACCGGTTTGCCTGGGCCGGGGGAGAGATGGAAGGGGCAAATGTCCGCCCGATGAAACGGGAGCCGACAGGCATCTGATATAATACAAAAAGGGCGCAGGATTATACCTGAGCAATCCCTGACAGAAAAATACCTATCTCCTATGAATGAGGGTGACCCCCTCACTCCCCCAAAGGGGGATGCCACCCAAGGGGTGCATCCCCTTGACCCCCGGGGACTTCATTTCTAATGTATCCTCACTGCCATAGTTATCGCAGGATAGGGAATAACCAGACACCTGAAGATAGAGAAGATCCTGCAAATTGTAAAAAAATTATTCTTTTACCGGCTTTGCCCCGTCTGCCGGTGCGGGTGCTGCCGGTTCCTTCTTCTTGGGTCCCGCAACGGTGACCTTCTCGATCCCGCCCCGGGCAGTCATGGCCGGGCGGTACTGGTTGTCCATTGTTAAGCACTTGGTCGGGCATGCATCAACGCAGACGGCACAGACCACGCAGCGCATCTGGTCGATCTGCCAGGTCTTCTCCTTGACTTCGACACAGATCGCCTGGGTCGGGCACTTGCGCTGGCAGGCCCGGCAGGTGATGCACTTTGCGGGGTCGATCTTCACGTGGCCCCGGGTGTTGGCGGTCTTCTTTGCCGGCTTTGCCGGGTACATCAGGGTCGACGGGCGGGAGAAGAGGCTCTTTATGACCGTTTTTGTCATCTGGAAGAACGTCATGGTGTATCACCGCTCCGCACAGCCGATGCAGGGATCGATGGTCAGCACGACGACCGGGACATCCGCGAGCTCGACGCCTTTTAAGAGCGTTACAAGCGGGGGGATGTTCGTGAACGTCGGCGTCCGGACCCGGTGCCGCACCAGGTTCTTCTTGCCATTGCCCTTGATATAGTGGATGACCTCGCCACGGGGCTGCTCTGTCCGCGAGAAGTACTCCCCGTCGGGCGCACCGGTCACTTTCATCTCAACCGGGCCGTCGGGGATCTTCTTTATGCACTGCTCGATGATGTCGATCGAGGTGAACATCTCTTTTGCCCGCACCGCACACCGGGCATAGCAGTCGCCGTCATGCTCCACAACGGGTTTGAAGTTGATCCGGTTGAACGCCCCATAGCCGGTCTCCCGGATATCGATGGCAAGGCCGCTGCCCCGGGCAGTCGGTCCAACGGCACCGAGAAGATAGGCGTCCTCTTTCTTGAGAACCCCGATACCTTTCAGCCGGTGCTTCAGTGAACTATCATGCAGGAAGACATTTGTCAGGTCATGGAGCTCGTGCTCCATGGACTTGAGTCCTTTGAGCATCTCGTCGAGTTTCTCCGGGGTGATATCTTTCCGGACCCCACCGACCTTGCAGACGCCCTGGATGACCCGGCCGCCCGTGGTTGCTTCGAGATCGTCGAGGATGTGCTCACGGAGGCGCCAGGCATTCATGAACACACTCTCAAAGCCCATCCCGTCGGCAAAGAGCCCGAGCCAGAGGAGGTGCGAGTGCAGACGCGAGTATTCGCCCCAGATCGTCCTGAGGTACTCCGCCCGCTCGGGGATCTCGAGGCCCATGATCTGCTCGATACCCTGCACATAGGTCTGGCTGTGGATGAAACTGCAGATCCCGCAGATCCTCTCCGCAATATAGACGTACTCGGTGTACTCCCGTTTCTCCACCAGTTTCTCTAATCCCCGGTGGACATAGCCGATGGTCGGGATGACATCGACCACCGTCTCATCCTCCAGTACCAGGTCAAGGTGGAGGGGTTCCGGGAGCACCGGGTGCTGCGGCCCGAACGGCACGGTTATTTGTTTTGACATGAGTCATCCTCCTTTGTTATCGTCACGGAAAACGGATGTTTGATCGCCGTCCGGTAGAACGTGCCCTTGAAGTCGATGTTCATACCGCTGACATGGATGCCGTACAGATCATGGATCTCGTTCTCGTACACAAAGGCCCCGAAGTACACGCCGCTGATGCTCGGGATGACGGTATCCTGTTTAACGGTAATACGGTAATTCAGCAGGGCATAGTCCTTGTCGTACACATAGATGATCTCGAAATCGTCGCCGATCTTCGTGCATCCTACCTGGACGAGCCGGTACCCGTTCTTCTTTGCCTGATCTGCCTTTGCCACAACGTCCCCGACACCTATCGGGGTGATTGTCTGTGCCGCCATCATTGTGCACCTCCTGTGTGCGATATATGTTCAGGATGCAGTCCCGCGTGCCGGTGGTGCTCCTTCTTCTCTTCGTCCAGGACCATCTTCGAGCGTTTCTGCTCAAGGATGCCAAGAGCCGTTACAATTCCATCGATGATGGACTCGGGCCGGCAGGCACAGCCGGGCACGTACACGTCCACCGGGATCACCTTGTCGATGCCCCCGACCACGTTGTAACATTCCCGGAAGACACCGCCCGAGCAGGCGCAGATGCCGACAGCCACGACAGCATTCGGCCGGGGCATCTGGTCGTAGATGTTCCTGACTACCTCGATGTTCTTCTCGTTGATGGAGCCGGTGACCACGAAGATATCGGCATGCTTCGGGTTACCCGTGTTGATGATGCCGAACCGCTCGACATCGTACATGGGTGTCAGGCAGGCGAGCACCTCGATGTCGCAGCCATTGCAGCTCGATGCATCGTAGTGGATGATCCACGGGGATTTTGCCATGTAGGTCATGATACGCCTCCTGAGAGGAGATAGAGGGCGGCCAGGTTGACCACGCCCACGACTGCTGCTATCAGCCACGAGCTCTTCACCGCAAGCTGCCACTTCACGCGGGCGTTCGTGTTATCGATCAGGATCTCAAGGAGATAGACCACGATGACCGCCGCAATACCGAGGAGCGGGTTGAACGCAAAGAAGAGGTACACAAGACCGAGCAAAAAGACCGTCTCGTACCAGTGGGTTATCTCGATCCAGGCCAGCGATGGCCCGGAGAACTCGGTGGTCACGCCCTTGACGATCTCCTGGTGGGCATGGTGCGAGGTGGAGATGTCGAACGGCGATTTGCGCAGCTTGATAGTGAGCACGTAGAGGAACCCGAGGAAGATGCCCGGGATGAGGAGGATAACCGGAACGGTTGTTCCGGCAATATCGCTCACGTTGAAGCTCCCGGTTGCCACGAACAGGCCCACTGCCGCAAGGATCACCATCGGTTCATAGGCCATGATCTGGAGGAGTTCCCGCTCCGCCCCGACGTAACTGTAGGGGGAGTTTGCCGCATAGGCACCCAGCACGAGGAAGATCTGTGCCAGCGTAAGCGCGAAGATGACAAGCAGGAGATTTCCCCCGGCAAAGAAGAGGGCTCCCGTGAAGGCCATGAAGATGACGTAACAGATGGCATAGAAGATCTGGGTCTCGTTCACGACCGCGTTCTCTTTCTCGAAGAGTTTGCCCACGTCCCAGAACGGCTGGAGTATGGACGGGCCTACCCGGCCCTGCATGTGTGCTGTTATCTTCCGGTCGATACCGGCAATAAGCCCCCCGATGAGCGGGGCAACGAGGACGAAGACAACTGCCCAGACAATGTTTATCACAGGATCACCCCCTTAACCGCCACGGCAACGAACATGACTGCGATCAGGGCCGAACAGAGCCAGATGCCAAGCGGTTTCAGCTTTGCCTCGCCGAACAACGGGTGGAGGTAATAGTTCGAGAGGATTGTCTTCTTCTGGACCCCGAGAGATCCGGCAAAACGCATGTCCTGGGTGGTAGGCCTGCCGCACATGTAGGGTGCAAGGTGCCGGTGTTTCCGGTGCGGGATGAGGATCGAGAGCGGCAGGAGGAGGATCATAAAGAGCATCAGGATCATGATGATGATATTGTCCTGCGAGATCATGGCGACCTTGCCGTAGTTTGCCATAAGGAATGGCTCGAGGAGTTTTGTTGAGAGGAGCGGGAAGACGAGGGTGGTGACAACCGAGAGGCCAGCCAGGGACAGGATGGCTGCCCACTCGCTTTTGTCCACTTCGCCTTCAATATTTTTACCGTCCGAGGTCACCGCGAGAAGCTTGCCCATCCACTTTGCCCAGAAGAAGACGGTGACTGCACTTCCGAACGCAAGGATGATGACGAACAGGAAGCCGAACGGGGCGTCGATAAAGGCCTGGATCGCCGCCCACTTGGAGATGAGCATCCCAAACGGCAGAAGGAACATGCCGGCTATGCCTATCACCATCATGGCTGCAATCTTCGGCATGCGCACGATGAGGCCGTTCATGTCGTCGATCTCACGGCTCTTGATCCGGTGCTCTACTGTTCCCACCGAGAGGAACAGGAGTGACTTGGAGATGGCGTGGAAGACGATTAAGAGGATCGCTGCCCAGATGGCCTCGTACGTGCCGATCCCGGCGCAGGCAACGATGAGCCCGAGATTCGCTATCGTGGAATAGGCAAGCACCTTCTTTGCATTGCTCTGCGAGATGGCAATACCTGACGCTATCAGGAACGTGAATGCCCCGACAAATGCCAGCATGTACCCGGTGAAACTGGACTGGTAGATGGGAGCAAACCGGACAATAATATAGACGCCTGCCTTGACCATGGTGCTCGAGTGGAGCAGGGCCGAGACGGGCGTGGGGGCAACCATGGCCCCGACTAGCCATGATGAGAACGGCAGCTGTGCCGCTTTCGTGAGGCCGGCAAAACCAATGAGTGCTGCGGGGACAAGTGCAATAGCTTTTCCGGTTGAGAGGAGATCGGTCAGGCCCATAACACCGCCCCCGGCCATGGCAAGCCAGAGAAGGGCACCGGTAAAGGCAATGCCGCCAAGAAGGTTCATCCAGAGGGCGGAGAACGCGTTGTTCGTTGCTTCGGGAGTCTTTGTGTACCCGATGAGGAGGAACGAACAGAGCGTTGTTACTTCCCAGAAGAAGTACACCCAGAGAAGGTTGTTGGAGAAGACCAGCCCGAACATGGCCGAGATGAAGACAAAGAGGATGGCAAAGAACCACGGCCGTTTGTCCTCGATCTCCTTATGGTGTTCGTGGAAGAACTTCATGTACCCGAGCGAGTACACGCAGATGAGGCTCCCGATGATGCCGATGATCAGGGCCATGATATTCGAGAATTCATCGATGAACAGGTTCGATTCCACGTGGACCCCGTGGGCATAGACCAGTTCGAAGTACAGCATCATAGCGGACTGGACAAGGATGAGCAGAACGACATGCCACTTCTTGTGCCTGATGCCGAGATAGAGGATGAATACCGCAATGAGCATCTCGAGGACGAACATCAGGATTCCTGCCTGGTCGGCAGGAACGATCGATACCAGCATGGCACCTTTGTCATAGGTCGAGATGAGCAGAACAACGCTGACCACACCTATCACCAGTGCGGAAAGCTTGACGATCCAGTCGCGCACCATGTCCTTTTTTGCAATCAGCATAAAGAACGCGGCAATGAGCGGGAACAGGATAAGAAACAGTAAGAGCTGAGTAAGTTGCACCAGATACCCTCCCTCTCTGCTTATGGGAATTTTTCATTATTAATCATATTGAATTGTTCACGATTCTCCATCCGGCTCGGGAACCGGTGAGCTGCACATGTCCGCAGCAATAACCGGTAAACACCTGGAAACCAATATCGGGCCGTGAAAATGAAAAAAACACTAAAAAAATCCAGAATTCCTGTTGTTTTCCCCGGAGTTTAAGTAGTGGTGCAGGGGGATTACAAGTCATAAAAGTTTAATGTATCAAAAATGCACTTATTATCTCATAGGATGGGTTGCGTACGTGTGCGGGGCGATCCCCAGAACCGATGTGTGCCCTCCTTTGGGTCATTTGAGCAGTTCTCTGCTGATGCCAATTAACAATACCTGATGTGTTTGTATAAGTATCCCGGACTGGTTCACACTTTACCGCTGCAATCAACAGGCACGGGTCGGTCCCCTTCGCGGATTCTTCACACCAGGGAGGTCATGGAATGATCGAAAACGTATTACTAATCGTGATTGCGATCTGTATCATCGCTCTGGCCCTTGCCGCAATCCTGACGCGTAACCTCCTCTCGCAGGACGAGGGAACGCCCAAGATGCGCGAGGTTGCCGATGCGATCCGGGTGGGTGCGGAAGCATTCATCAAGCGCCAGTATTCGACTATCGCCGTGCTTGCCATCGTAACTGCAGTGGTGATCTTTGCTATTTATTATCTCACCGGACAACAATCGATCGCCCTTGCTACGGCAGCGTCTTTTGTGGTTGGTGCAGCCTGCAGTGCAATCGCCGGCGTTGTTGCCATGTGGATTGCTGTCAGGACCAACATCCGCACGGCATCCGCAGCGCAGACCAGCGACGGGAAGGCACTTGACTTCTCATTCCGCGGCGGGGCCATCTCCGGTCTGATCATCACCTCGATGTCGCTCCTCGGTGTCTCGCTGACCTATATCGCCCTCGGTGCAGACCCGACCCACACCCCGTTCGTCATCATCGGGTTCGCCTTCGGTGCCTCGTTCGTTGCACTCTTCGCCCAGCTCGGTGGCGGTATCTACACGAAAGCCGCTGATGTCGGTGCAGACATTGTCGGCAAGGTCGAAGCAGGTATCCCTGAAGACGATGTCCGGAACCCGGCCACCATTGCAGACCTCGTTGGCGACAACGTTGGCGACTGTGCCGGCCGTGGCGCTGACCTCTTCGAGTCCACTGCAGCCGAGAACATCGGTGCAATGATCCTCGGTGTCGCGCTCTTCCCGATCTTCGGTGTCAACGGGATCCTTTTCCCGATCGTCATGTGTTCGCTCGGTCTCCTTGCAAGCATGATCGGTATCCTCTCGGTCAAGGGCAAAGACGGTGCCGACCCGATGGACGCCATGAACCGCGGGTATTACATCACCGCAATCATCTCTGCGTTCTTCCTCTTCGGCGGAGTCTATTATCTCCTCGGTGCAACACCCGGCTGGATATACTTCGTCATTGCAGGTCTCGTGGGTATTGCCCTATCCGTAGCCTTCCTCAGGGTCACTCTCTACTATACCGACCACCACTACCGCCCGGTCCAGGATATCGCGAATTCCTCTGAGACCGGCGCAGGAACCAACATCATTATGGGATTCTCGGTTGGTCTCGAGACCACCGCGGTCCCGGCGGTCCTTATCGGCATTTCGCTCCTCATCTCCTACTGGTGCGGAACCATGACCGGTATCCCCCAGGGCGGCCTCTACGGTACTGCCGTTGCAACCATCGGTATGCTGATGGTCTGTGCCTACGTCCTTACCATGGACACCTTCGGCCCCATTGCCGACAATGCCGGCGGCATCGTTGAGATGAGCGGTGCACCGGATGCAGTCCGGCACCGCATGGACAAGCTCGATGCAGCCGGCAACACCACCAAGGCACTGACCAAGGGGTATGCCATCGGCAGTGCATCCCTTGCCGTATTCCTGCTCTTCAACGCCTACATGGCCGACATTGCCAAGCTCACCGGCAAGGCATTCGAGATCGTCAACCTGGCAAGCCTGCCCGTCTTTGTCGGCGCACTCATCGGCGCAATGCTCGTCTTCCTCTTTGCAAGCCTCGCCATCCGTGCAGTCTCCAAGACAGCGCAATATGTTATCGAAGAGGTCCGCGTCCAGTTCAGGGATCCCGGTATCATGGCAGGAACCAAGAAGCCCGACTATGCCCGTGTCATTGATATCACGACCCAGGGTGCGCTGAAGAACATGGTCCTTCCGGGCGCTCTTGTGATCCTGTTCCCGATCGTCATCGGTGTCACCATGAAGTACGAGGCTCTCGCCGGCTTCCTCATGGTCGCAACCATCACCGGTATCCTCCTTGCACTCATCCTGAACAACAGCGGTGGTGCATGGGACAATGCCAAGAAATACATCGAGACCGGTGTTCATGGCGGCAAGAAGAGCGAGGCCCACAAGGCAGCAGTCATCGGAGATACCGTCGGCGACCCGTTCAAGGACACTGCCGGCCCGTCGCTTCACGTGCTCATCAAGCTCCTTGCTACCTTGACGCTCGTGCTTGCGCCAATCTTCATCTGAACATACTTTTTTTCTTTACCCGGGAATCAATTCCGGTTTTTTAATTCTGTCGGAGAATTCCCGCATGAAAAACCTTGAACGTCACTGCCACTCGTGGAATTCGATGCAAACAAAAATATCGTCTTCATCAATGGGACAGTGAAGGGTATCCCGCAGTTTGTCAGTATCCTGCCATCAGAGGCAAAACCCTCCCGAGGAGCCGGACGACCACAGGTCCAAATACCAGTTTTCCTAGGGAGATTACAAAAGAGGCCTGAGCACTGACTATTGCCTGGTTTTTAAGGATCCACGGTACATATCCGCAGGAACCCGGATCTCGAAACGGGCTCCCTTGCCGGGTTCACCGGTTTCCTCGATCGTAAGACCCGTGATCAACAGTACCTCCCGGACGAGATACAGTCCAAGACCGGTATGTTTGCCATACCCTTTCTGGAAAATTGTTTTTTTGTCATCTTGACGGATCCCATCCCCGTCATCCTCAATAATAAGGGTAAACCCTGAAGGATTTGACTTTCCATGTACGGTAATACGGGTCATCTTGTTCCCGTGCATGACTGCATTCTCAAAAAGATGGTAAAAAACCGTTTTGAGGAGCGGGTCGGCAAATATCTCGACACCGGCCAGATTCTCGTCGATGGATACCTGTGAAAAACCGTTATTCTGGCAGATTATCATGGCAGTCAGAGAGATATCCTGCCAGAGAGGTTTCTGCATACCAAGATCCTGGTATTGCTGGGTGAACAGGATCTGGCTGCGAATAACTTCACTGGCCTGGATTGCTCTCTCGATCCACCCTCTGGTCAGGGAATCCGTTATCTTTCCCTCAACCAGCCCGCAATACCCCTGGAGAACCGTCAGCTGATTGAGAACGTCATGCCGGGTTATACTGGACAGGAGGTTGAGTTTTATATTCGCTTCGGATAATGCAAATTCGATGCGCTTACGGCTGGTGATGTCCCTTCCCACGGACTGGTACTCAGTCACAACACCCATTTCATTAAAAACAGCCCTTTCCGACCATTGCTGCCACCGTACTTCTCCGGAGGGCATGATGATCCGGTGTTCAACAGAATGTACAGGGTGATTGGGACTGAATGACGCAAAATGGGCCCTGATGAGGGAGCGATCCTCCGGTGGGACATCCGGCATAAAGGAATGGCCGATAATATCTTCGCGCTTTTTCCCGAAATACCGGCAGTAGGCCTCATTGACAAAGAGATGGGTTCCATCCGGGGTAAACCGGCAGATAAATTCTGTCTGGTCCTCTACAACGTTCCGGTATCGTTCTTCACTGAGCCGGAGCTCCTGTTCGCTTCGGCTGAGCTCTTCATAATTTGCCCGCAGTTCTTCTTCGGCCGCGGTCAGCTGCTCGTAGGCTGCATGCAGTTCTTCATTCTTGCGCTTCAGGTTCTCCTCAGCTTCATTTTTTTCTGTCGTGTCCCTCCCGACTGACTGGTATTCTATGATATGGCCGTCCTTGTCGAAGATCGCCCGATCGCTCCAGCGCTGCCACCGCACTTCACCGGACGGCATGATGATACGGTGTTCGAAGAGATTAACCGGGTTTTCCGGAGAGATCGCTGCCAGATGCTTTTTCATCGGTGCCTGGTCTTCAGGAGGTATTACTACCGTATGCCTGCGACCGATGCAGGTCTTCTTATCAAGGCCAAAGTAACGGCAGTAGGCATCGTTGACGAACGTAAGTCTGCCATCAGGGGTAAAACGGCAGATGAATTCCGTCTGGTCCTCCACAACACTCCGGTACCGCTCCTCGCTGAGCCGGAGATCTTCCTCGCTTCGGCTGAGCTCTTCATAGTTCGCCCGCAGTTCCTCTTCGGTCGCGGTCAGCTGCTCGTAGGCTGCATGCAGCTCATCATTCTTGCGTTTCAGTTTCTCCTCAGCTTCATTTTTTTCGGTCGTGTCCCTCCCGACTGACTGGTATTCTATGATACGGCCGTCCTTGTCGAAGATCGCCCGATCGCTCCAGCGCTGCCACCGCACTTCACCGGACGGCATGATGATACGATGTTCGATAATACTGGTAGGATTCTTTGGAGTGAATGCCGATAAATGCCGTTTCATCAGCTGAAGATCCTCAGGTGGCAGAACTACCGTATGGGCCTTCTCAAAACAGGTCCCTTTATCAAGGCCGAAGTAACGGCAGTAGGCATCGTTGACGAACGTAAGTCTGCCATCAGGGGTAAAACGGCAGATGAATTCCGTCTGGTCCTCTACAACGTTCCGGTACCGCTCCTCGCTGAGCCGGAGATCTTCCTCGCTTCGGCTGAGCTCTTCATAGTTCGCCCGCAGTTCCTCTTCGGTCGCGGTCAGCTGCTCGTAAGCTGCGTGCAGCTCATCATTCTTGCGCTTCAGTTTCTCCTCGGCTTCTTTCTTATCGGTGACATCGCGGATAGCCTCGATCGCTCCAATGATATTCCCGCTGGTATCATAGAGCGGGGATGCAATGATCCCGATATGGGCCCCCTTACCGCGATACAGGTTCGAACTCCATATTTCAGTTATGATCTTATCCCCGACTCTTTTCAGATACGGATACTGTTTTTCAATATTCTTGTCTTTGTTCAGAACCAGATCTATCAGAATAGGGCGTTTTTCACCATAAAACGGAACAGAATAGGAATAATCACTGGTTCCGAGGATTGCGTCCCGGTGTATTCCGGTCATCTCTTCGATCGTTCTGTTCCATGCAATAACCTGGTTCTCGAGATTTACCGCAAACGTTGCATCGGGCAGGAAATTGATGATGTCCAGCACCCGCTGTTCTGATTCCTTTAATGCATCGTGGGTCCGCTTCCGATCGATGGCATTGTTGATTTTATGTTCGAGTTCGGCAAACTGGGATTTCTGCTCTCCTCCCTTCTGGAGGTAAAAATCGGCACCGCAGTTCAATGCCTCGATAACAATTTCTTCCCGGCCCCTGCCGGTGAACAGAATAAACGGAATGTCATGGTGTTTCGAACGGATATGACGGAGAAACTCGATGCCGGACATATCGGGCATCTGGTAATCTGATATGATCGCATCGAATTTTTTGAATTGAATTTTGTCAAGTGCATCTTTTACCGTAGTTGCTGTTTCAACGCAGAGTTGTCCCGACATTTCAAGGAATTCTTTACCAACGTCCAGAAGAGCGGGCTCATCGTCAACATAAAGCACGTTTGACATATATCTGCTCGATAGATAGTGTGTATTGTATTATTTTGCTGAAATAAATGAATCGATTTGACTTTTTTGGAGATTTTGGAGCTATTGGTTTCAGATTCCCGGCAAACATCGTGCAGGTAGACCGGGCAATCATTTATCGAAAAAGCACCGGATACTACATACTCATGGATCCGCAGGAGCACATCCACATCATCAGCGCGGGAGACCGCATCCACACAACCTATCCGGCGGTCCTCCAGGATCTCCGGACCGTCACTCACACGTACATCTTTGCTGAAAAAGAGGTCTATACGGATTCGGTCCGGGACGATGCCAAGAAACGGGCATGGAAGTGGGCCATCCGGGGGGCGATTGATGAAGTGAATGCCATTTCACTCTCCCGGAATATTTCCTGTGCTCTCGTCTGTATCGATTCTGCAACATTCGATGCCATCCGCGACCCGGTGCTCTCTTTACTCTCGGAACATCCCGCTGCCCGGTTCACGTTCGATATTTCCGCCGGCTCAAAACGTCTCTCGCTCGGCCTCTTCTCGATGTCGCTCTGGGTCGATGGCGATGCCTATTACGCGTTCTTTAATTCCCCATCCCGGAAAGTTCCGGTGCCGACCCTCCCTGCAAAGAACCTGCCGGCAAACCCGAATTATCTTGTTATCCTCACCATCCTCTTCCGGAATAAAGAATACGGGAAAAAGGGAGATGTCCTGATACCTGAAGAGACGCTCTTTTCCGAGACAAAGGCCTGCCGGATCCCGGTCCGGGATGATCCTGAGGATTCCTGCACGCGGGAACTCACCCGGGGAATATTTTCCCGGATGATTTCAGCACTGGTCGGGTGGAACCTCATCCGGGAGGAGACCGATCCGGGGAATGAGCATAAGAAACTTTACAGTCTTACCCCGGATGGCGAACTGGCATTATTCATCTATTCCGCCCGTATGAAAAAGCGGGGTGTTGAGGACACCCCCGGCCTCGCGTGATACCCGGCCATGTTACAACCTGATACACACGGTAATAAAAAGAGAGACCGCCAGCCGGTCATATGAACATTGAGAGCCAAGAACGGATTCTTACGTTTTTCCCAGCCGTTTCTCGTCCTCGGCTATCCATCTCTCCAGTTGTCGGATGCCCTCTTCGATATCCCTGATCCGGGCCTCGGTTTCTTCAAGCCGGGCTTTTGCCGATGCAATCTTTACGGGATCCTCAGCGGACGAAAGAAACGTAAGGATATGCCCCCGGCCAATCTGAAAGTTCTCAAGGGCATTCTCAGCTTTTTTCCGCCGTTCATAATTCGCTTCGAGATTTCTTTGAATCCGGGATCCGGCCTTTGACTGCAGGTGTGGATTTTCTGCATTCACCCGTTCAGAAGCCTCATCAAGGCTCTTCCGGATCTCCTGGATACCCTCAAAGCAGGATTTCTTGTGTTTTGCAATCATCTCGTGCTTGTACCTGCCGAGCAGGTTGCCCGCATTTTTGAGCGCCTGCCCTCGCTTTGCCAGATCCCGGATACCCGGTGCCGGGGCGCCGGGAAGAATGCGGGCCTGTTCTGCGAGATTCATGATCTCCTCGCAATGGCCCCGGGACAGGGATTCCAGGACCCCGTACTCGGCTTTCTGCTTCTCCTTGATCTCACGGCAGAGGGCATTGAACCGTTTCCAGAGAATATCCCGGTCATTGCGGGCAAGCGGTTTGAGCTCCTTGAATAATGCAGTGATATGTTTGGCCTGGTTCCAGAAATCCTGGTATTTGGTGATGACCGCAAGATTATTCCGGATCGGGTTTGCCAGCGCCCAGAGTTTCTGGTTCTCCCGGTCCAGGAGTTCGGCATTTTCATGGGCGGTTAAAAGCCAGGGATCATCTTCAGGTTTCATAAAAAGCTCGCTTGTTTCAGCCGGGAAATAATTGCATCTCTATCTGCCCGTACGGCCTTAAAACAGTATCCACTACCGGATTCCCTGATGGTTTCCGGATCGGGGATTCTCCCTTCACCGGCGGGGATTGCCCGTGCAGGGCGTTTCAGGTTATCTCTTTTAAGTTGACGCTGACCTCGTTGGCAATCCGGGTATAGCGCTTCGTGTTCTCCTCGAACTGCTTCTTGCACCAGTTACAGCAGAAATAATATTTCTGGTTCTTGTATATACTCGTGTATTTTGCATCGTCTTCGTCAACAATCATCAGACATACGGGATCGGTTGCCATCAGGAATTCTCCATTACTCTTTCAACATCTTTTTCGGATCCCCTATAAAGGCACGGTATTCGGACTGGTCCGATGATTCTATGCAGAAACAACCGGATACGGCAGAACACATACTGACGGAAGTCAAGGAATTCATCCCGTAAGCCAACCCCGGTATTTTATGCTTCCGGGCTTCCCAATATGGTACCAGTGATTGATCATGACGGTCCGGATACTTGTTGCATACGCTACCCGGAATGACTCAACAGCCGAGATTGCAGAGGCAATTGGAAAGGAACTGGAAAAGGCCGGTCCTGCGGTAACGGTAGCAGAAATATCGACCATCCGGTCACTTGAAGGGTATACCGCAGTCGTGATAGGCGGGCCGCTCTATATGGGAAGAATGGACGGTCCGGTGATAAAATTTGTAAAAAAGTTCCTTGTGGAACTGGCGGACGTTCCCGTTGCAGTGTTTGCAGTCGGGCTTGCCCCGAAAGATCCAAAACCCGAGGCAGTTGGAATGGCTATGGAGGCACTCGCCAAGGCCATAGAACCCCTCACCCCCGTCTCTTCTATCCTGTTCGCCGGCAGACTGGATCCGGCCAGGCTCGGTTTTTTCATGCGCAAATTCATGGAGATGGCAAAGATACCGTATGGCGATTTCCGCAACTGGGATGCTATCGCCGCATGGTCCAGGGAGCTGCCGGAAAAGCTGCAAATAAAAAAGTAGATGCTCTGGAGAAATCATTCCAACCTGCAAAGCGCTCCCGGGTTTGCGTAACATTTATCATAGGGGGGTCGGGCGGGTACGTCCTGTGCCAGCAAAACAGTGAAATGCAGGTAAGCATCGCCGGAAATTTCCTCCGGAATTGGTTGGCTACAAGCCACAACGTATCATTGTACCCATGCGACCCCCCCCAGGGCCCCTCCCATTTCTAAGCCGGATTTATGTAGTTTTACGGGGTGATTCAAAAGATTGTTCCGGATTTTCCGCTGAGGGGGGTCGCATGGGTACAAAATTGTGCGAGGGGAGAGAGGGTTATTAAAAAAGGTTTTCCACAGAGCAAAAGGAGATGAAAACCGCGTTTTTACTGGAGTTTGAACTCCGCAGCCTCTTTTGAGAGGAAATAGCCAAGGATCGTCCGGATGACCACGACCACGGCAAGATTGATGAGATCCTGCTCGGTGGGGGAGAGGAGGGTGGCGAGGATATCAGCTGCGATGAGAAATTCGAGACCGAAGACAATTTTGTCGGTAAAGTCCCGCCGGATCTGGTTGTAGGTGAAGGATGCCTTTTTCACTTCAAGGAGAACTACCCGGATTACTGCCCGGAAACCCCCGTATATGATGAGCGCCGCCCCGGCGATCCCCAGAAGGAATGCGCAGAAACTGATAACCCCGGAAATTGCCGGAACTTCCATGACAAGACAGGATCTTGCTATCACATCAACCTTGGGAAAGAATTGGGAGTCACCACTCAGGTATCGGGTTTCTCCAGCCAACAAGAAATGATGGTATCACAGATCCTCAGCCTGTAGCAACCCCGTCCTGAAAAATCCTTACCCGTGAGTACCGGCTTTGCACACTATTCCTGCCGTTCCTTCGGTTCTGTCGGAAATATATCGCAGAATTCTCGGAGGGCCGGGCCAAGCACCCGGGTCTTGCCGATGAGCGCTGCTATCATGATCGTATCATAGATTTCGTCCCGGGTTGCCCCTTCCTTTACGGCAGCACGGATATGCACGTTCATGCAATATTCCGCACCTGCGCTGGCAGCGGCTGCCAGGGAGACGAGTTCCACGATCTTCGGGGACAGATGGGCAGGCCGGCAGATCATCTCATCGGCAAGGGATGAGAGCGCGAAGTACTCCGGCCGTTCCCGCAGGACCGGCAGGATGAACGGCATACTGCCCAGCATTTTCCGGGTATCTTCAAGAATATCGTCGCTGATGGCATCGGCACGGGAGAGAAGTTCCTCAACAACTTTCCGGTTCTCGTCTTTCATTTGTCAGCTCCATGAGGGGTACATTTCTCTCGGCCCAAAGATGCATAAACCATCCGGAATCCATCTGGTTTTTCCCCATTCATCACCAAGTACAGAATATCGGATGAAACCTGTGGACTATTGTTCAACAGACGCCCGGGACCTCGAACTGATCCGCCCGCTCTGGGAAAAACTCAATAACCACCATCACAGCAGGGCCGGGATCTTCCGGGATCACTACGAACGGATGAGGTTTGAAGACCGGAAAATCTTTTTTGAAGGCCTTGCCGGCACCGGCTCACTGAGGGTGGATCTGGCTGTCGATCCGGAGACGGGGAAGTACATAGGATACTGCGTGAGCTCGCTCTCACGGGAAAAGACCGGGGAGATAGAGTCCATCTTTGTTGATGAAGAATATCGTAACCGGGGGGTTGGATCACACCTGATAACCCGTGCACTCGGCTGGCTGAACGCAGGCGGTTCTGCCAGGAACCGGGTTTCGGTCGGCGATGGGAATGATGATGCATTCAGATTTTACCAAAAATTCGGGTTTTATCCGCGGATGACGGTTCTTGAGCAGAAAGTGAAATAAGACAGATCCGTTTTGAATCGGAGCAATCACATTCTGGAAAAGGAAGGGCAATGCGATCCTTACTTTTTTTCCTGAATGACCAGGTACATCCCGGTAAGTGAGGCAAGGATCGCGATAATGTTCAAAATTGAGAGTATATCCGAAGAGACTCCAGTCGATCCAAGCAAATCAAAGACTGCGAATATCAGGAAGGTTGCCGCAAAGCAATAGCCAAAGGTTTTTTTCCTGAAATAACCGGCATAGACTCCCATAAGAAAGAGGACCAGCTCGAGAACCACCGCAAGTGGAGTCAGGACCGCTGAATATGTCATAGGGAAGAGTAGCCCGGATATGCTAATAAACTAATGGCAGGATGCAGGGAATACACGGGTCAGACTCCGTATCATGTTTTGATCTTAAACCCATCTTTCAGGGTACAGGTTCTGCCATCAGGATTGATGACCGTGAGATCCCAGTCCCCCGGTGTTGCACTCTGGGGAAGATCGAGATCGAAGATCAGGTGGGTCGGGCGAAGCACCTTGACCCATTCGCCTTCGATATCCTTCTCGCCGGCATGCTGCAGGAGGACCCGGGTTGTCCCTGTCTCGATAAAACCGGTTCCTTCCAGATCCACATCCTTGTGAGTGTGGCCATGTCTGAGGTTGTCCGGCCAGACCCACGAGATCGTGAGTGGCGTCGGGGAACTGGAGACCGTTATGTAGCCCGGTCGTGTGAACGGGGTGCTGGTGCCACCCTGGTTGCCCGATTGCAACGTCACCGTAAAACTTCCCGTCTTTGTATACCGGTGAACCGGGTTCTGCAGGGTGCTGTTGGTTGTATCCTCATCCCCGAAGTCCCATGACCACACGGTAGAGCTCCCCGTGGATGTGTCCGTGAACTGGACGGATAGGGGGGCAGTTCCTGAAACCGGAGTGCCGGTGAAACCGGCCACCGGAGCGGGCAGGTTCTGAACGATGATATAGCCGGGCTTTACCGCAGTATCGGATCCCCCGGTATCCGATGCGGTCAGTTTTACGGTATAGGTGCCTGCATTCCTGAAAATATGTACCGGGTTCCTCTGCGATGAGTTCCCGGTATCCCCGTCACCAAAATCCCACAGCCAGGTTGCCGGATCCGGAACTGATGTATCTGTGAACTGCACGGCAAGGGGGGCCGGACCGGATACCGGTGAACCAGTAAAATCCGCCCTGATCATTCCCCGGACGCACCCGGGCCACGTAAAAGTATCCGTACCGCCGGTTGCATTGGAAACCGTCAGGCTCACGGTATAATCTCCGGTTTTTGTAAAGATATGGGACGGATTCTGTTCAACTGTTGTTCCGCCATCGCCAAATGTCCAGTGCCACGCGGTGACGGGGCCGGTCGATGCATCCGTGAACCGGACTGTTAACGGTACAACACCCTGCCCCGGATCCCGGGAAAAGGCGGCTTTCACTGGATCAGGAGACGGAGTTGGTGAAGGGGTTACGGTCGGTGTAGGCGTGGGAACCGGAGAAGGAACCGAACCTGCTGCATCTCCCCACTTTGCAAGGAGAAGCTGCGAATTTTCGTCCACGAGCCGGACTGCCACCTGGCCGGCAGGAACCGACTGGGCGGACGGCGATGCGAGATCGGCCGGGTTGTCAGCAATCCTGTATCCATCCGGTCCTTTAAAGATATAGAGCGTTTTACCGGGGCTGAACTGATCTACCCCAGGTAATGGCAGGGCCTTGGAAGTGCCATCCGGCGTATCGACATACACACCCATCTCGTTATAGTGGAGTTTGGGCACATTGAGATAGATGACATCCCCTCCCAGATTGGAGACGTCTATTACATCTTTTCCACTGACGGTCGCGGCACTGATCTTCGGGGCAATAAATGTTGGTTTGGTGAGGTTTGACAACATACCTGAAGAGAAAAGAAAAACCAGTGCGGCCATGGCAATCACGAGAGCAATAATCAGGATGGCAGCTATCATCTCGTTGAGCGCGTGATCATCATGCATGGGTTGTTAAGACTATCCCGATAATAATATTAAACCCTGACTTTGAGGATTGAAGCCAAAAGGGTTTTTAAAAAGGTTCACCGTTTGACAAGTCCGGCTACATGTTCCCGGACTTCAAGGAAACCGGGATCTGCCACATTCCGCGGGTGCGGGAGATCGACGCTGACAATATCGCGGATCCTGCCCGGACGGTCGGACAGGACAATGATCCGGTCGCCAAGGTACACCGCTTCTTCCGGGTTATGGGTGACGAGCAGGATGGTGATATCGTTCCCGCTGTCGTGGGCAGCAGCACGGATCCTGAGAATCTCGTCCTCCAGTTCCCGGCGCGTGAACGGGTCGAGAGCACTGAACGGCTCATCCAGCAGCAGGATCCGGGGGCTGACGGCAAGCGCCCGGGCAACGGACGCCCGCTGCTTCATACCCCCCGAGAGCTGGTGCGGGTAGGAACCGGCGAAGGATTCAAGACGGGTGAGAACCAGCAGACGTTCTGCCCTCTTTTTGATCTCTTCTTCGGGTTGCTTCCGGGATCCAAGCCGGAGTCCGTACACAATGTTATAGTGAATAGTCAGCCAGGGGAAGAGAGAGTGATCCTGGAAGACCATAGCCGTCTGAGCCTGGTACCGGTTGTCCTCTCCCGATATCCGGATCGATCCGTTGTCCTCCTTATCGAGCCGTCCAATGATCCGAAGGAGCGTGGTCTTCCCGCACCCGGAGGGTCCCATGATGCAGAGAATCTCGTTTTTGTGGGCCTCAAAAGAGACACCTGCAAGGGCCGGGCAGGTACCTTCATTCGTGCTGAATGTCCGCGAGACTGTTTCAAGCGTGAGAACAGGATCCATGGCTCAGTCCCTCCCCTGCCAGAAGAAGAGTCGTGCCTGGCCAAGCTGGAAGATCCCGTCAGCAGCAAGACCTATGATGCCGATCACCACCATACCCGCCCCGATCACCTGGAGCTGCCCGAGATTGTAAGCGTACATGATCAAAAAGCCAAGTCCCTGGCTTGTGCCGGGAAGCATCTCGGCGGCAACCACGCACATCCATGCAAGACCGAAACCAATCCTGAGGCCGGTCCAGATCTGGGGAAGCGAACCCGGTATGATGACCGTTGTTATCCTTTCGAGCGTTGTTGCCCTGAACATCACGGCCACATCGATCCACGGCCGGCGGATACTGTGCACTGCATCGATCGTATTGATGAGAATGGGGAAGAGCGCTCCCATGAAGATGATGAAGATGATGGAATGAACGCCGATACCAAACCATGCAATGGAGAAGGGGACCCAGGCAATCGGGGGAACCGGCCGGAGAATCTGGATGATGGGATTGAAATAGGCATAGACTTCCCGGGAATAGCCGATCAGGACACCGGCGGGTATCGCCAGGGCTGCGGCACAGAAAAAGCCGATCAGCACCTTGAATATACTGCTGGCGGTATCGGTAAGAAGCGATTCGCCGCCGAGAAGCGGTGCCGCCGGGTGGAGCAGGATGACAATAATTTCACCAAGGGTCGGGAGGATATAGGAATTCCCGATGAGAAGTGCCAATGCCTCCCAGATGACGAGGAGTAAGACAACAAGGAAAAGTCCTTTTGCTGCATGAATGAGTGTGGATCTAGAGATGAGTGCCATAGAGATACACCGTTATGTTTTCGTACGCGAGCGCTTCACGGATCATGGTCTCCTGGATGGAGCTCTGGACCGTTGCTATGACCAGCGGATTCCCTTCACCGGATCGGACCTTTGCCCAGCTGACAAACGTGCTCCAGTTCGTGCAGGGAGCTTTGGTACCCACCACCAGCCCGGAGCCGCCGTTATTGACCGGCTGGATGATAGAAGACGGGTTCCCGAGCCCGATCTGTTGTTCCGCCGGGACGGATCCAAGGTAAGCCCCATCGAGAGCTTCCTGCCCGATCGTGGTCATGATGCCTCCTCCCGACTGGCCCGGGACGAGATTGACGTAGGCCACGGGGCTTCCGTTCACCAGGAGTTTGCATTGCTTCGGTCGGGAGGCTGTCGGATCGCTCGGAACAAGGCAGTAGCCGTACCGGCTGCAGAAATATGAGGAGTCACGGACCAGAACATACAGCGGGGCATAGTGGTCAGATGAGGGAAGGTATCCGATGTTCAGGGTCGGGATGGTGCCGTTAAGTATTTGCGGGACGGCCGATCCGTTGAGGAAGGCATTCCCCTGCCCGGTAACTGCCGCGTTCACGTAGGGGGAAGGACCGGTCCCGTTGGCTGATGGGGTTGATGTAAAGACAATATTGGGGAACGAGTGCTCCTCGACAACAAGGGGATTGAGCGACCCGTTGGGAGTCAGGACCTGGGTTGTACCGAAGACCCAGGCTGCGGTGATATTCTCGGCCTGCTGCGGGTTCTCGTTGACCCTGTCGACACCAGCCGTTGTGAGTGCCGAGAGCAGAGCAGCAATTTCAGGGTATTGTCTTATCGTCTTGTTACTGAGGACGAGAACACAGCATGGGGTTGCAGCCCATTTCCCAGGCGGGGGAAGGTCATCGGCGGTTGCCACACGGTTCCCGATACCGGCCAGCTGTGCGTCGGACACCACCGGCTCCCACATGATGAAGGCATCGATCTGGTTGGTGTCAAGCAGCTGGAGCATGGATCCGGATGAGGCGTACAGGAGCTCTGCTGATGGATCGGTATCAGCCAAACGGGCCTGTGAAGGGAGCGTACAACCAAACAGGAGGATTCCTGACAGGAGAACAAAGACCAGCAGAATCGTTCCAATCAGGACGGTAGATCTCCTCATAATTTAGTATCTCTTCTGGAAGTATTATTCTGATTCAATAAGAGTGTGGCGAAACGTCTCCTGTTTTCCGGTAAACCGGGGAACACTGCAAGGAGTGATGAAAAAGGGGAATTGACGTTAAAAATAAAGACCGGTTACCGGATCCACGTCACCTTCGGCGCATGCTTGTCATGGGCTTCGGGAGTCTCATCGGGGTATCCGAAAACGATGGTGCCAACCGGGCTGTAACCCTCCGGGATCCGGAACCCCGCCATGATCTCTTTGTTGTCATAGGCAACTTCCGTTGATCCGATCCAGCAGCTCCCGATGCCGAGGGCATGGGCAGCAAGCATCAGGTTCTCCGCACAGAGGGAGCAGTCGATCTCCCGAAACCGGCTCCCGCTCTTCCCTATGACCATGATGACCGTCGGTGCGTGGTAATAGATCGAGTACCCGGGGCTCTCCAGGAGCCTCCGGAATTCATCCGACATACCGTCGTGGGCATCTTTCATGAGCGAGATCATGATGGGTTTGCAGTAGTCCGAAACTTTGTTCAAAAACTGCCGATCCTGAACAACGACAAACGCCCAGGGCTGGAGGGCAAGGGCGGATGGTGCGTACGTCCCTGCGAGGAGAATCTTCTCCAGCACCGCATCGGATATCTGTTTGTCCTTGAATTTCCTGACACTGCGGCGGGTCATTATTGCTTCAAGTGCTTCCATGGTTTATATCACACCTTACTTCTCACATGCTGAGTGTGCATACTATCTTATCGGTCATTGCAGCAGATCCCTGCCGATCCGGTACGCTTTATCCATATACTCCTGCCTCCCCGTTACCGGCGGTTTGATCCCGGCATCAAGATCGCAGGCAAGCATGTGATCCTGAACGGCAAGGCCGGTCAGCCCCACCATCTGCATGAACGTTTGGACCGGGGTCTCGAACAACCGGGCATCCGGCTGGTTCTGCGTGAAAATGAACGAAATCTTCTTTCCCGGTATCATCTTCGGCTTTAATGTCATACCGATATACGGGAAGAGGCGATCGAGCCATACCTTGGTCTGGGCAGTGACTCCAGCGAAATAGATGGGGGTGGCAACAATGATGCTATCGGCCTCCTTCATACGCTCGTGAACCTTCTGCATGTCGTCTTTTACAGCGCATTCGGCCACATCGTTCTTCTTGCACCAGTAACAGGCCTGGCATCCCCGGATCTTCAGATCGTTGAGGAAGACGGTCGTTGTTTCTATTCCCTTTTCATTCAGTGCCCGTTCAGCTTCCGCTGCAAGGATTGCGGTACTGCCCTTCTTCCTGGGACTCCCGATAATTATGAGTGCTTTTTTCATATTTTTCTCCTGTTTCGTTGAAACCGTGGGGGGTTACTCCACCCACCTCACGTTTCGTTCCATGGCCGGGTCGAGCCGCTGGGGTGCTTCCGGAACGCCATCGGGCCAACCCAATGGTGTGACTGCTACGATCTCCTTCTCTTTTGGGATTTGCAGGATCCTGCGCAGTGCCTTCTCGTCATTGAGCGGACCGGTCATCCAGCAGGTACCAAGCCCGAGCGCGGTTGCAGCGAGGAGGAGGTTCTGCATGGCGGCACTTGCACTCTCGAGGTTTGCCCGCCGGAAATCCGGTGAATCCGCTGTATCGGTCAGGACGACAATCACTACCGGTGCTCCCCCGTAAGTGGTCGCGAACCGGATGAACTCCTCGCGGGTGAACGGGGATCCCCGCATCCGGGACGAGTCCCAGTTCCTTGTGTACTCCTCGATAATTCGCCCGAAACTCTTCCCCATCTCACCAATTTTTTTCCCGGTCACAACAACAAACTGCCACTGCTGGCGATTCATGGCAGAGGGTGCCCAGTTGGCGGCATCGAGGATTGTGCGGATATCTTCCCTGCTGACAGGGTCGGGGAGGTACCGGCGGATTGCCCGCCGCTGGTGAATCGCTTCCAGAACATCCATTCCGGTTACCCTTCCTGTGCAGGTTCTCCGGTTTTAAAGGAGAGCCCGGCCTTTGCGATCCGTGCGCCAAGGTCGAATGCCCGTTTGCAATCCTGGGGGAAGATCGTCCTCCGGCGTTCCTTTCGCTCCTCCGGGTCGAAATAGCTGAAGACCACCTTGTCGTAGTCTTCGAACTGGAGGGTCTCGTTGCAGAAGAGGGACTCTGACTGCCCGAACATCATCTTCAGGACGGTCGCGTTCGCCGTGATGTGCGGACCGTAATTCTCCTTCATCAACTGCTCGGAGACGTTCATGGTGTAGATGAACGCTGTGGGGATCTGCCGCGGAGCAAGGGACTGCGGGGGCCGGGTGTAGGTCAGGTTCGGGAAGAGGAGGCGTTCCATGAACGACCGCATCTCGCCGGTTACCATCCCGAAATAGATAGGCGAGCCGAGTATGAGGGCATCGGCACCTTCGATCTTCTCAAGAACGGAAGTCAGTCCGTCTTTCATGGCACATCTCCCGTAACTCTTCCCGCCTTTCAGTTTGCAGGCAAAGCAGCTGGTGCAGCCTTTGTAGTCCAGGTCGTAGAGGTGAACGAGCTCGGTCTTTACCCCCTGCGATGCCGCCCCTTCGAGGGCATGTTCAAGCAGCGTTGCAGTATTCCACTTCTTTCGTGGACTTCCGTTGATAGCAATGATTTTTCCCATACGTATACTCCCGCGTTCAGCCTTCTTTCAATGCGTTGACAACCTCTCGGGTGGCAAGGATACCATTCAGAGCCGCCGGGAATCCCGCATAAATGGAGACGAGCAGCATGATCTCTACGATCTCCTCCTCAGCGAGGCCGGCCCGGAGGCCGCCGCCGATGTGGAACCGGAGCTGGGATGGGGCGGTTCCCATTGCCGCAAGCGCTGCGATGGTGGCCGCCTGCCGGTTCCGGAGAGGGAGGAGGCCCCGGGCATAGATGTCCCCGTACCCGAACGCGATAACGTATCGTGTGATATCCGGGTTGATCGGGTCAAAGGTCTCTTTGAGCACCCGCTCCTGGTCCGGTGCGATCTGCGCGAGCAGCTTCTTCCCGCGCTCGTACCTGCCTTCCGAACCGGCATGGAGGGACGCTGTTGAAAGGGTCCTGCCGGTCTCCTGCACTACCTCCATCAGGATCCTGAACGCATTCAGGGTTGCCGGGAACCCCGCGTACCCGCACATCTGGATGATCACTTCGCGGATCTCCTCGGGGGTGCAACCGACATGGAGGGCCGCGTGGATGTGGACCCTGAGCTGGGGTGCCGCCGTGCCCATCGCAGTCAGGGCAGCCACAACAGCCAGCTCCTTCATTTTGCTGTCGAGCCTGTCCCGGGCATAGATCTCCCCGAACGAGTACTCGATGAGATACCGGGCCAGGTCCGGGCAGATGATGTTTAAGGCCTCTTCCACCTTGACGCCGGCTTCGCCATCGATCTCAAGCAGTTTCTGTCTTCCGATTGTTGCGTAATCTGTCATTTTGCTCTCCGTAATTCATTCGTGTCATCATATCTCCCCGCCAGGACATTCCCTGAGTGGGCAGACGTTTCCGTCCAGCTGCTCCCTGCACGCATCGCAGGAGATGCATGCAGCCGGCTGTTCAGGGTTTTTTCTCCAGAAATCAGCCAGGTCGGGCTGCCTCAGGAACGGCCGCGAGAGAGAGAAATACCCTATACCGGTGGTGTTCAGAAGTCCGGTCAGGACCGACGGCGTCCGGTTCAATCCTACCAGAATCACCGGGATTTTCGTGATACGTGCAATCTCACTTGCATAATCACGGAAGACGGATTCCTTATAGGGCAACGCTTCGGGAGGGAACGGCATGTGGTTGATCCCGCCGGATACTTCGATGGCGCTGATCCCGTGTTCTGCAAACTGCCGGCAGGCCTCGCGGCAGGCATCCCAGACCCCATCACTCTCTTCAAAATCCGAGCAGTTGATCTTGACAAGGATGGGAAAATCCTCCCCGGTTCTTTTCCGGATCTCCCCTGCGATCCCAAGGAGGAAGCGTATCCGGTTCTCCACCGCCCCGCCATACTCGTCGGTTCGCGTATTCCTCCTGGCATTCAGGAACTGGCTTAAGAAGTAGCCATGCGCTGCATGGATCTCCACGCCATCAAAACCCGCCCGCTGGGCCCGGATGGCTGCATCCCCGAATCCCATGATAAGGGAGTGGATTTCATCCCGGGAGGGATCCGCTGGATTCCAGAAAGCCCCGTTTTGACCGGGAAATACGAGCTGCAGTACGATGGGAGTGCCCATCACATGGACGGTCCGAACCAGTTCGCGATACGCGGGAATAGAGGATTCATCGGGGATCGAGAGCATGCCGGGGACGCGGATGGCATCCCCTGTGATCGTAGTGGCGCTCACAATGATTAGCCCTGTCCCGCCAAGCGCCAGATCCCGATAGACATTCATGAGCCGGGGGGTCGGCTGGCCGGCTTCATCGGCCATGGCTTCCCAGGTGGCCGACCGGACAAGCCGGTTCTTCAGCCGGAGGTTCCCGATACTTGTCTCATCGAAGAGGGACTTCATGAAACTCCTATTTCCAGGTTACCTGCAGGGGTTTCCTCCGGGGAATGCCGTAGATTTTGTACTGCGGGTTGCCGAACATCAGAGCATAAGCACTCCTGCGCCCGTCCGGAATGCCGAGTTCATTCTGGAGCGGCTCATAGGACATTGCTGCTCCTGCAACAAATCCTGCCCAGCAGACACCAATGCCGAATGCCGGCGCTGCCACATCGAAGTGCGTGAGTGCGATGATAGCGTCGGTCTGACCAACCGTATTGCCATCCGGGAGTGTGCCGTCCGGGACATGGGCAAAGAGGAGGTGCGGGGCTCCGCGGCAGATGGGATCGTTCCCTGCATCCCACGAAGCGATCAGGAACGGCACATAGCTACTCATCGGGTGGTTTGAACCGATAAGGGTCTTCATCCACTTGACGGTCAGAGCAGCTATCTTCTTCACTTTCTCACGATCTTGGACAACAATCCACTCCACCGGCTGCCCGTTGCCACCCGTTGCAGCGTACCGGGCAATATCGAGAACCTCGAGGATCTTCTCCTTTGGCACCGGGTCCTTCGTGAAATGTCGCACAGAGCGTCGTTTCTTAAGATAATATCCCATGTCTTCGGACGCAATTGTCCCCGCACCGGAAGGCAGGGGCACCCTCTCGTCCGGTCGCTCGTTCAAAAGGAGCGCCTGCGACGGGCAGTGGACCTCGCAGTGCCCGCACCGGATGCACATACCGGCTTTTGCTTCCGGCACTTTCGGCAGGGTGTTCTCATCGGCAGGGTCAATGAGCCCCATGGCACAGGCATTCGAGCAGATCCCGCACCGGGAGCAGAGGTTCTGGTCAACAAGTATTGTGGTCATGATCTGGTCTCTTTTTTCTTTTTCGTCATTCTGTTATCGGTACGTGAGGGGGTTTGTGGTTTCAGGGGGTGTTCTTTCAGGATGGTTGCGAGCCGGGCCATGGTCTGCCCGACCTTCTCTGCATGAGCGATACCCTCCTCATCCCGCTCGACATCCCCGATGTCCCTACCCATCCCGATGCAGGGAAGACCGGGAACCACCATCTCGTTGGCAAGGAAAAAATGGAGCATCGTATCGAAGGTCCGGCTGGCACCGGCGCGACGGACTGCTACTGCAGCGTTCCCCACTTTTCCAGAGAGCGGGTGCCCGTTGGCATGCGAGACAAACCCGGCCCGATCGATGAGCGCTTTCATCTCGGAGGTGACATCCAGGAAATACACAGGTGACCCCAGGATAATCCCGTCCGCATCGATCATCTTCCGGATACAGGTATTCACGAGGTCGTCATCGATGACACATTTCCCGTCCCGGTTCTCGAAGCATTTCATACACGAGGTGCAGCCGTGGATCTTCTTTCCGGCCAGTTGGATGGTCTCGGTTTCGATCCCTGCATTCTCACATTCCCTGAGAATATGCCGGATAAGGATGGAGGTGTTCCCGTCTTTCCGGGGACTCCCGTTGATTGCAAGTACTTTTGTCATGGTATCAGCGCTGGACCAGTTTCTTCCCGGCACCCCAGGCATCTCCGGCATACTTCCCGAGGGACCAGTAGCGGTTGTCAGGCATGGTCAGGAAGAGAGGATCGATCACCGGGAAATCCGGCCGGCCGTCCTTCACCACCCGCCCGTCAGCATACACTCCCGCAATCTCTCCGATAAAGAGCCGGTGGGTTGGAAGCGGCACGCTCTGTACGAGCCGGCATTCAAGGGTCACCGGGCACTCCCGGATCATGGGTGCGGTCTTCTGGGAGCCATAGAACACATCGAAAACCTGCGATTTATCGGTTTTTTGTCCTGAAACAATGCCGCAGTAATCAGTCTTTTCCAGCAGATCCAAAGAGGGAATGTTCACCGAGAAGGTCTTTGTCTCTTCGATGCCTTTGACCGTGTAGTGGTTGTTCGCGATCCCGCAGGCGATCATGGGGGGATTGCCATTTGCCCGGGTAATCCAGCCCACTGCCATGAAATTTGCTTTCCCTGCTATCTGTGTCCCGACCAGCACCACCGGCATCGGGATAAAGAAGTTGAGTCCAATCGGTATCTTTTCCATGATCTCTCCTCACTCCGCTGCCTGCGGGAGTGCCGGCCAGAAAACCATACCCAGGCAGAATGCACAGGATTCTTCTGAAAGGGCAATCTGAACCATTAGATTAAAATCGGCCTTAACTGAATATATAGGAAATACAGGTATTATTGAAATCAACTTCCATTGAGGTAACCATGATGTATACGAAGAACGGGAAGACCTATCACTGTACGGTTGAAGCAGCACTTGACGTGATCGGCGGGAAATGGAAGCCGATAATACTCTGGCACCTCAACGGCAACGTGCTCCGGTTCAGCGAGCTGCAGAAAGGATTGCCCGGCGTCAATTCAAAGATGCTCACCAAACAACTCCGGGAGCTTGAGGAGGACGGGGTTATCCGGCGGACTGTCTATGCCGAGGTACCCCCCCGGGTGGAATATGCCATAACGGATTTCGGAAAGACCGTGCTCCCGATCTTGGAGGCGCTCTGCATCTGGGGAGCACATTATCTCAACTCTGATAAAGAGGGAGGGGAGGAGATCTCGTCTCCGTGTCCGGCAAAAAAGATGCTGAAACACTGACTTGTTGCAACACCGGTCCGGCGCCATATGCGGTTCCGTCAATCGCGGGGGATACTTCCCATCCCGAATGATTGGGGAGTTCTCCCGCAATACACGTTTTCTTTTTTAGTAACCTGATCCGGTTACTGGTATGGATGCGTTTTTGGCATCACTCTTCTCCTTGTTTCAGTATAATTTCCCCGGAAAATTGTCCACTATACAGGCTGTCCGTCATTGATGCGGAACACCGTTACCGGCCTACCAGAATTTCCTGACTGGAAAGAGACCACAAGACCGCACAATAGTTATTCATAAAAACACTTCAAACTCCATTGATCATGACACGTTTCGGGTTCATTGGCACCGGTTCCATGGGCAGCATGCTCATCCGGCAGTTCATCCTTGCAGGGGTTGCCCAGCCGGGGGAGATAGTTGCATGCAGCAGACAGGGCGCTTCTGCCCGGGCTGTTGCGGAGAAGACCGGCATTGCCGTGAGGGATACCCCGCAGGAGGTTGCACAGGATGCAGAAGTCCTCTTTCTCTGCGTCCGCCCGCTTGAGATAAAAGGCGTGCTCGCAGATCTGCAAAATTCCCTCTCAGACCGCACTCTCCTCGTTTCAATCGCCAGCTCAGTAACAATTGCAGATCTGTCCGGATGGACCGGGCCGGGCGTGCGATGTGTCCGGATGCTCCCGAGCGTGACTGCGGAAGAGCATGCCGGCATCTCCCTTGTTGCCTGGGGACCGGGTGTGACCGAGGGCGATAAGGAGCTCATCTTCTCGCTCTTCTCTGCCATCGGTACTCCTGTAGAAATCGAAGAGCGGCACTTTGAGATTTACGGGGATCTGACGAGCTGCGCACCGGCCCTGATATCAGCCATGATGCAGGAGTTTGCATTGTCTGCAGTCCGGAAAGAGGGGGTCAGTCCGGCGCTGGCAGCATATCTCGTGCAGCAGACCCTTATCGGGACCGCATGGCTGCTTGACCGTGATGATATGGGTTTTGACAAGCTGATCGGGCGCGTTGCAACCAAAGGGGGCATCACCGAAGAAGGGGTGACGGTGCTCCGGAACCGTCTTCCGGTTGTCTATCAAGAATTGCTGGACGCTACCCATAAAAAACACGAAGTGCTCATAAAGAAGATAGCAGAACAGGATCTTCCCGGATAACGCTATTCTTATCAGGGTGCTCCCGGTTTTACAAAAACAGTCAGGCCTGGAGGTTCATCCATCCCAGGTCCTTTTCCCCAAATTCTGACGACCGGGCTTTCCTCTTCTCCGGTGTAGGTTCCGTGTACCTTACCGGGGAGCCGGACTCGATCGGCAGCCGGGATTCCTGGCGGCGCTGTTCCATCATCACTTCGATCATATCCCGATCAAGGGACGTATCTCCCGGGGAGAGGATCCTGTTCAGGGTGTACATCTCCTCGATGAACTGGTAAGGCCCGATCTCCCGGAATTCATCGGGGGCAACCGGCATGAGGCTCGATATCTGTTTTATTGCGCCTGCATTCTTTTTGCTGATGTATCCCAGGACGTGATAAGATTCCACGAGAGCTTCAAGCTGGGAATGCCCGAATTTCTTTACCCCGCCATCTGTCCAGCAGTAGAGATGGTAGGTTTTCTGGAGGGGAAGCGTTTCCTGAGGGGGCGAAGCGGGCGGAATTCCCCGTTCGGGCAGTTCGGACAACGTGTTTACCGGTAAAGGATACTGGAGTGCAGGTACGGTGGAGGCAGGCAGTACAACAACCGGAGGTTCCTCGCGGAGATCTTTTTCAAGCGAGGCGGACTCTATTTCGAGGCAGGATTCCCGTGCATCGAGTGCAGCTTCCCGCGCTTCCAGCGCAGATGTTTTTTCCGCATATTCCGGATCAACCGCCGGCTGTTTGGCACCTGAATTGCCCGAAGAGACCAGCGTGAACGGGTTCTCCAGCTCGTTCATCCGTTCACGGATATCCATGAGCAGGCGCTTGATAGTGATTTTAAGAAGATCAACCTCTCGTTCAAGGTTCTGGAGCTTGACAGCGGGATCATCTGAGGTTGCAGCCAGAATGATATCATCGATATGAGTTTGATCGACCGCCATGGCTTATCTCTCTACAATATTAAAATTATTAATTGATAAATATTTCGTTTTCCAAAAAACCTTAGATTGAAGTTTGTTTTGTAATATACTGCATCCTGTGACGTATCATACGGAGAACTATAGAGATGGGGATATATTTTCTTCCTGCCCGGCGAGAGAGGAGATCGGTACCATCCGGTGCCACCGGTCAGAGAACCATCAGGTACCTGCGATCTCCTGCGCAAATGATCCGGTTGCCTGCACATGCCTTGGGCAATTTCGACTCCCTTATCTTTGATACATCCCCACTCTTTCCATGGACCCGGTCATAGTTCGCATCCGGCAGGAGCTTCAGAGCCAGGCAGACCCGGAGCTGCAGGAAACCTCAAAGCGGTTCTTCAAAGAGAAGATACTGTGTTACGGCATGAAAACCGCGGCAGTGGTAGCGTTATCAAAAAAGTACTGGAAAGAGATCCAAAAAAGGGACAAAGAGGAGATCTTCTCTCTCTGCGAAGAGCTCTACCGGTCGGGATTCATGGAAGAGGCCTTTATTGTTTCGAGCTGGGCACACCTTCTTGCCGATCGTTACGAGAGAGAGGACATCACGGTCTTCCGCAACTGGATCGACACGTACATCACCAACTGGGCCGAATGCGACGGCTTCTGCAATCATACGATGGGAAAATTCATAGAGAAATTTCCGGAGTATACCGAAGAACTGAAACGCTGGACAGAGTCGGATAACCGCTGGATGCGCCGGGCTGCTGCGGTCTCGCTCATCATCCCCGCCAAACACGGGCATTTCCTCACCGAGGCTGTGGAAATTGCCGATCTCCTGCTGACTGACACGGACGATATGGTCCAGAAAGGGTACGGCTGGCTCTTAAAAGAAGCGAGCCGGAAGCACACCGGTGAGATCTTCTCCTATGTCATGAAGAACAAACGGGTGATGCCCCGGACCGCCCTGCGGTACGCCATTGAGCTGATGCCGGAGGATCTCCGGGCAGAGGCAATGAAAAAAGACTGGTAACTGCCGGAAGTGCACCTCTTCGTACAAACGTACGTGGTACACCCGCGGAAGACGTATGAACCGGTTGGTTGCAGACTCACGCGGTAAAGCCTATCCCATATCCCGGACATGGTGCCTGCCCCCGTCTTCGAGCTGGCGGGCCACCTCAGCTTTCATGGAGAGAAGCGCTTCCTGGGTGATCAGTTTTCCCGACATGACATGGATCTCTTTTTTTCCGGTGATGGCATTGTCTTCATACGTGACAACAAAATCCTCATGGTTTGCCATTGCAGAGAAGAGGAGATCCGTCACTGCTTCGTGAAACGGTTTCTCGTTTTTCTTCCGCCGCCCCTTCCTGATAGTCATACTAGTACCTGCACTATCAGAAATTATAAAATAGTGAGATCATATTCTGAATTTTTTGGGCGCTATGAAAAAGGCCTTTCAGCAAAAGACCTGTTTTCATGGATCGCTTTTATTAAACCGCCAATGCGATCCGTGACAGGCGCTGCTCGACAAGACTCATCAGATCCTCAAGCTCCCGGCACCGGTTCAGTTCATCAGTACTTATCAACACAACAGTACCTCTGCCCGTCGTTACCAGCACCACCGGGAACGTCGATATCCCGCTGCCGAACTCGTTGCAGAAATCGTTCCGGTCAAGAATCCTTGAAGGGAGTTTCTGCTCCCGGATAAAGCGTTTCCATTCTTTTTTTATTCCCAGCGGGCTCTGGATGAGCGCGGAGAGGTTGCAGCCTTCCGCAGGCGATGTGCTCGAATGTGCGGAATAATCCTTGATCCGCGGCAGCACCCCGCTATCATTATTGCATACGAACAGAAGAGAATCTTCCTGGAGCATGAAGAATCTCTCTCTTTCTGTCCGCTTATA
Organism: uncultured Methanoregula sp.; assembly: GCF_963677065.1. Lineage (NCBI taxonomy): Archaea > Methanobacteriati > Methanobacteriota > Methanomicrobia > Methanomicrobiales > Methanoregulaceae > Methanoregula > uncultured Methanoregula sp. The sequence goes on from NZ_OY781872.1 coordinate 929,071, forward strand.
TTATGGAACGATGGTCCGGGTTCAATCAATGGAATCCTGTGTTCAATGAACGGCAGGACAAACCCCAAATATTATACCTTGTCCACCGCTTTCAGCTGCAGCCGGTCCAGCCGCAGTTCTTGCAGATTCCCTTGTTGCAGCCTTCCCCGAAATCGAGGGGTTCGTTGCATTCGGGGCAGGGATTTCTGGTCCCCACTTCCCGGATGTCCCAGTCCTTTAAGGTCGTGATACTCTGGTTCCGGGCCGAGAGCTCGATACACCGCCCCACAACATCAGCACAGGAATGGCCTTCCGATGATGGGTTCTTGATGGCAGAGATGCAGTTGACTTTCGCAAACTGCTTGACGAATTTCTGGTAGGGAACACCATTCTGGAGCCCGGTGCTGATCGAGCGGCCAAGAGCGCTGCTGTTGGCATCGCAGCCGCCGTTCCCAACTGTCCGGATAAAGACCTCCATGGGCTTTCCTTCGTGCAGGTTCACGGTCACGTAGAGCCGGCAGCACCCGGACTGGCAGAGATAGGTCCTGCCGGACAGTTCCCGGGGCCGCTCGATCGAGAGGGCCGGGATCTTCTCCGGCGCGTTCCTCCCGGCCACCGGCACGGCTGCCGGAGCTGGAACCGGGGCGGGGGCCCCTTCTTTAAGGGCAAGAACCACATCCTCCCGGCTCCCGGTCCGGTAGATGGTGATCCCCTTGAGCTTCAGGGACCAGGCCATGAGAAGGGCCTCGGCGCAGTCATCCTTTGTGGCCGTGGAGGGCATGTTGATGGTCTTGCTGATGGATGCATGCACATGCTTCTGGAATGCGGCCTGCATCAGGATATGATCCTTCCAGCTGATGTCAAGAGCCGTCTTGAAGAGCGCCCGGAATTCCGAAGGAAGCCAGTGCAGATCCTGAACCGTCCCGGTCTCGTGGACATGGGCAAGGACTTCATCGGCTTTCTTCTGGAGCTCATCACCGGAAAGCCCGAGGCCGGAAAGGGTGCGCTTCAGGTAATCCTGGAAGACAGGGTTTACAATGATAAAGGTCTTGCCCACGGTATTCTTCCGGGTGTAGGCAAACGAGAAGATAGGTTCAATTCCGCTCGAACAGCCGGCAAGGAGGGAGATCGTCCCGGTCGGTGCGATCGTTGTCATGGCCGCATTCCTGACCGCAAACTCTTTCCAGATGCTCCCCTGCCAGGCCGGGAACGGCCCGGCTTTTTCGGCACACCGGCGCGATTCTTCAACAGCGGTTTCCGTTACGATCTGCATGATCCGCTCGCACCAGGCCCGGCCACCGGAGGAATCGTACGCCTGGCCGGTCATGAGGAGCGCATCGTGGACACCCATAAGCCCGAGGCCGATCTTCCGGGTCCTCCTTGTCGCATCCCCTATCTGGGGGATGGGGAAGACATTGTGCTCGATAACCAGGTCGAGGAACCGGGTGGCCATCCGGGCCGTCTCGCGAAGCAGGGTCTCGTCAAGAGTCCCGTTCTCCACGCATGCTGCAAGGTTGATGCTCCCCAGCACGCAGCTCTCGTACGGGAGGAGGGGCTGCTCGCCGCAGGGATTGGTTGTATCAATCTCGCCAAGCTGGGGGGTCGGGTTGTGCCGGTTGATCTCATCGTAAAAGAGGATGCCCGGCTCGCCGTTCTTCCAGATCCCTTCAACAATCCCGGTCCAGATCTGGCCGACCGTAACATTTTCCCCGGTGTGGGGATGAGTAATCCAGACGGTCCCGAACTGCTTGCGGGAGACAAGATCCATGAACTTGTCGTTGACCAGAATGGATATATTGAAATTGGAAAACTCGCCTTCCTTGGTTTTTGCCGTGATGAACGCAAGGATATCGGGATGCCAGACATCGAGGATCCCCATATTTGCGCCGCGACGCCGGCCACCCTGCTTGATGACCTCGGTAGCCGCATTGAAGACCCGCATGAACGAGACAGGGCCCGAAGCAACACCCTCGGTTGACTGGACGGGGGATCCCTCGGGACGGAGGTGCGAGAAATTGTACCCGGTTCCCCCACCGGTCTTGTGGATGATCGCACCCTGTTTCATGGCATCGAAAATGCCATCGATCGAATCGTTAACCGGCAGCGTGAAACAGGCTGATAGCTGGCCGAGTTCCGTGCCGGCATTCATCAGGGTCGGGGAGTTGGGAAGGAAACGCAGGGAGCGCATGGCCTCAAAAAAGCGGCCTTCCTCATCCCTGTCACCGGCAAGAGCCGACGCTACACGATGACAGATGTCCTCGAATGACGTTTCCCCTTTCCGGAAATAACGTGCGGAAAGGATGCTGTCAACAACAGGTGATGAACTCATGGATATCCCGGATTTTTTTAATTATGGCAGTTTTGAATTTCCACGGCAGGAGTGCCACCTGTTCCGGAGTACGAAAATGAAAGATGGTACCCTGCCCGCTGGTTGGATCTTCTCTTGTGAGTGGTCTCCCTAAGTTAAAAACCGTTTCTTGTCAGCCAGTTTCAGGTTAAAAACATTGCAGTCACGGCAAGACTTGGGGAAGGATCCGGTTTCCTCTTTTCTGATATGGTGGGATGAGAGAGTGGGAGATTTTATCGTTCCTGTCGGATGAAACCAAGCTTGTGGAGGAACCGCTCATGAAGCCGGGTATCGTCTCCCATCTCGGGATGAAAGGAAAACGCCACGTGCCGGCCCTTCTCCACGGCGACAACGCCCTGATCAACTGAGGAGAGCACCCTGAGATCAGCACCGGTCCGGGTGACTACCGGGGCGCGGATGAAGACCGCGTGGAACGGACCCCCCTCCAGTCCATCAACCGAGAGATCAGCCTCGAACGATTCCCGCTGCCGGCCAAACGCATTCCGGTCAACGGTCATGTCCATGAGAGAGAGCGGGTGGACCCTCGGGTCGGCAACATCCGTTGCCATGAGGACCATCCCGGCGCAGGTGGCAAAGATCCCGCCTTTGAACTGCCGGATTGGTTCGTACAACCCGTTCTTGTCGATGAGCCGGGAGATGGTGGTCGATTCCCCGCCGGGGATCGCCAGGGCATGGCATCCGGCAAGATCCGCAGGGCTCCTCACCTCCAAGACTTCTGACGAGGGTCCGTACTCCATCCGTTCGAGCGCCAGGAGGAACGCATCGATATGCTCGCTCACGTTCCCCTGCAGCGCCAGGACACCGATCTTAGCGTCCACGGGTCTGGAGCACCTCGTCGTCCCGGAGCTTGTGGACATCGAGACCGGGCATTGCATCGCCAAGGCCGGTGCTGACCTTTGCGATGACGTTGGCATCATTGAAGTGGTTTACCGCTTCAACGATCGCTTTGGCCATCCTCTCGGGCTCCGATGATTTGAAAATACCGGATCCCACGAAGACACCATCAGCGCCCAGCTGCATCATGAGAGCTGCATCGGAGGGTGTGGCAATTCCTCCGGCCGAGAAGTTCACAACCGGCAGCCGGCCGCGTTCGGCACATTCGATGACCAGTTCCGCGGGAGCTTCGATCTCCCGGGCATAATCGATCATCTCCTGCTTGTCGAGTCCACGGAGCAGACGGATCTCGCCCATGATCGTGCGCATGTGCCGGACCGCTTCGACAACATTTCCGGTACCTGCTTCGCCCTTGGTCCGGATCATTGCTGCTCCTTCGTTGATCCTCCGAAGTGCTTCGCCGAGATCGCGGGCGCCGCAGACAAAGGGGACCTTGAACCGGGTCTTATCGATATGGTATTGTTCGTCTGCGGGGGTCAAAACTTCGCTCTCGTCGATCATGTCCACGCCGAGAACTTCGAGGACCTGCGCCTCCACGAAATGGCCGATCCGGACCTTTCCCATGACCGGTATGGAGACTGCATCGATGATCTCGGCAACCTTCTGGGGATCCGCCATGCGGGCAACCCCGCCGGCCTTGCGGATATCGGACGGGACCCGTTCGAGCGACATGACTGCGACGGCCCCGGCTTCCTCGGCGATCTTTGCCTGTTCGGCATTCACGACATCCATGATTACGCCCCCCTTCTGCATGGATGCAAAACCGCGCTTGAGAAGCTCAGTGCCAAATCTCAGTTCTTCCAGTTTCATATACCTGTACTATTGATCAAGGATCCCAATAAAAACAGTGCGCAACAGGCAATACCTGCAAACATCAGGGTGACCGCCCGGGCCGCTTTTATGATGTCGGGACCTCCTTCATCGAGCATCCGTTCTCCATTCCCGATTGTGTACACACCCGGTTTCTCGAACCGGATTCCGACACCCCCGGCCATGGCGGCCATGACGATCCCGCCATTGAATCCCGGGCGCCTGTACCCATCGCGCCGCATTACGCTCCATGCAGGAGTGAAACGACCATGGATTGCAAAATACACCAGCAGAAGCAGGACCGTGATCCGGGCCGGGATAAAATTGAGGATATCATCCATCCGGGCCGGACACCAGCCGATCCGCTCGCGTTCATCCCGGTACCCGAGCATCGCGTCCATGGTGTTGGCCGCACGATAGACCGCAGCACCGGGTAGTCCGAAGAGAACGAAGAATGAGAGCGGAGAGATGATGGAGTCGGTGATATTCTCGGTCATGGACTCGTAGCCCGCGGAGAGGATATGATCCCGGTCGAGGGCAGCTGTGTCGCGGGAGACGAGGAACTGGACTTTTTCCCTGCCTATCTCTACTCCGTCTTTTACCGCATCCACGACCGCGAGTGTGTGCTCCTCCAGCGAGCGCCAGGCAAAACAGCTCTTCAGCAGGAACGGGGCGATGATAATATACAGGTACCACGGTGCAAGGACGGAGACAAGAAAGAACGGGAAGGAGAAGACAACCGCGGTCAGGATCCAGAACAGAACACCCGCGGTTCTCTGCCACCCGGGTGAATAGGACGAGGGTTTCCCCCACCACCCGATGAACCGGCCCAGCAGGGCAACCGGGTGGTATGGAGAATGCGGATCGCCGGTTATGCGGTCCACGAGAAGCGCGGCACAGAGGATGATCGCCGCAAGGATCAATCCTGCCGGTACCATGTATAGAGTGCCCCGACAATGAGGATGATAAAAGAGGCGGTATTGAGGAATTCGGTTCCCGTGTAGAACCATGCCGTGTAAAGGATCAGGGCAATTCCCATCAGGATCATCAGGAGATGGGGACGGCCGTGGGCAACCGGCTGGAGAGGTGCCTCTTCCGATACCATTGGCCGCAGGTGCGATGGATGGAGGACCTGGACATGCGTCGTGGTCTTCACAACGCCATAGCCTGAGATGATCTCCAGATCAAAAGAACCTTCTTCGCTCTCCTTCCGGATAGGGATCGCAAGGACAGAGGCATCGACAATATACAGGTTCTCATGGAAAAAATCGGTATACAACGCCGCGTTGGCAGCAGAGATCGTGATATGGATGGGGGCACCCCGGTTTGTGAATCTGAGCACGAGCCGGCCCCCTGATTCGGCCGTGATCTTCCCCCGGGGGAGATCGATCGAGTTGATCCCGCTGCGGTTGAGGAAGATCTCAAAGCCGGATTCGTCTCCCGGTATGTCAGGGCTGATCAATGCTGACAGGGCGAGCGGGAGACTCATACCGTTACCTCTTACTGGGAAGTCTGGGGGAGGAGGTTGGGGATGCCTTCATGGATGGGATACTCAACGCTGCAGGCAGCACAGTGGAGGCCGCCTTCGAGGATCTCTTTCTCATTCTCCTCGGTGACCGCAAGAGTGAGATCCCCTTTGCAGACCGGGCAGCAGAGGATGTCCATGAGGGAGCGTTTCATACGAGTTCATCCCGTAAATCGATTATCTGGGTGATCTCCGGACCGGTGGAGATGAGGGTTATCGGGCTGCCGATGTCCTCTTCCGCCTGCTTGAGGAAATCTTTGGCTTTCTTGGTAAGCCGGGAATACTCCTTTACGCCAAAACAGGATTCATCCACGCGGTCGATACCGGTGATAGCTGCCTGCGTGCACCCGTTGATCATTGCGGAATACCGGGCCATGTCCCCGTCCCATCCGCCGATCCGGCGCTTCCGGTGGGTGACGGTTCCGAACTCCTGGATCCCCATGGCATCGGATTTCTCAAACGACATCTCGGTGGAGAACGGGCCTTCCCCGACACGGGTCGGGTACGCCTTGAAGACCACGATGACATCGTCAATTTTGGTCGGGCCTACGCCATTGTCGGCAGCAATCTGGGAAGCTGAGGTATCCTTGCTGGTCACAAAGGGATAGGTGCCGTAATATAAGGAAATCCCAAAACCCTGCGTGCCTTCAAGCAGGACGGTCTCATTCTTTTTCAGTGCTTCATCGATTGCGAAGGGGACGTCAAGCAGGTATTCGGCAAGTTCCGGCACGTCCTTTGCCTGAGGGGAGACTCGCATGACCCTGTCGGAGTTGGCGGGTCCGCAGCCTGAGCCGGTGCTCCCGATCTTCTTTGAAAGGTGGGCACTTCCCTTGTCCCGCGCAATGTGATCTTCGGTGATGATACCGCAGCGCTTGTCAACAAACACGCGTCCCTGAACACCCAGCATTTCCACTTCGTGTTTCAGGACCCTGGGGTCGACGAGCACCCCGCTTCCGATACAGAGTTTCGCTTCTTTATAAACAAAACCGGAAGGAACCATCCTGACGCCATATTCCTTGGTTCCAACCTGGACAGTGTGTCCGGCATTCGGACCTACACCGCCGCGGGAGATGATTACGGGTTTGTCCTTGTGGGCGATATGGGCAACAACCTTGCCCTTACCCTCATCCCCAAAAAATCCACCAACGATGATCGAGCAACTCATTGTGTTTCATGTAGTATTGGTCAAGTTCCAAAATAAAGTATCCCTCAGAATCGGGTAGCAAAAAAGGGAGGGTATATCAGGGATTGTACGAGTGGTCTGCAGGGATATCAGAGTCCCTGCATGAAGATCTCCATTCTTCCGAGCGCTTCGGAGAGTCCTGACCGGGAAATCGCATAGGCACACCTTATATGATCCTCGCCTCCCTCACCAAAGACGCTGCCCGGGACAACCGCTACCCGCTGCTCTTTCAAAAGCCGCTCGGCAAATTCCACATCCGAGAGGCCGGTCCCTTTCACCGAGGGGAATGCGTAGAACGCCCCTTCCGGGACATGGCACGGGAGACCGATCCGGTTGAGACCGGTAACAAACATATTACGCCGGAGACGGTACTCGTTGACCATGCTGTTCTTATCCTCTTCCGCGGACCGGATGGCTTCGAGCGCCCCAACCTGCCCCATGACAGGAGCGCAGAGCATCACGTACTGGTGGATCTTCAGTGCCGCTTCACAGAGCTCTTTTGGTGCACAGAGGTACCCGATACGCCATCCGGTCATGGCATAGGCCTTGGAAAAGCCGTTCAGGGTGATTGTCCGTTCATGAAGATCGCTCACGGATGCAGCCGAACAATGGCTTTTGTCGTACGTCAGCTCCGAGTACACCTCATCGCTGATGAGGAGGAGATCGTGATCGATGATGAGATCCGCAACTGCCTTGAGATCGCCCTCATCCATGACTCCGCCGGTGGGGTTGTTCGGGAAATTGATGATCAGTGCCTTGGATTTCTTCGTGATCTTTTCTGCAAGCAGATCGGGATTCAGCTTGAAGCGATCCTTCTCAGTACACCGCACGGGTACAGCTTTTCCACCCGCAAGGGAGACACAGGGGCCGTACGAGACATAACTTGGCTGGGCTATCAGTATCTCGTCACCCGGATCCGTAATGGCCCTGATGGCGATATCAAGACCTTCCGACACCCCGGTGGTGATGATGATTTCGTCATCGGCACGGTAATTGAGCCGGTAGTGCCGGGCAAGGTGCTGTGAGAGCGCATCCCGCAGCGACTGCAGCCCCTTGTTCGATGTATACGAGGTGGTTCCCTGCTCTATCGAGTAGATGCTGGATTCGCAGATGTTCCATGGGGTCCGGAAATCCGGTTCGCCCACGCCCAGGGAGATAACATCCTCCATGGTAAGCACGAGATCGAAGAACTTCCGGATACCGGACGGGGGAATCTCCCGCGCCCGCAAAGAGACAAAGTCACGCATCTTCCCACCTCAGAAACTATAGGGAAGACGTTCGGTCTCCGGTTGTTCGAAGAGTGTATTGCCATTTTCCTTGTAGGATTTCATGACAATGTGGGTGGCAGTTTCCCGGATGCGGTCCATGGGAGCGACATGCTCGGAAACAAACCGCGAGACTTCCTGCATATTCTTGCCGGTCACAATCAGCTGCAGATCATAGGTACCGGTGATCAGGCGCAGGGTTCTTACCTGCCGGAACCGGGAGAGACGCTCGGCAATACGATCGTACCCGAAATCCCGCTCGGGGCTTACCTTGAGCTCGATGATGGCTGAGACCTCGCCGTTGCCGGCCTTCTCCCAGTTTATCACGGTGGAATACCGCTTGATGACCTGGGCGGCCTCGAGAGCGTGCACCCGTGCCTCAACCTCGGCTGCTGCAAGGTTGGTCATGGTCGCAATGTCTTCTGCTGAGAGCCGGCTGTTCTCCTCAAGGATTCTGAGGAGTTCGAGATCTTTTTCATCCATTTTTGTTTCCTCTTACCTGAACCAGGTTTTCAACCATTTCGCTTCCATCTGGGATACATCGAGATTCTTGAGCCCGTTAAGCCTCTGGTCCTTGAGAACAACCTCGCGGATCTTGGCCGTGTTCGAGTCAAACCACATCTCTTTGGTCCTGCCATAACGCCCGCGGCTCACCACCCGGGTGTTGATAACCCCGAGCATGTTCAGTTCAGAGATCAGATCGGTGATCCTGCGGTGGGTGAGCACATCAAGCTCAATGGAGGGCGCAATATCCTGATATATACGTGAGACTTCCCCGCTCGTAAAGATATTCTGTCCCAGCTGTTCGAGAATGAGCATGGAGAAGAGGATCAGCTTGCTCTGGGTGGGGAGGGTTGCTATGCATTCTATCATGCTGTCGGTCTCGATCTTTGCCTGGGCCGACTTGACATGCTCCTCGGTCACCTTGGAGGATTCATCGCGGTCGGCGAGTTCGCCCGAGATACGGAAGAGATCCAGAGCCCGCCTGGCATCCCCGTGTTCCTGGGCTGCAAGAGCCGAGCAGAGCGGAATGACCCCTTCGGCAACCGCTCCCGGCATGAATGCGCCTTCGGCCCGCTGGGCAAGGATGTCTACGAGCTGCGGGGCATTGTACGGCGGGAAGACTATCTCCTCTTCTGACAGGGAGGAGAGGACTCTTGGGTCAAGAAAATCCTTGAAGCTGAGGTCATTGGAGATCCCGATGATACTTACCTTGGAGTTCTTGAGATCGGAGTTGATCCGGGTCAGATTGTAGAGGGTGTCGTCCCCGCTTTTCTTGACCAGTTTGTCGATCTCGTCGAGCACGATGACGAGCACCCCTCCACCGGCTTCCAGCTGGTTCTTGAGTTCGGCATACACCTGGTCTGTGGGCCACCCGGTCATCGGGATGTGGGTCCTGGTCTTGTCGCTCGACATCTCATCGACAACATCCAGGCACTTGGCGATCTGGGCAAGGACCCGGTACTGGGTATCAATCACTTCACAATTCAGGTGAACAATCCGGCAGAGGGTCCCCATCGTACTGCTCACTTTCTCGAGTTCGGAACCCACGTACCGGACACAGGCGGTCTTGCCGGTTCCTGTCTTGCCATAGATGAGAATATTTGAGGGAGTTTCGTTCCGGAGCGAGGGGGCGAGGATGGAGGCTACCTCATCGATCTGGGGTTTGCGGTGAGGAAGAATCTGGGGACGGTACGAATGCCTCAGCACTTCGCGATCCTTGAAAATCCTGTTATTGCTCAGGTATTTTTTAAAAAGTCCGGTTGATTGATCTTCTGGTTCGGGCATGATCACACAGTGGAGCTGAGCATTAGCGGGATGAGGCAAAAAAACGATCGGTTTCACCGAAATATAAACCCCTTTACTTCCAGTGGAATCTTCCCATTTTTTGGTTTAAATGAAAAAATAGGATAAATTCTATGAATTATTATCAGATTATATTAATAAATAATTAGCCACAAATTCCATTGTTTCCTGAATTTTTTCAGGATTCTTATTGGTTTTACGGCTGGATTTTCTTCTTTTTTGTCTGAGGGAGGGACCCCTTTATTTCGTGTGGAACTTTTTTTTGGACATATCAATGAAATAAAAAATAAAAAAACGATGACTCGTTGGAATATTAGCAACTAATAGTATATAAAATAATCTTAAATGAATTTTTGAAAATTTCGATTTTGTTCCTAAATAAGAGAGAATTCTGCAGTTAAACTGCAAAAGAAGGAGAAAACATTCCAATGGAAACAAAGGGGTGTCACCCTCTCCAAAATATGAATAATCAACAATTAAAATTGGATTCTGTAGAAATCCTTTTTTTTTCATTTGCATATTCTCCAGCCTGGAAAGAGCTTAATTCTCCCTCCAAAGAATAAGGCAACGTAAGGGGGTAATCTCTTTGACCCGCAGCCAACCAGTCTCAGTTAAGAATTTCCATGATAACCAACTACGCTGAGTTGATCAATCTCACAAAAATAAAGACCGGGTATCTGATTTTCGTGTTTCAGATGTGAACTTCCGTTCATGTGCGTTTCAACCGAACAAAAAAGCACAATCAAAAGAGAAAATTCATCAGGAATTCTCTTAATGAAAAAGGAATAATATACAAGTATCATGAATAAGGACCACGTGCGCCCGTTTCCCATATCTGCAGCAATAATCACAGTATCCAGCACCCGGGTGCCGGAGAACGACACCAGTGGATCGACAATAAAAAAGCTGCTTTCCCAGGAAGAGATCCCGGTAGCGTACTATGCAATCGTCCCGGATCGCGTTGAAGCTATCCGGGATGGACTGTTTGCTGCTCTTAAAACAGCCAACTGCATCATTATCAATGGCGGGACCGGTCTCACGTACGATGATTGCACCATCGAAGCCGTATCACCACTTCTTGAGAAGACCATGGATGGATTCGGGGAGCTCTTCCGGATGAAGAGTCTGGATCAGATCGGGACATCCTCCATGTTATCCCGGGCAGTTGCTGGTATTATTGGGGGAAAGGCAATCTTCTGTATTCCCGGGTCCACCCCGGCAGTCACCCTGGCAACAACGGAACTCATCCTGCCGGAGATCACGCATATCCTCAGCCACGCTAACCGGTAGGAAGATAAAAAAATTAGTGTTTTTTTATCATGCCCCTCCAGGAACACATCCTGATTATCAGTGCCGGGGAAGATCTCTTATCAGCCTACCCGGCAGATCTCCGGACTCTTCCCACAATAAACCGGGTTTACATCTTCGCCGAAAGCACATACTTTGAGATCTCACCGGACCCTAATGTGGAAAAGACCCGGCTCAGGGTCCGGCAGGCTGTTGAACGCGTGAAGGAGATCTCTGTCCACATGGCCATTTCCTGCTCCCGCGAGCTCATTTTCCCTCCTGTTTATCCCTCAGTTGGAGATGCGCTTATACGGATCCACCGAGAATCTCCCGGTGCCCGGTTTTCATTCGATCTCTCGGGTGGATCGAAACCGCTCTGTCTGGCGCTCTTTTCCTTTTCGGTCTGGGTTGGAGGGAACGTTTACAGTTCCTTTGACCAGAGGATTGCAAAGCCGGTCCCTCTTCCCGGCCGCCCGGTCCGGACCCTGCTTGAAAATCCCAATTATCAGACCATTCTTGCCATCCTCCTGAGAGCAGGTCCAAGAAACCAAGAGACCGGTCTGCCCGGCTGGGTATCCCGGCAGTATATTTTCAGCCAGCTCTGGCCGGTGTACGTCCCGTCCCGCACGAAGAAGGCAAAGCCGGGTAATCCCCCGGTACCACCGGTGATATACAAACAGGGCCGCAAACCTGCGGCCGAACTGACGCATGGAACATTCTCGGATTTCATGCGGGCACTGATGGACTCGGACCTTGTTGAGAATGGAATTTCCCAAAAGGAAAGCCATGAGAAAATATTCAGGATCACGGAATGCGGGGAGATCGCATTCAGGCTTTACTCTGATCCGGCAACCAGCACCCTTGTGCGGACTATTCTTGAGAAAAAAGAAAACCGGATCAACAATGTACCGGGCAGTCGGGTCCGATGAAAATTTTTCAAGCAGGGTCTGATGGTGTCAGTTAACAAACCGTGGCACGTATAATTATCCGTGAAACGGATGTACAACTGACAACCATTCTCTCTCTCCGGCGAGAGGAATCCGGCCAAATTGCATTTTTTACCAATCAGGCAGGGTCACTGCCCGCGACTATCTTTTTTCAATCACCCCCCGACCCCCTGCCTGAAAAATTTCAGACAGGGTCCGGCATCATGAGTCGGGAGCACAATTTACCGACAACGCAATACAGAAAAGGCTGGATCCCGGGGGTTGATCCCTTCCATTGGATGAGGCCAAAGCCTCCGACAGTCATGGTTTATTGTCCATGATCTCATCAGATCTTTGAAGTTCCGCGGCATCCCGCCAATGTTCAGAAACTTCAGGGAGATCCCGGTAAGCTGGACACCACAGGTCAGGTACCTTGGATCATTTGCAGATGACAGGTTACATCCTGGGCTTCAATGATGGAACCCCCTCAGCGCAGAACATCGAGCAGGGCAACGCGTTCAAGAACCAGATCCACAATCCGGCGGTTGTCTGACAGTGTCTGCAGCTCTTCAGGGGTAATATCGAAGAGTTTCATGAGCCGCTCCTGCTTTTCCTGGTCGATCCCGTTCCAGGAATCCCCGGATACGAACTGCATGACCGGTTCCAGTGCGGCAAAAACCTCTCCGCAGGGGCCCGGAGAACAGCAGACCCAGAGCCGATTCTTCCCCTCGCGGATGCCAAACGATGCCCCGATACTGCACTGCCGGGAACCCGCTGCGTACAGGAGCGCCTCCATCTCCAGGGTGTTGGAGATGGCATTTCCCTCCCGGAACGATCGGACGGCATGATCGACTGCCGACCGCACATGTGCCTTGCCCGCAACCATGTCCGCGTTAAAACAGATGATGTGCGTATCGTGCGCCAGTGCAACCGACCGGAGCACTTCAAGAAATGCAGGCCGGTCGGCTATCGTGCATTCCGCTGCCCGGACATCTTCCGCACCCGCATCCATGATCTCACCTGAACTGAGAGAACGTTGACTGCCCGGCCATATTATCCTGACTGGCAGATGCCGGTGTTCCTCTGCTATTCTGCAGCTGTGCGAAGATCTGGTCTGCAATCCCCCGCCCGAGTATCCTGGTCACTGTATCTATCCCGGCTTCCCGGACTGCATCCGGTGTGGTGAGGGAATGGTTGAAGAGCCGGCGGGCCCGGACCCTTCCGATTCCCCGCAGTTTCACGAGCGGGAGAAGTTCGCGCCGGATGCCGTTCTTCATGCAGATCTCGAACTCCCGGATCGCGGGATGAAACGCAGGTACGAACATGCGCGAGAGCTCGGCCGTCGCATGCAGGAGCCAGTTCACGCTCTCGACCATGCCGTAGATATCCCCGGGCCCGACCGAATACCGCTCGCAGATCTTTGCATCCGTGAGCTCGTCGGTCCAGTCCGAAAGGAGCATCGCGGTCTTGAGCGCCCGGTAATACTCTTCCATCTCCTCCTCATCGGAGGGGTACGGAGTCCAGAGCTCGGTCTCGTGGGTCTCGATCATGCGATCGATCGCCGGCTGGTCGGCATTTTTGGCATAGAGTTTGGGCATGTCCGGTGTGCTGCAGATCGTCTGGAGGAGGCCGAGATCGGCATACTCTTCCTGCTCCCGCAGGGCTGAGATGATCGTCGCTGCACTGCGGGGGTCGATGTAAAGCCGGGATACCAGGGACCCGAACTCTGTTGATCCGAGGTGTTCTCCTATCTCCAGGACCATCTCAGATTCTATGAGGAATTTGAACGCGGCGTCAACGGCCCGCTGCATCAGCCTTCCCTGCTTGTGCTCGTGCACATAGAAGCTCCGGTTCATGAAAGAGGTAAGTTCGCTGCGTGTCCCGGCGAACCCCGAAGCGATGATGGAAAGGACATGGGTGTAGAGTGCGGAAGGCTCCGCGATCTTCGAGTGGACTTCTTCTGCGGGAGCCTCGATATAGCATTCGAAGAGCTCGCCTACCTGGTGCTCGTCCTTTGCAATGAGAACCGCCTCGCCGTACGGATCGAGCCGGGGCCGGCCGGCTCTCCCCGCCATCTGGTGGTACTCGCTCACCGGGATCGGCTGCATCCCCTCCCCCGCTGAGAAACGGAGGTAATCGCGGATGATGACCCGGCGTGCCGGCAGGTTCAGGCCGGCCGCAAGCGTGGGAGTCGAAGAGATACACTTGATCCAGCCTTTCCTGAATCCCTCCTCGACAACCGATCGCTCGGCCCGGCTCAGCCCGGCATGGTGAAAGGCGGCTCCCTGGCCAACGCAGAGGGCAAGGGTTTTCGCCATCTCGGTCTCTGCCCCGCCGGCTATCTTCTCGGCACAGGCTTTGAGTTCCGGCTCTTCGCTTTTTATCGCACCGGCAGCCCTTTTCGCAAACGCTTCGGCGTTCCGGCGCGAGGATACGAAGACAAGGCACTGTCCCCCCTCGGCAATCGTGTCCAGGCAGAGATTGATATCGTCGTAATTCTTCGATACCACCTTGACGCGCCGGTCCCCTTCCCGGAAATGGATCCGGTCATTGCAGAAGACGCCCTGCCGGAGATCCACCGGCCGCCAGGTGCTGGTGACAAGCTCGGCATTGAGCCAGCCGGCAAGGGTCTTCGGGTTGCCGATCGTTGCCGAGAGCCCGATCACCTGCATACCGGGATTGCGGTACCGCATCTTGGCAATGACCATCTCAAGCGTGGGTCCGCGATTGTCGGAGTCCACGAGATGGACCTCATCGATGACAAGAAGGGTAATATCCTGGATCCACCGGGCGCTGTTCCGCAGGAGTGAATCGACCTTCTCGCTCGTTGCAACGATGATATCGTTCTTCCCGAGAAGGTCGTCCCGGCGATCGAAATCCCCGGTGGCAATGCCGACCCGGACGCCCTTGTTGCTGAATTCCTCGAATTTCTCGCTTGCCAGCGCCTTGAGAGGAACAATGTACAGGCACTTTCCCTTCCGGGCGATGTGGGAGTGCATCGCCATCTCGGCTATCAGGGTCTTGCCGCTTGCCGTAGGGATTGCCACAAGCAGGTTCTTTCCCTCAAGCATGCCCCTCTCAATGCATTCGGCCTGGGGCGGATAGAGTTCTGTTATACCGCTGGAATGGTATTTTTCCTGAAGGTATGCTGGAATCGGGATCGTCAGGATCTGCATCTCACACCTGCAAAGAAACCCCTTTGATTCCACTGAAAAAAGGCACGATTCTGGCTGGTTTAGTCAAATCTATCTTTAATAACGACATATTTTCCACTGGAAATGGAGCAAAATATATTTATGCAGGTGGTTTGATCTGAGCAATCCGGATCAGTAATAATAACTGATCATATCCTGCTTTGCCTCTTTCTTCTTGCGATCCAGGAATGCAAAGACATTCTCGTGAGGCACACCTTCGATGAGCATATCGATGGCAGCCCTGGCAGTCTTGAGCTGTTCCGGGTACCCGATCAGGGCTACGGTCTTGCCAAAGACCGAGATCTCGACATCGGTCATATCCTCGATCTGCTCTCTTGCACGCCCGTCCTTTCCAATGATCCTTCCCCGGAGCCGGTCGAGCTGGCGCGGGTTGTCTGCCATGCCGGCAAGATCGATCACCTCAAGGAGCAGGTCTTCGTCTTCGATCATCTCAAACGCCCGCTCCGGAGAGAAACCCCGGTTGATGGCATGGATGATCTCAACTGCCCTGAGGAGAGGAATGGTGTTCTCATCCGTTCCCTCAACCTTGACAACCCCTTCCTTGCTGTCTACCGTGATGGTGGTGTGGGTCTTTGTCTCCAGCTCTTTTTTGGTAGCGCCGCTCTTGCCTATCAGGACGCCAATCCTGGTTGAGGCGATCTTTACTTCCTGCATCATCTTTCTTTCACCTTCATTGGTACTATTGGTCTGCTGGTTGCCGGTCCTGGGTCCGGTATGTTCTCGGGATCTTTCCATGCTCACGGTTCGGCAATATTCAGGCCGGTAATGGCATGGAAAATCTCGGTATCTTTCTGCACGGTGCACCGGTTTCTGAAGAACCGGTTGATATTTTTTATGTCCCTCATCAGGAACGGGAGGGCCCGGGGGTGATCGCGGGTTACGGACTGGCCCATGTCAATGAGATATGGTTGGTCGCCGTACAATATATTGAACTCGCTCAGGTCGGCATGCACAAGCTCGGCCTTTTTGTAAAGGATGTCGATGCACTGGACAATCCGGTCGTAGGTTGCCTGCGGGTCTTCGATCTCGGCATTCCGGAGCTGGGGATAGGGGATCTCACCTTCCCCTATGAAAGACATGATCAGGATGTTCCGGTCCCAGACCAGCGGTTCAGGCACGGCTATCCCCGCATCCCGTGCCCGGACAAGGTTCGAGAACTCCTTCCGGGTCCAGGCAAAGATGAGCTCCTTTTTGGCTTTCTTGACACGCGAGAACCTGCGGTCTCCGGTGATGTACGAGCTCATGGTGGTGAAGTTTGCTGTCTGGATCCGGTAGATCTTGATGGCGATTGAAGCACCATCGCGTTCGCCGTAAAAGACATTGGCCTCCTTTCCGGTACTGATCGACCCGCCGATCGCGGAAAGCCATTTCTTGTGCACCAGCTTGTAAAGTGCGAGGAGGGTTACCTCATCGAACACATCCTCCCGCACCTTGAACTGGTCGGCATCCTTGATTCGGACGCCCATCTCCTCGAGTTTCTGGTCGAAGCTGTCGACCCGCTTGTCGATTGCTTTCTCTTTACTCTCTTTGCTCACGCGATGCCACCGTTCCAGCTGGAGATATGGTGACTCACTGTATATAATCCCGCACCGGGGCAAGGATCTCCACAAGCGACTGCCCGCAGGCTTTCTTCAGGTCGAGCGGGTGGATCTCGCCTTTGCCATACGCGGATTCAAGGTCTGCATAGGATACGAATGTCCGGTCCCCGCCGAACTTCTCGGGTCTCTTTATCGTTATCTCGGGCAGGCGGGGGAAGACATGGTGCTGGAGGATCTGGAGCACCGGGTTCTCGGGGATTTCCGGCGGGCAGAAGGCCTTCTGGCACTTCTTCAAGATCTCCTCCTCGCTGTCGGCAACCGAGATATAATTGCCCTGCGAAGAGGACATCTTCTTGCCATCAAGGCCGTTCAGGATAGGGGTGTGGATGCAGACCGGTGCCTGGTACCCGAAGTTGACAAGATGCTCCCGGGCAAGCATATGGATCTTGCGCTGGTCTATGCCCCCGACTGCGGCGTCAGCCTTGAGAAGCGCGATATCCGCCATCTGCATGATCGGGTAGATCATCTGGGATACCGTGGGGTGGTCCATCTGCCGCCCTACCTCGTCCATGCTCCGGGTGGCCCGGTTCAGGGTAATCTGCTGGGAGAGCTGGAGCACGAGCAGCTGGTAGTCTGGGCTGAGCTGGAGATCGGATCCGAGAACATAGGTAACGTTCTTTAAGCCCAGGCCCTCAAAACAGCGCTTGTTGTATTCTGCGAGCTCCTTCACCCGCTCCATCGTCCCTTTGCGGTTCAGGAATGCGTGGAGGTCGGCGAGCAGGACCGTAACTTCAAAACCTGCTGCCTGGAGGTCCACCAGTTTGTTGATCGTGACCAGGTGGCCGAGATGGATCTCGCCGCTGGGTTCATAGCCGGCATACACCCTTTTCGTGGGCCTGGCCAGGAGGGCCCGGAGGTCATCATCCGTGACAACTTCTACCGTATTCCGGGTAACGCGCTCGTATGCGTCCATTCAAAGAAATGGGTTATGATGGGTGTTAATGGTTATTCTGGATGGTTACAAACCCGAGTGCGGCATTTGTTGCGGCAACGGATTTCGCCCCGTCCTTCTCGCCGCCCATCATGGCCCGGATCGCATCGACATTCTCGACAACCACATCCGCTTCCTGGTGGATGGCCTGGAAGAAGCAGAGCTCGTTCTTGTTGGCATAAATGGAATCCTCGAAGATACAGTTCTCCCAGAGATCGGAGCGCTGCCGGCCAAGGTCCATGGCGAACTCCTTGAGTTCGGCGGTGCTCCTGAGCCCTGCGGTCTTCTTGATGAGGCCGAGGCGGGGGTGTTTGTTGATGAGTTCGATGACCCGCTCCTTGCTGACCGGCTTCTTGGTTGTCATCTGGATCGCGTGCATGTGCATCATTGTAGTCGGGACGATCATGGCCATGGTGGTGATAGAGATGTGGGGGAGGACGGAGAGGACATCGGGGCCGTGGTGGCTCGGGACGCTGACCGGGTCGAGTACAATGGCATCGATGGGGCCTTTCTTGATCTCGCCCGGGTCCGAACCACGCCGGACCATGATGGCGTGGACGTGGGTTACGCCGAATTCCTTATCGATCTCGTTGATGATCCGGCAGAGGCCGGTTGTGTTGCAGGAGACCACCCGCACGAACTGCCTGCCGATGGCATCCTTGTAATTGCACGAGGAGTTGAAGGAGAACCCGGCAACCTCGTGGTCTTCGCCTCCCTGCCAGAGCGCCTTCTTGCCCAGTTTCTCATAGAGCGGCTTGTTGGTGGCCCCGACATCGCCGGGCGTTGCATCCACGATAATGTCGGCTGCCTTGCACATATCCTCGACCGAACCGGCAACGGTAAGCCCGGCCTTCTCGAATGCAGCTTTCTTTGAGATGTCGGCGATGTAGAGCGGGTAGCCCCGCTGTTTGGCAACGAATGCCTCGGCGTTCGGGCGTGTCTTCGAGACGCCCACCACCTTCATATCCTTCTGGGCCGCAACCGCATCGGCAACCCGCTTGCCGATGGTACCATACCCGTTGATGGCAACCTTAATCATACTCTTAACATCGCATCCATACACAAAAAACTATGCGGAACCATCTGCTATTCTGTCTTTGAACCGGGATCTGCTCTTGGTGGAAAAGGTGCAGGAACCGGGTGATCCGGACTGTCTGAACTTCCGATTTTTAAGAATTATCTGGAATATCAGTGGAAATTTTGCGAATATCAGAGATACGTTGCCTGGATTTCCACGACTTCCCTGCTGTCTTTTGCCTTTGAATAAAGATCGAGCGGCTCCTCGTTCACTTCCAGGAACCGGATCCCCCAGTTGACTTTCGAGAGAATCTCTTTTGCCTGCTCTCTCTCGCCCATGATAAAGAGTGCCGCCGCAAGGGCCTCGACCGACGAGAGGGTGCAGGGTTTCCCGAAGTTCACCGGGTTTGCCGCGACAAGGAACGGGAGTGCCCGCCGGATCCTCCAGGAGGATACTTTACCGGTGTCCAGCACAACCCAGGAGCAGTCCAGGGCGGTGATGGATTTGACCGTCCGGTCGGCCGGCGAGAGTGCCTGCTCCGCGGTCGGGTCGAGAAGGAGCGAGTTTCTCGGGATCTGGGGGATCCTGGTGAAAATCTTCAACAGACCGGCCTTTTCGAGTTTCTTGACCGTGCACTTCCGGGGATCGCAGCTATTGTCCCGGTAGGCGTACAGGGGTATCATTGATCATCTGTGCGTGCACACACTGTAATAATGTACGTGCTCGTTTGCCCCTGCGTCCTGAACCCCGGCCTCCGGGCAGAGGGAATCACCCGGGCTTCGGATATCGAGTTGTTCCGGGGCTCGATTGAACGCTGCAAGCGGTTCTCCATAGAGATGGTTCCTCTACCCTGTCCGGAGACTATCTACCTGGGACCTGCACGAAAGCCCGGAACATTCCTTGAACGCCTCAATACTCCGGCGTTTTCAGACCTGATGGACACGCTGGAGCAGAATGTCCTTCGGATAATAAAGGAACGCGGCCCTCCGCTCTGCATCATCGGGGTCAACTCGTCTCCCACCTGCGGGGTCACCAGCACGTATTACGGCAGCGAGGATGGAAAACCTCCGAAAAGAGACGGGCGTGGCGTCTTCCTCTCCCGCTTCATGGGGATTCCTGCAATGGACGTATCGGTATTCTCCCGATACCGTGTGTATCTTGCCGCCCCGCTCTTTTCAGAAGCCGAACGTTCTTACAATGCCTCACTCGCCCGCCTGCTGGAAACAAACCTGTTCTCTGTTCACCTCCCGCAGGATCTCGGGGACGATACTGATATGCGGGAGGAACAGGCTCAGGAGCGGATCTTCTCCCTCAACAAAAAAGCACTCGAAGAAGCAGACATTGTGATTGCCCTCATCGATGGCGCCGATGCGGATTCCGGTACGGCATGGGAGATGGGATATGCCTATGGCATGAAAAAACCGGTTGTCGCCCTCAGGACGGACTTCCGGAGAGTCGGCCGCAACGAGCATGTCAATCTCATGCTCGAAGAGTCTGCAACCGTGGTGACCAGCCGAGAGTCCCTGCTCGAAGCACTCCACTCCCCGCTCTCCGCACGGTAACGAGTCAGGAAGAAGCCCCCTCTCTTTTCCCGGTGTAATCTTTACTTTTCAGGCGGTCTCCCGGGCAAATAACGCCGACAGGAACCTATATCAGAATATTTACGCAATAATAGATGATTAAAAATGGCGAAGAAACGGGAGGATCAAAGCAAAGGGAAGAATACCGGCGGGGATCGCGAAGTTGATCTTGATGGGGGTTACATCTCTCCGATCCGGGAGCTGCGGGATATCACGATGCAGAATATCCAAAGCGTGCTGGTGAAAAGCCGTTACATGCAGCTACTTCTCTCGCTCACCATTGTCGGACTGATCCTCCGTTTCTTCAACCTGGGCTACAACTCCCTCTGGCTCGATGAAGCTTCCACCAATACCTTCGCTGTAATGTCGATCCCCGGGATCTGGCAGGCGACCATGGGAGGGGAGTTCAATCCCCCCCTCTTCTACTGGATCGAACACTGCATGCTCGTCTTCGGCAACAATGAGTTTGTCCTCCGGTTTGTCCCGGCCATATTCGGTGTCCTGACTATCCCTCTTGTTTACTATGTCGGAAAGGAATTCATGGACCGCAATGTCGGGATCATCGCTGCAGCTGCCGCAGCCTTCTCCCCGTTCCTGATCTTCTATTCCCAGGAAGCCCGGGCCTACTCGATGATGTTCTTCTTTGTGGCTTTTTCCATGGTCTTCTATTTCAGGGCCTTAAAGGAAAACGGCATAAAAGACTGGGCACTCTTCGGTCTCCTTTCAGCACTCGCATTCTGGTCCCATTTCTATGCGCTGGTCATCATCGGGGCACTTGTCCTGTACGCGCTCGTTGACCAGATCCTGAAATATGCAAAAGACATCAAAAAGATCGTCCCCATGGTCATTGGCTGGGCCGTGTTTGCTGTTGTCTGCCTGCCGCTGATCCTCATCACCATCCAGCTTTTCAGTTCGCGGACATCAACCGCACCTTCGTTTGGTGTACAGGGGTTTGGTCTCATCATTGCAACCTTCCAGCAGATTGCCGGTTTTTCCGATATCGCAATGTACCTTCTTCTCATCCTGTTCATCATCGGGATTGTGCAGGCATTCGTTCTTGACAAAAAGAAGGGTTTTTTCCTGGTCCTCCTCACGATTCTCACGTTTGCGATCAGTTACCTTCTCTCGTTCAAGATGCCCATGGTGCCCCGGTACCTGATATTCTTCAGTATCATCTTTTTCATCGGGATTGCAGTATCGTACAAATCAGTCCTGAAGATCGCCAATACCCGCTGGGTCGTATATGGGTTTATGGCCCTGTTCATTGTTCTCAGTGCACCTGTTCTTGCGGAATATTACTCAGGTTTTTCCAAGGATGACTGGAGAGGGTTCTCCACCCAGCTCCAGCAGGTGACAAATCCGGGGGATTTTGTTGTCGCCGTACCAGGGGATATCCTGCAGCCGCTCAACTATTACTACTCCAACAGCACTGACCAGACGTTCAAATACGGGGCATACACGGGAAAGGAACTCGAACGCATCTCGTCGTTGAAAGCAAACAATACTATCTATTACGTCGTCACCGGTGACATTGGATCCGCTAACCCGGAAGGAGATGCACTTGCATGGTTAAAAGAACATTCAAAGCCCCTATCCCAGCGTACCGGTATCTATCTCTTCAGGTCTGCATAGGATCGATCCGGATAAACCAGCATGTATGATCTCTCAGTAATCATCCCAACATTCAATGAAGAGGAAAATATTCCCCGCATCATAAATGAAGTGGATACGGTTTTTAAAAAGAGCGGTCTTAATGGGGAAATCCTCGTTGTCGATGACAATTCAAAGGACCGGACAATTGCCCTTGTCCGGGAGATTCATGAGACAAAACCGCACGTGAATGTCCTTGTCCGCACATCGGATCACGGGCTCTCACAATCCGTTGCCGACGGGTTTGTCCATGCATCGTCAGATATCCTTGTGGTCATCGATGCAGATCTCTCCCACCCGCCGGCGCTCATTCCTCAGATGTACGAAGAGATCCGGGCAGGAAACGATGTTGTCATCGGGAGCAGGTATATGGCTGGCGGGGGGATCAAAGACTGGCCCCTCAAGCGAAGGATGATCTCCCTCGGGGCTACCTTCCTTGGCCGGCTGCTCTTCCCGGACATCAAGGATCCGGTGAGCGGGTTTTTTGCCATCAGGAAACAGGTGGTTGCCCACGCGACCCTGAAGCCGAAAGGCTATAAGATTCTTCTCGAAGTGCTCGGGAAAGGCACCTGGGAGAACGACAAGGAGATCCCGTTCGAATTCGTTGACCGGGAGATTGGGTCAAGCAAGCTCAGACTCAAGACAATTACCGAATATGCCGGGCAGGTTGCCGATATCACGCTCTATTCGTTCATCCATCATGAGAGTGCAGCATGGCGGGAGTGGAAGAAAGTCTTCAAGTTCGGGATTGTAGGAATCTCAGGAATCGTTGTCAACCTCGGGATTCTTCAGCTGATGCTGATGGCAGGAATTTCTGGATACATAGCTCTCTTTATTGCTATTGTCGTTGCCATCCTGAATAATTTCATCTGGAACGATCTCTGGACTTTCAGGTCATCCCCTCAGAGAGCAACTACCAGTATCTGGCAGCGCCTTCAGCTGTTCTATACGGTATCTGCCGGCGGGTCGATCATCAACTATTGTATTGCCCTGGGTCTGACCCAGTTCCTGGGGATGAGTCTCATCCTTTCAGATACTCTTGGCATCTTCGTTGGCTTTGCCTGGAACTTCCTTGTCAACCGCAGGCTTACTTGGGGTCGTCGGTAAGCCCTTTGGGTCCCGAATTTCAGGTTTCGGGGTGCCCACCAACTCATCGGGCCATCCTGAAATGGATACCGATATTCTTTTTCAACTACCTTCACAAATACCGGAAGATCATTCTGGAATGAATATAAATTGACACCGGCAATATCTGTATTGGTACCAGGGAGCGAATCATGGGAAAAAAGAATAAAAACAATACAGATTCAGGAGGAAAAAAGGGAATAAAAGAATCTGAACAATTCTCGTTCCTCGGGATCTCGTTCGATTCAGTCAGCCAGGAGACCGTTAAACGTCATGTCCTTCTCCTCGTTGTGGCATGTATCCTGATGAAATTTGTCGTAGTTTTTTTTACGACCGCAGTATTTCACTCGTTTGTCGATTATTTCGATATCGGGACTTATTTTGAGCATGGCCTGCCCATACTACAGGGACAGATCCCTTATATCAATTACCAGATTGAATACCCGGTTCTTGCATTCCTGCCCATCCTTATTGCCCTGGTTCCGGCCGTGCTGGCACAGAATGCGATGGTTTTTGTACTATCTTTCCAGTTTCTGATGGTTGTCTGTGATATAGTTACAACACTGTGCGTTTATCTGATTGCCCTGAAAATCTGGGATGAAAAAAGAGCCTTTCTTTCAGCGGGTATCTATGTTACGGCATTTTCAGCTGCCTATTTTGTGATTACAAAATATGACGCATTCCCGACCTGCCTGCTGATGCTTGCGCTCCTGTTTACCCTCTATGGCATGAAGATGAAGGGCTACCTTTGTGCAGGACTCGGCTTCTTTGCAAAACTGTTTCCCGCAATTGCATTTCCCTTCCTTGTCCTCCATAACTCTAAAACCTCATCCTTGTCAATGGAGATCATTGCAGCCCTGAAAATGATCATTCCTCTCTGCATTATTTTCCTTGTACCTGTCCTCATCCTGCGTCCTGAAGCGATCAATGCATATCTCTCTGCAACAGGCTCAGGCCTGGGAGTCTATGCCAACACACTTACGTATACTCTGTACTGCTATTTCCAGGATATCGGGCACCTTGGCATCTCCATGGGAAGTATATCCACGGTCATGTATATCCTGATGGGAATTGTTTTTCTTATCCTGCTCTACTCGGCATATATCGACAAGGAAAAAAAACCCGTAATGCTTCTCATACTGATCGCATGTGCCCTGATCTCGGCAGTCTTGTTTACCAAATTCCACAGCCCTCAGTACATTGTATGGTTTACGCCGCTGCTCTGTCTTCTCGTAGCCGATGATATCTACAAGATTCTCCTGTTTTATCTCACCCAGGCCTTCGCATATATCGAGTTTCCGCTTATGTTCGGGACATTCTATACCAACCTGGAGTATGCAAACCCGGTTGGCAGTGCAGGATGGTATGGTACCCTTGTGTTTTTTACCATAGAATATGCCGCACTCTTGCTCCTCGTCTATCTGATAATCCGGCCCGGGGATGGGATAGTCACAACCCTGAAACGTACGTTCAGGATAGAGAAACATGGTGAATGACGGATCCCGGTAAAAGCGGTGTTTTATATCTGGGGCAATAACCATTTTAACACAGTCTCACTCAAAAAAGAGCCGTTCTGGTTCAGAGGTGGCATTCTATGAAATTTGCGCTTGCAGCAGGAACAAGACCAGAATTTATCCAGGTAGAACCGGTTATCCGTGAACTGAAAAGTCGTGGACTGGATTATATCTTCATCCATTCCGGCCAGCATTACGATTATGAAATGGATAAAATTTTTTTCGATGAGATGCATATGCCCAGTCCCTCCCACTATCTGGGAGTGGGATCCAAGCTGCCCGGTGAACAGATCGGGGAAATGCTCGTCAAATCCGAGGCAATCCTCCGGGAAGAGAAACCGGATATGCTGCTGGTTACAGGCGATACCAACACCGCTCTTGCCGTGGCACTTGCAGCAAACAAATCAAAAATAAAGGTCGGTCATTTTGAAGCGGGAATGAGGAGTTTTGATCGCTCCCTCCCGGAAGAGGTCAACCGGGTTATCATCGATAATTTTTCCGATATCCTCTTCTCGCCAACACTGCGGGGAATGAATAACCTCCGCAGTAATGGTATCAGTGAGAATATCCACCTCGTCGGGGATGTGATGCTTGATTCCATCTCCTTTTACCAGAAACTCATCAGGACAAGACCCCGGATTACTGAAGAATTATCATTGCGGGAAGGACAGTACTATCTCCTGACTCTTCACCGTGAAGCGAATACTGATGACAGGAAACGTCTTGCAAACATTCTTAGTGCCATATCGGAAATACCGCTGCCCGTCATTTTCCCCATCCATCCGAGAACCCGGCAGAGGATTAAGGATTTCGATCTGTCCCTCCCGGAAAATGTAGTAACAATCCCCCCTCAGGGATATTTTGAGTTTCTCCGGCTCATGTCCCATTCAGGAAAATTCCTGACAGATTCCGGTGGAGCCCAGAAACAGGCATATTTCCTCTCAAAGCCCTGTATCACTCTTCGACCGAACACTGAATGGATGGAGACGGTTGAGACCGGCTGGAACATCCTTGTTGACGATGATAAGGAGAAGATAATCGATGCCGCATCTAACTTTAGTCCCTCCGGAGCTCCCGACTTATCTCTGTTCGGGAACGGGGAAAGTTCGCGTAAAATGATCGACCTTGCCGTTGCTCATCTCTAGGTTTTTCCCTTTTTCTGATCAACGGGAAATCTGATGATGGCAGGAAAAAACGGTTATGAAGAAGAGCATTCTTTGATATACCAGCGGACGTATTTTGCAATTCCATCCCTGATATCAGTTTTCGGAGTGAACCCGAGGGTCTTCTTGGCGAGCGAGATATCAGCGGCGAATCGCATAACTTCTCCCGGCCGTTTGGGAAGGTGAATGGGTTTCATTTCTGAAAGATCCCGTCCTGTCTCGTCAGCAACGGTGTCTATGATGATCCTGGCAAGGTCATTGACACTGGTCTCCTTGCCGGTTCCGAAATTGATCGCAGTACCGAACATGTCAAGCTCTTGCCATTTGTTGATGATGAGTTCGTACGCGGAGATGAGATCGTCGATATAATGAAAATCCTTGGTCTGTTCGCCGCTGCCATATACTGTTGGCGGACCATTATTCACGACTTGGGAGACAAATTTTGGGATGACCGCAGAATAGCCTTTCATTCTCTGGTTTGGCCCATATGTATTGAACTGTCTCAGGATAATGATGGGAAGATTGTACACATGGTGGTACGATGAACAGAGCCTGTCTGCGGCAGCTTTTCCTGCTGCATACGGTGACTGGGGGTTGAATGGGTGGTTCTCGTCCATGGGCATGTACTGCCCGGTTCCGTAAACTTCAGAAGAAGAGGCATACAGCATGAGCTTGAGTGGGTCGCTCCTGGCCATGCCTCTGCGGACTGCCTCAAGGACGTTCTGGGTGCCGCGGGTATGCACCTCAAAACTGGGAACTGGGTTGTCGATCGATTCTTCCCAGTGCACCTGTGCCGCAAGGTGGAACACCATATCGACATTATTCACAAGCCTGTCCACCAGGTCAAAATCCATCACGGACCCGTTGACAAAATAAAAATTGGGGGAATGGTTGTAACAGGCCCGGATATTATCCGTCGTGCTTCTGGACAGGTCATCGAGAACGATTACCCGGTGTCCGTTTTTAAGGAGGAACTCTGTTAAGTTACTCCCGATAAATCCTGCCCCGCCAGTGATTAAAACTGTCTCTTTTTGCATGGTATGATCCTTTTTTTACTGGTCATTCTCGAAGATTTTACAATTCATTCGTAAATAGGGGAAGATAAAAATATAAATATTGTGAAAAATAAAAAAAATCAGCCGATTTCTTTCTTTTCACCGGCCTTGCCAGTCAGATTTCTGTTTTGAGAGAACCGGTTTCAGTGGAGAAAATGCCACATCTCACTGCCATTTCCGTCCGAGGTACTTGGCCCGGAAGATCTTGGAAAGGATCCGCAGATTGTTGATAATCTCCTTTTTCACATTCAGCTTAGATACCCCGAATTCCCGTGTATGGACCGGCACCCCGATTTCGTGTACGGTCTTCTTGTTCAGGATAAGCTTTGCAATGATCTCGGCACAGATTTCGAAGTTGTTGCTCTCCAGGGTCAGTTCATCGAGGGCCCCTTTTTTATACAACCGGAAGATACCGCTCACGCAGGTAAGATCGTCCTGCAGCATCACCCGGTAGAGGAAGTTGACGGATTTGCTGATGAAAAGCCGGAACGGGGAAGCGATCTCGACAGCCAGATCGCCATGATAGGGAGATGCGGAGATACAATCAGCACCAGTCTGCCGGTATGCAATCAGGAGTTTCTCAATGTCTTCGGGCCGGTATGTCAGATCCGAATCCATCATGATGACGATGTTTCCCCTGCACCGGGCAAGACCGGTCCTCACCGCCACACCCATTCCCTTGTTCACGCCATGGGGCACAACTACTACATTCATTTCCCGGCTTTCGAGTTTGTGGAGTACTTCAAGAGTGTTGTCTTTGCTTCCATCATCCACGAGAATATATTCGCAGCTCTCACCATACCGCGCTATGATCGGTCCGGCAACGGGAAAGAGCCGTTCCGGGTAAAGACTGGCATTTTCCGCCTCGTTAAAGAGTGGAATAATTATAGAAATCATTCAGGGTCTCCGATAAACTGGTCTGACGCATATTTCGAAGCAATGAATCCTAAGATCAGTACAAAATACATGGATATCATCCGGTCGGTCAGGACAATTGCCATAGCATCAGTAGAGGCAACGCCGAGAAGTACCAGGAAGTATCCAAGGGAAGCCTCCATCACCCCGACCCCGAGAGGAATCTGCGATGCTAGCCCGGCAATGATGGAGAGGCAGAAGAAGACCGTGAGAAGGATGGGATTTAAGGTATACCCGAAGGCCAGTGCAACTACAAAAAGACGGATAAACTCAAAGCCCAGGGAAAAGCCGGTAATGATAAAGACAGGAATGATATCCTTAAAGGACAGTTTATGGAAATGGAAATTTCCCGGGATTCTCCGTATCAGTGGAAGCCTTGTCTTATATTTTTCAAGAATGGTGAGGACATAATCGGATTTGTAATAAAAGAAGAAGAGAAGGATAAGGATAACTGCAGTTACTTCGAGCACAAGTACGGTGATTCCCTTAAACTGGATAAATACAATGGCACAGGCTGCAAGAAAGAGGATCATCAATTCGAAGAACCGCTCGTAAAAGATCATCGAGATCCCGTTAAAAAAATTCATGGAATATCTCTTCTGCATATAGTAAGCCTTGTAGAGATCGCCAACTTTTCCTGGTGTTATGTTGGCATAGAAGAGACTTGCAACGCTCACGAGCGTGGCATCGTGCCAGCTGATGGTGGTATTGTATTTCTGGCTCAGGAATTTCCAGCGGTAAATCCTCCACGCAACGGTGCCGAGAGACAGAAGCAATGCAAACAGCAGGAGGGGAATGTTCACCTTGAAGAGAACCTGGTAGTTCTCGATAATCCCGGAACGGTAAATAACGTAGCCCAAGATCAACAGGCCGATAACAAGGAGGACCGCCTGTAGAATTCTCCTGTTATTTTTCGCTGGCTCCATGAATCACCATACACCGAATGAACATTTCCTGTCAATATTCATTCATCCCGAATTGTTATATCTGAATCGGTATTTCTGGTGCTGTTTCAACAGAAACAACCCTCATATCCTGTCACAACCAACCATGTAACCATTATGTCCAATCTCACAGTCGCAATCCTCGCCCCCCCGGACTATGCAAAGGATCTGGGAAAGAAGGGGACGACGAGCGATATCACTTTTTATAACCTGAAGAAAGGCGATGCAACGGTCACGTTCATCGAACCCACCCGGTATCCCGAGAAGTTATCGTCGCTCTTCTACGCGGTCTCCATGTCGGACCGGGCGATCCTGGTCGTCGACGAGATCAATGCCACATTCGGCGAGTGTGTGCTCATGCTCCAGAGCGCCGGCAAGGCGAACGGGTATCTCATCCTTAAAAATTACATCGGCCCCGATCAGATCGCCCCCCTGATCAAGGGTACCGTTCTCGAACACTACGAAGTTATCGAAGAGGACATGGTCGGCCTCCGGGAGAAGATGCTCGATATCGCGACAAAACAGACCGCCCACCAGAAAGCCCACGAGAGCGCCGGAAAAGGGGTTGTTCCTGTAGACGCCCACTTCAATGTGAAGGGCGTCGGGGTTGTTGTCCTCGGATCAGTTGCACAGGGCGGTATCAAAAAGCACGACACCCTCAGGGTCCTGCCAACCACAAAGACTGCCCAGATCCGCTCCATCCAGAAGCACGATGAAGACTCGGATTCGGCGGTGAAAGGAGACCGGGTGGGTCTCGCCCTCAAGAACATCGAGTCCGAAGATCTCGACCGGGGGTTTGTCCTGACAAACGATCCCTCTGTGATCTTCGCGGAAACCATTACCGGCCCAGCCCAGCTCGTGAAATACTGGCCCGCTCCTGTCAAGGAGGGAATGGTGATCTACGCCGGCCACTGGATGCAGTTCCTTCCCACCCGGGTGGCAAAGGTGGAAGCCGCAGGCGACTGGAGGATGCCGACTCTCACCCTTACGATGGAGAAGGCGCTCGTCTACTCCCCCGGCGCCCGGGTTGTCCTGCATTACCTCGAAGGTGGGAAACTCCGGGTAGTCGGTTTTATGACCCTCCCGTAATCTCCTGCCACTATCTCCACGCACACTTTTTTCCCGCCCCCAATTACCTTATCTTCCAGAGCGATCATCACTACTCTGAGAACCATGATCGAATGGATTATCCTGGGCATCGTTGCCCTTATTATCATCGGACTGATCCTCTGGGTGATCAGCATCTACAACCGCTTCGTCAGCCTGAGGAACTCTTCTGAGGCAACTCTCGGCCAGATCCGGGTTGCCATGAAGAAGCGGCTGGATATGATCGAACAGCTTCTCGGTGCAGTCAAGAGCTATGCCAAGTTCGAGAAAGAGACCCTTGAGCGGGTCACCGCGATGCGGGCGAGCGTTGCAACCGCAAACCCCGGCGATCTGAACAAGGTGGAGGCAGAGTCGCGTTCCATCTTCGGCCGCCTTCTCGCCGTTGCCGAGAACTATCCCGATCTTAAGACCTCGACAACGGTAACGAGTCTCATGGACTCGGTCAAAAGCCTCGAGGACGAGATCGCCCGCCAGCGTTACACCTTCAACAACATCTCGCAGGAATTCAACACGATGATGGACACCATCCCCTCGAATTTCATTGCAAAGATGATGCACCTGGTCAAGCTCGAGTACCTGCAGTTCGAGGAAGCGATCAAGACTCCGCCGAAGATCGAGTTCTAACGGGTAGTTACTGTGGGCGAAACTAAACAACTTGCCGTACTTGTTGCATCCTGTCTGATAATCGGGATTATCGGTCTTGCCATAGTCACGGTAATGCCACCTCTTTTTGAAGGCAATCTGGTCGTTGATTCCTATGTCGCCACCCTGCACGAGGATGGAACCCTGGATGAGCAGTATGTTTATGATGTCAAAACTTCGGGAGAGTACCGGATGCTGTACCGGATCTGGGAAGCCCCCCTTGTCCAGAATACCAGTTCCCGCTCAAATGTGCGCATCGTCTCGGTAAGCCCACCGTCAGGGACGATCGGGTATGTCAAAGACAGTAACGGCCAGGTGGTGTTATTCGGAGAGAATATTGTAAACTCCCCGGAAAAGACCATCCAGTACCTGGCAGAGACCAATGAAGCCGGTGTTTTTTACCCGGATTATTTCAATGCGGGGACTTACACCGTCAATGAAAAATTTGTGGTCCATCCCCCCATTGAGTACGATGGCACGTCGTCGCATCTCAACCTGAAGTTTGCCGGGGAGCGGCATATTCCCTATCACAATGTCAGGGTTACCGTGCCTGCACAGGACACTGACACGGTCTTTGCATATCCCCCGACCCTCAGTGTTGAAAGAACCGGGGATTCAGCAATTATTACAGGGAATATCGCAGAAAATGAGAATCTTGCAGTCGAGATCCTGAGTACTACCCCCGACGGGTTCTCCCAGATGTCCGGTTTCAGGAGCGAGGTGGCGGGTATTGAAGGAAAGACCGGGTGGGCACACTTCTGGTATAACCTTCCCTACTATGCCGGGTATATCCTGAATATTCTCGGGAAGATTGCGGTGATCCTTGTCCCGTTCCTCCTCATCCTGATCTATAACCGGTACGGGAGGGAGAAGAAATTCACTGTTCCTGCCTATCTCAGCACTATCCCGAATCCATCCCTCAAACCCTGGCAGGTGAATCTCCTCTTCAAGGGAGATGCACTGGACCTCGATGAAGACGGCTATTATGCCACGCTTCTCGATCTCCACCGGAGAAAGAAGATTGTCATAACAGAAAAGGGGGAAGAAAAAGGCGTCGAGATCCGTGTCCTGTCCGGTGATAACCTGGATCCCTACGAACAGCGGGTGGTGGCATTCATCGGCCATATTGCAGAAAAAGGGGTGTTTGATACTGCGGCGATCGAGGCCCTGGCAAAGCGTGCACAATCCGATACATCCGCCGAGGAGAAAGCCCTGCAATACCAGAAGATGTTAAAGGATGTGACCGGGCGGGCAGATTCGGATCTTCCCGGAAAATATACCGTCAGCGGCCGGGACCACATCCTGCCTTTGGGCTTCGCAGGTCTGGTATTGTTTGCCATCAGCCTTATCCTTGCCCTTGTCGTCCCGATGTGTTCGTACATCCTCATCCCGGCAGTTCTCCTCTGGATAATCGTGGTGTTCCAGGCGGCTGCGGCGTTTGCAGCTCCTTCAACGCTCTTCGGGCAATGGAAAGACGACCGGTACCGTGAGAAACTGGAATGGGACTCGTTTGCCCATTTCCTCTCGGACATGGCCATGATCCAGAAATACAGCCCTGCCGACATCTCCATGTGGGGCGAATGGCTCGTATACGGAACGGCGCTCGGCGTGGGTGACAAGGTGGAACGGGCAATGAAAACCCTCAACATCCGTGTAGCGGACACCGGTATTCCTGTTGGTGCCATTGGTATGAACTACGCGTTTATCCCGCTGATGCATTTTACCCCTCCCAGTCATGGGAGCCCGGGAGGCGGAGGGTTTGGCGGTGGCGGATTCGGAGGAGGCGGAGGGTTTGGCGGTGGGGGGGCCGGAGGACGATAAATCCCCCAAATCCCCCTCCTTCACGGTAACAGGAGATATAAACCCCCACAAACCATATTGAATACCAGAGAGGAATTTTCGAGACCATGCAGTATACAGAAGGGCAGCTCGGGAGGGTCTTCATGGTGAGGATCGATGACGGGGAGGACATGCTTGAGTCCCTGCATCGTTTCGTCCGGGAGAAAAGTGTCCATGCAGGATCTATTCTTTTCCTTGGCGCGCTGATGAACGGGCGGATGGTGACCGGTCCCGAGGAACCCGTCATTCCCGTGGTTCCCCATTTTGTCCTGTTTGAAGGTGGCTGGGAAGTGTTTGGTCTGGGGACGATATATACCGGGGAAAGCGGCCCCCATATCCATTATCACGCATCGGTTGGCCGGTCCGGTCACGCGCTCACCGGATGCCTCCGGGAGGAAGCCGTGACCTACCTTATCGTTGAAGCAATAGTAATGGAGTTTACCGGTCTCTCCGCCCGCAGGGAGTTTGACCAGAAGACCCAGCTCCACCTCCCGGTACTGGGCAAAGGACCCCAGGTCACCGAAAAACGCGAGGAAGAGCGGGCGTCCAGCCCGAAATCTGCGTCCCCCAAACCCGAGAAGAAAGAAGAGGCAAGCGAACTGCCGGGCGGACTTGCCGATATCATCCGCGATCTCACGAGGCGCCCCTCATCTTGATCTCCGGCCAGGTTGCCGGTTTATAAAAACTCTCCATCTGATTCGTATCCATGATCCCCCAGCCGCGTTTTCTCCCCATGACCCTGCAGGAAGGAGAGAAGCTGGGGATCCGGCAGTTTGATATCATTCTCGTATCCGGTGACGCGTATGTCGATCACCCGTCATTCGGCACGGCTCTCATAGGCCGGGTGCTCTGGGATGCCGGGTTTACGGTCGGGATCATTGCCCAGCCGGACTGGAAATCACCCGCTGATCTTACTGCCCTGGGTGCCCCCCGTCTCTTCTTCGGGATTTCCGCCGGCAACGTTGACTCGATGGTGAACCATTACACCCCGAACCTGAAACGGCGGGGCGAGGATGTCTACTCTTCCGGCGGAGCCCTGAAGCGGCCGGACCGGGCAACCATCGTCTACTCCAATAAAGTGCATGAGCTCTTTCCCGGCATTCCTGTCATTATCGGGGGGATTGAAGCGAGCCTGCGCAGGTTCGCCCATTATGATTACTGGCAGGACCGGGTGCGGCAGGCAATCCTCGCGGACGCCCCCGCAGATCTTCTCGTTTTTGGCATGGGAGAGCGCCAGATGGTGGAGATTGCATCCCGGCTTGGGGCAGGGGAACCGGTCCGTTCGATAAGGAACATCCCCGGAACTGCGTACACCATGGAAATCGCGGAATGGAAGGCAAAGGATCATCCGAAGTTGGTTGTACTGCCGGCGTTCGGCGAAGTATCCACGAGCAGGGAGGCATACGCCCGGGCCTTTGCTCTTCATTATACTGAGCAGGACCCTGTACGGGGAAAGGTGGTAGCCCAGCCTCACCCGAAGACGGTGGTTATCCAGAACCCTCCGGCCCTGCCCATGACTACAGAGGAGCTGGACCGCGTGTACGAGCTCCCGTTCTCGCGAAAGGCCCATCCCACCTATACCCGGCCCGTACCTGCCCTTGCCCCGGTCCAGTTCTCGGTAACGTCCCACCGGGGATGTTTTGGTTCCTGCTCCTTCTGTGCCCTGACCCACCACCAGGGCCGGATCATCCAGAGCAGGAGCGAAGATTCGATTGTCCGCGAAGTAACAAGGATGACAGGGATGAAGGAGTTCAGGGGCGTTGTACAGGATGTTGGCGGTCCGACAGCGAACATGTACGGCATGTGTTGCACCCGGTGGGAATCTCTCGGCGCCTGCGGGGATAAGACGTGCAGCCCTGCATGCAAAACCCTTGAAACCAGCCACATATCCCAGTGCCGTCTCCTTTCCCGATTGCGGGAGATTCCCGGTGTAAAGAGGGTGTTCATCGGGTCCGGCATCCGTTTCGACCTGGTTCTTGCCGGTTCCGGCGATTACCTCCCGATGATCTGCGAGCACCACATATCCGGTCACCTCAAGGTTGCACCT
The DNA here is from genome assembly GCF_963677065.1 of uncultured Methanoregula sp. Lineage (NCBI taxonomy): Archaea > Methanobacteriati > Methanobacteriota > Methanomicrobia > Methanomicrobiales > Methanoregulaceae > Methanoregula > uncultured Methanoregula sp. Next base: position 963,457 of record NZ_OY781872.1, read on the forward strand.
GAACATATAGCGCCGGAGGTTACACGCATCATGAACAAGCCCGGCCGGGATGTCTTCGACCGGTTCTGCACGCAGTTCTCCCATCTCCAGAAGGATAAACCAAAGAAACAGTATCTCCTTCCTTATTTCATGTCGGGCCATCCCGGCTGCTCCCTTGCGGACATGGTCATGCTTGCAGAATATATCCATACCAACAGGCTCTACACGGAGCAGGTCCAGGACTTTACCCCCACTCCCATGAGCATCTCGACCTGCATGTACTACACCGGCCTTGACCCGTTCACCCTCCGGCCGGTTCACGTGCCTAGGGGAGATGAAAAACGGATCCAGCGGGCTCTTCTCCATTACCGCGATCCCGCTAACCGGACTCTTGTTGCAGAAGGTCTCGCCCGGGCCGGAAGGTCAGATCTGATCGGGAGAGATGCCAGGTGCCTCCTCAGCGGGGGATCCTGTGGTCCTCCCCCTGCAGGAAAAACAGGCCGGCAAAAAAGGAAAGACTAAAAAAAGTGCTTTTCACTATTCAAGCCCGGCCATAGTCATCGTCGAACCGGACAATATCGTCCTCTTCCAGGTACTCTCCCAGCTGCACCTCGATGACTTCGAGCGGGATGACGCCGGGATTTTTGAGCCGGTGCTGCATGCCGGAATGGACAAAGGTGCTCTCTCCTTTCCTGAGAATCCTGGTCTCACCATTGAGATGCACTTCGGCGGTACCCCGGACAACGACCCAGTGCTCGCTCCGGTGGTGATGGAGCTGCAGGGAGAGTTTCTCCCCCGGCTTGACCGTCACCCGTTTTATCTTGTAACTCGCGGTATCCTCGAGAATGGTGTAGGATCCCCATGGCCGGTGAACCTGGCGGTGGAACCGGGTCACCGGGTCGTTATCGATATTGTACCTGCCTACCAGATCCTTGACCTGTTCCGTGTGCAGGCTGTCGGAGATGAGAAGGGCATCGGCCGTGTCGACAACCACGAGATCGCTGACGCCGATGAGACCGACATGTTTTCCCGGGGCATGGACATAATTATTCTTTGACGCGATAAATTCGGCTTTTCCGGTATTGCCATCGGTGTCGTGCTCCTCGCGATCGTAAAGTGCCTTGAATGTTCCAAGATCGCTCCAGTCCGCGTCCAGCGGAACTACGGCAACACGTTTTGAATATTCGAGAAGGCCGTAATCGATCGAGATGGAATCAAGACAGGAATAATCAGGAGCTTGACGTTTTCCAAAGGCTTTGGCAAGACCCGGCTGGTAGCGTTTCAGTTCCTCAAAGAAACAGTTCGCGGACAAAAGGAAGATCCCGCTGTTCCAGAGGTATCCCTTCTCAAGATATTCGCGGGCTGTGGCCTCATCGGGTTTCTCCTTGAATTCCTTTACAACAAACCCGACCGGAAGCGGTTTTCCGGGTTTGATATACCCGTAGCCCGTGTGCGGGGACGAGGGTCTGACACCGAACGTGACCAGGTACCGGTCGGCGAGAGTCTCCGCTGCCCGGATCTGGTCGATTGCAGTGTTGTCCAGGATGTGATCACTTGGGAAGACAACGGCAGTCCCGGAAGGATCTCTGGCCCGGATGCGCTGCATTGCCCACGCGATAGCAGGAAGGGTGTTTTTCCCGACCGGCTCCACGAGTATGTTCTCATCCGGCACTGAATACCCGAGTTCGTCGATCTGGTTGCGGACCAGGTACTGGTGGATCTCATTGGTCACAACGCAGATCTCATTCGGATCCGAGAGCCGGACCGCCCGCTCACAGGTCTTCTGGAAGAGAGAACTGCCGTTGAGCTGGAGGAACTGCTTGGGATAATATTCACGGGAGAGGGGCCAGAGCCGGGTTCCCACGCCGCCTGCAAGAATGATCGATTTCATAACACACCGGAACGGTTCTCTCTCACGGGGAACCTGTTCGAAACTCGTTAAGAGAACATTTCTGCCGGGATCTCATTAAGTACCCGCCTGCATTGCCGGTTCCGGCCCGAATAAGGAATCTCTTCTGTCAAAGAACTTTTCAAGCCAGAGTTCGGTACAGATGATTCTCCAGATCTCAGGGGAGTAAACTGCCTTTCCTTCGAGGAACGCAAGGTAGTTCCTGACAACCTCATCGGCATTCCAGAGATCCCTTTGGGCAAATTCGCCAGATGAGAGAATCTTAAGGACAAACGGGCGGAGATCTTCCTTCATCCAGACTTCTTCTGGAGTGACAAATCCCATCTTGTCCTTCCGGCACCGGATGGATTCCGGAACTATCTGTTTAATGGCGTTCCTGAGCGCAAATTTCGTTACGCCACCTCGGATTTTCTGGTTCATGGGCAGCGAGGCAAGGTATTCCACGAGCCGGACATCGAGATAAGGAACGCGGGATTCAATCGAGAAGGCCATGGCATTCCTGTCCTCGTAATGGAGGAGGGCAGGCAGGTTGGTGGACATGAGTTCGCGATACAGTACGACATCGAGACTTCCGTCATATCGCAGGATCTCCCCGGATCTGCATCTCAACAGGCTTCTTCGTTTTTTTCTTATTCGCAGCTGTTTTACGGATTTTTCAAAAAACCCGTAGTGATGACGCAGGCTCCCTGTTAATTCGCGAAGGGCCATCAGGGGATGTGATTTCAACAATCCACGAACGTAGCTCCCCTGGTATGCAAGGTACCCCCCCAGGAGTTCATCGGCGCCCTGCCCGTCGAGCACGACTTTGACTCTCTCCCGTGCCAGCCGCATTACGCAGTACTGGGCATAGATGGATAGGGAACCGAACGGTTCGTCCTGCACATACACGAGCCGGTCAATGTCATCCCAGAGTGTTTCCGGCGAGGGGGTGGTCCGGTGGGCATCGACACCGGTTACGGTGACAAGCTCGTCGATATACCGGCTCTCATCGAATCGCCTGTCAGGGAAGACCGCCGAGAAGGTCTTCTGCTGTGCACCCACGCTTGCGGGAGACTCTTTCCGGATCAGCTGGTTGATGAGGACGGTCAGGGTCGAGGAGTCGATCCCGCCCGAGAGGCAGGTACCGATGGCGACATCGCTTCTGAGGTGGATACGGGTCGCATCCTCAAGGTGAGCGAGGAGCCGGGAAGCAACAACCTCATCAGGTATGTCTTCCCGGATCCTCTCACTGACTTTCACGTCCCAGTACCGGAACGTATCTCCATGCCCTTGGGGAGTCACCTTCATGGCATGCGCCGGCGGGAGCTGGAAGATGCCCTCAAACATCGTTTCCGCAGAATGGTCCTGTACTCCCCAGGCAAGGAATGTTCCGAGCACAGGCACGTTCGGTTTTGTTCCAACACCTGGGTGGGCGAGCAGCGCTTTGATCTCCGATGCAAAGAGGAACGATCCCCCTGTCTCGGCATAATAAAACGGTTTGATCCCGAACCGGTCCCGGGCACAGAAGAGTATGCCTGTCCTCTCATCGAAGAGAGCGAACGCCCACATGCCGTTGAACCGGGGGAGACATTCGGCCCCCCACTCCTCGTAGGCGTGCAGGATCACTTCCGTATCCGATGCTGAATGGAAACGGTGGCCCTTTGAGATGAGTTCTTCGCGGAGCTCGATATAGTTGTAGATCTCGCCGTTGAAGACGATCCAGAGCGTGCCATCCTCATTTGTCATCGGCTGGCGGCCATCTTCGGAAAGATCGATGATGGCGAGCCTGCGGTGGATAAGCCCGGTACTGCCCCGGATATGGGTCCCGATCCCGTCAGGGCCCCGGTGGGAGAGACGGCGGGACATCTCCCCGAGGAGCTCTTTGTCCGGTGTTCCACCGTCAAGACAATACTGGCCTGCAATCCCGCACATTATGGTAAAGGTGGGTACCGGTTGTTTAAAAGGATGTGAGGGTGAGGAAAAAGGTGGATGCAGAGAAAATCCCAGTCAAAAAATGCCAAGCCCACGATCCCGATTGAAAACTGATCGCAGATCAACCGGACTTTGATTTTTATTTTTCAATCGAACCTTGAATGAAAAATTTCAACCGGACTTTGATTGAAAATTTTTCAGCAGACCTTGATTGAAAAACCGCATTTGTGATCGGGCCTCCGTCGTGACCTGCCCTCTTCGGACTTATGCAGAACCGTTTAACTTTTCGCAACCAGACTTTGATTAAAAATTTTCAAGCAGACTTTGACTTTTATTTTTCAATCAAGCTTTGATTTTAAAAAATCAATCGCGATCATGATCGTGATTGAAAACCTGATCCGGATCAATCAGACCCTGAATTAAAATATTCATCCGGACGTTACCTGGTAATTATTACACCAGATCCTGATTTGAAAAAAAAGGATTCTTCATCACTTCTTTTTAGGCGCTGCTTTCTTCCGGGCTGATCTCTTTTCCACCGCGTTCTTCACGGGTGCCTTCTTTTCTTTGGCCTTCTCCCCTACACCTTTCACTTCGCACGGGATGCACCGTTCCAGTTTCTCGTCGACAATCCGGTATGCATTGGCAAGAACAGATGAGTTCGAGATCATGCCGGACAACAGGATAACTTCAAGAATCTCCTCGCGGGTTGCTCCCATCTTGAGTGCCGCCTGCATGTGGTAGCCGGTACAGTGCGGGCACTTGAGGGCTGCCCCCACCGCCATGCTGATCAGCTCCACGTACTTCGGGTCGAGCGGGCTTGTCTGGGCCACGGTGCCCTTATAGAGAAGGTGGGAGATGAGAACCTCGGGTCGCTCGCTCATCCGTTTGAAGATGAGCGGGACCTTGCCGTACTCCTCCTCGATCGTTTTCAGCCATTCTTCTGCTGTTACATCGGCGCCCTGCGCAACAATCTGCGCAAGCCGTTTCTCAAACTGGTCTTTTGCGGGTTTTCCCATTCACACCACCACGTTGGTCTCGGAGAACGGGAGGATCCTGACAAGGATATAATCCCGCATCCGCGAGGGCAGGATCTCGGCCACGTCTCCAAGCAGTATCCCGTCCTCTATCTCGATCTTCCTGAGGTCCGCGGCGAACGTATCATAGGGCAGTTTCACCCGGAGCCCTGCCATCTGGACGGTAAGAGGCGTTGGCGAGGTCACATCCAGGATGGCCGGCACCTTCTCCCGGATGAGGCCCAAAAGCCGGGCCGGCGAGACCGAGAGGGGATCCTTTGCAATCTCCTCGCGGCGCTTCTCCAGCACCCGGGTTATCTCTGCAACAACCTCGTCGAGCTTCGAGAGTTCCTCAGCCTCCTTGGTCCGGCGCATGAACCTGCCCACGTTCCCGACATACCCGTCCACCGGCGGGCTGATGATCTTTTTTAAGGTCTCGATGTCCGGGCCCCCGCAGAGCACGATCGGCACCTCGATTCCCCGACGGAGCGTGGGCATCTTGTACTCGATGCAGTGCTCGAAGTTTCCGAGCAGGTAGACTGCGATGTCGTGCTCGTTGATGACGTCCCGCTCCTCATCGTTGAGCCCCGCGATCCGCTTCCCGGGGCCCCGGGCAAGGCTGACCATGTTGCTCTTCGCCCCGAGCCTGCGGACATACTCGGCAATATCGCAGGACGGGTGGGGAAGGTGGTGGATCTCAAGACTCATGCTCACAACGGCGATCTCGGTCCCGACCAGGGGCGAATCCGTCACTTCGCCAAAGAGGGGACGCGAGATCTCGCGGATGAGCTCGATATCGTCCTTTGGCACAAAGCACTGGAGCACGACCTCCTGGGCGATCATGTGCTTCTGGACGATATACCCCCCGAGATCTTCGATGAGATCGACGACAACGTCGTGCTGGTAGATGCCCCCCTTGTAGGTGACCGGAACGAGCGTCATGGCGTCTCCCCCATCAGCGCGAATTTCTCCTTCACGAGCTCATCGGTATTCTCGGGAAGGGTGTTCTCGCTTGCCACGAACGAGAACTTCTCGGTTGAGAAACGCTCGCTCTTTAGCCGGAAGCCCTCCGGGGCAATGCAGCGGAGCGCGTAGATCAGGTCCTTGAAGAGGGACTCGCTCGGGTCGGCAACAATAATCTCTTCGATCTCCTGAGCGGATACCGGGACATCGTAGAGAATGATGGTGAACCGGTCGGGCTGCTCTACCTTGTCCTTCCCGAAGCGCTCCCAGAAGATCTTCAGCATCGGGGCCAGGTACGTCTCATCGGAAATAACGAGCGTCATCTTGCCTTCCTGGGGGTTCACGTTTGCAAGATCCCGGACCCGGACAATGGTCGTGATCCGCTTGAGTGTCCCGACTGCGACAAAGATCGGGACTTTGGGATCGATCCAGATGTGGAGCTTGCTTACGACTTTTAACAGATTATGGTCAAGGAGCACGTCGTTTGCGATCTGCCGGTAGTACTCAGCGCCCAGCGGCTCGGGGCATTCCACCTCAAAGTACTCGATGGCGTACATCTAATCGTCCTTTATGAATCCTGATGCAAGGAGTGCAGATCCCACGGCGCCGATATACTGCGAGTAGGGCGGCACGACCACCTTGGTCTGGAGGAGCTGGCCCATGGCATGGACGAGCCCTTCGATGAGCGATGTGCCCCCGACCATGATCACCGGCTCCTTGATATCCACTTCCTGCAGCTGCTGTTCGTACACCTGTTCGGCAACCGAATGGCAGGCAGCCGCAGCAACATCCTCCCGGGTGCTGCCGGCGGCCAGGGCATTGACCAGGCTCTGCGTGCCAAAGACGATGCAGTAACTGTTCATCGGCACCCGGTCACCAAAGCCTTTCATGGAGAGCGGGCCCAGTTCCGTGATCTCCACACCGAGGCGCTTTGCCGTCATCTCAAGGAATCTCCCGCTGGCGCCGGCGCAGATACCGCCCATGGTGAAGACCCCGGGTATACCATCCATGACCGAGATTGCCTTGTTGTCCATACCCCCGATATCGATGACTGTTGCCGGACCGTGCTGGCGGTCGGCGAGATAGACTGCTCCTTTCGAGTTGACCGTGAGTTCTTCCTGGATGAGATCGGCGTTGATCTCTTTTCCCACGAGGAACCGGCCATAACCCGTTGTCCCGACCGCCTGGATCTCTTCGCGGGTGACACCGGCTTCCGCAAGAGCATGGGCGATCACTTCGTTTGCACTTTTCAAAACCTCGGTCGTTGGCTGCCAGCCCGTGCCGATGATCTTGTTGTCCCGCATCACGACTGCTTTTGTTGTTGCAGATCCCGAGTCAAGGCCAAGGGTGAGCCCTTTCTGGACCTCCCGGGCGAGCAGGGCACGGCGCCGGGCAATGGTCGTGAGCGCTTCCATCCTCGTGAGGAGCGTTCCTGCGGTTGTCCTCTCGGTGAACGAGTAGCTGACAACGGGCAGGCGCGAATGCTCGTTGATGTAGCGCCTGAGTTCGTTCCGGACAATTGCCGCCTCGGCACACCGGAAACAGGTGGCGATGAAGACGGCATCGGCCTCCACCCGCCCTTCAACGAGCGCCATGGCCCGGGCAATGGCGAGTTTTAAGTCCGGGCTCCTCACATCCAGCCCGAATTTATCGAAATCCCGGCGGATATCTTTTAAGGCAACATCCGGGAAGAAGATCTGGCCCCCGACTTCACTTGCAGCAGAATCGATCTCGTGCTGGATACCGGAATACTCCGGTCCGCAGGAGAGCTGCGCAATCCGCACCGGCTGGGTCATTTCGCTCCTCCAAGCCCGGTTAAGAACTGCCTGATGGCTGATACGAACTTCACGCCTTCCTCCTCGTTCTTCGGGTAGTTCAGCTCAAGCCGGGGCATCTCCTTCTGGTGGAGGAGGAACTTGATCAGTTCGTTCGTACGGGCACACCCCATGCACCCGAACGCGAGATCAGCATCGTTGATGATGATGGCTGCCTCGCAGGCCTCGATCATCGGCCCGTACAGGGACATGCGGCCCCGCACACCGGCAGGCACTTCGACTGCCGCCCACTTCAGCCCTTTTTTGGGCTCTTCGGGAGTGATCTGGAGCGGAGGGGATTCGAGTCCTGCGGTCTGGACGCGTTCGCGGATGGCAGTTGCGGATGAAAGGGGCGTGTGCCCGAACCGTGCCACCATATCAGAGAGGATCAGGCTCGTTGCAGGGTAGATGAATACTTTTGCCATTTCAGGACTCCTGTGCTTCCATGAGTTTCTTGAGTCGGGAGATATCGAGGGACGTTTGTTCGAGTGGGTTGTCCGGCGGGGAAATTGTTGCCGCATCGCGGGTTTTGATCTCTTCAAGCCCGTGCGAGACAAACGGGATTATGGTCATCTCGAACTCCAGGCCATTGTACCCGGGCCGGGCACCCCCGAGGTTTGCCCGGCACCTCCGGGCATCCCCGGGCGGGAACCCACGGTCCTTGACAAAGATGTGATCCGGGTCCATCGTGCGGACACCTTCAACAATGCGGTCGACCTCCTCTTCCTTTCCGCTGACAACGAGACCAAAACAGGTCTCCTTGATCATGGCTCCTTTCGAGATCTCGTACCCGCGGATTGCAAGATCCGCAGGCGTGATCTCGAACGACTCCACCACCACGTATTTCGTGACAGTTCCGACATGGATCGGTGTATAGTCTGTCACCGCTTCACCTCCCTGACATACACGGTCTCCCGCTCCTTGAGTTTTTTAAGTTTCTCCGTATCGATCACGCGTCCGATCAAATTAGTCCCCTCGAACGGCTCAGATGTAGGGCCGAACTCCCGGTTGGCTATGAGGCGCACGCCGACAAGACCCGCTCCCTTGCGGGAATCGTTCGTTATCGCGAGCGCTGCTGCGGGCACCTCGTCCTTTGGCGGGTTCTCCGGGATTATCTTGGTGCCCGGCGCTATAGCCGGCTTGAAGAGGACCGTGTCCTCGAACTTGAAGAAGACCGGCATCATGCCGGCATCGTGCTCCTTGAGCCCGGTAAACCTCCTGAAGACCTCACAGCTGAGGGGTGCGTTTTCATCGTCCAGTTCGATATCGATCACTTTCTCTGACGGGGCGGTTGTCACGGTGACGAGGCGTTCGTTTAAGACATCCAGCGTTGTTCCCGGCTCCTGGGATACGACAATCCGGTTCCCTTCGGTCTTGTCGGCCTTAAGCGTGACACCACGGGCAGTGGCCAGATCCTGTGCCTGGGCGAGGGGAAGTCCGAGGAGATCGATGCGGGCCGGTAGCACCCGCACGGAGAGCACATCGTGCTCCTTTGCAAGTTTAGCCAGTTCGATACCATGGACAACCTGACCGACAACGCTGTGGACAAGGCTGCTGGGGACATCCGCCCGGTAAATGTACACCCCCCCGGCAGACTTCCCGGTTGTCCTGACCGTGACCGTTCCCTCCCGGCGGGGGCGGCGGAACTCTTTTGGCACATCCTCTGTTCCGGCAAGATGCGGGTCCATGATGTGGGTGCTTGTGGCCCGTCCGGTCACGAACCTTCCGCGCTGGAGTACGAGGAGCATGTGCTCCACGCTCCCGGCCGCCTCGGTGGTGATGCGTTCGGGCGTATACCCTTGTGCCATCACCTCCACGTACGTCACGATCTGCATCCCGTCCTCGGGAACGAGGGTCATGTCGGTAGTGGTGAACGAACGGCTTGTATCGGCCCAGCTGATGACCGGCTCGATCCCGGTAATCCGATCGCCGGTTGTCCAGCGGTCGAGGACCGCCCTGCCGCTCACCACTTTGCCGATGATGCCCCCGCTTTCATCGGCACCATGGTCTGCCGAATGCCGGCTCTTGGAAAAAATGAGATAAGACCGGGCCGGATCGTATCCCCCGCAGCCGAGGATGACATCGCCCCGTTCGTACAGGTGCTGCTTTCTCTGCGGGCGGATTGCCGATGGAAACGGCCCGAATGCCGCAGCGTACCGGTCTCCCCAGTGAAGAACGAGCCTTTCAGTAGTTCCCGGGGATTCGAAGAGACCCGCATTCCCGCCCCCGATCTCAATGGTCACCTCACCGGCTGTTGTCCTGATGGCAAGACTTCCTGTCTCGGTCTTCTGCTGTGCTGCAGGCCGGATGATCCCGATAGCACAATCTTTCGGGTGATCGGGAAGAAGGGACGCAAGCGTAACTCCATTCCCGATCTCCAGCCTCTTTCCATCGAGATGGATCGTAGGCATCTACGACCTCAGGCCGGCGGCTGTTGCTGGCCCATGACCTTCTTCTCTTCCTCGGTCAGGATGGCAAGAACATCGGCGGTCTTCCCGATCTGGACAATCTTGCCGGCCCGCATCAGGGCAAGCCGGTCGCAGATGTCCCGCACGAAATCCATGTCATGAGATACAACGATGAAGGTCTCGTCCATCTCTTCGCGGGAGTGCATGATCGAATGCTTGACATCGATCTTGGTGATCGGGTCCATGGTACCGGTCGGCTCATCGAGGATCACGATTCTCGGTTCGCGGATAAGCACCTGGGCGAGGGCAACCCGGTGCCGTTCTCCCTCAGAGAGCTGGGCCGGCATCCGGTCCAGGATCTCTTTGCTCTTCTCTTCCGTGAAGCCTGCCATCCTGAGCGTGATTAAGGCCTTGCGCATGGCGAGCTCCTTGGGGAACTCAAGGCCGATTGCATCGGTCAGGTTGTCGAGCACGGTCCGGTGGGGGAAGAGATCGTACTCCTGATGGAGGAGGCCGATATACCCGGTGGCCCGGCCCCGCTGTTCGATACCGGGCTTTGTCATGTCGATCCATTCATCCCCGATGCGGACATTGATCTCGCCGCTGGTCGGCTCGACAAGGCCGGCCAGGATACCGGAGAGCGTGGTCTTTCCCGCCCCGCTCTTGCCGATGATACCGAAGATCTCCTTTGTTGACACCTCGAACGAGACGCCATTGACCGCTTTTACAACACCTCTGTCCACTGAGATGTAGCGCTTGACAAGATCCCGGGCAACGACAACCTGTTCGCCAAGTTCTGCTTCCTCGAACTTCTCGGTATCGTCGAACCCTTTCATGAACTCTGAAATGACTTCTTTTGGTGTGCCGATCTTTGCAATGACGCCATCGGCAAGCAGGATTGCACGGTGGGCGACATCCTCTATCACCTGCGAGAAGTGGGAGGTAACGACTATGCCCATGTTATTGGTCTTCGCTGCTTCCGTGAGCATCGAGTGGACGACCTTTGCGGTTCCCGGGTCAAGGGTACCGGTCGGCTCATCGGCAAACAGCATGAAGGGCTCCTTTGCCAGCTGGCGGGCGAGGACCACCCGCTGCTTCTCGCCTCCTGAAAGATCGCGGGCGATATGCATCATCCGGTGCGAAAGTCGCACCTGGTCGATGAGATCCGCTGCCCGGCTTATGGCTTTCTCCTGCGGGTAGTTGATATCGTCAAGGGCGTGAAGGACGTTCTCTATGACGCGGTCGTCGCCATAGAGAGCAAAGGTCCGCTGGAACATGATAGCGGTCCTGCGCATAACCCTGCGGGTGAGCGTTTCGTTCTTCTCGTTCCAGAGATCCACGTCAAGGGAGGCAAGCGTTGCGCCGCAATGGGGGCAGCTCTTCCCGGCAGAACTGGCCACATCCAGGTAATCGCAACCGGGACAGGCTGCTACGTGGTAAATGATCCGGCCGCTGGTCGGGGGCTGCTCAACACCCCGGATCAGGTGCATCAGGACCGTCTTTCCCGCCCCGCTCCTGCCGATAATCCCCAGGATCTCTCCTTCCGCAATCTCAAAAGAGATATCTTTGAGTACCCTCTCGCCATCAAAATCCATGCAGAGGTTTTCGACCGTGATCAATGGAGCCTTCATAGTACTCTTGTATCTAATGTGACAGAAGTCGCATATTACCTTTTATATGATGCACCGCTCCCGTCACGATCGCAAATTTTACCGGGCCCGAGCAGATCCTGCACAATGCCCCTGACTTCGCTTACGTTCTTCACCACGAAATCTGCTTCCTTGAAAAGTTCTTCCGGGCGCTCCCCCGGCTGCTCGACTGTCAGGATTGCGATGTCGGCATTCCTTAAGGCAAAGAGGTCGTTGATGCCATCCCCTACCATCAATACGCGATCATATTCCTGCCGGAGATCGCTGACGATCTGGGCCTTCACCGAGGGTGTTGCCACTCCGTAAACGCGATCCCGGGGGATGCCGAAATGATCGGCCATCATTTCAAGTTTTGTGACCCGGTCGCCGGATGCGATGAACGTGGGGACTCCCATGCGATGGAGGGCAGTGATCGTCTCTTTTGCTCCCGGGAACGGCCATCCCCCGGCCGTGATCGTGAACTCGACCGCCTTGTGCGCCATGTTGATGATCGCCCCGCTGTTGAGGGTGACCATGTACTCCTCCTTGCAGACCGACCAGACATTCCGGATACATTCCTGGAGATCTCCGGCACGTGCCCTCCGGTCCTCATAAAGAACATCGCCGATATCCTCGGCAGTCAGGATCTTCCGGGTGCAGCTGACACCAAAACCGATATGCCGGTCGATCAGGTACTGGGACAGGAGGGTGTCCGGCAGGGTGGCCATGAGGTCCTTGGAATGGACCGGCAGGACGATGAGGACCCGGTCCGGCGAGCTGAAGGTGAGGGTTGTTGTCTCGATGCCCGGGAGGAGTTTTTTATTACAGATATCCTTTGCAACCCGGTACGTGTTCAGGAGCGTTCCGGCACTGTCAAAGACCACGGCAACCGATATGGAAATCACCCGGTAAGAAACTCTATGTATTTCCTTATGATATTCAATGATTGAATCTGATGATCGTAACTGATACCGCAGAGAAGATAAAGAGCATGGAGATCCGGGGTGCCGGCAGGATCGCACGGGCCGCAGCCGAAGCCCTGAGGGACCATGCCCTTCTTGTCCAGGCCCCGGATGCGGCTCTGTTCCGCAGGGAGATGGAAGAGGCCGCCGCCATCCTTGTCGCAACCCGTCCCACGGCTGTCTCCCTACCGAACGCGGTCCACATCGTGATGAACGGGATTGGGGATGCGAAGACCGCGGACGAAGCCCGGTCCAGTGTGGTCAGACGTGCTGAACAGTTCATCCGATCCTCTCAGCACGCAGTTGAACGGATCGCGGAGTTCGGAGCCCGCCATATCCGTGACGGGGATGTCATCCTCACGCACTGCAACTCGGAAGTAGCGCTCGGGTGCATCATCGAGGCCCACCGGAGCGGCAAGAAGATTGAGGTCTTTGCAACCGAAGTGCGGCCGAGAAACCAGGGGCATATCACGATCAGGACCTTAAACGATGCCGGGATCAAGACCAACTTCATTGTCGATTCGGCAGTCAGATCCTTCATCAACGATATCGATCTCGTGGTTGTCGGGGCCGATGCGGTCACCGTCAACGGGGCGGTTGTTAACAAGATCGGGACTTCCCAGGTGGCCCATACTGCTGCCGAGGCCCGGGTGAATGTTCTCGTGGCTGCCGAGACCTACAAGTTTGCACCGCGGACGGTCATCGGGGAGCTGATACAGATCGAGGAGAGAGCAGCGGCCGAAGTGCTGCCGGATGAGATCGCAAAGACTCTCAAAAACGTAACGGTCCGCAATCCGGCATTCGACATCACCCCGGCGGAATATATCGATCTCATCGTCACCGAACAGGGAGTGATCCCGCCGCAGATGGCCTATGTGATCATCAGGGAGTACCTTGGCTGGGGAATCGAGGAGTTCCATAACGATCTCATTCTCAATAACAATCACGAAGACTGAGCATACACCCCACCCCTCCTTCTCCGACCTGACGGTTTTCACCATCTTTCGACGGATGTGCGAATCCGAAGATTTTATTGTCTCCTGAGAGCGATGTGGAATACACAAACCGAATCATTGCAGGGCCGGTGCCGGCAATGGTGCGTAATGAGGAGAAAAATATGGAGATACCATTTGCCAAACTGCAGGGAAACGGGAACGACTTTATCTTAATCGATGAGTGCTCCCGCCCGGTCATACCGGATGAGATGAAAGGACAGTTTGCTGCGATCTACTGCGACCGGCGGTTCGGAATAGGTGCGGACGGTGTGATCTTCCTGTCGAAAACCGAGAAAGGCAATCTCCGGATGCGCATCTTCCAGCCCGATGAGAGCGAAGCGGAGATGTGCGGTAACGGCATCCGCTGTCTTGCAAAGTTCGCTCATGATGCAGGGTACGCGAAAGAGCGTTGCACCGTCGAGACACCGGCCGGCGAGATGGATGTTGTCATGAGCTATCGCGATGAGGACTTCCTTGCAACGATCACGATGATCACTCCTCTCTTCACCAGAAAAGACATCCCCGCAACCGGTTCCGGCGAATACAAGGAACGGATCGGGAACTTCGATGTTTACGCGGTCAATACCGGGGTGCCCCACGCGGTCGTCCTCGTGGACTCCGTTGATGCAATCGACCTGATGGCAGTTGCCCCGCCCATCCGAAGTCACGCAAGTTTCCCGAAGGGAGCAAACGTGAACTTTGTCGAGAGGACCGGCGAGGACAGCATCCGGATCCGCACTTTCGAGCGGGGTGTCGAAGGTGAGACACTCTCCTGCGGCACCGGTGCCACCGCCTCTGCTGCAGTTGTCCACAAGCTCGGGCATGCAGGGCCGGCCGTTAACGTGGAGACACGGGGGGGTCCGCTTACCATCCGCTTCAATGAGAAGACGACCATGGAAGGACCGGCCCGGACCGTTTTTGTCGGGATGATCCCCGTCTGATCTCACGCGGGGAGCCGGGTTTTTCCACATGACAATAACTGAATTCTTTTTTTAGAGGACAGACCGGGTTGAAATTATATCACGGAACGATCGCGGGATTCTCCCGTTCCAGCAGGAGCCCTATGGTTGCTGCAAGGGTCATGAGGATATCGATCTCGGACTCCCCCCACTCATCTTCCGCATGCAGGTTGCTGCACCCGATAAACCCCCAGTACATTCCTTTAACCTGGATTGGAACGATGAGGACGGATTGAATTCCCCTGTCGTCCAGGACCCGTTGTTCAGCCCTGCTGAAACGGGTCCGGGGTCCGGCAATCCAGTTGCCCGATGCAAGACGCTCCGACCACATTGCCGGGAATAAGAGCCCGCCATCCCGGTTATAACCCGGATCCTGTACCGGATCTTTTGTCCACCGGAACAGCCGTTGCGGGCGGGTGACTCCTTCAGCGGATCCTGAAGAGTCCCGGTAAATATAGGCAGCATCCGCATCCATTGCCTCGCCCATTGTTGAGAGTGCGCGGGGGAAGGGATCCTTTGTCCGGCCGGTGAGTAAAAATCCCGAAGCTGCGCTGAATGCATGGAGGATCCTGTCGCGGCGGAGGGCAGACTCTTCCAGGAGCACGCGGGCGGTGATATCCCGGGATATGCTTAAAAATTCCCGAATTGCGCCTGTTCTCTCATCCCGGATGACATTGTGGGTGGATTCAAACCAGAGGTACCGTCCGTCCTTGTGCCGGAAGCGGAACGTTGACAGACTGTTCACTCTCTCACTGTTGATCAATGCGTGAAGCTCGTTCTGCACCCGGGCAATATCATCAGGATGGATGAGGGCTAACAGGGAGAGACCCTGGGACTCCTGGACTGAATACCCCAGTATCGGTGTTACCGAAGGAGAGACATAGGTGCAGATACAGGTGGGAGTCTCACGGGTGATGATGTCGAGGGAATTGTCAACCATGAAACGGTACTGCTCTTCCCGCAGACGGAGTTCGCTCTCCACCCGTTTACGCCCGGTGATATCGTCGTAGGTACCGAGAATTCCTATGATATCCCCGGCTTTGTTTCGCAATGGAACCTTGCTGGTCAGAAGCCATGCGTGACTGCCGTCCGGCCTGATCTGCTCCTCCTCAAAGTTGAGTCTGGGCGCTCCGGACTCCATGACTGCCCGGTCATCTTTGCGGAACTTGTCTGCCGTTGCAGCTGAGGCATGATCATAATCTGTTTTTCCGATAAGCTCGGCCGGATTCTCGTAACCTGCATCAAGGGCTAATGACCGGTTGCATCCCAGAAAAACCAGGTTTTTATCCTTCCAGAATACCCTTACCGGTACTGTGTCGAGCACGAGCTGGAGCATCTGGCGGGAATCGAAGAGCTCTTCTTCTGCCCACTTGCGTTCGGTGATGTCGCGGGAGATCCCAAGTACAGACTGGACGGTCCCGTCCCGATCGATGAGCGGGACAAGGAAATGATCGAACCAGCGGAGTTCCTTGTCACGGTACAGGGGCCCCTCACTCCTCACCGGCTGACCCGTTGAGAAGACACGGTCAAGCAGTTCCTGCTGCCGTTTGCTGGTTCTGTCCGGGAAGATCTCACTCCGTTGCATGCCAGGAAGGTCATCGGGTCTCCGGCCAACGAATGCAGCTGCAAAGCTGTTGACATATTCAATCCGGTCATTCCGGTCAATGACAAAGATCAGGTCCCTTGAGGCCTCTGCAAGGACCCGGTACCGGGTCTCACTTCTGCGAAGCTCTTCCTCGTCAGTTTTCTTGTCCGTGATATCCTCAAGGATCGCTGACACCCCTTTATGACCCTCGGTATTGACAATCGGGACAACCCGGCATGAGAAGATCCGCCCCAGGGCCGGGATCTCGAGTTCTCCCTGGTACTCTGCCCCGGCTACCCCGTCTTTGAGCCGGTAAAGGACCCGGGGGAAAGCCGTATCCAGCACCTGGGGGATTTTTGTATATTCGATATTCTTTCCCAGGAGATCTTTGCTCTCCAGGCCGAGCAGGTGTTCGAACGGGGCGTTGATATAGACAATCCTCAGGCTCCCGTCGAGCTGCATGACGAATTCCGAAGAGAGGGAGAGAGCCGAAGAGACCGGCATGCGTTCCGAGAGAGAGTAGATCTTGGCCATGCCAAAGTGGCGCATCTCTACCTGGCCGGAGACGAGCAGGCTGTCGAGGTACCGTCCTGCCGTGTTGCGATTTATCTCAATGGATTTTACAATATCCGTGATACTGAGCCCCTGCGGATTTCTGGCTAACAAGTCCTTGATCCGGGCAGTGATCTCCCTTGACAACGCCATGCGATCCTCAAATTTCGGATTTCTGATGATATAGATATTATAATATTAATAATTGCATATGCCAGAATCTGCATTCGCGCATTCAGGTGCGTGAACGGATGCCTGTCTCGGTTATCTCGTATTCGAAAGAGGCACCTTCGGGCCGGGAGCGGTGTTTGACCAGTCGGGCCCTTCTCAGGCCCTCCCTCTCGGTTTTTTCGAGACGGACGATCACTTTCGAGAGATGTTCGAGCGCAAACCCCCCGAGGCCGAACCAGGTATTGCGGGTCGGGTCCATGTAGACCTGGTTGGTGATGATGACCGGGAGTTCGTACCGTTTTGCATAACCCAGCAGAAAAATCATCTGTTTTGTGAGGAGCTGGAGTGCGTCCCTTCCTTTTTCGAGATCGGTCCGGTAGAGAGCGGTTGCCGAGTCCATGATGAGAAGCCCGGGCTTGTGGGTTTTCAAGACCTTTTCAGCTTCGGCAATTACCATTCCCTGGTGCTCGAAATCGAGGGGTTCGAAGAGGAAGAGGCGATCCGCGATCTTTTCCGTGTCTGCGCCTGCGATCTGGCGGAACCGCTCAATGGAGAACCCCTCCGAGTCGATGTAGATGACGGTCTGCCCTGCCCGCAGGGCAGCAACAGCGGCAACAAGGCAGATCGTGCTCTTTCCGCTGGCCGGTTCGCCATACAGCTGGGTAACGGTCCTGGGTTCGAACCCGCCCCCGAGAAGTGCATCGAAGGCCGGATCGCCGCTGGTCTGACGATCGATTTTCATGGGGCACCGGTCCCGGTGGTCTGCCGCTGTTCCTTCATCCAGGTCCGGCCGGCGGCTTCAATTGCCCTGATGACCTCCCGGACGGGCAGCCCGAGTTCCACAGAGAGTTCCCGTGCCGGTTCAAACTCTGCTTTGAGCGTATAGACCGAGCCGTGCATCCATCCGCATTTCACCGGTACCTTCCGGTGGATCCCGTTAATTTCAACATCAATGGTCTCGATAGTCCTTTCGGCAATGAAGCGGTGGACTGCCGGGATACAGCGGATCCCGAGCGTGCCGAATTCCCGGGCCATCAGTTCTGCAAGAGCGGAGCTGGTGTCCGGATGGCTGATCACCCTGATGAGAAATCCCGGCCGGCCTTTTTTCATGACGATGGGCGTAGCGCTGGCATCGCGTGCACCGGCATCCATGAACTGCGCAATGGCGTGGGCGATCACTTCACCGCTCACATCATCGACATTCGTCTCAAGGAGATCCACGGTATCCTCAGGCATCGTTCTGCCGGAACTGTCCGCGGTCGTCTCAACGATCATTGCCCGGAGCACGTTCGGGGTATGTTTCGGGTCCCGGGTGCCGGCCCCGTACCCGGTGGCGATGATGGTATACGCCGGCAGGTTCTCGACACCCCTTGTGACAAATTCAGCCAGGAGAGCGGCACCGGTCGGGGTGCAGAGTTCGCCGGTGTGTATGCCGGATATCGTGGCAAGGCCCGAATGTTTCAGGATCGCTGCGGTTGCCGGAGCCGGGATCGGGAACGTGCCGTGGGAACCGGTCCCGGTCCCGTGGCCGAGCGTAACCGGCAGGACCTGTACCTTGTCTACGGCGAGAGTATGGAGGGCCGTGCAGGCCCCGATGATATCTGCGATTGCATCGTCAGCTCCGACCTCGTGGAAATGGACATGGTGTCCGTGAACCTCCTCCTCCGCGTCACTGATTCGCTTGAAAACCCTGCGGGCCATGGCGAGCGCCGGTGCCGGGACGTGGGGGGAAGCGTGATCCAGCCGTTTCTCCACATCTTCGAGGGTCCGGTGGGCCGGCGTGGACCGGGTGTCCACTTTCAGCGCCTGGATCCCGGCCCGGGTGACCCGGTTAATCGCCGGCTCTGACACTACGGACTGCATCGCCCGTACTACGGTGTCCCGGTCCGCCCCGCAGTCGAGCAGAGCTCCCGTTATCATATCGCCCGCCGCGCCGCTGAAGGGATCAAGAATGAGGACTCGCATTTACAGTACTTATAAATCCCTGCGTATATGACCTTTAAGGTAATGGCTGAAGTGCAATTGAGGGTGGATTCCGCATATCCCGGCGATCAGGGTGGCGGAAAAGCCCGGCTGGATCCAGAGACGATGCTGCTCCTGAAGATCTCGCCCGGCGATCTGGTCGTGATCGAGGGAAAACGCCGGACTGTTGCCAAGGTCTGGCGGTCGCTTGTCGAGGACTGGAACCAGCGCAAGATCCGGATCGACAACTTCACCCGGCAGAATGCCGGTGTCAGCATAGGCGATACCGTAAAAATTGCAAAGATCACGGACGAGATCGAGGCAAAGCGGGTTGTCCTCGCACCCCCCGAGGATCTGCCCAAGAAGATCCCGATTGCCAACAACCCGCATGTGGTCAACGGGCTCATCGATTTTCCGATCGTCAAGAACGACACAATCCCGATCATGCTCGGGCTGCCGTTCATCCAGCCGCAGATCGTCGGGTTCAAGGTTGTCGAAGTGGAACCCGAGGAAGCCGTCATCATCACCAAGAACACTGCAATAGAGTTCTCGGACAAACCGGCAGCGGGTTTCGAGGGGGTCAAGCGGTTCAGCTACGAGGATATCGGCGGGTTGAAAGACGAACTCCAGCGTCTTCGCGAGACAATAGAGCTCCCCCTCCGGCACCCGGAACTTTTCCAGAAGCTCGGGATCGAGCCGCCCAAGGGTGTCCTTCTCTATGGCCCGCCAGGAACGGGCAAGACCCTGATTGCAAAAGCGGTTGCATCCGAGAGCGGGGCGCACTTCATCCACATCGCAGGCCCCGAGGTAATCTCGAAATATTACGGGGAGAGCGAGCAGCGGCTCCGTGAAATTTTCGAGGAAGCGCGGGAGAATGCCCCCTCCATCGTCTTCATTGACGAACTGGACTCAATCGCCCCCCGGCGCGAGGAAGTGACCGGGGAAGTGGAGCGCCGAGTGGTTGCCCAGCTCCTGACCATGATGGACGGCCTTGAGGAGCGCGGCCAGGTCATCGTGATCGGTGCCACGAACCGCGTCGATGCCATCGATGCAGCGCTCAGGAGACCCGGCCGGTTCGACCGCGAGATCGAGATCGGTGTCCCGAGCGAGCCTGACCGGATCGAGATCCTGAAGATCCACACCCGGGGAATGCCTCTTGCGGATGATGTCAGCCTCGAAGTCCTCTCCCAGCAGACCCACGGGTTTGTCGGGGCGGACCTTGCAGCCCTCTCCCGCGAAGCAGCGATCCGGGCCCTCCGGCGTTATCTTCCTCAGCTGGATCTCGATGCAGACGAGATCCCCGCGGAAGTGCTCGACACCCTCAAAGTCTTTGCAGGAGATTTCAGGAGTGCCCAGCGGGATGTGAGCCCGAGCGCGATGCGCGAGGTGATGCTCGAGGTCTCGCACGTGAAATGGCAGAATGTCGGCGGCCTTGAATCAGCCAAGACCGAAGTGCGCGAGGCAGTCGAGCTTCCGCTCACGAATCCCCAGAAACTGGACGACATGGGAATCGAACCCCCCCGGGGGATTCTTCTCTACGGCCCGCCCGGTACAGGAAAGACCCTGATCGCAAAAGCGGTTGCTTCCGAGAGCGGTGCAAACTTCATCCCGATTCGCGGCCCCGAGCTGCTCTCGAAATGGGTCGGGGAGAGCGAACGGGCGGTCCGGGAAATTTTCAAGAAAGCCCGGCAGGTCTCCCCGTCGATCCTCTTCTTTGACGAGATAGATTCGATAGCCCCTGTACGGGGCTCTTCGAACAACTCCCAGGCCCTTGATAATGTGCTCAACCAGATCCTGACAGAGATGGACGGCCTTGTTGAACTCAAGGACGTTGTGATCATGGGTGCGACCAACAAACCCGATCTGGTTGACCCGGCACTCCTCCGGGCCGGCCGGTTCGACCGCCTGGTCTACATCGGCGAGCCCACGCTTGAGGACCGGAAAAAGATCATAACAATCCACATCCGCTTCATGCCGGTCGAGGGATCGACCCTGGAAGAGATTGTCGGCCTTACGGACCGGTACTCCGAGGATGGGATTGCGGAACTGGTAGAGAAACTCGGCAAAGACAAACAGATCACCGCAGACGAGATCAGGCCGCTTGTCACGCCGGCACCGGAAGACAGCACCGGCCTTGCCGCCGGCTTCCGCCGGAAGCGGCTCGTCGAGTTGTTCGCAGAAAAGAATCTTGCATTTGTGGATCCGGCCCGCAGCAGCCTTGCTGACCTCCTTGCAGCCGAGACCGAGGGTTTTGTCGGATCCGATCTCGAATCGCTCTCAAGGGAAGCCGGCATGCTCGCAATACGGGAAAACGTCTCTGTTGTGACCCGGCAGCATTTTGCCGATGCCCAGAAGAAGATCCACCCGACCATGAACGACAACCTGCGGGACTATTACGGCAAGATCCAGCAGTTCTTCAAAGGCGGGCTCCCGAAGAAAGTCCAGCCCATGGAATACCAGTAACCTTTTTTTATCCGCTCACGAGCATCAGGATCCCGATGAGCGCCATGAATACGGCAAAGACTATCTGCAATGTCCGGCCGGAGCAGCCGTGGGCGCACCGCACGCCGAATCGTGCAAGCGGGATTGTTGTTATGGCAAGAAGAGCAAACGTGACAAGGTCCACGTAGCCGACCGAGTAGGCCGGAAGACCTCCAACGCCGATCCCGTTGATGATATATGCGGCAACGGAACCTGCTGAAGAGAAGATCAGGCACGCAGATGAAGTCCCGACCGCCAGGTGCATCGGGTACCCAAGAGCGATGACGAGAACGGGAACGAGCAGGATGCCGCCTCCGATTCCCGCGATACCTGAAACGAATCCTATGGATATTCCGATGAGAAGGTAGATGGGCGTTGATCCGCGGGGCTCGCAGACCGGGCAGGCATGGATATGCCAGATCATACGGAGAGCCATGGCCGTGACAAGCAGCGCAAAGATGATCCGGAGCAGCTGGCCCGGCAGGTGGGTGGCAACGGTCCCTCCGAGAAAACCTCCGAGCACTGCAGCGCATCCCATGGGAAGTGCCGCTTTCCAGTTCACCGCCCCGCGCCGGTGGTGGCCGGTGGCGCCGCTGATCATGGTTGGCAGCATGACGGCAAGCGAGGTTCCGAATGCAAGCCTGGTTGCAAGCGTGCTGTCAATCCCTGTTGACGTATAGATCCAGTACTGGACCGGTGTCATCAGGAATCCGCCGCCGACCCCGAAGATTCCGGAAGTTGTTCCTGCAAACAGGCCGGTAATGACAAGAATGATAGTATTCAGCAGCGGCTCCATGCAGTCTCCGGAGGTTATTGAAAGTTATTATATCCACACTCTCAATAGTCTAACGGGGAAAAAGATGGGAAAACCTGCACTCCTGATAATCGATATGCAGAATGATTTTGTTCTCGAGGACAAACCGCTCAACGTTGCCCAGGCCCGGAGCGTTGTGCCGCAGATACGGTCCGTACTCTCGGCTTTCCGAAAACGGAACCTGCCGGTCTTTCATGTGGTCAGGGTGCACCGGAAGGACGGGTCGGACGTGGAGATCATCCGAAGGGACCGCTTCATGAACGCTCCATTTGCGGTGGAAGGGACCACGGGTGCCGCAGTCATCGACGAACTCTCGCCGCTTCCCGGAGAGTACGTCATAACCAAGATCCGGATGAGTGCGTTCATCGGGACGGAGCTTGACCTGATGCTCCGGACCCTTGGTGTAACAACCTTGGTTGTCTGCGGTATCCAGACGCCGAACTGTATCCGGACAACGGTCTTTGACGCCATCGCATACAATTACCCGGCTGTCCTTATCGATGATGCAACCGGGGCGGCATCCGAAGAGATACACCGGGCAAATGTCCGGGATATGCAGAATATCGGGGTAAGGATTGTACAAACAGCCGGTGTCGGAGCGCTGGTAGATTCCCTGTGAACAGGGACAGGGCCCGATCCCGCATCAGCAGATCTGTAACGCCAAAACCACGGTCCGGCCTGAAAAAATTTAAAAAAAAGTGGGAAAGAAGACCGACTTTGTCAGCAGGTTTTTCCGGTATCTATTCGCAGTAAGGATCGTTAGCCCATTCTTCAATGATCTTCTTCGGGGGCTTTCCACCGCGCCGGTGGTGGTGCTGGGACGCGCTTGACCGGTCCTGCTCGGTCTCTTCATCGTCGGCTTCGGCCTCCTTTTCCGGGGCTTCCCGCGGTTTCTCCTGCGCCGGTCTCTGGGGCTGCTGGTCCCGGCGGAAATGATGCCGCTGGCCACCGGGGTGCCGGCTCCGGTCCCGTCGGTCGTTTCTCCGCGGTTCACCGGGAGTCTGTCCCTGCCGGGGCTGGCTGCCGGTGGTCTGTGGCTCCGTCTTCTCTTCTTCCATAACGTTCAGACTGATACATCGGGGCAGAAACCACAAATAGTTTGGCATGGAAACGGCCGGAACCACACAGTAAAACCGGGATCCTGCTCTTTCGGGCCCGAAAATGAACACCTATATACATCAGCGTCCAAATTTGTTAAAGAACCGGCGAATATTCATGTCCAACGTCACCACCCTGCTCGATGCGAAAAGCGTTCCCGAGGCAAAGGCAGCTCTGGTCTGCCCTTCCCGGGGCGAGACCTGCAGCTACAAGAAACTCCGGGAGGAGATGAACCGGATCGGTCTCGGTCTCCGCAATCTCGGCGTGAAGAAAGGGGACCGGGTCTGCATCTACCTTGACAGTTCGCCGGAGTATCTCATCAGTTATTTTGCCATCTGGCGCATTGGCGCGGTGGCGGTTCCTACCAACATCGTGTATCGCGGGGAAGAGCTGCTGCATGTGATCAATGATGCAGGTGCCTGTGCGGTCATCACGGATGACAGGGGCGTGGAGGTCATTGCCGGTATCCGGAGCCATGCACCAACGCTTGCCCACATCATCGCAACGGGCAGCAGCCGTGAAGGATCGATCACATGGGACGCGTTCCCCCCGGCCCCCCAGAATATGCGGGCGGTCAACTGTTCTACCGAAGATCTCTGCCATATCCAGTACACCGCAGGAACCACCGGCAAGCCCAAGGGCGCCATGCTCACCCATGGCAACTGGATGACGGCCCTCGATACCGAACGCGATGCCCTCCGGCTCCGGCCGGTCGATGTTTACCTGGGAATTTATCCTATGGGCCACGTCGGCCTCTCGTGGGGCCTCTCCGTGATCCGGGCCGGTGGCACGTACGTGATGATGGAGCGGTTCGATCTGGACTCATACCTTGCTCTTGCAGAGAGATATCAGGTTTCCGTCCTTGCCGGCATGCCGCCGGTCATCTACTCCCTGGTCCATGCACCCCCGGGAACGGAAGAGCAGCTGAAGAACGTAAGAGTGATCATATCCGGCGGGGGCCAGCTCCTCCCCTCGGTATGGGAAGCGTTTGACCGGCGCTATCATATTCCGGTGGCAAACTCGTACGGGTTGTCTGAGACGATCGTCATCGGCTCAGGCACAACAACCCTTCCCGAGTACCCCCACCTGACCAAAGGGTACCAGAGTGTCGGCGTTGCCGTCGGGTATACCGAATTGCGAATCGTGGATGCCGGGGATCCTGAAAACGAACTCTCATCGGGAGAGAACGGGGAGATTGCGCTCCGGGGGCCCGCGGTGGCGAAAGGGTACTGGAACCTGCCGGATGCGACCCGTGAAGTGTTCCGTCATGACGGCTGGTTCCTCACAGGGGATATCGGGAATCTGGACGATGACGGGATCCTCTGCATCACGGACCGGAAAAAGGACATGATCATCATGTCGGGCTGGAAGATCTACCCGACAGAAGTGGAGAATGTCATCATCCAGCACCCGGCCGTGATGGATGTGGCAGTGTTCGGTATTCCGGATGAGCGCAAAGGCGAGGTTCCGGTTGCGGCTCTGGTGCTCAGACCCGGCTTCACGCTGTCGGAATCGGAGCTGGAAGCCTACTGCCGTGATCACCTGGCAGGCTACAAGATTCCGCGCCGGCTGGTGATCACCAATGCACTCCCCCGGGTCCATGGCTGGAAGCTGCTCAGAAGGGATCTCAGGAAAAAATTCGGAGATTTGGGGCCCTGATTGGAGAATGGCGGAATATTCTGCGACAAAACCCGCCAAATCCCACAAACCTTTTTTAGAACCTGTCAATAATACTTTCACTGGAGTAATCCCTTTTGGATACTAAAAGCCGCATTCAGGATCTCCCGATCAGCGGTAGGACAAAGAAACGGACTACCGGCATCATCGGGCTCAACCTCCTCCTTGACGGAGGATTTCCCGAGGGGACCCTCGTCATGGTCTACGGGACACCTCTTGCCGGTGTTGATCTTGCGGCCGGCCAGTTCTGGAAAGCGGAGGGCGGGGAAGAAGGGTCGTACCTGATGAACGATGGCGACATTGAGCTCGGGATGATCGATGCAACCGAACTGCACCCCGAGATGTATCTTCACCAGATGGCGGGAAGCCGGATTGTCGTGGACTCGCTCTCGACCATGGTCATCAGATACGGGATCGACAGCGCCCTTAAATTCCTGCGGATCGCCCGCGAAGAGATTAAAAAACGCAATGCGAACCTGATGTTTGTGGTCTATACCGGGATTCATACGCCGATGGAGATGACCCGGATCATGCGGGCGGCAGATATCGTCATCGAGTTCAAGACCGATGTCCACCAGAGCGAGATCGAGCGGACGCTTGCCGTTCATAAGATCCGGGATGCTGCAGCACCCCAGCGGCTCCTGCCGTTCATCATAACGGAAAAAGGGATCGAGGCCTCGACTACTTCAAGAGTTGTATAATTTTTTAGTAGGCGTACCTTTTTGTAAAATATTTTCTTCAACAAACAGAGACGTGTTTTCCTGAATTATCGTCAGAATTTTCCAGTTGACTTAGTGGCTGTCATTTTTCTAGGAGCGTTTGCTCGAGCATTGTCCCAGCATATATAATATATTAATTATAAATTATCTTTGTAGATAACCGGTGGTTATCCCGAAAGATGAGGGACAGGTTCACCAAGCGACGAAACTCTGTTGAACCCGGTCCCGCCCGTAGGCATGAAACAATAGACTCTTCGAAATCATGAAGTTTTTAATCATGCCTCCGATATGTGAATAAACGGAGGTTCCTTCGCGCATGGATTATTTCGTTATCAGTTATTTGCCCGGATATCCGAGAACATCCGGGATTATTTTCAGGAAATGTAATCCGAATATTTCGCACAATTCGGGGGGTATTGCATGATCGGGAGATTTTCCCTCATTATCCTTATCATCACATGTTGTGTTCTGATGTCACCCGCAATGGCAAAGGTGAATCCCTATAGTAATGCCGGAGAGGTTACTGCAGTTGATATTCCGATAACGATTAGATCTGATTCGGTGATGTTGAGTAATACATCCCGTGTACAATTCACCGGTGCCGGATATACCCATACCATCGGCGGAGTGTCCATAACCATGAACCCCGTGATGTCGAAAACCGGTGGGAAGGCCACAATAAAAGGAAACAAACGCCATTATGGTACTGATCCTGCTGTAGAACATGAACTGTACAAGGATTTGATCAAGGAGCGTATTATTCTTAAATCCCCGGGGACAATCCGTTACTCATACGACCTCCAAATTTTAAACAGAGTTATCCCTGAGCCGGAGAGCGTATTGCCTCTAAAAATATCCGGTAAAAAAAACACCAATAATATTTCACGTATTTTCGAAAAAATTACAAATCTTACCCAAAATAATACAATCGATATCAATTCCGACCCGTGGGGAAATCTTGTAGTCTATGTCAACGGGAAAGATATCGTTGTTATGCCCCGCCCCTTTGCAATTGATGCATCCGGCAAGCGGTTCGACATGGATTTTAACTTGGATAAAGAAAACCGGATAATCACCATCAATGGCGATTTATCTGGTGCGCGGTACCCAATCATAGTCGATCCAACAGAACGTGTTACCAATGGATTTTTCCTTGACGGGCTCGCAGGTTGGACAGTAGTGAATACCTGTCCTCCGGAAGAATTGTATATCCTTTTAGAGAATTGGTTCGGATATCCAACCGTTTACGGGTGTTTGTGTGCCAATAATTGCTATGTAGGATTAGGTCAGGACGTCGATTTGACAAACGTGACGACACTCAGTGTCGACCTGTTGTCAGACCCTTGGACGGAAAATGAGGGTGTAACCCGCCTGGCAGTATTCGTTGATGAGACTGAGGTTTACACCCAATATTCTTCATATGATCATTATATAACAAATATTGATGTTTCGACCTATTCGGGCATTCATAATATCCAAATCCGTTTCTACTCTGGATATGCTTGGGGTGCGTTCATCATTTATTCAATATCGGCTATCGGATCGGTTGTTCCACCAGTTCCTGTTGCGGCCTTTACTGCCTCCCCCACTACAGGGATCGCCCCACTTACCGTCCAATTCAATGACACATCTACTAATGTACCAACTTCATGGAACTGGTCTTTTGGGGATGGAGGTGTCGCGACAACACAGAATCCGTCGCACACATATGCTTCAGCGGGAGCGTACGACGTGGGCCTGACTGTGACGAATGCGGGAGGGAGTAACACGACGGTGAAGGTTGGATATGTGGTAGTGACTGCGTCAATGTCGAGTCAGGCAACAAACATTCAAGGGATTAATGTATCCGGAACAGGAATATCACGACAAAATTTCATTGAAGATGCTGCAAATGCACAAAGGGCTCTTGGGTATAGTGCTGAAACGAAATATTACAACCAAACCAACAATATGCGCAGCTACATCCAAAACCGGCTGTCAAACGACGGAATATTCTTTTTTGATGGGCATGGATTAGATGGGGGAGGCGGGATTAAAGTAAATGATGATAGGGATGAATGGTATTACGCACATGGAAGTCTTGATTATAACTTCAACGATATCTCTTCATTTAGTCTGATGCGGTTAGCAGTACTCTTGGGATGTCAGACGGGTCTGACGAGTTCATCCAATGGAAACTTGGTCGATGTGATCATTAATAAGGGTGGAAAATGTGCAATGGGATGGACTAAAGATCTTTCATGGGATTTATCTCCACAATATGGGACAGAATTCTGGAATCAGATGGATGGCCAGACTACCCCTTTTTATGCACATGATATCGCAAAGAATGCGGTAAAAAACCAAATCCTTTGCCAAAATCGTTATGCTACTTGGCCGGATATTTATACAGAGTATTGTAACTATGATGAACTGTATTCGTCAGGAACTGATTGTAATACGGTATTACAAACTGTTAACTCAAACCAGATGGCCAGTGTATATTCCTTACAAAAAACATCAGAAATTGAGAAACAGAGTCTCAAGTTTTCAGACCAATCACTCAATCAAAAAAGGAATATTATCCGGTTATTCTCACAAAAACCCGATCTGAACATTACATTCAAGAAAAAAACGCATCAATCTTACGCAGATCTCTATGAATTCAAAGGATCTGATTCTTCAAGTTTCATCGTGAATGATGCCACGGGACGGATTCAGAGTGCGGTTTGGAGCGAGCTAAGATCAAAGTCCTGGAAAGAGAGCATCAATCTCAAACAGGGTTATATAATTGCCGAGGCATTTGCAAAGAAAAAATATCCGGAATTATGGAATATTTCAAAATCCCGGGGAATAAAACTGACAAGAAATGAAGTGCTTGACCGTGGTGGGGACAGGCAACTCTGTTTCACTTGGGAGGGGATCCTCTACGGCTCGTCCAACGCATCAGGTCCACGGACTGAGCTTCGTGATGGAAACGGAGTATCTATCAGCGTTAGTCCCTATACGGGGCACATTATTGATTACAATGAAATATATTTACCCTCTGTATATGCCCATACATCGCTTACCTCCCTGACATCAACGGTGACGGAAGATCAGGCAAGGGGATATGCAATCGCGAAGTTCAGATCGCTTGGTGTAAATGTGAATCAATCCGGGAGCATCAAATCTCTTGGCATTAAAACTATCCTTGATACAGAGAATGTTCCTTATATGACTTGGACTTTCGGAATGGAGCGGAAGGGTAAATTGGGGATGGAACGGGCATCAGTTAGTGTCGATGCGCAGGATGGACATATCGTGTGGTCCCAGCCATTTGTATGAGTGGTGAAAAATGCAACATAATGGCATTGTTAAGGTAATAATTACTTTTTCCGTTATGATTAGTCTCATTCTTTTTACAAGCGGATGTACCGAAAATTCGAAACCTGACTTAACCGATCAGCAAATATCCCCATCTAATTCGCCTAACTCGACATCCTCACCGCAACAGCTGACGTCTCAACCGCAGATACAAGACCTGACAAAAGCTCCCATGATTATTGCATCGACTACAGTTATTCCTCATTTTTATGGGACAATATCCTATGGATCCAACCGGTCTTCTGCCCTGACTGAAGAACAGGCCTGGAAGTATGCAGCGGCCTATTTACGGAAAATAGGAATTGAAAATATCCAGCCCTCTGAAATAGTACCCCTTGGACAAAGTATATGGAAGGATAAGAATGATCATGAAGAAATTGTTTGGGGTTTTAACGTGAACAGGATGGTATCTGGAGCAAATTGCGGGGGGTTGATTACAATCGATGCTTACGATGGACATGTTGTAGATTATGCTGGATATCAATAATGGTAGCCGCACTCGCATATCAATTTCAATATATTAGTTTAGTTATAGGAAACTTCGTTTAACCACAATATGACCCGACCATTTGCAGTCGCAGAGAATTTCCAATAATTCATTTATCTACAGGACAGGCTCGTTGCGGTTCTGTAACCCGGCTCGTGTGCTATTGGTTGGCCGGCAGGTTAGCATATCTGATGGGATGATTTTTGCGGTGTTCTGCAAGATTTACCATATGATCCCCGACAGAGATAGTCGATAACAACCGTTTCTTGTGGATGAAGTTTCGGGATTATTCGGTTTTTTTAATTATATCATCGTTACAAAACGGGATCTATTTAACATTTGTACGAGTGGTCAAGACCCGGAGGGATAAAAATCCGGAATTCACAGAAAACGGAGCTAATAGTTTTTCCTTCTGGTTGGTTATGCAGGTTTTATGCCAAATCCTTGCTTTAAGCTTCAGAACAATTTGCGAATGGACATAAGTGGTTGGCTATCCAGTTCATTACTTACGAAATAGTTCGAAAAATAAAAAAAATGAGGGGTTGTTATCAGGTTTTCCGGAAAGAAATAACCAAGATCTGATCCTCCCGTCAATCAGCTGGCTTTGGCTGTTCCTGGCACAGCCACAACATAGACCCGGTTATTCATGCCCTCCGGGAAATAGTGGGCATCGAACCACATGGCATCGAACTCCCCGTAGTTGAAGTACGTGACACCGTCCACCCGGTCATCGTGGCAGTCAACGGAATCGGCAAAACTGATCACATCGTCCCAGATTGTTTCGGTCCCCCGGGTGTCATATCCTGTGAGGACAACCCAGTGGCCGCCCCAGTCTATCCATTCCACCATGGTGGGGGTACCGTTTGCAAGGTTTTCGCGGAGCATCTCATAGGTTCCGTTGGTCCCCCAGGTCGCGTTCCAGCCGTTTTTATTGAACCATGTGGTTATCTGTACGGGGTTGATCCCGGTGGTGTCGGAGACGGTCGGGTTCATCTCGTGGGCAAGACGTATCTCTTCCGCATCGGTGTTGGGCAGGGGATGGCCATAATATGCCATGACCGTCATGGCCGACACCGCACCGCAGCTGTAGTTGGTCACCTGCTGCCGGTAACTTTTGAGCGGGATTACCGTGAGATGATGGTTGGATTTCAGGGTATCGAAATCGATGCCGGTGTAATATTTCGGCGGGGGGAGCGATGAGTCGAGACCGTACTGGATCCCGGAAGATTTTGCAAGGAGGGTCTGCTCCGATGCATGCAGGAAGACCGCATTTATCAGAAGTGCCATAATCGGAATAACAATGCAGATCGTGAGGATGACATAGAGGCGGCGCATAAACGGCTCCCGGAGTATTACCAGTTCTTTTACGCCTTCGGATAAAAAAGGTGCAGAACTATCAACAAATCAACCGACCGGGTTTCCCGAAAGGGCCAACCAGGCAAGCCCGAGCAGGACAAGGATGATGATCACGACCATGATCATCAGGTACGGGATTCCCGCTGCCAGCGTTTTCCGTTTCCCATTGCGGGAATCAGGAATATATCCCCCGCCCGTAGCGGAGACTCCACCCCTCCTGCCGTAATTCACGCTGACAGATGGCCTGGGGTTTTTGTTCCAGCTTCCCATGCCGGTACAGTTGTGATTGGGCGGGAGCCGGCAGTCCGGGCAGAACTTCCCGCCACAATGCTGGCAGGTGAACGGGAGCGGGGTCTCGCTGCCGCACTGATCGCACCGAGTCATTATCTCCACGTTGTTCTTTGTGCATAATGAATCCTGCTCCCAAACCCGCCTTGTACCGGTCTGCATCTTCCCGTCGTAAAAAAGCCGCACCCTCCAAAAGGGTCATAAAAGCCGCCGGGCTGAGGTTATTTTTTCACAACTCGAAATATGCCCGGAAAACGGGGGCGCTGCAGGCCCGCTATTTTGCAGGTTCGAGTGGGGTTAAAATCGCTCCGTTTCTGAAAAAACGTCCTATACTATGTAATCTTCATGGGCGTGGACATCATCTCCACTCCACCCGGAAATCCAGATCGCCCGTTTGGCAAACGGAGCACGTACAGGGCTTATCTGAGTACTGGTCCCGGACCCCCCGGGCCTCACCCGGCAACCCCTGCCCTGCTGTGAGATCTCATCCGGGTACGATCTCTTTCCAATGGTGTATCGGATGATCGAATCCCGCCCGGGATCCTGCCGGTCATTCCGATCTGTTGAGGAGAGCCCGGTTTTATCAGGGTCTGGCCGACAGCAAGCCGTTGTCTGATTTCGTAAATTTCCCGGCTATCAGATATGCACGGACCAGACCGGACCGGTCTGCAGGAATGCAATAATCGCAAACGCGAAGAGCGCGATGACGAAGAGCAGCGTAGAGAATATACTTCGGATCATACGCTCCCGGACTTCCGGTACAACAGTATCTTTCGACATTGCCTCGTACACATGGAGAACAAGCGTACAGAGCAGGTAGGTGCCATAAACGGCAAGCATCAGGCCGCAGGCAGACGCCCCGAAGTTCAGCACTGAGACCGCGATTGCCCAGACCCCGATGGCGAGGTTTGCAAAGCCCACTTCCATCTGGAACTCCGGATGCTCCTGGTGCCAGCCCATCCGGGCCTGATCGGACCGGAAGTATACCGAGTGCCTCAAAAAACTGAGAATACCGACAATACCCACGAGGAGTGTCGCAGCGATCCGGATCGCCAGATCGCTGTTGATGAAAAGAAAAAAAATTCCAAAGAATATTCCCACAATCGAGACACCCAGCGTTGCCCTGAAGAGAAGTTCTGCCTCACGCGATGTTGCTGAAGAGACTGTCATGCCCAAACCTGCGCTCCGTATTCCGATATACCTGAATTGCTCCCCCATACCATATACTGCTGCCCACCCGGTGACAAACGCCTTATTTCTCTCCGGGATGAATAATCCGGTATGGGACACTATGCGTGTGGGGACGTCCTTCTGGCCTCCGTGGCGCTCGACAACCGGACCAGTGCAAAGACCCGGCCGGTGATTGTCATTGGCACATCCGCAGACGGCACGGTCCGGGTCTGCCCGGTCAGCAGCAAGCCGCCGTCCGATGCCCCCAGCCTCCCGCTTTCCATCGATGATTTTGCCCAGGGCGGTCTCGATCTCTTTGGGGAGAGCTACATCATGACCTCCCGGATCGTTTCCGTCCGGAGCGGTGCGGTTATTGGCAAGAAAGGCCGGCTCCTGCCGGAGTCCCTTGCGGAGATCCTTAACCGGGTGCCAGGCGATCTCTCACCGGGCCTGCGGCCGGATCCGAAACGAAAGACCGGTCGGCCGCATCGCTGACGGGTCTGGTGCAGCGCGGCAGTGCATCAGCACCCTTATCATGGCCGTGGGATAACGATGGTGAGATGGATATCGCACAGGCTATCCGTGATATCGAAGCACAGGTCGGGAGGATCTCCCCTGTCCAGAAGTTTTTACTCGGGACGGACGGATCGGTCACCCAGCTCCTCGAATCGGTAACCGGCAAAAAGGTAGTCATCCGGACACTCCTCCAGGAAGTTGTGCCGGCAGATCGATCTGCCGCAGACAACCTGAGCATTGCAGAAGGAGATCCTGTCAATCACCGCATCGTCGAGATAAAAACCGAGGAGAACAACGAAGTCCTGATCTACGCGATATCGCATACACCTGTCGCCCGGCTCTCTCCTTTGTTCAAAGACGACCTGATGAAAGCCGACATTCCCATAGGAAGGATCATCAAGCAGCACCACATCGAGGCGCGGCGGGAGATCCTTTCGGCCCGGGTCATACCGGCCTCAGAAGATGCGAAAAAGATCTTCTCGATCTGCAAAAACGAGCCGGTCCTCTCCCGGCAGTACCAGATCATTTCAGAAAAGAAACCGCTCATCTTCATCGAGGAGCAGTTCCCGTACAACCGTTTTCTCGACACGCGCCGGGTGGTCATCCGGACGCCCTCCCGTATCCATGTCAGCCTGATCGATCTGCACGGCGGCTCCGGCCGGGTGGATGGTGGCATCGGCATAACGCTCGATGAGCCCGCAGTCCTCCTGGAAGCGGAACTCTCTCCGGCACTCTCGATCAGCGGCGGCGATCCGGCCCTGCAGGAGCGGGCCCGGACCATTGCCACCGAAGTACTGCAGAAACTTGGGGCGGGCGGGAGTCTTGCAATAACCCTCCGCAGCAATTACCCGGCCCACATCGGCCTCGGCAGCGGTTCCCAGCTTGCGCTCGCCATTGCCCGGGCCGCAAGCGAACTGTATGGCCGGCACCTGCCGACAAAGGAACTGGCCCGGCTCGCAGGCCGGGGCGGCACTTCAGGGATAGGCACCGCGGCGTTCGAGTCCGGCGGGTTCATAGTAGATGGGGGACACCGGTTCGGAGCCGGCGGGGAGAAGACAGATTTCCGGCCTTCGGCCGCATCCCGCGGGGTCAGCCCCCCGCCGGTCATCGCCCGCCACGACTTCCCCTCAGACTGGCGCATCCTCCTTGCCATCCCGGATGTCCCGCCCGGGGCCAGCGGGAATAGCGAGACCGATATTTTCAGGGACAACTGCCCGGTCCCTCTTGCCGAGGTGCGCGAGCTCTCCCACGAGATACTCATGCGGATGCTACCGGGGATTGCAGGCCGGGATCTCGACCTGTTCGGGTCGTCCATCAACGCGGTCCAGCAGCTCGGGTTCAAGAAAGTGGAACTCTCGCTCCAGCCCCCGGAAGTGACCGGTCTCCTCCCGGTACTCCGGGATGCAGGAGCTGCGGGTGCCGGCCTGAGTTCCTTTGGTCCCGCGGTCTATGCCATCGGGGATACCGGTCTGAGTTCGATCGAGCAGGCAGCCCGGTCGTTCATGAAAGAATCCGGCGGGGGAACCACCCTTATCACAACGGCCCGGAACAGCGGGGCTGAAGTCCGGGTTGTATAATTTTTTATAAGTCCGGTCCCGATTGCGAGAAATACCCGCAGTGTTATTTCCCGATCTTCAGGAGCATCTCTTCCAGGGAAGGGTACCGGGACTCTATCCTCTCCACGTTTCCCTCTGCTTCCCCGATGAGGCCGGTACATTCGTTGAGTTCTCCCATGCTTTCGGCATCGCAGACATAGAACCCCTCCTCCTGACGGTACGTCTTGGAGTGGCCGATCAGGCGTGCAGGATCGGGAACCGAGAAGAAGATGGTGTACGTGATCGATCCGAACTGCTCCCGAAGTTCTTTCATGGATCCGAATGCGACAACCTGCCCACGCCGCAGGATCATCACCTTGTCGCAGATAGCCTCAACCTGGTAGAGATTGTGGGCCGAGAGGACGATCGTCTTCTCCTCGGACTTGAGCCGGCGGAGATAATCGGCGATGAACCGCGACGTCATGGGATCGAGTCCGCTTGTGGCCTCGTCATACACAAGGAACGCGGGGTCGTGGATGAGCGACCGGGCGATCGCGACTTTGCGCTTCATTCCCTTGGAGAACTCCCCGATCTTCTTGCCATCCGGCTCCAGCGAGAGCGCTGCAAAGAGCTGGCTTGTACGGATGCGGATCTCCTGCGGCGAGAGGCCGTAAATCTCTCCAAAGAACGCGAGGTAATTCTCGGCGGTCATCGTCTCGTAGAGCCGGGACTCCTCCGGGAGGTACCCGAGCCGCTCCTTGAGGGCTCTTGGGTCCTTTACCACGTCAATGCCATTGACAACGAGCTCTCCTGAGGTAGGGGTGACCAGTCCCGAGACGATCTTGAGGAGCGTGGTCTTTCCTGCACCGTTGTGGCCGATGATTCCGAAGATCTCCCCGTCCTCGAATTCGAAACTGACGTTGTCGAGTGCCAGGAAGCCGTTGTAATTCTTGGTGAGGTTGCGGGCAGTGATCATACAGGCTCGCCTTTATTCAGACTTGTTTTGTTGGGGTGATATAGATTGGGTTGCCTGCTTTTGATTCCGGCCAGGAACATTGCGGTGCAGGCATGGTGAGGTAGATATAGGAGTCCGTAATTACACTCACTATTATCGTTACGCACTCTCTCCCCACCCGGAGGAGATTGCCGCGAGCCGCATGACAATGCCGAGAGGAACAAATGGGCATGCTCTCTGATATCCGGACCATCGCGCGATGGGAAGTGAAGAAATCCTTTTCGATGATGAAGAGGGATGTCCTTCCCATCGCGGTCGTGCTCTTCGTTCTACTCGTCATTGTCACGGGCTTTGCCGCCCAGAGCGGCATGCATCTCCAGGACGGGATGTACCGGATCGGGACGGAGGACCCGCAGATAGCCCAGCTGATTGCAAGCGACTCCCGCTTCTCGGTCTATGAACTCGGGGTTCCGGCCCTTCTCAAAAACCGGGATTCGTTCGATCTCATCATCGTGAGCGGCGTGGTCTATCCGCGATCCACCGAGAAGGGAAAAGCAGCCCTCAAGACCCTTGAGCGGGATTATGCCAAATATGTCAACGGGGTCTACAACCGCGAGGACGACCTCTTTGCTGCCTACCCGCTCTGGATCGATGTTGAGACCGTGAAAAGCGAGCTCAGTTTCCTTGCCACCCAGAGCGGCCAGTACGTGGGTGCGGCCCCGTCACGGGAGGCCCCGGTGCCCGAAGGGGAAGTCCGGAACATCCCGACCCCCTCCCCGACCCTCGAGTTCTCCAAGGAAGAGATCCGATCGGAACTGGTGAAGACGAATGCCAAGAACACCCAGATCTCCCGGTATACGGAGGTCCTGTCTTCATCGTCCGGCAACACCATGGGATCGTTCAAGACGCCTTCCCAGCTCTCGCCGCCGCTCCCGTTCGACTCGATCATCCTCGTCTTCGTCTTCATCTTCCCGCTCTACTTCACGTCTCAGTTCTTCATGATGAGCATCATGAACGAGCGCATCGAGCGCAAAGGAGAGGTCCTGCTCTCGACGCCGGTCAGCAAGCCGGCCCTTCTCATTGGAAAAGCGCTCCCGTACGCTCTCGGGATGCTGCTCATCTGCGCAGGTCTCACCCTCTATCTCAAAGCCCCGCTCCTCATCCTTCTCCCGCTTGTCCCGATCGTCTTCTTCTTCCTCTCAAGCGCCCTCATCATCGGGATGCTTGCCCGGAGCTTCAAGGAACTCTCGTTCATCTCGATCTTCTTCTCAACGATCGCGACTTCGTACCTCTTCTTCCCGAGCATCTTTGCAAACGTGCACGTGATAAGCCTCATCTCGCCCCTGACCCTCATCGTCCTCTCGCTCCAGGGGACGGCCTGGACCCTCACGGATTACCTGTATTCGACCTCCCTCTTCTGGCTGACAGGCGCCGTGCTCGTGTATATCGCGGCCTGCAATTTCAAGGAGGAACGCCTCTTCTCGGAAAAACGGCTCCTGCCCCGGATCCGGGAGTTCCTGACCGAGACCATATCGCTCCGTCACCCGTACGTCTCGCTCTTCCTCTTAACTGCCTTCTCTATTCCATTCGTCTTCATGGTGCAGCTGATGAGCCTTGTCCTCTTCTTCAACCTGCCCATGCCCTACTCGCTCCTCCTCCTTCTCGTATTTGCGGCATTTGTCGAGGAACTGGCAAAAGCGGTCGGACTGTACACGCTCTTTGTTTCCGATCCCGGGTTCTTCTCATGGAAGAACCTCGTTATTGCGTCTGCGGTTACCGCAGCCGGGTTCCTCATTGCCGAGAAGCTGCTCCTCTTTGTCACGCTTGCCCAGATCACCGAGTCGGTCTTCGGGAGCATCCTCTTCCTCTCGCTCGGCGTGCTCTGGATGCCGTTCCTCCTCCACTTCGTATGCGTGCTCATTGTCGGCTGCTCGCTCAAACGCTGGGGCGGGAGAGGTTTTGTTATCGGTCTCATCTTTGCAACGCTTGTCCACTGCATCTATAACAGCTACTTTATTCTGGGGTGGGCCCGATGAAGCCGCGCCATCTCGGGATAATTGCAAAAAAGGAGTTCTCCGGCCTCTTCAGTGAGCGCACGATCCTGCTCGCCGTCCTGTTGCAGCTCTTCATAGCTCTGTTCTCATCGTTCCTCATGGTCGGCCTCACTTCGATGTATGACCCGTCCTCGCTCTCGAAGTATTCCCGGTTCCAGTACAGCGTGGGGTATGCCGGGAACAGTTCGCCGGTGCTCGGGTACCTCCGGGACAGCCCCGATTTCCGGGTGTACCGCATGAATCTCTCGGACAGCGTGGAAGCCCTCAGGGAGCGGAAGCTTGCCGCGGTGGTCTATGTCCCGGACACTGCCCCGGATGCGGAAGAGCCGGTCAAGATCACGCTCTATACGCTCCAGAATGATCTCCAGAGCGCGATCGTGGACGTCAAGCTCAAAGAGATATTCCTCAAGTATGAAAAAGATCTCCGGGAGATCCGGGCCGGGCGCCTGAATGACAAACCATTGCCCGTCCAGATCCCGAAGACCGTGGGTGGCGGGGACTTTTACGAATTCGTGTACGGACTCCTCATCCCGCTCCTGGTGTTCATGCCGGCGATCATCGCCTCGGCGCTGGTCATCGACCTGATAACCGAGGAATACCAGCACGAGACCCTGGAGACCCTGGTCTCGAGTCCGGTAACCTTCTCAGAAATGGTCTGGGGCAAGGTACTGGCCTGCGAGGTGCTCGTCCCGATCCAGGCCGGGGCCTGGCTCCTGCTCCTGATGATCAACGGTATCATGATCCAGGATGCCGGCCTGATCCTGCTCCACGTGACGGTAGCCTCGCTCGTCCTGATCCTGCTCGGGGCCCTGGTTGCCCTTCACTACCGGGAGCGCACCGCAGCTCAGTTCGTCTTCTCGACTGCCCTTGTTGTCGTGATCCTCTTTGTCCTTGCCCTGCCGGCAAACCCGCTCAACCTCCTGACCCGGCTCGCAGTCGGGAGTGCGGGAACGGAACAGTGGATCCTGCTGGGGATAACGATGCTAGTCGTTGTCCTGCTCGGATATGTCCTGGAGCGTTATGCCAGAAGGGTGAGCCGGCGTGACTCATCGGATTAAAAAAAGTGTTCAGGAGGAGGGGGTAACTACCGGCTGGTCGAGAACCTTGTAGGTTTTTCCGGCGCTTGTTACAAACACTTCGGCCCTGTCATTGCCCCGGGTCCCCGCAACGATCACTTCGTCGCCCTGACGCGGTTTTCTCGTGCCGTCGTTCATCGTGGCCTCAAGTACCTGCCCGTCGGATCGGGTTACCCGCAGGACAATGGTCTGGACAACAACCTGCCCCTTTCCCCCGTTGAAGAGGAGGTGGATGGATGCATCGGGGCGCTCTTTGGTAAGCTGAAGATCCACGTACTGTTCAGGGGGAAGGGTATCTATCGCCACCGGGGATACCGTGGTCGTAACTGCAGGAGTGGATATTGTTGCTGTCGGCGGGGCGGGGGGTGTTTCCGCCGGCTGGAGCAGGGTTCCGGTCGGGCTTGTGCAACCGGCCAGAAGCGCACAAAGAAAAAGCCCGGAGAGGGTGAGCAGGACAGGGATGTATTTCATGCAGAATGCTTACAATCTGTTCATATTACTGATTTGTGCTTCTCCGCGGGACGGTGTCAGCGGGGTGAACGATCGTTTTCCTGTTGTCAGAATTCCGGCTGGTTATTCTTCGCGAAATGGCGGGAAAGAACAGTTAAATTAAAAAGGACACCCGGATTAACTTTACATATCAGGAGTCAAGGGAATGTTCTGTCCTAAGTGCGGAAAAGAGACTGATGCCTCCGGGAAATATTGTCAGTGGTGCGGGGCGGATATCGAATCTGTCCCGGCTGCCCCTGCGTTACCCCCGGAGGAGGAGGAAACTCCCGAAGTCGGCATGTATGCCGGGCTCGGGCGGCGGTTTGTCGCGTTCATTATCGATATAATTCTCATAACGATCATCGGGTCTGTCGTGATCGCGTTCTTATCTCTTGCGAACGGGGTAAAATACGTGTATTTCATGGCAACCGGGGTCCCTTACAGTACCCTCACGGAAGCCGGGACGCTCGATGCGGCCCTCGGCCCGGCGATCGCTGCGTTCGGGATGTTCCTGATCATTGTCCCCTGGGTCTACTTTGCAGGATTTGAGTCCTCGCGGAGTCAGGCAACCCCGGGAAAAGTGCTCATGCACCTGATCGTCACCGATCTGTCGGGAAATAAGCCCACGTTCGCACGGACAACCCTCCGGTTCTTCGGAAAATACATATCTGCATTAATTATCTTCATCGGTTTCCTGATGATCGGGCTCACCAAGAAGCGCCAGGGTCTTCACGACAAGATCGCAGGCAGCCTGGTCCTCCTCCAGGACTAAATACTTTTTTCAATGGAGACTTTCTTCCAGTCTGAAATCCCCCCATATCAACGGCAGCCGGTTTTCAGTCTGAAAAAGGGAATCATCTCGTGGAGATTGCCACTCTCCCTGCTCATCATCTCGTTCTTTGTTATCGGGACTGCAGTTGCCCAGCCATCCCCGTTCCGCATGAACATCAGCAGTCAGCCCCCCACCGTGGAAACGGGGGGTGCCTGCATTATCACGGTATATGCAATGGGAGAACATTATGTGCCTCTTAATGGTGTTGACATAACCCTTGTGAGCAGGATAAAGGGGGTGACCCTGTCACCGGACTCCGGAAAGACCGACGAATCCGGACGGTTCGAATCGGTCATGTTTGCAAACAATGTGGAAAATCCCCTGATAACTATAGCCGGAGCAGCGACAACTTCGAAAAATTTTACGGACAGCGAGTCTTTCAGGGTCGATATCCCGCTGCAGATACCGGCTTGGGAAAATGAGAAACCTGTTGCTGTCGTGTCCGCTGCACCTGTGGTCAGAGGGAACCGTCCCTATCAGGTTGCATTCTCTGCTGCAAACTCATCCGATCCGGATGGAATGATCGTTACGTACAACTGGGAGTTTGGTGACGGGGAAAAGGGCTCCGGTGTCAGGATCGTGCACGCCTATCCGCATTCCGGGGCTTTCATCGCAACCGTCACGGTAATGGATCACCGCGGGGGCCATTCGAATCCGGCATCCGTTGTTGTGCAGGTGCCTGAGAAGACTCTACAGCAGTCCATTCCTGGCAATCCAGTTATCCTGACCGTCATGACAGGGATCGTTATTGCCGCCGTGGCAACCATAGTCCTGCTCAACAGAAAACGCGGGAGATAACTTCGCTCCTGCACATCAGAGCCTTCAGGGTTTACCGATACCGGATCTTCAGCCAGAGGAGCACGAGGATGAGGATGAACGTGATGGTGTTTGCTGCAATGATCGGGAGCGAGCTGACCCAGAATCCATAGAGGGCCCAGAGCAGGACCCCGAAAGCAAAGAGGACGAGCATTGCAAGCGAGAGGTCCCGGGTCTCTTTGAGTCTCCAGGCCCGGGCAACCTGCGGGATGAACGAGATTGTGGTGAGAATGCCGGCAATGTAGCCGACAATAACTATCGTATCCATGAACCCTCTCGTGAATTATTGGTGTGTCTCAAAGATACGGTTTTTTATTGGTGCTCCCTGTCCGTATCCGGCCGGACCGGGCCGTTCATCTTACGGGATGGCCGGTTCCGGTGAGAACTGGTCGGCGACAACCAGCCACCGGCCCTCCTCGCGGACAAGGAAGAACATATCCCGGCCCTGCATGGCCAGTTCCTGCCCTCCCATACCGAAGGTGATACTGAAAAGGTACGTGACTACAGCACATGTTCCCCCGGCATAGATCTGGACACGGTGATCGGTCTCGGTCCACGTGTGGATTGTTGCAGACAGGGAAAACCCTTTCCAGCCTGCAACATATGCCTCCTGTCCTTCCAGCCTTCCCGGGGTTGTCGGGACAATGGCAACCGCATCGGGATGGATGTACTGCCGGAATCCTTCCTCGTCCCAGGAATCTGTCCAGCAGCGGTTCATCGACCGGATTATCTCGATAACCTGTTTTTTGTCATCGGTTTTTGTCATCTGTATCTCCAGACCGGATATTGAGCAACCAGGGTAAAAAGGAGCAGGGGGCACAGGGTGAAAGTGCTGCAGAAAAAGTGCGCGGGATCAGAGTTTCACAAGGCTGCCGTCAATGATGAAAGGAGGATCAGGTCCGGTCTTCCGGGAAATTCACGAGGACCAGTTCCTGCACCTCTCTGAGCCAGGCTCTTCGCTGCGCCTCAGTACTGGTGACGATGACGCCAAACATCCTCCGGTGGAAGACCTGAACGCCGCAGAATGCAAAGATGCAGTCCTTCCAGAGCCGCCCGAGGGGATCCCCGAAGGCCTGCAGCT
Source organism: uncultured Methanoregula sp. (assembly GCF_963677065.1). Classification (NCBI taxonomy): domain Archaea; kingdom Methanobacteriati; phylum Methanobacteriota; class Methanomicrobia; order Methanomicrobiales; family Methanoregulaceae; genus Methanoregula; species uncultured Methanoregula sp. The sequence continues at coordinate 1,005,060 of NZ_OY781872.1, forward strand.
CCCGTTCATGAGGGGTATTGGATGTATTGAAGACCAGCGCGGCCTTTGCATTGAGGAGGCCTTCGGGCACCCCCTCGCCGGAATCGGTCCCGGCAAACCGGTAGGCAACTCCCGGGCGCACGACCCGGTCGATCCATCCTTTCAGGATTGCAGGAGGCATTCCCCACCAGTCGGGGTGGATGATCACAATGCCCTCAGCGGATGCGATCTCCCGGCAGTGTTCAGCTATTTCCGGGGGAAGACTGGCATCGCGGGCGATCTCCGGGTGCGGGAGTATGGGATCGAATCGTTCTGCATACAGATCATGAACGGTGACCCGGTGCCCGGATTCGCGGAGCGTGCAGGCAACCACTTCCGCTATTGCATGATTGAAACTGCCAGCTCGGGGATGGGCGAGGATAACGGAGATCTGCATGACGGTTCCTATTTCCGGGCCGTTGCCTTGAAGAAGGTATAACAGAAGACGCCATCCGGTTCAGCGGTCCGGTAGAGCGCTGCAATTCCCCGTTCCCATTCCCCGGGGCTCATAAGCCCGTTCTGTCTGACCGCGTCTGCAACTCCTTCGACCATTGCCGTGAAGGTGAGTTTCGTGAACCCTTCGACAAGTCCCGGGCGGGAGGAGTCGACATAAACCATCCGGGGCGAGATCTTCACATCATTGTAACCTGCACCGGTTACCAGCGGGTAGAGCTGCCTGCCGATCAGGGCGTTTCCCCCGATCTGCCGCTGGAGCTCTACCAGGCAGTCAACAGCCCGCCGGGCATCCTCGTTCTCGGGATGGAAAAACGTTGAGCCATGGTCTCCCTCGATAACCGTGAGCGTCCCGCCCTCTTTGAGGAGCGGACGCAGGTGTTCCAGCGCCAGAACCGGTTCTGCGAGATGCTCCAGCACGAAACAGACAAAGATATGATCGAAACTGGCCGGTTCAAACGGGAGATGGAAGATATCTCCCTGCCGGAACGTGACGTTGGTTATCCCCTCCCTACGGACATTCTCTTCTGCCAGACGGAGCGAATCTTCGGAGATATCGATTGACGTGATCTGCGCTTTCGGGCTGTTCTTTGCCAGGATCACAGTCTGGGCCCCGATCCCGCAACCGGCTTCGAGAACCCGGGAGCCGGCCGGGTAGTGGGTATCATGATGGAGAAGATCCGTCAGGGTCTGGGCCTGGTCCGAGAGCCGCTCTGACTCGCGGGCAGAGTATCCGTGAACATATTTGTGATGCGTCATGGTCATACCGAGTATTGTACAATTTTGTCGTTTGTTGTACAAAAATGTACTGTAATGTCAGGTGAAACATTGCTTATTCTTATGGGGGTTCTGTTTGCATAGGGGGAGATCTTCCAGATGAAAAATTTTGCTCCATAGAAATCATTCCGACCTACAAAACGCTCCCGAGTTTGCGTAACATTTATCATAGGGAGGTCAGACGGGTACGTCCTGCGTCAGCAAAACAGTGAAATGCAGGTAAGCGCCGTCGGAAATTTTCTTTGTGACTGGTTGGTTACAAGCCACAACGTATTTTTGTACCCATGCGACCCCCCCAGGGCCCCTCCCATTTCTGAGCCGGATTTTAGTAGTTTTACGAGGTGATTGGAGAGATTGTTCCGGATTTTCCGCTGAGGGGGGTCGCATGGGTACAAAATTGTGCGAGGGGAGAGATGGGTATCAAAAAAGGTATTCTCCAGAGCAAAAAATTTCAGTCAGGAGATCCGGACAACGACAATCTGCTGGATGGTGAAAAGAAAAGAAGGCCGGGGCCGAGATTCGAACCCGGGTCGGAGGATCCACAGTCCTCTAGGATAACCAACTACCCCACCCCGGCATGTTTGATGACGGTCCTCTGTCAGAGAACTAACAGATGTCCCTTTTACATTGGCACCGGACTCTGATTAATCTATCCTTGCAATCGACGCCTGAAACAGCAGGTTGTCCGGTACCGGATCGTGCAGGAAAACCGTCGCGCCGATGAGGTGACTATAATAATGTCGGGCATCCATTACATATCAGGTGGCTCTGAACACTCACTCCTGAGATAGATGCGCGGTGCGGCATCCGGCGCAGCACGGGACTTAAGGGGATTTTTACCCGAATTTCAGAGCAGGAATACGAGCGAGGGTGAAATTATGGCGGAAAATCCGAAGATCAGGACGCCGATCGTCTGTGTAATGGGACATGTGGATCACGGGAAGACCTCGCTCCTGGATCGTATCCGTGGGTCATCGGTAGTGAGTTCCGAAGTGGGTGCCATCACCCAGCATATCGGCGCCACTATCGTTCCCATCGATGCCATCCGGACCATGAGCGGGACCGTGGGAAAATCGTCCATCAATATTCCCGGCCTGCTCTTTATCGATACTCCGGGACACCATGCTTTCACCACGCTCAGGGCGCGGGGCGGGGCGCTGGCAGACATGGCGATCCTTGTTGTCGATATCAACCAGGGATTCCAGCCCCAGACTATCGAGGCTCTCCAGATCCTGCGGAACTGCCGTACGCCTTTTGTCATTGCGGCAACCAAGATCGATCGGATTCATGGCTGGAGAGTGAACGAGAATGAGACATTCCTCTCATCGTTTGCCAAACAGAACGAACGGGTGAAAGGCGATGTTGAGAACAAGACCTACGAGATCGTAGGCAAACTTTCCGAACTCGAGTTCTCAGCAGACCGGTTTGACCGGGTCTCGGATTTCCAGCGCAATCTCGCTATTGTCCCGGTCAGTGCCCACACCGGGGAGGGAATTGCCGATCTGCTCCTTGTCATGATCGGCCTTGCCCAGCGGTACATGAGCGATGCGCTCAAGCTTGCGGTCGAGGGGCCGGGGGCCGGCACCGTTCTTGAGGTCAAGGAGGAGCGGGGCCTCGGGACAACGCTCGATGTTATCCTGTATGACGGGACACTGGGGCTCGGCGACGAGATTGCCGTGGCCACACAGGACAGCATCGTTGTCACGAAAGTCCGGTCGCTCCTGCAGCCCCGCCCGATGAAGGAGATCCTCATCGAAGACCGGTTCGAGCGGGTCAAGTCCGTTGCTGCAGCAGCAGGAGTCAAGGTCACAGCCCCCAATCTTGAGAAGGTCATCGCCGGGTCGCCGTTCTTCGTCATCCGCGGCAACCGGGATGAGATAGAAGCCAGGATCAGGAAAGAGATGACCGAGATCCATGTGAATCTTGCCGAAGAGGGAATCGTCATCAAGGCCGATACCATCGGGGCCCTTGAAGCCCTCTGCAAGGAACTGGAAGGCAAAGAGATCGGCGTTATGCGGGCGCAGGTAGGGCCGGTCAGCCGGCATGATCTCATCGAGACCGAGACCATCAAGAATTCCCAGTTCCGCGTTCTTCTCTCCTTCAATACGCAGCTTCTGCCCGATGCAGCGGAGATGATAAAAAACCCGCTCTATACCCAGGTCAAGGTTTTCGAGGGCCAGGTGATCTACCAGCTCATCGACCAGTATCTCGAATGGCGGGATGAGCAGAAGCGCCTGCAGGAGAAGCAGCGCTTTGAACACGTGGTCATGCCGGCCAAGATCCGGCTCCTGCCGGATTGTGTCTTCCGCCAGAGCAACCCGGCCGTTGTCGGCGTGAGGGTGCTGGGCGGGAAACTGCGCAGTGACGTGAACCTCATCCATATGGATGGCAAAAAAGTCGGGCATCTCAAGACCATGCAGCTCCGGCAGGAGACCATCCGCGAGGCTGATTCCGGCCTTGAAGTGGCGATATCCATCGAAGGCGCAACGGTTGGCCGCCAGGTGAGCGTTGGCGACGACCTGTTTGTCGATGTTCCCGAACGGCATGTCAAAGTCCTTGAGAAAGAGATGATAAAGACCCTCAACAGCACGACCCAGGAGGTTCTTGCGGAGTATACCGCAATGCGCCGTAAGTCCGAACCCTTCTGGGGAAAATGAGCTGGGATCCGGCCTTTTTGGACGCGAGGATTTAATAGCGTACCAGTATAATTAAATGGGTACTTCTCATGTGTAGGCTAAAATGCCGGCAGCCGGAGACGTGAAAAAACCTCTTGGCAGGTTTAAAAAATAAAAATATTTGTGGAGCAAACAGCAATGGTTGAGTTTAAATTCGTTGTATCAGACCCCAAGACCGGTCGTGCCTACAATGTTGACGCCAGCGGCGGGGCAGCAGGTTCGATTGTTGGGAAACGTATCGGTGACGAGATAGACGCGGGATCCCTCGGGCTTGCCGGATACAAGATCAAGATCACCGGAGCATCCGACCGGACCGGGACTACTGCAAAGCAGAGCCTCCCAGGTGCAGGCCGCAAGAAACTCCTTCTTGCAGGCGGCGTCGGGTTCCACCCCACCATGGACGGGGAGCGCAGGAGAAAGACCATCCGGGCAAACGAGATCACCCAGGACTTCGTCCAGATCAATGCCCAGGTCACTGCATACGGGGAGAAGTCGCTTGACGAGCTCTTCCCGAAAGTTGAGGGCGAGAAGAAAGAGAAAGTGCCGACTGCAAGGGTCGGTAAACGGTAAAATATCTTTTTTCGGGTTTTTCCCTTTACCGGAATTATCTTCTGGTAAAAAATAGTCTTTAAGGAAAATTATATCGTAGAGCTTATGCTCACGATCCCATAAGCGGATGAATTCTTCTGGGACGCGATTGCTTTTCCACCCTTCCAGATCTCCACCACAAGATCGTGGCGGGTTGATGTATCCAGTTTCTGGAAGGTAGCCTGCACGGTTCCGCTTGTTGTATTTACCGAATACACCTTGTCACCGGAACCCCGGACGGTTTCAAGCGCCCCGGGTGCCCCGTACTTCCCCGAATATCCACCGATATAACTGGCTTTCACAAAGACTCCCTCGGCAGGAACGCTGACGGCAAGGGTCTCTACAAGGGTTACACTTGAAGTTGCGGAAGCTCCGGATGTCGTTGTTATGGCCGTTGTTTTCGATACACCGCTGCCGGATCCCGCCGGTGTGGGAGTTACCGTTGATGAAGGGGTTGTTGTCGGTGTGGCGGGGCCTGCATTGCCGCCTGCAAAGAAAAAAACCAGTGCAATGGCCACTACGGCAACTATACCGACTACAACGGCTATCATCACCCATGGCTGATCCCAGATATCCTTTTGTCTTCGTCTCATGGTCTCACCATATCTGCTTGAAAATACATGACGGATGCATCACAAATACTTTCCTAAAAGTCTCGGCCCCCGGGGGTACGCGTATTAGAAAACCGGGTTTAATTTTTTGATAAGGACTGCCGAAGCGCTTCCCGGAGATCTTCAAAGGGAATATGGTTCTTTCTGGCAATCAGGACGAGTGCGGCTGCAGGGAGGAGATGCCCGTCAAAATCTTCCCTGATGATCCGGTTCATCTCCGATACAACCTCTGTTTCCTGCATATTCTTTGCCTGCACAATCCGCTGGATCAGTTCCTGCGTGGGATCATTCCGCTCAAAAATCGCGGATGTTGGTTTGAAACCAACGGGGATGTTCACTTCCGCCAGATCGAACCGGGGAGAGAAAACCCCGTTTTCCTGGCGGATTAGCCCCTCCTCCTCAGCCCGCCGCAAAAGGAGATTTGCCTGCTCCGTGCTCATCCATTTCCGGTCAAGCGCATAATAATAGACCAGCTCGTTCTTCCGCATCCCGGTCTTGCGGGTATGCTTGAAGGGAGCCGCAAGGGCAAACCGGATGGTCACTTCGGGGCACCAAGCAGGATGTTTTTCATATCGAGCGCATCCAGACCTTCCCCACGCCCCTCCTTTGCAATATCGATATCGGTCCGGGAGGCCTGGTCCGTAAGCCGGATGTAAAATATGTCGTTTGCTATCGGAACCTTGCCCCCTCCGCGGAGTGCAAGGGCAAGGACGGAGATCTGGAGATCCACTGCTTCCGTGATAACGCCGGGTCGCAGGACATCGGGCGTGATATCGCCAAACGTTGCCCGATCCACTGCAATCTGGACACGGGTCTTGACTTTGACCAGTTCCTTCCCGGTTGTCTTGGTTGATTCTTCATTGTCGAGGCCGGCAATGTATTTCAGGGTCTCGTTGAATGGCATCCCCATTGCGAACGAGAGATCCACTCTCTGGGGGAAACGATAATAGATCTTTCGCATAGCTAGAGTTGGTTGGTCTGAAAGAAAAAAGATTGCTGATTATTATCGATTATTCGAGCAACACTGCGTTGATAACGCCGTCCTGGCCCGGGCGGCTCATGATACGGGCGCGGCCGAGTTCGGTCTTGAGGATCGCTCCCTTGGTGAGAAGGTTCCGCCTCACATAGTTCGGGTTTGCACTGTTCTCTTCGACAGTCTGGATCTTGACCTTCTTGGTCTCGCCGTTTGAGAGGTTGGTAACGTTGGCGTATTCTGCCCTGAGCGCACGAACCTTGGCGTTGGCGCCATAGGTGCGGAGGATCCTTCTCCGGTCAGCCCCGATGTGGGTGTCTGCCGGTGCAAGACCGATCTCAGCGCGTCTCTTCATCTGTGCCGGGCGGCGCCTGCCACCTGTTACCTTCCGTATGGATTCTCCCTGCCACTGCATGGTGTCACTCTCTTGTTATATTTCTTCAGGAATGCGTCCCGAAGATGGTGCTCTATATATTGACTGCTTTTTTATTTATAGTACTACCTGACTTTTCCCTGAACCGGAGTTGGATCCTCCTCAAGAGAGGATGGAGGTTAGGAGCTCTGCAACCCCGTCCCCGGTCTTTAGGTTGGTCCGGAATACCGGCATGGATGGATTGTACCGCTTGATATCGGACTGCATGCGGTCAAGGTTGGCGCCAACGAACGGCGCCAGATCGACTTTGTTGATCACCCCGATAGTGCAGTCCCGGAACATCATGGGGTGCTTGTTGACCACATCATCCCCTTCCGTTGAACTCACGACAACCACGCGTTTTTCAGCGCCGAGGCGGAAATCCGTGGGGCAGACCATGTTTCCCACATTCTCGATGAAGAGGATGTCTATCTTGTCGAGCGGGAGGTGCCCGATTGCGTGTTCCACCAGATGGGCGTCGAGATGGCATTCCTTGCCGGTGTTGGCATTGTAGGCAGGAATTCCCAGTGCAACGATTCGCCTGAAGTCGTCGTCCCCATACACGTCCCCGGCAATGGCTCCTGCTTTCAGTCCTTTCTTTTCCAGCAGGGGAACCAGTCGTTCGATCAGGGCTGTCTTTCCGGAGCCGATGGCACCTAAGAGATCGAACGCCCGTACTCCATGGGCCTTCAGATGGCGGGCATTGCTGTCGGCGAGCGAGTTGTTGACGTCGTATACATCCTTTTCAATCCTGACGTCGATGTGATGCATAGTAGTTACGTTTGAGCGGACACTGTTTATACCTTGACCCACAAACGATCCTGCAATGGCGGAAGGCGAGTGTATTCTGTATCCCTGCTACTTCAATGCAGCATATTCCCGGGCAGAAGGGAGGCGGGTTCCGCGCAAGCTTGGTTCGAAGGCACCCGTACTCACCGATCTTGAACGCGCACTCAGGAAGAACGGGGTGAACTACCGCGTGGAGGAGCGCCACCACCCGGCCCACTGGTCCCGGCGTGAAGGGTGTATCGTTGCTGAATGGACCAAGAGCAAGGAAGTTCTCATCCGCCGGGTTGCCGAGAAGATGGAGGTGCGGAAGTGAGCGGAATGTACGATCTCCATACCCACTCGATCCTGTCGGATGGGGAGATGCTCCCGATCGAGCTCATAAGAAGAATGGCAGTAGCCGGTTACACTACGGTTGCCATAACCGATCATGTCGATACTTCCAATGCAAAATCCGTCCTTGCCACTCTTGCCGAGGTGCGGGAGTCGGCCGGACTCTTTGGTGTGAAGCTTCTGTGCGGTGTTGAGATCACGCATGTCCCCCCTGCCCAGATTGCCGGTCTTGCCCGGTCAGCGAAATCGGCCGGGGCAGATATCGTGGTCGTGCATGGTGAGACCCCGGTTGAACCGGTTGCAGAGGGGACGAATCATGCAGCCTGCTCCTGCAAATACGTCGATATTCTTGCCCACCCGGGCCTTGTCACCCATGCGGATGCCGAGTTGGCAGCCAGGAACGGAATTGCCCTTGAGATAACCTCACGCGGGGGACACAACCGCACAAACGGGCATGTTGCCCGGATCGGAAAGGATGCGGGTTGTCAGCTCGTGGTGGATTCGGATGCCCATGCCCCCCACGATATCCTGGACCGGCGCGCGAAAAAGATTGTTGCAAGGGGGGCGGGATTGAGCGAAACTGAATGTAAAAAGGTATTATCTTTAAATATCGACCAATTGCTCAATTCCTGATATCTCTATTTATACTTTCACGCAACGCTTAAATACTGACGCGTCGCACATATATAGATTACTAAAATATTTTAGTACCATCATATCCCCGAGGTTGTTGTGAAAGTTATTGGCCGGTCAATGAGCACAATTGGCGACCGGATGCTCATTATCCAGTGCGATGCCGCCCAGCTTCCCGCATTGTACAGCGAAGTAACGGACCGCCGGATGAAGCCGGTGGGAAAAATCCAGGATCTCTTTGGCAATGTGAAAGCCCCCTATGCCGCAGTGCTCTGCCGGGAAAAATGCACTGTCCAGCCCAATGAAAAACTCTTCGCAAAGTGATGGAACCTGCGGGATACCGGGTTCCATGCAAAAAACGGCAAGAAATGAAATAATCAGGTGAATGTGGATGCAGGAAATTGAAAAATTAAAAGTTCTCCAGTCCGAGCGCGAAGCGCTCAAATCGCGTACCAAACAGAAGGAACAGGAGAAAAAAGCTGAAAACCATACCGAAACCATCTGTCCCGAATGTGGGGGCAGGCAGCTTGTGCACGACTATGAGCGGGCAGAACTGGTCTGCCAGAGCTGCGGTCTTGTCATCGATGATGACTTCATTGACCGTGGTCCGGAGTGGCGTGCTTTCGACCACGATCAGCGGATGAAGCGGTCAAGAGTCGGCGCCCCGATGACCTTCACGATCCACGACAAGGGTCTCTCGACCATGATCGACTGGAGAAACCGGGATTCTTATGGCAGGGCAATCTCCTCCAAGAACCGTGCCCAGCTCTACCGGCTCCGCAAGTGGCAGCGCCGGATTCGTGTCAGCAATGCAACCGAGCGCAACCTCGCATTCGCGCTGTCCGAACTCGACCGTATGGCCTCGGCACTGGGTCTCCCGAGAAACGTCCGTGAGACCGCAGCCGTTGTTTACCGTGATGCCGTGGACAAGAACCTCATCCGAGGCCGGAGTATTGAAGGGGTAGCCGCTGCTGCGCTCTATGCCGCATGCCGGCAGTGCAGCGTGCCCCGTACCCTGGATGAGATCGCGGAAGTGTCCCGTGTCTCGAGAAAAGAGATCGGCAGAACCTACCGGTTCATCTCCCGTGAGCTGGGCCTCAAGCTCCTCCCGACGTCACCCATCGATTATGTCCCGCGTTTCTGCTCGGGTCTCACGCTTAAGGGTGAAGTCCAGAGCAGGGCTGTTGAGATTCTCAGGCAGGCCGGCGAGAGGGAACTGACGAGCGGCCGTGGTCCCACCGGTGTGGCAGCTGCAGCAATTTACATCTCCTCCATCCTTGGCGGAGAGCGCCGCACCCAGCGCGAAGTTGCGGAAGTGGCCGGTGTTACGGAAGTAACCATACGGAACCGGTACAAGGAACTGGCAGAAAAGCTGGATATTGAAATTATTCTCTGATTTTTTTTCTTGCGGATTGAAAAGAAATCTTTTTGATCGTGCGCAGCCGAATTAGGTGATCAACTATGGCAGGGAGAAGACGTTTTTACTCAATATTCCTGCTCCTGCTTGCGCTCCTCGTTTTGGGAGTGCCGCTCGTGGCAGGTTCCGTGGCAGTTTATGGTGTTCCGACGGCCAGCGCTTCACCCTACGGGGAGCAGTACTGTGTCACGTATTCCGTGCCGGGCCAGTCCGGCGAACTCTTCAATCAGGTTGTTGCAAATTTCACTTCCCCCGATGTCAGGGTAATCGTCATCGGCGGGGACAGTAGTTTTTCCAGTGCCACGGCCTCAAAAATTGAGCAGGCCGTATGGGATGGCCGGATACTGATAATTTATCCCCCGTCAACGGAAAGGTTCAGCGACAGCCTGCCGCTGGTCACCAATGGCACTGCCTCCCTGGGAGATGCTCTTGAACTATCCAACCCGAACGATGCGGTCTCGCTGGCCGTCTTTTCCGGTATGGGAACACGGTTCAACACCACGGCACCGGCAACGGAGCGCGTGTCCTCCCTATCCAAGGCCGGCACCATCCCGCTCCTGAAATATACGAATGGCGAACCTGCACTTGCGTACCGGAAATATGGCAATGGCTATGTGGCTGAATGGACGATGAAGAATCCCGCTGCTTCTGTATCAGGGATTGATGCCGATAAAATAACGGCCCGGCTTATCGCATCGCTTCTGTCCCCTGCGAGCAGCACACCTGTTACTTCGGCTACGACCGGTGTCACAACAACCGTAATGACATCCGCACCAGCAACTGCCAACATCACCACAATTACGACCGTAACGACACAACCTTCAACCGGGAATATCACGATACAGTCAAATCCACTCGGGGCACAGGTCTTTGTCGATGGGATCTACAAGGGTGTAACGCCACTCGATCTGAGCGGGCTTGCACCCGGGTACCACGCCGTCAAAATGACAATGGAAGGGCGGTATGATTATGACGGCAGCGCATACGTGGTGAGCGGGCAACAGGTAACCTCATTTGGTTCCCTTCCCCTCCAGGAGAAGATTTCATCAGCAGTCACCGCACTCCAGCCTGCGACAACTCCTGTTGCCACAACTACAACAACAGGCGCGTCGAGCGATCCGATAACGAACCCGGTAGTTCTTGCCGCGGCGCTCGGGTCGGTCTCTGCTGCCATCGGGGCCTTTGCCACGATATACACTCATAAATTGAAAGAAAAGAAGGAATGATCCTCTCCATTTTTCTCCAGTGGTATCCCGGGGATACCAACAACTATATCCCTCAGATTCAAAACTTATAATCCACATCGCACGCGGGCTCGTAGATCAGGGGTAGATCGCTACGTTCGCAACGTAGAGGCCGCGGGTTCAAATCCCGCCGGGTCCATCCTGTTTTTAAAAAGAGTTATAGTTGGTTGTCTGCCGGGAAATTTTCCGGGCATGACCAGAAAACCGGAAAGTCAAAACCGGTGGGAAATGCCCGGAATCCCCATGCGATCAGTAACAACTATAAGGAATCCGCAGAAAAATAGTATGCCGCAAGTCCAAGCGACCAGGGCTCGTAGATCAGGGGTAGATCGTCACGTTTGCAACGTGAAGGCCACGGGTTCAAATCCCGTCGAGTCCATTCTTATTCTGTTGATGTAATTCGGTGACCGCAGGTCACGTCAGGATCGAAGGGCGGCGCCCTCGCGAAATGACGGGTTCAAATCCCGTCGAGTCCATTCTTATTCTGTTGATGTAATTCGGTGACCGCAGGTCACGTCAGGATCGAAGGGCAGCGCCTTTATGAAAAAATGAGAGAACCTTCCTGCGGATTGCCACCCGGGCACTTCATTCCTCATGCGGAACCGGAAATAAAAGAGATGATATGGTGACCGGAACGAATTATCAATCGATCCAGTCCAGAATCTGGCGGGGTTTTTCCTGTTCCTGCTTGATTATTATCTTCTGTTTGACTTTTTTTACCGCTTCAGTTGCCGGTGAAGCCTCTTCTTCAAATTTCCCATAGTCCATATAATCGCGGGTGACCCAGTCATCCCCGCCCGCGGTGATCTCCGTGATGACCGGTTCCGGCGGCTCGATGGTATCTGACGGGAGCACTGGTGCTGCCAGCTCCCGGGCCATCGGAGGCTCCTGGACCGCAAGGAGCGGGGGCGCGGCGGTCAGGACCGGAGGAACCGGCGGTGAGACCTGCAAAGCTGCAGGCTGGGGTGCAGTGCGGGTGAGTAAAAAATCCACAAAATCCTCAACTTCACGCCGTTGTTCCGGGGACAGCTTCCCCAGCCGGTTCTCCAGTGACTCCACAGGTACCCTCCGATTAACCCTGAATAATTAAATCTCGTGTTTTTCCTATTAAAAGGCCGCCCGATCCGGTGCGGCCGGGCTATTCCCACCGGTGCTGGTATCCCCGCTTCTGCACGGGCTGACCATCGATCGTGACCGCCTTTTCTGGTACAACCGTACCGATGACCGTGGCATCCACCCCGGCAACCGGAAACCGGTCGGGTGCAATTGTGAAGATCAGTTCGTAATCTCCGCCGCCATACAGGGCGAGTTCGCGGGCCTGGGCTTCCGGAATGCCTTCCGGAAGGGGAAGTTTTGCAAAGTCAAGGGCAAACCCGCAGTCATTCACGCTCATCAGATCATAGAGCGAGAGCGCGATCCCATCGCTGTCGTCCATCATCGCGCTTACCCCTGCCTTTCCCAGGAGCTGCCCTTCGGCAACCCGGGGCTGCGGCTCGAAGAGCGCTTTCTCGAACTGGTGGTACCCGTCCAGCCATGCCTGGGCCCGCCCGGGCGTACCGGTGATACAGACAAGATCCCCCGGCCATGCGCCGGTCCTCCGGGCAATATCCCTCCGGTCAACCAGCCCGAGGCCGGTCGTCACGACCGTTAATTCCCCGTGGTGATCGATGTCCCCGCCGATGATCTCCGCTCCGTACTTCATGCAGCAGTCCTTTGCCCCCTGCATCACGCCGGCAAGGCTCTTCCAGTCATCGAGCCCGACCGCGATGAGGAGATATTTCGGGGCTGCCCCCATGCTTGCAATATCCGAGAGGGTGACCGCGGCGCTCATCCATCCGGCCTGCCAGTCAGTCATCCCGGGGACGAAGTCGGTTGTGCGGTGGAGCATGTCGGTTGTTGCCACCATCACCTGCCCGCTGCAGGAGAATTCGGCACAATCGTCAAGGCATCTCTCCTTTCCGACAATTCCCATTACCACCTTCAAAAGTTCCCGGTCATCCACCCTTGCGCACCTCCTTACCCCGTTCGCTCTTATACTCCTTGAATATGTGCTCGATCATCTCGGTCTTCTTCTCCCGTTCATGCTTATCCTGCTTGTCCTGCCAGCGAAGAAGTGCTGCATCAAATGCATCCTTCCCGCAGAGTCCCTGTTTTCCGCGCACCTGTGTGAAGGTCTCCTTTTCTGAAAGGAGGGGTAGTCTGGCCTCCCTGAATGAAGGAATCAACTGCGATTCTCCCTCCTGGAGAACCTTATCACTGACAATAACCGCTCTGATACGCATCTCCGTGAGTTCTTTGACAATACTCCGTCCCCAACCGTCTGTTTTTGATACGAAAATGATATCTCCCTCATCGATCCCGACATCATCGAGAAGTTTCCTCAGGCTGTCTTTTGTCAGGGCATCCATCACTTTGACCGGCAGAACTTCCCCGTCCATGGAGAGTTCCGCGAATTTCTTGATCCGTGCAAGCCGCTTTACGAGGTTGTAATTGCGCCGCTCTTCCTTGTGAAGCCTTTTTTTGAGGCTCTGGATGACAGCATCCTTTTTCACAACTTCGGCATCCTTTGCCAGCTCCGTGTCCCGTGATGTGTTGATCTTCCGGATCCGCCCCTGAAGCCGCTGGATTTCATAATCCCTGCTCTTGACATCTTCCTGAAGCTCGGAAACATATGTCCGGAGACGTTTCACCATCCCGTCCAGCACCCGGACCCGCTCATCATGTTTTGCATCCGGCTGGACCATCGGGGGCGTTGTCTTTTCAATGGGCACCGGCATCTTCATGTCACCGATAACCTGTTCGAGCGACTGGCCGCGGATCACGCGGGCCCGCACCTCATCCAGATCGTGGCCCGGGGGAATCCGTTTCATCAGATTCTGGAACTTGTGACGGTACTGACGGTAGGCATCGAGTGCTGCTGAGAGCGCATCCCGCTCGTGATCGTTGGCATAGGAGAACGGGGCGGTAAGTTCGACTTTCGTCTCAACGCTCACATCCTGTTTTGGTGTATATGCAACTGCCGAGAACGACCGGCGGATCTTCTCGACCGTGAATGGCATCTCCTGCACATCGGATGCGATGATGAGCGGTTTTCCCACCTTGTAGAGCGATTCAATCACATCGGACATGGTCATCTGCCGCGAACTTGCGAGGTGGAGAAGGTTGCCGTCCAGATCGAGAGCTGCCGTGGCTGTGGTCGTGCCGGGATCTATTCCAACGATAAGGTACCGGGGTTTACCTGACAGCGGCCGGAACCGTATGCGCTCCAGGCGCTTCCCGCTGATCCTGACCTGCACATCAGCCCCCCTGTAGTTGGGAACCGGTACCTGGTCGCGTTTGGCAAAGACCCGGAATGCCACCCGGCTGCACCCCCCGAATGCCCGGGTCTCCTTCTTCTCGTAGCGCAACCCAGCAGCAACAAGCGCCATCTCGATCTCCCGTCCTTTCAACTGGACCGCCCCGTGCATTTTCCGGACGTACCGGTTCTGGCTCCAGCCGCCTTTCCCGGGAGAGCGGTGGCGGCTTGCCACGATCTCGCTCTCGTTCTCAAACGCAATGACCTCCGCTCCTGCCCCGAGAGAGGCAACCTGCGCGGTGGTCCGTGCCTCGGCAAAGGGATCGAACCGGTTGAAACTGATATTGAACCGGGCGGCAACTTTTCCGAGAGTCTCCTTGCGCTCGCCACCGGTTACCTGCACAAACCGGGTCTGCGGGGGCAGCGCCTGTAAAAAGAAGAAGAGTTCATGCTGATCGGCAGCGATCTCCTGCATGCTGTCAACGGCGAGGATGTCCGGCCGTTCCTCGGCGAGAAGGCGGAAGAGCCGGAACATCGAGACTTCGGATTCGCTCTCAATCGTCTGGCCTGCCATGCGGACAAGGGCATACATGGGCCGCTGTGACCGCGACCTCACAGAGCCCTTAATGATATCGATACCGAAAACCTTCAGCCGATCACCCATCGCATCGCATCCTCACGATCGTAATCCAGCTGGTACTTCCGCTTAAAAAACGTGAGAATATTATCGATATCTCTGAGCAGGATTGCTTCTGCGTTCGGGTGATCCCTCGCAGTCCACTGCGGCCAGTCGATGAGGATGCATTTCCCCTCCTCGATGAGGATATTATACTCGGACAGATCCGCGTGGATGATCCCGAGTCCGTAGGCGCTCTGAACATTGTTCAGGATCTCGTCAAGCACTTCGGCAGGACATTCGAGCCGGCAGCGGTTGAGGCTGGCGCCGGTGATTAGCGACATGACTACGGCGTGCCGGTTATTTTCTATGGGAAGAGGTACGCTGACCTTCGGATGCAGGGTCGTGAGGGCTTCGTACTCCCGCTCTGCAGATTTTTTGGATGCGATCAGCCAGGGGCAGTGCCCCTCTTCGGGCATATAATCCCGGTTGAGCCGGGCTGACGAGAACGAGCGCCCGCCTACCCGGTGGAACTTGATCGCTACCGGTCCAAGGCCGAGGGCTTCGTACACAACGGATTCTTTGCCCTCCCCGATCTGGGTGCCCAGCGCCGAGATGATCCCTTTCTTTGAGAGTGATGCAAGCGCAAGGGTGTCATAGCCGCCAAAGACCAGCGCGTATCCGTCATAGGGAACGGGATTGAACCGGACCATTCCCCATTCTATGAGACGCGAGAGCCGGTAATTGATCTCCGATTCAGAGAGTTTGGTTGCGGCTTTTAAGTGTTCGAGCGGCACCCAGGAGTACTTCTTCATCCCCCGCTCGAGAGCAAGGAGGATGGTTTTCTCATATTTGTTGAGCGTGCGGATGTGTTCCGCTGAGACTGCCATATCCGTTAGAGTGGTTATGTTGCAGACTATAAAATCGCATCTTCCCGGGCAGGCCGGCACCGCAGCATAACCTTAAACATCTTTTATTGTCCAGAATTGATCTGGTTCGACGAATGCGATGCAGCAAGTGTGGGAAGGAAGCCGTCATCTTCCAGCAATATTCAGGACGGTATCTCTGCCGGGAACATCTGGCTGCTGATATCGAATCCCGGATCAAGCGGGATATCCGTACCGGACGGTGGATGAGACCGGGGGATCATCTTGCGATTGTGCTGTCCGGCAGTAAACGCAGCCGTGCGCTCCTGCTCTTTTTCCACAACCTCACTGCCCGGCGCAGGGATGTCCGGCTCTCAGCGATTGTGATCCACGAATGCCCTGCCGGCTGCCACGGGCCATTACGGACAGGAGAACTGGCGGACAGACTTGGATTCCCTGCCACACCGGGTCATTGGGCGACGAGTCTCCGCTGACTTCCGATGAATCCGCAAAGGATAGCTCTTCCGGCGCTCCCTGCAGCCGCTGCCGGCAACTTCACCATGAGATAACCGGAAAAATAGCACAACGAGCTGGCATCACCAGGATAATTTCCGATCGGACCGTTGAAGATCAGGCAACGGAAATCCTTGAAAATATATTCCTGGGGCAGGTGGAAAACCTTCTTGGGGGGAACAGCGGAGACGATCCCGTCCCGTGGATTGATCCGCTCGGATCAATTCCGCGTGCTGAGGCGGATCTCTATGCAGATCTCCTCTGCCCTGGTGAAAATGAGCCCTTATGCCCGGATCGCGGAAATGTTTTTTCTTACGAAGTCAGAGATCTGATGGAAGAATATACAAAGCGTCACCCGGCCACGCCTTATTCCATAGCGGGGATCGGGAAAGTTCTTGGCGGGGACAGGATCTGCCGGAGAGAGACGGAGGTACGTTCACATGCCGCCTAAACGGGGACGGGTCTGGAGAGCCGTCAGGAACTCACCGGGGATCCAGATCTCGATCTACTTCCTTGCGTTTGCTCTTCTCATCGGCCTCTATACGTTCATTTTCCACGAATACTACCCGGTTTTTGAGAACAAATCGCTCTCGTGGGTCAATGCCCTGATGTTCGTTGTCGAATCGATGACCACCGTTGGATACGGCGATCTCCTCCCGTTTGCCAGCGACTACACCATGCTGCTTGCGATCCAGATCATGATATCAGGGGTTATCATGATCTTCATCGTGGTGCCGCTCCTCCTTGCCCCGTTCCTGACCACCCTTCTTGCGCCCTCGCCCCCGCGGCGGACCCCTCATGCCCTATCAGGGCACACCGTCATATTCGGGCATGACGAGCTCACGAAATCCGTTGTGGACAGCCTGACGATATCCGATCACGACATTGTCATAATCGAGGATGACAAGGCGGCAGCAATGGACATTGCCATGCAGTACCGCCATAAAGCGTATATTGTCTGGGGGGAGTACACCGATCCTGCCACCTGGTCGGCTGCCCATCTGGCAAATGCCCGGTACGTGGTGATCTGCAAAGACGAGCGGCTCACTGCCAGCATCCTCCTTGGTATCCGGAAAATGGCAAAAGGCAAGATCATTGCGGTTGTCGACAAGCTCTCGTTCGACCGGTACCTGAGGTATGCCGGTGCGGATTATGTCCTCTCCCCCAAACATTCTACCGGTCGGATACTCGCACGCCATGCGGTTCTCAACCCGATGGGGGATTCCGTTCCTGAGATTCCGGGTCTTGATCGGATCAGCATCAATCTTGAACAAAAGCCCGACCGGGAGCTGCGCCTGATCAATATCCCGGTTGTCATGGGCTGCCGGGCGGATGGCAGGAACCTGCGGGAACTGGACCTTTTTGGCCGTTACGGTGTCATCGTCTTTGCCCTCTGGAAATCAGGGATCTTTGTGCCGTGGCCGGGAGATGACATCATCATCGATGATACCACGTCCCTCTTCCTCTTCGGAAGGGCAACAGATATCGTCGATGCGATCCGGGAAGAGTTCGATGCTGACGGGCGCAGGGAAGCGCGTGCCGTGATTGCGGGATTCGGGGATGTGGGGGTTGCTGCCTATCGGGAACTCACCCCTTCGAAGATCTCGTGCCTGGTAGTGGATTCGCGTCGCCATACGGGTGTGGAGAACCAGATCGTGGGAAATGCCGAGGATGAAAGCGTCCTGAGAGAGGCCGGGATCGAGAGCGCCCAGTACTGTATCATCGCCCTCAATGAAGATGACGTGAACATCTTTGCAACCCTGATGGCCCGCAATCTCAACCCGGCCATCCGCATCCTGGCACGGGCCAATGACCCGGGATCGGTTGACAAACTCTACCGGGCCGGTGCAGATTATGTGGCGCTCCTCCCGATGATCGGGGGCCAGACGATCGGGAGGATCATCCTCTCCGATATTGTCACCATCCTCCTCGATCTGCCCAATGGTGATATTGTCGTTCTTGTCACGATTCCCGGATCCGCGCTCAGGACCGTTGGCGGTGTTGCCCGGAAGACCGGTGTCCGGGTTATCGGTATAGAGAGCGTCAGCCGCCTCATCGTCGCACCGGGAGCTGAAGAGGTGCTTGAAAAAGGTGATATCGTGATCGCATTGGGAACTTCCGAACAGTTGAAAAAGTTCCTCCATCAATTATAACAAAATGATGTGCAAAGACGGCGACCTGGGGTGCAGGATGGGCCAGGTGGAACAGATGATCCGGTACGCGTACTGGAATGCGGGATGCAAGGGGATTGTGATCGGCCTGTCCGGGGGGATAGACTCTGCGGTTGCGGCGGCTTTCTGCTGCAGGGCGGTCGGCCCGGCGAAGGTTGTGGGGATCTCGCTGCCGGCAAAAGTGAGCAACCCGGCGGATATCCGGGACGCTGCTGAGCTCTGCACTCAGCTCGGGATGGCGCACCAGGTGATCGATATCGAACCTATGCTCTCCGCGTACCGGAGCATGCCCGGGTTTGCAGAGACCCCATACCTGCTCGGCAACCTGATGGCCCGCATCCGCATGACCGTCCTCTTCTACCATGCCAACCGGGACAACCGGCTGGTCTGCGGCACATCCAACCGGAGCGAGTACATGCTCGGCTACTGTACCAAGTACGGGGACAACGCCGCCGACCTTCAGCCGATCCTGCACCTGTATAAGAGCGACGTGTATGTCATTGCCCGCGAACTCGGGATTCCAGACCCTATCCTTAACAAGACCCCCTCGGCAGGTCTCTGGGAGGGGCAGAGCGATGAGAAGGAGATCGGCCTGACGTACGCTCAGATCGATGCATCGCTTAAGTCCCTTGAAAGTCATGACTGGGTGCCGGTATCCCCGACTGAAGAAAAAGTGCTGGCTCTTGTGAAAAAGAGCGCCCACAAACGCCTCTCTCCCCCTAATCTTTTAGCAGTACCTCAAAAAGCGGCAGATATTTCTCCGGAACATTGAGGAACTCAAGAGCACTGCTATTCCCGACAAGGTTATACAGGGGGCCTTTGCAGATCCGGTGGTCCCCCCGGCCGGCACGGGAACTGAGGATCCTTACTTCCGGCGCGGACGGGTATTCCGGATTTTTCCGTATATCCCCTGAAGTGAGCTCATAATAGACAGCTCCCTTACGGCTCTCGTATTCCCCGTACTCGCTCTCAAAAGCGGTGGACACGATGTTGGCCATGGAGAGGATCCGGTCCCTCGAAGGGTTAATTGTAATATGGCCGTACCCGGGGGGAATTATTACGATATCGCCCGTCTCCGCCTTGATCAGGACGACGTCATCGAGATTGCGGGACTGAAGGAGATAATGGGCCTCACCTTCCAGGACTTCATATACCTCAGGATAACCGATACCCGCCTTGTTCTGCGGGTGGTAATGACCTTTGGTCTTGACCCATTCGCCGCAGAGATCGCGGGGGGGGATGACGGTCAGGTCATAGCGGAGGTTGTGGGAATGGAGCCAGTGCCAGTCCGCGTCTGATTTTGCCAGATCGCGGTACATAAAATAGAGGGGCTCGCTGCACGCGCACGAAGGATCGGCGAGGACAGGGCGCATCTCCCCGATTGTCCGCACTCCCGGGGCTGGCAGCTCCCCATCCCATCCAAGCATCAATTCTTCTTTCTCATTACAAGTAAATAATACCCGGCGCCGGCTGCGATCAGGACGATGAGGATGAGTACTGGCAGGAACTGGAAGATGCCGCTGGAGGCCGGTTTTTGTACAATCTGGATTGGCAGCTTGAATGAATCAGAGACCTGGCTGTTGTCCAGCGAATCGCGATACCTGATCTCGTTATCAAGGGAATATGAACCAGGAGCTGCATCGCCGGCAGTACTCAGCCTGTACTGGCCAACCGCCGACTCCCCGGGTTTTATATCGCCGAGATAGGCGGTATTATCTGTGCTGGTAAACGGGTCCACGGCAGAAAGCCGTGCCTGGGCATTATATGCGGTAAAAATCCCGTTGTTCCGGTAGCTGACCGTGATTACTGTATCCGATCCCTGGACAACGGAGATATTACCCGATGTTACGGAAAAGGCGAGCTTGTCCTCTACGGGGATCCCCACGGTGTCCGCAGCTGTTGTAACGATATCGCCCTCGCGGTTTTCGTAGGTAACCACGACGTCAACCGGATACGTCTGTCTCTCCGCATCCTTGGAGACGCTCACTTTATACCTGCAGGTGATATCCCCGCCCCGGGGGAAATCCCCGACATAGATGCTGCTGTCGGTCGGGACGATCGGGCTTTTGCCGCTCCTGAGGATCCTGACGGTTGCCTTCTTTCCATCCTCGAAACCTGTGTTCCTTATCGTCAGGTTCAGGTAACCGCTCGTACCAACGCTGATATGATCCGGTACTGCTTCGAGAACATCGATCTTCACCTGGGGTTTGATACGGACGGTGACCGGGATCGTCACGTCTTTCTTGACATACGTTGACTGCAACGTATCCGCGGCAAGTTCCTGGGACTTTGCAAGATACGTGTAGGCGATTGTCACGGGAAGCTGGTATTCCCCGTTGGTTGCATCTGAAGTGATCTTGGCAGAGATGTTCACGGTCTTGGATCCCATTGACGCGATATCGCCGATATTCTGGGGATCGGTTTTTATGACGATGGGGGCGTTACCGGAGGAGAGGCCGACGGTCACCATCTTGGCAGTTGTCGGAATATCGTCGCGGGCTATGGTCCCGGTCCCCTCGTATGCAGCATTTCCGGACCAGTTGCTCTCCATTGTGCTCACGCCCCGGTTCTGCACAACAAGCGTGATTGTGGCATCCTGTCCCGGGGAAAACTGGTTGGTTCCCGAGATCACTGCCGTCATCTGGGGCATCCCGTCAGTGTATGTTTTCAGCCCCGCTGCCGGTATGACGCATAGAAACAGCAGCACGAGAAAGATGAGGATCGCTTTTGGAAAATTCATTATCTATCCCTTGTTATTATTGCTGTATCAAGATTGAATAGCGCAGGATATAAGG
Organism: uncultured Methanoregula sp.; assembly: GCF_963677065.1. Lineage (NCBI taxonomy): Archaea > Methanobacteriati > Methanobacteriota > Methanomicrobia > Methanomicrobiales > Methanoregulaceae > Methanoregula > uncultured Methanoregula sp. The sequence goes on from NZ_OY781872.1 coordinate 1,026,236, forward strand.
GAAATGTTTACGGGAAATCGCATGCGGTCCAAACCGGTTTCCCTGTGCACGGCCCCGTTGCCGATGCGAGAGATGATGTATACAATCCCGTCTCTCTCAGAAATCCCTGATCTCATCCATTGCAGTGATATCCATGAGGCCTTTCATGGCCTGGATCTGCACCCACCGTTCGCCTTCCCGGATGACTGCCAGTGGATTCGTACCCCCGATTGCTGCAATCGCTACGTACTGGGGGCTCACCGGAACACCGAGAAGAGGAAGATTGGGCATCCCCACCTCGAGGATTCCTGAATAACAGCTGTCGGCAAGTTCATCGAGAACTATGCCAACCAGGGGTTCGGCTTCCATATGGAACTCCCGGATATTGGCAAGGATGTTACCGCTTCCCCGGCGCATCACGTTGGTTACCGAGGTGGTCTTCTGGGAGATGAGCACCTGGAGGGGGTCAATTGTCGTGTATTCGTACATGATGATGTGGGTGAAGCGGATCGGCACGCGGTTCTCGATCTCGACAACACCCCCGCCTATTGGATTGACCGGTATTCCCCGCCGGATCAGGAGCCCGTCGAACGTGATGCTGCACATGGTGCAGATCCCCGTGCATCCCTCGGGGATGGTTATATTCTCAATCCGCTCTCCGGATGGAATGAGTTTTATGAGGCCGCTGACGCTGATGCCGGCCCTGTAGGAATCCCTGAGAACGGAGATAGCAAATTCCAGGTCCTCGTTTTTGATAAGGGAGAGGTTGTACACCACATCTCCGGTTCCCTTTTCTGGATCGAACGTGACCTGGATGGCATAATCTTCGATATTATGGTTGACGAACTTGATGGGCAGCGTCATTAATACTAATCTCGGACATAACAATAGAAAAATTGTTCTATAAGAGTAAGGCAATTTATTTATGATGGAACAAGAAATGCGGGAAAAAGCCAAGAATGCGATGCGCCTCATTCTTGAAGCGGCTCGTTTTGAGGTGGAAGAGGTTGACGATCCGCTCGATCTCTCGGCAGTTCGCGACGGCACATGCCTCCTGGTGCTCTGTTCGAACGATGGTGATGTCATCAGCCAGTTCGACAAGACCAACTACAGCCTCATGATCGATGATCAGGAGATGAACTGCAAGAAGCTGCTCTTCACTCTCGAAAAGACGGTTGCCACTGAGAACTGCATCCAGTGGGGTATCGACGAGTTCGTGCGGTACACCGGAGAAGCAGTCCTTGCCGATATTGTCGGCCGTGAGCTTGCACTCGATCTCACCCCGTCCAAAGCCAAAAAAGCAGCAATTGCAGCAGCAGCAGCACCAAAAGAGGAGGAGCCCTCCGGCATCACCCTGCTCCATTTCCCGATAAAACTCTCTGAACAGGCAGCAATACGTGCGGCCGGTATCCAGGGAACGGCAAAACTGAGGTTCATGCCGTACTTCCTCTTCCACTACCAGAGTTCTGGCGAGCAGGTGTACAAGGACCGCCGCATCCCGTTCGATGCGGACGGCTGGGGTGCTATCAATGCCATCAACGGGATCAAGATCGATCTGGACGGGAAACTCGTTGAAGAACGGGAGATCCCGGGAAGCGCCGAGGTCTGCGATCCCCACATCCGCAAAGACGAAGCCACCGAACGGATCACCAACGAACTCATCGAGCGCCTGACCCAGAAAGTCCGGATCAAGCAGGAGAAGGGAGATGCCATCTTCTACGAGGAGAAGATCCTAAAGCCCGACCGGAAGAATATCACCGTCGAGACAAAACAGGTCTACATTCCCGTCTGGCAGATCCGGGGCAAGAAGATCGTGGAAGTGAACGCGTTCACCGGGGAACTCCTGTCTGAGCCCATGGATGAAGGCGTGGAAGTATTCTAAGTTCGCATGATCGATACCATCCCGCAATCCCGCGAGGCATCCTGCCTCGCACTCCTTTTTTTCAGCCCGGCAGAGCATTGCCGGGCCACCGGTTTTCTGACTGAAAGATATTCCCCGTCGTGGCCCGCATGATCGTCATTCTCGGAGGAGGACCGGCCGGGAGAATCGCCTCGATCCGTCTTGCCTCGTCCGGGAAGGACGTGACCCTTGTCGAGAAGGGAACGATCGGGGGGCAGTGCCTCCACTATGGCTGCATGCCGGTCTGCGCCCTCAATGATGTGGCCCGCTTTATCCAGGAGGCCGGTACGTTCAGAGCGCTTGGGATCACGGACGCTGTCCCGTCAATTGATTTTCCCGTTCTCCTTAAAGAGATGCAGATGGTGCAGGAAACCATCACATCCGTCCTCGACCGCGAGACCCGGGATGCGGGTGTCAGGATCCTGTACGGGAAGGATGGCAGGTTTGACGGGAACCAGGTTGTAGTGGAAGACGAGCCCCTGCCCGCTGAATCTGTCATCCTTGCTACCGGGTCCCGTCCGAATATCCCACAGGTTCCGGGGATCCACCAGACGGGGGTCTTTACCCCCCACACGCTCCGGCAGATGGATCGCCTGCCGAAAAAGCTCGTCATTATCGGCGGGGGGATCATGGCAGCGGAGTTTGCCTACATATTCTCCCGGTTCGGAAGCCAGGTTACTATCCTTTCCCGAAGCGGTTTTTTGAAAACGGTCGATGAACATATCCGGAAACGTGCGGTCCGGGAACTGGCGGGCGTCAGCATCCGTGAAGGATGCGACATCCAGTCGGCTGAACGCGGGAACGATGGCATGCGGATCAACCTGAAGGCCGGAGGAAAGACCGAGACGCTTGCCTGCGATGCCGTACTCCTCGCTGCCGGCCTTCTTCCCCGCTCGGAACTGCTCGAAGGCGTTGCAAAACGGCCGAACGGCGAAGTGATCGTGAACGATCGCATGCAGACGAATCTGCCGGGCGTCTATGCCTGCGGGGATGTGACCGGCCCGCCCTACCTGACACCGGTTGCCCGCCACCAGGGGATCGTGGCTGCCGACAACCTCCTCGGGAAAACACGGAAGATGGATTACTCCTGCATACCCCAGGCTATCAACCTCGGGTACGAGCTCGCGTTCTGCTCGGATGGCAGCGGGACGGCTAAGCCGCTCGTCTTACCCGGGCCCGCGGGGCCGGGAACGTTCTGGTCGGTGCCCGATTCCAATACCGGGTTTGCCAAGCTCATGGTAGAGGCGGATGGCTCGATAAGCGGCATGTGCTCGGCCTCGCCCGGAGGGGGGCTCATTGCAGGTTACATGGCGCTTCTCATGAAACGGCACTTCTCCGTACACGATTTCGAGGAATTCATCGAGGTCCACCCATCGACAGACGGGGTCTATGGCCTGGCAAAATATGCCTCCGAGACTCTGAAAAAGCGCAAGGGCGAATAAAACAACAGCTCCCAGGCTTTTAGTTCCGACGCTGGCTCTGTAGGTATTATTACATCCGCAGTAGCACTATTACGATACATATCCCCATACCCCGGGTGCTTTACTTATGACCAGTCCCACCGAGAATACTGCGTTCGACCAGACACGGCTCGACAAGATTGCAGCCCTCCGCGAAAAAGGGCTCTCCATGTTCCCCCCCACCTTCGACCGGAAGAACACGGTCCTTGAGATCAAGACAACCTACGCGGATATCACCCACGACAAGAGCGCCGAGAGCGTATCGACCGCGGGCAGGATCTACATTGTGCGTAACCACGGCAAGACGATCTTTGCCGATCTCGGGGATGAGACCGGCAAGATCCAGCTCTATATCCGCAAGAACGATCTCGGCGAGGAGCAGTTCGAGCTCTTCAACCAGTATGTGGAACGGGGGGACATTGTCGGGGTTTGCGGGCATGTCTTCCGGACCAAGCTGGGAGAGATCACCATCTGGGTGGATTCCTTCACCCTGCTCTGCAAGGCGGTCTGCTCCCTGCCGGAGAAGTTCCACGGGTTGAAGGACATCGAGAAGCGCTACCGCCAGCGGTACGTGGACCTGATCGTGAACGACGAGAACCGGCAGACCTTCAGGAACCGGAGCCGGATCGTCTCGCTCCTCCGCAGGTATCTGGACGACCATGGATTCCTCGAATTCGAGACCCCCATCCTCCAGCCGGTCTACGGTGGGGCAAACGCCCGGCCGTTCACAACCTACCACAACTTCCTTGACCAGAAACTCTTCCTCCGGATCGCACCCGAACTGTACCTGAAACGGCTGATCGTCGGAGGGTTCGAACAGGTCTTCGAGATCTCAAGGAACTTCCGGAACGAGGGTGTGGATGCGGACCACAACCCCGAGTTCACGATGGTGGAGATCTACTGGGTGTACCGGGACTTCCGGGACATGATGGAGCTCACCGAGAATATCGTGACATACATCATCGACAAGGTACACGGGAAATACGAGCTCCCGTTCGGTGAGACAACGCTCAACTTCACCAAACCGTGGAGGAAACTCTCCATGGCGGACTCCGTAAAGGAGATCGGCGGCATCGACATCTTTGCCCATTCGGTTGAGGAACTCCGGAAACTCGCCCACGAGCACCGGCTCGAGGACCCGGACAAGCCCCAGTCCCAGCGGGAGTACCTCATCGCCTTCTTCGAGGGCCTTGTCGAGGAGAAACTCATCCAGCCGACCTTTATCTACGATTACCCGGTCGAGAACTCACCTCTTGCAAAGCGCCACCGCGAGAAAGAGGGCTTCACCGAACGGTTCGAGCTCTTCATCGCCGGTATGGAAGTGGGCAACGGCTTCTCGGAACTCAATGACCCGGTCGACCAGAAAGAGCGGTTCGAAGCGCAGGACGAGAAGCGCCGGCTTGGGGATGTCGAGGCCCAGATGATCGACTACGATTTCATCAACGCCATCGGGTACGGCATGCCCCCGACGGGCGGGGTCGGGATTGGCATCGACCGGCTCGTGATGCTCTTAACAAACAACAATTCCATCAAGGAAGTCATTCTTTTCCCCTCGATGAAAACCCTCCAGCCGGGCGAGGAAGAAGACGGGGCAGAAGAGAAGCCGGAAGCCGGGAACTGATACATCAGTCCCCTGCCGGTTATTCCTTTTTTCGATGGTTTTCGGATACTATATTTCTCACGGTAGTAATACCTGTGTATGGACTGCCGCTATCCTGCCCTGTCTCTTCTCCTTCTGTTCGTTCTGTTCATTGTCACCGGGTGTACCTCAGCCCCGACACAGCATGCCGTGACAACCCCGGCGGGCACGGTTACGGCTTCTTTGGAAAAGACTGCTCCGGCAGAACCGAAAACCCCCCGTATTACACAGGGAACTCCCGATCAGAGCATCGCGGAGGAGCTGGCAGCGGTGAAATCCGACAGTGCAGTCTGGAAAGAAGCGTACCGCATGTTCAGCAACATCAAATCCACCGGATATGTCCATCCCCTCTATACCGATGACGATGCTGCAGGGATTTACAGATTCGACTGCCTCGGTTTTGTGGATCACGTACTGATGAATGCCACCCCGTCAGCATACCGGGAGATCGGGAAAGGTGTCAACCCGTCTATCGAGTCGTATGCTGCGGCTTTCAATAAGCTCGATACCAAAAGTTCCGTTGCTCTCACGGGAATGAAAGTGGAGCACCCTCTCGATCTCCAGCCGGGGGATATCTGTCTCTGGTTAAAGCCGAATACCCTCGATACCGGGCACATGTGGATCATTGCGGGGAAACCGCGAGTAAACCCGAAACGGGCCGATGAAGTTCTTGTCCGGATTTTCGATTCCACCGGCACTGTCCACAGCAGCGATTCCCGGACCGGTTCCGCATATAAAACCGGGCTTGGCTCAGGGATCCTCGGGTTTATGGTAGACAATGCGGGGAGTCCGACGGGTCTTTACTGGGAGGGCGGGGTCAGCACTTCAGCGGGGGAAAAGGATACGACCATAGTTTGCGGGCGGCTGAACCAGTAAACGGGAACCAGATGATGTGCGTGGACTTCTGGGCGGCGGTGACCCGCGGGAGCCTCCCCAACTCTCTTCTGACCCTTTACAGGAACGGTTATCCCTGCGGTTTCCCCATATTTCCTTATGAGCCCGGGTAGTCCCCAGAAAAAACACCACCAGCACGATGTTTTCTCTCCAAAGAACGCTGCGCATCTCGACACTCCCCTGCGCCGGTTGATCTACCGCCCCGACCGGCTTGCGGAACAGTACGTGAAGCCCGGCAGCCGGGTTCTCGACTTCGGGTGTGGTCCGGGATTCTTCACCCGCGAGTTTGCAAAGCAGGTCGGGGAGAACGGGCAGGTTTTCTCCGTGGATTTACAGGAGGAGATGCTCCGGATCCTCCGGGGAAAACTGGAACCCGAAGGCCTCATCTCCCGTATCACAACGCACCAGTGCAGGCCGGACTCCATCAATCTTCCCCCGGACCTGAACGGGACATTTGATGCAGCCTTCACCATCTTCGTTGTCCACGAAGTACCGGATCCGGAAAAACTGTTCCGGGAGATCGCCCTGCTGTTGAAGCCCGGTGGTACGCTCTACTATACCGAACCGCCGTTCATAGTGTCCGGCAAAGAGTTCCGGGAGAATCTTGCGCTCGCTGAGGAAGCAGGTTTCCTGCAGGTTGAGCGGTCATTCTTTTTTGTGAACCGGGCCACGGTCCTGAGGAAGGTTTGAATGGGCCGGTCACAGTTTAATTTTAAAATCAAGGCTTGATTGATCCGGATCGAGTTTTCAATCACGATCATGATCGCGATTGATTTTTTAAAATCAAAGCTTGATTGAAAAATAAAAATCAAAGTCTGCTTGAAAATTTTCAATCAAGGTCTGGTTGCGAAAAGTTAAACGGTTCTGCATAAGTCCGAAGAGGGCAGGTCACGACGGAGGCCCGATCACAAATGCGGTTTTTCAATCAAGGTCTGCTGAAGAATTTTCAATCAAAGTCCGGTTGAAATTTTTCATTCAAGGTTCGATTGAAAAATTAAAATCAAGGTTTGATTGATCCGTGAACGGTTTTCAAACGCGATCGTGATCGCGATTGAAATTTCTTAGGCAGGGTCTGGTTAAAAAAGATAAATCAAAGTCTGCTGAAAATTTTTCAATCAAGGTCTGGTGATCGAAAGTTAAGTACCTGTACCGGGTATATACGGGCCGCTCACGACGGTGACCTGGTTGCAGGGTTCACTTTTCAACCAAGGTCCGGTTGAAATTTTAAAATCAAAGTCTGCTTGAAAATTTTCAATCAAAGATCGATTGAAAAATAAAAATCAGGGTTTGATTGATCTGTGAACGATTTCGATTGCGATCCTGATCGCGGTGAACATTTTATAATCGAAGTCTGTTCAAAAAAGAAATCAAAGAGTTAGTCCCCGGCAGATCCCGGATAACCGTCTCTCTCAAAATTTATTCATTGCTGCCAGTCTGCGTACCCGTTGCCGGCAGCCGTTTCCCCCGCATAAGGGATGCCCCGATCCCTATGACGCAGAGTATGGCAAATATCACAAATGCATAGTGCATGCTCGTGATGAACTGGGGATAGTAGTCGGGCGTGATAACGGCAGGACCGATGAAGATGGCAAAGAGCATCATCGCAACCCCCATCGAGAGCATCTGGCCGACGAGCCGCATGGTCCCGTTCATGCCGGATGCAACGCCGTAGTACCGTTTCTCCACCGAACCCATGATTGCATTGGTATTCGGCGAGGAGAAGAGACCAAAGCCAAGCCCGAGCACAATCAGGCAGAGAATTATGTACATGAGAGATGTCGATTCCACGACAAAGATGAGCATAAACAACCCGACCGCCGTGAGCGCCATCCCGATCGAAGCAACGACCTGGGGCTCGATCCGGTCGGAGAGCCGGCCGGCGACCGGGGAGAGGATTGCCATGATGGCGGGCTGGATGATCAGGATGAGTCCGGCATGGTCGGGAGAGTATCCTTTGGTGTACTGAAGATCCAGACTCAGCAGGAACGTGACGGCAAAGGTAGCACTGTAGTTGATGAGCGCGGCGAGGTTCGAGAAGGCAAAGACCCGGTTTTTCAGGAAAAGGCGCATGTCCAGGACCGGTACCGGCACCCGGAGTTCGTACAGGGCAAACGCCACCCCAAGGATACAGCCAAGAGCAATGAGGCCGAAGCCCAGATGATCCGGTACGATCGAGAACCCGTACATCACGGCTACGAGCGAGCAGGCATAAATGACCGATCCGGTGAGATCGAAGCGTTCTCCTGCGCAATCCGCCCATTCCCCGTCCAGCTTCCAGAGAACAAGCAGGCAGGCGATGATCCCGATGGGAACATTCACAAGGAAGATGCTCCGCCAGCCGAAGTACTGGGTCAGGACCCCGCCCAGGAACGGCCCCATGGTGAGCCCGAAGTACACGGCCATGATGTAGATCCCAAGCGCTTTTCCTCTCTCCCCCGGGGGGAAGACTGAAGAGAGGATTGCAACGCCCGTACCGTAGATCATGGCCCCCCCGAATCCCTGGACCACCCGGACTGCAATAAGCAGGCTGGTTGAAGGGACCATCGTCATCGCGAGGGAGGCGATGGTGAAGATCGCAATGCCAAACAAGTAGATCTTTTTTCTGCCGTAGATGTCCGCGATCTTGCCGAACGGCACAAGGAAGAGGGCGGCGGCAAGGAGGTATGCAGTTGCTATCCACGAGAGGGAAATGGCATCCATGTGGAATTCCGCCCCCATAACCGGCAGGGCGACATTCACGGCCGAACCGTCAAATGGCGTGAGGAACCCGGACAGTACGGCTATCAGGAGCACGATCTTTTTGCCGGTCGGGGTTATCATGGGTGCCGGATTCTGGGCAATCACCGGCGTGCCAGGCATTGTACTGGATATATTTCCTGCAGATACCATGGGAGATTCCTCAGGGAATATGAATTTCCCTGTATATCCGTACGGTCGGACGACCGGCTCCCCGCGTCAGTCATCTCCTGTGGAGACCGGGCGGCAATCCCTGGCAGTCCTGTTCTTCGGAACAACAGTACCACAGTTTTCCTGCGATTCTATATCTGTATACCTACTCCCTCCGAAAAGACAACTCCGATGCAGAATATATTGTCCCCGGGACTGGCCTCACCGTCCCGAAAAAAGATGGCGAAACTATTTTGTTACCAGGTACCAGCCTGGGAAAGATGCGCTCCAGCCCATGAGCGGAGCTGCGGATCTTCATCCGGTTCAAGAGAGAACTCCCTCAGGCCCCGGAGAGCCCCGGTACTCCGGATCGCAACAAGAGCGATTATTGCCTGGGACCGGATCTCCACCATTTCGTCCCGATCTTTCAGCCGCTCAAGCAGCGCCTCGACCGAACGCCCGCTCTTGAGCTGGCCGAGAGCCGTTGTCGCCGCACATCGTATCCCGGCATCCCTGTCGGAGAGCAGATCCATCAGGGGCCGGACTGCCCGGGGGTCGTCGCTCTTCCCGAGCATGATGACCGCCTGGAACCGTTCTTCGGGGGTTTTACCGGACAATGCTGCATACGTCAGATCATACACCGCTCCCCTCCGGGGGAAGCTGCTGTACCATTCACCATTGAGTTTTTCCGCCATCAAATCCATTTCAGACACCGTACATATACACAAAATTCAGACAACAATACAAGGCATACCGGAGAACCGGTTAATTAGCCGAGAAAAGCATCCGCTTACCACAAGCGGACCGTACCCTAGTTACGCCAAATTCACGTGGTGTGTCGGACGGGTACATTGCAGTAATATAATACAACCCGATTATAAATAATTTTTTGATAAAAAAGGGTTTTCGTTCGTCACGTTAAAAAAGGCTGAGATTCCGGGAATCCGGGGATTCCGCCGGTCTTCAGCTGCTGACCAGCAGGCCTACGAGTGCACCTGCGATGGCTGCGGCAGCTGCAATCGCGCAGGTCTCAAGGATAGTCCGGAACATCGGGCGTTCGCCCAGCTTTGCCCTCCCGATACCGAGCAGGATGAGGAGCAGGGCAGTCCCGAAGATAAAGACAACTTTTGCCTGTTCCAAAGGAAGGAAGATGAACGGGATCACCGGCGTCATTGCTGCGATAAAATCCGCCACTCCCATCCAGCAGGCGTGGATAACCGGGGAGGTTTTCTGTGCTGCAGTCTCCTCCTCACCGGCTACCGCATCCTCGAACTTCTGGATTGCCAGAGGGTTTGCTTTCATGTCCTCGTGGATCGCGTCAAGGCTCTTCGCGCTCAGGCCGGTCCCCTGGAGATCGGATATCAGCTTCTTCACCGCACCATCAGGATCGCTGCTGATTTCCGCTGCCCGCTCCTTTGCCTCCACCCGGGCTGCATCCCGCTCGGACTCCAGATCGAGGAAGACTCCGGCCATCATCGATACCGTTGCCGCGATTGCAGCTGTTGCACCGGCGAGGAGGATCACGTTCCCGGACTGGGCACCCGCAACCATCCCGGCCACAAGGCCGAAGATGGAGACAACGCCGTCCGACATGCCAAAGACGATCTCACCGGAACAGTTTCGGATTGATTCCTTAGTCCGTGAGAGAAATGATGAGTTTTTTGTCCCATTCATGGTAACATCAGTCTCAGATAGGAAAATTTAATCCCAATAGTTGGGATTCCACCAATAAAAAGAGTGAGGGCGATGAATGGGATTACTTCTTACCTGCCGGTTTCTCTTCGTGATGGATCAACCGGCATTTGTTGACGCACTCCCAGTTCTCGGGAAGGAACTTCCCGTCAGCACCGGGCTTCAGGGTGGTATGATATTTCTCCCCGCAGACAAGACATTCCATCAGTCCCGACTTCTCATCAACGAGCTTTGTTGTGTGCTCTTTCTTTGACATAATGCTGTGAGTCTGGCGGGCCGGATTATATAGGTGTGGATCAGGACAGCCGGTCGTGGAGGGAGCATCGAGACGATGATCAAAAAGTGGTTATTTATGGTACGGTTCATTCCGGAGAATCCGGAATGCCCGGTAAATCTGTTCCAGGAGAATGAACCGGGCCATAGGGTGCGTGAACGTCATGTTCGAGAGCGAGAGACGCAGATCGCCTACTGAAAGGATGGCCGGGGAGAGTCCGAGATCCCCTCCTATGACAAACACAACCTGGCTCTTCCCGGCGAGCTCCCATCGCCTGAATGCCTCGGCGAACTCGATACTTGTCAAGGCCTGTCCCTTCACATCAAGGGCAATGACAACCGATCCTGCCGGGACTGCCGCAAGAACCCGTTCCCCTTCCTTTTCCATAGCTGCGGCTTCTGTTGCGGGAGAGGCGGACAATGGCCGTTTCTCGTCAGCAATCTCGACAACCTGCACTTTCGCATATGGCCGCAGGCGTTTTTCGTACTCTGCTATTCCTTCCTGCAGGAACTTCTCCTTGATCTTCCCGATGCCAATAACACGGATCTGCATGGTTTGCCCAAAAATCAACTATTTATCAATAACGCAGGCTCAAGGGAGGTGAAAAGGAGGGGGTGGAAGTATGTTACCTATGGATTTCTTTTGGCGTCTTTTGGATCGATTTTCTGGTGGGATAAGGTATCCAGAAGCACTTCTTTCATCATATTCTTCATGAGTTCCCGACCCTCATCGGATGACAGGTAGTCCTTGAACAGCTCCTTGAACTGTCCCATATCGTGGTGATTATCGACGAATGCTAATAAAGCTTGTGTGATACAATCGGAGACTGTGGAGAACTTCTTTTCCTCATATACGAGTTTATTGACCTTTTCATAGATATTGGGAGGCATTTTATACGAGATCGCCACACGTTCCCCACGGGTCGCCGGTACCTTCTCTGCCATTCCCATAAAATTGGGTAAAATACTATAAATAGGCTGTCAATCGTCTGGAATATTCTTTAAGTATTATTGTATGTCCATTTGTGTGCTTTATGAATTACTTATGGAATACTTTTTATAGCGCGGCGTGAAATAGGAGGTTGTCGTGAGGTGAGACGAGATGAACGAATTACTCATGCTACTTCTGGGAATTGTGGGTGTCTTTGCTGTCGGCTGCAGCATCGCACTTCTGGCGCTTGGAAAAATGATCGACCAGTACCCTGCAGGAGATGAATCGAAACGCACCCGAAGCATTTCAAGCCCGATCGAGACCACGAAGATATCGGTCGTACTCTTCTGGGCACTCTTTGCCGTGGGAATTTTTGCCCTCCTGCAGGGAACCCGCATCATGCTCATCCTTGGGATCACCACGCTCTTTGCCATCTGCCTCTTCATGTTCACGGCACTGGCCTTCTCCTTTGCCGTTCTCAGTACCCTCAGGGGGCGGAGCCGGGGGATCACCATGCCGGCACTCCCGCTCGTTCCCCTGGGCGTACCCGTTGCCGCACATCAGCACGAAGAACAGCCGGCGCCCATGGTTATCCGGAAGCGGTACAATAACCCGATCTCCGACTTTATGCTTAACGCACTCCTGAAAAAAGAATAAGAAATGAGATTAACCGAATATCTTTTTTGACTGCTCAAGGGCATCCACGGCGGGCAGTTTTTTCCCGGTCAGGAATTCAATACAAGCCCCGCCACCGGTTGAGATGTGCGTGAAGTCGGAATCGAGTCCCATCTTCTCGATGACAGCAGCGGTATGGCCGCCACCGACAACCGAGAATTCCACCCGGGATGCAGCTTTGAGCAGCTCGTACGTGCCGGTTGCAAAGTCCGCTTCTTCGAAGAGCCCGGCCGGGCCGTTGAAGACCACGGTACCGGATTTTTTGAGTGCTTGGACGAAGTCTGCAATTGCCTCCATACCGATATCGAGAACCGGTGCTTCCACGGGGATCTTCTCAACCGGGTATTCGACACGCCGGTTGTTCTCCCGGACTGCCACTGACTGGGGCATGACAACGCGATCTTTGTACAGGGCAAGGATCTCCTTTGCCTTCTCGATCTCGGCCTGGTATTTGAGCTGGGCAATCAGCTGGGTGGAGGGTTTGCCGATGTTGTATCCGGCTGCTATTAAGAAGACATTCGCTACTACCCCGATCACGATCACCTGGTCGGCGATCCCTTTGTCGAGAACATGGCGGGCGACATCGATGGAATCATCCACCTTGGTACCGCCGAGCACCATGCAGACAGGTCGCGGGGCTCCGGAGAAGACTTTCGAGAGCGTGAAGACTTCCTTCTCCATGAGAAGTCCTCCTGCCGATCGCATAGCCATCGGGAGCCCGACAACGGTGGGCTGTGAACGGTGGGCTGTGCCGAACGCATCGTTGACAAAAACATCTGCCATTGATGAGAGTTTCTTGACAAGGTGGGTCTTTTTCGCCTCTTCCGGTTTGAGCGTCAGGTTCTCTTCTGCATTGAACCGGACGTTCTCCAGCATCAGCACCTCGCCGGTCTTCATAGCATGCACGGCCTCCCGGGCATGACGGCCGAAGATGCTGTCAACGTAGGTTACCGGTTTTCCCAGAAGCTGTTCAAGTTTCTCGGAGTGGGCTTCGAGCGTTGTGAAATCCTTCTTTCCCGGCCGGCTCTGGTGGGTGACGATCACAACGCGGCTGCCTGACAGAGCCCTGATGGTGGGAAGGTGTTCGCGGAAACGTTTGTCATCAAGAATAAGGTTGGAGGAGGGGTCAATGGGGGAGTTGAGGTCAAGCCTTAAAAGAACGGTCTTTCCCTCAGCACCCAGATCCTTAATCGTTCCAATCGTCATCCGCACCTCTCCTTTCTCTCTATGAACTGCCTCTTGCCTTGATCTTCTTCATCCGGAAGAGTTCTTCTCTTTCCATCTCGTCAAGGCGCATCTTGATGAAGTCCCGGGCCGCGGTGAGTTCGGGGATGACCTTGAACTCGAGTGCATTGACCCGGCGTTTGGTCTTCTCGATCTCGTCGAGCAGCCGCTTCATCGTGGTCTCGATCTCGGCACTCTCGATGATGGCCTCAACCAGGTCTTCGAACGCGGATGCCGTCTCATCGATGACCGTGGATGTACCGAGCATACCATAGCCGCGGTCTACCACGCTCTTCTTGACTTTTGAAGACTCGATCTGGGGGACGACAACCCCCATGATGTTCTTGCTCTTCAGGTTGATCTCCGGCACTTCCTTGACGGAGAATGCAGCGGATTTCACTCCTATTGCACCTTCAACGGTGTTGGCGACGGCCATCATCTCGACGGCCCTGTCGTACTTCCTGAGAAGTTCGCCCCTGCTGTCCTTTGCGTTTGCAAGGATCTTGAAAAATTCCAAGATCAGTCCATCGCGCTTCATCTTGAGGATCTTGTAGCCGCGCTCGGAGAGCTGGATCTTCCGCTTGAGGTTGATCAGCTCCGAACGGGTTGGCTTGATATCGCGCAGCGCCATGGATGCTTACTCCTTCTTTGCACCGGCCTTGATCTTGGGGTGGTACTTCTGGATGAGTTCACGGTCGATACGGGTGAGCTGCTCAACCGGCAGCGTAGAGAGAAGGTCCCAGCCGATGGTGAGGGTGTCTTCGATCGTACGGTCCTCGTCATACCCCTGGCGGACGAAGCGGTTCTCGAAGAGATCCGCGAATTCGAGGAGCAGGCGGTCGCGCTCGGAGAGGGCGTCCTTACCGACGATGGCCACGAGGCCGCGGAGGTCGTTGCCTTCTGCATACCCAGCGTACATCTGGTCGGAGACCTTCTTGTGGTCGTCACGGGTCTTGCCCTTGCCGATACCGAGGTTCATCAGACGTGACAGCGAGGGCAGTACGTTGATGGGCGGGTAGATACCCTTGCGGTGCAGATCACGGTTGACCACGATCTGTCCTTCGGTAATGTATCCCGTCAGGTCGGGGATCGGGTGGGTGATATCGTCACCGGGCATCGTCAGGATCGGGATCTGGGTGACAGAACCCTTCTGGCCCTTGATCATACCGGCCCGCTCGTAGATACAGGCGAGGTCCGTGTACATGTATCCCGGGTAGCCACGGCGACCGGGCACCTCTTCACGGGCTGCACCGATCTGACGGAGCGCTTCACAGTAGTTGGTCATATCCGTGAGGATAACCAGCACGTGCATACCAAGCTCGAAGGCGAGGTATTCTGCGGTAGTCAGGGCGAGACGCGGGGTGATGATACGCTCGACAGCCGGGTCATCTGCAAGGTTGAGGAAGACGACGGCGTGTTCGAGAGCACCGGTGCGCTCGAAGTCCTGCATGAAGTAGTTCGCTTCTTCCTTGGTGATACCCATGGCAGCGAAGACTACAGCGAAACTCTCGGTTGATCCGGGAACTTTTGCCTGCCTTGCGATCTGCAGCGCAACATTGTTGTGCGGGAGACCTGCACCCGAGAAGATCGGGAGCTTCTGGCCCCGGACAAGGGTGTTAGTACCGTCAATCGTGGAGATACCGGTCTGGATGAAATCAGCAGGCATGCCACGGGCGTACGGGTTGATGGCCGCACCGGTAATGTCGAGGCGCTTCTCCGGGACAATCTCCGGGCCGCCGTCGATTGGCTTACCGCCACCGGACAGGATACGGCCGAGCATCTCACGGCCTACGGGCATCTTGATGGTTTCGCCGGTGAACCGGACTCCGCTGTCCTTACCGATACCGGTTGTGGTTTCGAAGATCTGGACAACGACGAGCTCGTCGCTCGTGTCGAGCACCTGGCCGCGCTTGATAGTGCCGTCGAAGAGAACTATGTTTACAAGTTCTCCATAGGCGATTGGCTCGGTCTTTTCGACAAAGACGAGGGGACCGGCAATCTTGCTAATCGTCCTGTATTCCTTCATGCTGCCGACCTCAGGGTGTTGAACTCAGCGTCCATCTGCTTCTCGATCTTGGCGAGTTCGGGCTTGTACTCCTTGATGAACTTGATCTGGGGCAACTCGTTCTTGGCCTTGACCGTATTGATCTGTGCCGGGCTGACGCCAGCGAGCTGGGCTGCGTAGGCAAGGTCTGCGAAGGTCTTGATCGCCTTCATCATGTCGTACTGTTTCTTCATATCACAGAACGTGTCGACTGCGTCGTAAGCGTTCTGCTGGAGGAAGATCTCACGAATCATACGGGCAACTTCGATCGTCACCTGCTCTGACTCGGGCAGAGCGTCGGAACCAACGAGCTGCACGATCTCCTGGAGTTCTGCCTCCTTCTGGAGGACTTCCATGGCCCAGGACCGGATCTTGTTCCAGTCGGGCGAGACTTCCCGGTCATAGTAATCGTGGAGAGCCTCGAGATAGAGGGAGTAGGAGTTGAGCCAGTTGATAGCCGGGAAGTGCCGGCGCTGGGAGAGTTTCGCATCCAGTGCCCAGAAGACTTTCACGATACGCAGGGTGTTCTGGGTGACCGGCTCCGAGAAGTCTCCGCCGGGCGGGGATACTGCCCCGATAACCGAGACCGACCCGGAGGCACCATTGAGGGTCTCGACAAGGCCGGCCCGCTCGTAGAACTCCGAGAGGCGGGCTGCAAGGTATGCAGGATATCCTTCTTCACCGGGCATCTCTTCGAGACGCGAGGAGATCTCACGCATGGCTTCTGCCCAGCGGGAAGTCGAGTCCGCCATCAGGGATACGTCGTACCCCATGTCACGGAAGTATTCCGCGATGGTGATACCAGTGTATACCGATGCTTCACGGGCAGCGACCGGCATGTTGGAGGTGTTTGCGATGAGCACCGTCCGCTCCATGAGGGGCTTTCCGGACTTGGGGTCTTCGAGGTGAGGGAATTCGGTCAGAACTTCTGTCATCTCGTTGCCGCGTTCACCGCAGCCGATGTAGACCACGATCTCGGCATCCGACCACTTGGCCAGCTGCTGCTGGGTAACGGTCTTGCCGCTCCCGAACGGGCCGGGAATTGCTGCAGTGCCACCCTTTGCAATCGGGAAGAGACCGTCGAGGATACGCTGACCGGTGATCAGGGGAATCGTCGGGTTCTTCTTCTCTTTCACGGGGCGGGGGACACGGACCGGCCAGCGCTGGATCATCGGGTATTCGCGGCCGTCTTCGAGAACACAGATGGTCTCGTCAACCGTGAAGTCCCCGCTCTTGATAGTCTTGACAACCCCAGGCTTTGCATTGGGGGGGAGCATGATCTTCTGGACGATGTTCGTTTCCTGAACTTCGCCGAGAACTGCGCCCGGTTCGATCTTGTCGCCGGCTTTCACTACCGGTTTGAAGGTCCACTTCTTTTCATGGGAGAGGCCGGGAGCGGTTACACCACGCTGGATGAAGTTGCCCATCTTGTCCACGAGGACTTCCAGAGGACGCTGGATGCCATCGTAGATACTGGTCAGGAGACCAGGGCCGAGTTCAACCGCGAGCGACAGACCGGTGTTGGTTACCGGTTCACCCGGGCGGATACCTGACGTATCCTCGTATACCTGGATGATGACGCTATCGCCCTGGATCTTGATGACTTCTCCCATCAGCGCTTCTTTGCCGACCTTCACCACATCGTACATGTGGGCGTCAAGGTTGACTGCCGTAACGACAGGGCCGGCGATCCTTTTCAGGACCCCTTGTTTTGTCTCTTTTGCTTGTTTTCCTTTTACTTCCACAGATCAACACCCACCGATCTCTTGATTCTCTCCCGCATGGAGAGTCCCCCTTCTTCGCCTCCGATGGCAATAACTGTCGGTTTGACGGAGTTTTCCAGTGTAACGCGAAGTTTCCTGGGGATGCGGTCCATATCGCTGCTGTTGAGGACAAGGATGCCGACATCGTTGTCCGCGAGAACGCTGGTGACGTGTTCGGTCAGTTTCTCGTCGCTCTCCGCAGCATAGGTCTTGCGGATGCCTGCGAGCCGGAACCCGAGGATGAACTCACTGTTGCCGATAACTGCGATCTCCATTTACATCACCAGGTAATCCACAATCTTCTCCGAGGGGAGTTTTGACTCCTTTCCCCGTGCGAGCGCCCGCAGGTTGAAGACTTCGTACTTCTTCTTCTCCAGATACACGAGGATCGGGTGGATGGAGAACGGGTTGCGTTTGGACATCTTCTCCATCTGGGCCAGCTGCACGCGGGTGAGCCGGGCCTCGATATCGTGGACCTGTGCCTTTCCTTTCAGTTCATCGAGCAGTGCGTGCAGGTCATCGTTGCGGATGTTGGCCTTGAGCATATCAATGAACTCGTTCGTGTCCTTGATGGCATTCAGGCTTGCAAAGTCCGTCACCGTAAGACTGCCGCCGGGGATGAACATGTCGCGGGCATCCTCCTGGATGGTATCCGCCCGGAGCCGGAAGAGGGTTTTCACGTTCTTGATGTCTATCTCGAGCTGGATATAGGCAAGGAACGGGGCTCCCCCTTTGACACCGGTCTTCGCATCGTTGATGATGTTTGCGTAGAGGTGCTTGTAGAGTTCATTCTCCATGTGGGAGAACGAGCCGGCTTCCTTTGCTGCGGGATACTCCCGTGCGAGCACCGGGTACATCCGGTGAGCCTTGAGCATCTCGATGACCCGGTCGGGGCTCTCCTCTGAGAGCATACGGTCAAGGATAGTCTTGTCCAAGCTGCCGGCCGGAACAAGGATCTCCTTGATCTTGCCGGGTTTCTCACCCTGCATCTTGCCCCGCAGGATGGTTAAGACATTCTGGATGTCCCAGCGCCGGAGATACACCTGCGTGAACTGTTTTAAGGTCCCGGGGGTGATCTCCTGGATCTTCTGGTATTCCTTGGCAAGGTTCCAGCTGAGCGCGACTTCGATTAAGTCGATTCCCTTGAACGTGGTCCCGAGCTCGTCGATCTCCTGTTTGTATTCGGTTTCTCCGATGATACGGGTGATTTCAGAGACGCTCATGTTGAGCATCCGCTGGTACTCCTCTTTGGGGAGGAGTTTGGATTTCCTCATCCGCATCCTGGTACACACGTAAATGTACGGTGCTGAGATATTCACACCCATACGCGGACCTCCTTATCCAAACAGGATATCAGATGCATCCTTCAACCCGGATTCCCATACACGTGCAAGGAATGTGCGATAACTGTAATCAATCTGCAGTGCACCCCCCTCACCTTCGATCAGGATCCCGCCGTCAATATCGACCGGTTCGCCGACCTTGAACCCGGCAAACTCTGCATGCTCGGCGATGACTGCTTTTGCTGCCGGAACATCGCGGGCATTGCAGAAGATCGTACCGGAGGGGATCTCTTTCTTGGCCTCGGTGAGGAGTTTCTTGATGGCTTCACGATGGAAGCTTTCAGGGAGTGCGGCGATCTCTTTCCGGGTGGCCTCGTACACCTGGTCGAGGAGTGCTTTCTGCGTGTTGAGAAGCTCCCGCTTGACGAGCAGGTTTGCCGCCGATACGTCCTGGCTGACAAGGTGGGTTGCCTGTTTTGCAACCTCCTCTTCGGCCGCGATCTTGATCGCGTCGGACTTCTTGGTGGCGGCTGCGAGAATCTGGTCTGCTTCGGCTTTGGATTCAGCCCTGACCTTATCCGCCTCGGATCTGCCTTTTGCCCTGATTTCTTCTACTACTGCTTCCAGTCCCATTGTCTGCTCCGTTTAGAACAACAGCAGGAGACCAACGACGAGACCGAAGATAACGATGGTTTCCGGAATAACGGTGAAGAGAAGACCCAGACCGAAGAAGTCCTTGTTCTCGGCGATTGCACCGACTGCTGCTGCGCCGATACCCATCTCAGCCACACCGGTACCGACACCGGTAAGACCAACGGCAAGCCCGGCGCCGATTGCCTTCATTCCCATCTGCGATGCCTGAATTGTTGCGAGATCTGTTGCTGCTACTGCTACTACTTCTGCTGCCATAATTTAATCCTCCGTAAATTTCCTTTTCATTCCGAATGGAACGTACTTTTTGCCTCCACCTTTGTAGAACTTGGTGAAGAATTCAACATAGTGCAAACGGATCGAGTGGAGTCCGCCACCCAGGATGCCAAGTGCCAGGTTCAGGGTATGCCCGAGCAGGAAAATGATGACACCGACAAGGATGATAAACACACCGACAATAGTGAGATTTGCGAGCTGGGGCTTGATGAACATCCCGATTGCCATGTAATTGACGACCATCGCGATGGCAACGGATGAAAGCCCGACTGCCACGAGACGTGCATAGGAAAGCACGTGGGAGATGATAGTGGGCAGTTCGATAACTTCAAGAACGGAATCCCATGCAATACAGATGACACCGATAAGGATGAGCGCTCCTCCGATGAATGTACCGACATTGAATCCGGCTGCCACGACCGGCAGTTTGGTAAGGTTCGGCATATATGGCATTGCCACGTTCGACCAGATGGCGATGAGGATACCCCACATCACGGCAAGCCAGCCGAAATTGGCCACAACCGCCTTGGTGCGGTGGGTGCCGTGATCCTGCTTTGCGTGATTATACATGCCAAGGACCCGGCCGAGCGTGATATGCAGGATACCGATCCAGATGGACATGATCATCAGTGCGGGAATCGCCGGGCCAGCACCGCCTTCTGCGCCGCCACCAATGAGCAGGTGCCGGGAGAAGATAATCGGGTGCCACGGGAGTTCGAATCCAAGACACTCGCTGAAAAGCAGACCAAATATGATGCTTGAGATGGCTGCGTTCCGGAGCACTTTCAAGAACATCTGCCCGTCTTCGCCTTTCATCATCTTCCGCAGGCCAAAGCACATCAGAAGAAGAATCAGGCCGTAACCGACATCCCCGAGGATCAGACCAAAGAAGATCGGGAACACGATGGCGAGCATCAGCGTCGGGTCGACTTCGGTGTACTTGGGGCGGGAGTAAACGTCCATGAGCATCTGTGCGGGTTTAGCAAAGTTCGGGTTGTTGTACTCCACCGGTACCGAGTCGTGCTCGAGATCGGTCGGGAGCACCGTGACATAGATTTTGCCACCGGTTGCCTGAACCAGCGAGTTGCTGACGGATTCAACCTTGTCCGAAGGAACCCATCCCTCTGCAACAAAGGTCTGTTTTGTTGTCGCAAACCGGAGCGGAGCTTCGGTCTGTTCGACTTCTGATTTCAGGTACTCCTCGCAGGCTGCAAGGAACTCGGCATGCTTCTTCTTGACATCCTCGAGTTTTGCATTGATCCCGGCAATCTCTTTTGCGAGTTCCTGGACCTGCCCTGAGTAGTAGTCGATACGCGACTGCGGGGAACCGGATTCTTCAGGAATAGAAACCGACTGGAACCCTGCCTCCTGGAGCGTGCGTTCGACGTCTCCCCGCTGCTCGTTTGGAACAACGACAACGAGGAAGCTTTTCTCTTTGCCCTTGGAAAAGTGCATTTCGCAGGGCACGGAAAGTGAAATTTCCGCTGGAACATAGCCGGCGAGAACCGTGAATCTTCTGTAACCGTGATACAGATCCAGGTCAACCGGAATGCTCACAAACGGGGTGATCTCCCCAATCTTCTGTTCGAATTCCTTGAGCTTTGCATCAAGTTTCGAGCGTCGGACTGTCAGATTCTCGACTTCCTGTTCAAGAACCGGAAGTTCCCGTTCGATCTTCGATTTCAGCTCGACCCGCTTGCAGGTTTTCGCCGAATCTACCTCATCACACTGAACGGATACCGCACTTGTGATGGCCCGGATCTTGATGAGATCCGCGGACTTTTCGCTTGCTCCCGGAAGAGGTGTACCTATCTTAAAGCCCTCGTAGCCTTCCTGTCCCTGATCGACATATTCCTCGATGTGGAACAGATTATGACGGTAGAGTTCCGTAATAACCGGGGCCATCTGGTCCCGCGAGGCTGCGATGAGGAGCCGGCTCATCTGCTCAGGCTTTAACATGCAGCTGCTCCTTAAACCGCAAAACCAGCAGCTGCACTGCTTTTGAAAGGTTCTGTTCGCCTTTCGCCTTGAGTGCTGCTGCGCGCTGATTACCGCCTTTTATGATTTCAGCGTGCTTAAGTGCCGCCTGGTGCCGTGCTTCTTCCAGTTTCAGCTTTTTGTATTGTTCTGCATTGCTCTGCGCTTTTGTTACCAGATTGTCAGCTTCAAGCTCGGCCTGAGAATGCTTCGTCTTCTTCTCTTCCTGAGCCTTGCTGATCATGGCCTGGTACTCTTCTTCAGCTTTCTTGATGTCTCTTAGGACCTCAGTCTTCATCCAACCCTCCTCTCACGGCAGTACAATAATAGGTGAAAAAAACCATATATGTATTGTCATTTTCAATCAATTGGGCAGATCTTATATAAAAACGCGGAGGAATCCAGAGAGATATCAGCAAAATTCGGTTATTATCCGGTTTTTTACGTATCGTATGGCCGCATTTCCGGGCACGCCGGAGATCTCAACACTTCCGGCATGCCCTGTCAATACGAGTCCGGTCAGCTCGTTACTGGAACAGATGAGATGCTGTTCCGGATGGGTGCCCCTGCGGATTGTACAGCTGGTATTGATGACGGGCCCGACCGATACAAGATAGGAAAAGCGTTTTGATCCAGGATGATCTTTCGGGAGGACGATGAGGGGCAAGCGGTATGTCCTGACAAACTCGGCAAGCATACAGGCCGGTTCCAGGGCCCCGCCCTCCGGCGCCGAGACGGCAACAAGGTCATCTGGATCTACCGTCTGGCTGTACTCGCCGTCAAACGTCTCGATACGCAGGCCGAACCGGTTGCCCGCCCGTCCGGCAAGCAAAAAAGAGTGGTCCCCGCTGATGAGCAGGAACTCATCAGCCAGTGAACAGATCATAGTTCCTTAACGTCATCAGATCCGCAGTTGGGGCAGATCGGTTTCTTGTTCGGGTTGATGTTCAGGAACTTCTCCTCGCAGTCATTGCACCGGTAACTTTTCCCCTTCACCCGGTTATCGTCAAAATTGAGGTCCCCCGTTGGTCCCCCGCCGACAGTACACACCTTCGATCACCTCAATTGAGATCTTCACGGGAAGAATATAAGGGTATCTGACTTCTTTCGCTCCCTACCTGATCTTATGCGGTGACATGAGTAAAGACGAAGAAGTTGAACCCGATAAGAGCGATAACGAGGAGGATGCAGGAGTGCTTCACCCCGCTGGCGAGAGATGATTCACCCATCTGGCCGGCGATGAGTCCTGAGAAGAGGGCCTCCACGAGACACGCATGGTAAAGGAGGCGCCCGAAGACATCGATCTGGATCGCTCCCCCCATACCGGCCATAGCCCCGGTCGAGGGCATTCCTGATGGCTTGACCTGGCTGAGCACCGGCAGGAACTGGGTGACAAGAATTGCCACGACAAACAGGAAGACGAAGAATGAGAGATACACGATTGCCGTATAAATGAACATCTCGGCAAGCCGCTTCTTCTTCAGCACTTCGGACATCTTGGCATCGCTCGATGCAATCGAGAGTACCTCCCCGATCTGGCCGCTCATCTCGCTGGCTTTGGTGATCAGGGTGACGGTACGGGCAATCGCCGGAGTGCTGATCCGCTGTTCGAACCTCATGAGTGCTTCGGTAAAATTAGCGCCCCAGTCCATATCCCGCTTGATCCGCCGGATCTCATAACTGAGCAGCCCGAGGTTTGTGTTCACCATGATCCCGATCGCCTGGGCAACAGTCAGCCCTACCTGGTTGATGCCCGACATCCGTTCCAGGAAATCGGGAATCAGCTCCTGAATTCCCAGGACCTTTCGAGACCAGAGCTCATGGAAGATAGCATACGGGATGAGAATAATCAGGATGGCTATGATGATGTGATCATCAACAACGCCGATATATGTCTCCATGTTCCGGTAGTGCGGGACACTGATGAAGACAAGGATAAGATAACATACTGCAACGGGGATCGTCACGTAAAAGGTATTGTTGACGTTCATGACGAACCCCTCAAATGGGTGTTTGAGGTTGTGGACGATGTTCCGGACCCGGTCGTATTTTTTGAGCTGTTCTACCTGGTACTCTTCGTTCTCTTTCTTACGGATCCTGACATCGGTGAAGGCATGCAGCCACTTCACCTTGGTGAACCTCTCGGTCTTCTCTCCTTTGATGGAGATGAGATCGATTAAGAGGATGAAGATGAGTGACCCGATCGGCATAACTGCATAGGTAACAAGCGAGAGCTGGAGTATGGCACTCCCTCCCACAAGTCCCATGACAACCATGATGATGATGAGGAAGAGCGGTCCTGCGACAAAGAGGGTGACATACGATTCAGCGACAAGGGATAGTACGTTTAAGAACTGCTTCTGTTCGAATTTTGCCTCTTCCTGATAGATCCTTACCCGTGTGTTAAGGAAATCCGACATATCCCCGCCCCCTTCGATAACGGAGAGAAGATCATCAAGGAAGAGTTTGAGTTTTTCTGAAGGGGTGGTCTCGGCCAGATGCCGGATGGCGGTGACAACGTCATATCCGAAAAAGTCTGAGTCCCTTACGATCTGCCGGAACTCAAGGGCAACCTCGCCATAGATGTCTGCCCGGTCCGAGAGGCAGCGGAAGATGACCATCAGCTGGGCGCCACCTTTCCGCATCGCATACATGTAGGCGACTGCGTTGTGCAGGGTGAGGTTGATCTTGATGGCCCGGTTGCCTTTCTCTATTGCAGGGAGTTTCAGGACTGCAAGATACCCGAGATAACAACCGACAAAAAAGGAGATGATGATGGCGACCAGCTGGATGTACTCGGTGGGATAAATCGTATCAAAGAAGACCGGGAGCGGGATATTGAGAACATTGTAGATGCCCCCCCGGGTGGTCAGCATATTGAACATCAGCAGGTAACTGGCAAAGTACCCGATAATCGCAAAAAGAACACCGACTATGAGGGAGATCCTGAGCGCCCGCCAGACATACTGCTCCAGTGTCAGCCCCACCCGGGCGGAGAGCATATCGGCGTGCAGGGTGTTATATCTTATCGGATCGCGATTGATCCATTTGCGGACGTATTCTCGTACTATCATTGCAGAACCTTGCGGAGATCCCCGATATTGGCAAGTACTCCTTTGGCATCGATATTGTACGCATGGAAAAGCGAGGCAACCGAGATATAATCGGTAATTTCCTGCTGTCTCATTGCGCTCAGGACCGACTTACGGAGGCTGACTTCGGATTCAAGCTGATCCTTGGTCCAGCCCCGCCTCTCGGCAATGTCCGAGTAGATCTGCGAGCGTCCCGTGTAGGTGAAGATATCCTTGACCGGGTCATACAGGAAGACGTTGTTGACCTGGAGGTTTCCAGTGGAAGGATCGATACCGGTGATCTCGACGATCTCCTGGACCCTGCGGACTCGTTCGACCCCACGGAAGATCAATGCCTGGACGCTGATGATATTTAACGCCTGCATCATGTTCCTCGGTACATTCAGAGGCTCGCTCTCCAGACGGTGAATCGCTGCATCGACGGTTCCCGCATGCATGGTTGAAAAGGTGGTGTGACCGGTGTTCATTGCCTGGAAGAGCGTCTGGGCCTCAGGGCCACGGACTTCGCCGACGATGATATACTCAGGCCGCTGACGCATTGCGGAGCGGAGGAGATCGAACATGTTGATGGCATTGCCTCCCTCGGTCAGTGCTTCCCGCGTCACGCTTGCGATCCAGTTGTCGTGAAACAGGGTAATCTCACGCGTATCTTCAATACTGACCACTTTTGCAACCGGTGGGATGAAAAGCGACACGGCGTTAAGGGATGAGGTCTTCCCCGATGCGGTTCCTCCAATGAAGATGAGGCTTTTGTTGTTCTCGATCGCTATCCAGAAATAAACAAGGGCATCAGCATTGAATGTCCCGATCTCCATAAGTTCGACCGGGGAGAACGGCTCCTCCCGGAATTTCCGTATCGTGAACGATGTTCCCCGGGTCGTGACCTCCGAGCCAAAGGTAAGCTGTAACCGTGAACCGTCAGGAAGGGTGGCGTCGATGATGGGCGACCCCGTGGAGATGTGTTTGCCTGACCTCTGGGCAAGGGCGATGGCAAGTGAGTTCAGGACATCGGAATCGAACGTGATGTTGGTCTTGATATTCCGGTATTTCCGGTGGTACAGGAAGATGGGAACCTTGTTGCCATCACAGGAAATATCTTCGAGAAACGGGTCCTTCATCAGGGGATCGATGCGGGACCACCCGATGAAATTCCGGATAAGATAATACTGGAGCTTGAAGAGGGATGTAGGTTCAAGTTCGAGACCGTAATCGAAGATGAGACGGTGGATCTTATCCAGCAGGATGTGCTGACGATCCTTTTTCAGATCTTCGGTGGCGAGAATCAGCACATCCCGGAGATCTTCATGAAGCCGTTCGAGAAGCTCGTACTCGAAATCCGAGAGGGATGGCTCGAACAGGAGGTATTCCTGCAGGTTTGTCTTCTTGTTTAAGGCAATGACTACGAGCGAGCGCCCTTTCTCAACCCAGTAATCATCAACATATTCGAAATTTTCTGGAAGATCGGCTTCCGTGAGCGGACCGTCCCGATCAAAATCATATTCTTCGATAACAATTTTTTCGGGGCTTTTCAAGAAATTGAAATACCGGAGGTACGATGATGTATGTTTTTTGGGTGCCGGTACCTCTTGCTGTTCAGCTTCGGGATCCGGTTCTTTACTGTCCTCCCCTTCAGGATGAGTTTTTTGGGTTAGTGAATTGAAAAAACCTGGTATCCGCATGGTAGAGATCCTCTCCCGAAGATGCAATTTCTCCCGGTAAATAAATCGGGAGAGCATTGTATAATAATATAACCTCAAAATCATCAGGGGTTCAGAATTAGCTCTTGCCACTAGCCGGCAAGGACAGGTATATTTATCATACAGCGGTTAAAGTTCCTTGCAGGTACAGCAGGGTTCATCGTTGACGAGGTTAGCTGATGCAGGACACTATGAAACAGAAAACACCCACCGGGATTTCGTCCCTCGATCCGATTCTCAACGGGGGAGTACCCCGGGGATCGGTGATTCTCCTCCTGGGGGACATCGGAGCCGGGAGCTACGAATTCACGTACAGCTCGATAGCAAGCGTACTGGATCTCATAAAAGAGCATACAGATCCCCCGGATGCCCAGGTTCCTGATGAGATCCGTTACATCACGTTTACCCGGGTCAAGGAAGATGTCCAGAAGGAGATGATCAACTCGTTCAATTTCGAAGGTCTTGACCAGCTTGTCAGTGAGATCAAGTTTGACGATCTCTCCGAACTGTATTTCGATAACAGCGTTGTACCTGATGAATGGTACAGCCACAGCGATATCATTACCCGGCTCCAGAACCGGGCCGGAAAGGAGGGCATCCTTCTCCAGCTCTCCAATGTCATCAACAATATCAAGCCCAACAGCCTTGTCGTACTTGACTCTATCACCGACATTGCAACCCAGTCCGCAATTCCCAATATCTGGTTGAACCTGACCGGCTTCCTGCGGGGCCTGCAGCGGATCTCCAAGCAGCGGGGAATCACCACCTATCTCCTGCTCAGCCAGGGAATCCTCGACTCCTCGCAGGAGAAGGAACTGGCGGATATTGCCGATGCCGTCCTGCTTTTCCGGTGGGAAGAGACGACCGGTGCCCGGCGTCAGCGCGTGATGTATTTTGAGAAGTTCCGGGGTGTCATGCCTCACCTGGAAGAACGGGATCTCGTGAAATTTGCCGTGAAGATCTCGACCCAGGAAGGGTTTGAAGTGAGGAATATCCGGGTGGTCATATGAACATGGAGCGGGTTAAAGTCGGAATCGTTGGTCTCGATGATATGCTGGGAGGTGGGCTGATCGCGGGAAGCATCTGTTCAATTATCGGCACCTATGGTACCGGCAAGACTACATTCTCTCTGGAGTTTGTGTGGGATGGTCTCAAGAAGGGTGAGAGCATCATTTACATCAGTCTCGAAGAGCGGGAGGAACGCATCCTGCTTTATATGAAACAGAAAGGCTGGGATGTTGAACCGTTCCTGAACAAGACCCTGTACGTGATCAAGCTCGATCCTACCGATTTCAATCTTGCAAACAACCGGATCAAGAACGAGCTGCCCAAACTCATCCAGAAAGTGAAGGCAACGAGAGTTGTTATCGATCCTATCTCGCTTTTCGAAGATCTCTTCACCACCGATTCCGAGCGCCGCCAGGAGATGTTCCGGTTCATCGAGGGGCTTCGCGACAAACAATGTACCATTGTGATGACTTCCGAGACCGACAGGGACAATGTCTTCTCAAGCCGTCATGCACTGATTGAATATCTGTCCGATACGGTGATCCTGCTCCGCTATGTCCGCCCGTCCGACCTGAGCGATGTCCACCTGGCTCTCGAAGTGGTAAAAATGCGGATGTCCGCCCATTCGCGGGAGATCAAACCCTACGACCTGATGCAGGACCGGGTGGATGTATATTCAGAAGCAAATGTCTTCTGATTCCCGTCTTTTTTTATAACGTTATTCCGAGGATATTGAGCAGAATAAGAATCAGGACGCCGGGGAGCCCCCCGACTGCACAGATGAGAATCGTTGCGAGATTATAACCAAGATCCGGCTTGCCGATCCACTGCATCACGTGGAGCGTATTGAGCAGGAAGAGGCAGACTATTCCCAGGACTGCGTTCACGAGCAGCATCGCGGTTTTTTTGACAAGGAACCAGACGATAGCAACGATCAGGACGATCAGAATGGCTGCAATAAGGTAATCTGCCATGGTTTTTCCTATTTACCAATGATATGCTGATTATTAATTTTTATTGACGGGAGGACCAGTGAGCCGATCGTCCTTGTCTTTTCGCTCATGCCGGCGATGCCATTATGGAGATCAAAGATATTGCCCGAGAACATAGCGCTCCGGACAGGCTTCTGGAATTCCCCGTCTTCCATCCAGAATGCATTCGAGAGCTCAACCGAGAAATCCCCGCTCAAGGGGTTTGCCGTATGGGCCCCGATCAGATTGTTCACATAGAGGACGCGGGTGTCATCCACCGTGCTGCGCTTACCATCCACGACAAAGTTGTGGTGTCCGATTCCTGGAAGACCACTGGTGCCGCCCCGGACCGCACTCCCGGTGCTCTTTTGGTCATAGCGGTATGCCGTCTTGAGATCGTACGCAAAGCATTGCAGTATCCCGTCTTTAACGAAATCGATCCTTCGCGTGGGCGTCCCTTCTGCATCCCACCCGACACTTCCACCTGGCCCTGGCATATGGGGGTCGTCGAACATCGATATCTGCTCCGATGCAACCTGTTTTCCAAGGAACTCTCCCAGACGCGAACGTTTTGCATGGACGCTCCGCCCGCTCAGTGCAGGGACGAACACCCCCCCCAGAAGGTCGGCATAGGCAAGGGGCGAGAGCAGGAGATCGTATTCCCCGGTCGGGATATCCTCTCCTTCCGAAGAATTCCTGGCAAAAAATGTGGCGCGTTCCCCAACCTCTGCCGGGTCCACCATGGAAAGAGACCAGGCATGATCGAACTCGTATCCGGTTGACTGCTTGTGAATTGCTTCAAGGGAGAGCGAGACCCCCGTGTTCTGATCGCTATAACGGATCCCGTTGCTGTTGGCAAGGGTCACTTCTACTTTTGAAAGGCCTGCTGATCCCGAAGTAATTTCTGCAGGATGTGCCGTTGCCCCCTCAAGCATCTGTAAAAGAAGATCCCGGGCACATTCCGGTTCTATCTTCATCGATGCATCAAAGGATCCTGGTACTTTAGGGATGGGACCGGGTTCCGGCAGTCCTTCCCAGGGTTGTGGTGTTGCAAGTTTTGTGCTTGCAATTGCAGCAGCGAGACACTCCCTCCACTGGCCGGGATTGCTGGTACTTGAAGATCCGATCTGTCCCTTGTGGATGATCCGGATACCCAGCCCGCATTCTATGGATTTTGTAGCCAGGTGGACGGTCTGTTTCTTCAAATCTGCCGAGACGCTGGTTCCTTCGCCGTAATAGACTTCGACTTCGTCAACGGTCTTTGTCCCTTCCGCTATCAGTTGATCAATCCAGTCCACTGCCACCCACCACCGCGTCGTTTAAAAGGATGTGCGGAGCCCCGTCGCTTACGGGGACATTCTGCCCGCCTTTGCCGCAATATCCCGGGCTCATCACCCTCCTGTTGCCGCACAGGCTGATTCCGTGCAGGGTTTTCAGGATCTCTCCTGACAAGGACACGTCCCTGACCATCCTCGTGCACTCCCCGTTCTCGATGAGATACCCGTATTCCGCGTTGAACTGGAAGATTCCCCTCCCCGGATCGACCTGGCCTCCCCGGGAACCTTTGAGGAAAATGCCGTTTTTGCATTCCGCGAATATCTCTTCCTCCGTGGCATCCCCGGCCTCGATAAAGGTGTTGCTCATCCGGACAAGCGGGGGCTCACCGGGCATAGCCCGTGCATGGCCCGCAGAACCATGTCCGACCGCGGCAAGGGATTCCCGGCTGTGCAGGAATGCATTGATCACGCCGTTTCTGATAATCTCTGTCCGTTTCACGGCAACGCCTTCTGCGTCGACCGGATCAAAGCCGAACTCACAGAGACCCGGGTCATCGACAATGGTGAGGATGTCACTCCCGATCCTCTCGCCGATTTTCCCTTTTAAGACAGAATTGCCTTCCTGAATCAGGTCACCCTCACTCGCATGCCCCACTGCTTCGTGGGCAAAGACTCCGGCAAGTTCCGGGTCGAGGACAGCTTTCAGTTTCCCGCCTTTGGGTGCCCCGGCGTCAAGAAGCGCGAGTGCCGTTGCGGCAGCTTTTCTCCCGACCTCCTCCTGGTGACGGAGATTGAAGCCGTGGATTGAGTGTTCGCGTTCGTACCCCATCTGGAGATCGCCATTCCTGGATGCAACTGCAAGGACATTGAATCCCGACCTCGTCATCCGGTACGAGTATTCATGGCCTGAACTGTCAGAGAAATGCACATGTTCTACCCGCTCGATATAATTTGCCCGGGTATTCACGATGCCCGGGCTTTTCGCTGCTTTTTCAATTCCCGCGAGAAGAGCCGATTTTTCTTCAAGTGGGATCTCGTACGGATCTTCTTTTATGGGGGGAACGGGAAGAATTCCGCTGGGAGCATCGCCGAGTTTGACTTTTTCTTCGGTGATCCGGGCAAGCCTGCCTGCCTGCTCGAGGAGGTCCTCGAATTTCCTGCCAGTGCATGGGGTGTAATTGTCGATCTGGAGAATTCCCCAGCCGTGACCGGAGAGTACCCTGAGGACGGCTATGTTGAGAAAAGAAGTTCCTGCCGATTCCACAACGCTGTTATCGATATCGATATGGGTGACTTCGCCCGTTACATGCCGCAGGTCAAAGTAAGATATGCCCTGCATCGTGCTCAGGCCGTTGTCTGGTTGATCGGAGTGGTTTCAGGGATTATGGCTGTCGGTCTCAGCGCCATCTTGCGGAGTTTTGTGAGGAACCCGTCAGAGTTCTCCGGCACGAGGGCAAGTTTGAGGACATCATCGATCGTGTCTATGGGGATGATGGTGACGAGGGGTTTGTACCGCTCTTCGATAAGGACGTCGCCGATATTCATGCGGGGGATGAGCACGGTCTTGATTCCCGCCTTGGCTGCGGCCTCGATCTTATACGTCACTCCACCCACCGGGAGAACGTCCCCACGCACGGAGAGGGACCCGGTCATGGCTATGTCCTGCCGGACGGGAATGCCCTCAATGGCGCTGACGACCGCTGTCGCAACGCTCACCGATGCCGAATCACCCTCGACACCCATGTAGGTCCCGATAAACTGGATGTGGATATCGATATTCTTGACATCCCTTCCGGTGAATTTCTTGAGGATTGCACTGACATTCTTGATGGATTCCTGCGCAATCTCCTTGAGCATACCGGTTGCGATGACCGTCCCGCTTGCACCCTGTGCGGGTGTGACCTCCGCCATGATGGGAAGGACGGACCCTGCATCACTGCCCGTGACAGCAAGCCCGTTCACACGGCCAACGCGTGTTCCTTCCACAACGGTCATCTCGTACTCCCTCAGGTGGCGGGTGATCTCATCGGAGACCTGGTCTTCAATGGACCGTGCTGTCTTCTTTGCGGTGATCACGTGGGCTGCAGTAGTTATGGGGGCACTTTCCTGGCGGGCGATATCTCCTGCAACGCGGATCAGGCCGCCCATGTCCCGGAGCTTGAGGGTCAGGTGTCCCTTGCGGTTCGAGCGCCTGCGGGCTTCACGAATGACTTCCTCGATTGCACTCTGGTCGAAGTGCGGGATCTTGCCGTCATTCTTGACTTCCTGAGCGATGAACCGGATATACTTCTGACGGTTTTCCGGAGTGTCATCCATGCTCTCCGCCATGTACACTTCGTACCCGTATCCCCGGATACGCGAGCGGAGTGCCGGGTGCATTCCCTGGATTGCATCGAGGTTTCCGGCGGCAACCATCACGAACTTACAAGGTACCGGCTCTGTCCGGACCATTGCACCGCTCGAGCGCTCGCTCTGGCCGGTTATAGGGAATTCACCTTCCTGGAGGGCGGTGAGGAGGTTCTGCTGGGAGTGGGGATCGAGCGTGTTGATCTCATCGATGAAGAGGACTCCGCCGTTTGACCGGTGGATTGCCCCTGCTTCGACCCGGTCATGGGCCGGGGTCTCAAGACCGCCGCTCTGGAAGGGATCATGCCTTACATCGCCAAGGAGGGCGCCTGCATGGGAGCCGGTGCCGTCAATGAACGGGGCGATGGTCTTCGTATCGTTCGAGACCAGAAGCTTGGGGACCATCGCCTCTTCCCGGGGAGTTGTATAACGCAGGGCCATGAAGACAAAAGCTCCTGCGATAAGCCCCATGAGAAGCTGCATGGTGATGATGGCATAGCCGGCGATACCCAGGAGAAGGAGCATCAGGAGCGTCTGCCTGAACTGGGTTTTTTTCTTTGCCTCAGCCTTATGGGCCCCGACTATCTGTTTTCCCCTGCCGCATGCAACGGTCCGGATCACCGGGTTATTGGAGTCATCGGAATTGGGGTACACGAGAATATCCTGCAGCTCCTCCTTTGGCAGGAGCTCGGCCATCGCCTTTGCAAGCATCGATTTTCCGGTACCGGGGCTGCCGATCATCATGACATGCCGGCGCTGGATGGCGGCTTTCTTGATAACTTCAACCGCACGTTCCTGCCCGATAACCTGATCGATCAGTTTTTGCGGTACTTCTATCTGCGATGATGTTGCGACAATGCCGTCAGCTCTTGCGGCTTCCGGAACAGCACTCTCTGGTGCTGCCGGTTCTGGCTGCGGAGATGATTGTTCAGAATTATCCATTGTGGTTATGCCCTCTCGTTGCCCTTGGATTTTCATATAATTTGTCTCATGATAGTTTAAGTACTTTCAGCTGATCCCAACACGGGAATTCCTGCGGGTTCACTTATAAATAAATGATAAATGAACTGCCCCTTTTATTGCTTTTTGCGCAAAATCTACATACAATCTTTCGTAAACATACTTGCCCACCCGGATAACCCGTGCCATCTGTCGCACCGGGCAGAGGAACGATACCATGAAAGTGATCAGCACTGAAAAATCTCAGGTTCTTGCCACCCGGCTTGCACGCGCACTCAAGACAAGCGTTGTGGATGTAAATTACTCCCGGTTTCCCGATGGGGAACATTACCTCCGTGCAGGAGAGCTTGACGATGAGACCATCATTGTCGGGAGTGTTGTCGACAACGATGCCCTTGTTCAGCTGCTCCTCCTGATTGATGCCTGCGACAGCTCAGAAAACCGGCTGGTTATCCCCTATCTGGCGTATGCCCGCCAGGACAAGCGGTTCCACCCGGGGGAACCGATCAGTATCCGAGCCGTTGCGCAGGCTTTCAGCCGGGGTGTTTCGGATATCACCACCATCAATATCCATGACAAGGATGTGCTCAGATACTTTTCCGCTCCGGTCCGGAATATATCCGTGGCCCGGGATCTCGGGGAGTACATAAAGACGCTTGATATCGATAATCCGCTCATACTCTCTCCTGACGATGGTGCCCTGGCATTTGCAGAAGAGGTCTCATCGGTAGGGAACTGGGATGTTGATCACCTGGAGAAGACCCGGCTCTCCGGGGTCGAAGTGAAGATGGCCCCAAAACAACTCTGTGCAAAAGGGAGATCCGTCATTATCGTTGATGATATCATCTCCACCGGGGGTACCATAGCAACCGCGGGGGGAATGCTCTACAGCCAGGGAGCGGATAATGTGTATGCCGCATGTGTCCACGGGGTCCTCACCGGGGGAGCTTATGCCCGGCTCATGGCAACCGGTATCCGGGATGTCTTCTGCAGCGATACCATTGAGCGGGCGTGCAGCAAATTATCGGCGGCCGACAGGATAGCCCATGAACTTAACTCCTCCTGAAAAACTCCTTTCTGATATTGCGTTTTTTCACTGCACGGGGGTTTGTCAGATATGAAAGCAGTTCTCGATGCAAGTGTCTTCTTCTCCGAACTCCCTCTCGAAGGGGAATTGTATACAACCCCCTCAGTCTGCGATGAACTTCTCGATATCAGGGCAAAAGGCAATTTCGAGAAGTTCTGTGCAGGGGGTCTCATGGTCAGGTCTCCCGGACCTGAGTACAGGGAACGCGTCAAAAACGCTGCGAAAATATCCCGCGATGCCGGGGTTATCTCTGATACGGATAAAGATCTCCTGGCCCTTGCTCTCGAACTGGATGCAATCCTCTATACCGATGATTTTGCCATACAGAATGTTGCTGCGGTCCTGAAGATCGGGACGCACCCGATACTCCAGAGGAAAGCCCGGCCGGTCCGGTGGAAATACCGGTGCAGCGGATGCGGCAGGTATTACGGGCATGATGGGGAATGCCAGGTCTGCGGTGCAGCGATTAAAAGAAAACTTAAATAGATACCGGCGAATCTTTTTTCATGTCTTCCCTTGACGATCTGATCAGCCGGGCAAAAGCGCTCCTTGCAGATGGGCACAGCCCGGGTCAGATTGCAGATGAACTTTCCCTCTCCATGGAGACGGTGACATGGCTCCTGACCCAGGCAAAGGGGACGGCCGCCCCCAAAGATGTTCATATCGACTGGACTGCAGTCTCAAGCCAGGCTCCACTTCTGGAAGAGACCGCCCAGCTGCTCCTCTCCAGGTACTATCTTGCCCAAACCGGAGAGAACACAACTGTCCCGGCAGCAAAGGTTATCGTTGGTATCGCGCTCTCGGGAATTCCCCTTGCAACCCTCATCGCGGTCCAGGAGGCAGCCCAGCTTGCGATCTACCACCCGGCAAAACAGAGCCAGAGCGAGCGCCCGACCGGGTCGATCAGCGGCAATTTTGCCGGTGTCGGGGGAGAACGGTGCATCATCGTTGACGACACGATCACGTCAGGCAACACCATGCGGGAAGTTGTGAAGTACCTCAAGAAACATAATGCAGTCCCGGTTGCCATCTGGGTCATATTCGACAAGCGCGGTATCAAGGATATCGATGGCGTACCCGTTTATTCGCTCTTCAAAATATCCCGCATTGACTGATATCCCCTTTTTTGAAACGCCTTCTTGCGTAAATTTATATAGAAGTTCAATTCCACCTTTTACAACATCGGAGGATCAATTATGCTATCTGGACAGCCAATTATTATCCTAAAAGAAAATGTGGAGCGTAATTACGGGAAGGAAGCCCAGCGCTCGAATATTACAGCAGCAAAAGCAATCGCCGGTGCTGTCAGGTCAACCCTCGGCCCCCGCGGCATGGACAAGATGCTTGTCAGCGGCTCTGGCGATATCGTCATCACCAACGATGGTGCCACCATCTTGAGTGAAATAGCCGTTCAGCACCCCGGCGCAAAGATGGTCATCGAAGTTGCACGGACGCAGGATGAAGAGGTCGGAGACGGGACCACCACCGCAGTCATCGTTGTCGGCGCCCTGATGGAGCAGGCGGAGATCATGCTCGAACAGGGAATCCATCCAACCGTGATTGCCCAGGGTTACCGCATGGGCATGGAGAAGGCGCTCGATATTGTCAACGGCCTTGCTCTCAAGGTAGATCCATCCGACCGGAAGACCCTGCTCAAGATTGCCGACACCGCAATCACCGGGAAATCCATTGAACAGGTCAAGGGCAAGCTCGACGGTATCATCGTTGATGCCGTTATGACCGTTGCCGAGAAGGTCGACGGGAAGCTCTCTGTTGATGAAGAAGATGTAATGATCAAGAAGCAGAAGGGCGCTGCTATGGACGATGCCGAGCTGATCCGCGGCGTTGTGATCGATAAGGTCCGCGCCCATGACGGGATGCCAAAGAAGATCGCGAAGGCGAAGGTTGCCCTTGTTGCCATGCCTCTTGAGATCACCAAGACCCAGGTAAAAGCAAAGATCAAGATCTCCTCGGCCGAGCAGATCAACGCATTCTCCGAACAGGAACGCGAAGCGTTGAAGAAACTTGCCGATGCCATCATCGACTGCGGAGCCAACGTCCTCCTCTGCCAGAAAGGCATCTCGGATGCCGCACAGTTCTACCTTGCCAAGAGTGGCATTCTCGCGATTGAGGATGTGCCCGAGAAGGACATGAAATACGCTGCACGGGC
Source organism: uncultured Methanoregula sp. (assembly GCF_963677065.1). Lineage (NCBI taxonomy): Archaea > Methanobacteriati > Methanobacteriota > Methanomicrobia > Methanomicrobiales > Methanoregulaceae > Methanoregula > uncultured Methanoregula sp. Next base: position 1,062,391 of record NZ_OY781872.1, read on the forward strand.
CCTGCACGCCAACATCGTCAACAAGCCCGAGTCCCTGACGGCAAAGGATCTCGGAGTTGCAGAGCTTGTCCAGGAAGACGACGAAGGAAAGGTCACGAGAATCTCCGGGTGCAAGAACCCCAAGACCACCACTATCCTGCTCCGCGGCACGAGCGACTACCTCCTCGACGAGCTCGAGCGGGCAGTTGTCGACGGAACCCGCGTTGTTATGGATGCCATGGAAGACGGGACGTACGTTGTCGGCGGCGGCGCAGTTGAGACCGAACTCTTAATGAAGATCCGGGACTATGCCCAGACCGTCGGAGGACGCGTCCAGATCGCTCTCGAGGCCTATGCAACGGCATTCGAATCGATCCCCCGCACCCTTGCCGAGAACTCCGGGTACAACCCGATCGACAAGCTGGTGGAACTCAAGAACGTCCACTCCAAGGGCAAGAAGAATGCCGGGCTGAATGTATACGAGGGCAAAGTCGTGGATATGTTCGCAGAAGGCGTTATCGAGCCTCTCCGGTCCAAGCGCCAGTCCATCCAGAGCGCGTCCGAGACTGCCATCATGCTCATCCGTGTCGATGACATGATGATCACCCAGCAGGGTGGAAAGGGCGGCATGCCCGGCATGTAATATCCTCATCTTTTTTACTGTCAAGTCCTGTATGGCCGGTATCTGGATGCGTCATTCCTCTAAACGGCCATCAGATAACTATTAGAGCAATCGATGAAAAAAATAAGAGAACCGGGTGCCGAGGTAGTCTAGCCCGGGAAGGCGGTAGCCTCGAAAGCTACTGGCGCTTCGCGCCTCGGGAGTTCAAATCTCCCCCTCGGCGTTTGAACCAACTGTTTTTCCTCTGATTCCCGAACAGGTTCTTGTTATGGGAAAGTAATACCTGTCAGGATACCGTGAATCTGCCCGTTACGGCCGTTCTTTTTTCGGCCAGAATCTGGAAAATCCCGAAAATACGGGAAATTCAGGCATATTTGCTTAAAAAAATGAATATAACTCTCTTTTTTAAATCTCTGGAAATTGGTTACTATTAAATAGGGGATGTTCTCATAATATGGTAATACGTGCCAGGGATCCTGCACCTGCAGGACTTCCGGCAAAGGTATGGTGAACCCATGTTCCGGATAAAGAAGAACAAACCGGCCATCTCCGCGGATGCGAAGTCGTTTCGGGCTGTGCGGAGGCTCAACCTCAACCGTACCTATATGCCTCTCAAGATCGGTGCTATCGCCGGGTACATCCTTCTTGGGATGCTGTCAGCGTCCACGTCCATGTTCGGCATTCTTGTGGGTGCCGTACTCCACTTTCTCTACCCTTGATATTTTTCCCTTTTTTTCTGAATTACACGTAAGCCAGTATGCCAAGCGAGCCATGCAGGACGGCAAGCCCGATTGATAGTGCGGCACATCGCATATGCCACCGGAACGGGATAGTGTGGATCCCCCTGTGGTTCAGGATTGCAATCGAAGCTGTAAAAAGGAAGCCAATGAGTGTCAGCACACCCAGGTAAAGGATGAGGGGTTTTCCCAGGATCGGAGCATAGGTTATCTCCGCAAACATGGTTCACTCCACGGTTATTGTCCCCTGCATGCTCGGGTGGAGTGTGCAGGTGTAATCGTAGATGCCCGGTTTGTCGAAACTCCGGGTATATGACTGCCCCACCCCGATAATCTGCGACTGTATTCCGTCAAGGAACTTGAGCCGGTGGATCTTGTCATCATTGTTGACCCAGCGAACGTTCGCTCCTGTCTTGACAGTATATTGCGATGGGTTGAATGTCAGCTTACTGATGGTGATGGTGTTATCCGAAACCGATGGCGGGTTGGTGGGGACGGGGATCGTTGTTGCCGGAAGATACGTGGGACTTGCTGCACGCGGGGTGGTCTTGGCAGGAACCGGTGTTGCGGGCTGCTGTTCGGCAGGGGCTGGCGGCTGGGAGCAGCCTGAGGCAATTGCCAGCAGAGCAACGATGAGGAGAAGTACAAGTACCTTTTTCATAGCTTAATCTCGGTAACGGCAGAGAAAAATATTGTGACCGTTCCTTTGGGATTAATCCGGTTTCATCAACCGTTCCTGTTCTGTCATGGGCTTTTTTATGACCCTGCTCCCGACCGATACGGGAATTTTACCGATGCGCTCCATAAATCCGTCTATCCTGTAATAATCGGTCAGGATCATCTCCCGGTAGAGCGGGAGCGGGAGAAGCCGCGAAAATTTTCCGGTTTCCTGGCGGGGGAGGGGGAGCGCATCGCCGGCAGACTGCCGGGTGAGATTGCGAAGATCGGCAAGAGCGTCTGCCACCCGGTTTTTCGCCCCTTCCGCTCCCATACGGATCCGGAGAGAAAAGTCGCTGTACTGAACCTGGACCCTGCCCCCGAGCTGCCGTTTCACCAGGATCGAGAGAACCCGGTTGAACGTTCTGCCCTGCAGGGAGACGAGGAGAATCTCCCTGCCCTGCTCCGTGATCCGCTCGCAGATGTGAAAACCGATCTCTCCGGTCTCTTGTGGCAGACGATCAAGTGCCCGGAGCAGGATCTCGCGATCCGGCTCGCTGAGGGGCAGGATGGAATCTCCTCCAGCCAGGATCTTTTGGATCCTCTGGCAGATCAGCGGGGAGTATCCCTCATCACTTCCCTCCCCCGTCCAGAAGATGCGTGAACGGTCCGCCTCACCGGGAACAACGACAACGAGGTTGTGCTCATCGTCGCGCTTGACAACCGACCAGGACTGGCCGCCCAGAGAGAGGCCGCCGGATTCGCGGCTTTTGACGAACCGGGCATCCAGGTTCCCGATGACATCCCCGTCAGGAGTGACCGCCCGGTACTCCCCCCCTCCGCAGATGACCGAATAGAGATCCTTCCAGTTTGAGCGCCCGAAGACCCGCTCGGCCCCGGTGCCTAAAAAGAGCAGGTCCCCGTCGGCCGTGAGATAATCATCCTGTATAAGGCCCGATACGAGATCCCGCAGTTCGCGTTCGCTTATGGCATGGAAGACCGGGTGGGAGAGCAGTGCGGTCTCCAGCTGCCGCCGGCTGGAACACTTCCGCTGGTGCAGGTACAGGAAAATCTGCTGGAGGAGGACCGGGTAGGGTTTCTGCAATGGCTGAAGGGGTTCTGTAGCCTTCTCCAGGGCACATTCGATGATAGCGCAACTGCAGAGTAACTCGCAGGGATCTTTGAGTATCCAGAGAACATATGCTGCCTTCCCCCGCCGCCCGCTCCTGCCCATCCGCTGGAGGAACGAGGAGACCGATGCCGGCGGCCCCACCTGTACCACGATGTCCAGATCCCCGATATCGATCCCGAGTTCCAGCGTGCTTGTACAGATGATGCAGGCACCGCTGCCGGATGAGAAAGCATCTTCCGCCGTTTTTCGCATGGCCGGGGACAGGGAAGAGTGGTGAATATGGAGATTACGGATCCTGCCGGACAGGGACTGTACAAGCTGTTCGGCAACGCTCCGGCTGTTCACAAACACGAGCGCTTTCTTTCCAAAAACGGCTCGTTCAAGTGCGTCGATCCGTTTTCCCTCCTCCGGTTCGATAACGAACCGGAACTGCTTCTCCCTGGGGGCAGCGGGAACGGCAACCAGCTTCTCCTTATGGCGGCTGTCGGAGAGCCAGTGCAGCACTTCGACCGGGTTTCCCGTTGTTGCCGAGAGGCCGATCCGCTGGATCTGCCGCTGGGCAACAGCGTCCATCCGGTCCAGGAGGACTTTCAAGTGCACGCCCCGCTCGGTCTCCACAAATGCGTGGAGTTCATCGATAATGATGAACCTGACCTGCCGGAGGGCGGGCGAGATCCGGGGTTCCTGGAGCAGGACCTCGAGCGATTCGGGCGTGATCATCAGGAAATGGGGAGGCTCCCCCTCCTTCCAGGTCCGCTCTCCCCGTGCCACATCCCCGTGCCATTTCATGACGGAGAGTGAAGTAGGGGTGCAGAATGTGCCGATGCGCTCCTCCTGGTCGTTGATCAGCGCCTTCAAAGGAGAGATATACAGGCAGGCAATGCCGGCCCGGCCGTTTTTGAGGATATCGTCAATGACCGGGATCAGTGCAGCCTCGGATTTCCCGCCGGCCGTGGGGGCGATGACGAGAGTATCGGCTCCCGTGGCAACTGCGGCATAGGTCTGCTCCTGCACTTCGCGCAGCTCGGTCCAGTCGAGCCTCTGGGAGAGGACCTGCTGGAGGGATTCGTGGAGGGTGGAAAAGACGGATGACACGGCTGGTTCTTCAAGAGCGTTAAGCCTCAACCGATATGGTCTTTTTCCACCGGGTTACCGTAGATCGCCTGTGGTGCACCCTGAAGAAAACTAAAAACACATATATACCGTAATTGCCAGAATATTATCCGGTAAACAATGAGATCGTCGTGGGTTTGTAATACCGTTTCTTTCCCGAGCCCATGCTTCGCATTCCTCTTTAGATAGGGGACCTGAAATTTTCGGTCCCCGTGTAATGTCGTGATAGAGAGTTTACCAGAGGTTTTCTCATGATTCTTGGAATTCCTGATCCCCAGATATTGCTCGGCTATGGTCTGGCCATCGGCTTTACGTTAGCGTGTATCGTGTATGGTTTGCTGAACTGGAATAAAGGTGGAGAGAACAATGGCAGTTAATGCCCTCACCATGACCGTTCTGGTCCTGCTCTACCTTGCAGTAACGCTGGTAATCGGGTACCTCGGGTATAAAAAGACTAAAAACTCCGAGGATTACCTTGTAGCAGGGCGGGACAGCCACCCGGTCATCATCGCGCTCTCGTACGGTGCCACGTTCATCTCCACGTCTGCCATCATCGGTTTTGGCGGCCAGGCTGCCAATCTCGGGATGGGCCTCATCTGGCTGACGGTTCTCAATATCGGTGTCGGTATCCTGCTCGCGTTCGTGATCTTCGGAAAGAAGACTAGGGAGATCGGGCACCGGCTCAGCGCGGTTACGTTCCCGGACCTGATGTGCAAGATCTACAAGTCGCCGCTCCTCCAGTACATTGCCGGTTTCATCATCGTGATCTCGATGCCGCTGTACACGGCCGCAATCCTGATTGGCGGGGCCCGGTTCATCGAGCCTACGCTGGGCATTCCCTATGTAAGTTCCCTCCTCCTCTTTGCCCTCATCACGGCAGTTTACGTGGTCTTCGGCGGGATCATCGCCGTTATGTATAACGACGCATTCCAGGGCACCATCATGTTCATCGGCATGACCGTTCTCTTTGCGCTCACGCTCCTGATCGTCGGGGGATTCACGGCCGGGGCAACCACCCTCACCGGTATGGCAAACCTTGTCCCGAAAGCGCTTGCCGCCCAGGGCATGACCGGCTGGACCACCATGCCCGACCTCGGGTCGCCGATCTGGTTCACGGTTGTGACAACGCTGGTTCTGGGTGTCGGTATCGGAGTTCTCGCCCAGCCGCAGCTCGTTGTGCGGTTCATGACTGCAAAGGACAACAAGTCCTTAAACCGCGCCGTGCTCGTTGGCGGGCCGTTCATCCTGATGATGACCGGTGTTGCCTTCACGGTCGGGGCGCTCAGCAATGTCTACTTCTTCCAGACATCAGGACAGATTGCGATCGATGCTGCTGGAGGCAATGTTGACGCTATCATCCCGCTCTTCATCAATGCCTCGATGCCGGATATATTCGTCATCATCTTCATGCTCACCCTGCTTGCCGCAGCCATGTCCACTCTCAGCGCGCTCTACCATGCGATGGGAACTGCCCTGATCTGCGATCTCTGGGGCAGGGGAAAGGAGTGCGCCCTCTCCATGAAGGCACACCAGGCCGGCATCGTCATCATGATGGTGCTCTCGACCATCCTCGCGTTCCTCCTGCCGATCAGTATCATTGCCCGGGCAACCGCGATGTTCATGGGCCTGTGCGCCTGCGCCTTCCTCCCGGCCTTTGCTGTCGGAGTCTATGCAAAAAACCCGTCCACGAAGGCAGCCCTCTGGAGCATGGTATCAGGGGCTGTGGTCTGGTTCCTCTGGACTGCCTTTGTCCATGCAGCAGAAGCAAAACCTCTGGGCCTCTGCCAGGCGATCTTCGGGAAAGCGACCCTGCTTGGGGCACCATGGACTGCGGTGGACCCGCTGGTGATTGGCCTGCCGGTCTCGATGATTGTCATGATCGTGCTCCAGTACCAGTACGGAAAAGTGCAGCCGGCGGCGCCCGCTGCAGCCTGATCCGGCATCAGGACACATCTATTTTTCCGCCCAACGGCCAGGAGAAACTTTTTTTGTCCCGCGCACCGAGACATAACCATGGAACTCGCACAGCAGAAGTGCACAACCTACAAGCCCGGATCCCCGCCCCTGACCCGCAAGGAGACGCTCGAGCTCCTCGCCCAGATTCCCGGGTGGGTATTTGCCGGCGGTCATATCACGCGGAAGTTTGAGTTTCCGGATGCAGCAGCGTGCATTGCTTTTTTCACGGAAGTCACCAATCTCTCGGCACAGGAAGGACACTATCCGGACATCTGCATGAAAGAGTCGCGGTACGTGGAGATCTCGTTCTATACCTATCCGGCCGGCGGGCTTACCCTCAATGATTTTGTCATGGCCTGGAAAATAAGTGAGATGGGAAAAACTCCCTGATTACGGATCCACCTGGAACGATTCTCTTTTCTGTAGTTCCCGAAACCCTCTGGCCGGGGAACGGTCTTGTTTTGCGAAAAAAGTTAATCGAGATTGAACCTGCGGACAATCTTCTCCCGGATCGCTTCCTTGGGGTAAGCCCCGATGATCCGGTCCACCAGCTGGCCCTTTGAAAAGAGCATCATTGCAGGAATTGCATCGATATTGAACTGCATGGCCAGGTGCCGGTTGTCATCCGTATTGCATTTCCCGAATGCAACTCTTCCGGAAAATTCCATTGAGAGTTCATCCATGATCGGTGCAATCCTCCGGCAGGGGCCGCACCACTCTGCCCAGAAATCCACCACAACATACTGGTTCGTGGTTATGAACTGCTGGAAATGCATCTCATCGATGTTCTCCACGCTCGCTTTCATCTTTTCGTGCTTCATCTTCTCTTCAATCTCCCTTCTGCGCTTCTCCCGGATCTGGGAAAGCTCATCATCCATAGTTTTCATTATTCCGTCGCTGCTAATTTAATCTAGCGGACGGGGATCTTCCCAAATGGACAAGAAACGGGGTAAAGTATATCTGCGGATGCCGACTATATTATAACCCTGATTATAGGAAGCGAGGTAGGGTAGTCAGGATATCCCGACGGGCTCATAACCCGTAGATCGATGGTTCAAATCCATCCCTCGCTATTCTTGCAGTTTTTCCGCTCTTCTCCTTTTGAGCGTCCGCTCTGTTTTACCCAGTTTTTCGGCCTCTCTGCCCCGGGCGGTGTCTCATGCAGGTCAGCCGGGTCCGTATTTCTTCTTCGCATGGCCGCTGGCCTCCTCCCGTGGATACCCGCGCCCGCCGCGGTCAAGTACGCGGGTACTGCAGTGGTAGCCGGCGGGGACCCGATCACATGAGGGGGTCTGTGGTGAAAGTTTCCGGCTGCCAGAATGGGAGCCTTGCAGTAATCTTCATCGTAAAAAAATTCCTTTCAACAGGCATTCTGTTTCCCCCTCAGTACAAACTTTCACCACAGACCCCCCCAAGGGTCAGCATTGTTTTTCGAAAAAAACAGCCAATTCTCCGAAGTAAAATCCGACCGGTTGAAACCTTTTTGCCAAGGGGGGGTCTGTGGTGAAAATTCTGAAACCCGGATTTATTCCGGGTGCGTACGAATAGCCCTTTCCGTAAGCCTGCCCGGACAGAGGTCTGAGAATACACCCCCGTGGCCGGGCCGGTGTAAAAAACAGAGATGAACCGGGATATCCCGTGAATGCCGGGTACCGGCCCTAAACCTGCCGGAGTTCGGTCACTTTGAGGATATCCGTTCGTGTTACGATACCGAGGATCTTCCCGTCCTCTACCACCGGGATCCGGCCGAAGTTGTTGGCGGACATGATCCGGAGGGCGTCGACTACCGGGGCTGTGGGGGGAAGGGTGATCACCTCTTTTGTCATCACATCCCGCACCTGCATGGCCTCGCGATCGATGGGGGTGGTCCTGTTCACATCCGCAAGCGTGATCATCCCGACAAGCGTATCCCGCTCAATCACGGGAAACCCGAGATGCTTGCTCGAGTACATCATCGCGATGACCTGGCTGACCGGCAGGGTCGGGGCAACGGTCGTTACCGGGCTGCTCATCATCGAGCCTACGGTCACGTCCTGGAGAATGTGGTTGAATTTCATTGCCGTGGATTCCATGTTCGCCCCGATGTAGATGAAGAGCGCAATCAGGATCAAAAACGGCGAGAACATAAAGAGGCCGATGATGCCGAAGATGATCGCAAATCCTTTTCCCACGTCGGCGGCGATCTTGGTGGCCCGGTGAAGGGGCATCCGTCCTGCAAGAAATGCCCGGAGCACCCGCCCCCCGTCCATGGGAAACGCGGGAATGAGGTTGAAGAAACAGAGAAGGATGTTCAGGACCCCGAGATACCCGAAGATGAAGATGAGCACCCCTGCAGTGCTGCTGCTGATCGCAAGCAACGGGACACCATACACAAGCCCGCAGCAGACAAGCCCGAAGACGAGGCTTGCTACGGGACCGACCAGGGCCATCGGGAGTTCGGCCTTGGGATCCGGCACCCCCTCCTCCATCGTGGCAATGCCGCCGAAGATCATCAGGGTTATGCTGTTGATCCCGATCCCTTTCCGCCGGGCAACCAGGGAATGGGCAAGCTCGTGCACGAGAACCCCGAAGAAGAGGCCGAGTGCCGCGATGGTCCCGAGGATGTAGGGCATGAACCCGGCCGTGACCCGGGTAGTATCGATCGATACCTGGAAGATCTCTTTGAGCATATCGATGGTTGTCGTGATCTGGCTGCCGATGATCCACGCAAAAAGGGGGATGACCAGCAGGAATGTGTAGTGAATGAGGATCGGGATTCCAAATAAGCGCCCGATCCGGTAAGAACCGTCCATAAAAAGGGTTATCTTTTTAACTCTTAAGTATATACTTTCATCTGATAACGATGGAAACCCAGATTACAGAGCTGTTCGGGCTTCAGATCTATACTGACAAAGGCATGTTTATTGGCGAAGTCGAGGATGTTGTCATCGATGTGGATTCGAAGAAGATGGAGGCCATTGTGGTCGGGAAAGTGAACGACCAGCTGTTTGAGCTCAAGAGCTTCAAAGGCCTCAAGATACCCTACCGGATCATCAGTGCAATCGATGATATCGTCCTGATCCGCCACCTTCCGGGTGCGTTTACGGGCGGCAGCGCAGGCGAAGAGTAAACCGCATTTGCATTCTTGCGGCGGACCATTATTTTTCGTGTTCCCGCGTGGTTAGTTATATGGAAAACCGGGAAATATTTTCAGCTATTACTTCTCCCCCACCCGTTTTTGTCCGGCTGGACGGCAGGGCGTTCCACCGGCTTACTGAATGCCTTGGCCTCGAGAAGCCCTTCGATGAATTTTTTCACAAGGCCATGGTGATGGCCTGCACATCGCTTGTGGCGGAGAGCGGTCTTAACCCGGAGTTTGCGTATACGTTCTCGGACGAGATCAGCCTCTATTTCTCCCGCTTGCCGTTTGGCGGCCGGGTGGAGAAGATCGACTCGGTATCTGCGTCGTATGCGGCAAGTTCCCTCACCCTTGCGTTCGGCGGCACCACGCTCCTGTCGCTCGATGCCCGGGTCATCCCGGCTACCCCTGCCTTCGCGGTCGAATACCTGATCAACCGGCAGGGCGAGGCATGGCGCAACCACATCAATGCCTATTGCCAGCAGGCTCTCATCGAGGAAGGAAAAAGCCCGAAGCAGGCGGCCGAGGAGCTGCGGGGCCTGCCCTCCAAAGATCTCCACGAGATGATGCACGTGCGGGGGTTCAACCTTGCCACAACGCCGGCCTGGCAGCGCCGGGGAACCCTTGTGTACAAGAAAAAGACCTCCCGGGAAGGATTCAACCCGGTGACCCAGGAGACCGTGGTTGCCGAGCGGAGTGCGGTCACCACCGAGGGGGATCTTCCTCTTTTCACCAGCCCCGAAGGCCGTGAATTCCTGAATCTCCTTTTTACTGAACTGTGACCGGGGCTCCCGTTGCTCTCTACCCGGCTGCCGGCAGAGCCTGGAACTGGCAGGCAGCACAATTCAGGTATCCGATAACCCCCGGGGCTGCTTTTTTTAAAAATTTTAGATTGCTGTTTTCTTCAAAAAACCCGTTCCGATTAATATAATAATAAAATGTAGAAATCGGGCTTTAATTCTTGAGTATTTCAAATTAAAAACAAATAAATACTATAACAAATTATGATCGATCATCAGCAAGGAGGTGATGTTTCTGTTTGACTGGGCCATATTCCTGAAAATCATCATTGCAGTACTCCAGGCAATTATTCAGAACCTGCCCCCCATGTAACCGGGCAGCCTGGAATTGCACATACTTTCTTACCTCTTTTCTGCAAGTGTTTCCTAAACCGGTAATTCTGTGCTATCGCAACCGGTGTGAATGCTCTGGTGCGTCAGGAAATGGCAATCTGCAAAAGAAATTTCAGGCAGAATCGGAGATTGTGATTGGAATTTTTCCTGCACCTGACTGAATGGTATGAAAAAAACCGCGTGAAAAAAGAGAGTCCGGGGGGTCTTCAGACCCTGGAGATGCCGATAGTCATTGCCACGCCTTCCACGTCCCACTCTTTTACGGAGGCGAAGCGTGCCGGGTCAGGACAGGTCCCGTCCTTTGAGAATGCGAAGACCTTTGCCCGCACCTCGTCGCCAATCAGGGCAACGGTCTCATTCGTCCGGAGCAGGGCGAGAATGCGCTGGTCGCCCACGGACACCTCGGCATTGATAGTGTCTTCAACCGCGAGATCGAGCTGCTTGCGCATGTCCTGGATCCGCCGGATAACTTCGCGGGCATATCCCTCGGCCTCGAGGCCCGGGGTCAGGGCGACATCCACGTACACGGTTGCGTCCGTCATCGGTGCCGAGAAGATTTCGGCCGGGAGTTTCTCGGTGAAGGTCACGTGATCCGTTCCGATCTCGAAGACCGCCCCGTCGGCTGTCAGCGAATAGGTTTTCCCGCCATCGATTGCTGCCTTGATTGCATTGCCATCTGCGGCATCGATGAGTCCTTTGACTTTGAAGGAATCCTTGCCGAATCCTTTCCCGAGCGCTTTCATCACCGGTTCCGCGTGCCAGCCTACCTTGTCCCAGCGTCCCATGACAACGGAAACCTTCCGGGCATTTGCCCGGTCCATGCAGACCGCATTGAGCCTTCCTATGGCATTCTTTACGGCATCGGAGCCGGTCACCACGATCACCTCCGAGACCGGCCAGCGGAGTTTGCGTTTCCCTGTCTGCCGGGCATTGGCTGCGGCCTCGTCAAAGGAACGGACGATTGCGACCGCCCCTTCGAGCGTTGCATCAACGAGTGCAGTATCGCCTGCGTTCCAGTCCAGCAGGTGGATGCTTGCCGGATCGTTTGCACACCGCAGGTTCCGGTAGATCTCCTCGGTCAGGTGCGGGCAGACCGGTGCAAGGATGCCCATGAGCCTGCGCATCACGTAGTAGATCGTCTCGTATGCGAAGAGTTTCTGTTCGGACTCGCCTTCGAGCCACATCCGGGGACGGACGAGCTGGACGTACCAGCGGGAGAGATCTTCGAGGATGAAGTTCACCAGTTCGCGGGTTGCCCGGTGGAGCTGGCACTCCTTGAGTGCGGCATCGACTGTTGCCGCGACGGAGTTGATCCGGGAGATGATGAACCGGTCCTCGTCAGGCATGCGGGTAAGGTTCGCCCGGATGAATGAATCGTCCCAGACCCCGTTCTTCGATGCAGGCTCGAACCTGTCAAGGATCATGTAGGGCACCGGGAAGCGGTACACGTTCCAGAGGATGTTGACTGCCCGGTTGATCGTTCCCACTCCTTCCCAGTTGAACTTGAGGTCGTCCCACGGCGCGGAGGAAGAGAGCACATAGAGCCGGAGCACGTCCACGCCCACTTTCTCGATAACGTCCGAGGGATTTACAACATTGCCGAGGCTTTTTGACATCTTCTTGCCCTCGGCATCGAGAGCGAAACCGTGCATGCAGACGCTTTTGTACGGGGCTTTCCCGAAAGCGATCGTGCTTGCCCCGAGCTGGGAGTAGAACCAGCCCCGGGTCTGGTCCTGCCCCTCCGTGATGAAGTCGGCCGGCCAGAGGGCCTCGAAATCTTTGGTCTTGTTCGGGAACCCGAGCGTTGCCCACGAAGCCACCGCGGAATCGAACCAGACATCGAAGATATCCTCGACCCGTTTCATCGTACCACCGCAGGTACACGGTATGGTCACCTCGTCCACGTACGGCCGGTGGGGATCGGGCAGGGATCTGCCGCTCCGGTCCTCGAGCTCTTTGATCGTTCCAATGACCCGGTACGCGTCACACTTCGGGCAGACCCAGACCGGTATCGGGATACCCCAGTAGCGCTGGCGGGATACGCACCAGTCGCGGGCTTCCTTGATCCAGTCGTAGAACCGGGCGCTGCCGGCCCATTCGGGATACCAGGTGACTTTCTCGACCTCCCTGAGCATCAGGTCCCGCATCTCGGAAGCTTTCAGGAACCACTGGGAGGTGGCCCGGAAGATGATCGGCGTCTTGCACCGCCAGCAGTGGCCGTACCGGTGGGTGACGGTCTCTTTTGCAAGCAGGTGGTCGCCGAGAGCAGCAAGGACATTCTCGTTTGCATCCCGCACGAACTGTCCGGCAAATTCCCCGGCCTCCTCCTTGAACCTGCCTGCTCCGTCCACCGGGCAGACGATTGGGAGGCCTTCCTTTGTCCCGAGCACGTAGTCGTCCCAGCCATGGCCGGGGGCGATGTGGACCATGCCGGTATTCTCAAGGGCAACGAAATCTGCTATGGTGACCTTGTGTTCGATCTCCCGCTGGAGCGGGACCCGCCCGAGAAGCGGGGAGTCGTATACCCATCCTTTGAGATCTGCACCCTTCTTCTTCTCGACAATACTGTAGTCTTTGAACCGGGCTTTCTTGAGCACCGCCTTGACGAGAGGTTCGGCGATCCAGAGGTGCTCTTCCTTCCCGTCTTTCTTGGCAAGCACTTTTGCGTACTCGAACTCCTTTGCCACCGCCACCGCAACGTTGGCCGGCAGGGTCCAGGGGGTTGTGGTCCAGATGACGAGGAACTCATCCGGTCTCCCGCGGAGGGGGAACTTGACGAAGACCGAGGGGTCGTTCTCGTCCCAGTATTCCACCTCGGCGTCTGCGATCGCCGTCTCGCACCGGGGGCACCAGTTCACCACGCGGTGGCCCCGTTCGAGCATGCCCCTGTCCTCCGCTTTTGCAAGGGTCCACCAGGCAGCCTCGATATAGTCGGGGGTCACTGTCTGGTAGGCTCCCGCAAAGTCCAGCCAGACCCCGAGGTTCTCGAACTGGTCGTCCATGAGTTTCTTGTTCGTGACCGCGAACTCCCGGCACTTCTCGATGAAGGCCCGGATACCGAACTTTTCGATGTCCTTCTTGGACTCAAAACCGAGCGCCTGCTCGACCTTGACTTCGATGGGCAGCCCGTGCATGTCGTACCCGGCCCGGTCGATGACATTCTCTCCTTTCATCCGGTGGTAACGGAGGAGGCTGTCCTTTAGGATCTTGTTCCAGGCCGTGCCGATGTGGATGTGCCCTGTTGTGTACGGCGGCCCGTCCACGAAGAAGAACGGTTTTCCCGCACTGCGGTGCTGCTTTACTGCCTTGTACGTATCGTGGGTGCGCCAGTATTCCTGCACCCCGCGTTCGATCTCCTTGGCACTGAAGTTCGCGGTGACTTCTCTCAAAATACCCCTCTTGTACGATGGCGGGATCACCAAACGTATTGGATTATGTTGGTGCTGAAAGGAGAAAGTAGTTTTTCTCCCTGCAGGAAGAACCGGGGCCACTTTGACCGGCTGTCTTCCGGATACGATAATCGGTATTGCGGGTTTGCTCCAGGAACCTGGGATATAAGACTCGTAACGATCAGTTGTATTCGCTTTTGTGGCAGGTTGGAACGACAGAACCGGCGTTGCCGATCCGCTGTCCCACCTATTCAGGGAACCGGAACCTGCCTTCGGGCACACGGATCTCGAACCGGGCCCCTGTCCCGTGGATCCCGGTCTCCCTGATGGTAATACCGGTGATCAAGAGAATCTCTTTTATCAGAAACATGCCAAGGCCGGTATGCTTCCCGAACCCCCGGAGAAAGATCTTCTCTTTCTCTTCCGGAAGAACGCCTGCCCCATCGTCCTCGTAGAGAATGACAAGGTCTGGCTCCTCCCTTTTGAGCGACAGCCGGATTTGCGAAATTATCTCATTGTGCCTGAGGGAATTGTCGATGAGGTTGTAGAACGCCTCCCCTGTCAGGGGATCTGCAAAGATCTCGACCGTGCCTGTGTCATTGTAAAACGAGACAGCTGTTTCCTCAAATGACTCCGTTGCACGGGTGAAGACCTCCGCCACGCTCTGCCATACGGGTTTCTTGAGGCCGAGGTTCTGGTAATCGCGGGTGAACTCCAGCTGGAGCCGGATGATTTCCAGGCTCTTTTCCATGGCCTTCAGGTGCCCGGCAGCCAAGGGATCACGGTTCTCTCCCTGAACCAGTTCAAGATATGCCGTAAGGGCCGTGAGCTGGTTGAGGATATCGTGGCGGGTGATGTCTGCAAGCAGGTTCAATTTGTTGTTGGCAGAACGGATAGCATCTTCCGCCAGCCTCTTGTCGGTGACATCGTGGAGGCTCCAGACCCGCCCAACCATCTGCTCGCCGATTTTTTGTGGTTGTACATACAGTTCATAAACCCTGCCGTTCCTGAACTCAAGACTTGTCGTGACCATCTGTTCTGAGGATTCCGGGATTGATGTAATCTGCCGGAGGCACAACTCCGGATCCCTGACGAATTCGCTCAACCGGTCAGCGAATTGTCCACCCCCCTGTTCGTCTTTTGGCAGGTGATCAGGCAGTTTCAGAATACGTGCGCATTTCCGGTTGTACGCCCTGATTATTCCCTCCCTGTCCGTAACAACAATCCCGTCGGCCGTTGATTCAAGGGTTGCCTTCTGGAGAGCGTTGGCTCGTTTGAGCTCGGCGGTTCTCTCCCCGACCAGCCCTTCGAGGTGATCGCGGTAGGCACGAAGCTCCCGTTCGGCCTGTTTCTTCCGGTCAATAAACCCGATAATGGCTCCAAGGAGAACCGTTCCTCCGACGCTGATAACAAAGAACGGGAAAAGTTCGATTATCAGCAGTTCTGGAGAGGTCAGGCCGGGCTGATCCTGCAAAATGGGGAACAGGATCGAGGAGATCATCAGAATAAGCGCGACACCTGCCCCGAGGAGGGCAAGTTGAGCATGGTAGGACCGGGGAAAGCGTTTCCATGACCTTCCCTGGAAAATGAGTGCCCCAAGCAGGATTCCGTTCATTATGGTCAGGAGGTCGGTTGAAGTGAGCGAGCCGTTCGATGCAAGGCTCCCCAGCATGAGGACAATGGCCACTACTGCGGCGGAGACCGGGCCAGCTATGAACCCCGCGAGCGGGATGAGAATGATATTGAACCCGATAACTGATCCTGTTGACCCCCCGCCCCAGAATGCAGGGATGCTGATGGCTGCGGCAAGGCCAAACACGATCCCGACCCCTATGGGATATGCCAGTTTCGATCGCGACAGGAGGGAATCCGGGATGAAATGATAGAGCAGGATGAGGGTTGCGATGATGGTGAAATTCTGGATAACTGACCGCACAAGGTCCAGCGATACCATCGGTGGTTCTATCATCCGTAGACTCCGTTTATCCGGCCGGGCCTGACCCAGAATGGCTGTTTGCGCAGAGACATTTCCCGCACCCGGTAATCACAGCCTAAAGGCGCATTCCCGAATAGCAGTGAATCTGCATGACCCTATAAAAAATGATCCCCCTGCCGAACCCGGCCGCTCCGTCCGGTGTGGTTTATTAGGATGACCGTGTACATTGCGTACAGGAAACCACAGGATTGAACGATCATGGAACCCTATCCGATCCTTCTGGGCGGGCAGAAGAAGACAACGGCAGAGATCTCCCATGTGCTGTTCCCGTACACCGGTGAACTGTACGCGGATGTCTGCCAGGCCAGCACTAATGACCTCAAAGCGGCGGTAACTGCCGCATGCCGGGGATTCGAGCAGACAAAGCAGCTCTCTTCCCATGAGCGGGCAGAGATCCTGTTCCGGCTTGCAGACGAGATCGATACGCGGGCAGCGGAGCTTGCCGAGATAATGGTTATGGAAGGTGGCAAGACCCGAAAGTTTGCCACAAGCGAGGTATCCCGTGCTGCACTGACGGTCCGGATATCTGCCGAGGAGACCAAACGGATCTATGGCGAGATCCTGCCGCTCGATCTCACCGGCGATACGAAGGGAAGGACTGGTTTTCTAAGGAGGTTCCCGCTCGGCCCTGTTGTCGGGATCGTACCGTTCAACTTCCCGCTCAACCTGGCCTGCCACAAGCTTGCGCCTGCCATTGCTGCGGGAAACTCAGTTATCCTGAAACCTTCATCATCTACGCCCGTGTCGAGCCTGATCCTCGGGGATATGGTCCTCGCAGCAGGCCTTCCTCCGGAGGCAATCAGTGTTGTTCCGTGCACCGGAATGCGGGCTGAGCAGCTGGTCAAGGATCCCCGGGTGGCGTACCTCTCCTTCACCGGGAGCTGCTCTGTCGGGTGGCACCTGCGCGGGATAGCGGGCAGGACAAAGATCGGTCTGGAACTCGGGGGAAATGCGGCCGTGATCATCCACGAGGATGCAAATCTCGACTATGCCGCACAGAGGATCGCAACCGGTGGGTTCATCAACGCCGGCCAGGTCTGCATCTCGGTCCAGCGGGTGCTGGTGCATCGCCCCGTGTACAACATGATGCTGGAGAAGATCATCGCTGCCGTAAAAGCGCTCCGTGTTGGCGATCCCCGCGATCCGGCAACCGATGTGGGCCCGATGATCGACCGGCTGAAAGCCGAGGAAGCCTACCGGAAGATGCAGGATAGTATCAAGGAGGGGGCCCGGGTCCTCCTCGGTGGCACTCTCGAGGAATGCATGTTTGCCCCGACCGTGCTCGTTGATACAACCCCCTCCATGCGAGTGAACCGGGAGGAAGTCTTTGCGCCGGTCATATCCGTTGTCCCCTACGATGACTTTACCGAAGCCCTTCGTATTGCCAACTCGGGCGAGTTCGGGTTGCAGGTCGGGATCTTCACCCAGAACCTGAACCGGGCCATGCGGGCCTTCGGGGAGATGGATGTCGGGGGAGTTATCGTGAATGACATTCCTACGTTCCGGACCGACTCGATGCCATACGGCGGGGAGAAAGGATCGGGACTCGGCCGGGAAGGGCCCCGGTACGCCATCGAGAAGATGTCATCCCTCCGTCTGATGGTCATCAACCGCGAGGGTGGCATGGAATGAGGCTTTTTTAATGGGCCAGATAGCAGTGATCGGGGCTGCCGGGGCGACCGAGGACGAATACCGTATGGCCCTTGCCGTCGGCCGGCTCATTGCAGAAGAGCACGAGATCCTTGTCTGCGGGGGTCATGGCGGGGTGATGGAAGCGGCATGCCGGGGTGCGCACGAGATCGGGGGTCTTGCGGTGGGGATAGTCCCCGATATCGGCAACGGGAACGGGTATCTCGGCATTGTAATCCGGACCGGTCTCGGCCATTCCCGGAATGTGCTTGTTGCCCAGTCAGCGGACGCCGTGATTGCCGTGGGCGGAAGCTATGGCACGCTCTCAGAGATTGCGGTGGCGCTCAAATGGAATATCCCGGTCTTCGGGTTGAAAACCTGGGATATCCCCGGCGTTATTGCCTGTATCTCTCCTGAGGATGCCGTAACCAGGGCCGTAGCGGCTGCCCGCCAGTCCCGGCTGTACATAACTCCCCGGGAAGGATCCGGCGCTCATTAATCCCTTGTGCGGGTTCCCGGTCGGGAGAATGAGCGATCCGGAGATCGCTTTACCACAGGATAACCTGAACTTGGGTCCCGGTCTCGAGCCCCTCGCTTCCGGCAGGGACCCGGACAATCCCGGTGCTCTTCACCAGCGTGTTCAGGAGGCCGGACTTGCCAAAGAGCGGGGTTGCCACACCATCCTTCACAGCAACCCGGATATAGTCCTCGCGGCCCCTTGTGGAGGGGATGTTCTCGCTGAGTACTGCATCGATGACGGGCACCGGTACGGGACCGGTCACTCCCGCCATGTCGATCAGCAGGAACCGGACAATGGCCACGAGCACGATGAACGCGGAAGCCGGGTGGCCGGGCAGCCCGATTACGGGCGTTGTGCCTGCCCTGCCGATAATGGTAGGCTTGCCAGGCGCGATGGCGATACCGTGGACAAGTACTTCGCCTTTTTCGGCAATAACGGACGCCACCATGTCGCGGTCGTCCTTGGAACTGCCTCCTGAGATGAGGACCGCGTCGCACTCACCGGCGGCTTTTATTATTGCCGAACGGAGGGTCTCACGATCATCCCTAACGATCCCGTACGGGACCGGGATGCAGCCCTGGTCCCGGACAAACGAGGCGACGACATAGGAGTTGACGTCCCGCACCTGCCCCGGTGCGGGTTTTTTTCCAACCGGCACCAGCTCGTTGCCGGTCGATATGACGGCAACACGGGGTTTCCTATAGACCGGGACGGTTGTGCACCCCGCAGCAGCCAGAACCCCGATATCCTGGGCAGAGAGCCGGCGGCCCTGCGGGAGAACGATCCCCCCCTGGGAAAAATCCTCGTTGAAGAGGAGGATATTTTCCCCCGGCGCAACTGCCCGTTTGACCAGGACCTCATCTCCTATGGCCTCGGTGTATTCGACCATGACCGCCCCGTCGGCGCCTTCCGGAATGATACCCCCGGTCGGGACATACATGCACTCGCCAGTTGAAATGGGATGATCTGCAGCGGCTCCCATCGAAATCCTTCCCGCGAGCGAGAAGATTGCCGGAACCGAATCTCCCGCCCCTGTGGTGTCCGCTGCCCGGACCGCGTAGCCATCCACGACCGATCGCGTGAACCCGGGAATATCCACATCGGACCTGATATCGTCAGCAAGCACGCGATGGAGCGCCTCGTCTAAAGGAACCTGTTCCTGTGCAGGTCTGGTTGCGAGGCTGCGGATTGTTGTTATCGCGTCCTTAACCTGCACGACACTGAAGAACACACTCATTTAAAGCAACCCAGCTGGCAGGCACGGATCTTGATGCCGTGCTCGTTGCAGTACGTGCTGATCTCGGATTTGGAAACCTTGTGCTTCTCCGCGATCTCGAATGCTTTGGGGCAGGTGATCTGCTTGTCGATGCCCTCTTCCTTGAATATCTTAGCAATTTTGTCTGCTGCCATGGTAACAATGTATCCCGTGCTTATTCATAGGGTTTACCTAATGGCACCAGCCCGGGGTACGCTTAATCGTGCCGGGCGGCCAACAGATCCGGCAATGAGGATCGCACTGGTCAGTTCCCGCGAGGATCGGGCAGGAACCAATATCCGACACCATATCGAAGATCTGCTGAAATCTCCTTCGGGAGAATGGCAGCTGCCCGGCCGGGAGTACTCTTTTTACGAAGTGGACGGGAGGCTGATCCACGCGGAGAACGTGGACTCCGGCCTCAGTGCCGATCTTGTCATATTCCTCTCCCGGCATGCGAGCGTCAACCCGGTTCCGGTCCTCACCGTTCACGTGACCGGCAACTTCGGGGCAGCGGAGCTGGGGGGCTCACCCGGTACCCTTGCCCCGGCGGCACCAGCCATGATGCAGGCAACCCTCCGGGCCCTGGCCCGCTTCTGCCCGGATGGCTACCGGGTCTCCTATGAAGTGACCCATCACGGGCCGACTTCCCTCACCCTGCCCTCTTTCTTTGTCGAGATCGGGAGCACCGAGAAGGAATGGGCAGATCCGGTTGCCGGGCGGGCTGCTGCCATGGCCGTTCTCTCCGCTGACCCTCAGCACCCTGTCCCGCTCATCGGTTTTGGCGGCACGCATTATGCGGCCCGCGAGACGGAGATTGCCCTCTCAACGCGGGGAGCGTTCGGGCACATTGCCCACACCCGGGAGATCGCTGCAATTGAACCTGTCATTGTGCAGGAAATGTTCGTGCAGGGAGGGGCAGTTGCGGCATACATTGACCGGAAATCCCTTTCCCGTAGCGAACTGGACCGTCTGACCGGGATCCTCGACGAGCTCCAAATCCCGCGGCTTTCCGAGAGCGAGATTGCGTCGCTTGGCAGCCTCTCCTGGGAAACGTACCGGTCCGTCCGGGAGTTCGCGGACCGGATTTCGCCCGGTGCCCGGTGTTATGTTCATGGTCTTCCGGACCATGGCACGCTGGTTCATTTCCGGCTAAATCCGGTTTTGCTGGCCGAAACCGTCAAAGCGGACGAGCCGGGGCTGATTCGGGATCTCAGCAGATTGCCCGTGGTTCACCTATCCGCACAGAATAACAGCCTTCTTCCCGATTTTATCACCTGTAAAGAGCATTTGCCCGGAATAATAAATGATTTAAATACATTGTGCGTAAAAATCATACGTAATAAAGAGATCACTGCAACGGAGAATGATCATTTGATCATATCTAAGGTACGGTTCGATCCCCAAAAAGCGCGCGAAATGGGAATTGTGCCCGGACCTTTTTACAAACAACTGGCCTCCGGCCAGGCTGTTGAGATCGATGGCAGGACAATCACTCCTGACATCGTATCTTCCTGCAGTGAATTAAGAATCCACATCCCGGGGTTGGAGAAGTTTTCATGAGGTCAATTGTTGAAGAGGCACTCACCAAGGCGAGGGACGAAACCGTGTCCACCTCGCAGAATAACGAAGACCTTGACCAGATCCTTGCCGAGCTCAAGACTGAGATCGCAGTGATCGGTTGCGGAGGCGGCGGTTCGAACACCATCTCCCGCATGATGGAGGAAGGCATCCATGGCGCAAAACTCATCGCCATCAATACCGATGCCCAGCACCTGATCCGCACACGGGCGGACCAGCGTATCCTTGTCGGCCGGCAGCGGACCCGGGGTCTCGGGGCCGGCTCGATTCCCCAGATCGGCGAGGAAGCGGCTCTTGAGAATGAACAGGAAATCCGGGCAGTTGTCTCCGGCTGCGACATGGTCTTCATCACGGTCGGCCTTGGCGGCGGCACCGGGACCGGTGTTGCCCCGGTCGTGGCAAAGGCAGCCCGCGAAGAGGGGGCTCTCACGATCGCGATTGTTACCCTGCCGTTCGCTGCGGAAGGTGCCATCCGCATGGAGAACGCAGAGGCGGGGCTCGAACGCCTCCGGGATGTGGCGGACACGGTCATCGTAGTGCCCAATGACCGTCTCCTTGAAGTTGTCCCGAAACTCCCGCTCTATGCCGCGTTCAAGGTGGCCGATGAAGTCCTGATGCGGGCTGTCAAGGGTATCACCGAGCTCATCACGATGCCGGGACTCGTGAACCTCGACTTTGCCGATGTGCGCACGGTCATGGAACGCGGCGGGGTCGCGATGATCGGCATGGGAGAAAGCGACAGCGAAGACAAGGCGGCAGACTCGGTCAAGAAGGCCATCCGCTCCCCGCTTCTCGACGTTGACATCAGCGGTGCAACCGCCGCGCTCGTCAACGTGGTTGGCGGCCCGGACATGACCATGGAAGAGGCAGAAGGCGTTGTCCAGGAAGTCTACGCCCGTGTGGACCCGAATGCGCGTATCATCTGGGGTGCCCAGATCGACCCGGCGATGGAGAGCAAGATGCGCTGCCTGCTGGTTGTCACGGGCGTACGGTCGCCACAAATATATGGTCGTAATGAGAAGCTTACCCCCAAAGTACAGAAACAGTACGAGATTGATTTTCTCAAGTGATTCAATATGGAAATTTCAAAGCCTGATTTCAAAACGGACGTCATCCATGAGGAGTTATTTCGTAAATACCTCCGTGTCTTAAAACTCGCGCGCACACCCACCCGGGAAGAGTTCACCAAAATCGCAACGGTAGCAGCAGCCGGTGTCCTCCTTGTAGGCCTGATAGGATTTGTCATCTACATGTTCTTCGACCACAAGCAGCTCTTCGGATTCTGATCCCGGTACTTATGACTCAGCCAACCCCCCCAGCACCAGCAGCACCCTCCGTCCCCGCAGTACCGGAGGTCTTCACCAACCGGATCTTTGCGATCAAGACCACGTCCAAGCAGGAGCGGACGGTAGCCGATAACATCCTCAAGGCCATCGACACCAAGGCAACGGATGTCAAGGTTACCTCTATCATCGTCCCGAACGAACTGCAGGGCTACGTGCTTGTCGAGACTCCCGAGAAGATGAACCGGATCGAGCAGCTGGTGGAGCTGATCGCCCATGCCCGGTCCGTGGTGAAAGGCGAGACGAGCCTTGCGGAAGTGGGCCACTTCCTCATCCCGAAGCCGGTTGTGTCCGGAATCGAGGAAGGGACCATCGTTGAACTGATCGCCGGTCCTTTCAAGGGCGAAAAAGCCGTTGTCAAGCGCGTTGACTCCGGCAAGGAAGAGATCACTGTGGAACTTTACGAGAGCGTGGTTCCCATCCCGATCACGGTCCGCGGCGACAATGTCCGCGTTGTTGAGAAATATTCCGACCAGAAATAACTGGTCCTTTTTTCTTTCCGAACGGAGCGTCTGGGTTTACCGACCGGAGGATCTTATAACGGGTCCGGTCCCTGTTGTGACCTGCCGCTCATGGGTAGAGTTCAGCGAACGGGTCGTTGCCGGAATCATTGCTCCATGTGTATTCGATCTCCCTTGCAACCTGTTCAGCCTGAGCCATCCCGATCTGGTCAGCGATGAACCCGAGAGCCATATCCGTCCCGGCACTGACACCGGAACTGGTGTAGATCGTCCCGTCCTTGACCCACCGGGCTCTCTTTATCCAGTTCACGGAGGGAGCAGTCCGGGTCCAGGCAAAGACCCGCTTGTTCGATGTCGCCCTCCTGCCATCCAGGATCCCGGTCCGGGAGAGGATTATTGAGCCGGTGCAGACGGTGAGAACGAATGCGGCATCTGGAACAAGGGACCGGAGTGCGGAGATGAACTCCGTATTGCCGACGACTTCCCGTGCCCCTTCGCCGCCGGGGATGAACAGGATATAGCCGGATGATCTCAGCCCGGAGAGTGGCCGGGTCATCACGGGAACATTCTGGCTGCTTCGGATGATGCCTCCGTCAAGCGAAAAGAAGAGCGGGTTAAATTTCTCCGGTAGCCTGCCGAAGACCTCAATGGGGCCGAAGACATCGAGCGTCTCAAAACCATTGTACAGGATGGTGATAATGTCTCTCATGGGGATTCCTCCGTGCCACAACAATGCACTACTGAATGGGTTGTCTGTTCCTGCCTGTTTCTTCTTTTGAACCGGTTACCCGACCGGCATCAGGCCCGGGTGGTTGCCGGTGATGCTCTTTCCGCCCGCCTGGGTGACCAGGTACGTGTTCTCGGTACCCACCATCCCGATACCCGGGATCCCTTTCTTGGGTTCGATGGCAAAGACCATTCCTTCTTCCAGGGGCTCATCGAATCCTTTGGCAATCACCGGGTTCTCGGCTATCTCAAGGCCGATCCCGTGGCCGAGGAAGTGCACCTTCCGGTTCCCGAATCCCATGAAATTTTCAAGGAACACTGGTGTGAGTTTTCCGGTCACCTCCTGGTAGATCTCCGAGGGGATCGCGCCGGGTTTCAGGAGGCGGACGACCTCATTAAGGATATCGACACACTGTTCGTGGATCCGGACGGTTTCGTCCGGCAGGGTGCCGGCAAAGACATAGGTCATGGTCTTGTCGGTGTGGTACCCATGGTACCCGCAGCCGATATCGCAGAAGACCAGATCGCCTTTTGCGAGCTTGCGCTCCCGGCTCCCCATCAGCGGGACGGCCGGAAGACCGGCATTGCCCCCGGGGCTGTCGAGAAATGTCGGGTAGATCGAGCTCTCGCCGAAATTGGCAAGGCCGTGGGCGATCACCACGTCCAGCATGCCGAAGCGGACGAGGCCGTGGTGACCCTCGCTCATCATCACCGAGTAGAGTTCGGCTGAGAATTCGGCCTCACTCATCCCTTCCCGGAGGATCCCGGGAACGCGCTCTTCAAGCACGGTTCTGTGGATGGAGCCGGCCCGCTCCATCAGGTTCAGTTCGTACGGGCTCTTGACCGACCGGATCCGGCCGATGACCCCGTCGATCCCCTCCACATGGTCAAATGAGAAGTGCTTCCGGAGCCGCTGGCAGGTGGCGAGGCTGAGGTGCTCTGTCTCCCCGTGGATGGTTTTGGGGAGGGTGCAGAGCGCCTCCGCGGCAGTCCGGTAACTCTGCATGGGCCGGATGTCCATGAACCGGGATTCATCCATGGCCCTGGAATAACTCCGGCGCACCCAGAAAACGGACTCTCCGTTCCGTGGAAAGATCAGGATCCCGTCCTGGATCGTGCCGGTGAAATAGTAGAGGTTGACCCGGCTTGTGACAATGGCCAGTTCCCAGCCGGGGTTTGTTCTGTCCATCTGCTCCCGGAATTTTTGTGTTCTTGCCCTGAGCTCACTCTCCGGGACTATTGCCTGCATGCCAGTACTATCCGGCCCGGGGATCGAAAAATCTGGCGGTTGGACCTATCGATAATGCCCCGTTGCGACGATTTCCGGATGCCACGCGGGAGCGGTGCAGAACCCGGAAGCGCATGATGGGCAGGGGGTCATTTTTCCCCCAATCAAAGGTTTCGGAAAAAAGGATCAGCTGCCGTGGGTCTTCTTGATGAACCACGCAATGTTCTCGCCCAGCTGCTTCATCGTGTCGATACCCTCCTCGTCCTTCTCGACATCGCCGGGCTGGAGACCCTTGGCATTGTTCCAGTAGCGCGAACCGGTGGCAAACATCCCGCTGATGCCAAAGTAGTGGTTGATGGTGTCAACAGCGCAGACCGCGCCCGACCGGCGCTCGGCTGCTACGCCCGCACCCACTTTCTGCCGCAACACGTCCCCGTTTGCCTTTGCCACAAAGAACGCCCGGTCCATGAATGCCTTGATCTCCGGGGTTACGCCGGCAAAATACGTTGGTGTCCCGATGATGATCCCGTCGGCCTCGATCATCTTGGTTATGCACTCGTTCACCATGTCGCCATCCTGCACGCACTGGCAGTCGTGGCTCTCGAAACATTTAAAGCAGGCCGTGCAGGGAAATACTTTCTTCCCACCGATCTGGATCAGTTCAGTCTTGATGCCCTCCTTCTCAATAGCGTCCAGTGCGTGCCGGAGAAGGCGGGACGTGTTGCCGTCCTTGTTGGGGCTCCCGTTGAATGCGATTACTTTCATCTGCTTCCTCGTCTGGATTGACTTTTCCAGTATAGTATCGGTACTCCTTATAATAGCATTACCAGTTACAGCTTTGCTACTTAATTACATCCGGGGAACGCCGACTGTGACCATACTCCTGCTGGAGAAATGGTACCTTTTCAGTGTTCGATGGGACCGGCAAAGTAGATGTTCTGGCCCGAGGCCTTGAGGGGGATCCCGTACACAATGCTGCAGCCTTTGATAATCCCGAGATTCATGGCTGCGATACCGGCCGAATACATGATCCGGTTGTCCGCGTTGTGGATGCTTGCGGTCTTGACTGCAGAACCCACGGCGATGCCGAGGTCGGTCACCTTGAAGACGCAGTTTGGTCCTGAGTAATCCGTCTTATGTGCCTTGGCGGCTGCACTGGCCCTGGTCATCTCAGCGCAGGTGGCATACCCGCATCCCCCGCAGTTGAGCCCGAGCGGTTTTATCCCGGCAACCCCGATCAGGACCAGGGCATCGCTGGCCCTGACCTGCTCGCCATTGGTCCGGAAGAAATCCATGCCTTTCTCATCAGCAATCTGGATCATCTTATCAGCAATCCTCACCCGGTCTTTCTCACTGACCGTCGTGATGGTGAGGGAGTCGATCCCGACGGCTTTGGGTGCGGTTCGTGCTGCCAGGGCCATGAGCCCGGCAACGATCTTCACTGCTTCGGATTCAGCAGACATACCAGATAATATGGCCCGGCGGATAAAAAACCGTCGAGCAACCGGATTGTGATCCGGTATTCGGGAGAACCTTCCGTAAAACCACGAGAAGGGAAAATCAATCCGGATGCTGTGCCATCAGAATGGCAGATGTGGTTTGTGTTTATGTGGCATTACAGGTTTTCGAACGATTCGAAGATCCGCCGGTATCGTTCCTCGCTCTCCCTGAGCGCCTGCCCGGTACGTTTGTGTTCAGTAACGTCCCGGATGGTACCGATTAATCGTTTTCCCGAATCATCGGGATTTTCCTGGAGGGCGACCGTCATCAGGGTATCAATGACGGTTCCATCCCGCTTTGTCAGCTGTACAGGATACTCTTTGACATACCCATCCCGTTCAACGCGTTCGATGAACGCGGCCCGCTCTTCCGGATGCACGTAGAGCGAGATGATGGGGGTGCTGAAAACTTCCTCCCGGCCGGCATATCCGATCAGATCCATGATAGCATCGTTGAAATCGATCCACTGTCCATCCATGGTTGTGATGAAGAGACCGTCGAGAGTAGTCCTGAAGAACTGTCGGTATCTCTCCTCGCTCTCCCGGAGGGCATCTTCGGTACGCTTGCGGTCGGTGATATCCCGCAGGGTACCGATGAACATTCGTGTTGAGCCGTCGGGATTCTTCTGAGCGATAACGGTCATGAGGGCAGCGAAGATCATTCCATCACGTCTCCTGTACGACAGAGGATATTCCTTGACATATCCCTCCTGCTCAACGCGTCTTACTATCGCGGCCCGGTCTTCAGGGTTGACATAGAATGATCTGATGGGAGTGCCAAAGACCTCATCCCGGGTCTTACACCCGAACATCCCGACGATGGCATCATTGAAATCGATCCACTGCCCATCCACGGTCGTGATGAAGAGACCGTCGAGAGTAGTCCTGAAGAACTGACGGTATCTCTCCTCGCTCTCCCGGAGAGCATCTTCAGAATGTTTCCTGTCGGTGATGTCGGTCAGGAAGTTGAGGATTGCGGGTCTCTCATCCCATGTGATAACAACCACGCTCAGCTCAACCCACCGGACTTCCCCGTCCTTCCTGATGATCCGGAAGGTATACTGGGAGGGGATGTTGGATCCGGCAATGCGTTTTCGGTAATTGTCCAGCAGCATATCCGCATTATCCGGGTGGACAAACCGGGTAAAAGGCTGGCCGAGCAGTTCCTGTTCGGAATACCCGGAGAACCGGATTAACTGCGGATTGACCAGCCTGAAGATTTCATCCTGGGTGACAAAGATCGCTTCGCCCGCATGCTCGATGAGATGCCGGTAGTTCTGCTCGCTTGCACTGAGCGCATCCTGGGCCAGCTTCCGGTCGGTGATGTCGGTCATAAAATTCAGGATGGCCGGGTTCCCGTTCCAGGTGATGGCAACCACACTCAGCTCGACCCACCGGATTGTCGCATCCCTGCGGATGATCCGGAACGTATAGTGGGAGGGAACCTCGGATCCGGTACTGCGCTTCCTGAAGCAGCTTATCAGTTGTGCACCGTCATCGGGATGCACGAACCGGAGAAACGGCTGGTTGAGCAGTTCCAGTTCCGGGTACCCGGATAGTCTGGCCGCCTGGGGGTTGACGAGCCTGAATACCTCGTCCTGGATGATAAAAATCGCTTCGCTGGCATGTTCGATAAGGTGGCGGTAATCCTGCTCGCTCTTCTTTAAGGCAAGATCCGCCTGTTTATTCGAGATAGCCCGAAGAATCTTATGCTCCAGTTCGGCAAACTGGGAGATCGGATCTCCCCCTTTCTGAAGATAAAAGTCGGCACCACTGTTGAGTGCCTCGATAACAACCTCCTCCCGCCCCCTGCCGGTGAATATGATGAACGGCGTTGTGTCACCCCTCATTCGGAGTGTTTTTAAGAATGCGATGCCATTCATCTTCGGCATCTCGAAATCCGAAACGATTGCATCGTACTGCCGGGAAACGAGCAGTTCAAGCGCATCGGGTGCTGAAGGGGAAGTATCGACTGTGAATGATCCCCGGTCTTCAAGAAAGAGCTTGCCGATCTCCAGCAGACCCGGTTCATCATCAACATACAGGATTTTGCTGACGGCGGGCGCTCCGACATTATTCGGCATTAAGGGAACGTATTATATGCTATCGATTTATTCCTGCCGTTTGTTTTTTCCGGCGCCGGATGATGAATTATCGGGATACCTGATCAGACTCAGTACTGCAGGAATTTTTCGGGGGATTTATAGGAACCGGCGCGAAACCGGATGCTGCAAGGTGTATCTCCATGTGGTTTCTGCTGCTTGTCCTCATCATCGGTATCGCGTACGGGTTTCTTCATAAAGGAAAGGAAGACAAACTGGCCCTCCTCAAGATCGGGGCTGTCATCGGCATTATCCTGGGAATCGTCTTCGGGCTGGCCTCGATCCTCCTGTTCCCCGGGCTATTTGGCATTGGCCTCGGGCTGATCGGCGCAATCGGGATCTTTGTTGCGATCATCATCTATGCGATAATCTTCATCATCGGTGTCTTTGTCGGGGACTTCCTCGAAGACAAGTTCAGGAAGTGACCGGAGAATCGCCGGTTAGGGATTTTTCATATTTATGCTGCCAGCAAAGACGGTTTCACCGGTAGTTGAAACGGGGGCACGGGAGTCTGCCCCGGGGGAATCCTGATGGTTTTTTCCCTTACAACGGAACGGCTGGTCCTGGAGGACATGAACGAAAAGGATCTTGCCTTCATGCAGCAGCTTGCCCGGGATCCCCGGGTGATGCGGTACGTGCTCATCTGGCTTGAGAACGATGAGCAGGTGGCCGGGTTCGTCCGGCATGCGATCGATGCCGCACAGCAGCTGAAAGACCGGAGGGATTACCTGCTTGCGATACGGATCCCGGGAACAGGAGCGTTTGCCGGTTTTGTGATGCTCGAGATCGATCCTGAGGCAACGGGCACTGCGGAGGTCGGGTACATTCTGTTGCCGGAGTACTGGAAATGCGGGTACGCGTCCGAGATTCTCCGGGCTCTACTCTCCTTCGGATTTGGCGAACTCGCCCTGCACCGGGTGTATGGGAAATGCGATGAGCTGAACCTCGCCTCTGCCCATGTCCTGGAGAAAGGCGGCCTCGTGTATGAAGGTACGCTCCGCGAGCATGTCTGGCTCCGGGATCACTGGCGGTCGACCCGGTATTACGGGATGCTGGCCGGAGAGTATCTCTCCCTTCGCCAGGGCCTGGACGTCTCCGGCGATCCGGAGTCCGGGGTATCAGAAGAGTGAGCGGGAATATACCCCGCACTTATTTTACGTTTTTCCGGGCCTCGTTGACCGCATCGCGTTTCTCTGAAGCATTGGCAAAAATCTTTGCAACCACCTGCAGTGCCTGTGCAAAATC
The DNA here is from genome assembly GCF_963677065.1 of uncultured Methanoregula sp. Lineage (NCBI taxonomy): Archaea > Methanobacteriati > Methanobacteriota > Methanomicrobia > Methanomicrobiales > Methanoregulaceae > Methanoregula > uncultured Methanoregula sp. The sequence continues at coordinate 1,091,812 of NZ_OY781872.1, forward strand.
CGCCATATCGGTCTCGCGCCCACCAACCGAAGGTGGTTTGTACGGAATCTGCCCGGCAGCGGAGAAGTCGTCCTCCGATACGAGGGCCGCAAATTTCCTGCCGATCTCCGGCTCGATGACCGCGTCCATGGGATTCTCGCCCCGGAATTTTACTTCGATCTTCAGGGCTTCCTCCATCTGCCCGGGCGTGGCGGTTGCAAAGCCTATCACGATTACCTCCCGCGGATCGAACAGGTTGATCATGGAGTACATCCTGTTGCTGCCGGTTTTCCCGTCCTTTCCGGCAATCCCGAAGCCGGTGGTGTGGAACCAGGCCTTACGGAAATCCTCATACGTCTTTCCCTCCCGGAGCCTCCTGGTTATGATGGAGACCGTTGTCACGGGTTTGTCATCATCAGCCGTCATGAACGTCACTACCAGTAATTATATCAAACGGATTTGGGGATTGATCGGCAACCCCGGGAGATCCCCGGTGCCGGCCGGGCAGACCCGTAGGTCCCCGTTATGCCTTCCTGAACTGGTACCCTCCTTCCGGTACTGTAATCTCAAACCGGGTCATCCGGCCCGGCTCACCCGTTTCGGCAATCGAGATACCGGTGATCGAGAGGATCTCCCGGGCAAGGAAGAGGCTCCTGCGTCCATTTTCTTTGTGGTCCCATTCGAAGATGGTCTCCTTCTCGCATGCCGGGATGCCCTGGCCATTGTCCTCCAAAAGGATCGTAACGCTCCCGGCATTCTGCCGGTAATGGATGCGGACTTCTGTTGCCCCGTTGCTGTCTGCTATCACATTCTTCATCAGGGTCAGAAAGACGTCCTCAAGCAGGGGATCGGCATAGATCTCCAGGTTATTCAGGTCAACCGTCCGGGAGATCGTAACGAGATCCAGGTGAGAGATAGCCGTGATAAAGACATAATTCACATTCTGCCACCGGGGTTTGTTGATTCCCAGGTCCTGGTATTTTTTTGTATACTGGAGTGCACTCTCAACAGAACGCAGGCTCTCCAGACCTTTGCCAATGAACTCCTGGGTCTCCCGGTTGCACTCGGTGCTCCTGGCAAGCTCGAAGAACCCCCTGAGGGTGTAAATCCCGCTCTGAACCTCCTGGAAGGCGAGCGTGTTTAAGAGGTTCAGTTTCCTCCTGGCAAGCCCGAGGGCCTCATCGCTCCGGGAAAGTTCCAGGTAGTTCTCCCGCAGCTCCTCTTCCGTTACTGCCAGTTTCTCGTATGTATCGTGGAGTTCCTCGTTCTTCCGGACCAGTTCGGCGGTCTTTTTACGAACCTCCCTCCTGAGAACAAAACTCATGATAACGAAGAGGGCTGCAAGGCCTGCAATGCCGGCAAGGCCCCACCAGATATAGGGCGGGACGGTCCAGCTGGATTTCATGCCGAACCATTTCTGTATAGACTGGCTGTAGGCGGATGAGGGATTGACCTTCTCTTCTGCAAGGTAACGGTCGATTGCAACGATGAGATCCTGGTTCTTTCCGCGTGGTACCGCAAAGCCGATCGATGCAGGATTGAACATCACGGGTGTCGTGGAGAGGCCGTATTTGTTGGCAGACTCCCCGCCTATCATGTTGAATCCCACAATGGCATCTGCATCTCCCGCTGCAATAGTGGCAAAGACCTCCTCAAGGGAATTCTTTTCAATGAACGTGACATTTACATTGAATTTCCTGGCAAAATCCCGGAATGCGATCCCGTTGACATCCCCCCGGAGCAGCACGACCCGTTTCCCATCAAGGTCAAGGATCGTGTTGATGCCGGATCCCGGGCGTGCATATACCTGTGTCCATGAAGAGAGGACCGGCTCGCGATTAAAATCATAGATCTTTTCCCGTTCCGGTGTATCAACCACCCCCATAACCAGATCGACATCGCCGGAGGCAAGGCGGCTCCAGCTCTCTGAAAGCGTACCGTGAACCCAGATGATATTCCAGCCCTCTTTTGCAGCAATATCCTCGATGATGTCGACAAAAAGTCCTGCCGGCTTTCCCTCATCGTTGGTAAACAGGGATGGTTTGATCTCGTGAAGTGCGATCCTGACCTCGCGGGCAGCGACAGCCTGGCAACAGAGTCCCGTCACCAGGAGAAGGGCAATTGCGAAAAAACATGCCTTCCGCATGGATTTCGTTGTCCTGTTGTCGTGTAAAAAAGGCGAATTCATGACGATGCTGACCAGCCTAGTGCACTTATTTTCAAATACCTGTTTTACTGTTCGTTTGTTGTGTGATAGCGTGCCGGGGTTTTTATTCTTTTTGGGTATGATCCGGATCATTCCCCTCCCCTGGCGGCAGAACCGGGTGTATATTCCGCACATGCCAATCCAGGCTCTTGATTGCCCCGGGTTGCCTGTTCCGGAAATCCGTTCCGATCCTCAAGCACACGACTTCGGGTGTGCCTTGAGGGGGGTCTGTGGTGAAAATAGTGTTCCGGTCCAGAAGGCTTGTTCCGGCTTTTTTACACCGGAAAAATTCTCAAATTTTTCGTGTCTGCTCTTCCCGGTTCACATTTTTTCACCACAGACCCCCCCAACCCCCGTTCATTTTTAGCCGGATTCCGGTGCGGTTCCGGGTAAATATTCCGACGTAACATGCATGGCATAGAAGAGCAAAGGCAGCCCTGGATGAAGATGGGGGGTCCGTGGGGAAATTTTTGCAGACCGGCGGGAACCGTTTGCAGCGTGAGCAAACCGGTTCGCGTGAGCGAATGTGCCATGCATCTTGCGAGCGTGCCGCCCCCGGTCACGCGGGCTGCCCGGCCGTTTCCTGGCGGTACATGCCGGCACCATGATTCCGTGTTCCCTGAAAATTCCCCATAACACGAGATCACCTTTATGTTCTTTCCCATCCAAATTAACAGACCCAAGCTTGGAACCCGCTCATACGGGACGGCATGGTGCAAAGACTATGGCAGAAGTGGTCGAGGTTTTAGTACCCGGCGGAAAGGCTACAGCAGGTCCACCATTAGGACCCTCGCTCGGACCACTCGGTATCAACGTGAAGGGAGTTGTTGACGAGATCAACAAGAAGACCGCCTCATTCAACGGAATGCAGGTCCCGGTCAAGATCGAAGTCGACGCAAAGAAGAACTTCACGGTCACGGTGGGTATCCCGCCGACGACGGCACTCATCAAGAAAGAGGCCGGTATCGAGAAAGGTTCAAAAGAGCCCAACGCCATTGTGGCAGGAAATCTGCCATTCGAGGCCGCTGTCAGAATTGCCAACATGAAACTCGAAGGCATGCTTTCCTACGAGCTGAAGACCGCAGTACGCGAAGTCATCGGCACGTGTGTCAGCATGGGAGTGAATGTTGACGGCAAGAAACCCAAAGAGGTTCTTGCCCTCATCGCTGAAGGCAAGTACGACAGCCAACTCGTGAAATAAACAGGAGAAAACCATAGGAGATCGATTCGGTCGGTCGCAGAACTATGGAGGAATCTGATGGTTGATAGGGCCAAAATTTTAGAAGCCGTCAAAACGGCGATTGAGAAGGCGCCAGAGCGTAAGTTCTCTGAGAGCATCGATATTACCATCAATCTCAAGAATATCGATATGGCGCAGCCGAAAAATCGTATCGACGAGACGATAATGCTTCCCCACGGAACCGGCGAGAAGATCGGGATCTGTGTCATCGGGAAAGGCGATATCGTCACGCAGGCAAAGGATGCCAAAGTCGAACTGATCATCGGCCCTGAAGAAGTTGAACGGCTCGGCGGCTCACCCCGCGAAGCACGGAAAGTGGCAGGCAAATACCGCTACTTCCTTGCAGAAACGGCGGTCATGCCGGGTGTCGGCCGGTACTTAGGTCCACGTCTTGGACCAAGGGGCCGGATGCCGATGCCGATTGCAGGCGGGCAGGATATCCGCCCGATAGTCGAGCGTCTGCGCAACTCGGTGAAGATCCGTACAAAAGACAAGACGGTCTTCTCCAGCAAGGTCGGATCAACGGCTATGACGCCGGAGCAGGTTGCTGAGAACATCGAGACGATTGTCAAGAGGATCGAGTCTGTCCTTGAACAGGGTCCCTTAAACGTCCGTTCCATCTTTATCAAGACCACCATGGGTCCCGCAGTGAGGCTGGAATAATGGCGTTATATACCCACCACCTTCCCTCGTGGAAGAAGGACGAGGTCGCTGACATCAAGAAGAACGCAAAAGAGTACAAGCTCATCGGGCTTGTCGACATGTACGGTATCCCCGCCCAGCAGGTGCAGCAGATCCGCCGGAACCTCCGCGGAAAGGCTGTCATCAAAGTGACGAGGAACACCTTAATCAAGCACGCGTTCGAGGAGATCGGCGGGGACACCAGGAACCTGTCGAAGTTTATCTCCGGTCACTCGGCGATCATCTTCACCAACGACAACCCGTTCAAGCTCTACAAGCAGCTCGAGAAGACCAAGACCAAGATGGCGGCAAAGGCCGGCGAGAAAGCGCCGGAGGACATCGTCATCGAGAAGGGTCCCACCAGCTTCAAGCCGGGCCCGATTGTCGGCGAGCTCCAGCAGGCCGGCATCCCCGCAGCCATTGAAGGCGGCAAGGTCAAGATCAGAGAGACCAAGACGGTTGTCAAGAAAGGCGGCGTCATCTCGGCAAAACTCGCAGCAGTTCTTTCCAAGCTCGATATCAAGCCCATGGACGTTGGTCTTGCCCTGCAGGCAGCGTTCCACGATGGCAGCATCTACGAGCCCTCGGTGCTTGCGGTTGACGAGACGGTCATCCTCGGACAGATCGCGCTTGCCAGCAGGCAGGCCCTCGCCCTCTCGGTCGAGGCAGCGATCCCGACGAAGGACTCGATGGATGCAATCCTGATCAAGGCAGTCAGGGATGCCCGCGGTCTTGCGATCGAGGCAAGCATCTACGAGAAAGACGTTGTCGATGCGATTATCGGTAAAGCGTACAGAGAAGGCCAGGTCCTCAAGACCCTGGTAAAATAATATTTGAGATACATACACAGGTGAATTACGATGGAGTATATCTATGCAGCACTTCTCCTGCACAAAGCAGGCAAGAAAGTCGATGAGAACGGCGTCAAGGCAGTCCTTACCGCCGCAGGTGTAGCAGCAGACGAGTCAAGAATCAAGGCACTCATTGCAGCGCTCGATGGCGTCAACATTGAGGAAGCCATCAAGGCAGCAGCAGCAGCCCCGGTCGCCGTTGCAGCAGCACCCGCAGCAGCAGCCGCAGCAGCACCCGCCAAGGAAGAGGCAAAGGAAGAGCACAAGAAGGAAGACGAAGAGAGCGGCATGGCAGGGCTCGGTGCCCTGTTCGGCTAATCCTTTTTCTTTCTCTTCTGTTAAGTTCCGGAAATCCCGGCCTGTTTTCATTCCTGCCCGTTCGAGCAGTTTCGTCTTTTCTAAATACAGCATTCCTTTGCGAAAGGGTATCCTTACGGGGTAACAGAAAAGCACTGCCTGCAACGGAACCCGTCCCGGGAATGCCGGAAATGTTTTAAAAAATGGTATGTGCAATCAGCTGCGCACGGGCCGGAGCCGGAACCCTGTCCAGTCGCCCCGGTCGCAACCGGGTGCAGGATCCTTCATCTGGGAGAAGACGAAATCGAACGCATCCTTCTCGACAGCCACCCTCCCCGTACTCTCGCAGAACCGCACGAACGCCTCGTACATCTGGGAGCAGGGAACCCGTGCACCGGGATCGGCTTCCAGGATCTCCTCGTGGAACCGCCAGATGCCCTCGAATTCCAGGTCGTCGTCCAGGAGCGGTTTTAAGATCTCCTCGTCAACCGTCTCAGAAGCAACCTGCTTGCGTGAGATCTCTTCGAGATCCCGGTAATAGTCGGCAACAAGGGTGAGCCCCTGGCGGAGATCGTTAAGCTCCAGCTCGAGATCTTTGAGTTTCTTTCCCTGCTCGGTGGGCGGGTCAGCCGGATCCATTTCCTGTTGTTTCATTTATCCGTTGGCACTGATAAATTGCTCGAACGTACGGGCGTAATCTTGTGCCGGCGCGGAATGCTCATGAACGCTGCTCCAGCACTTTTCCTGCATACACGCACTGGCCGAACGAGACGCACCCGTCACCGAGCGGGTAATCAGTATTGATCCGGCAGGAAATCCCCCGGGTCTCAACCTCCCGCCGGATCGTCTCGCGGATTGCACGGTTGTAGGCAACCCCGCCGCTCAGTGCAATGGTCCGGTGCCCGTCCCTTTCGGCGGCCCGGATGGCCATGCCGGCTATACCCCGGGCAAGATTGTACTGGAACGAGGCGGCAATCGAGCTGATCTTCCGCGGGTCCGGATCCGGTCCTTCCGGAATCCGGGAAAGAGCGGTCTTCATCAGGGTGCGGGAGGAGAGGACTTCACACCCGTCCCCGGCTACGGTTATGGGGATCTCCCATTCCTCGGGTGTCCCCCGGGCGGCCGCGGATTCCAGTTTCATGGCCGGCTCGCCATCGTACGTCTTCTCCCGGCAGATCCCAAGCAGGGCAGCAGCAGCATCCAGTACCCGGCCGGTGCTCGTTGTCCGGGTGACATTGAATCCCGAGGCCACCTGCTTTTTCAGGACGCCCAGTTCGATCTCCGGCCAGCCCCGGGTGGCAAGAAGCGTGAGGATCTCCTCTTCCGGCAGGATGCCGTAGAGCATCCGCTCCGGGAACCGGGTTGCAAGATCCCCGCCCGGCATTGCCATCGGCTCGAGGTGGGCCACGCGTTTCAGGTCCGGCACCTGCCCGGAGAAGATCTCGCACCCCCACACGCTGCCGTCGTCGCCATATCCCACGCCGTCGATTGCTATGCCCACGCACGGCTCCGTGGTGGCAGCGGCAATGTGCGCCCGGTGGTGCTGCACGGGGATGAGTTCGAGTTCCCGGTCCGCTGCAAGTTCGCGGGCGAAACGGGTGGACAGGAACTGGGGGTGGAGGTCGTGGGCTACAACCTCGTACTCGGCGCCAAGGAGCCGCCCGATATTCCGGACGGTCTCCTGCAGGTACTCAAGAGTTGGGGGGTTTCTCACATTGCCTACGTGGGGCGAGGTTACGGCAAACCCGTTTTTGTAGATCGTGGCATTGGCGTTCAGCTCGGGACCCACGGCGAGGATGCACCGGTTCCCGAGATCGATGGCTGTTCTTTTGGGTGCTATTCCCCGCGAGAGCCGGATGATGCAGCCGTCCCGCATCACCGAATCATCGACCCGGTTGGTGATCGCCCGGTTATGGGTTAAGAAGAAGTCCGCGTCCCTGTTCAGTTTTGAGAGCGCCACATCGATCTCTGTTATCATCGGGTAGCCGGGCATGTTGGCGCTCGTCATGATCAGGAGCGGGTGTTCCAGGTGCGAGAAGAGGAGATGGTGGAGGCCGGTGTACGGGAGCATGCAACCGATGGTATGGAGGTTGCTGATCCCTGCGTGGGCGGAAGGGTCGCGTTTCTCCAGGACAAGGATGGGGTGGATGGGCCCGTTCAGGAGATTACGATCTGCACTGCTCACCTTTGCCAGGGTGTCGATATACTCCGGGCGCACCATGACTGCAAGCGGCTGCTCGGTCCGGCCCAGGCGCCGCTTGAGGAGATCTGCCGACTCTTCAATGCAGACGAGATGGAACCCTCCGATGCCCCGGATTGCGAGGATCTTCCCGTCATCGAGAAGCCGTGCCGCGTCCCTGACCGGATCGGGGCTGCCACACGGGTTGCCGGACCGGTCCAGGAGCCGGAGCCCGGGCCCGCAGGTGGTGCAGGCTATAGTCTGGGCATGGTGGCGCCGGCAGCCGGGGTCCTGGTATTCCTTCCTGCAGGCGGGGCACATCGGGAATTCCGCCATTGCGGTCCGCTCGCGATCATAGGGGATTGTATTGATGATGCTGTACCGGGGGCCGCAATTGACGCAGGAGGTTGCCCAGTAATTCTCGTACCGGCCGCCCTGTCGGAAGATATCGGAGATACAGTCATCGCAGATGGCGATGTCGGGCGGGATCATACCCGAGAACGATCCGGTCGCGCTCTCAAGAATAAAAAATCCATCCGGAATTTCTGCGGCAGTGTCAGCTACCGTAACAGAATCGATCCGGGCAAGCGGCGGCCCCCGGGAGACGGCCTGCAAAAATGCATTGAAATTCCCGCCCCGGGCAACAATTTCCACTTCGCTCCCGAGGTTCTTGACAGTACCGGCGATACCAAGAGCGCATGCGGTTGCATAGACGAAAGGGCGGAACCCGACTCCCTGGACAATGCCCCGAACGGTTATTTTGCCCTTTCTCTCCATGGTTTAGTCGCAAAATTTTATTGATTCACAGAGCGATATAATGATAGGGTTTTCACTGTGCCGGGCCATATTCGAATTGTTAATGATCCCGTTGAGCTCGTTCCTCTCCTGATGACGTTCAACGACCCTTCCTTTAAAAAGGTCTATGAACTTTTGAACAAATCGTGGCTGACCGAAGATGAGATCAGGGCGCAGATCGCAAATGACTGCGTGCCCCTCTGCCTCCAGATCCTTAAAAAAGGCAATCTTGTGGAAGAGCAGTGGAGGATGCCGAAACCCGGCGCAAAACCGGAGAAGGAGTTCCGGGCAACCTACAACAAGTTCCGGGCCAACTTCCAGTGCAATCTCTCGGATCTCTCCGATATCCTTTACCTCTCGCTCTCCAATGACGAGAATCTCCGCGAGGTTGTTGAAAATATCGAGAGCGAACTTGGCAAGGGGAACAGTTCGATCAGCGACCTTTCACGGAAATTCAATGTCAGCCCGATCTTCATCAAGGGACTGGCAAAGAGGATCACCCATATGGATGTGAAGGGGCAGGGACTGGTGCTGCTTGACACCGGGCGCTAAGGATCCCCTTTATTCTATTCTGCGCAGCAAGCGCGAGGTCTCGCGCCTGCAGATACTGGTGGAGATAGCCGAGCACCAGCCGGCTGTCCGGCAGCAGGAGATTGCCGAGAAACTCGGCGTTACCCCGCAGGCCATCTCGGAATATATCCGCGAGCTTGTTGAGGAAGGCATGGTCTCGGCGAGCGGCCGGGGCAACTACGAAGTAACGAAGTCCGGTATCGAATGGGTTCTCGAGAACGCGGAGTCGCTCGAATCCTATGCCCGGCACATCCGGCGCGATATCATCCAGCAGGTCGCGGTCTGGACGGCGGTCGCGGCCGAGGACTTAAAAAAAGGAGACGAGGCCGGCGTCTTCATGAAAGACGGGTTCCTCTATGCCGGCAAAAAAGGCATGTCTGCCACGGGCGTTGTGATCGCCGATGCAAAGAAAGGCGAGGACGTCGGGGTCTCCCGGCTCAACGGGATCATCGAGCACAAGGAAGGAAAAGTCCATGTCTGCAAGGTTCCCCGGGTGCTCTACGGAGGTTCCCGGCGGATCAAACGAGAGGAGATGCTTGCGATCTGTTCCGGGGCGGGCATGGTTGCGGCAGTCGGGCTTGAGGCCTACATTGCCCTGAATGCGGCGGGCCGCAAACCCGACATGTTCTTTGGTGCCCGGGAGGGCGTGATCGAGGCAGCGTTCCACGGGATCGACTGCGCCATCGTGATCGTTGACGAAGAGTTCACGGATTTCTTAAAGAGGCTCGAGAGCGTGGAGCTCCCCTACATCATCCACGACCTGATCGCGCCATGAAAGTCATTGTCCAGCCCCAGAAAGGGGGAAATTACAAGCTCATCTTTTTCGATGGCAGGAATACCCGGGGGGCCGGGTTTGTCGAGCTGATGGAGACGCCCCGGGGCCCCCGTCCTACCAAGTACCGGGTCCGGTGGGGGACAAAGAAGGATTACAAGCACACACCTTCAAAGGATCTCATTGCCCAGCTTCGCGAATCCGACGTGCGCCTCGTTAAACCGGATCCGCAGTTCATCGAGTTCCTGGGAGCATTCCAGATCAAGGTCGGGACGATCGATGCCTGCCGTATGTGCCTGCTGGACGACAAGGTCACGCCTATAAACGATGACAATGCCATAACCTTCGGCAAAGGCGAGCGGATCTGTCCTGACTGCGGCAAGCGGGAACTGCGCCGGGAGGTGTCGCACATCGGCCGGCTCGGGAGAGAAGGGATCTCGCATCTCGAAAGCCTGCTTCTCCAGTTCCGGAACCTGGACCGGGTTCTCGCAACCCTCCAGCCCGAGAAGCTCACCATGGCCTCGGCCCTCTATGACAAGCTCGATGCCCACCCGGTCATGGTCACCGCCCCGGTCAACGAACTGCCCCTGCCCCGGCAGTTCATCGATGCAAGCGGGGTCAAACAGCTGATGCCCGCCCAGCAGCTCGCAGTCGAAGCCGGCCTGCTCTTCGGGAAAGATCTGCTCGTTGTTGCGGCAACCGCGAGCGGCAAGACGTTCATCGGCGAGATGGCCGGAATGAAGAATTATCTGGAAGGCCGGGGCAGGACGCTCTTCCTGGTCCCGCTTGTGGCCCTCGCCAACCAGAAGTACGAGCGCTTTTCCGAACGGTACGGGAAATTCGCAAAGACCGGACTCCTGACCGGGGTCTCCCGGCTCAACCTGCCCGAGACACGGAAAGTCGGGGACCGCAATCCCCAGGCGCCTATCATCGTCGGGACCTACGAGGGCGTGGACAACATGATCCGGTGCGGCCAGAAGATGAAGAACATCGCAACGGTGGTCATCGACGAGGTCCAGATGCTCGAGGACAAGGACCGGGGCCACCGGCTCGACGGGATGATCGCCCGCCTGAAATATCTCTGCCCGCAGGCCCAGTTCCTCTACCTCTCGGCAACGATCGGGTCACCCAAGGTGCTGGCAAAGAAACTGAACTGCACGCTCGTCCAGTACGCCGATCGCCCGGTTGGCCTTGAACGTTACCTGCTCTTTGTCGAGAGGAAGCAGAAGATCCCGACCATCAAGCAGATGACAACCGAGGAGTACAAGCGGACTTCCACCAAAGGGTTCCGCGGCCAGACGATCATCTTCACCAATGCCCGGGCCCGGTGCCATACGATCGCCGATGCCCTCGGGATCCGTGCAGCAGCGTACCATGCGGGGCTCACGTCCGTTGAGCGCCGTGACGTGGAGACCCGGTTTGCGCAGGGTAAACTCATGGCGGTTGTGACGACAGCAGCCCTCGGGGCCGGCGTGGATTTCCCGGCCTCGCAGGTGATCTTCGATGCCCTTGCCATGGGCCGGGACTGGCTCAGTGTGCAGGAGTTCAACCAGATGGGCGGCCGGGCAGGACGACCGGACTTTCACGACCTCGGCCGGGTGGTCATCCTCGCCGAACCGGGCGGTTCGTACTCCCGGGAGAACCCGTTTACGGAAGAGGAAGTGGCAATCCGGCTTCTCAAAGGCGAGATGGAGGAGGTGGCCCCCGAGCACGACCTGGAAGCGAGCTCGGAAGAGTACGTGGCCAATGCCATCACCTGCGATGGCGAAGAAGCCGATCTCAACCGGATCAATGGTCTCATGGTCGGGAGCATGGAACCGGTGCTGCCGGAACTGGTTGCCCACAAGCTCGTGGAGAAACGCGGCACGAAAATCCTCATGTCCCCGCTTGCAAAAGTGATGGCGGAACACTTTATCGGCGTGGAGCGGCTCCTTGAGATCCTCCGGCTCACCCGGACCATGGAGGATCCGACCGATATCATTGCAGAACTCGAGAGCGAGGATGTGCACAAGGAAAAAGAGGCCCGGGCCAAAAAGAAGGAGATGGGGCAGAAGGGGAAAGGATCTGAGAAAAGCCGGCGGAGATGAAGCCCCGGTTTTCCCGAATATCTTCCCAATACAGCCAGTTTTTACAAATTCCTTTAATTTGAAGAGTTTTTTTAAAAGGCAAATCTATATATAGTTAAGCCGTATAGTAATGACTATGCGTTTGCAGGAAAAACAGGGTCTCCAGGTAGAGCAGGACCTCCAGTACCTTACCCGGACCCTCACCTCCGACAATATCGATACCGGGCTGATGTTTGCCCCCGGTCGGAGCATACGGTCATGCACCCCATCGCTTGCGGCAAATCCGGGTGCGGGCCCCCTCGTCAGCGAGCGGCTGAAGCGCATTCGAGTGCCCCCAACTCCGTGAGCCCGCATCGGCAGAAGGAATGCCCTTTTTGCCGGTAGCCGGGATTCCATTCTCCTTCTTGGTGATTCTAAAGTGAAATCGGGAGCTGCAGCTCGGTCAGCAGTTCCTCGTCCGGCACTTTTCCCGGCTCATTGTAGTAGAGCTCCTTTCCCTGACCTGCTATCGCAAACTCCCGCTCCTCAGCGTATGCCATGACCCGGCTCCAGGCCCCGTGAAGCCCGGTATACGGTCCCTTGTATACTGCCGAGAGGGCTTTTCCACCGGGAATCGTCCGGAGCGCGATCTGCTGGTCGGTGATTACGACCCGGCCCGATACCGGGATTGCGCATTCCACATCAGCGTCCTTCTCCCGGTAATCATCATCATGGTAGATTGACATGAACGGCCCCGTCACGGTGACTGCGGGAGACCGGTTCTCGGGGATCGCGAGCTGGCCGCAGAGATCCTGGCCGAGTTTACAGATGACCTCGGCATAGACGCCTTTGTCCCGTTTACTGATCACCCTGAGGGGTGCAACTTCTTTTACAACTGGTTCAGCAAGTGACATGTACAAAACCTCCAGGGAGGCATCCGGGGATTCCAGGATCGCCTCGATCTGCTGTAACCGGCTGACTTCGGCCCGGATCTCCCGCCGCTTCCGCTCAAAGAGCCTGCGGATGGTCTCGCTGTCCTGCCTCTCCTTAGCAGCAAGGATCGCCCCGACATCGTCGAGTGCAAAGCCGACCGTGCAGAGGGTCTTGATGGAGACACCCATTGGGATCTGTTCCCCGGTATAGTAGCGATACCCGGTGATGACATCCCGGACCAGCGGGACCAAGAGGCCCCGCTCATCGTAGAGCCGGAGTGCTTTTGGCGAGAGGCGGGTGATGAGCGAGAACTTTCCAATGGGAATCCGGTCAACTGCCATGGTTACACAAAAATATGCTTCTGGAAATGATATAGGGTGCCGCAGTCTCCCCCGGGGGAAGGTACGGACCCGGCTGCATGAGGGCAGAATAACACCCGTAGGTGAAAAAGAAAAAAGAATTATTCCGGGAATGCCCGGCAGACCCACAGGTCATAGATCGGGTCGGCCGGGTTTGCGGTTATTTCAACCCTGCGGCCCATCTCCTCTCCCCAGGTTCTGATGAGCAGGGCCTCGGGCTCCGTCCCGACCGTTATGAGCGTCTCTTTTGTTACCGCGAAGAGTTCGCTCACGATCTGCTGCCACATGTCCTCTGAGAATGTGTTGATCTCGCCCATCATGATCCCGATGCCTTTCGGGACCGGATCGATATATGCGGAAGTCTTCATCGCATCGAGCCACATTGTCTCCTCCGGAAGGAGACGGCCCGTGGAAAGTCCGAGGGAGAGGAGTGCATCGTCATTGTCGTACGAGAGCGGGGAGAAGCCGAGGTCCCGGAGCACGAGCGAACCCACGCCCGAGCCGCAGCAGCAGTCGATGCAGGTCTCGTTCTTTCCCTCCTTCCAGAACCCTTTGATGAGGTTTGTCAGGATTCCCCGCCGCTTGGGGTTGAGGTCTTCGAGAGCCGGCGGGACTTCGGTCATCAGCTCCCTGCTGTAATACTCCCGCACCGCTGCTGCCCAGACAGCCCGGTCCTCCTGGTAAATCTCCCCGTTCAGGCTCTCGAACTTATCAATGAGAACCGCGCTCGGATTCCGGCAAAGGAACGATCCGGCAATCCAGCAGTCGCCGTTTTTGAACGCAAGGGCGAGAGGTTCTTCCTTCTCATCGAGGAGGAACCGGCCCTCGTCTCCCCCCGACAGGGTAAGGGTGGTGTTATACCGGGAATCGGGAAGTACCGAGAACTGGGGTTCAACAAATACAAGCTCTTCCACACCTAAGATTTCTGCTGCTTTCATGATCCACGCTCGATCCGCAACCCGTGCGGGGCTTCGATCGTCCCGTCCACTTTTGCATCCTCGTGGAGCACGATGGACCTGGCGATGACGTCGCCCAGGATATGGGCGCCTTTTTTCACGTGGACGGTACTGCCGCTCTCCACGTTCCCGTGGACGGTGACGCCATCCACGACCGTGATCCGGTTCTTTGCCCGGAGACTGCCGAAGATGACCGAGTTCTGCTGTACGTCAATGGAACCGGCCCGGATGTTGCCGTGGAGCCGGCAGCCTTTCCCGATCTTCATCGTGGACGGGACAGAGAAGAGTTTCATGTTGAGTTTCGAGCGGGCCGGGATCATGAGGGGGATCTCCATCCTCTCTTCCTCGTCTTCGCTGAAGAGATCGTCAAGGATCCGGTCGAGTTCCTTCTCGTTCTCGATCCGGAGGAGGGTCATCAGATAGATGATGATGAACATGTAGACCGGGATCGGGTTTCTCACTTCGATATCGCCTTTGGCTTCGAAACCGTCCTTTATCTCGACCTTCTCGCCGATGTCAAGGGCCCCGTTCACGGCAAGTTTCCCGTTGATCCTGACGCCTTCCCCGATGTAGGCATCCTCTTTTGCAATAACGTCGCTCCCGATCTCGCACCAGTTCCCGATCCGGGCATCGCCGTTCGCCCAGACATACTCGCGGATCTTCGTAGACTCTCCCACATACACGTTTGCTCCCCGGAGGCCGTAGTCGATCTGGCAGAACTCGCCGATCACGATGTTCCGGTCGGTCTTGAGGCTGTGTTCCTGCAGCTCGGTGCCGTCAGGGAGGAGGCAGTGGTTGTGCCAGTTCTTTACGGATCGTTCTCTCATCGTTCCCCGGAAAATGTTGTTATGCACCAAACTTGTGGGCCTTGTTGATCAGATCGAGCGCGATCGGCATCAGGGCGGTGCCGGTGATCCTGTTGAGACCGCCCTTCGCGCAGTGGTATTCATCGTAGTGGACCACATCGTCCATCCGGACCCCGTCGCCCCGGATCAGGACCGGGACCGGGTCGGCCGAGTGGTCCTTGATGGTGCAGGGAGTGGAATGGTCGCCGCAGATGATGATGATGGTGTCTTTCAGGGCCAGCAGGGGTTCGAGTTCGGCATCCACCTTCTCGATGAAATCCCGCTTCTGCTCGGCAAGCCCGTCATGGCCGGACTCATCTGCTCCCTTGATGTTCATCAGTACGAAGTCTTTGGTCTTCAGCTCGGCGATAGCCGCTGCAACCTTTCCTTTGACATTGCTGTTCACCGAGCCGGTAATACCCGGGATCTCGATGTGGGGCAGGCCGACCGCCCTTCCGATGCCCGTGATGAGACTTGCCGCGGATATGACCGATCCCGAGAGGCCGTATTTCTTCTGGAACGGTTCAAAGTCGCCCATCTCCCCGGCGCCCCGCATCAGGACGATGTTGGCCGGGTTCTGCCCTGCCTTGAGCCGGTCCACGTTTATTGCGTGGTCGAAGAGGATCTTCGTGGACTGCTTCACGAACTCGTTGCAGACCGCCGCAGTCTTCTCTTCTTTTTCACCCTTACGGACCGCTTTCACCGTGAGCGGGGGAACGCCCTCTTTCTTCGGGTCATTCGAGGATACACAGTGGCTGAGGCCATCGCCTTCGAGTGCAAGGGCAGCCCGGTGGCCGGCGCCCGAGCGGAAGATGAACTCCACGCCGAACTTCGAGAGATCGACGCCGTCCTGGATCGCTTTGCTTAAGGCCGCGGTGTCATGGATCCTGCCTGCCCGCCGGTCGATGACCTGGCCCTGGGGGCTGATGGTTGCATAGTTGCAGCGGAACCCGATCATGCCGGCTTTCATGTCAATGCCGGTCCCAACGCATTCGAGCGGGCCCCGACCGGTGTAGTACTTGTAGGGGTCGTAGCCGAGAAGGGCGAGATGGGCAGTATCGGACCCGGGGCGGACACCGGGTGAGATGGTGTCCATGATCCCGCAGATTCCTTCGGCCGCGAGCTTGTCGAGGACCGGTTTTCTTGCGGCGGAGAGCGGGGTCTTGCCCCCGAGCGCCGGGCAGGGACGATCGGAGATCCCGTCCAGCACGAGAAAGAGGATCTTAGTGGCGGTCATTCGTATGGAATGGTTGGGCACGAAGGGGTAATATGGTTTCCCCGGTCACCCGTCACTCTTCTTCCGGTCCGGTACTATCGCTGAGAGCAGCAGAGGAAGCACGGACAGGACAAGGCCGGCCGCCATCGTGAAATGGAATCCGGCAAGGAATTTCGCCGGGCCGAGATCGGAAAATGGCACGATCCCGCCGGCATCTGCGGTTGCCAGGGTGAAGATTGCTGCGTACAGCGCTGTCCCGAGTACCCCGCCAAAGTAGATGGAAGTCACCATCAGCGAGGAGCCGGTTCCTTCCTCTCCCGGAGGAGCGCTCTCAATGATCCGGCTGGTGCCCGGCCCTGCTGCGATCCCGAAGGATGCACCCATCAGGACGAGACCGGCAAGCAGGGGTACGATACCGCTTTCCGGGACAAGGAGCGCGAAGATCGCGCTGTACAGGACGACCAGCACGCACCCTACCACGGCGAACATCCTGCGGCCGGATCGGTCCGACCACTGCCCGAACGGGATGCTTAAGAGTGCGATGAAGACCGGCGGGATCAGGAGATAGAGGCCAGATATGGTAAAGTCCAGGTGCATCATGGTTGTCAGGTAGAACGGGAGGAGATACAGGATGCCCATGAAGACTACGTTCATCAGCAGGAATGCCGCAAGTACGGATGAAAATTTCCAAGCTGCAAAGATCCGGATATTGATGAACGGTTCCGGTGTCGTGAGCTCGCGGATGACGAACAGCGCCGTGCACAGCAGGAAGAGCGCGATGCAGCCGATGATCAGCGGATCTGCCATCCCGCGACCCGGCTCCTCCTCGAGCGTGAACGTGAAGAGGACCATGGCACAAAACAGCAGGATGGCGCCCGGGTAATCGAAGGACGCCCTGCGGACCGTCTCTGGTTCATCGCCCGGGATCACGCGGGCTGCAAAGAGGATCCCGAGGATCCCTATGGGTATATTGACAAGGAAGATCCAGTGCCACGAGAGATGCTGGGTGAGGATGCCACCAATCGCCGGTCCGGCGGCAAAGCCGATCGAACTTGTTGCAGCAATGACGCCGAGGGCTGCCCCGAGCATCTCCTTTGGGAGATAGCGGACGCAGAGGAGCGGGGCAACGGCTGCGATCATTGCGGCTCCGAGCCCCTGGATGAGCCGTGCGGCAAGCAGAATGTCAAGCGACGGGGCAAGTCCGCAGGCAGCTGAACTGATGGTGAAGATTGCAAACCCTGAAAGGAAGAGCCGCTTGGCAAGCCCCCGGTCTGCGAGTTTCCCGAAGACGAGCAGGAGACCTGCCATCATTAAGAGATAGGTGATGATCACCCACGCGATCGTCCCGGTATCCGTATCGAAATACGTTGCCATGGTCGGGAGCGCCACGTTCACGATCGAACCGTCGATCCCGTCCATAACGACTCCGAGGGCTACGGCTCCGAGGAGAAGCTTCTGCTTCACGGGATCGGTGATGATGGATGACATGCGGTATATGGTATTGATTGCGAAACCACATGAGCGTTCGGAGCCCGGACTTCGGGCCGGGAAACAACCGGTTCTTTTTTCAGTACCGCTCTGCAGCTGGGAGTGCTCCCGGAAAAAATTTCAATCACCCCCGTAACCCCTGTTTGAAATTTTTCATGCAGGGTATGGTTGATCAACCAGACTGTCCACGCCGGAGAAAACAGAACAGTGTCAGTTGTACAGCCGATTGTAGGATAATTATCCGATTGTAGCCTCTCTAACTAACACCCTCCGGTCCTGCCAAAAATTTTCCAACCGGGTTTTGGATAAAAAAACCGTACGGAAACCGGCCGGTACCGTAATAATAAGGAAATAAAAAAAAGTTAGCTGGTGTCGACCGGTGCTGCCACCTGTTCGACCTTGGACTTGATGACCTCGACCCTGCGGGTGGGGTAGATGGTCTTGACTGCCTTGAAGAGATCCCGTGAGATCTCACCCGAGACAATGCTGTTGAGGAGCGTTGTTAAGTCCCAGGCCTGTGCCTGGGCCGTGAGCGCTGCGGTGATGACGCCGCGGATTGCGTGCTCCTGGGCAATGTTTGCCCGGGCAAACGTGTAGCAGCTGATGGTCATCTGGACTTTCTTGTTGTCCTTGGTCACGATCGGAACGTGACAGTCAACACGGGAGCTCCGGCGCTTGACGAGCGAGCGGAGGTAGTCGCGGGTGACTTCGTGGCCCACGAACTCGGTGTAGGCTGCGTCGCCTGTTACTGTCGCGATCTTGAAGCTCATCTTGATGTGCTGCTTTGCGTAGTCATTGGTGATCTCGCCGAGCGTTGCGGTCATGATCCTGCCGACAACGCTCTCAGCATCGTTTGCAATGGTATCGCCGATGTACGCCTTGCCGAGGTTGTCGGGGACGTGCACCTTGTACCAGCTCTTGGCTTTCCAGCCTTCAACTCTTCTTCCAACCTGTTTCTTCTTTGCCATAGTATCACTCTTCTTGGATTGTCCGGTTGCGGATGGAACATGCGTCCTCCGCAATTGCAAGGTTCATCAGGTAATCATCCACGGATGCGATGACCGACCGGATCTGTGTGCCGGTTATGGTCGTTCTGATCCGGTCACCCGTTGCGTCTGTTGCCATGCTGCGCAGGTTGTCCGGCCTTAATGCCGCTGCAATGCAGGCGGCTTCCGAATGGACGGTCGTAATCGTGCCTTCAATCTGCATCATGAGGCAAGCGCCTCCTGCCAGCCTTTCGTGAAGTCGGCTATACGATTGCAGGGGATCGTTGCCCCGGCCCGGAGCAGATGTCCGCCCCCGGTTCCCCCGCAGGCCTCTGCCAGCTCCCGGACCATGGGCCCGAGGTTTGCAGGGGTTCCCTGCAGAGAGCGTGCCGAAAGATGGCAGAATCCCTGGCCCTGTGCAAAGACAAGGACCGGGGATTCGTGCGGTATATCCCGTGAAAGGATATCCGCAACATCGCTGGCGAGCATGGCGCCCTGCACTTCGTACACCCCGGCTGCACTCTCGTGCTGCCGTGCGCTTTTCACCGCTTCGATGACGCTGACCCGGTGCCGGCGGGTTATCTCCCAGGCTTCCTCGATCCCGACAGATGAGCGGAGGCAGAGGGCAGCCCCGATATCGCCGTGGCCGGTCTTGCCGCAGGCATCGATGACCGCTGCAAGGGCATGGGCGTCCTCGATCACCTCGCGCTGGAGGTGGTAGGTGTCACCGTAGAATGCCGTCAGGCTTCCGGGTTCTGTCCCGGGCGCTGAGTCGATAACTACCCGCGAGAGCAGGGTATCGAGCCGTGTCTCGTTTGCACCTTTTGCCTGGTCGCGTGCGTGGTCAAGGATGCCGGTGATGACCGGTTCATTGCCGCTGATGCCGCTGAGGTACGGGCTTGTGGCCATGTACCACCGCTCGGTCATGTCCCTTCCCGGCAGCGTAAGCCCCCGGTCCGGAACAATGATCCCGTTTGCTATCGCCTCGTTGAAGATCTCGAGGTTCTTGCCGGCCATTGCCTGGCCGTCGCCAATGATGCCGGGTATCACGAGACCCGCGAGATCGCGGTTGTCCCCGAGCTGCAGGGCGACATAATACGCGGTGCCGGCAGCAGAGAGCTCCCGGTCGCCATCGATTCCTGCGAGGCGCGGATTGACGTGGAACTCGCCTTCGAAGAGCGGGATGTGGTGATCGACCACCATCGTTGTCCGGGGCAGGTCTTTTATGCCTGCACCGAGATCGCAGAGAAGGTATGCATCATCGCCGGTGATATCGGCTGCAGTGACTTCCGGGCGGACCCGGAGCCGGAAACGGATATCTGACCTGAGCATCGCGTGGCAGAGGATCGAGGCAGCGGCTATGCCGTCTGCGTCGTGGTGAGCGATCACCTCGACAAATTCCTGCCTCCGGATCTTGGAGGCAACGATCTCTGCGGCGGTTTCAAGCGACATGGGCGGTATTGTGGATGACGGATGACTGATGAATGCTTAGCGGGACAGCAGGATTTCTGCGTTCTCGGGCTTGTACACGAACTCCTTGGGCAGCTTCTTGCTTCCCGTGTAGTACTTTACAAGCCTGCGGATCTTGGACTCCACCAGCTGGAGCTGGCGCTTGTTGTGCAGGTCCTTCTTGTTCTCGGCAAGGTGCTTCCGGAGCCCCAGTGCCTTGACCATCAGATCGCGGAGATCCTCGGGAATCTCGGATGCGGCCTTGTTCTCTCTCAGGATATCCCCGATGCGCTTGCCGGTGGCAAGTTTTACGTCAGGAACGCCGTAGCGATCCCGGAGAACCAGTCCGATCTTTGCGCTCGATGCGCCTTCCTTTCTCAGATCCAGGATGATCTTCTCGATCGCCTTTGTGTCCGTGTTGGACCACGCGGGTGCCTGTTTCCGGTAGGGGCGCACGGAGCATGACTTGCCCCTTCTGCGGGCGTGCATTCGTGCCATGTATGTAGCCTCCTAGATAGACGAGATCGTAAGTCCAGAAAAGTCGAGTATTGGTTACTGACTCCCTGTAATCCCAAAGCCTTAAGTTTTGAGGCAGTGCGGTGTCGCACGTCGGACTTACATCTGTCAGCACATATGAAAAGTGCTTACCATCATTCGACGGGAGGTATGATAAGGGTTGCGGAGGTGCAGAACCCGGAATCTGCCTGACGGGCAGTATCATCCTGTGTGCGGGTCGCCACGGGTAAATATTACATCCCCCTTACATCTCATCACTGATGACTTCTGCACCTATCGAGCTCCATCCCATCGGCTATGTCCGCTCTCCGTACAAGGCCCGGGGGGATGCCCCGCGGCAGGGCCGCTTTTCTGATACCGTTTCCGAGATCGTGATCGATGAACCGTACCTGCCCGCTCTTCACGGAATTGAGGGGAGGATGCACCTCTGGGTCCTCTGCTGGTTCGATCGGGCAGATCGTACGGTTCTCCGCGCAGTTCCTCCCGGCAGTGTGGCCGAGAAAGGAGTGTTTGCCATCCGTTCGCCCGACCGGCCGAACCCTGTCTCGCTCTGCATGGTTGATTTGCTCGGAGTGAACGGCAATATCCTGTCCGTCCGGGGGCTGGACGCGCTGGACGGAACACCCGTTGTTGATATCAAGATGTATGCACCCGGTGTTGACTGTATCCGGAGCGATCAGGTTCGTGAAAGTTCCCTTACTCCCTGAGATGCTCTAAAAAAGGTTTGCCGGGAACCTACTGGTTCGCAATCAGCCGGGAGATGTAAGCCCGGGCCCAGAGGAAGGCGACGGTGCCCCCGATGATATCCCCGGCAACGATCCCCCACCAGACTCCGTGCTCACCGAATCCCAGAACGATACCAAAGAGGTAAGCGAAGATTGCGATGAAAACAAGGTTTCGCATAACGCTGATGACCAGCGAGGTCATTCCTTTGCCGGTCCCCTGGAAGACGGAAGCCGACATGATCCCCGGGGGTACGAACGGGTAGAAGAGGCACATCGTTGCAAGGAACGCCGCGATCTCCGGGGCAAGGTGGGCACTGTCTGCTGAGTAGGTGAAGATGAGGGCGATCTGGTGGGCGAAGATGAATGTTATGACGCTGATGGCAAGTGAGATTGCGATCCCGAGCGTTATCGAGAATGTATGCGCAGTCCGGATCTTCCCGTACTGCCGGGCGCCATAGGCAGCCCCGGCTACCGAGATGACTGAGGTACCGATTGCAATCAACGGGATGATGGCAAAGAAGACGACCCGCCACCCGGCCGTATAGATTGCCACTGCATCCGTGCCTGCCGTTGCAACAAGGAGGGTATTGATGAAGATAGCAAGGATCGCCATGAGCAGGAATTCGGTGCTGGCAGGAATGCCGACGCCGAGGATATCCCGGGCAGTCTTTCTGTCCCACGAGAACGATTTAAACGATATGGTCACGTAGGTGTCCCTCTTCCCGATAAACCAGTACAGCATGATAACCGAGACAACGATGAGGGAGATGATCATGCCCCACGCAGCACCGGCTATGCCCATGCCCGCAGTGTAGATGAGCAGGGGATCGAGGACCATGTTCAGGACCGAGGAGGCACCCATGACGTACATGGCCCGCTTGGCGTCCCCTTCTGCCCGGAGGATCGCGTACCCGATATTGGTGAAGAGGATGAGGGCCATCCCGAGGAAGACGACCTGCCCGTACTCAATGGCAAGGCCCGCGGTCTTTCCTGCACCGAAAAGATTGACGATGGGGCCTGTGAGGAGAATGAGCGGGATGGTCAGGACCGCTGAGATGATCAGGGTGATCAGGATAGCGTGGACTGCTGCATTGTCCGCCCCGGTCTTGTCCTTTGCTCCTATACGACGGGAGATGGCGGACGCTGCGCCCGCCCCAAGCCCGCTCCCGATGCCGATGAGGACCATGAAAAGGGGCGTGATGAACCCTACCGCGGCAAGGGCGTCTGCGCCAAGGCCTGCCACCCAGATGGCGTTGACGATGTTGTAGGTGGACATCAGGAACATCGCGATGATCATGGGCCCGGACAGTTTCACGATCGCTTTTTTAGGATCTCCCATCAGGAGCGATATCCCATCTTTCATCTCGTTGTCGGCCGGTAATCCGGGCGCATCATTCGTCTGCATGGACCTGATCTCCGATATTCTGTATGGTCATATGACTGTTCCTCGCAATTCTTCGCATCAGGCTCTCGGCCTGTTCCCGCTCTTCGGCTGAAAGCCCGTTGCTCACCCTGCTGGCCCATTCCTTTTCAATGGCCCTGAGTCTGGGGATAATTTCCTCGCCTTTTTCCGTGAGGAAAATCCGGACGGCGCGACGGTCGTCAGGATCGACGATCCGACTGATGTAACCGGCTGCTTCAAGTTTCCTTGCGGCCCGGGCGATTGTGCCCTTGTCAAGGAAGAAGTGGCGGACCAGGTTCTCCTGCATGATATTCTGTTCGTGGGAGAGGCGCATCAGGACCGGGAACTGGCCGAACGTGAGGCCCAGTGGCCGGAGGCGCTCGTTGAGGAAGATGAACCGCTCCCGGGCGACAATGGCAATCACTGCCCCGAACGGAATTTCATCCGGAATGGACTGGCACATGGAGTTTAGTACCTCTGGCAGAGCGGAGAGATAAATGTTGTCGATGCAACAATTAATTATCAGACGTCTCCCCGTTATTCAAAAAAGTGGTTTTCACCCAAGGAATTTCCTGATATATGCAGCCCGGAGGATCTCGGCCTGGAGATCGCGGGTCCGGCTCTCCCTGAGTGCGTTGAGGATACCATCGGTTACCTCCCGGTGCTCATCATCCATTATACAGCCTGTAATCCTCTCGGCAGCAGTTCTCACGTTTGTGGCAAGGAACGGCGAGCCGGGGTTCATGTACCGGGCTGCATCGGCAAGATCCTGATCGAAGTTCACGTACAGGCTTCGCACGAACGAGAGATCGTCCGAATCGAGTGCGGAGAGCCCGAGCAGTTCGGGAGGTACGCCGATCGAGTACAGGGATGCGGTGAAGGTGATTGCCCGGGGAAGGGTCATTCCTCCCGTGCTTCGGGAGTAGCCGAAGAGGCCGATATGCAGTTTGCGCTTGCGCCGGCCCGGGATGTGGGTCGCCACCCGGTTTATTATATCGGAGAGCGGTACGAGTTCGCGGATGTACGCTTCAGTATATTTATCGATGATAAGCCGGCACCTTTCCTGATCGAAGACCGGCGCCTCGGACACTTCACGGGTCTCCAGCTGTTTCACGGCAGTTTTCACTTCATCAAGGGGGTGATCGTACTTGAAAGCCGATTGTATGGTGAAGGTATGGGCGGACGGGTACTCGGCACCTACCCTGTCAATGGTATCGGGCCTCAGGTTGCCCCGGAACGGTGCGGAACCCACACCGATGATGGGATAGAGCGGGATCCCGCTTGATCTCTGGAGTGCGGAAAGATTCATAAGGGCGATCTTGTTGAGGAGGACCGCGCTCACAAGCCCGTAGTTCATGGCGGGATCCGACCGTGCGAGGAAGACGCGCTGGTACTGCAGGTGCTTGTCCTGGAGGTAACGGCCCACGGTGACATGCGCTTCCTCCATACTTCCCCGGTCCTCAAAGAGGGGAATGACATTGATGTGCCGGGGCGAAAACGTTCCGATCCAGTCGGCAATCGTCGTGTCACGGCCGCCGAGCCGCTTATACTGTTTACCGACAACGAAGTCCGCATAATACTGGTAGATGTTGTCAATCGAGGTGTGGGAAGCGGTCATCGGGAGGATCACTTCGAAGATCGGTGCAATGTCTTCCTTGTAGAAGAGCCGGGCGATATCAAAGGATCGCGGGATGCTCTCGAGAGTCTCAAGCAGGATCTTCGCTTCTGCTCTCTCTACCTGCGGGTTTGGTACACGCAGGGTGAGGAAAAGATCCTCGCCGAGCTTATGGCTGCCAAAGAATGCCTGGTACGAGGTCAGGAGTTTCTTTACTACGAAGTTATCCACCTCTTTTCCTTCGCAGTCCCACATCTGCTCGGTGCAGGCAAGGTGCGAGTATACGTAATAGGCCTCGCGTATCTCGTCCTCGCCGCCCAATTCGGAGGTCTCAGCAAAAAAGGGCACATGCACGTTGTCCGGGTGCTGGGTGCTCATACACTGGGGAATTTTCGGGATATCATCCATTCCTGTTCTTCCGGGCCCGGGTATTTTTCCTTCGAACGGCCTTTGAAATGTTATCGTCAACCATATTTATTTTTAGGGTTGACGAACTCATGGCTTGTTGTTTCAGTCCCGCAATTCCCGGACAACCCGGCAGTCCTCGCACGGTGTGCACTCAAACTCGAGCGTGGAGTGCCCGATCTGGTATTTTTCCAAGCGCGATCGTATCTCGTCCCGGATCTCTGCAATTCGACGTGTATCGGTCTCGCAGGAGTAGACGTGGGCATCGAGCACATTGATATTGGGGCAGAGCGTCCAGAAGTGGACATTGTGCACGTTCCCGACGCCGGCAACGGACTCCATGTCCCGGATAACTTCGCCGACATCGATCCCCCGGGGAGCAAACTGGAGGAGGATCGCAGATGCTTCCCGCAGGATCGAGAAGGACGAGACAAGGATGACGACCGCTATCGCGATGCTGAGGAGGGGATCGACAATGGTCTGGCCGGTCAGGGCAATCCAGATAGCCGCTGCGATCACTGCAACGGATGAGAGTGTGTCTCCAATGACATGGAGGAATGCGCTTTTCATGTTCAGATCGTGGCTCCCGTGGAGCATCCGGGCAGCGAGAAGGTTTGCTGCAAGGCCGATGATGGCAACACCAAACATGAGCATGCTGTCTACCGGCCGCGGGTGGGTAAACCGGTCAAGCGCTTCTATGATGATCACACCACTGACCAGGATCAGGAGAACCACGTTTGCCACTGCAGCAGCGATCTCCACCCGGTGATAGCCGAAAGTCCGCCCAGGTGTTGGCAGTCGTTCAGCGATGATGATCGCCCCGAGGGAGAGGAGGAGGGCGATGGTATCCTGGAGCATGTGGGCGGCGTCGCCCAGAAGCGAGAGGGAGCCGGAGAAAAGGCCCCCCAGGATCTCGGCTATGAACACGATTCCTGTAAGGCCGATGGCAAAGCTCAGGGATCGTTTCTTGTCCCTACCGGAACGGTGGTTGTGGCAATCGTCGTGATCAGCGTGCATGGTATATGTCCGGTAGGTAGTATTTTTTTGATACCCGATAAACAGAAACGTAACCGGCAACGTAGGTAGTATCCATGAAGGAACCACATCACGGACATAACGAGCTCTGCCTCTGCCCGCTCACCGGACTCCTGGATGTCGTGGCAAAAAAATGGTCGCTCCTCATCATCGCGCTCCTCGGGAATGAAGGAGAGAAGGGCTTCAATGAGCTCAAAAGGGAACTGGGATGCATCTCGCCAAAACCGCTCTCGGATACGCTCAAGAACCTGGAGAAAGAAGGGCTTGTCAAACGGACTATCCTTAATACCTCTCCACCTTCTGTGAAATACAACCTGACTCCTGACGGCTGGGAACTGCGTGGCTATCTCGTCCCGATGCTACGGTGGGTTTCGAAGAGGGGTGGGGACACCGGGACCTGCTGCCCGATCCGTTCGGATGAGGCCGGGCCGGAACCTGTAAAAGAGAGAAAACCCCAGCACTAAGACGGGAATTATTCATGGAACCAAGAACCCTGGCACGCTATCTGGCCTCATCGGAAATCATCGACTTCCGCCACCCGGATGTTGCCGCCAAGGCCCGCGAACTCGCCCACGGGTGTACAACCGATACAGAAATTACAAAGCGTTGTTTTCTCTTTGTTCGCGATGAGATCTTCCACAGCTGGGATCACAAGATGAACCCGGTCACGCTGAAAGCCTCCGATGTGCTCAGGCACCGGACCGGTTTCTGTTTTGCCAAGAGCCATCTCTTTGCAGCGCTCCTCCGGGCAAACGGCATTCCGGCCGGCCTCTGCTACCAGCGGCTCGTCTCGGGGGAGTTCGGCCAGCCGTTCTTCCTTCATGGTCTCAATGCCGTATACCTGAAGGACTTCGGATGGTATCGGGCCGATGCCCGGGGGCTGAAGCCGGGTCACGATACACAGTTCACCCCTCCTGTCGAGGCATTGCCTTACGTTGCCCGGGCACCCGGTGAGGCAGAACTTCCCGAGATCTGGGACGAACCACTTCCCTTCGTTGTAGACGTGCTGACCCGGTATACCGATATCGGACAGGTACGCCGGAACCTGCCGGATACCGAGGTGGTCACCTTCCGAAAGGATGATTGCTATAAGGCAGAGCGGTACTGATAGGGATGACAGGTAATTTTGCCCGGACCTCCAGTTCTGCCGGTAGCGTACAACCAGCCTTTATGCCCTCCCGGCAACAACGCAATGTACACCATGGACAAGTTTTCCCTTGAGGTGACGAGCGATGAATCGCCGATCCGGTTCCGCGACTGCTTCTCGGTACGGTACATCCAGTCGGCGGCTGTGCTCACCCGGCTCGCGTATGCCATCGAGAAGACGCATCGGGATGCGGAATCTGTCCCGGAAGACTGCCTGCTCCGGCATGAGGCTTTTTGCCTGAATGCGATCCTCTCGTCCGTTGCCTTCCTCGAATCCACGATAAACGAGCTCCATGCCGATGCTGCCGATGGTGCGTACTTCTACACCGACGGGGAGACGGAAGCCCTGCTCCGCACCATCGGGGGGGAATGGAAAAACGAGAAGAACTTTGACCGGGCTCCTCTCGTGATCAAGTTCCAGAAAATCCTGGATATTGCACAGAAATCGCCGTTTGCCGACACCGATCCGGCATTTTTCAATGTCCGCAATGTTATCGAGATGCGCAACCATCTCCTCCACTACAAACGCGAATGGGTTGTGATCGCAGGTGGCCCGAACTCTGCCCGGAACGAGGAAACCTCAGGGGAAAAATTCGGAAAACTGCTCAGGAACCGGTTTGCACCCAATCCCTTTGCCGACAAAAACCTGCCGTTCTTCCCTTACCAGTGCCTTGGCCACGGGTGTGCGGAATGGGCCGTACTGAACAGTCTCATATTCACGGATGCATTTTTCCGCAGGATTAGCCTGCCGGCACCGTATGAATCGGTCCGCGACGATATCCTGACCCGGTAATGATTTTGGCACTCAAAAAGAACGGAATGGCAATCCGACACTTCAGAAAGGGGATCCCGTGTTTGTCCTGAGGAAAAACACCGGGAAGAGATCTATTATTTCTTCTTCTTGTCTTTGGGAGCTTTCTTCTTTGGCTCTTCTTTTGCCATGGACATCAGATCGATGACATAGCTGCCTTCTTTTCCAACACTCACGATCCTCTCGTCGCTTTGCGCCATCTTCTCGAGATTCAGCTCGTACGAACCGGGGGAGACGATCCGGATTGTCTCCACCCGGTCGTACATCTCGACCTCTTTCTTCTTCGGCTCGACTACTTCGAGGACTTCCTCGTGAGACTCCTCGGCAATCTCCTCGATGGACTTCTCTTCGAGAACATCCTTGTTGATCTCCCCCTCCTTGACGTAGAGGAACTTCTTGCCGCCGCAGCTTGCGCACCCTTTCAGGATCTCGGTCGACCCG
This sequence comes from uncultured Methanoregula sp., assembly GCF_963677065.1. Taxonomy (NCBI): domain Archaea; kingdom Methanobacteriati; phylum Methanobacteriota; class Methanomicrobia; order Methanomicrobiales; family Methanoregulaceae; genus Methanoregula; species uncultured Methanoregula sp. The sequence continues at coordinate 1,119,755 of NZ_OY781872.1, forward strand.
TCCTTGTATTCCCGCCCGCATTTCGTACACTTGTGCGGCATGATGTTCACCCGAAGTATTCGAGCATCATCTCGTAGAGATCTTCAACATTCCTGCCTTCAAGACCCGATATGGCTACTACCGGGTGCTGGGGAAATGCGCTGCGGATCCGGGCAGGGGCGGCATCCGGTAGGTCGATCTTGTTTGCGACAATGATGACCGGCAGGTTCCTGCTCTCGATGATCCCAATCATCATGATATTGACCTGCATGAAGGGATCGAGCGTCGAGTCCAGCATGTACACGACGCCATCGATATCCTCCCGCAGCCAGTGCATGGCTTCCGCAACCCCTTCGGTAGCTTCCCGCGCACGGATGATCGCCTCGTCCTTCTCCATCCCGAATTCGAGGAACTCGTGGTAATCGATCTTGGTGGTGACCCCGGGAGTGTCCACGATATCCATCGTGATCGTGTTCCCGTTTGCTCCGGAGATGATGACGTCTTCCTTCTTTCTTGCCCTCCGCGTCTCGTGAGGGATCTCGCTCACGGGGCCCACAGCATCCCCGGTCCAGTCCCGGGCAATGCGGTTTGCGAGGGTGGTCTTTCCCGCATTGGGCGGGCCGTAAATGCCGATACGTGTCCTCTTTTTCTTGAAAAAGCGATTGAGGAAGCTGGAAAATTTCTTCTTGGCCGTACCAAACGTCTGGTAAAATATTTTCACGGTACATCCCGCCGGTTACGTCTTGTATTAAGGTACAAAGAATTCACCATAATTCGTTAGTAGTGTATAGAATACGCAGTTTATTATGTTTCTCGTAGAGCCCCCCTGAGTATCGCCGGTGACGGTCTCCCGGACTGCTGGAATATTACCTGCAGGCATGGGAATCTGCCCGGGCCAAATTGTATTTATAGAGGGATGAGGCAGTATGCTAATTGTAATCATCAGAATCAAGCACACCATGGAGGTGACTCATGAAAAAGACTTCGAGCGCAATTCGCTTCGAGACCCGCGTTCCCTTGAAAGAGATAATGCGGCACGACCCGACCACGATCAGTTCAGATGCAACGGTAGCGAAGGCAGCTGCAGCAATGTGCCACGATGATGTGGGAAGCTGCATCGTCCTCCAGCATAACCTGCCCGTCGGCATCGTGACTGAACAGGATATCAACTGCAAGGTTGTAGCAAAGGATCTCAAGCCGAGCACAGTACATGTGAACGAAATCATGAGCACGCCACTCATTACGTTGAGTGCGGAGAAGACTGTAGGCGATGCTGCCCACATGATGGTGAAGCATAAGGTCAGGAGGCTCCCGGTTGTCAACGAGAGCAAGAAAGTCATCGGCATCGTGACTGTTCGGGATCTCCTGACCGTTTCCAACGAGCTCAATGAACTCTTGACCGATCTCATCGAGATCAACCGGGAAGAGATTGTTGAGCAGGGCATATGCAGCCGCTGCAGTCAGATGTCTGATGACCTCAAGCGGGTGGACAGCGTTCTGCTCTGCCCCCGCTGCCGCGAGGAGGACAATATCACATGAGGACGGCACAGGATTTCATCATTGAGATCCCTGTGCTGAAACCAGACGACCAGATAACCAGGGCACGGCAGATCTTGAGAGATGACCGGTTCCGTGAGATCTATGTCGTGGATGGGAAGAAGAACCTGCTCGGGTACATCGATATCACGGATGGCCTGAGGGAAACCTCCACGAAATCAAACGTCACAATCCGGGGATTCATACGGGATGCCCCTATGGCAGACCCGGCAGAGTCCATCGAACGGGTTGCAGGCATGATGCGGGAATACCGCACGGACAGCGCAGCAGTCACAAGCCCGAAACCACGGTTGATCGGGGGGCTGCTCCTGTCCGACCTGTTCCCGGTCATCATCTCGCGCAATGAACTGCACGGTCTGGTTTCAGACAGGATGACGCAGAAAGTGATCGCCGCTGATCCCTCCGATGAGCTCCAGAAGGTTTACACGATGATCATGGAGAGCGGGTATTCAGCGTTCCCGGTTGTCAAGAAAAAAAGACTCGTCGGCATAGTATCGAGGAGAGACCTGATAAGCTCGCGGCATGTCCGGTCGGAGCTTGCCCGTAATGCCCGGATACCTCTTGAAGACATCATGACAAAAGAGGTGTTCACGATAACCCCGGACGACCCCGTCAGCGTGGCTGCGGAGATGCTTGTCAGGCACGATGTCAGCCTGCTGCCGGTGATGGAAGGCGATCACCTGGCTGGCGTGATAAACCGGCACGATATTCTTGCCGCTCTTGCCTGATCAAGGCTCGGGGAATCAATGGAGATCCCTCCCTTTGCGGGAAGGATCCGCTATCAGAACCAAGGAAAAACTGGTCACGAGAATTAAGGAGGGTGATACATGCACCAGAATGACCGGAGCATCAAACAGGGCGACAGGCTCCTGAAGATGCAGGGAAAACTCGACCGGGGCCCGGTGGAGTTCAAATCCCATATCGCAGAACAGGAAGGGGAGATCATGGCGATCGCCACCCACGACGTCATAGCGATGCCGCCGACCCAGAGTATCATTGCGGCAGCAGAGCACATGACGAAGTGTGGTTTCCGGCGCCTCCCGGTGACCGATGCCGGTACCGGCAGGGTCCGGGGGATCATCACCTCGGGAGATATCATGAACTTCATGGGTGGCGGGGACAAGTTCCGCCTCGTTCAGGTCCGGCACGGGGGAAACCTCCTTGCGGCGCTCAATGAGCCGGTCCGCACCATCATGACCCAGCAGCTTGCAACCCTGCAAAGCGATGCCCGGATCACCGATGCTGTCGAGATCATCGTAAAAAAGAAGATTGGCGGCCTGCCCGTGGTCGATAAGGAGGACGTTCTCATGGGAATCGTGACGGAACGGGATGTCATGCGGGTGCTTGCGGCACAGCACAGCAACCTCCACGCGGAGGACGTCATGAGTTCGGCCCTGCGGGTCACCGGCCCCGACAGCACTATCGCGTCCGTTACGCGGGACATGACGAAGTACCGGTTCCGGAGGCTGCCCGTTGTCAGTGACGATGTCCTTTATGGCATCGTTACGGCAACGGACATCATGCGCTATCTCGGGAGCCGGGAGGTCTTCTCCCGTCTCACAACGGGCAGTTTCGCGGAGGTTGCCGATCTCCCGGTCCGGGCCCTGGTGGCAGGGGAGCTCTTCACAACAACTCCTGAGAAGAGCATCAACGATGTTGCCCGCGAGATGCTGGAAAAGAACATCGGGGCGCTCCCGGTGATCGAGGACTCCCGCTTAATCGGCCTCGTCACCGAGTTCGACCTCGTGAAAGCCTTTGCAAAGGGGTGATAAGTCATGTATGCCCGCGATGTGATGACCGCACCGGTCTATACAATCTCTCCCAATGAGACCGTTGCCCATGCGAGGAACCTGATGGTAAGGCACAAGATCTCGCGCCTGCTGGTCATGGAGGAGGGGATCCTTTCCGGCATCCTGACCAAGAAGGATATCGCATACCGGCTCCGGCAGGGAGAACCCGTCTGGCGCCGCCGCCCGCTCGACCGGATACCGGCAGGTGCGCTTGCAACAGAAAATCCCATCACGGTTGCCCCCGATTCGCCGGTCAGGGAGATTGCCCGCATCTTTGTAAAGAAGGCCATCAGCAGCGTACCGGTCATTGATACCGGGTGTGTTGCAGGGATTGTAACAAAGACCGATCTGATGAAATCCGCCCTTGTCCGGAATCTGAAAGGTACCGCCGGGGACGTGATGGAGGATGTAGCGGTTGTGGACCGGTACCATTCGCTGAATCATGTAGTAAGCGTGATGAAAGAGAGGAACGACAAGGTGCTCGTGTGCGACGAGGATGGGACTCCCGCCGGTATCATAACCGAGACGAACCTTGCGTTCTTTGAAGACGAACCAAGAGTATCAGGCATGGTGGGAAAAGATGTAACAATATCGAGACGTGAGACCTCCCAGAAAAAGAGCGGATTAAGCCAGCTCTCGGTTGCATCGGTCATCGCCGAGGACGTTATGACGAGCCCCGTCAGAACAGTGCCTCCGGGGACCGATCTTGTGGAAGTTATCGCAATGATGGAAAGAGACCATGTCAACAGCCTTGTTGTCATGGAGAACGACACAATTTCCGGGATTGTAAAACGCGATGATATCATAAAGGAAGTGGCGAAATGACAAAAGAAGTTTTTATCAAAGATATAATGGCAAAGCCGATGACGATCGCAAAATCAGCAAAGATCACTGAAGCTCTTGATAAGATGCTGGACGGGGGAATCGACCCTCTCATTGCGGTGAATAACAACGCGGTTGTCGGGACGGTATCCCGCCAGGCCATAGCCGAGAAGCTGGGCAGCAAGCAGAACTCGGATATCGCCCCTGCCGCCATCCATGTCGCAAGTGTTGTCGACGAGGACTTCACAAGTGTATATCCGGATGAAAGCGTCAACGTGCTCATCCCGCTGCTCCAGCGCTACAAGCTGGTCGTGGTCTATGATGCCGACCACAAGCTCATCGGCCAGGTGGCGGCAGGCGACCTGTTGAAGAAGTACATCCCGGAAGATGGGATTGCAGGAGCGGTAGAAAAAGTGGTCACGATCGATGCCGGCGAGCGGGTAGTCCACCTGCGGCGCCGGATGCTGGATGACAATATCACCCGCTTTGTGGTCTCGGAACAAGAGAAATACGTGGGGATTGTAACGGAGACCGATGTTGCCATTGCACTCCGGAAGTTCCGCGAATCCGTGACCGACAACCACCAGGATCACCGGATCCGGAACCTGCTGGTAAAGGACATCATGAGCGCTCCCTTACTCTCCGTTGAGCGGAGTGCAAAGGCAGCGGACATTGTTGCCCTCATGCTCAAGAAGAATATCAGCTCCCTGCCGGTGATGGACAAAGGCAAACTCTTCGGCCTTGTCACGCGCCGCTCTCTGGTAAATGCTCTCTGATGCAAGCGGATAATCACACAACCTCTTTTTTCATCAATTCTCGTCCGGTTTTCCCTGCCCGGCGGACCGTCACGTGTATGTAGCTGTCCTGCCCATATCCTGTCAGATGGTTATGAACACAGGGAATGTCCGGTTCCGGCAGATGAACCGGGATGAAGTAGGGATCGCGGTGGAATGGGCCGCTGGCGAGGGATGGAATCCCGGGCTTTCGGATGCAGCATGTTTTTATCCGGTTGACCCTGAGGGGTTCTTCTGCGCCGAATATGAGGGGAAGATTATCGGGACGGTCTCGGTTGTAAACTATGATGACAGGTTCTCTTTTGCAGGGCTCTACGTAGTAGATCCTTCCTGGCGGGAGCATGGGATCGGGATGGAACTCTGCCGGCATGCCTGGGCCCATGCCGGGTCCCGTGTTATCGGGGCTGACGGGGTTGTTGCCATGGTTGGCAAGTACGAGAAAGACGGGGGTCTCTTCCTGCACTACAACAATGCCCGGTACGAAGGCCGGGGCGGGGGTGCGGTGCCAGGGGGTCTTGTCCCGATAAGCGATGTCCGCTTCAGGGACCTGGCAGACTACGATGCCGCCCACTTCCCGGCCCGGCGCGAGGAGTTCCTCCGCTGCTGGATCAGTCAGGAGGGGCACTTAGGGCTTGCGAGACAGGACCCCGAGGGGAATATCCTCGGGTACGGCGTCCGGAGGGCCTGCCGGACCGGTCATAAGATAGGCCCGCTCTTTGCCCGGGACCGGCCAACCGCGGAACTCATTCTCGACGGCCTTGTTGCCGGCATCCCGGGCGAGCAGTTCTTCCTCGATATCCCGGTCCCGAACGAAGGAGCGGTCGCGCTCGTGAAGGACCGGGGGATGGTGCCGGTCTTTTACACGGCCCGGCTCTACACCCGGCCGGAACCGGTTCCCCTTCCCATCCATGAGATCTTCGGGGTCACCACCTTCGAGCTCGGGTAGGAAAAACCTCCTCTCTCCCCCTATTTCGGGGAGAGGGTTCCCCCGTTTGCAAGGGTATATGTCTTGCCCCCGAGGGCGCTGTTGGCGGCAAGGCTATTGTCATAGGTGACCGTATGACCGTTGCCAATGATGTTCGTTATACTGGTTCCCGAGATCCCGCTTGCGTCAGCGAGGCCGGTCAGAGCCGAATCGGCAGTCACGGTCCACGAGCTCGTTGCATCGAGGCTGAGCGCCGCCGTATTGATGGAGCCGGTCAGGGATGAGCCGTTTTTGAGCGAGGCTGCAATCGAACTGATACTGTCCGTGACAAGGCTCCCGGCCAGCTTCTCGTTATCTGCTGTAAAGGTGACCGTACCCCCGTTCTTTCCCGAGGTTCCCCATCGGTCGGTTGCGGCTGCCTTGATGAGCGTGTCCGAAGCGCTTGTGACACTCACGCCCGTGAGGGTAATCACGGCATTGGTGTTCGTCACGAAGAAGGCCGGTCCTGCCGTGGAGGCATAGGATCCGCCGGTCATCGTGAACGTACCGGTCCCGACATCGGCATCGCCGGACATGCTCTGGTAGATCATCGTGCCTCCGGTCTTCTCCACCCCACCGGTAAGATCCGTGCTGGTCAGGGTGATGGTGTTGAAGCCCTCAATGACCGCGGCCTCGGTCCCGGTTGAGGTGATCGTAGCGCCGGTAACCGTGATCTGTCCCGTGGAATAGATCCCCGGCGAGTCCCTGCCTGAAGACGTAATGGTCCCGCCGCTAACGGTGACCGTGCCGCTGCCCCGGTCAGTTGCAAGGGGGGCGCCATTGGCACCGGTGGTTGCAATATCCACGTTCTTCAGGATCAGGGTGCCGCCATTGGTTGCCATGACCCCGTGGCCCCCTCCGCCGGACGCTCTGATCGTGACATCCGTTAAGCTGATCGTGGTCCCGGTACCCGTCGGGATTGCCCCGTTGGCTCCCGAGCCGGTGGTAGTGATTGTGCCCCCGTTGATGGTCACCATGCTGCCGCCATTGGCCAGCACAGCGCCGTTGAGCCCGTAGAAGCTGCTGGCGTCACTGGATGACGTGTCCCCGCTCGTAACGATAGTCGGGTTAATGAGCGTGAGCGTACCGCCATTCGTGACAAAAACTCCTGATACATCTTCGGTAGTGGAAGTAGACTTTGCATTCGTCTCGGTCGCGGTCCCGCCATTGAGGGTATAGGTGCCATTGAAAGTATACGAGGAGGAGCCCGAGCTGCTGCCGGGTGGGGCGCCCCCCTGTCCGGAGCCTCCCGGGGGAGCTCCCGATGGCGGCGATCCGGGTGGTGTGCCTGACGGGGGAGATCCGCCGGGAACGTTTCCTGCTTCTGCACTAGTCTGTGCAGTAGTACTGGCCGCTGCAGTGCCTGAGGTTGCGGTTCCAGTCCCGGTTGTTCCCGTGCAGCCTGCTGCCAGGAGTGCGGCTATCACCAGGATTGCCGTTATCATGAGATATCGTATCGTCTGCATGGATATCACCGGTGAATGCCGGAGCATTCACCCGTCCTGCATCACCCGTCCCGCCCGGGGCTCTAATATTCGGCACATGGATGCAGTGATATATTGAACCCGGACGGGTACTAAAACCGAGTGTCCTGCACCCTACGTTCTCCCGGATCATGTACCTGTAATTCCCTGCCCCGGCCAGATCTGCTGTATAATGAATTATTTCAGCAGAAAACGCGGCGACCCCACTTGGACTCGAGTACCGCAGCCATCCTTTCAGCTAACCTTCCGGTTCCTTTCTTATCCCGCCCTGCATCATAAGGATCGGCTGCCCATGCACACAATATATACCCGTTTTCGCTGTATCGGCAGGATAAGCCTGCAGGAGAACCCCCCGCAGGAGAAGGAAGTGAACAATGAAGAAGAGTTTCATACCCTTTGCAGGCATCTTTCTTGTCTGCATACTCTGCGCCGGCATCCCGGCCGTAGCAGCAGAAAACCCGAACCGGTCAGCAGATTCCGGTGCCACGATCAAACCGGCAGAAACGTCCCAGCCATGGTACGCCCCCGTGACTGAACTCTTCGGCGTGCACCAGCAGGATACGACCGGAAAAGCTTCCGGCCATTCCGTGAACGCAACCGTAAGCCAGACCCAGACCTGGAAAGCCTGGTGGGAGAACCTTCTGCCCACGGAATGGATACAGCAGAATTCCCCTCAGGGCACATCAAGTCAGATCCAGACCCAGAACCCGGCGCCGGTGATCGCCCAGGACCCGGATCCGTCACACCCGGCAAACCCTGCCCCCTCGCCAACGCCCGCAACACCGGAGAACCAGCAGAAGCCCCAGAACTCCCCCTCACAAAAGACCCCGTAACATTCCGGCTGAGGGGGTCTCAACAACCTTTTTTAACCTGGAAAACCGGCATCCCCGGTTTTCCTCTCTTTTGGATCCTCTCAACTCCAAACGGAAAACAGATAATATATTTTATAAAGTATTTTCCCTATTGTTCATACTACAGGAATACTCGGGGCGGAGCCTGTATCCCCGCCCTCCTGAAAACCCGGCAGTCATCCGGCCCCCAAAGAGGAGAGACCCGGTATGCAGATCCGCAACAAGACGCTTCTTGCCCTTGGCGTAACGTTTGCAGTACTGTTTGGGATCATCGTCGGGATCTCCCTGTACCTGTATATGGATGAACTGGGAAATCTCGAGTACCAGCAGACCGAGCGACAGGTGAACCAGGTCAAAAATCTCCTTGCAAACGAACAGGACGATCTGGCAAGTACGCTCCACGACTGGGCTTACTGGGATGAGACCTATAACTTTGCCGCCGGCCATGATCCTGCCTACATTACACGGAACCTGAACGGGAACTCGCTCCAGATCCTTCGCCTCAATCTCTTCATGGTAGCGGATCCTTCAGGAAATCCCGTGTACGGGGCCAGGGTGGATCCGGCAACCGGCATTCAGGAGCCACTCCCGGCAGATCTCACCGGGGCACTGCCACCCGCCCATCCTTTCCTGAACCATACGTCCCTGACAAGTACAAAGGCCGGGTATCTTCTCCTGCCGGAAGGCCCCGTGATCATAGCATCTACCCAGGTACTTACCAGTTACCAGACCGGGCCCGCAACGGGTGTGCTGGTCATGGGCCGGTCCCTTGATCCAAAATTCTTTGCCCGTCTTGATCGCGTGACCGGCACCGAAGTTACTCTTCACGCGGCGGACGACTCTGACCTTACGGAACAGGAACGGCAGCTTCTCGCGAACCCGTCCGCACATACCGGGATCGCGAGTATCCCTGTCTCGTCCGACCGGGTGTCGGGGTATACCATAGTCCAGGATATCAATGGCCGGAACCTGCTGCTCAGGGTTGACCAACCCCGGGATATTTACCGCCACGGCCTCTCGATCATCCTCATCTACCTGATCCTGTTTGCCTGTACCATCTTCGTGGCAGCGGCTCTGGTCATGTATTTCATGGATCGGGTGGTTCTCCGGCGCGTGGAGTTCCTCACCCGGAAAGTCGGGCACCTGGGGCAGGGAGCAGTGAGCGACCCAATGCCGGAGCTCTCCGGTAATGATGAGATTGCCCTGCTGGAGCGGAAGATCCTCGCTTCCCACAACAACCTGATAACGAGTGAACATATCCTCAGGACCTTTATCGATGCGGTGTCCGATCCGGCTCTCATGCTCAAACCCGATGGTACCATCATTCTTGCGAATGCCGCGCTTGCCCGGCACTTCAGCCGCCCCGCCGGCGAACTTGCCGGAACAAAAATCCGCAACTATTTGCCCGAACAGGAATTTCTCCAGCACAGCAGGAATTTTTCTGAGGCTCTTTCCGGTAAAAAAGTTGTCCAGTACGAGAGCGAGGATAACGGGAAACAGTTCTTTGTCTCGATCTATCCTGTAGTAAAGGAAAGCGGGGGTATAGAGCAGATCGCGGTCCTGGGTGTGGATATCACCGATCGCAAGCGGGCCGAGAATGCCCTCCTTCTCGCAAAGAAGAAACTCACCTTCCTCAACCGGGTGATCTTTGAAGATATCCAGAACCAGATCTTTGTCCAGCTAGCCTATTTCTCTCTTGCCAGGTCTAAAAAAGGTGGTCTTGAGATCAGGCAGATCCTGGAAAAGGAAGCGGAAGCGACAAAAGCGATCCAGTATCAGCTCGGGTTCCTGCAGAAGTACCAGATGCTCGGCATGAATCCCCCCCGGTGGCGCAATCTTTCGGAAGTGATGCTCTTTGCAGAATCCCATCTCGATCTTAGATCGATCAAAATTGAGAAACCCTCCCGGAACCTGGATCTGTATGCCGATCCCCTGCTGGAGAATGTCTTTTTCAACCTGTTCGAGAATTCGCTCCTCCACGGGGAACACGTGTCGACGATACGGGTAGATCTGCAAGAGGGTGCCGGAGGGCTGCTCATCAGCATAGTCGACGATGGGATCGGTGTACCGGAGGACCGGAAAGAGGAGATCTTCTCCAAAGGGATCGGTGCCCGGGGAGAAGTCGGCCTCTTCCTGGCCCGCGAGATCTTGGGTATCACCGGCATCACGATCCGGGAAACGGGAGTTCCCGGGAAAGGGGCCCGGTTCGAGATGCTGGTCCCGAGAGGAATGTACCGGTTTTCCGGGACGTGAGTTCTCTTTCCGCTTCACCGCCCACCATCTCTGTGTCACGGCGTACGGAACGGTGGATCTTCGTACTCTGCGCCTAGCTTCCGGAGCAGCCAGGGACCCGCCTCTCTCGTAAAATTTTTTTTTCACCACAGACCCCCCCATCACAAAATCGCGCTGCTATTGGAATATTCAGTCGTAAAAATGATTGTTTTTCAAGAAAACGATCCCGCGCTGTTGGGGGGTCTGTGGTGAAAATTTATTGTACGGTGCATTGAAAGAACGAAAAATATCCTAAAAATTACGACTATAACAAATACCGATCCCCGGTTCCCGAAGAATGAAAATATCCCCTCAGACCCCCCCATGCAGGTTCATGCCCGGTCTGGCAGGAGCCCTGAGTCGCGGAGTGGGCATGACCCTGCAGGCAGCTCACTACAATCAATACTCTTTACTTAGTATGTGCAATCGCAGGAAATCCGATTGTCAGATACTAAGAAAGAAGGCTTTTGGGCCCACAACTATCCTATACTCTTATGGGCTGCAGGGAACAGTTCAGAATTCCCCTACATTCAGGGGAAACACCTTTCCCTCATCCCATGCTAAGTAGATACTCCGGCTGGTCCCTGGATCTCCGGTAAAGGGGGCGAGAAGTGGTACCCGTTGCCCACAACGCTTATTACCCGCACCTGCCCATATTATAAAGCACCATTCATGGAGCAGTGACTATCCACTGCGAGTGTCTGAGAAGATGCGAGATTCCTCTGTTGAGGTAGCCAAGCCTGGTATGGCGCAGGTTTGCTAAACCTGTGTCCCCCTGGGACTCGAGGGTTCAAATCCCTCCCTCAGCGCTAAAAAGAGAAAATCTCACGAAATCGAGGGGATTGGATGGCTCAGGAAGAAGATATCAAGTATTTCGTAAGGATAGGAACCACCGATCTGGATGGAACCAAATCCGTGAGGGTAGCCCTGACCGGCATCAAGGGTGTTGGCAGGCATACCTCCACGGTTATATCCCGCATGGCGAACGTCGACGAGTACGCCTCGCTCGGTCGCCTTGACGAAGAGTCGGTCAACCGGCTCCGTGTAGCTGTCGAACAATATATCACCAAGATACCCTCGTGGATGGCAAACCGCCCCAAGGATGTCTACACCGGTGAGACCCGGCACCTCTTTGGTGGCGATGTCGCCCTTGCAAAGGACGAAGACGTCAACCTCATGAGAAAGATCCGCTGTTACAAGGGCATCCGGCATGAGACCGGCCAGAAAGTCCGCGGGCAGCGCACCAAGTCTACCGGAAGAACCGGAACGACGGTCGGTGTCAAGAGGAAGAGCGCGGGAGGCCAGTAATCATGGGATACCCAGGCAAGAACCACAAGTCTTACCAGACGCCCAAGCGCCCGTGGGAGAAATCCCGTATCGAGTCCGAGACCCGTCTCGTCATCGAATACGGTCTCCGGAACAAGCGCGAGGTCTGGAAGGCACAGGAGCACCTGCGCAAATACCGCAAGGGCGCCCGCAGCCTGCTGGCCCTTGGATCGAGCACGACCGACAAGGAACTGTACGAATCCAAGAAGGAAGAGCTCATCACCTCGCTCCAGCGGAACGGGCTCCTTGGCGCGGATGCAGACATCGAAGATGTCCTCGCACTCAAGATCCAGGCCCAGCTCGAACGCCGGCTCCAGACTGTTGTCTACCGCAAGGGACTGGCCCGGTCGCCGAAACAGGCCCGGCAGCTCATCACCCACGGCCACATTGCGATTGCCGGACGGCGCACCAGCATCCCCGGTTACCGCGTGACCCGCAAGGAAGAGTCCGAGATCACCTACTACGGCAAATCACCGTTTGTCTCTGACTCCCATGCAGAAAAAGAGCGGATAGCAAAACCCGCATCCAACCCCAAGGCAGCCCCCGGCGGATTCGGCGGATACCAGGGACGCGGAGGACGGAGATAACATGGCAGCAAACGATAAGGAAAAATGGGGTATCGCTCACATCTTTGCCTCCTTCAACAACACCATCATCACCGTTACGGACCTCTCCGGTGCAGAGACCGTGACCAAGTCGAGCGGCGGTATGGTTGTCAAGCAGGACAGGAACGAGAGCTCGCCCTACGCAGCCATGCAGATGGCAAGCAACGTAGCCCAGAGTGCCCGTGAGAAGGGCATCGTCGGCGTCCACGTCAAGGTACGTGCACCCGGCCAGGGCAAGCAGCGCAGCCCCGGGCCAGGCGCCCAGGCAGCCATCCGTGCGCTCGCCCGTGCCGGTATGCGCATCGGACGAATCGAAGATGTCACGCCAATTCCCCACGACTCATGCCGGCCGAAAGGCGGCAGACGCGGAAGGAGAGTGTGATGGAGATCGATTTCGCCAGTCTGGACGACTCCCTCGCACGATTCACCCTCTCGGGAGCGAGCCCTGCATTTGCCAACGCCATGCGGCGGGCAATGATCGGTGAAGTGCCAACCCTCGCCATCGAGGATGTGCGCATCTATGATAACACGAGCGCACTCTTCGACGAGATGCTGGCCCACCGCATCGGACTCATTCCCTTAACGACCGACCTCTCAACCTATACCACCCAGGCAGCATGCTCGTGCGGCGGGGCCGGATGTCCGGCCTGTACGGTTACCTACACCCTCAGTGTCGAGGGACCCCGGACGGTCCTCTCAAGCGACCTGATCCCGCAGGACCCGCGAGCAGCACCGGTGTACGACAACATCCCTATCGTGAAACTCACGAAAGGGCAGAAACTCGTCATCGAGGCAAAAGCCGTCCTCAATACAGGAAGGAACCATGCCAAGTGGCAGCCGACCCTTGTATGCGGATACAAGAACCATCCGGTTGTCACGATCAGCGATACCTGCGATGCCTGTGGCATGTGTGTTGACGAATGCCCCCGCGACATTCTTGAAGCGAAGGGTAAGAAAGTCGGAGTAAAGAACGGAAAACTCCCCGACTGTTCCATGTGCAAGCTCTGCGAACGGGCCTGCCTTGCGAGCGGAATCGGGGATGAACCGGCAATCAGGATTTCCGCTGAAAAAGACCGCTTTATCTTCGTGGTCGAGAGCGATGGGTCCCTGCCGGCCAGAGAGATCATGAATCGTGCGCTTCTGTATATCAAGGAGCAGGCAGACGAGCTGTCAAAACAGCTAGGCGAATTATCAGGGGATGAAAAGAAATGACAAGAATTGTGGAGAAGACGAACCCCCGTCTTACCAACCTCATTTCGCTCTTGAAGAACAAGTCGCGTGAGAATGAGGCCAAGATCTGGCGCGAGATTGCAAACAGGCTTGAGACCCCGAACCGGAATTACGCGGAGGTCAACCTGTCCAAGATCAACCGGTACGCCCAGAGTGGCGAGACGATCATTGTCCCGGGCAAGGTCCTTGGCAGCGGCGTTCTGGAGCAGTCCGTGAAAGTTGCAGCGCTGAATTTTTCAGCTTCGGCAACGAGCAAGATCAGGGACGCAAAAGGGCAGTGCATTACGATCGAGCAGCTCATAGCGGACAACCCCAAAGGCAGCGGTGTCCGGATCCTGAGGTGAACAAGACATGGTTACAGTAATCAACGGTGACGGAATGCTTCTCGGCCGCCTTGCAAGCCTTGTCGCACAGCGCGGGCTTGCCGGCGAAGAGATTGCCATCGTCAACGCAGAGAAGGCAATCATCTCCGGGAGCCGTGCACGTGTGCTTGCCAACTACAAGCACAAGAGGGAACGCGGCGCCTCCGGCAACCGCTGGGGACCGTTTGTCCCGAGAAGACCGGATCACCTCATGAAGCGGACGATCCGCGGCATGCTCCCCTACAAGCGCCCCCGCGGCGTGCAGGCCATGAAGAATATCAAGTGCTATGTCGGTGTCCCGACAGAGTTCGTGGGAAAAGAGATGGAAGTGCTCGAGGAAGCGCACATGAACCGTCTGAACAACCCGAACCATGTCACCCTGGCAGCGGTGTGCACGTTCCTCGGAGCAAAGTTCTAAGAGGCTGGTCACCATGGTAAAAATCATCAATACAAGCGGAAAACGCAAGACGGCAATCGCGCGTGCAACCTTCAAGACAGGAACCGGTGTGATCCGGGTCAACTCGGTGCCCCTCGGAACCTACGGCTCCGACACCACCCGGATGAAGATCTCCGAACCGATCCTCCTGGTCCCGACCGCAGTTGACGGTATCGATGTCTCCATCGATGTCGAAGGCGGCGGTGTCATGGGACAGGCAGAGGCAGTCCGGACCGCGCTCGCCCGCGGCATCGTCAAGTGGCACAATGACCCTGCGATGAAGGATATCTACCTGACTTACGACAGGACCCTGCTCGTCAACGACTCCCGGCAGAAAGAAGCCAAGAAGCCGCACGGCCGCGGTGCCCGTAAGAAGTTCCAAAAGTCTTATCGTTAGACCAGAAGATATGATGAGAGGTTAATAATCTTGATACCCGTTCGATGTTTCACCTGTGGAAAACCGATCTCCACAGCATGGGAAGAGTTCAGGCAGAGGCGGGAGAAAGGCGAGGATCCCAAAAAGATCCTCGACGATCTTAATATTTCCCGGTACTGCTGCAGGCGTATGCTCCTGACACACAAAGAGATCATTGATGAGCTCAACCCGTACCAGTAACCAAGACTGACAGTATGAGCGAGGGGTCGTAGGGTAGCCTGGACCATCCTATTGCGTTCGGGACGCAGTGACCTGAGTTCGAATCTCAGCGACCCCATTTAACCCGATTATGAACACATTTTGAGGACGAACAATGCAGACGCAGACTTATACCCGGTATGAACGGGCAAGGATCATTGGAGCAAGGGCTCTGCAGATATCAATGGGTGCTCCGTTACTTATCACTACGACACGGATCGATCCGCTGGAGATAGCGATCGAGGAATTCAACAACAACACCATCCCCATTACCGTAAAGAGGAAGTGAAGCACGAGCATGACGACCATTGAGGTTATTGAGCTCCGGACCATCCTGGACAGCAGGGGCAACCCGACTGTCGAAGCCGACGTGTATACCGCGAGCGGCTTCGGCCGGTCGGCCGCCCCGAGCGGCGCCAGCACCGGGTCCCTGGAGGCGAAGGTCCGGCCGCCCCGCGAGGCTGTCGAGAACGCCTTTGCCAATGTCATCCCCGCCCTGATCGGGATGGATGCGACCGACCAGGAAGGGTTCGACGAGCAGCTGCGGGACATTGACGGTACTGCCAACTTCGCCGAGATCGGGGCCAACATCGCTGTTGCGCTCTCGCTTGCAAACGCGAAGGCAGCAGCATCCGCGATGGACATGCCGCTCTTCCGCTACCTTGGCGGGGCCTTTGCAAAGGAGCTTCCGCTCCCGCTCGGCAACGTCATCGGCGGCGGAGCCCATGCGGCGAATGCAACCGAGATCCAGGAGTTCCTGGTGGTCCCCGGCGGCGCAGCGGATACCGAGGAAGCGGTCTTCGCGAACGCAGCCGTCCACCGGCATGTGAAAGATCTCTTGAAGAAACACGGGAAATCCTGCGGCAAGGGTGATGAGGGTGCGTGGGCACCGCAGATTGACGATGCCCTCGCATTTGAGCTCATTGCCGAGGCGACCGGACTTGTTGCCGATGAATTGAATGTAGAGGTTGATATGGGGCTTGACGTTGCAGCAAGCCAGATGTGGGACGGGAGCGCCTACAAGTACCGCAAGACCGTGCGATCCACCGAAGACCAGATCGCCTATATTGCGGAACTTGTCGATAAGTACAACCTTGTCTATGTTGAAGATCCCCTCCATGAAGATGACTTCGATGCCTTTGCCGAACTCAACAGCCAGGTCGGCGACCGGTGCCTGATCTGCGGTGACGATATTTTCGTAACCCAGGTCGACCGCATCATGCAGGGCATCGAGAAGGATGCAGCCAACTGTGTCCTGATCAAGCCAAACCAGGTCGGAACGCTCACGGATACGTTCGAGGCGGTCCGGCTTGCCCACACCCATGGCATGGACACGGTGATGAGCCACCGGTCCGGCGAAACTACCGATACAACTATCGCTCACCTTGCTACCGCATTCTCGTGTGTTTTCCTGAAATGCGGTATCGTGGGCGGAGAACGCATTGCAAAATTAAACGAACTGATACGCATTGAGGAACAGATATGACCGCAGCAAATGAAATGGAAATCGAATTAAAAGAGCCGCTCATCCCCGTCGAGGAATACCTTGCAGCCGGTGTCCACATCGGCACCCAGCAGAAGAGCGAGGACATGAAGAAGTTCATCTACCGCGTCCGCGGCGATGGCCTCTACATCCTCGACATCCGCGAGACCGACGCCCGGATCAAGACCGTTGCCAAGTTCTTAACCCAGTACGAGGCTCCCAACATCCTCGTTGTCACCTCCCGGCAGTACGGCCAGTACCCGGCCAAGAAGTTCGCCGACACCGTTGGCGCAATGTCTGCCACCGGCCGGTTCATCCCGGGACTTCTGACAAACCCCGTGCTTGAGAGCTACATCGAGCCGTCCGTCATCGTAGTCACCGACCCGATCGGCGACGCCCAGGTCATCAACGAGGCAGTCCAGTGCGGCATCCCGGTTGTTGCGCTCTGCGACACCAACAACATGACCAAGTTCGTGGACCTCGTCATCCCGACCAACAACAAGGGGAGGAAGGCTCTCTCGATGATCTACTTCCTCCTGACACGCGAGATGCTCCGGCTCCGCGGAATCTCAACGGCACTCACCCCAGAGGATTTCGAGACCGAATTCTAAATCCGGCTCTCCTTTTTGGTGACCGATCGTTAGATATAATAGGACGACCAGAGGGTTGATCCGATGAAAATGCGTACATGCGCAGTGGCCGGCATGTTTTACCCGCGGGATCCGTCCCACCTGGAGCAGCTGCTCGAGACGTTTTTTGGCGAGACCCGACCGGAGGCGAGTCCGATCGGTATCGTATCCCCCCATGCAGGGTATGTCTATTCCGGCAAGGTTGCAGCCCACGCGTTTGGAGCCATTGACCCTGATTTCTCCGGTACGTTTGTGCTGATCGGCCCCTCCCACCGGGGTTACCTGAGTTCTGTTTCGGAAATTCCCTGGGAGACCCCGCTTGGCATCGTGGATACGGACAGCGAGTTTGTCCGGGCCCTGGATATCGAGACCGACGAGTTCTCCCACCGGGACGAACACTCCCTCGAAGTACAGGTGCCGTTTATCAAGTACCGTTTCCCCCGTGCCCGGATCGCCCCGGTCATGATGGGACAGCAGGATTATACGAGCGCAAAACGGCTTGGAGAGAGGATTGTTTCCGCTATCAAGGGAACCAGACGGGATGTCAGGATCGTGGCCTCAAGCGATTTCTCGCATTATGTCCCGGCTGAGAAGGCAATCCGGGATGATTCGTACGCCATCGAACCCTTGAAAACCCTTGATACCATTGAATTTTACCGGCGTATCGCGGAACGCGGGGTCACGGCCTGCGGGTACGGCCCGATTGCGGCGATGGTCACTGCCTGCAGCAGTCTTGGCGCGACAACCGCCCGGCTCCTCCGGTACGCGACCAGCGGGGATGTGACCGGCGACAACAAGGCAGTCGTGGGGTACGCGGCCATTGCGGTGATGTAGGTTGGCAACGTGGAGTGCGCCGGGCAAGGTATTTTTGTTCGGCGAGCATGCAGTAGTATACGGAAAGCCCGGCATAGCCATGGCGATCAAGCCCCGGGTGTTTGTGACCGTGCGGAATACCAAGCGGGCGCAGCGGGCGAAATCCCCGTATATCGACAGCTGTTTCGAGACGCTGGGCGTTGTGGGGAGCGTGTACATCAACTCCCAGATCCCGAGTTCCTCGGGTCTCGGGTCATCGGCAGCGGTGACGGTTGCCACGCTCTCGGCAATAAACGACGAGTTCTCGCTCCACAAGACACGGGAAGATATAGCAAATATGGCCTTTGAGATCGAGAAGACCGTGCAGAAAGGGCGGGCGAGCCCTACGGATACGACCGTCTCCACCTACGGGGGAATCGTTCTCATCTCCGGTGGCTCGCGCCGCCGGCTCCCCCCGCAGAACATGCACCTTGTCATCGGCGACTCGCTCGTCTCCCACAGCACGGCAAAGATGGTCGAGCAGGTGGCAGAGCTCAAGAAGAAGCATCCCGATATCGTGGACCCGGTCCTCGATGCTATCGAAGGGGTGACGATGAGCGCCATCCACCAGCTGCACAACCCCCGCGAGCTGGGCCGGTACATGAACATGAACCATGCCCTCCTGGATGCGCTGGGGGTCGGCCACCCGCAGCTCTCCCGGCTCGTGCTTGCCGCCCGATCGGCGGGAGCGTTCGGCGCAAAGATCACGGGAGCCGGGGGCGGGGGCAGCATGGTTGCCCTCTGCCCCAAGCAGCTCAAGCACCGGGTTGCGGGAGCCATCGAGGCCAACGAGGCGCGGGCGATTGTCACCGGCATCGATACCGAAGGAGTGCGGAAGGAGAAAAATGTCTGAACGGATGATCCTCAAGCTCGGCGGGAGCGTTATCACCGACAAGAGCGCCGGCTGTGCCGTGAACCGCGGGAGTCTTGCAACGATTGCAGGGGCGATAGCCCGGTCGCGGACCGGCGGTATCGTGATCGTTCACGGCGCCGGCTCCTGCGGCCATCCCGAAGCCAAACGCTACCATCTCGACAAAGGCGCATCAGAGGGAGAGACCGAGGGCATCTGGGTCACCCACCGCGTTGTCAGCAGCCTTAACGACGAGGTTGTGGCAGCATTGCGGCAGAACGGCGTTGCCGCTGCCGGGGTTCACCCGTTCCACACCGGCGTTGCCGAGAACGGGAGGCTTATTGCCTTCGAGCACCGCCATATCGAAAAGATGCTCGATCTCGGGATGGTTCCTGTGATCCACGGCGACGTGGTGATGGACCTGGCCCGGGGAGCCTGTATTGTCTCGGGCGACCAGCTCGTACGCTACCTGGCGCTTGCCCTCCGCATCCCCTGCGTGGGGCTCGCCACCGATGTACCGGGAGTGCTGGATGGAGACCGCGTAGTTCCCAGAATCACACGGGATACTATGCAGGAGATCCATATCGGCAGCTCTAACCATACCGATGTCACCGGTGGAATGAGCGGCAAGATCAGGGAGCTCTTAGAACTTGCGGATGCAGGTATCGGGTCTGATATTTTTCATGTCTCGCGGGTATCGGATTTCCTCTGCGGGAACGATCACGGCGGGACACGGGTGAGGGGGGAGTAAAACAATGACGGACAAGAAACGGCTTACCTCGTCGCGAAAACTCGACCACCTGCGCATCTGCAGGGACGAGCCCGTAGAGAGCGGCCAGACCGGTTTTTCAGATATCCGGTTTGTGCACAACGCCCTGCCGGAATGTGACATGGGTGCGATCAACACCTCGGTTCGGTTCCTGAACCACTCGTTCCGGTCCCCCCTCTTCATCTCAGCGATGACCGGGGGCCACCCGGCCACCAAGGACGTGAATGCACGCCTCGGCCGGGCAGCGGAGCGCTATGGGATCGGCATCGGCGTCGGCTCTCAGCGCGCCGCGCTCGAGAACCCGGCCCTTGCCGACACATTCTCTGTTGTCCGGGACGAGGCGCCCCATGCCTTCATCACCGGCAACCTCGGAGTTGTCCAGCTTCGCGATCACGGCATCGAATGGGCAGAGCGGGCTGTCGAGATGATCGGGGCCGATGCCCTTGCGATCCACCTCAACTTCCTCCAGGAAGCGATCCAGCCCGAAGGCGATCACAATGCCTCCGGGTGCTTTGCCGCAATCGAGGAACTGGTGCGGGATTTCAAAACCCCCGTTATCGTCAAGGAGACCGGCTGCGGCATATCCGCGTCCACGGCAAAGAGATGCTGGGGAGCCGGTGTTTCCGCGATCGATATCGGTGGCTGGGGCGGCACTTCCTGGGCAGCGGTCGAGAGCGTGAGAGCGGCGGAGAACTCAGCTGCTGACCTGCGGCTCAAGACCCTCGGGGAGACTTTCTCCGAGTGGGGCATCCCGACAGCAGTCAGCCTTGCCGAGGTCCTCTCGACCGGCAGCCCGGTGATAGCATCGGGCGGGATCCGGAGCGGCGGGGACATAGCCAAAGGTCTCTCCCTTGGTGCCGATCTCTGCGGGATGGCGCTCCCCCTGCTGAGGCCTGCGATGGAGAGCGACGAAGCGCTCTCCGGTGCCATCGATACGATCCAGAAGGAACTGGTGACAACCATGTTCCTGACCGGCTCGGCAACCATTGCGGATCTCAAATCCGCACCCCTGTATATTCTGGGCAGGACCCGGCAGATGATTGGGAAGGATAATCCCATCCGGGCACCCCGGTATCATTAGCAGTCTGCAAGGGAATTTTTAAACCGGAAATACCAGCGAGAAAAAAAGGAGATACAGTATGGATATAGAAATCATTGCAGTGGGCGGTTACGACGAGGTCGGGCGGAATATGACCGCCGTCCGCTGCGGAAAGGAAATTGTCATATTTGACATGGGACTCCGCCTCGATCAGGTGATGATCCACGAGGATGCGGAGATTGAAAATATGCATTCCCTCGATCTCATCAAGATCAAGGCGATCCCCGATGACACGATGTTGAACTCGATCGATGGAACCGTCAAGGCCATAGTCTGCTCGCACGGCCACCTCGATCATATCGGGGCAATCCCGAAACTTGCGCACCGCTACAATGCGCCGATCGTATCAACCCCCTACACCACCGAACTCATCCGGCAGCAGATCTCCGGAGAACAGAAGTTCGGGGTGAACAATAAACTCTTTGCCTTAAAGGCCGGCCAGCGGTACACGATCTCCCAGAACCTCGTGCTCGAATTTGTCCGCACCCAGCACTCGATCATCGACACCGTGACCCCGGTGCTCCACACGCCTCACGGGGCTATCGTGTATGCGCTCGACTTCAAGCTCGACCGGACGCCGGTCATCGGGGAACCCCCGGACTTTGCCCGGCTCCGCCAGCTCGGAAAGGAAGGCGTGCTTGCCCTGATTGTCGAAAGTACCAACATCGGCAGGAAAGGGCGGTGCCCGAGCGAGCGGGTTGCCCGGGACCTTGTCCGCGACACCCTCACGAGCTACGAGGACGACAAGAATGCGATCATGGTCTCCACGTTCTCGTCCCACATCTCGCGGGTCAAGACGATTGCGGAATGCGCTCACGAGATCGGGAGAAAACCGGTCCTGCTGGGCCGGTCCATGGAGAAGTATGCGGTCACTGCCGAACAGATGAAACTCGTCTCCTTCCCGGAGACAACGAGCGTCTTTGGCAACCGCCGCACCGTTGACCGGACCCTGCGCCGCATGATGAAAGCCGGAAAGGAGAGTTTCCTGCCCATCGTCACCGGCCACCAGGGAGAGCCCGGCTCCATCCTCACCCGCATTGCAACCGGGGACACGCCGTACCTGCTTGCGCCGGGCGACAAGGTAGTCTTCTCGGCAAACGTCATCCCGAACCCGATGAACTACGGCCAGCGCTACATGGTCGAGGCCCGGCTGAAACTCGTCGGGGCCCGGATCTTCGAGGATCTTCACGTCAGCGGCCACGCGTACCGCGAGGATCACTACGAGTTCCTCCAGCTCCTCCAGCCGCAGCATATTATCCCGGCGCACGGGAGCATGACCATGACCGCAGAATACACGCAGTTTGCCGGAGAACTGGGGTATACCGCTCATTCGACGGTCCACCTCCTGAGGAACGGCGAGAGGCTCAAAATCAATTAACGGGGAAAAACCAATGTCGGATCTTCCATTGTACCTGGAATCGGTTGCAAAACAGATCGATCACATGATCGACCGCTACTTTGTAGACAAGAGCGGTGAACTGAACAAGGCCTCGGCCCACCTGCTTGCAGCAGGGGGCAAGCGTCTCCGCCCTGCGGTGGTCATGCTTGCTGCGGATGCAGTCAAGCCTGACAGCTCGGATGACATCCTGCACGCCGCACTTGCGCTCGAAGTGACCCACACCTTCACCCTCGTCCATGACGATATCATGGACGATGACAATCTCCGCCGCGGGGTGCCGACCGTGCACACCAAGTGGGACATGCCGACCGGCATCCTTGCCGGGGATGTCCTGTATGCCCGGGCATTCGAGCACATCTGCATGGTGAATGCAAAAGACGATGCCAAGGTCCGGGCCATCGGCATGCTTGCCAAGGCCTGCGCCGATATCTGCGAGGGCCAGCACATGGACATGTCTTTCGAGCACCGCACCGATGTTACCGAAGGCGAGTACATGGAGATGGTCAGGAAGAAGACCGGTGTCCTGTATGCGGCGGCAGCCGGCATAGGCGCCGTGCTTGCGGGCGGGAACGGCGTGCAGGTCAAAGCCCTGTACAACTTCGGGCTGAACACCGGTGTTGCGTTCCAGATCCAGGACGATCTCATCGACCTTCTGACCCCCGCGGAGAAGAGCGGCAAGGACCAGGCCTCCGATCTCCGCGAGGGCAAGCAGACCATTCTCATGATCCGGGCCCGGGAGAAGGGGCTTGACCTGAAGAAATACCAGAAAGCCCTCACTCCTGCCGATATCCAGGCCGCGATAAAGGAACTCACCGACGCCGGTGTGATCGACGAGGTGAAGAAGATTGCATCCGATCTCGTCTCCGACAGCAACCGGCACCTCTCCATCCTGCCTGCAACCAAGGAACGCCAGCTCCTGATGGACGTTGGCGAGTTCTTCGTTACCCGGAGTTATTAGGATGGCAGGGGACGATCCAAAAGAGCTCCTCTTTTTGTGCGCACTCCAGAATGCCGTTAAGCACGGCGGGGTACCGCAGGCAGGAGCGGTCATCGGCATGGTGATGGGTGCCCACCCGGAGCTCCGGAGCAGGGCAAAGGAAGTCTCGGCGCTTGCAAAAGAGGCGATTGCCGATGTTGCAGCCCTCTCACCTGAAGACCGGGTGACCACGCTCCAGTCCCGGGCCCCTGACATGTTCGCCGCGCTCTCCGAGAAGCACGAGAAGAAGACGGGGCTTCCCGAGCTTGAGGGATCCGAAAACGGGGTTGTGATGCGGTTTGCCCCGAACCCCTCCGGTCCGCTCCATATCGGGCATGCCCGGGCCTCCGCCCTCAATGATGCATACGTGAAGCAGTGCGGCGGGAAATACATCCTCCGCATCGAGGACACCGACCCGAAGAGGGTGGATCCCGAGGCATATGCAACCGTGCAGGAAGACATACGGTGGCTGGGCCTTGGAATCACGGAAGTGGTCACCCAGAGCGAGCGCCTCCCCATCTACTACGATCTGTGTAAACAATTGATCGAACGGGGCGGGGCGTACGTCTGCACCTGCGACAACGAGCACTTCAAAGAGTTAAAGCAGGCAAAAACGGCCTGCCCCTGCCGCGGCCAGTCCGTGGAGAAGAACCTTGAACTCTGGAAAAAGATGCTCGACCACGGCTTCAAGGAAGGCGAGGCATCGGTCCGGATCAAGACGGATCTCAACCACCCCGACCCGGCTATGCGGGATTTCCCGGCATTCCGTATCCTCGATGCCCCACCCCACCCGAAGGTGAAGGCACACGTGTACCCGCTGATGAATTTCTCGGTGGTAGCTGACGATCACCTGCTCGGCGTCACGCACGTGATCCGGGGCAAGGATCACATCGCGAACACCCGCCGGCAGCGCTTCATCTACGACCACTTCGGCTGGAAGGTGCCGGTGTACCGCCACTATGGCCGGATGGGGATCGAGGGAGTCGTCCTCTCCACCTCGCAGATGCGGGCCGGGATCAACGAGGGAACCTACACCGGCTGGGACGATATCCACCTTGGCACCCTGCGGGCCCTTGCCCGGAGGGGGATCCGGCCCGAGGCTGTCAAGAACGCGATGATCGCGATCGGTATCGGCGATGTGGATATCTCCTTCTCCTGGGACAACCTGTACGCGGAGAACAAGAAACTCGTTGACCCGGTTGCGAACCGCTATTTCTTTGTACCGGATCCCGTTGAGATCACCATCGGCGGTGCACAGAAGCATACTGCCCACGCCCTGCTCCACCCGGGCGATGCAGCCCGCGGCACCCGGACGCTGGAGTTTGACGGTACGGTCCTGATCCCGAAGAACGAGATCACAGAAGGCATTTCCATGATCCGGCTCAAAGACCTGTTCAATGTCAATGTCGCCTGGGATCATGGCACCCCCTCGTTCACCTTCGGAGGGGACTCGCTTGCCGATGCCCGGGCAGCCAAAGCCCGGATCATCCAGTGGCTCCCGGCGCAGGCAAATGTCCCGTGCACACTCCTTACGCAGGAAGGGGAGATGACGGGTGCCTGCGAACCGGCGGTAAAGACCGAACTCGGGAAGGTAGTCCAGTTCGAGCGGGTCGGGTTTGTGAAGATTGACTCCGCTGATGCAGGTGGCGTGAGGGCATACTTCACGCACAAATGAGATCTGGTGGATTTCGATCCTTTTTTTTAATCAGACCTTGCTTGAAAAATTTCAATCGCGATCACGATCGCGTTTGAAAAATGATTCCGGATCAATCAAACCCTGATTTTTATTTCTCAATCGAACCTTGATTGAAAAATTTTAACCAGACTTTGATTGAAAATTTTTGAGCAGACCTTGGTTGAAAACCCGCCCTCGCGATCCCCCATCCGTCGTGGAATCCAAAACAACCGGGTGCACAAGTGGTTAACTTTTCGCAACCGGACCTTGATTGAAATTTCTCAAGCAGACTTTGAATTTAATTTTTCAACCACACCCTGCTTCAAAAATTTCAATCGCGATCAGGATCGCGATCAAAAAATCGATCTGGATCGATCGCACCTTGATTTTCATTTTTCAATCAAACCTTGATGAAAAAATTTCAACCGGACTTTGATTGAAAATTTTCAGGCAAACTTTGATTGAAAACCCGCATCCGCGATCCCCTTTCCGTCGTGAACTTCTAAATCAATCTTATGCACAAGCGGTTAACTTTTCGCAACCGGACCTTGATTGAAATTTTTTGAGCAGACTTTGATTTTATTTTTTCAACCAAGCTTTGATTTTAAAATTTCAAACGCGATCAGGATCGCGATTGAAAAACAATTCCGGATCAATCGCACCTTGATTTTTTATTTTCAATCAAGGTTTGATTTTAAAAAATCAATCGCGATCAGGATCGCGGTTGAAAAACAATTCCGGATCAACCAGACCCCGATTGAAAATGTTCACGCAGACTCCATTTGAAATGTGATTCAGCAGAGATCCGGGTGTCCCCCCTCATTTTTTTATCCATGCCATCCTATCAGTAGAACATACATGGCGGGCGATGAGACCGGCAACGGCAATGGCGAATCGGAAGAATCCCGGCAGAAACTGGTATTCACCGGTCTTGTCATCGATATCCTGATCCTCATCCCGGAGAGTATCGCCGTCCTCCTGTCCGGCTCAGCAACCCTTCTCTCCGATGTTATCAAGGGTGCAAACGAGATCCTTGCAACTACTTTTGCCCTCATCATCATCCGGCGAGTCACCCTGGGTGGCAAATTCACGTACGATTACGGGATGGGAAAATTTGAGTCATTAACCAGGATCATCACCGGCGCCGTGATGCTTGTCTCGCTTGTGATCCTCCTTGTCTTCACTGCCCATCGGATCCTTGTACCTGAGCACATCGAGATCTCTGCTGCAATAATCGGCATTCCCCTGATGCTCCTTGCCAGCATCGCGGACTCGTACCACTGGAAAAAGAACCATGCCCGTGCACAGAAAGATCCTACCCCCATCATGGAGGCCCAGTGGCGCCTCCGGCGGGCCAAGACGTTCTCCGACCTGCTCATCCTTGCTGCACTGGTCCTATCCGTAATTTTTGCTCACCAGAGCTGGGCGATGTATATCGACCCGGTGGTCTCGTTTGTGATCATCGGGTTCCTGCTGCTCGCGGGATACCGTGAGATCTCCTCCTCCCTTCCCGATCTTTTCGACAAGACTCTCGAGGAAGAACTCCAGCTTCTTATTTTGCGGGAACTGAGCTCGTCGTTCCACCGGTACCACGAATTTTACGGTGTCCGTTCCCGCCGGTCAGGGACAAGGATCTACATCGAGATCTTCCTTGGCTTTGATCCGGACCAGCGGATGGGGAACGTGCAGGATTTCATCGATTTCCTGAAACGCTCGCTCGAAGATCAGATCCCCGGCAGCGTTGTCTGTATCATTCCCACCACCGGGGATGACACGCGTTCTGCCGCGTAAGTGTTTGAGAAGGAAAAACATTCTTTTGCAAGCCCGCGTGTCTCTGTGCGGGACCCATGGCAGCCGGCTCCCGGGAAGGGTTGTTATCTCATTTCGTCGGCGCCCTGGCCAGTTTCTTAACCGAGGCCACCCAGACGGCTTTTGCTTCCTCTTTGTCCATGCCCATCATGACGTCCATGAGGAGACCGTTCGCCAGCGCATCGCAGGCGAGGGCAAGGGTTCTGGGTTCGAGCCGGGACGATAGGAGCCCCGTCTCCTGCTTTTTCTGGATGAACTGTTCGATCACCCGGATATCCTCCCGGCGATCCTGCTGGAGCACGGTCCGGATGCTCCCGTTGTGCACGGCAAGGAGGAGCATCTCGGAATACATGCCATTGAACTGCGGCACATAACTGAGCAGGGCATCGAAGAGTGCTGCACTCCCGTCGCTCAGGGTCCGGCCCTGGTACGAGCGTTCCAGGATTCCCTTGAACTCCCCCCGGGCCCGCTCCGCCACTGCCGCATACAGTTCCTCTTTGCCGGGGAAATACTGGTACAGGGCCGGCTTTGTAACACCGAGCTGCCGGGCTATTTCATCCATGGTCGTGGCATGGAATCCCTTCCGGAGGAAGAGGCTGAACGCTGCTTCGATGACTTTCTTCTTCACCTCCTCCTTGTATTCCGGTAATATGCGGGGCATTTCTGTTTTTAGTAGATTCCTGCGCGAATGGTAAAATCATTCCGCTCTGCGCAGCCTACTGTAAGTATTGTTTAGTTACCCTTAGTAAGTTTAATACCTGCAATTAGTACACATGAGCTGAGGGCACAGCCGGGTGCTGACGGTTACGTCTCGTGGACCGTTGCAGTAACCGGAAGTCCGGCGTTGGGATCCTCTTTGGATGATGGATACAATCAGAGAAACGATCGTATTATATATGTCGCATTCTCAACAATAGTAAGTACCTTGCAATGCAAGATACTGTGCTAAACACTTGACACGGCCTGCCCTGCCGTCCCGCGATATGCAAAAACCCCTCTGAAACCTGTATGACGGGCTCATTGCCCTCATACCCCCTGTGTGCGATCGCGGGTCAGGAAAGGCCTGTTGTGTCAGGACGATCTCATGAACATCCAGTTCAAGAAAGGCGTACTCGAGATATGTGTCCTCTCGGTCCTTGCAAAAAAGGACTGTTACGGGTACGAGCTCGTTGAAGAGATATCGAAAAAGATCGATATCTCGGAAGGAACCATCTACCCTCTCCTCCGCCGCCTCAAGGATGAAGGGTACGTGACCACGTACCTGCAGGAATCTGTTGAAGGCCCGCCCCGGAAATACTACCGGCTCACGGAAAGCGGATGGAAGGAAGAAAACGAACAAAAGGAAGAATGGATGCGGTTTGCGGCCTCTGTGAATGCGCTCCTGGAAGGCAGACATGACACTGCAGACTGAGAAGGAGTACCTCGATACGCTGAGAAAGCGGCTCGATCGCGTGCTCCCGCAGGAAGAGCTCGACGATCTCCTCTCGGATTATGCCGAGCATTTCCGGATCGGGAAGATGAACGGGCGGACAGAAGAGGAACTTTGCCGCTCGCTCGGATCCCCCGATGATACAGCCCGGGAGATCCGGGCCCTGCACTTGGTTAAAACAGCGGAAAATACCCGCTCATGCCGCAACATATTCCATGCGGTCATCGCAACTCTGGGGCTCGGGCTCTTCAACCTGGTGTTCGTGCTTATTCCGTTCATCATTCTCGTTGTCCTGCTTGCGATCATCTTCATTGTAGGTATTGCCTGTTCGGTATTCGGGCCGGCAGCATTCGTCTTTGCCATCCTGCAGCTTCTGGGCATTGCCTCGTTTGCCATCTGGCAGCTGCCTGCGGCCGGAGTGTTCTTCTCTGTAGGGATAACCTCGTTCGGGCTCCTTCTGGTGGTTGCCGGGTTTTATCTTGCCCGGTTCTTCTACCATCTCGGGATACGGTATCTCAAGTGGAACATCCGGATCATCAAGGGAACGGAGGATCTCTCATGACTGCGGAAAAAACCCCTCCGGAACACCGGACGCTTGGCCGA
Organism: uncultured Methanoregula sp.; assembly: GCF_963677065.1. Taxonomy (NCBI): domain Archaea; kingdom Methanobacteriati; phylum Methanobacteriota; class Methanomicrobia; order Methanomicrobiales; family Methanoregulaceae; genus Methanoregula; species uncultured Methanoregula sp. The sequence goes on from NZ_OY781872.1 coordinate 1,148,433, forward strand.
CGCTTCCTTACGTGGTCAGGAATTAATCCCGTCCGTCTTGTGCTCTGGCTTGCGGCCATCACCATCGTATCATTCGTTATCGGGTTTGGCATCCTTGCCGCAGGCGGGGGATTTCCCCCGGCAGCCGGAGAGGATCTCTCGCTCTTCCAGAGCAATGCCTTCCACGAACCGAGGATTGACAGCGCACTGCTCGGCGGGGCGGAATCCGGAAGTGCGAAGATCACCCTTGGCGCCGGAAGATTATCCCTTGGGGGCGGCGCGCCCCATGCAATGTTCATGGAATCTGCCACCTTCTCGAAAGCTTCGGAATGGCAGCCGGATTTCTCCATGAGCCGGAACGGATCGGAGATCCGTGTGAACATGATCGAGAAGGGGCACAGGGCAAAGGAATGGGTGGCCGTCGACTCCCCGAACCGGTGGGATATCCGGATGAGCGAACAGGTTCCCCTCAGTCTGGATGTCAGCGTCGGGGCAGGTGACAGTCGTCTGAACCTGGGGGCTCTCAACCTGAGCACCCTTTCCGTTGACACCGGTGCAGGGGATACCTGGATTGATCTTAACGGGTACCACGGCCGCCGGTTCGATGCGGTCATTCACAGCGGCATCGGTGATCTGACCCTCCGTGTGCCAAAGAGCAGCAGCACGCGGATCGAGGTCGGTTCCGGTCTTGGGGAGATAGCCGGATCCGGCCTGATCCGGGAGAACGGATCCTTTATTACGCCCGGCTACAATCCGGCTCATGAATCGAACACCATCAGGATAAAACAGGGCATTGGCAGCATCACGCTCGAAGGAGTCTGATGCCATGTCCCGGAGAAAAACCATGAAACTGAAAACAGTCCTCATTGCAGTATTCCTCCTGGCACTCTTCGTAGTGACCATACCTCCCGTCAAGGCAGATGCAAATCCGACCGTGACTATCACGAATTACACGGTAAACCCTTCTGTTCTCATGCCGGACAGCCAGGGAACCATCACGATCACGGTGAAGAACACCGCAACCAGCGCCCAGGTGGCGGAGAAATCGGGACTTGTCGGGACTGACAGCTATGCAACCGTGAAGACCACGGATATCAGTACCGGCCTCGACAACGTGGCCCTGAACGGCAATGGCATTACCGTTTTATCCGGCAATTTCGCACGGGTGGGTGCGCTCGGCCCCGGCCAGTCCATGCAGTTCACCTTCACGATCCAGGCCCCTTCAAAGAGCGGGCTGTATTATCCTGAAGTTGCCATCGATACCGCCGGAGGAAAGAGCCTGAAATACATCATCCCGGTGAACGTGAACACACCGCTTGGGATCCAGAAAAAAGCAACTCTCATCCTGAACAGTAACCTGACCGGCAGCCTGAACCCCGGGGACGAGATCCCGGTCCTCCTGACCCTGACCAATACCGGAGACATGCTTGCGGACAATGTTGTCGTGAAGATTTACACTATCACGAACGGTATGGTGTCTCCCAAGAGCACCGATCAGTACAATATCGGATCCCTCCAGGCAGGCCAGAGCGTAACGCAGAACCTTACGCTTTTGTCCGACAAGAAGATGACCGCCGGCCTGGTCCAGGTCCCGGTCACCATCAGCTACAATGCCATCGATGGTACCCCGATGACCCAGAACACCAGCGTCGATATCCTCTTCAAGGGCAAGGCAGAGCTCGGTTTTGTCTCGGTCGATACAAACCCGCCGCGCCTGGCCGAGGGTGTTCCGTTCGATCTCACGATACGGATCGAGAACACCGGCACCGGCGATGCCAAGCAGGTTTCGGCAACCGTGGATATCCCTGCTGACGGCAAAAAGGAAGCATTCATCGGAAAGATCAAGCCCGGCAACGATGCCCCCGCCATGTTCCTCCTTGAGGGAGCGAAGGCAGGTACCTACCCGTACAACCTGACGGTGACCTACACTGACGACATGGGGGTCCATGTCATGACGCGGCAGATGTCCCTCCGGGTAACGCCGACCGACAATTCAGGCAGCCTGATCTTCGGCATCATCGTCCTTGGCATACTCGGTTTCCTGGCGTACCGCTACTGGTACCTCCCGAAGTACAAGGGTGACGGGAAGTTCCCATGGGAAAGAAAGAACTGAAAGTCGCTTTCCTGCTCGCCCTCCGGTCACTCCAGCGGGGCAGCAGGTCGAGCGTGCTTTTGACGATCCTGATCATCGGGATGTGCTTCACCAACATGATCTTCCTCCCCGGCCTCTTCAACGGGATCGGGCAGAGCATAACCAAACAGGTCGTGGACTACGAGATCGGGAACGTGCTGGTCAGCCCCAAATCGGGCGACCAGTATGTCACGGATATGGACGCCACCCTCGATCTCATCAATGGCATGCCCGGGGTTGAGCGTGCCACACCACACTTCAGCAAGGGGGCGACCCTGAAGTACCGCAAGCGGATGCTCGGGGCTACGGTTCGGGCGATCAGACCTAACGACGAGAAGCTCATCTCGCCGCTGTACACCAAGATGGTTGCCGGCAGTTACCTGGGCGATGCCGACACCGGCGAGGTGATCATCGGCAGGCCGGTGGCTGGCGATGCTTCCGTGAGAGAGGAGGACGAGTTCCAGTCATCCCTCGGAGGTGTCCGGGTTGGCGATTCGATCACGATCGATTATGGCAACGGGTATGTCAAAGATTACCGGGTGAAGGGGATTTACTACACCGGCTGGTCCCAGGCAGACAGTGCAGTGTATGTGAGTTATACGGATATGGCGTTAGCTGACCCGAGGGCGACCGACAGTGCCGATTACATCACGGTAAAGACCAAACCCGGGTATTCTGAAAAGTTCGTAAAGGACGAGCTCCTGCAGTACGGCGTCACGCAGAAGGTGCAGACAACCGGCGACCTGATGGCAAAAAGCATGGGGCGGGCGCTCCAGAGCTTTGCGATCATCAACATGGTCTCCCTGATCGTGGGCATCATCATCACGACCGTGGTGCTCTTCATCGTTATCACCATCAAGACCATCAACAGCCGCCGCCAGATCGGGATCCTGAAGGCTATCGGCGTTGACAAGGAGGTCATCATGCACAACTACGGTTTCCAGGTCATCATCATGTCCGTGCTCGGGATTTTATTCGGGCTTGTGCTCACGCTCCTGATGGCGGCTTACCTTGCCGCCAACCCCATCGTCACCCCTGAGTGGTCGGCAACCCTGTACCTGACCCCGTGGGACCTGATCCAGAACTCCCTGATCCTCTTTGTGGCATCCCTTGTCGCGGGTTACGTTCCCGCGTACCAGGTATCGCGCGAAGATATCCAGTCTGCTATGAGGGCCTGATATGATCGAGATTGCGGATCTGAAGAAGATATACCGTATGGGAGACGTGGAGGTGCGGGCACTTGACGGTATCACTCTTGATATCGCGAAAGGAGAGTTCCTCGGGATCATGGGGGCGAGCGGGAGCGGCAAGACCACGCTTCTGCACATGCTCGGCCTCCTGGACGAACCCACGTCCGGCCAGATTGTTATCGATGGGACGGATATCTCATCGCTCACGGATTACGAGAAGACAATGTTCCGGCTCTACAAGCTTGGGTATGTTTTCCAGGATTATGCCCTGGTGCCGGATCTCACCGTGATGGAGAACGTCTCGCTGCCCGCAATGCTCCGCAAAGATCGCGATGACCTGCAGATCATCGATGACAGCCACGACATCCTTAAAAAGATCGGCCTCTTCGATCGCTGCGATCATCTCCCCCGCGAGCTCTCCGGCGGCCAGCAGCAGCGTGTCAGCATCGCCCGGGCCATAGTGAACAAGCCGGATATCCTCTTTGCCGACGAGCCGTGTGCCAACCTGGACTCTGAAAACTCCCGGATGGTGCTGGATCTCTTTCGGGAGATCAATGAAGAGATGCATCAGACCATCGTGATGGTCTCCCACGAGTCCTGGCACCAGGAATATTTCCACCGTATCGTCCGGCTTCAGGATGGCAAAGTCACGAGCGACGGAATCAAGGGCAACGGGTCTGCCTGAGGCAGACCGTTTTTTCCCGAATCCTCGTGGCGTGAGACGGCCCTGAACGCTGCCCGTTCCTTTACCTTTTTTCCCTCTGTCCGCAAATATACAGTAAGAGCCTTTGCCCCCATGGACGAGATCAGTATTGAAAAGATAGTCCGCTCACGGCGCAGGACCATTGCGCTCATCATCACTCCCGAAGCCCGGCTGATCGTGAGGGCTCCCCTGCGGGCACCGTCTGAGGTGATCCATGCCGTGATCCGGGAAAAGGAAGGCTGGATCCGGAAGAAACTCGACGAGATGAAAAAGCGGCCGCAGGCAACCGTGCACACGTATGAGGAAGGCGAGAACTTCTATTTCCTCGGGAGAGCCTACCCGCTGCATATTGTTGACGATGGCAGAGCATCCATCGAACGCACGGACCGTCTCTGCGTCTCGCGTTCCCTTGAACCTGAAATAGCGGGGTGGATAAAGCGCTGGTATGTCCTTGAGGCCGAAAAAGAGATCCGGTCCCGGTGCATGTGGTTCTCGATGACGACAGGATATACACCCGCATCGGTTCGCATCTCGGATGCCCGCGGGCGATGGGGTTCCTGCACGTCAAGAGGAGGGCTCAACTTCAGCTGGCGGCTGATCCAGGCCCCGCTGGAGATCGTGGATTATGTTATCGTCCATGAGCTCGTTCATCTCAGGCAGCCCGATCATTCACGGAAGTTCTGGGCAAAGGTAAAGGAGATCATGCCGGACTACGAGCGGAGAAGAAAATGGCTCCGGGAGAACGAGCGGCTGCTCAGGATATAATCTGTTTCTGGCGAACAGGATCCGGTGCCTCTATTCCTCGAACACCCTTCTGTCCGGCCTTCCTGACATGCGACCCATCCAGAGCTCCGGTTCAGTGCAGGGCAAAAAACCGTATTTCGCATACACCCCGTGAGCATCGCTTGTTTTCAGCAGCCACTGGTATACATGCCTGAGATCCGGGTGCGAGATCGTGTACCGGACCATTGCCTGCCCGATCCCCTTCCGGCGGCAGTCTTCTGCAACGATCACGTCCAGGAGATAGGCAAAACGCGTCTTGTCGGAGATGACGCGACAGAACCCGACTTGCCGCCCGTTATCCGCATATGCCCCTACTACGAGCGCCGAGTTTTTGATACCATGCGCAATCTCTTCTTTCGTAATTCCCGTGCTCCAGTAGGTTTTTTTGAGCATGGCATGGATATCGTCCATCCGGAGACGGTCCGGGTCTGACGAGATATCCGCGTTTATCTGCATGGATCTCTATGGTTATGCCATCTGGAAAAAAGTATGCGCCCCTTCCGCTCCCTTTCCTCTCTCTCTTGTGAATCGGGCCGGAATCCCGTAATTTTCGGACCTGCCACAAGGCTCCCTTATCAGCACAGACGCCCAATAGAACAGGATGGATTCCTTTTATATCCGGCCGGAACTTCCGGAAGATATTCCCGCTATTTTGGAAGTCCAGTTCCAGGCGTTTGCACAGGACGGCGAGGCGCGGCTCGTCAGCGCCCTGCGCCACGATGGCAACATCAACCCCGAACTCTCCCTTGTTGCCGTGCACAAGGATCGGATCATCGGCCACATCCTATTTTGCCCGATCAGTATCGTCTCGGATACCGCTGAGACCCCTGCCCTTGCTCTCGCCCCCCTCGCGGTTCACCAGGATTTCCAGTGCATGGGGATCGGTGCAGCCCTCATCGAAGAGGGTATCGGGGAGTGCCAGCGTCTGGGCCACCGCATCGTGATCGTGGTCGGCCACCCGGGTTATTATCCCCGGTTTGGTTTTACTCCCGCCCGGAAATCCGGGATACTCGCACCGTTTCCCTGCCCCGATGAGGCTTTCATGGCCCTGCCCCTCGAAACCGGGGCGCTCGACGGGATTGAGGGAATGGTCAGGTACCCGGAGGCATTCGATGCGGTCGGGGCTCACACCTCGTAATCCTCATTCCAGCCTTTTTCCCACGGTTGCAAGGTAGATCAGGAACTGGTCGGTTCCGTTTATTCCCAGGATCGCGTTCATCCCGTCATCATCGAAGGCTGCAATGGCGCAGACCCCGCACCGGATGGCTTCTGCTGCCAGGTAGAGATTCTGGCAGACATGCCCGCAATCGAGGTGGAGATCGCGGTATCCCCGCTCGCCATAGCGCCATGTCATGCGGTACGGGACTGCCACCCAGAGAAAGACCGCGCCGCTCCGGAGCAGGAACTGCTGGTTGAAGCACGCTGCGGTTATTCGGATCGCGATCGTGGGATCGGTGTCCACCAGCTGGAGCCGGTGGGTGAGTGCGAGGTACCGGTACAGTCCCGGCTCAAGCTCATCTACGTTGTTTACCAGGATGTACGTTTCAAATGCATGGCGTGCGCCTGCGGAAGGAACCGTCCGGAACGTTGCAAGGTTTCCGTGGATGGTTTTCACGCCCTGGGTGCACCAGAGCAGGAATCCCAGTTCGTCAAGAGAAAGCGGCTCGTGGGCATAGGTGCGGATACTGGTACGCTGTTCAATGACCTCGCGGAGATCGACCGGGGGTATCCCAAAGGAGTCCGGATGCGGGAGGGGGATTATGGGAAGTTCTGGATCTGCAGGCAGTTCGAGAGGAGGCTGGGGGAGGCCCTTCTGCTGGTCGCTCCTCCCGATATACTGGTATTTTGTCCGCTCCATGAACTCCCGGCCGGCTCCCCCGGCAGCCGGATTGCTGTCTTCCTGTTCTGCCATTCCGGATCACTCCGTTCTGTGCATGTATGCCTGAGAGAACGTCAGATTATCGGTCCGGGCAGATGCCCGTGCAATTCCCCTAAGCACGCTTATACTCTTCGCCTGCGAACCTTCTCAGGAATATCGTGACCGGTCCAGCATTGCTCGGTAAGAATGGTTTTGCCGGTACCCTTGCCGGGTTCTGCAGTACATCCGGCCACCCCACTCTTGAGGAAGATTCGGAGATTGGAACCGTCAGGGTAAAAAAATACACCAACGAATTCTGGACCTCGCGCCAGCGGCAGGCATCCTCGATCCACGAGATCTCGTACCGGGCCTGCTTCAAACCCCAGCTTCCCCGTTTTTTTATCAGCCTCCTTACCCGGCCGGATGGCGTTGTGTACGATCCGTTCAACGGCCGCGGGACAACAGTCGTCGAAGCCGCCCTCCTTGGCCGGCGCGTCATCGCAAACGATGCAAATCCCCTGTCCCGGATAATGACCCTGCCCCGTTTCTATCCCCCCGGCCTTTCAGATGTGGAGGATCGTCTCGCGGCGATACCCCCGGGGAGCGATCGGGCAGAGATCGATCTCTCCATGTTCTATCACCCGGATACCGAGCAGGAGATCGTTGCACTGCGCCGGTATCTTCTCGAAAGAAGAGCAGCATCTCTGGATGACTCTATTGATCGGTGGATTGCCATGGTTGCAACGAACCGCTTGACCGGGCACTCCCGGGGTTTCTTCTCGGTGTACACCCTTCCCCCGAACCAGGCAGTTTCTCCGAAAAGCCAGAAGAAGATCAATGAGAAGCGCTGCCAGACCCCGGAATACCGGAACACCCGGCGCATCATCATAACCAAGACGAAAAGCCTCCTGCGCTCTGTGACTGCAGCAGACCTTGAGAACCTCAATCATGCCGGCAACACAGCGCTTCTCATAACCGGTGATGCACAGGAAAGCCCGGCCATACCGGATGAATCGGTAAACCTGACCGTCACGTCGCCGCCGTTCCTCGATATTGTCCAGTACCGCGAGGACAACTGGCTCCGCTGCTGGTTTAATGGACTCGATGCAAACGAGATCGGCAAAGAGATCACCATGGCCCGGACCGTTGACCGGTGGGCCGTGGTGATGGGCCGGGTCTTCCGCGAACTCTACCGGATCACAGCACCGGGAGGATATGTTGCGTTCGAGGTAGGGGAAGTCCGCAACCGGACGATCCATCTCGAAGAACATGTGGTGCCACTCGGGGTTGCAGCCGGTTTTACCTGCGAATGCGTGCTCATCAACCAGCAGGCATTCACCAAGACTTCGAACATCTGGGGTGTCGGGAACATGGCGGCAGGCACGAACACCAACCGGATCGTGGTCTTCAGGAAGCCTTGAAATCACGAATATGCCCATTATTTTCAGGAACGCCGGCAAATCTTGATATTTGTTCAAAGGCAATTCAGAATGCGAGTGATACATCACAGGATTTCGTTTCCTGTCATCCTGGCAAGATGCCTGAGGTAAGTTACATGGGCAGAGTACATTTCTGGAATTTCTGGAGCATGGTTGCCATCCTTTTGGCAGCAGTCCTCATACTACCGGCACCCGCCTGTGCTGCGGATACCGATACTGCCGATCATCATATCGCAGTCCGCCAGGCGCATCTTGCATGGGTAGCCCTTGATACGGAAACCCGGATGAATACAGCGCTCACGTATATCGGAACCCGGTACAATACGGATACCACAAGGATATCAACGCTCCTTGCAGAACTGCAGGCGGAGGAAGCCAGGATCCCGTCGGCCCAGACGGATGCAGCGCTGGATTCCATCATATCGGATATCCGGGGGATAACCCGCCAGTTCCAGAACGAGGCCAAGGCCCAGATGATCGTGGGACAGGGCTCATGGAACGAACTGACCCCCAAGATTGAGCTTGCGGTTTCCGGCAACCCGTACATTGAAGAGAAGAAGAATCTGTACTGGAGCACGCGGAAAACCGGCCAGCTGAGCGATTTTGATGCCTGGGCCGGGACTGCAGGGGCAGAACTGACGTCCCTGAGTGCCAAAGGATATGATACAACCAAAGCCCAGCGGGCACTGGATGTAACCGTGGCAAAACGGCCGGAACTGCAGGCGGCTCTTGAAGCCAGGGATGAAAACCAGGTGAGTGCAGCCGCGAGCCGGATCTTCGGCCTTTCGCAGGAGTACGTGACAAGGGCAGGAGAGATCGGGCAGCAGGTCCCGGACGACGCCCGTATCTGGTCGCTCCTGGAACAGGCGGACCGCATTACCGGAAAGGCGGACCAGCTCAGTGCCGATACTCTCAGGATAACGCTGGATCTCGGCGCGGCTGAACCGGCGCTCTCCTCCCTGAAAACGGATATTACAAATACCAAGCGCCTGCTTGCTGCCGGCAAACTCGAAACCGCTAAAAGGAACCTGCCGGTCCTCAGGAAAGATCTCACCGATCTGGCCGAGGGCTATCGGGCTATCGCACGCAGTGCAAACCTTCCGGCAGATCTATCTGAAGCGCTGAATGCGATGGCCGTCAGTCTTGATAACACCGCAGACCAGATGGGGGCCTGACATGAACAAACCCGCGCCGCTTCGTGGCATTCTTGTCTGCGCATTCCTGGTGGCCTGCCTTGTGGCTGCCAGCGGCTGCGCCACGGTAGGGCTGGACAGCAAGCCATCCCCGACTCCCACAAAGGTGATCCCGCTTCCGCAGGTCACGTCAACTGCATCGTCAGTCCAGACGCTCCAGACCCTGCGGACAATCGCCCCGGCAACGACTTCCCCCGTGGTCATTCCTGTCACAACGCTTGTCCGGGAGACCCGGTACAGCGTAAAAACCTGCGCCGGGCTGGGCGGCTACGTAGTATCCCCGGGCGGGAGCTGCACGGGGCAATGGCTGGATGCAACGGACACGTTTTCCTGCTGCTCTGCTCCACCGGTTTCCGGAGTCACGGGAAATCTTTCAGTCCGGGCAGTTCCCCTAGACCTGAGGGTGAATGTTGCAGACGATCCCGGCAGCATCATACCCTGATCCCTTTTTTTATCCTGCAGTGTCTTCTCTCGGATCCCGGATAACGTTCCGGTGAAAAAGTACGCCTTAAGTATCACAACAGCCAACGTGTATTCATGGTCACCCGTATCAGGCGGTATGCACAGATTATCGATGTGCTGGGCAACTACGGATTCAGCATTGGTCTTGAAAAGATGTTCCCCGGAAGGGCTGGCTTCCGTCTCCCCACCTCCGGAAAAACCCCTGAAACCTCCACGGTGTACGAACGGATACGGCTGGCACTCGAAGACCTGGGACCCACCTTTGTGAAGTTCGGCCAGATCATGAGCACGAGGACCGAACTTCTGCCGCCGGAGATGATCGAGCAGCTCAAGAAACTCCAGGACCATGCAAAGCCGATCCCGTTCTCCGAGGTACGGGCCATCCTTGAAGAGAACATCCCTGACCTGGACGACCATTTCTGCGAGATCGAGGAGACCCCGGTGGCATCGGCATCGATAGGCCAGGTCCATCGTGCATTTCTCAAGGACGGGACGATGGTTGCCATCAAGGTCCAGCGCCCGGGCATCCCCGAACTCATCGAGACGGATATCGGGATCCTCCAGTCCATGGCAGAAAGGATCGAGACGGTCTTTCCCGAGACCCGGGTCTACAACCCGACCGGTATGGTGGACGACTTTGCCCACCAGATCGTAAAAGAACTGGATTTCACAAGGGAAGCCCGCAACATGGACCGGATGGCCCGCAACTTCCACGATGTGCCCGGGATTCATTTCCCGAAAATTTACTGGGAGTTCACCCGTCCGCACGTCATGGTCATGGAGTTCATCGAAGGTGTCCGGATCGACAACGCGGAGGCCATCAGCGAGATGGGCTTCGTTCCCCACGATATCGGCGTCCGGGGGTTCCACGCCTACCTGAAGATGATCTTCGAGGACGGTTTTTTCCACGGCGATCCGCACCCGGGCAACCTGTTCGTTTCCAAGACCGGCGATATAGTTTTCCTGGACTTCGGGATCGTCGGTATCCTGCGGCCGGAGAAGCGGCAGCTCTTCATCAACCTCCTCTTCGCCCTCGTCAACGATGATATCGAACTGATGCTCCGGTCGCTTGAGGGCTTCGGGATCGTCATTGCCGAGGAAGACCGGGAAGCCATACGGGACGATCTCTACCTCCTGATGCACGACTTTTCCGGCGGGGGTGGCGATGGCGTATCCCAGCTCAACTTCGGTCTGGTCGTGAGCGAACTGACTGAGACCATGCGCCGCTACAAACTCCGGGTGCCGATGAACCTGATGCTCCTCTTAAAGGTCTTCATGATGGTCCTGGATGTGGGTGTCCGGCTCGATCCCAAGTTCAATTTCGGCAAGGAGGTCACTCCCTACCTCTCGAAGCTGGCCGATACCAACAATTTTTCCGCAGCCTACCTCAAACGGGCCTCGATGACTCTCCTGGAAGCTGCCGATGCCCTCTTCGATATGCCCCGCAACCTCAACCTCATGCTGAGGCGGCTTTCTACAGGTACATTCAAGCTGGAGATCGTTGACACGGATATCCAGAAACTCCAGATGGCGCTTGACAAGGCCAGCGACAAGCTCATGATGGCCCTCGTCGTTGCGGCCCTTGTAGTGGGTTCCTCCATGGTTATCAGCGCCCAGCCAAGCGAGCTGCCCAAACAGATCATATGGATTGCAATTGCAGGGTACACGGCCGCTGTGCTGGTCGGGTTCTATGCTATCTACCACGTGATCTTCCTGCGGTTCAGGATGGACCGTTAAGAACAGAATTGTGCGGGATTACCGCACTGCATCTTTCAGGATCTTCCATTTTTCAAGAATCTCTTCATACCGTGCCCGGGCATGTGCCGGACTCGTTGACGGCAGGGCAACAACTTCAACTCCCGGATCTCGAAACGATTTCCGGAAGTACCGGGCTGCCGTGCTCCCGTTGAGTGCGATGAGCACAATGCCGGGATGGCTGGAAAGAAAGCCTCCGATATCGTTGAAGACCGGATCACGGATCTTACTATCCGCACTCCCCTCCCGGGAACAGCAGCAGATCACATCCCAGAGGGCTACCCGGTGTACTTTGATCTGTTCAATACGCTCTTCGTACGGGAGCGAGGCACTGATGCAGAAGAGATCTTCCATGATCCTCCAGAACCGGTTCTTCGGGTTCCCGTAGTACATCCTTCCGTGGAGCGAGAGGACACTTGGGAAACTGCCGAGTATCAGGACCCGGGGGTTGTTCCCACATATCGGCAGGAGGCCCCCTGCGGTTGCTTCCGCGCCGGAAATGAGGGTTTCGCGAATCATACGATCAGGTACCTGACCTGCGCCTGATGGAGAAAAGAATGGTTATTGTTTGTAATAGAGGTTGCAGTGGCAGTGACCCATGGTGGAAATCTCGTCCTTGTGGTAAATGCAGGGGCACTCGATGTTCCTGTCCTTCTCCTCATCCCCGCTCCGGAGCCGGCAGGGGCAGTAGGGCCGCCCGAACTTGGTCTTGTTGCGCACGAGCCCCTTGATGACCGTGGATAGTTGTTTTTCATCGGCGTTGAGGGTCCAGTGCTGCTTGTGGGCATACGCCTTCGCCCACTTCAGCATATCCTCTTCTGCATGAATATCTTCTGTCATAATATCCGATTGAACTCTTTTGTGGTCACGATACTTTTTGCATATGAGACGTTAGTCTTTGCGCTTGACCGGACGATCAGCCTGTTTACCGCTTTTTTGCGGTCTTCGTGATCCGCTGCGCGACCCTGTTGTAGGTATCCATCACATCTCCCTTGTTGAACCGGTAGACATCCTTGTCGAGCGACTCGCCGGTCTTCTTGTCCCAGAGGCGCATGGAGTCCATGCTGATCTCGTCGCCGAGATAAATGGTCCTGCCCTGTTTGCCGAATTCAATCTTGAAATCAACAAGGGTTATTCCCTCCCGGGCCAGGAGTTTTTTCAGGTGGAGGTTCACTTCGAGCGCAGCTTTTTTGATCCTCCTGAGTTCCTGCGGGGTTGCGAGTTTCAGGGCAACGATCAGGTCGTCGTTGAGCATCGGGTCGTGCCGGGAGTCGTCCTTGAAATCGATGACAATGACCGGAGGATCCAGTTTCGTCCCTTCCTTGAACGGGTAATTCCGGACAATGGAGCCGGCCGCGATGTTCCGGACAATCACTTCGAGCGGGATCATCTCCAGTTCGCGGACCGCCATGCGGTTGCCATCCAGCATCTCGATAAAATGGGTCTTGACGCCGTTCTTTGCGAGATAGTCGAAGAAGAACGCCGAAACCCCCGCATTATAACTGCCCTTGTTCTTGAGGGTATCTTTCTTGCCGCCGTCAAATGCGGTGATGTCGTCCCGGAATTCAACGATCAGTCTGCCTTTTTTATCCGTCCGGTACACCGATTTGGCTTTCCCGGCATAGAGAAGGTCTTTCTGCTTCACGATCTGCTCCTTACCTTATTCTTTGTTCGAGCCGATTAATTAGAGGTTGCAAGGCCGGCGGGTACCAGCCCCGCTCAATAAACCGGGGATAGATGCAGAGCCTCTCCTTGAGGACTGCATCCCCGGCAATAGCCTTAAGTTCGTCAAACGCCGGCCACGGGTGTTCCGGGTTCACGTAATCGATGGTGACCGGTGATATGCCTCCCAGATCATCGACCCCGCAGGGAATCAGGAGCGAGGCATCGATGAGGTTCGGCGGGATCTGGATGGCAATCTCCTCCTGGAGAATGTCCCGCGCCATACGTATGGTGGCGCAGATCTCATCGGTCGTCGGCACCGGGCTCCCCGCAAGCTCGGTTCCGGGCTTGGGACAGAAGTTCTGGATGATCACTTCCTGGATGTGCCCGTAGCGCTTCTGGAGATTACGGATGGCAAAGAGCGAATCCTCCCGGTCGGCCATGGTCTCGCCGATCCCAAGGAGGAGTCCTGTTGTGAATGGTATCTTCAGTTTTCCCGCATCCTCCATCATGGCCAGGCGGACATCCGGCGACTTGCCCGCGGAAGTGGCATGGGCCGGGATCTCCGCGGTGGTCTCGAGCATCAGTCCCATGCTCGCGTTCACCTGCCGGAGCCGGTCCATCTCGTCATAGGTGAGGATACCTGCATTGGTGTGGGGCAGGATACCGTATCCGATGCTCATGTTGCACATGGCCTCGCAGTAATCGAGGATCGTGTTGAACCCTTTCGACCTGATGAGGTCTGCAAATCCCGGTTCGTTCTCAGGCCGTTCGCCAAAGGTGAAGAGAGCCTCCGTGCACCCAAGGGCCGCTCCCCGCTCAAGTGTCCGCCCGACATCCTCGGGAGACATAAGGCAGCCCTCCTGCACGGGGGTTCGGAAGCAGCAGTACCCGCATCGGTTGTGGCAGACCGTAGTGAGCGGGAGAAAGACATTCTTTGAGAAAGTAACGGTCCGCAACTGCATGAGATGAGGTATACCTGCGCACCTATTGAAACCTGTTGTTGAGGTGTGACCTTTTGCCGGCTCTCCCCTGATGAAAAAGACAACAATAATGTGCCGGGCAGACATAATTCAAATTGCCTAACAAGCGGTTCAGGGGCATAATCTTTCGGGGATTCTGATGTTGTTCAAGGAAAAGGAACCGGCTGCGGAACCGGAAAGAAACTCTGCGGGAACAGAGGAACCGCTGTATGCCGGCATGACACCCGACGAACTGAGGTGTGCGCTGGCATTTGCAGAAAAGAAGCTCCAGCTGGTTGGCAGCGTCACCCGCCACGATGTTCTCAACCAGCTCACGGCAATTGTCGGGTATAACGAACTGCTCGGGATGATGATCGAAGATCCCAAACTCCTGACCTATCTGGAGCGGGAAAAAACTGCGGTTGACAAGATCCGCCGGCAGTTTGCCTTTGCCAAGGATTACCAGAATATCGGGGCTCTTCCCCCGGCATGGCTCCCGCTGCGGCAGCTCATCCACCAGGCCGGCGAAGAGGTCGACCTGCGCCCCGTCCAGATTGCTGACGAGACCGGGCAGGCAGCGATCTTTGCCGATCCCCAGCTCGGGAAGGCGATGATCCAGATCCTTGACAATACCAAGCGTCATGGGATCAAAGCTACCCGGATCCGCATCTCCCTGCAGGATGGTCCGTCTGGCTGTACGCAGCTGGTTTTCGAAGACGATGGCGAAGGGATCCCCTCTGGCGACAAGACCAAAATCTTTGAACGCGGTTTTGGCAAAGGCACCGGGTGGGGCCTCTTTTTGGTGCGGGAGATCCTCGCATTCTGCGGGATGACTATCCGGGAGACTGGTGACCCTGGCAAAGGGGCACGCTTCGAGATCAGCATCCCGGAAGAAAAAATAAAGAAGAACGGGTAACTACCCTGTAAATTTTTCCGGCCAACGCGAACTGTATAACCTTCACGGGACCGGAACTCTTATCCGTACCCTGTACGATATGTCCTCCCCTGTGTTCCCGGGGGAAAGACCGCCGGTTTTTATTCCCTGCAGACGAACAGTGGTTGAATGCATGAGCTCTTCCGCAAACTGGTGCACATCCTCTTTGGTCTTGCCATTGCAGCAATGGTTCTCCTGGTGGATCACACCGTTGCCCTATCCGTTCTTGCCCTGGGCCTCTTTTTCGGGGTTATCCTCGTGGATCTCATCCTCCGGGGCTATCATCTCCCCCTGTTCACCGCACTGGTGGATTACGCGGACCGGGGTGACAGCCTGCCCGGGAAGGGCGCGCTTTACTTTGCGGTGGGCGCGCTCGTCACCGTCATCCTGTTTCCCGTGCAGGTGGCGGTCCCTGCACTGGTTACGGTTGCCGTTCTCGATGGGGTTGCGACCCTGGTCGGGGTCCGATACGGGAGGACCCGTATCTTCAACGGCAAATCCCTCGAAGGTACGGCAGCAGCCATCCTCGTCACGGCAGTCTTCCTTCTCCCGTTCCTGACAATTCCCGGAGTTGCGGTAGTGGCTGTCCTTGCCGGCGTTATCGAACTCCTCTCTCCGATTGACGATAATCTTGTCATCCCTGTCTCCGTCTCTCTCCTGCTCACGATCCTGCCGGTCCTGATCCGGGTTGCAGCCTGATCGGGAGGGTGTCCGCTCACTCCTATGACAGAGATGCCAGGTAACCGAAACGAAATATTATATATAAATATATTGAATAATATTTGTGATATTTCCCTGCAGGACGGGTCCCTTTTTTCCCTTCTGGGGGACAGTCCTTGTCATCGTCCTTCTCTTTGTTGCGGCAGCCGGGTGTCTTGATACCCCGGGTAAAACACCTGCTGATTCACCGGCGCCGACCCCCCAGCCAGCGGCCAATCCGCACCCGCCGCATTACTTTCCGCTCTATACCTCATCCCTGTACGTAATGCAGAAAAATGCCCCGCCAGGCCTGGTGTTCTCCCTGCCTACGTTCCTGCCCGAGGGATTCTTCTTCACGTTCGGTTCGCTGCCTCAGGGACCTATTGAAAATCCGTTTGGCAGCGGAGAATTCTATTTCACTTACTCCCGGGGTAAGGACGAAGAGGTTCTTCTGGTCGAACAGTTCCGGAACTCGACAAAATGTCCGGACAAACCGGTGTTCCAGCCGGCTGTTGAAGGCTCACTCCGGGCAGCGCGAAAAGAGACGGGGGAACTCTCCTGGGGTGACAGCGGATGGTGTTATATGCTCACCGGCACGCTCCCCCGGGAAGATCTGGAGACGATCGGCGCGTCGGTGCAGCCCGTCCCGTACAGGGAAGGTGTCATGCCCCCCTACGAGTACGTGCCTCCTGCCCGGCCGCTTGTCGGGAATATTCCTGCAAACGTGAGCGTGTCCACAGGAAGGGAGATGGTTACGGTCGATTCCCTCCAGTGCACACCGGAGGCCTGCACGGTCATGATCCGCATCTCTGACAACACGCCTCCTCCCGTCACCCCGTCACCCGTTGTTACCCTTCCCCCGGCCAACCCTGATCTGCACGCGGTATGGCAGGTGGACGGCGGCCGGCCCCTCCTGACCATGCCTGGTGGCGGGTACTCGTACAATACAACGTACGTGTTTTGGAAGATCGAACCCCTGCCGGAAGGATCCCGCCAGCTCACGGTGAATTTTTCAAGTGTGCGAGGAATCTCTGGCCAGTGGCAGCTCTCCATCCCCCTCCAGAACATCCCAAGCATCGGTCTGCCGTCCGTATCCCCCCATACCGTGCAGTGACGGCCCAGAGTTCCTGCCGGTAAATGGTGTTTTTTATTTTGGGATATCCTCAATCGTCCAAGCCATCCTCTATCCGGAGTCTGGATAAAATCCGGGTTTTAGAAACCCGGGCTGGAGAAAAAAGGGAATTATTTCTTGAGTTTTTCCAGTTTTTCGGTGTCGATTGCCACATACACGTCGACTTCCTTGTTGGTCGGCCGGGTGAACCGCTTGTCATACACCTCGAAATCGTACGTATAGGTCCGGGGCAGCTCGGAGAGCCAGATCGTGCTCCAGATGCCGAGCAGCTCGTCCGGCATCTTTCCTTTTACATTGAAGACCGCGTAGGTCTGCGCGGGAATGCGCCGGACTTCCATTCCTTCGGGAACCGTTTCGGCCCGGGTCACCCCGCAGCCGAGCAGGAACGAATATTCTCCCCGCCAGTCACTGGCATAATCCGAGTATACGACATACAGGGTCGGGGGGATTGCCCGGTTCTTTATCTTTGCCGTGGAGTTCTGGGACAGGAACTCCTTCCAGCAGGCCGGAATGTCATCGATACTCCTGCCATCGGCATTGCAGGTTCTCTTCGAGATCCCGACAACGGTCCGTTCGGGCACTTTCCGTATGGTATACCGGATATTCTCCATTCCCAGAAATCTCGACTTGCGGGATGTTAAACCACACCATTCCTGCCATGCCCGGCCGGCAGGAAATGCAACATCAGTATCTTTTTTTTCATCCCCGGCATATCTCGCTGTACATGTGTCCTCCAGCGCTCATACCCTATAAACCAAAAAACCCCAAGACCCGCCTTTCCGCGATACTCAGTCAGGAGGAACGGGAGCAGTTTGCACAGGCTATGCTCTCCGATGTAAAGGATGCTGCAAAGGAAGCCATGTGCAGCCCGGTGGTTGTCTGCTCCGAACTCTACGACAGCGAGGATGTTCAGGTCACTATTATCGACGCTGATCTGAACGGGGCCCTCAACGAGATCCTCCCGCAGTCCGTCACCTCGGCGCTCATCATCATGGCCGATCTTCCCCTTGCCAATGCCGAAGCCATCCGGCGGGTTATATCAACAGAGAAGGATATGGCTATCGTTCCCGGCCGCGGGGGCGGGACGAACGTGATCTTTGTCAAGGAGCCAAAACGCTTCCATGTTGATTATTACGGCGCCAGTTTCACAAAACACATGAAGATAGCGGAAGAAGCGGGCCTCTCCTGCGAAGTGATCGATTCGTTCCGGCTCCACACGGATATTGACGAGGAAGAGGATCTTGTCGAACTCCTGATCCACGGATCGGGGAAGAGCCGGGCGTACCTTGAGGATCTGGGCTTTTCCCTCGTTGTCGATAAGGGCAGGGTTGGCGCGACCCGCAATCGATAGCATTATCACCCTCTCCTGCTGAACCCATGGTATGAGCCGGGGGTCTGGTCATTCTCTTGCGGATCTTCTCCACGAGGCCGATCCGGACGTCGATGCCATCATTGATACCTTCATCTCCCTTTTCAATGCCGCGTACGGAAATGCCGGAGCGGAGCGCTGGGATATCTCAAAAGAAGACTGGCAGCGGTACGAGTTCCTCGGCGACCGGGTACTCGAACTCATCGTGGCCCAGACCCTCTTTACCCAGCGCAACGCGGTGCTCAACGAAGGGGAGATGACCAGGATCCTGAGCAGCGTTGTCTCCAACCGGGCCCTGGATGCCCTGTCCCGGCAGCACGGAAAGAAGATCTTCACCCGGCTGATCCCCCTTGTCATCGGGGAGCAGAACACGTACGGGGAGCGCATCACCGGCGGGGCGTTCGAGGCGTTCATCGGGGCTCTCTATTGCGAAGTCGGGCTCGATGACGTGACCTACTTTGTCAATGCCATCATGAAGATCCCCCTTGATACCTGCAATCCCCAGGAGAATGTGATCGGTATCCTGCAGGAATATTACCAGAAGCAGAACCAGCCTCTCCCCCGGTACGAGGAGGTATCCCGGAGCGGCCCCGAGAACAGGCGGCATTTCTCCGTCCGTGTCACGCTCGCGGACGGGAGGACATTCGATGGATCGGGGCTATCCCTCTCGGCAGCCCGGAAGGATGCTGCAAAAAAAGCCCTGGACGGCATCTGCAGCTGCCCGTGAACGTGCGGACTCCCTTCGGCCGGTTCCCCGCTTATTCCTTTCCTTTCGGGTAATGCCCGTTCCGGAACCGGATGAGCCCGTCGCAGAACTCGGCCCGGTATCTCTCCATCGAGAGGCTGCCTTCCTGGAACTGGCAGTCGTCCTCCTCGATGACCTGGTTGATCAGGTCGTGGGTGGGGAGGAGGAGATCGAGAGGCACGCCTGCCTTTTCGGAACCCTTCACCAGGGCTTCCCGGAAAAGCCCGATGCAATACGCAACACGGTACTTGTACGCGGTCTTTGTTTTGGTGAGATACTCCGCTACCCGGTCAGTCTCGATGCGGAGGAAATCCTCCTTGATCTTCTCGTCTTTGCACTTCCCGAGCATATACTTGTAATGGGCATACGGGTACATCTCTTCGAGTTCGGCAGGAACGATCCCGCAGGTGCCGAAGATGACGATGTGGTACTGCGATGGCTCGAAAACCTGGGAGATGATCATCCGTATGATCTGGTGGCTCGGGCTTGCCGAGTAGGGTTTCCTGACTGCGCAGGGCATGAAGATGGCGATATCGCGGGGTTCTATCTCGTACTCGTCGATGATGTACCGGTACGATTTCTCGAACTCCGGCAGGTAAAAGGGCGGGTCGGTGAGGAGGGGATGTTTTTCTCCGGTGCCTGTTTCTTCGTGCTTGCCAGTCATCAGCTGTCCACTATCAGATCCCCTGTGAAAATACAAGAAACAACCGACCGGGTTCTGGTGACACTGGCCGGATTACTTCAGGGAAAGGATGGTTACGGGAATGAACAGGTGTGAGCGGCTGCTCATGCTTCTACCCGCTCCCAGTGACCATCCGGGTAATAGGCGATCCGGATCCCGTCATCGCCAAAGAATCTCCCGCCGGGGTACCGGCTCCACCAGTCAAGGTTGAGCCAGTA
The DNA here is from genome assembly GCF_963677065.1 of uncultured Methanoregula sp. Taxonomy (NCBI): domain Archaea; kingdom Methanobacteriati; phylum Methanobacteriota; class Methanomicrobia; order Methanomicrobiales; family Methanoregulaceae; genus Methanoregula; species uncultured Methanoregula sp. Next base: position 1,168,329 of record NZ_OY781872.1, read on the forward strand.
ACGCGGCCCGGCCGGACCATTGGTGATGTGGCAGCCCACGTCCGTTATTTTATACCGCTGCCGGATATACCCTGCAGCTGCATCGAACTCTTCCTTTGTTGTACCGACATACACTTCCGGGTAGGCATGACCGGCAGTGCCGTTTGAAGCATAGATGACGCGGGCATCCCCGCCAACCGATTCTATCATGGCGGCAACAACGATGGCGAAGTCATCGCAGTCGCCTTTGAGCCCGAGGGCAATGGTACGACTGGCGGGGGAGTAATAGTCGCCCGTGCGTGGATCATCCACGTAGGTCCAGCGGGAGTAAACCGCTTCCCAGAGATCGCAGATCTGGGCAAGGTTGAACGGCCCGCCATGGGTCCGCGGGATGAGCGAGACAGCAAAGTCCCGGGTTACCGGGTCCCGTGAGTCCATGGCGTCCCGCAGGATCTCGGCTTTCCGGCCTTCGGGGGAGGTGTCGTTTCTGCCCGGGCCGGTCACACTCCCTGCCGACGTATTGACGAGGTTCTGGTACAGGAAATAACCTGTGGAATCCGCACCGTAATTCCGGCTGTTGGGTGTACCGGTACCGGGCCCGCCGGTATGGATACAACCTGCGCAGGTGAGAAGGAGTATAATGAGGCAGGTCAGAACGGGAAGGATGAGAAGCATACCGGCAGGTCTCCGGGACCGACCGGGGGCTTTTGGTTTTTTTGTCTCCTTCCCTGCTGCCATGTCCGGAAGATCTCGGTGCCGGAGAGGATTATTTTTTGTATCCTGTTCTGCCCGAACAATAAAAGTGTATGCGTCACACGGGGATATGTTCGTGTGTAGTGTGGATGACGAATAATCTTCTTTCAAAGAATCAGGGAAAAGTGGAGTTACCATTCGGTCCGGCTGTTCCGGAACGCTCCCATGAAGAGGCAGTCGGTGGCATCGATGGTCTCGATACCCACATGATCCCCGATTGAAAGACCGATTCCCCGGACCACTGCTGCGGGTGTGCATTCATCGGCCTCGCCCATGACCAGTTCGGCTGCCGAGGCGATGTTGTCTGCCACCGCCCTTTTCGTGACTTCCAGTTTCCGGCCGAAGAGATCGCACCGGCCCCGGTCATCGATCACGGCCGTGATGCCGGCTGCCCCGATGGCAACGCCGCTGCAGCCAAGGCGCATGGCATGGGTGCGGCTGTCGGCAATGATGACACCGATGGATTTTCCTGTCCGGGCTTTTATGGCATCCTTGATGGCGAGTGCGCTCTTGTCCGGGTCGGCAGGGAGTGGCGTGACGCATCCCGGCGGGGCATTCGAGGCATCCACGCCGGCATTGGGCAGGAGGGTGCCGTTCTTCATGGAGAGGAGGAACCCCGGGATGCCCCCGACAATGGAGTCGCTCTCGCGGAGGACCACTTCGACGGTCCTGGGATCCATATGGTACTGCACTGCCAGTTCGAGGGCCCGGGGGGATGGGGTAACAAACGAGAGATCCACCACGTTTCCTTCCGAGGTTGCAACGGCAGTCTCGGCAAGGACCAGGATATCCCCGTCCTCAAAACCATCGCAGACTTCCTTTGCGGTTGCAACAACGCGGTCGGCAATGGAATCCCCGCTGTGGATGATGCCGGTTGAGAGCCCGAAGACCTCGAACGTGCTGTTCATTTTCCGCTCACCATCCGCTCGTACACGCGGATTGTATCAACGGTCTGGGCAACATCGTGGGTGCGGACTATCGATGCTCCTTTTGTCAGGAGCCCGAACGTCACGGCAAGACTCCCGGCAAGCCGCTCCTCCGGCTCCCGGTTCACGAGGCTCCCGATGAAACTCTTCCGCGAGATTGCGGCAAGGAGCGGGCGGTCGAACTGTCTGAACCGGTCGAAATTCCGGCAGAGCTCCCAGTTGTCATCATAGGAGCGGTACGGTGTCCAGATCCCGATGCCCGGGTCGAGCACATAGTTGTCGATCCCTGCAGTTTCGCACCGCTGAACCACGGCTGCCATGGTGGCGATCGTGGCATCGAGCCCGACAGCATCCCCCGGGATATAATCCGTTGCCATCACGAACGCGGGGAGCCCGGCCTGTGCCACGCGCTGGACATAGGCAGGCGATGCAAACCCGGCAATATCGTTCACCGCATGGATCTCGTGCTTCAGGCAGACATCCAGAACCCAGGGGTTCATCGTGTCCACCGAGATGGTGAACCCGGTCCCGTCGAGTTCTTTCAGGGCCGCGTCGATCCGGCTTGCTTCTTCGGTTCCGCTGATCGCCTGCGCATTGGGAGCCGTGCTCCGGGCGCCCACATCCAGCAGGTCCGCCCCGGCTTCGATCATCTCGACGGCTTTTTTATGGATCTCGTTTGTGGGAATGAACGAGTCGTGGTAGAAGGATTCCGGGCTGACGTTGAGCACGCCCATGACCCGCGGGGGCGCATCCCCGCCGATGACAAGCTTGTTCACCACGCACTGTCGCATGCCCTCACCTTTGCTGCACGGAACGTGTTCTCCATCAGGGTCGCAATCGTCATCGGGCCGACCCCGCCGGGAACCGGTGTGATGGCCGATGCGATCTCCTTTACCGCGGCAAAGTCCACGTCTCCGACGAGTTTGCCGTTCAGCTGGTTGATGCCGACATCGATGACAACCGCGCCGGGCTTCACCATCTCCGGCGTTATGAAATGCGCCTTGCCGATGGCCGAGACCAGGATGTCCGCCCGCTTGAGTTCCTCGTTGAGCTCCCGGGTTTTACTGTGACAGACCGTGACGGTTGCATCGGCATTGGTGAGCAGGGCCGACATGGGGCGCCCGACATCGATGCTCCGGCCGACAACAACCGCCCTGGCGCCGGCAACGGGTATCTTGTACTCTTTGAGGAGGGTCATGATCCCCGTAGGCGTGCACGAGGTGAACCGGGGTTTTCCTGAGAAGAGGAGCCCCATGTTTTCCGGGTGGTACCCGTCCACGTCTTTTGCCGGGCTTATGGCATCTATCACCTGTTCCGGATCGATCTGTTTCGGGAGCGGGAGCTGGACAAGGATGCCGCTGATATCCTCGTCCCGGTTGAGTCTCTTCACCGCATCAAGGACGTTCTGGGTTGTTGCATCGGCTGGCAGCTCGATCCCGACGGAGCCGATCCCCACCTGCTCGCAGGCCCGGTGCTTCATCCGCACGTACATCTGCGATGCCGGGTCGCTTCCGACAATGACGGTCGCAAGCCGGGGATAGAGACCGGAATCCTCGATCTCCTCCTTAAGGATCTCAAGACGCATCTCCGAGATCTTCTTTCCGTCGAGAATGGTTGCCATGCCGGTACCTCTGAAATTATTCGGGATAGAGTGAGAACTTGCCTGCAAGCGCTTCCACTTTTCCGTGGACATCGCGGATCAGTGTCTCGTTCTTGCTGTCCTTGATGACACTTGCAATCCAGTTCCCGATCAGGCGCATGTCCGCCTCTTTCATGCCCCGGGATGTGACGGCCGGGGTACCGATCCGCAGGCCGCTTGTGACAAACGGGCTCTTGGTCTCGTTCGGGATGGTGTTCTTGTTGACCGTGATGCCGGCTTTGCCGAGCGCAACCTCTGCTTCGAGCCCGGTGATGCCCTGTTCGGTTAAGTCGAGGAGCATGAGATGGTTGTCCGTGCCGCCCGAGACGAGCCGGAGGCCGTTTGCCATCAGGGTCTCGGCAAGGACTTTGGCGTTTTTGATGATCTGCTTGTTGTATTCCTTGAACGAGGGCTTGAGGGCTTCCTCGAAACAGACCGCCTTTGCCGCGATCGTGTGCATCAGGGGACCGCCCTGCATGCCGGGGAAGACCGCCTTGTCGATCGCAACGCCGAGATCAGCATTGCACATGATGGCGCCGCCGCGGGGTCCGCGTAAGGTCTTGTGAGTCGTGGTGGTGGTATAGTTGACCACGCCGACCGAGTTCGGGTGGAGACCGGTTGCGACAAGACCTGCGATGTGGGCGATATCGGCCAGACAGACAGCGCCGACATCATCGGCGATCTCCTGGAAAGCCTTGAAGTCGATGGTACGGGGGTACGCCGAGGCACCGCAGACGATGATCTGGGGCTTCTCCTGCTTTGCCATCTCCGCAACTGCACCGTAGTCGAGCATCTCGGTTTTGGGATCAACGCCGTACTGTGCCACCTGGTAGAATTTACCGGTGAAGCTGACCGGGGAACCGTGGGAAAGGTGGCCGCCCTGGTTGAGCTTCATGGAGAGGATCTTGTCTCCCAGCTTGATGGCCGCAAAATAAACTGCCATGTTCGCCTGGGTGCCCGAGTGGGCCTGGACATTGGCATGTTCCGCCCCGAAGAGCTGCTTGAGCCGGTCGCGGGCCAGGTTCTCGGCCATATCGTGGAACTCGCATCCGCCATAGTACCGCTTGCCGGGGTAGCCCTCGGCATATTTGTTGGTCATGATCGATCCCATGGCTTCGAGCACTGCACGGGAAACAACGTTCTCGGAAGCGATCAGCTCCAGGCCATTGACCTGCCGGAGCCTCTCTTTTTCGATGATATCTGCAATCGCTGGATCGGTTTTTGACAGATACGACATATGGAGAAGGGTTCGCTCTTTTGAGGTAATACCTTTTCTTAGGGGTAATTATGTACCTGCAGATCCCGGGCCGGCCGGGTCCTGTGCCATCCAATGGACTGCTACCGGCTTTTGGCAAAAACACGTCCAGATAAAGCGCAAACCTTTTTTCCTAATCAGGCGATCACTACTATTATTAATAGGGGATGCGCCGCACCAGTACAGTACAGGTTCATTATGGCGCAGTCTGATGCAAAGATCAAATATCTTGAGCACGAACTAGATGAACAGGAGAGAACGATTACCATGATGGAAAGTTCAGGACCGAGCGAGGACCGGGTTGCGGCCCTCGAAAAGAAAGTACGTGAGATGGAAGCGCTGGTCAAGGGACTCACCCAGGAACTTCTGGACCTCAAGTCTATCGCCATGAAGATGTCCAAGCAGACCGAGGAACGCAGCAGGCAGGAACTCAAACGCGGGCCGATCGTCCAGAGCTCCGGAAGCGCCCCGGCCTCAGCACCCCAGCCCACCACTTCCGCAAGCGGCACAACGGTCATCCGGCCCAAGTCTGCAGCAGCCCCCGCCGAGCCCGCAGAACCGGCAATGGACTTAATCATGCAGCCGGACGGGACGATGAAGCTCGAGCCCCGGCGCGGGGACAAGGACTACATCGTTGCATCGGCCGGGTACGGGCGCAACAAGAAAGGTGTTTCAACCAAGGCCAAGCAGAGCGACCTGATCTACGCTGCTGAAGAAGACAAGTCAGATTCCGGAAAGAAGTAAGGAGCCGGATCTTTGCATATCACAGAGCTGGAGATCGATAATTTCAAGTCTTTTTCAAAAAAGACAAAAATTCCCTTTTTAGAGGGTTTTACCGTCATATCCGGCCCCAATGGATCCGGTAAAAGCAATATCATCGATTCGGTTCTTTTCGTCCTTGCCCTCTCGAGCTCCCGCAATCTCCGGGCGGAGAAGCTCACCGACCTCATCAACCTGAACTCCGGGAAGAATACCGCCGAAGTCTCCCTGGCCTTCTCCGACGGCACGAAGATCCGGCGGAGGATCAAGCGGACCGGCAACGGCTATTACAGCTACAATTACCTGAACGAGCGGCTCTGCAAGCAGAGCGATATCGTGGATCACCTTGCAAAACACGGCATCAAGCCGCACGGCTACAATGTCGTGATGCAGGGCGATGTCACCCGGATCATGGAGATGAGCGATTTCGAACGCCGGAAGATCATCGACGAGATCGCCGGGGTCTCGGAGTTCGATACCAAGAAGCAGCAGTCCCTTGCAGAGCTGGATATCGTCCGCGAGCGCATCGAGCGCGAGGAACTCCTCCTGCTCGAACTCGGGAGGCGGGCAAACGAGCTCAAACGCGAGCGGACCGCGGCCCTCGAATACCAGAAATGGCAGAAGGATCTCGCCTATTACCAGAACTGCCGGTCGGCAGCCCAGCTCCACGAGCGGGAGAAGGAACTTGCCTCCCTCCGGCGATCCGTTGAGGACCACACCGTCCAGGTCACCCGGATCGCCTCCGACAGGAGCATCGAGGAGAACGAACTCTCCTATCTCCAGGCGGACTTAAAAGATATCGACGAGCTCATCAACAAGAAGAGCGGTGCGGACTATCTCAAGCTGATAGCAGAACTCGAAGAGGCAAAGAGCGGGATCCGGCTCTCTGAACAGACCATCATCAGGCTTCGGAAGGAGAAAGAGACCAATCTCGAAGCCATCAACCGCACTTACTTGGATGCCAAGAGGTCCGAGGCCCGGGTTGCCGAATGCACCGACCAGATCCGCTCGCTCTCCATTGACCGGACCAATATCGCAATGGAAGTTGCGACCGCAAAGGCCCTTGCCGAGAAGATCGAGACCGAGATAAAAGCCCACAGCCAGGACACGGAAGGCGCCCGGGACCGGCTTTTTGCCCTCATGAAGGAGGTCGAGGAGAAGAAAGGGGAGCGCTCGGGAATCCTTCACCAGCAGGACCTCTTCATCGAGAAGAGCCGGATGCGGACCGGCGAACTCGAACGGCTCACCGGCCTTCTCCGTCAGCTCGACGAGGAGTATGCCGCAAAACAGGCCCAGCTCGCCGAGAGCAAAAAAGGCACCGAAGATCTCGCGGCCGAGAAGAAGGAGCTGGACCGGAACCTCTCCGAGCTCGAAAGCTCGCTCTTTGCCCAGCGCTCGTCCCTCGAACGCCTCCGGGCCGAGATGAAAGAGTACGAGCAGGATGCAATAAGGCTCGAAGCAGCCCAGCAGGCCCGGGGAGAATCGGGGGGAAAAGCCCTCGAAGCGATCATGGGCATGGAAGGGGTTCATGGCACGATTGCCGACCTTGGCAAAGCCCCCAAGGAGTACTCGACCGCCCTCAACGTGGCGGCCGGCAACAAGCTCCAGTTTGTTGTCTGCGACGACGATGAAGTGGCTGCCGGGGCGATCCGGTACCTCAAGGAGGAGCGCCTGGGCAGGGCCACCTTCCTCCCGCTCAACAAACTCCGTCCACCGGCGCTCCCGCCGCTCAAAGAACCGGGTGTCGTGGATTACGCGGTCAACCTGCTCGAGTACGATCCGAAATACGACCGGGCATTTGCGGTCGCTCTCGGCGCAACGGTTGTCGTTGACACGCTCGAGCGGGCCCGGAAGCTGATCGGGAAATACCGGATGGTGACGATGGATGGCGAACTTCTGGAGAAGAGCGGGGCCATCACCGGCGGTTCGGTCCGGAAGCAGACAGTCCGGGGCTTCGGGGCCGCGGTGGACGACGAGATCATGCGCCTGCGGTCGCGCCTCGGGGAACTCGCAGGCCAGGCTTCCACGCTCGATGCCGGGATCAAGCGCCTGACCGAGGAGGTGGATGCAAAACGGGCCAAAAGAAACGAGATCGACCAGCAGGTGGCCCGCTTCTCGATGTTCACCGAGGAATTCACCCGCCGGTTCGATGCGATCACGGTCGAGAAGCAGACAATAGAAGCAGCAGTGCTCCGCCAGCAGGAGGAGACGAAGAACGGGGCTGCCGAACTGGCCGCGCTCGAAGGCAATCTCGATTCCGTCACCCTGGTAATCAACGGCCTCGCTGCCCAGATCGATGAGATCAAGAAGCGCCTCGACGACACCAACATCCCGGCCCTCACCGAGCAGCTCGAGAAGAAGAGGAAGGAGATCGAGGAGTCCGAGCGCCGGCTCCGGAACAAGGACGCCGATGTCAATGATGCCCAGCGGGAGCGGCAGCACTTCAATGCACGGATCGCGGAACTCGGGGAGGAGCGGGCACGGCAGGATGAACGCAACCGGGAACTCGATGCAGAGATCAGCGCCGCCGGTGAACAGATCGCGGCCAACAGGACGCAGATCGCGGCGCTGGAGGAGCGCCAGAAGGAATTCTCGGGAGAGCTCGATGAACTCCGGAAGAAGCGCTCCGAAGTCTCCTCGCATATCCACGACTCCGAACTGAAACTGATGAAGTTCGATGCCGAGAAGGAGCGTATCACCGCCCTGCTCACGGCTCTCGAGGAGCGCTCCGGGACACTGGCCCTTGAGATCGAGATGCTGCGCCAGCAGATAGGCGAGATGGATACGACCCTGACCCTCTCCGAGATCGAGGGAAAGATCGCCGAGGCCGACGGGGCACTGCGGAAGATAGGGGCGGTGAACATGCTGGCCATCGAGGAGTACGAGAAGGTCGAGCGGCAGGTGACCGAGCGGACCGAGAAGAAGGAGACCCTCTCGGGCGAACGGGAGAGCTTAATCGAGCGGATCGAGCAGTACGAGCAGATGAAGTACCAGGCGTTCTCCACGGCGTTCAGGGCCATCGATGCCAATTTCAGGGAGATCTTTGCCCGGCTGACAAGCGGGAGCGGGAACCTGGTTCTCGAGAACGAGGAGGACCCGTTCACCGGCGGGATGACGTTTGCCGTCAAGCCCCGGGACAAGAAAGTCCACCTGCTCAACTCCCTCTCCGGCGGCGAGAAGTCGCTCACCACCCTTGCCTTCATCTTCTCGATCCAGCGCTACATCCCGGCCCCGTTCTATGCGTTTGACGAAGTGGACATGTCGCTCGATGGTGCCAACGTGGAGCGGATCTCCTCGATGGTCTCGGAACTTGCGCCCAGCTCCCAGTTCATCATCGTCTCCCTGAGAAAACCGATGATCGAGGCTGCCGAACGGATCATGGGCGTGACGCTGCGGCCGGACAAGAGCACGCTCGTTACCGGGGTAAAGGCGCATGCCGGCGGATGATCCCTCCGGGAAGGAAGGGCTGCCACCCGGCGAACCGGTTCCCGCGGATCAGGCCGATGGTGCCGGAAACCCGCCGGAGGCCGGGCCGGCGATCCAGGGGCCGCTTGAGGACCCGGTAGAGATCCTTGTCGGCATGGCCGAGCGGGGGGAGATCGATCCCTGGAACATCAACATCATCGAGGTCACCGACCGTTTCCTCTCGGAGCTGGACCGGAGGCGCGAGCTCAATCTCCAGGTCTCGGGAAGGACGCTCTTTTATGCCTCAACGCTCCTGCGGATGAAGTCCGAACAGCTCGCCATTGTGGAAGCCCCGGAGATCGAGGACGAGGGCGACGGGGAGGACCTCTTCGGCGATGACTTTGGCGGGGGAGCAGAGGATATCGATTACGGCGGCCGGCTCGGCCCCATCGAGCGGCTCGAGCACGAGATCCAGCGCCGCCTTGACCGGAAGAACATGCGGAAGAGCCCGACAACCCTCTTCGAGCTGATCACCGAGCTCAAGAACATCGAGAAGGAGGAGCGCCGCCGGAGGAGGATGGCTTCCGGTATCAGCGCCGATGATGACTCCCTGATCGATGCCGACGACGTGGTCAGCATCGCCCACGAGGAAGGGTTCCAGGAATCGTCCATGGTCCGGCTGGCCGAATACCTCGGGGGGCTGGAGATCGACGAGGAGATGACGCTAGCCGATCTCTGCCGCCAGCTGGACTGGGGCATCCCGGAGGTCTTCATCCCGCTCCTCTTCCTGGCCCTCGACGGGCGCTGCACCCTGCGGCAGGAGGACTTCTACGGGGATATCTGGGTACAGATCTGCCGGGTGGAAGAGGTAGCAGATTCCCCGGGATCTATGGCCGAGTGAATGCCCGGTTCACCCTCTGTTCAGGCCAGTTCCGGCACCCCGTCCGCCCACTGCTCCACCCGCCCCCGGATGGCATCATCGCTGTAGGACGAGACGGTTATCCGGTCCCGCGCCAGGCTCAAAAAGAACTTCTCCCCCTCCGGGGCATGGCACTTCAGGAGAACGGTGAAGTGGTCTTTGTCCGGGAGATGCCGGGCCCTGCCCCGGTGCGCTGCTATGTTGGCCATGTTGGAGATGACTGCGGCGATGCCGTCTTCGTACCCCTCAACGGAATCGTACGTCTCCAGCCCCCGCCCGATCTGTTTCTTGTTCTTGTCCAGGTACACGAACTTCGCGGTGTACATCTCCCGCACGATCTCGACCGGCGGGTGGTTCCTTCGGGCGCTCATGTAGGATGTGCAGCCGAGCGGGTTGGTGAGGATGAGGGTCCTGACAACCGCATCGAATGCCGTGATGTCCGCAAACGGTGTATCCAGTATCCGGACCGCACTCTTTGTATTGGGTTTTGGCATGAAGAGTCTCATATCATTCATTCCCGATGTACGGGAACGCTGCGGGAAGAGAAAGCCTTCGCGGTCGTGTGGGGGGGTCTGTGGTGAAAAAAAATTCTGGCAGATGCGGACAATGAATCCGATCCTGCCGGGGAATACTCGCAGTTATACGTCGTAACTTATTGAGCGGATGATTGCTTCCCGGGGAGATTTTCTTGCGGGCCGTGGCAGGGTCCGGAAGAAACTTTCACCACAGACCCCCCAACCATGTGCCGGATTTTATGCATGGATTGTTCTGGTTTTCTGGAATATTTACGACGATAAAATTGGGTAAATCACCGTCCTGTTCTGTGATCCGGGTTGAGGGGGGGTCTGTGGTGAAAATTTATATCATCACGGAAAATACGGGGAAATTGATCCCCGGTTGGCAGCTATTCCGTTTCAGGAAACTATGGTGAACGATCGTTCCGCTGCCTCTCCGGCGCACGGGCTGTCCATTGCAAAAACATACCTGCCGGTCGTGAATCCCGTGGTACTGAACCGGAACGCAAACGGCCGGGGAGTTCCCCCGTAGGGAAACGGGTACATGGTTCCCCATACCCGTTCTCCTGCATGCGGGTGGTGCAGGTCTGGGATGTACCGGGCATCGCGAAGGGAATAACGGATTGCAGCAGGGTTACCGGTAAAGCCGGTGATGACGAGCATCTCTCCCTGTTTCACCTCAGGGATCGGATCCAGGTTGAGGGAGGTATTTGCCGGAAGACCACCCCCCGTGGTGGCCGATGCGCTCTCATTTTGGAAGATCGTGAATATTTGGGAACTCCCGTTCTCATTATCTTCCCGGTACCGTGCCATAAGAAGAAATTCCTGTGGACGCAGGTTCGTGCTGTCAAGGGGCAGGGCGAACGAACGGTTGCAGCTCCTCCCCTGGAATACCGTTGTTGCAGACACCAGTTCATCGTCGTAACAGCATTTGCAATGGGGGTGAAATGACGATTCCATTATGAGGATCTCGATTGTTTCTCCCTCCGGGATATTCGTTTCTCCACGGATGTCAATCAGATCTCCCCGGTGGAGATCATTGATGGGATTCAGGGTAATCCAGAACGATTCGTTTCCCCGCACGGGACACAGGGCCGGGACCGGTGCCGGGGTAGTGAACGTCGTGGCCTGGGCAGGAGTTGTGGCTGGCTGCACGGTCATGGGTGCGGGAAGGGACGTTGAGTTGCTGACGGCAACCGGACGATTCCCGCTATCTGCCGGCCCCAGGCATCCGGCTCCGAGTATGAGCGCTGCTGTGATTATCAGGATGCATGCTGTTTTAAAAGAGTTCATCGGGAACCACTGACCGGCCGGTCTTTCGATCCGGCGTTTCGGTAAGAACGTGTCAGCAGGCCGATTTATATAATCTCCGAAATATTATTCCCGGGACTTCCAACCGGAATAAGATGAATCCTGCGGGTGCCCTCGGGTATCCGCGGTTCGGGAAAGAAATGGGGTATTCCCGGTGCTATGCTTTCCGTGCCACGGTCACGATGAACGTCCGGTTCTTGTACACCACGTCGACATCTTCAAACCCGGCCTCTTTCAGCCACGCAAGCTGCACCGACAACTTCTCGTTCCGGTCCAGGGTGTCCCTGCGCTTCAGGATCTCCGCGTGCTGTTCCTCCGTCATCGGGCCGCTTTTGAGAAAGGCGTTCCAGTACGCAAGGTACCGCTCCCGGAAGTACGGGGTCTCCCCGTCCGCCTGGTCTGCGTTCACGAACATCCCGCCCGGAACAAGGGCATCATGGATCCGGTGGAAGAGCTGCTGCTTGTCCGCAGGTGCAAGATGGTGGATGGAGAGGGCCGAGCAGACAATATCGTACGGCCCCCCGAGATCGGCCCGGCTGTAATCGCAGGTAACGTACCGCGTGTCCTGCCGGGCGGCAAAGCGTTTTTGTGCCATCTCCAGCATGTTCTCGGCAATGTCCATCAGGGTGAGCCGGGCATCCGGGAACTTCTGGACCACGAATGCCCCCAGAAGACCGGTGCCTGCGCCGACATCGAGGATTGCCGGTTCCGGCTCTTGTGATTCCATGGCCCAGACCGCAGCCCCGTAATACTGGGCAAGGTCCGGAATGATGTACTCGCGCTGGGTGTCGTAATCCTGTGCAAACCGGTTGAATGCCTGTCGTATATGATCCAGAAAGATCCCTCCCGGAGTCCTGCAGTTCCGTATAATGGTATCAGGATTTTGGCTTCTTCTCTTTTATGGAGACCAGCACCGCGAGGAGCTTCTCGTGATTGTCCTTGACCGGGCGGACGGTAACCCCGACTTTCCGGCGCTTGGACGTTGTTGTCACGGCCGAGGTGTTGGAATCGTAGACAATCCCGGCCATCTGCCGTGCTGCCTCGTCAACGGGATCCTTCAGCTCCTCGTTGTTGGTGTCGGAAATGAGCATCAGGACCTCCCGCCAGTGTTTCATGAGGATCTTCTCTTTGGGAATATCGATGAACCAGGCAGCATAGGGATTGAAAAAGATGATCCGGCCCCGCTTGTCCGTGATGATGACTGCTTCGAGCGCTTCCATGAGCTTCTTCGGGTCGCCTGCAGGGAACCGCTCGAGGGTCTTTGCCCGGTTGCTGTGGTTGTAAATGGCGAGATCCACGTTGGTCGAGATCTCGACCATGGTGAACGGCTTGAAGATGATCCCGTACGGCTGGGAGTACTTGGCCCGCTCGAAGAGTTCCTCCTCCGAATGGGCCGTGATGAAGATGATGGGGTACTGGAAGAGCTGGAAGATGAAATGGGCCGCGTCCATGCCATCCATCTCCCCGGCCAGGCTGACGTCCATGATCACGAGATCGGGATTCAGCTCCGCTGCCTTGAGTATGGACTCCTCGCCCGTTGTGACGATCCCGACCACCTGGTATCCCTTCTTCTGGAGCATCATCGAGATGAGTTTCGTTATGATGGGGTCATCATCAACGATCAGGATACGGGGTGGCTGGGACATGATCACCTGGACGGGCGGATTTTAAGCAGATATCATTGTTGAGTGGCTTATAGTTTGGTTATGGGGACCCGGGCCTGGCAGAAAGGATGCCGGAGCCGCGGGAGGCGGGACCGGCAGGGGCCCGCGCTTATCTCTTGCCTGCTGCTTCGGCTTCAAACGACCCTAGACTGGACTGGAACGTGCTGTCGAGGAAATCGACATTGCAGGGCCGGGCCTGCTCCCCGTCGATGGGGAGCGGGTAACACCCGGTGAGGCACCCGGTGCAGAGGTTCTCCCGGTCAAAGCCGATCGCTTTCACGAGCGCGTCCAGGGAGATATGGTGGAGCGTTGTCGCCGTGATGCTGTGGCGGACCTCGTCCTCGCTCCTGCTGCTTGCAATGAGCTCCTCGCGGGTCGGCATATCGACCCCGAGATAGCAGGGCGCCTTGATGGCGGGAGAGCCGATCCGCATATGGACCTCGCGGGCACCGGCATCCCGCATCATCTCGATGATCCGCTTCGAAGTGGTTCCCCGCACGATGCTGTCGTCGACAAGAACCACCGATTTGTCCTTTAAGTGGCCCGGGATCGGGTTGAGCTTGATCCGGACTGCCTTCTCCCGCTCCTTCTGGGTGGGCATGATGAATGTCCTGCCCATGTACCGGTTCTTCATCAGGGACTCGACGAACGGGATCTTCGAGCCTTCCGCGTACCCTATGGCGTACGCCGTCCCGGAATCGGGGACCGAGCAGACGGAATCTGCCTTGACCGGGTCCTCCTCGAAGAGCTGCTGGCCGATCTGCCGCCGGACATCGTAGACCAGGACGCCGTCGATAACCGCGTCGGCCCGGGCGAAATAGATGTACTCGAAGATGCAGTGCGCACGCTTCCCGGCAACTGCCACCTGGGTGCAGCGGATACCTTCGGGATCGATCCGGATCAGTTCACCGGGCTTCACGTCCCGGACGAATTTTCCGCCAAGGGCGTCGATGGCAACGCTTTCGGATGCCACCATGTACCCGTGCTCGATCCTCCCTATGCAGAACGGTTTGATGCCGAGAGGATCCCGGAACGCGTAGATGCTCCCGTCGATCATCATCACGACCGAGTAGGAGCCCCGGAGCCTGCGCATGCAGATCCGGACCGAGTCCTCCACGCAGCCCGACCTGCTGATCTCGTCCATGAGGATCTTGGCTATGACCTCGGTGTCGGTGGTCGTGGTGAAGATCTGGCCTGCCTGTTCGTACTCGGCCCGTATCTCGCAGGTGTTGACCAGGTTCCCGTTGTGGGCAATGGAGATGAAGTGATCCTTGAACTGGAAGTTGAGGGGCTGGATATTCTCGGGAAGATTGGCCCCGGTTGTCGGGTAACGGACATGGCCGATCCCGGCAGTGCCTTTGAGATCGGATAGAACAGAAGGAGTGAATACATCGGCAACGAGGCCGTTTCCCTTGAATTTATGGAGACTGGTCCCGTCAAAAGAAGAGATCCCGGCGCTCTCCTGGCCACGATGCTGGAGAGCGTACAGCGCATAATAGAGCTGGATTGATACACCGCCAGCATCCACGATGCCAACGATACCGCACATGATGAAACTCTAATGCGTTGGGACTTTTGGTCGCTTGTTGTTCCACTTGTTGCTGACGAGCTTCGTGCTCCTGCCAAAACCACAGGCAGAGCAGACTTTCTTCTGGGCGTGGAACGAGATCTTCCCGCAGCGCCGGCAGGCGATGTGGGTGAACTTGTTCATCTTACCCATTGATGGAGTGCCTTTTGACATGTTACTTCACCTTATTGTTCGAGTGATGGAGAGATATAAATCACATTATCCCCACGGACGATGAGCGTGCCTACTTTGACTACCTGTCCGTTCTCCGTCTCCTCGGCCTTGTCGAGAACGAGGTTCATATGTACATCATATCCCTGGAGAACGCCCCGGATTTCTCTCCCGCCTTTGAGAGATACAATAACGGGCTGACGGTTCAGCACCTGATCCAAAATATCCAACGGCCTTTTGGTCATAATAATACCCTGTTACCATCGCTCTGGAGTAATATATGTGTGCGAGCGGATCACTTAAACATACCGTAGATCCGGACTGGCAAATACTTTTGGGTTTGTGTGCTCCGGCAGGTATGCAGGACCGGTATGCAAATTTTTTTCACCCGTGCAGTATGAATATTGATGCAACACCATGAAAAAGATCGTACTCAAGAAACGCCATTCCGTCCGGAAAAGCCAGGGTGCCGACCTGCTGAACCGGCTTGCGGAACAGATCGGCCCGTCGGCCGCCCTCTTTCGCGCGGATATGATCGAGGTGCTGGAGACCAATGCGGAGATATCGCTTTTTATGGTCAACAAGAAGCCGTTTCTTATGGACAACGGTACCTGGGTCTTTCCCACGCTCAAGGGTGCCGTGCAGCTGCCGTTCCCTGAGCGCCGGGTGACCGTGGATGCCGGGGCAATCCCGTACGTTGTCAACGGCGCAGACATCATGCGGCCGGGCATCGTGTCCGTAACCGACGATGTGAAGGCGGGTCTCCCGGTCCAGATCGTGGACGAGCGGCACGGCAAGCCGCTCGCCATCGGGATCGCGCTCCTTGACGCGCCCGAAATACGGGCAAGTACGGCGGGCAAGATGGTCAAAAAGTTCCATCACGTCGGGGACGAGATATGGAACATGGAATTCTGAAAAGTGCCGGTTCCTGCACGGGTGCAGAAAAACACTGTTTTTTCCCATTTTTCTGGCTGAAACAGCGCCCGGATGGTTTCGAAATAGATACTATTAAATAATTTTCATCATACAGTTTTTTTATGGTTAAGATCATAGACACCCTTCTTGGAAAAAGTGCTTCGAGTTCGGACGACGATTACATGGAACTCGACCTCGCATCCTACGAGGAGCACTCCGCCGGATCTCCCGCTCTCCTCGTAAAGATTGCAACAATCACCGATCTCAAGGACACCCCCCGGGTCAAGGACGAGGTCTACTCCGGCAATATCGTGATCGTGGACATCTCCCGGCTGAAAATGGACAAGATCTCCTACGAGCGTGTCTTAAAGGATCTCAAGGAAGTTGCAAAGGATGTCAACGGGGACATCATCGGCCTTGGCGACCAGCGCTATGTTGTCTTAACCCCGATGTCGGTGAAGATATCCCGCGACAAGATCGGTGGATAAGTTCGTGGAAACAAGAGTCCCGGGACCGTGTCCGTGCTGCAATACTGAAATCCAATATCTGTATAAGACAGAAAATATTCCCTATTTTTCTGATATTCTTATCATTTCGGCCATCTGCGACCAGTGCGGTTATAAATTCGTTGATACCCAGCTCATCAAGCATGGCGAGCCGTGCCGCCATATATTAGCGATCTCTACCGAGGCGGATCTCGCGGCCCGCGTTGTCCGGAGCATGAGCGCCAGCATCGAGATTCCCGAGCTCGGAGTCCGGATCGACCCGGGCCCTGTCTGCCAGGGTTTTGTCTCGAACTTCGAGGGGGTTCTCGACCGCGTCGAGCAGGTTGTCCAGGGAGCGTTCCGGTGGGGTACTGAAGAAGAGAAGGTAAACGCCACCCAGCTTCTTGCCGATATTGCAAGAGTGAAATGCGGGCTCCTGCCGGTCACGCTGATTCTTGAAGACCCGTCCGGGAACAGTGCGATTGTCTCGGATAATGTCATTAAAGAACCCTATGTCCCGGAAGAAGAGTGAGACCAGCTTCCTGTATTCTTTTTTTTATCCAGTCCGGCACGTCGCCCATCTGATTCCCCGTTTGTCCCGCCCGGCCGAACCCCCGGCTGCCGATGACAGGTTCATCCGGCATTATCCTGTGTCCGGCACATGTTCTGCGCCACCGGTTCCCGTCTTCTGCCGGACCGTGGGATCTCGGGAAACCCGGGTCACGCAGTCATCCCGGGAATGTTTTCGAAAAAAGAGCATTGGGATGATCGTGTTTGCTGTATTTCCGGAACCAGCAGCCCGTTTATTTCTTCTCAGCCCTGTTCCGCCAGTGCAGCCAGATGACCACCAGCAGGATGGCTATCAGGGTGGCCCAGGATGCCGAATAGATGACAATGATCGGGTTGCTCAGGATATTCTGGGGGGTGATCACCGGAACGGACGGGGGCGGGGGAGTACGGCTGCTGAACAAGACGTCCACGGTGACCGGGAACCGGTTTTTCCCGTCGAAATACTTCACGTTCGCCGTGGCATTGCCGGAAGCGATGGTTCCTGCGATCGGGCGGCTGTTCGTGTTGGCGAAGGCAACTATCCGGTCGAGACGGCCCTTCTCGTCGGCTACTTCGGCATACCAGGCATCGGGATCGGATGAAGAATAGTGATCCCTTACCTGGACTTCAAGCGTGGAGCCGGGAGGGAGACTGATATTCCAGGCGCCGGTCTCGTTTGATGCGGAGAACGTGAGGGTCCGCAGGGCACTTTCCCCCGGGCCCAGGTGGAGCGATCCCGAATTATAGATGCAGGCTGCAGCCGCGTTGGTCAGGATCGGTTTTCCGAACGGAGCAGCGATCGCACCCGGAGTGCAGCGGAGCCGGTCGTCGATTATCTGGCTCGTGGTCAGGGCTGCCGGGTAGATCCTCACCTCGTCAAGCCCTCCCCGGAAATAACGGGGACAGACCCGTGCGGGCTGATCGTACGTCCCGGCATCGGCCCCGAGCATCACGTAGTTATTGTATTCATAGTGGATCGGCCCCGTGGCATTTGCCTGGTTCATGAGGATGCCGTCCAGGTAGATTTTTGAGGTTTTTCCATTATAGGTGGCGGCTATGTAATGCCACTGGTGCGGGGCGATGCTCTCGTGCTGGATCGGCACGGAGACTTCTCCCGATCCCTGGAGATTGATGCTCCACCAGAGATCGTTCCCGTCGCCGAATCCAAGCCGGTAACCCCCGTCCTGGTAGCTTGACACAAGAGTCTGCGGTTCGAACGAATCCGTGTAGAACCAGGTCGAGACCGTGATCGCATCTCCCGGGTGATTTGCCGAATTGTACGGGATGCTGACATAATCCCCGATGCCGTTGAAGATCAGCGCCTGCCCGCAGGCCGCGTTGTCTGCCCGGCCCGCACCGAATATGGTGCCGGAAGCCCCGTGCCCGGAGAGATCGAACGCGGTTACCCCGCTGCCTTCGTTGAAATTGAGATATACTCCGGGATCCACCGGCAGATCGTTTGCGGTGCCGGCAGCGCAGGCCCCCCCGGCGAGAATGGATAAAATGAGCATCGCGGCAAGGATCCTTATGAATCTCCGCGCTGGTATGGCATCCATATAATCGGCTCAATGGTGTATTGGGGTTCGTTCAAAAAGAAGATTGCGATGGGATCCCGGCATGACCGAAAATCTCCCGCGCCTGCGCAAAAACCATTAAGTATTTTGCAACGTCATCTCCGGCATGATGACCAAGGTTACCGTCTATTCCACCCAGAACTGCCCGTACTGCCGTATGGCAAAAGCATTCCTGGATCAATACCGCGTGCCGTACGAGAGTATCGATGTGGGGGCCGATGCCGCAGCTGCAAAGAAGATGATCGACCTCTCGGGGCAGCGTGGGGTCCCGGTTATTGTCGTGGATGACGAGGTGATAGTCGGCTTCGATGCCCAGCGTCTCAACGAGCTCTTCGGGGAGACGACCGGGGAAGAGACGAGCGATGTGCTCATCATCGGCGCAGGCCCCGCGGGCCTCACCGCCGGTGTTTACTGCGCCAGGAAGATGCTCTCCACCCGGATCATCAGCGAGAACATCGGGGGCCAGGCGCTGGAGTCCTGGGCCATCGAGAACTACATGGGATACCGGATGGTATCCGGCGAAGATCTGATGAAGAAGTTCGAGGAACAGGCCCGGAACCTCAATATCCGGCTCGACCTTGACCGGGTAACCTCCATCACCCGGGAGGGGGAGCTCTTTGTTGTCGGGACGCTCTCGGGCGCAGCAATCCGGGCCAGGTCCCTGATCCTGACGCAGGGCAACAAGCCCCGGAAACTGGGCATTGCAAACGAGGAGCAGTTCTTGGGCCGCGGCCTCTCGATCTGCTCCACCTGCGACGGCCCCCTCTACAAGGGAAAACGGGTGGCTGTTGTCGGGGGCGGCAACTCGGCTGTCCAGACCGCAATCGAGATGAGCAACATTGCCAGCACCGTCAGCCTGATCGTCCGGAGCACGATCAAGGCCGACCCGGTCTATGCGGAGAGACTTTCCGGGCAAAAGAACATCACCGTCCATCTCAACACCCACATATCCGCGCTCCAGGGGGACAAGTTCCTCTCGGGAATCACGATAAAGAACGACAACGGCCAGGAGCAGACGATCAGTCTCGACGGTGTCTTCATCGAGATCGGCTGGCTGCCCAACACGGAGATGGTGGAAGGGCTCCTAGACCTCAACGCGAAAAAGGAGATCGTTGTGGATATCAACGGGAAGACGAGCCTTCCGGGCATCTTTGCGGCAGGGGACGTGACGAATGTCCAGAGCAAGCAGATCATCATCGCAGCCGGTGACGGGGCAAAAGCTGCGCTTGCAGCGTACGAGTACCTGATGACAAGAGCTTGAAAATAAGAGCTGATGCCGGGGAATCCCCGGGTTTTATCCTTTTTTCCGGTCCTTCTCCCGGTAGCCTTCGAGAAGGACGGTGGCGATATTCTTCACCGGCTTATCGGTGTGGCCCTGGATATGGAACTCGCAGAACGGGCATGAGGTGATGACGATATCAGAGCCGGTCTTTGCGATCTCCGTACCCCTCCGCTTCCCGAGCGCGGCCGCCTCCTCCGGGTTCCCGGACCGGACGCCTCCTCCCGAGCCGCAGCAGATGGACGGCATCTCCACGAGATTGACCACCTGCCGGATCAGCTCCCGGGGCTGGTCGCGGATGCCCTGCCCCCGCATCAGGTGGCAGGGATCATGGTACGTTGCCCTGATCGGGAGACGCGCCGGGGGTTCGATCCCATATTTCGTGAGGAGCTCGTTGATGTCGATCACCTCAAACGGCGTCTGGTAATCGTGCTTCAGCGTTGAGCCGCAGCCGGCGCACATGGTCAGGACGGTGTCGATGCCCCGCGACCGGAATGTCTCGATATTGCGCTGCTTGAGTTCCTCCACGTACGCGAGCTGCCCGGTCCGGATGAGGGGCGAGCCGCAGCAGACCTGCTCTTTGGGGATGATGACCCGGATCCCGTTGCGCTTCAAGACTTCCATGGCATCGAGGGCCGACTGCTGCTGCCGGTAGTTGTAAACGCAGCCGATAAACAAACCGACCGTTGCCTTCACCGGCCCGTCGGGCTCGATGACCATCCCCACCTTCTCCAGGAACGATTCAGTGGTCCGGGGAATGCTCCGGCCCGTGTCCTTCACCATTGCCGCCACTTCCTGGTGCCGGGGAAGGGTGAAGCCCCGTTTGTTGGCAAATGCCCGGAGCTTCTCGATAGCTTTTGCCGGTGTCTGGATCTCTTTCGGGCAGACCGTCCAGCAGGCCTGGCAGGTGGTGCAGGTGAAGAGGCCGTCCCGGACCGCATCCGAGACCCGGTCGCCGCTGTCCCGGGGATCGAGGACCAGGCGCATCTCCTGCCGCATTGCGGTGGGCCCGAGGAACTTTGTCACATCCACGGCCGGGCAGGCCGAGACACAGCAGAGGCACTCGATGCAGTCTTTCAAGGGTTTCATCGCATCGATGTCGGCTTTCTTCGGGAGCACGGTCTCCTTCCCGGGCACAAGCGAGGCGATCTGTTCGAGCCGCGGCACGAGATCGGTGACGAGATCTTTTTTGATGTCGAGGTTCAGGGGCTCGATCGTGATATTGTCCTCTGCCTCCTCCATGCAGGCAAGGACCGGCTCGCCGTTCACCCGCACCGCACAGCTCCCGCACTGGCCCGAGGCGCAGGAGTAGCGGTACGAAAGCGTGGGGTCGATGGTGTCGTGGATCGCGTGGAGGACGTTGAGGACCCGGGCCCCGTCGTTCACCTTAACGGTATAATTCTCAAGATGCGGCGCTTTGTCCTTGTCCGGGTCGAACCGCCGGACCCGCACGTTCAGGTCCTTCATGCTTTTGCCTCCCGTGTCTCGATCCCCTCGCGGGCAGTCGAGATGAACGTGTGGCCGAAGGGCGAGTGTTCCGCGTCATGGGTTGCAGCGACATCGGTGCGGACGTGCGCTCCCCGCGATTCCGTCCTGAGCAGGGCGGAGCGGCAGATGAGCGAGGCGACCAGGTTCATGTTCTGGACAATGCAGCATTCAGAGAGGTTCTGCGCCGATACCGCTTTGAGGCTGATCGCCTGGAGCTGCTTGATCGTCCTTGTCGTCTCCTCAAGAGCAGCGGCATTCCGGAAGATGCCGGCCCCCTGCCACATCGCATTCTGGAGCCTCTTCTTCACCTGCGCCGGGTTCGTGTTCCCGGCAAGGAACCCGTCAAGGCGCTTCTGCCAGGCCTCGACCTGCCGCTCGTCCACGGTCTTCTGCCTCTTTGCTGCTTTTCCCGCCGATTCCCCGGCGCGTTTCCCGAAGACCTGCGTCTCGGCAAGGGCATTGCCGCCCAGCCGGTTGGCACCGTGGACTCCCCCGGAGACTTCCCCACAGGCATAGAGCCCCGGAAGCGTTGTTTGGCATTCGGGCGTGATCCGGAGACCTCCCATGATATGGTGTGCAGTCGGAGCCACTTCCATCGGGGTTGTCCGGATATCCACGCCGAACTTGAGGAACTGTTCGAGCATCACCGGCAGCCGGGTCTCGATCTGCTCGCGGGGCAGGTGGGTGACATCGAGATAGACACCGCCATTGGCGGTTCCCCGGCCTTTCAGGATCTCGGTTGCGATGGACCGGGCCACCACGTCGCGGGTCGAGAGTTCCAGCCGGACCGGATCATAGGTCTTCATGAACCGCTCGCCGAGCGCATTCTTAAGAACGCCCCCCTCGCCCCGGACCGCTTCGGTAACGAGCCGCCCCCGGGCATCGTAGGGGAAGACCGCACCGGTTGGGTGGAACTGGATCATCTCCATGTCGATGAGCTCTGCCCCGGCCCGGTACCCCATCGCGTACCCGTCCCCGGTGCCGCTCGATGAGTTGGTGGAGATGTCATAGACTTTTGTCCCGCCACCGGTCGCGAGAATAGTGCTGTCCGCCTTCATGACCACGAGACGACCTTTCTCGTCCAGAGCCAGCGCCCCGATGACTGCATCCCCGTCTTTCAGCAGGTCGATGACCGTATATTCCTGCAGAAGCGTGATGCCTTTGCCTCCGGACTGGTGCATGGCGGACGATAGCCGGTCCACGAGCGTCATCATCATCTCGTGGCCGGTCCGGTCGCCGGCATAACAGGTGCGGGGGAACCGCTGGCCTCCGAACGGCCGCTGGGCAACCTCGTCGTTGTCCGTGAAATCGAAGACCGCTCCCCATTTCACGAGATCGCCCATCCGGAGCGGGGCTTCCCGGACAAGGATCTGCACGAGCTCAGGGTTGTTTAAAAAGGCCCCGCCTTTCATCGTGTCCTCGAAATGGATCCCGCAGGAATCTTCTTCCCGGAGCACTGCGTTGAACCCGCCTTCCGCCATCGTGGTGCAGCCCCCCTTGCCCACGATCGTCTTGGAGATGAGCACAACATCGCCATACTGCGAGGCCTCGATCGCAGCTCGGACTCCGGCCCCTCCGCTCCCGATCACCAGCACATGGCAATCCACAACCTCATCTGCAAGCATCTTATTATTTTGTGGATCGTATAGTTACATAAATAAATGGCACAGCACGAGTGAGAGAGAACAATGAGATTTTTAATGAAATTCGGCGGAACATCCGTTGCCGATGCCCAGTGTATCCGGCGCGTTGTGGATATTCTCGAACAGTATCATAAAGCCGGTGACGAAGTGGCAGTCGTGGTCTCCGCCCAGCGGGGCGTGACCGACCAGCTCATCGAGATTGCCGGAAATCTTCCCACGGCAAAGGACGATTCCGCCATAGCACCCCTGATCCAGGCCCTGAGCAAGCGGCACATGACCACCCTCGAAGGAGCAGCGCCAAGCCAGGTTGCCGTGGTAGGTGCAGAGCTGGAAGAGCGGCTCATCAGCCTCCAGAGCATCCTTTTTGCCATCTACAACCTGCGGGAACTCACTCCCCGCTCAAAGGATTATATCATCTCGTTCGGTGAGCGCCTGCTTGCCCCCATTGTCGGGGCTGCAATCCGGGAACGGGGCATTGCGTCAACGGTCCTGGACGGGTGCGAAGCCGGGATCCTCACCACCGCCCAGCATGGCGAATCCACCTCGCTTCCCGAGAGCGACGAGCGGATCCAGCGCCGCGTAGGGCCGCTGCTTAAAAAAGAGATCCCGGTCATCATGGGATTCATGGGATGCACCCGCGAGGGAATCCTCACCACCCTTGGCCGGAGCGGCTCGGACTACTCGGCCTCCATCATCGGCGCCGGTATCGATGCCGATGAGATCTGGATCTGGACCGATGTGGACGGGATCATGACCTGCGATCCCCGGGTCATCAACGATGCCCGCGTCATGCCATCGCTCTCCTACCTGGAAGTCATGGAACTCTCGTACTTCGGGGCAAAAGTGATGCACCCCCGGTCCATCGAACCCGCGATGCGCAAGAACATCCTTGTCCGGGTCAAGAACACCTTCAACCCGACCCATCCCGGCACGGTAATCGTCAGGAACGGCCAGCGGGACAACCGGGTGGTAAAAGCCCTCACCTACATCGACAAGGTTGCCGCCATCAACATCAACGGGGCCCAGATGATCGGGAGGCCCGGCGTTGCAAAAGCGATCTTCACGATCCTTGCCGACCATGAAGTGAACGTGATGATGATCTCACAGGGATCAAGCGAGGCGAACATCTCGTTAATCGTTGACGAGTCCCACCTGGCAGCAGCAGTTGCGGCCCTCTCCGATCTCATGAAACAGGGAGTTGTCCGGGAAGTCTCCCACAACCCCGATGTCTGTGCGGTCGCCGTGGTGGGAGCGGGTATGGCAGGCGCACCGGGAACCGGTGGCCGGATCTTCACAGCTCTCGGCGCGGCCGAGATCAATGTGATGATGATCTCACAGGGATCAAGCGAGGCGAACATCTCGTTCGTGGTGCACCAGAACGACGGCCCCCGGGCGGTCCGCGTGCTGCATGATGAATTCCATCTCTCGGAGGCAAGCGATGAGTAACAATGCCTATGCGGCGGCGGGCGTGGATATCGATCTCGAAGCAACCGCGATCAAGTCGTTAATCAAGAACCTCTCCTTCAAACGGAAAGGTGCCGCCAGGATGATGGGATCGGTAGGTCACTTTGCCGGGCTCATCGATTTCGGCGAGATGGCGCTCGCGCTTACCACGGACGGCGTGGGCACGAAGATGCTCGTTGCCGACCAGATGGGCGACTGGAGCACGGTCGGTATCGACTGCATAGCAATGAACGTCAACGATCTCTATGTCATGAACGTGGAACCGGTGGCGTTTGTCGATTATATCGCAACCGACCAGCTCTCGATTGAGAAGATGGCCCAGATCGGGATCGGGCTCAACGAAGGTGCAAAGCTGGCGAACATCGATATTGTGGGCGGGGAGACGGCCTCCCTCAAGGGCCTCGTGAACGGCCTCGACCTGGCCGGCACCTGCCTCGGGATGCAGAAGAAGGACAAGATCATTGCGGGCGACAAGATCAAACCGGGCGACACGATCATCGGGGTCTCGTCCACCGGCGTCCACAGCAACGGCCTCTCCCTTGCCCGCCGGGTTGTGGAGAAGTATGCGGGATATGACAAGAAGTTCAAAGGGAAGAAGACCTTCGGGCAGGAACTCCTCACTCCCACCCGGATCTACCACGAGAGCCTGTCGGTTGCCGCGTCCTGCACCGTGCACGGGATGTGCCATGTCACGGGAGGCGGACTCCTGAATTTCAAGCGGCTGAGCGAATACGGGTTCCTGTTCGATACACCGATCACGCCCCCGGAGATCTTCAGCTGGATCCAGAAGGCGGGCGACATAGCCCCTGAAGAGATGTACCGCACCTTCAACATGGGCATGGGTTACGCGTACGTTGTACCGAAGAAGAGCGTGCCCTGCGTGCTAGAGATGGTGAAAGGTGCGCAGGTTGTGGGCAAAGTCATCGAAGAACCGGGCGCCTGGCTCGGAAAGATCGAGATAACGTGAAAGCATCAGCACAAGAGATGCAGAACCCCTTAAAAAATATTCTCCGGCTCGTGCTTCACGATCCGGATCCGATCCCGTTGTTTTTTCCGGAGTCTCCACGATCCGCGTGATCGGGATAGGTCCGGCTCCCGGTTTCAGATCCAGTACCTTTTCACGAAGAGCTCGTGCTCCCGGATGAACGGTGTCCCGAACCAGAGCACCGCGGGCACGATCACTGCACAGATGATCATGTTGCCGATGAACCAGACCGGGAAGAGCGGGAGCAGGTTCGGGAGATCGACAAGGCCGGCCGGCGCGAGCGAGAGGGTCCCCCAGATCGCCCCGGCAAGATTGTTCAGGATTATCCCAAAGACGATGAGGATCCCCATGTCGCGCCGGGTCCGGAGGGAGACATCCCCCCCAAGCAGCCGGAATGCAAGGAGCGGGATTGCGACCTGCAGAAGATCCGCAACCGACCAGACCAGGCTTGTCGTGGGGGAGAGGCCGCTTAAGACGCCCGCACCGATCCAGCAGCCGGCGTACGTTGCAATCGCACCCCAGAGGCCAAACCAGAGCGTTGTCACGATCATCACGGCTACCACGAGGTACAGAAGCGATGTCCCGGGACCTGCACCAAAGGAGAATACCACGAACTTTGCAATCAGGGCATTTAAGCAGATGAGAAGGAAGAGCAGCGCAACCCGCAGGAAGAGCGGGACTGCGGCAGTCGCGTTTGCACCGGTACTGGAATCATATCCCGCCATAACGTAACTACCATATCTTCCCGAATCGTATATGAGATCATCCGAAAGGATACGAGGGAGTGATCGAGCATATATCCTGACGTTTCCGGATCATTGCGAAACTGGCTCTGCCGCCCGACCGTCCAGGCGCTGCTGGTCGCGGTGTTTCTTCTTGCCGTTCTTCTTCCCTACTGGTGGCTTGCGGTCCTCTGGTGCCGGGATGTCCTGCACACGGAAGACCAGCAGTTTGCGTTCATAACAACGACCTTCCTTCTCGTGATGGTCATCGCGGACAGCGCCTTCCTCACCCGGTACTACCAGGCAAAGCGGAAGCATGAGCTCTCCTGCATGACCGAAGAACTCCGGATCAGCGAGGAATCGCTCCGGATCACGGTCAAAAAACTGAACCTGCTCTCCAGCATCACCCGCCACGACATCCGGAACTATCTTGTCGGCATGAAGATTTACCTGGATCTCGCCCGGACAACCTCCGGTAACAGGGAGATGACGGAGGAATATCTTGCAAAGGAAGAGGAGATAGCCACCGCGATCGAACGCCAGCTGGACTTTTCCCGGGCATACGAGAGCCTCGGAGCCGCACATCCAAACTTCCAGGATCTTACCGCATGTATCGGGAGGGCGCAGGCCGGGCTCGATCTTGCCGGAACCCGGATAACCCTTGCCGGAATCCCCCGGGTCGAGATCTTTGCAGATCCCCTGCTCCAGAAAGTCTTCCACAACCTCTTCGATAACTCGCTCCGGCATGCGGGCCGTGAGATGAATGCGATCACGATCGTCATTGCGGAAACGGAAGGCAGGCTCTGGATAACCTTCGAAGACAACGGGTGCGGTATTCCCAAAAATCTGAAAGAGCGGATCTTCGAGCGGGGATATGGGATGAATACCGGATTCGGTCTCTTCCTGATCCGGGAGATCCTGGATATCACCCGGATCACCATCAAAGAGACCGGGACATCTGGTGCCGGTGCCAGGTTCGAGATGACGGTACCGGCCGGTGCGTACCGGATCCTTCCGCAAAAGTGACCTGAACCGGACCGCTCCTGGAAAAACGATCACAAGTGCCCCCGGGGCAGGAAGAAAAGAAAATAGGTTCAGAGAGTGATTTCCCGGAACTGCTTGCCAAACACACCGCAGATCGGGCACTTGTCCGGGGCTTTTCCCATCTCGATGTTCCCGCAGACCGGGCAGAGGAATACCTTCTCTCTTGGGAGATCCGACCCGGACTTTACCGCAGCCAGCGCCTTCTTGTAAAGGCCGGCATGCACCTGCTCAGCTTTCATTGCAAACGTGAACGCGAGAAGTGCTTCGTTCTTCTTCTCGGCTTCGGCCTCCTTGACGAACGCGGGATACATGGATTCGAACTCATGGGTCTCCCCGGCTACGCTGGCTTCGAGGTTTGCCGCGGTGGGTCCGACCGCGGAGATGACTTTTAAGAGCTTCTTTGCATGGATAGCCTCGGCCTCGGATGCTGCCTTGTACAGGACTGCCACATTCTTGAATCCCTCTTCGGCAGCTTTCTCGGAAAACGCCTGGTATTTCCGGTTTGCCTGCGATTCGCCGGCAAACGCTTCCTTTGCATTCTCTATGGTTGCCATGAAGCTATGGTTAGGCGGGGGTGCTTCATAAACATTCTTCATGGGGCATTGCAGCGCCGTGTTTCTTCACGAGCGGCTGTCGGGGGCGACAATAATATACAATGCATAATATATATTGATCAACCGCACCTGGTTGCGTGGAAGGATACCGATTGGATTTATCCTCCCGCCATCCGTGCATCCCCAGACCTGATTATTATGAAGAAGATGAAAGATCTGCCCATCCAGGACCGGCCGCGTGAAGTCATTGCAAGGAAAGGAGCCGGTGCCCTTTCGGACACCGAACTCATCGAGGCGATCATCGGCAGGGGAACAAAAAACCGGGATGTCCGGACGCTCTCAAAGGAGATCTGCGTCCTCCTGCAGGAACAGAAGCCGGATCTGTGCTATGCGGATCTCCGGGCCATAGAAGGGGTAGGCCCGACCCGGGCATCCCAGATCCTGGCCTGCTTTGAACTGGGCCGGCGCTACTTCACGCAGTCCGGGCCGGAGGGCCGGGTCACGAAACCCGAGGATGTCCTGCCGCTTGTGAAGAACCTCCGGGACAAACGGCAGGAGCATTTCGTCTGCATCACCCTCAACGGCGCCGGCGAGGTGCTGGGAAACCGGATTGTCACGGTCGGCCTCCTCAACCACAGTCTCGTCCACCCGCGTGAAGTCTTTGCCGATGCCATCGTGGACCGGGCCGCGTCCGTCATCTGCGTGCACAACCATCCCTCGGGATCGCTTGAGCCGAGCCCCCAGGACATCGCCATCACCACCCAGCTGAAGGAAGCCGGCCGGCTTGTCGGGATCCAGCTTGTTGATCACATCATTGTCACCCGGTCCGGGCACGTGAGCCTGCGGGAACGGGGACATATATCCTGAACGCGGTTTCCGGTTTAAAAAAAGCCTTTCTCCCCGATTCCACAGGGTAACTGGAGATTGCCGGAATACCCCCGGGGCTTTTTGGTACGCGATCAGGACGGGCAGTCCTGAATAAGCGTTTTTCCCAGGGATAATCCCTTCTCATATGCAGCATCGAGAAGATCGCACCGGGCCGCTACGTCCAGTATCCTGTCCATATCATTGATGAGGAGCTCGTCGCTGTACGGGCAGTCGATGATATCGAAAAATGTACTGGCCGTCAGTTTGGCGCCAACAAAGACTTCCGGCACAGCCATACCCGAGATACAGATGAAGAGTCCTCTCCTCCACCCGATCCGGTCCTTGTCGACAAGCGGGGATTTACGGAGATATTTTGCCATGTAGAAGACCTGGAATCTGTCCATGAACGATTTGAGTTTTCCGGGAATGCCCATGGTCATCACCGGCGTTGCAACAATGATGCTGTCCGCGGATTTGATCTTCTCATACATGAGCTGCATGTCGTCGTCCATGATGCAGGTCTCGTGATCCCGGCAGAAGAACATCTCGTTGCAGGCCTCGAAATCGAGACCGGCAACCGCGATCTCCTCGACTGTGCACCCGGCATCCGCCGCTCCCCGGAGCGCCTGGCGCAGCAGGAGTGCGGTGTTCCCCTCTGTCAAGGGACTTCCAAGGATGCCGATTACCTTTACCATAGTATACCATCAGGAAAAATATGCAATATAGTTTTGCAACCGCAAACGGGTCTGGACTCTCTGCCTGTCGGTGTGCATCAACACAACCCATATATATCTTTCAGGTGAATGAGAAGTTTGGTGAGTCGTTTGACCGAACAGAAAACCTACAATGCCGGCGCAAAAGTCGGGCCGGGCAAATATGTGTGTATCGACTGCGGAAAGGAGCTCACGCTCGACAAGAGCGAGCAGGATCTCCGGAAGTGCCCGGCCTGCTCCTGCGAGGAGTACCAGTGCTTCCCGATGACTCACATCCGCCCCGACATCAAGACTCCGGAAGACGCCAAGCACCCGCCAAAACGCGGGAAGAGTCTCCAGTAATCCCTTATTTTTCCAAATAAGCACCGCACCGCTGGCATGAATGCTGGTGCCGGAACCAGGCAGACGGTAAGAATCATTCCGGTTTTTGCGGGAACTGTTTCCCGCAGGCAGGAAAGAGATGGTGAACGTATCCAAGGAAGGGCAGGTCTTCAAATGCGAGATCTGCGGAAATGTTGTTGTGGTCAAAGAGGCTGGCGGCGGCGAACTGATCTGCTGCGGCGAGCCCATGGTATTGGAGGATTGAAATTATGGCAGTAAAGAAACCAGTAGCAAAGAAATCAACCGTAACGAAACCCGCAGTAAAGAAGGCATCGGCAAAGAAGCCGGCCGTGAGTGCAGCAGCAGCCAAGGATCTCAAGGGCCTTGAGAAGAAGATCGGGAAAGTGCCGAAATTCTTCCGCGAGCTGACCACAAGGGAGCCCGAGATGTTTGAGCTGGTCATGCGCTTCGAGCAGCACATCTGGGACGATGGCAAGCTCTCGAAGAAGACCAAGAAGCTCATCGCGATTGCCATTGCTGCCGCCATGAGGGACCAGCATGCGGTCCGGGCCCAGCTGGCAGGAGCTGCAAACATAGGCGTGACGAAGGCTGAAGTGGAAGAGGCGCTCCGGGTCACCTTCCTGCTCTCGGGCATGCCGGCGTATGTGTACGGGAAAGCCCAGCTCGACGAAGTGATGAAGTAAGGTACCCGTGGTTCCTATGGCGGAAGAATCCGGTATCAGTTTTCCGGTGCTGGGCGAGCCCGCACCGGAGTTTGAAGCGGAGACCACGCACGGGCCGCTGAAGCTTGCGGATCTGAAGGGAAAGTGGGTTGTCCTCTTCTCCCATCCCGCAGATTTCACACCGGTCTGCACAACGGAGTTCCTCGCGTTTGCCGCAATCAATGACGAACTCAAAAGCCTCAATGTCCAGCTTGTCGGTCTTTCGGTGGACAGCGTCTCGGCGCACCTGGCCTGGGTACATGCGATCAAGGAGAAGATGGGAGTCTCGATCCCGTTCCCGGTCATCGCCGACCTGAACATGAAGGTGGCAAAGAAGTACGGCATGATCCAGCCGGGCCAGAGCACCACGGCCGCTGTCCGGTGCGTCTTCTTCATCGATGACAAGGGGATCATGCGGGCCATGATCTATTACCCGCTTTCAAACGGCCGGTTCATGCCCGAGATCATCCGGCTTGTAAAAGCGCTCCAGACCACCGACAAGTACAAGGTCTCGACACCCGCCAACTGGCAGCCGGGTGACAAGGTGGTTGTCCCGCCGCCCAAGACCGCTGCCGAGATGGAAAAGCGGCCTACCGAGGGGTACGAGTGCAAAGACTGGTACCTCTGTTTCAAGAAGATCTGAACGGGGCAACCATCCCGTTCCCTGTGTTCTCTTTTTTGTCTCTCTGTCACGGACGGATCGCTATCCAATCTTTTTTCATCCTGTCGGACAAAAGGAGATGTAATGACGATAAAAGTCCTCGCCTTTGCCGGGAGTCCCCGCCGGCACGGCAACTCGGAGACCCTGCTGGACTGGGTGCTTGGAGAGATGGGCCGGGATCCGGAAGTTTCTGTCGAGAAGGCGGCCTTAACCGAGGCGAACATCAACCCCTGCCGGGGGTGCAATGCCTGCGAGAAACTCAACAGGTGCATCCAGCGCGACGGTCTCGATATCTATCACGACAAGATCATCGAGGCCGACTGCATTGTCCTCTCCTCGCCCATCTTCTGCATGGGCCTTGCCTCGCAGGTCAAGATGCTCGTTGACCGGGCGCAGGTCTTCCGATCCCGGAAGTACGTGCTCAAACTGCCCGTTGTCCCTCCGGAGCGCAGGGGAAAACGTCTCGGGGTCTTCCTTGCAACTGCCGGGCAGACCTGGCCGCATGTCTTTGACGCAGCAGTTCCTTCCGTGAAATGTTTTTATCATGTCGTGGATATCCGGGATGCGGACATCAGTTACCTGATGATAAACGGTGTCGATGAGTCCGGGGCGATCCTTCATCACCCGACTGCACAGGCCGATGCAAAACAACTGGCACAGACTGTACTCGCCGAGCTGAAAAAACGCCTTTCAGCGGGAGCGGCATGACGATAAAAGTTCTCGGGGTATCGGGAAGCCCGCACCGGCACGGCAATACGGAGACCCTGCTCGACAGTTTTCTTGACGGGGCAAAAGCCGCGGGAGCGGAGGTTGAGAAGGTCGT